>NZ_JAAMNR010000001.1:0-53314 GCF_011066115.1 Paenibacillus sp. EKM212P
GCATGTACCAAAATCTCAGCGTTGGATTTTGTAAACAAAATCCGTACTCACTCGTTGTTCAGTTTTCAAAGATCAAATTTTCACGCGGCTTTATTTGAGCCAGAATAATAATATAACATTTTCGTCTAATTTGTTCAACCTGTAAATAATTCCAGGCGATTCATCCAACCCATATTTTTAATAATCATTTTCGGGCTGGATTAACAATATATCAATTTAAAGCAATTAAGTATACATGTGAAAATTTCCAGCTTGTTCAAACTTATTAAAATTCTTTGATCTTGTTTTATCGGCTGGACTAATAATTTAACACGTATACCAAATTAATTCTACTTGCAATTAATTCCTTTTAATAGACAACTATAGATAAACACCAAAGTAATTCATAATGCCAATAGGCGGAAGTATTACTTAAATCTGTGTTATTCTAATTTTACATAAGGATTTGCTTTGTCAATTAGTTATGGCAAAAATAAAGAGTTGATAACTTCATCTGCTCTATGACAGTTAGATTGATCCCGAAATATGAAAAACAGCGGTATCTTTAGACGAGTCCTAGATACCGCTGTTTTATTGAACTATCGTTCCTCGTTTGTTAAACGATAAACTTAATCTCCGTATTGTGTTTACAGCATACGCAACTCCTACTTTGAGTTCACCTCTGGACGATGCAAGGTTAAGAAGAACCTTTTGCCTACTGTGGGGACAGATTTAGGAAGCCATGACTTTAATGTTCAAGAGGATGCCGCTACCGCAAGCGTACCGGAAGAATCAGCTGTATGATGAATACTCCGCACGAAGCGAATCGTTTTTGTTTCCGAGTGCATTACGACTGAATGAGTTTCCGCTCTGTGACCGGGAAGAGAACGAACCCCCTGCAACCACTCTCCAGGTGTCACACCTGTAGCCACAAACATCACGCCTTGGCGTCCGACCATATCATCCATGGAAAGCAACGCACCGGGGTCAGTAATGCCCATACGTTTGCAACGCTCAATCTCTTCTTCACCATGAGGCAGCAGACGACCCTGAATTTCTCCGCCCATGCATTTCAGCGCTGCAGCGGCCAATACACCCTCAGGAGCGCCACCAGAACCGATATGCAAATCCACACCGCTATCCAGGCATGTTTCAATCGCGCCCATCACATCCCCATGGCCAAGCAATTTGATTCGAACGCCGCTTTCCCGCAGAAGCTTGATGATCCCGGCGTGCCGTGTACGATCCAGAATGGACACGGTAAGATCAGACAAGGATTTACCGAGTACTCGTGCAGCTTTTGACAATGTAGTTGGGATTGGGTCCTCAAGTGACAGCTTTCCAGCCAATGCTGGGCCAACGGCCATTTTTTGCATGTACATATCTGGAGCGTGGAGTAGACTACCACGAGGTGCAGCAGCAATGACCGACAGAGCGTTATTCAAACCATTTGCTACTGTTTCGGTTCCCTCTAGTGGATCGACAGCGATGTCCATAGCCGGTCCTCTACGATTGCCTACTCTTTCTCCGATATACAGCATGGGAGCCTCATCCATTTCGCCTTCGCCAATGACGACCGTGCCGTCCATGGATACCGCATTAAAATGAGTGCGGATGGCTACCGTAGCCGCCTCGTCCGCGCTATTCTTATCTCCACGCCCTGTCCATTGTGCTGATTGCAGTGCCGCTGCCTCTGTTACCCGAACGAATTCCAAAGCCATTTGACTCTCCATACCTATCCCTCCACCTCTCCTAAAAATAATTGTTACCCTTAAGCAAATGAATTATTTAGGGCAGTTTTACTGCAATCTTTCTATTTATCTATTAAACTCCTATATCCTACGATTTTAATTTTTAGTTATATGACCAGCTACTAGGCTCTATAACATTCTGATAATCAAACCTGCCGTCTCTTCAATCGCCTTATCTGTAACATCAATAACCGGACAATTCAGCTCTTTAAACAAAGACTGCGCATACGCTATTTCCTCTTCCACCCTCGTCGCTGTAGCATACTGCACATTATTAGGAAGCCCCATAACCTTTAGTCGCTCACTGCGTATTTTTAACAGTAACTCTGGCTCGATCGTTAATCCGAACACTCGACCACGCTGAACATCCTTCAACTGAACAGGCGGTGTCAGCTCTGGTACAACCGGTATGTTGACCGTTTTATAACCTTTATGCGCGAGAAACATGGATAAAGGGGTTTTGGAAATACGGGATACCCCCAGCAATACAATATCCGCTTTAAGAATGGCGCTCACATCTTTGCCATCATCGTATTGAACCGCAAAATCCAAGGCCTCTACACGGCGAAAATAGTTGTCGTCCAGTCGATGTAGCAGACCAGGCTTCTCTTTGGGATCGTCATGGAACGTATCGGCAAACGCCTGCATCATCGGTCCCATAATGTCCACAGCCCGCACATTCAGCCGGACAGCCTCCTCTTTCATCGCCTCTCTCAATTCCGGCTGCACCAGCGTATAAGCTACAAAGCCTTTACGCTCGGCAACTTCCTCCATCACCCGGCTCAGCTCGTCTTCATCCCTCACGTTCATAAATCTTTTGATCTCTGTGTCTGGTAACTCAAATTGGCGCATGGTCGCCTGTACGACAGCTTCTGCCGTTTCGCCAATCGAGTCTGAACAGATCGCTATAAAATGACTGCTCGCCTGAACCATTCGATTCCTCCCATTAATCCTCTGCTACCATATCGAGCAACATTTTAATAATATTCGTTTTTGTAATGCGTCCCACGACTTTCCAATGCTCCCCTGGTTTGTCGGAGTCGGAAGGGACGACGACAGGCAGGCTGTCGATTTGACGGGCAATAATTTTGCGCGCTGCCTCTAATACTGTATCCTCTGGGGAAACGGTGACAACATTCGCCTGTCGGGTCATCACAAGGCTGACAGGAATGGTTGCTGCATTGGGATTGCCTAACGTTACCTTGAGCAAATCCTTGCGGGAAGCCACCCCTGCCAAATCTCCGTCTTCATCGGTGACGATCAAATTGCTCACATTTTCCAAAAAGAGAGCCACTACAGCTTCCTGAATCGTGGTTGTTTCACGTACGATGACTGGAACCCCATGAAGATCGCCGACCTTCATTTGCAACAGCCGGAATTTTTCCTCCCGGTTTGGCGTGCCCCGCTTACCAACAAAATATCCGACCTTGGGCTTTGCATCTATGTAATTCAGAATGCCCAATTTGGATAGGTCGGTCCGAATGGTCGCCTTGCTGAGATTAAGCATTTCCGCAATCTGATCCCCAGTAATCGGGGCATGCTTTTGTACAATGTTTAAAATTTCTACTTGTCTTGCCGTAAGGTCGATGATGAACGTCCCTCCTTTTTTCTTTCGATCTGATATTGAATATAATACGTCATATATAACAATAAATCAACCTTAAAAATCATATAAAACATCATATATATAAAACTAAAGTGTTTATTCATGTCTTTCCATCATTTAAAACACTTATTACACACAAAAAACGGGTACTTACACCCTGCTCTTTCGAGTAAGGCGAAATACCCGCTCCCTTATTCGTATCTTAAAGCATCAATCGGACGTAGCTTCGACGCCTTCCGCGCCGGATATACTCCGAACAACACCCCGACTGCCATACAGCACAGAAAAGAGTACAGCACGGGCTCTATCGAATACACAATCGGCATTTGGACGAATTTCTCGAGCAGCTTTGCACCTCCGAGACCCACCATTACGCCGACCAGCCCACCCATCAGACTGAGAAAAACAGCCTCAGCCACAAACTGCAACATAATATCACTGCGCTGCGCACCAATCGCTTTGCGAATCCCGATCTCCCTTGTGCGTTCCGTAACGGACACCAGCATAATATTCATAATGCCGACACCACCAACGCCAAGCGCAATTGCAGCTACACCGGCCAGCAACATATTCATAATCCGATCAACCCCGGACACTGTTTTTAAGATTTCCGTCTGGGTCATAATCTGAAAATCATCACCCTCTGATGGCTTTAGCTCATGTCTGACACGTAGCACCTGCCGAATTTCAGCACTTGCCTGACTAATCTTCTCCTCTGTTGTTGCGGAGGCGTTCACCTGCTGAATACTCATATTGCCTAGCCGTTCCATCCCCGTTGTAATCGGTACATATACCTGCTGACCACTGTTACTCATATTGGAATTGGAATTTGCCAGCACACCAACCACCTTAAAAGGAAGCTGTTTGATCATGATCGTCTCACCGACCGCTCTGGAGGCATCCGGACCAAAAATATTACGGGCCGCATCACTCCCAAGCACAGCCACATTCATTCGTTTATCCACTTCATAGTGGGTAAAGGACCTACCTTGAGCTAGCGACAGCTTTCTCACATGGACAAATGCCAGCGAAGTTCCCTCAATTTGCCCGCTGACCTTATTGCGGCTCCACGTAATATCTGCATTGGTCATGGCACTTGGTGCTACCTCTGCTACTGCTTTTTGCTGCTCTAGTGCATCGATATCTTCCAGAGATATTCCTTTCGTCTGACTGAACGACATGGAGCTGGACCCATCATATGGAGCATAAGGATAGATCATCAGCAGATTATTTCCCATACTGTTGATCTGAGATGTAATCGTAGCCGTTGATCCTTTACCGATGGCTACAATCATAATCACAGCGGCTACTCCGATAATAATGCCCACCATGGTCAGCAAAGATCGCAGCATATTGGTACGCAAACTGTTGAGCGATACACGGATAATTTCCTTAAACTTCATGCCTTCACTTCCTCTGCCGCCATTCTTCGTTTCCCAACAGGCTGATCCTCTTCAATCCGCCCATCTCGAAAATGAATCAGACGCTTGGCGTATTCCGCAACCTCCTGATCATGAGTAACCAATACAACCGTTTTCCCCTGATCATTCAGACGCTGAAAAATCCCCATTATTTCAACACTTGTTTTGGAGTCCAATGCGCCTGTCGGTTCATCCGCCAAGAGAATAACCGGATTGTTCACAAGTGCGCGCGCAATGGATACCCGCTGCTGCTGACCGCCTGACAATTCGTTCGGCCTATTGTTCATCCGATCGCCTAGACCTACGCTAGTGAGGGCTTCCATTGCCCGCAAACGACGCTCCTTGGCAGAAATACCCGCATAGATCATAGGCAGTTCCACATTCTCCAAAGCCGTTGCTCGCGGGAGCAAATGGAATTTTTGAAATACAAATCCGATTTTCTGATTACGTATAATAGCCAGTTCATCCTCGCGGGCATCTAATATCGAATAGCCATCCAAATAAAATTGTCCCGATGTAGGTAAATCCAGACAGCCGATGACATTCATCATCGTGGACTTGCCTGATCCAGACGGTCCCATGATCGCAACAAAATCACCGTCAGCAATATTAAGTTGTACCTCACGCAGGGCATGAATTTCCTGATCTCCGACCTGGTACACTTTTTTCAAATCCTCAATCTGAATGACGTATCTCATACCCGTTTAAAAGCCTCCCTGCATGCCGCCCATAGCGGAAGGATCCGGCGGAGGTTCAGGAGCAGGCACAATAAGCGTGTCACCCTCCTTTACACCTGACTTGAGTTCGACTCGATCTGGCGTATAAAATCCGAGTTCTACGGGCTTGAATGTGCGCGCCCCTGGATTCGCAGCGTTATTGGCGGCAACATACACGCCATCCTGTCCCCCTTCGGATCTCAGCGCAGTCGCAGGTACGAACAGTACATTTTTGTGTACTCCCAAAATAACGGCCACATTCATAATCATGCCCGTTTTGAGCTTGCCTTTCGGGTCATGGACAGACAGTTCCATCAGATACGTCGTCATCCCTTCATCCGTAGAGGCTTCCGGTGAGACGAATTGCACCTTCCCTGGAAAAGATTCACCCGGATAGGCATTGGTAGTCAACACGGCTGAAAGACCCTTCTTTACTTTGACAATGTCGGTCTGACTTACCTTTACAACTACCT
The DNA here is from genome assembly GCF_011066115.1 of Paenibacillus sp. EKM212P. Lineage (NCBI taxonomy): Bacteria > Bacillati > Bacillota > Bacilli > Caryophanales > Paenibacillaceae > Paenibacillus > Paenibacillus sp. EKM212P. The sequence goes on from NZ_JAAMNR010000001.1 coordinate 5,947, forward strand.
TAAGATCGTTGGAATCCGAGTTATTCATGACAATGAATGGAGCGGTCGGACTGGTCCCCACATCCCCGTTCACCTTCAAGATCACTCCGTCCCAAGGTGCTGTGACCTGAAGCTTGTTCAATTCATTTTTCTTCTGCTCCAGTTCCGTCGCCTGTCTTCGAACCTCTATCCGTGAAGCTTGAATATTGGATGCATCAGCAGGAACCTGAATTTTGCGAAGCTCTGCCATTGCTGTACGATATCCGATTTCAGCTTCTGAAATAGTGCGACGTTTTTGCGACATGATTTTGCGGAACTGCAGATCCAGACCATCATAGTCCGTCTGTGCTTTATCCAGTGCTTGCTCTGCCTGCTCCAATTCACTGTTGGACACCGCCCCGGCATCATGTAAAAATTTTTGGTCTTCATATGCCTTTCGCGCCTGTTCCAACTGCTTTTGGGAAGTTTTCTTCTGACTTTCAGCTTCTTCCAATTCAAATGATTCTTGCGCTGTATCGATAGCCATTTTGGCCCGAAGTACATTTGTCTTCTGAATTTCAATGTCCTCTGCCTTCGGACCTTTTTCCAATTCAGCCAGCTTGGCTTTGGACATTTCCAAAGTATCAGACGCAGTCTGAATTTGCATTTTAATTTCTGAACTGTCCAGAAGAGCCAGCACCTGTCCTTTTTTCACCTTGTCCCCGGCTTTCACATTTACCGCTGCCAGCTTGTTATCACCTGCACTCGTGAAGTTTAACTTCACTTCCTTGGACGCTTGCACAGTGCCGGACGTGTCCAGCTTCTCACTCACATCGCCGCGCTCTACTTTAAGCGTCTCATCCTGAACTAAAGGTGCCGCCTGCTCTTTGGGCAGATTCAGATATACTGCCGCTCCGCCTCCACCTACAACCAGTAGAACAATTGCAGTCCATATCCACTTTTTTCTCCGTTTTTTCCGTAACTTGATTAAAGCATCATTTAAAACCGTTTCTGCCAACGCCTTTTCCTCCCTATGTGCTCCATGGCTTGTTCAACGTATACTCATTTTGATCCAACTCGATCGCCAGCTCTTCCATTTGCCGTTCAATCTGGTTCACTTTTAGCTGATTATTTTTCAACTCCGTCTCGATAATTAGACCTCTGGCCCACTTTTTGCGTGATAACTCCAAGGCCTCTTTTGCCGTACGCAAGCTTTCTTCCAGTTGTACGTATTTCTTTTGGTTTTCCTTAACCGTGGCATACAAATTGCGGATTGATTCGGCAAAATCCTTTTGACCTTTGGCGAGCTCCTCTTTGGCTGTATCGACATCCATTTTAGCTAGATCGTAAGCACCTGCGCCGCTGTTAAAATCGAAGTATCTCACATTGAGCTCCGAAGTTTTGATACTATCCTCCAGCTTCCATAAATTCGGATTCATGTCTGTCAGCTGTTGTATATGTATTTCGATATCCAGCTTCTTCGGTTCCTTGTACACGGGCCGATCAACCAATTCATAAGCTGTTCCATTAGGCTGTCCCATGAGGAAGTTCAGAGCATCCCTGGATTTTTGCAACGCAATTTTCCCCTGCTCTACTGTTTGCTGAGCCTGGCTTCTGGCCTGTGTACTCTCGTTTTTCGCATACTCAGACAGCTTACCGCGCGCAAATTTGGCAAGAGCAATCTTTTCCTCCGCTTGGGCGATTTCAAGCGCTTCTAGATCATTTTTCACTTGATTCTCTGCCACGAACACACTTTGATAGCTTTTCATCACATTAAAATAAATCTGGTCTTTGGCGAACTGCGCCTGCTTTTTGCTGGCTAGATAAGATAGCGTCGAGGAACTGTAATTTCTCCATGACGTTTCATCATCAACATACTCATTGTCTATAAAGTCAACAGGTGAATTGCCCAGATCCTTTTCTGCATTTTTCAGTTCCATTCTGCGACGCTCTACATCCCGTTCAGCGGTACGCGTATTGTAACTGTTCGTTTGTGCCCATTCCGCGGCCTGCTTGAGTGTCAATGTAGGTAAAGCCTGACCCGTTATGGATGATGTCTTCGATGTAGCCGCAGTAGATGGACTAACCGACGTACTTGATGCTACATTTCCTGATAAACTCTCAGCCTGTATAGTGGAGGCCAAGCCTGATGATAAGGACAATACAAGCAGCACGGCAGCCGCTTTTTGCTTCATATATGAATCTCTCCCCTTTCGGTTCATTCCCCGAATCTTTTCCATTTTTTTCGACATAAACTTCCACGAACTCTTTGCATTCTAATTGTACTTTCAGGTTTATGTTGGTACAAGGTGTCAAAACAATACATTTTTGTAACCTTTACTTCCTGATTACTCGCTTTATACTACTTTTCGTCCAATGAGACATTGATTCAAGCTATTTTCACCTGAACTTTACCTAATTTTCAGCTAATTTTAAGGAAACCAACAGCATCTATTAAGGTTTGGAACATATACTAGAGAAAGAATAACAGCCGCTCACTGGGAGGGTTAATAGATGATAAAAGAATCTCGCATGACAACCACTAACGAACCGTCTGATTTGTGGATGACCCGCTTTTTACGTGAATCAGAACAAAAAAAGAAACAACTGATCCGGGAAGCCCGGAAAAATAACGATATACCGCTGATGAACAGCATTTCTTTTCACCTTGCTCAACGGGATCAGCAGCATCTTATCGGATAAAATGACAAGTGAATCTTATGTTATAAATAACAGAGTACCTCTAGTTATCTGCTTCGTATGCTAGGTAAAAAAATCCGGGACAAATCGATAATTGATTTGTCCCGGATCTTTGTGATGATCAAACCTAATATAAAACCGCATAGCTTGTTCCATTCCTATTCTTCCATCTCCACCTGAGGATCATAGAGATATTGATCTAGTGGAATACGCCCGCTTTCATTAAAACGTATGCCTTCCTCCTCCAAATACAGACGCTGCAGGGATGCGGACTCATCCTCCTGCAAAGCAATCTCCCCCAAGCGGTTGACTACTCTATGCCAAGGAAGTCGGTGTTTTTGGCTCAATGTATGCAAAATTCGCACCACCTGCCTGGCACCTCTTGGGCTTCCGGCCTCTGCCGCAATTTGACCGTAAGTCATTACTTTTCCCTCAGGGATCAACAGTATAATTTGAAGCACACGGGCAGTGAAAGGCTGCATGTTCTAATTCCTCCGTATTACTATTGCTTTTTCAATAATTATAGCACCCTGAACAGAGGCTAAAAACCCCTGCTCCTACGAATGCAAGAAGCAGGGGAAAACCCATCGTTTAAATTTAGAATCCGCTCAGACCCTGCCTTTTTAAATCCTGTGCTACCAATCGGGCCAGTTCCCTTGCACCTTCATAGTTTGGATGGAGTGTATCGCCATTCATATACAAGGCCAGTGTAGCGTCTTTACCAATAGAAGTGAAATAAGCTGAGCTAAGAACATTCAGATCGACTAAAGGCGTTTGTTCCTCTTGAGCCAGCGCCAAAATAGCGCTTCTATACCATCTGTTTTCTGCGTTGTGTACATGGTTAGCATTAAAGTCAGTGGCTCGTCCTTGCGGAGTTGACAGGATTACCGTCGCCCCCTTGGTCTTAACCTGCCGGATCATATCCCGCATCCAGTCCTTAAACTCCGCTTCGCTTTCGTTATGCTTTGGATTGGTGTCATTAATGCCCAATTGGAGAATAAAATAATCCCCCGGCTTGATATATTGGACGATGGCCTCCAGCTGACCGTCCTGGTGGAAGCCTCTAGCAATTTGGCCTCCTGACGCCATATTGCGAATTTGAAAAGTATTCGTGTTCACAAACTCTGGCAGCAGTTGACCCCATCCCGCCTGCACGCTGCTATCTAGCGGATAATAGTTACAAACCGTAGAATCTCCACCGATATAAACCGTTCGATTCGTAACCGGATTGCTAGATAATTGCTTGATTTCCAATGCACTGAGTGTGAAGACCGCGCCCTCTTTGCCTTCAGTAACCAGCAGATTTAGCTGTCCGTCTGTCACTGGAATTTGAAAGCGATCCTTGGCCCCATTCCCTGTCATATTAATGACCTGATACACCCCTTCAGCCGCAATACTCGAACGAGAGGTATCTCCTAAAGTAACCGACACCTCATACAAACCAGGAGGAAGATCAACGTCAAAAGTATTCTCGCTTTTCGTACCTGTAGCCAGGAACCGTACCGCATCACTTGCCACTCCAGTCCCCGAAGCGCTGACATTACGCATATTCTCAGGGGTACGAAAGCCATATCCACGTGCTGAGTCATAGGACAGCGAAGCACTCACACCGGTATAACCCGTTTCGACCGTACCTCCGCCAAAATCAAACTTGTACTCGCCAGCGGATGCATGTGCCGGCGTAGCTATGCCCATACCTGGTGCACCACATAAAAAAGCTGCTAAAAGCATACCAGTCCATCCTTTTTTCCATTTCATTCTTCATTCCTCCTTCAGATTTTTAATTGTACGAAGCAAAGAATATTTTATTTTTGTAAGCGCATACATAAAATTCTACCAATTGTTGCAGGGTTATGCCTATGTGATTATTATGCAAAAGAAAAGTAGTTTATTCGTTAAGCTAAAACTTGTACTTGTACACAAAAAAGCTTCGCAGTTACAACTGCGAAGCTTTATGAAGCAATATTTCTTCATATCAAAATCACTACATTAATCCGCAACCAAAATTCCGTCAAAGCTCTCTGGACCTACACGTATTGTACCCAGCAGGTTAGCAGAAACAAAAGCAGTGTACACCAGTTGTGGCGTAATCGGCGGATTGAAATCATCTGCTGAGAACGCAATAACCTGTGGAGCTAATAAACTCAAACTAAAAGTGGATGTAGCCGAATAAACAACAGGGTCAGTTACCACAGTACCTCTTACAATAGTGATAGTAATTCCTACTAAAGCAAGCGGAAGTTGAAGCGATATGGTTCCTTTAAGCAGAACCCGTGGCGTACCTGTAGCTCCCAGTGTGTTTAATCCGATCTGCCCAAACAATTGAGGCGTATTTAAAAGAGTGATCGGAATGGCAATAGAGTTAGCTGTCGAAGCGTTTTGGGATGTTCTCCCATCAATAAATGTTCCCATGGTTTCCCCTCCTCTCTCTACCAGATACTCATAGACTATGAAAAAGTTTGTTTTGTGCTTGGACTGAATATCTTGTAAAACACACAACTTCTGATGAATAGGCTAATGTGCAGCCCTTTCCCTGGCCCTGTGAATACACTAAACCAACACTGGGAAAGGAGGGATGTCATGTCTAATAAGTTTAGAGCCACCTTAAGGGGGGCTAATGAAGTGCCTCCTGTCAGAACAAATGCGACAGGAACAGCCGAATTTCGTTACCGTCCAACGAGCCAACAATTAAGCTTTGAACTGACTGTGCGCAATATCTCACGGGTAACCGAAGCGCATATTCATCTGGGACGAAGAGGTGAAAATGGCCCTGTTGTTGCTACACTGTTTGGTCCTTCGAAATTTGGGATAACCGTTAGAAGAGGCGTCGTTAGCGGTGTGCTACGTGCATGTGATCTTACCGGTCCGCTCAGAGGCAGAACCATTTATGATTTGGTGTGCCAAATCAGAGAGGGCAATGCCTACGTCAATGTCCACACCATCCGTCATCCGAACGGTGCCATTCGTGGACAAATTAGACGCGCACCTATCAAACGCTGCAAATAACGAATGATCGTGAGTATAAAAAAGAACTTCCATGCCACTCATTTTGAGGCTATGGAAGTTCTTTTTAATTCAGGATTTTGCAAAATTCGATTCCAGTCGCTCCGAAGTGCATATATAGACGGACTAAACCATTTCAATCTATATCTTGTTCATTGGAAGTCGCTTATGGAATTTTTGCAAAATCCTCAATTCTTAACAAAAGTTAAGAAGTTCATAAGCGTTTCTTAAGCCCTTCTCTTCAGGGTTGTTAAGAACTTTATCTTTTAATAGAAAGAGTTCAACAAGATACAGTTCACTCCTGAAAGGAAATGAAGCTTATGAAGCCTAAGACCAAAGAAAAAATTCCCGAATTGCAGTTGGTCAGAGCCATGGCGATTTTAGCCGTCTTGATGGTACATGCCACTTCTTATGCAACGGTTCAGCTTACAAATTCCAGTCTTTATGTTGTATACAATGCGCTCAATGTGTTGATGAAGTATGGAACCCCCGTATTTATCGCGCTTAGCAGCATGGTACTGTTCTACAACTACAAGGATCGTCCGATGGGACGACAGCTCTTAAGCCGCTTTTATAAGCAGAGATTGCTGTACATCCTCTTACCTTACGTCATGTTCTCTCTATTTTATTTCATCCTGTCCCTTATGGCTGGCAGCTCCGAACCATGGAATATAATCACACTTGCGAAAAGCTTTGCTCTGAAGCTAGCCACAGGCAAAGCGTATACTCATTTATATTATATTTTTATCATGATGCAATTCTATCTTGCATTTCCATTCGTACTGTGGCTGTTCCAGCGTTGTCGGCAACTTCCACAATGGTCTATTGTCCTTGGGCTGTTGGTACAGTGGTCATTTGTTATTGGAAATAAATTTCTATTTCAGGTTCAAAATAAGGGCAGTTGGGCACTGTCTTATATAGCCTGCTACATGCTGGGTGCTGCTCTCGGTTACTACTACCCACAGCTGAGAACGTGGTTTTTGATGCGTAAGGGGGAACGAAGTGTTGCCGGTGTGTTGACATGGATCGCAATTTGGGCTTTATGGCTGATTTCAGCCACCATGCATGTCTATATGTGGTACGAAAATAGAATGTACGGAATCTCGTACAATTCGCTAGTTTTTGAACTTATGTATAATATGTACAGCCTGTCTAGCACGCTGGTAATACTACAGATTTCCTTTTTAATGTTTAGACGACAACATTCCTTTGTGACTCGCAAACTGGAACGTCTGGGCACACTGTCCTTTGGTGTGTATCTGATTCATCCGTTCTTCCTGCTCCTGTATCGGCAGTTTTCACCACATATCGGTTCTCCGCAGCTTATTCATGTGTGGTATGCCGGAGGTTTTTTCTTTGCACTTCTTTGCTCTTGGCTCGTCGTGTCGATCATCTCCCGTTTCCTGCCATTTGCTTGGATCTTGTTCGGTCAACTACCAGAAATAGAAAAAAGACAATTCAAGCAAGAAAACCGTATTACTTCAACTGAAACAGCACTATCCAAAGGCTGACGACCCCAAGCAAGCGAACTGAGATGAGTGTCCATAGCCTCCATCTTTAAAAAGGTATATAATACGCCCATATTGTATACTGCTGGAAAGAACAGAAAGGGTGCACAACCATGCATAACGGAACCATTTTATTAGTAGACGATGAACCTGAAATTATTAAGCTGATGCAAATTTATTTGGAAAATGAAGGATATCGACTGCTTATGGCACGAGACGGACTGGAAGCGCTGGAGCAAGTCAGTCGGGAATCGATAGATGTGATGGTGCTTGATGTGATGATGCCCCATATGGACGGGGTTGAAGCTTGCATGAAGATCAGAGAAACCGAGCATTTTCCGATTATTATGTTGTCTGCGAAGGGACAAGACATGGACAAAATCACAGGACTCAGCGTTGGAGCCGATGATTATGTCACTAAGCCGTTCAGCCCGTTGGAGCTGGTGGCACGCATCAAATCCCAGCTGCGCAGAGTACGGAAATATACCCACTCCTCCCCTGCATTGGAGCATGAAATGATACTGGATGAACTCTCCATTAATTCTGCTACGCATGAGGTCACTCTCGCCGGAGAATCCATTAAGCTGACCCCGCGTGAATTTGCCACTGTCGAGCTGTTGGCACGTAATCGTGGTCAAGTGCTGAGCATGGAGCAGATCTATGAAAAAGTATGGAAGGAGCAATATCTGGAATCCAACAACACTCTGATGGTTCATGTGCGTAAAATTCGCGAGAAAATTGAGGCTGATCCGAGAAAACCCAAATACCTGAAAACGGTGTGGGGAATCGGCTACAAAATGGAAAAATTCGATTAATGGAGGATTCACGTCTTGAAGGCAAAACGATATGACACATTGGGATGGAAGCTGGCAGCCCTTAGCCTTGCCGCCTTCACTTTAACCGGACTGATTTTGATGATGTTTTATTATGGAGCATCTTTGCTACTATGGCTGAACCCTTCCCGTTCATTTTTTGGCACTCGTCTAATTCGCTGGACCGTGAATCATATTGGGTCCCCACTGATCATGCTGGTGGGCGGGCTACCTACATATATCTATTTCTTTTTCCTCTTTACCAAAAATACGATTGGCTACCTTCGGGAAATTACGACGGGGATGCAGGAGTTTGCTGATGGAGATCTGTCCTATTCGATTCCTGTTTCTTCAGCGGACGAGCTGGGTACCTTGGCGAAAAATATGAATACCATGGCGGACAAGCTCCGTCTCTCACTGGAAGAAGAACGGGCTTCCGCCAAAGCCAAAAACGACCTGATCACCGGCGTATCTCATGATCTTCGTACCCCGCTAACATCCGTGATCGGTTTTTTGGAATATATTGAAAACGACCGCTATCGGGATGAAATTGAGCTGCGCTATTATGTGAACATTGCTTATGAAAAGTCATTGACGCTTAAAAAGCTGTTCGATGAGCTGTTTGAATACACGCGTGTGAGCGGTGGCAGTCTGCCACTGGAGCTGGAGCCTGTAGATCTCGGCAAATTGCTCACTCAGCTTGCTGAGGAATTTGTACCCTCGCTGGAACAGGCGGACATGTCCTACCGTGTCCGAATCGTCGAGCCTGTTCGGATTCTAGCCGATACCGACGAGCTGGTACGCCTGTATGAAAATTTATTTTCTAACGCTATTCGGTACGGAAAAGACGGCAAACGCCTCGATATCACCATAGGACGCGAAGACGACGAGGCGGTGGTAATCTGCACCAACTACGGCACCCCAATTCCTGTGGAAGATGTCCCGCACTTGTTTGAGCGGTTTTACCGGGTGGACAAATCACGCTCCAAGGAAACTGGAGGCACCGGGCTAGGCCTTGCGATTACAAAAAGTATTACTGAGCTGCACGATGGCCGCATTTCGGTTAGGAGTAATCGCAGACAAACAGATTTTGAAACCCGTTTTCCCCTGTATCATGCTCGTTAGGCGGTCTACACGCTAGCCCACTAACAACGTATAGACGATGCCGGGTCCATGGACACCAATCGTCAAATCATTTTCAATATCCGACGAGCGGCTCGGCCCAGTAATAAAATGAATGCCTGCGGGCAGTTTCTCACGCCCGATTTCGTCAAAGCGGCTTAGAATCTCGCCCAGTCGTGTTCGCAAGCGCTCTACTGGCAAAAGAATGATCAGTGCGGTTGGCAAAAGGCTTACCGCACGGCCTTTCTCCGGCGAGGATAGCACCGCTACCGAACCGGTGTAAGCAGCCGCTTCGTCGGCGATGACGATGCCAATATCCGCCTCGGCAGCGCGGGCCTTCCAGTCCTCGACTGGATCGGTGTTCCACACCGATAAACGGACTTCCGGCAGCGCCGATTCCAGCTGGAGCGCATCCAGATCCGGCTCATTCTGCCGGACGATATAGGCCGCTCCCAGCTCTCGCGCTTTGAGCGCGATCCAGTCTGCGGTCTGCTCCAAATCCGGCAGACGCACGACATGCCCGCCAACACTTGTAAAGTTGGCGGTGAACTCCTCGATGCGCCGCTCCGCGCTCCATTCGAATTCGTGCCAAAATGCAGGTGCCCCGCGAAACGGCTGAACTGGCGGTTCCGTTTGTCGTGGACGCTTGAGCCGCGTCGCGATGTCGTCCATAAAGCGTACCTGCTTGGCACGGGATTCTGCTTCCATTTGATGAAGCCACGTTTCATGGGCCGCTTTTGCTTGCGCAGAAGGATTACTCTGTTCACTCATGCTGCGTCCCTCCTTTACTTCTATCTGCCAAAATCTTCTCCATTCGACTGAGAACATCCGGCTGCATCACATTGCGTTCCTGCTCCAGCTTATGCTCCAGCGTGTTCCATTGCTGACGGAAGGATTTTTTCGCCAAAGAGGGAGCCACACGGTACGTATTCCATCCCTTTAGGGGGCCCAGCTTTAGGGTAATTTCGCCCTTACGAACGACCGCTTTCTGAGCAATCTGCCCTAGCCGAATCGCCGCTGCGAATCGCTTCGAGCTGGAAACCACGGTCGCAAAACCTTTCATTCCTACTGTTTCCAGCTTATCTCCTTGTCCCGCCTCTACCTTACGTCTACGCAAATATACCAGCATATCATGCAGCGGTATTTTGACCGGACAGGCTTCATAACACGCACCACACAGACTGGATGCACTCGCAATATCGTTCCACTCTTCGATGTTGCCATGAAGGGCAGGCGTAAGCACTGCACCGATAGGGCCACTATATGTCCCTCCATACGCGTGCCCGCCAATGTGTCGGTACACCGGACAGGCATTCAGGCAAGCCCCACAGCGAATGCAATTCAGCAGCTCTTGGAACTCTGGATTGCCTAGCTGTAGTGAACGTCCGTTATCTACGATGATGATGTGCATTTCGTCAGGCCCATCGGCATCTTGGCTGCGCCGAGGGCCTGAAATACCGGACATGTACATGGTCAGCTTCTGTCCGGTAGCAGATCGTGGCAGTAATGTAGCCATGACCTCCAAATCCGTCCAAGATGGAATAATCCGTTCCATGCCCATCAGCGTAATTTGCGTTTTGGGCAAAGTGGATACCATTCGTGCGTTGCCTTCATTTTCAAACAGGACCATGGAGCCTGTCTCGGCGATGGCAAAATTACACCCAGTCATTCCAATATCCGCTTCCAGAAACTTTTCGCGTAGCTTTTTGCGTACAAAGCCTGCCAAAATCGTCGTATCCGCGGACAGTTTCTCCCCTGCTTCTTTGGATAACAGTTCGGCAATCTGATAACGGTTTTTGTGAATCGCCGGAATGACGATATGAGACGGGGGCTCTCCTGCCAGTTGAATAATATATTCACCGAGGTCACTTTCAATCGTCTCGATATCCGCACCCTCCAGCGCCTGATTCAAATGTAACTCCTCCGACACCATCGACTTGGATTTGACGACGGAACGAGCTTGGCTATGCGCAGCAATATCCAATGTAATACGTACGGCATCGGCTGCTGTGTCGGCAAAATGGATATGCACCCCGTTGGCGCGGGCATTTTCTACAAATAGATTTAAGTAATAGTCCAGATGGGCAATGGTATGAAGACGAATTTGGCGCCCGCGCTCACGCCATTCCTCCCAATTTCCGTGCTGTTCTGAGGCCACCCGCTTACCGTTGCGCAGCCGCTCTGTAGTGAAACGAACTGCATTCCGCAGAAAATCATCATTAAGGGCCAGCTCTGCGCGTTTTTTGACCTTTTGGTTCATGGAATGTGAGTGTACGACGGTCATGCGCGCTTCACCCCTTCGTACAGCAGCTCAGCCAGATGCATGACCCGAACTGGTTCCTCCCGATACCGGAGATTTCCGGCAATGTTCATCAAGCAGGCCATATCTAGTCCGACCAGTACCTCGGCTTCGGTCTCCCTGATGTGGTCCACTTTTTCAGTCACCATCGCTCCCGAAATATCCGGCATTTTCACCGCGAAAGTCCCGCCAAAGCCACAGCAGTCCTCAGCAAAGGGAAGTGGTACTAATTGCAGCCCCTTTACACTGCCAAGCAGCTTCATCGGTTCCTCCTTCACGCCGAGCAAACGTGTGCCATGGCAAGACGGATGGTAGGTTACCGTATGCGGAAAAGACGCGCCCACATCGGTCACGCCAAGCACCTGCACCATAAATTGCGTAAACTCGTACGTCTTTTGCTCCAGCCTCCGTGCCGAATCGAGCCACTCGGGCTCATCCTTAAACAACTCCGGGTAATGATGAATCATATATGTGCAAGAGCCGGAAGGAGATACAACAAAATCGCTGTCGTTAAACGCTTTCAAAATCGTTTTGGCCGCAACCCTCGTTTCATCCCAATAGCCGCTGTTATAGGACGGCTGTCCGCAGCATGTCTGCACCTTCGGAAAATCCAGCTGAACACCATATCTGGCAAGCAAGCGTGCCATCGCTTCCCCCACCTTGGGATAAATCGCATCACTCAGGCAGGTAATAAATAAAGATACCTTCATACGGAACACCCCTTCCGTCCATGGAATTGCTATTACTTTATAACTGAAAAGTTACCTTTGGTGCCAATGCGCAGTCGGATGGTGCTTCCCATCGCTGTTGCCCCCAGATTTTTTACTCAATGCTAAAAATCCGGGGAAGTGATAATTTAGAAGCTTGCAGTGGGATTCTCACTTATAAGTTTTTTATATCATCAAAGAATCCCACTGCAACAGCGATCGTAAGAGCAAATGAAACGCGGAGCGACACCCTCCACCTAGGCATTTTTAAATTCACACAACCGTAACTGGAATAGCCAGCTCCGCAAGTTGACTGCGAATCGGGTCCGACAACCGTGAATCTGTAATGATCTCGGACACTTGCGACAGGTTCACGACATGCGTAAACGCCTGCTGCCCAAATTTGCTCGCATCCGCCAGTAAAATCACACGGTCTGCAATGCTGACCATTTTCTGCTTCAAACGAGCTTGTAGTTCATTCGATTCGCTAATACCGCGATCCAGATGAACCCCCTGGCTGGAGAAAAACAATTTATCCACATAATAGGTTTCTAGTGAACGCTCTGCGAGCGGGCCTACAAATGACAGCGAGCGTTGAAGCAACTGCCCCCCTGTCGAAATAACCTCGATTTTTTCCTTACCCGCCAGCTCTGTAGCTACCCGAATTGAATTTGTTAATATTGTCAAAGGAATATCCGGTAAACTTGACGCCATATACCAGGCGGTTGTGCTGGCATCCAGCAAAATACGATCATTCGGCTGAATCTGCTTGACCGCTTCCTCGGCAATCCTACGCTTTTCCTCTGCGTTCATAATTTCCCGTACCGCATAGGGCGTTTCAGGCTGCTCGTTTTTGACACTGACCGCTCCCCCATGCGAACGGCGCAGTCGTCCCGCCTGCTCCAGGCGGTCCAGATCACGGCGGATCGTTTCCTCCGTTACTTTGCACAACTCACTCAATTCGGACACCCGTATGCTTCCTTTTTCATTAACGAGCTGCACAATCATCTCATATCTTTCTGCGACCAGCATGGCAATCTCACTCCACATCTTTAATGTACAAAAAGTCCCGCCACCCGCCGGAATTGCCCGTAGGCATCCTCCCACGCTTCTGACTCGGCAGGTTCATATTCCTCCACGGAAATAGAATCCGCGATGACCCGGCGTGCTTCCCATATATCGGCGAACTTTCCCTGTGTCATCCATTGTACCGCAAGATTGCCGATTGCGCTCGCTTCTGCAGGTCCCGCCCACACTGGTTTTTGAATCGAATTGGCTGTCCATTGGCACAGCAAGCGATTTTGAATCCCTCCTCCGACCATATGCAAACCATTAAACCGTTGTCCTGACACCTGCTCCGTAAGCTCCAAAATGTAACGGTACTTTAACGCCAGACTCTCCAAAACACAGCGCATGATTTCTCCCGGCGTCTCGGGCAATGGCTGCCCGGTGTTGCGGCAATATTGGCGAATACGTGTTTTCATATCCCCGGCGTGCAGAAACAGTTCATCGTCCGGGTCAATCAAAGAAGTGAATGCTGGAGCCTGTTCTGCCATATGAACCAGTTCGGGGAAGGAATAGGAGTATCCCTGCCGCTCCCATTCTCTGCGCGCCTCCTGTAAAATCCACAAGCCCATAATGTTTTTAAGCAGCCTGTAAGTTCGACCGACCCCACCTTCGTTCGTAAAATTAAAACGAAGCGTATCGTCATTGATTACAGGCTGTGCCGTTTCCGTTCCCATCAGGGACCATGTTCCGCAGCTCAAGTACGCAAACGAGCGCTCCAGCGCAGGTACGGCAGCCACAGCAGATCCTGTATCGTGCTCTGCTACTGCAATCACAGGAATCGCTCCGATGCCCAGATCGGTCATGACCGAGGAACGGATCGTTCCTGCAACATTTCCTGGCTCTAGGACCTCTCCAAACCAGGAACGAGGGATATTGATTCCAGACAAAAGCTCTTCATCCCATTTTTGCTGCAACGGATTATATAATTGCGTGCTGGTCGCATTCGAAAACTCATTGTACATTTCACCTGTCAGGAAATACCGAAGCAGATCTGGAATCATTAAGAAATGCTTTGCCTGCTCCAGCAACGGTGAACTCGCATTTCGCATAGCAGCCAGCTGATAAATCGTGTTAAACGTCAAAAACTGAATGCCTGTACGCTGAAAAATGGACTCTTTCCCCAGCCGTCCCTGTATTTCTTCCATCACCCCATGGGTGTGCCAATCCCGGTAATGATAAGGGTTGCCCAGCAGTTCCCCGGTTTCCCCAATCAATCCAAAATCGACTGCCCAGGAGTCAATCGCAAGACTGGACGGATTCACTCCCATATGCTTGGCTTTGAGCAATCCTTGCTGAACCTCGTGATACAGACGCAACAGATCCCAGTGCAGACGTTCCCCAACCTTGACCGGATCATTCGAAAAGCGATGGATTTCCTCCACCACTATACGTGAATCTGTCAATTCTCCGAGTAGAACCCTGCCACTGCTTGCCCCCAAATCATAAGCGAGGATACTCACCAGCTTGCACCACCCTTGCCTCTTTGTAAAATCTGCGTGCCGTAATTAGACGCTAAGTAGGCCTTCATCGGGTCTGCAGGTAATCCCTGCTCTTCACGGATCACTTTGAGCAATGGTGCTACATCAAACTCAAACGCTTGACGTACAGCATCCTCCGCACCCAGCACATCCTGGCGGCTCGCCGCTTCCTCCACTTCTGCATGATTGATCAGGAGCGCCTTCGCATATTGAGTCTGCACATTTAGCACCGAGCGAATCATGGCCGGAATTTTTTGTTCAATATTGTGTGACTGATCAATTAAGTATGCGATTTTGTCCACGGTTTGGCGGATATCAGCTTCTACATCCTGAGCGGCATTTAAAATTTGATAAAAGATCAAAAATAACTCATACGGATTGGCGGAACCTACAATCAGGTCATCATCCGCATATTTGTAGCTATTAAAATGAAAACCACCTAATCGCTTCTCATCAATTAAAAACGCAACAATATGCTCCACGTTGGCTCCCGGCAAATGATGCCCTGTATCCACCAGTACCTGTGCCTGCGGTCCCAGCTTGGTTGCAAAATTGTACGCCATGCCCCAATCGGCAATATCTGTATGATAAAAGGCCGGCTCGAACGCTTTGTATTCAATCAGCATGCGCATGTCAGGTGTGAGCGCCTTATACATTTCACTGAGCGCTTCCAGCATCCAATTTTTCCGTTTGCGAATATCCCCCTGACCGGGATAATTCGTTCCGTCTGCGAACCATAAGCTAAAATCGTTAGAGCCCGTCTCCTTCGCAATATCCACGCATTCCAGCAAATGGTCGATGGCCTTGCGGCGGATGGCCGGGTCTACATTGGTGACACTGCCGAGCATGTAGTCCTCGTCTTGAAACAAATTGGGATTCACGGCCCCAATCCGCAAACCGAGGCTTTCGGCATGACTGCGAAGCTTGCCGTAATTGTCTACTGTATCCCACGGAATGTGGATCGCAACGGATGGACATAAGCCTGTCACAGCATGAACCTGCGCGGCATCCTCCAACTTTTCAAACGGATCACGGGGCACGCCCGTTTTCTGAAAGACTTTAAACCGGGTACCCGAGTCGCCATATCCCCAAGAAGGTGTTTCTATACTAAGCGCTTTCAACTTTGACTTTACTTGCTCCAGATCAATGCCCCGTTGTTGCTGTTGCTCCTCGAATAAAGCGTACGCTTTGTCACTCATCGTGGTTCCTCCTTGGAAAATGAAGTGAGTTATGGGGGGAGGCCGCTTCGCTGCTGATCACCCATAAAGTCACTTCTATTTTAAAGTGTTAGTGTGTATATAAAAGGATGCAAACACGTAAATAAGCATTATTACTTATTTACGTGTTTGTCAAGGTGTTTTACAACCCTTCGAAACTATCGTCATATCGCTTACATAGGTTCATTTTAATTCGACTAGCGTGTAAATGCTGCAGGGACGCCACCGTCGATGGTCAGCATACAGCCTGTCGTTTTCTCCGCTTTGGATGAGGCGAAAAAGGCAATGCCCTCGGCGATATCCTGTGGGTAAATGTTGACCAGCAGCGTCGTCCGTTTGCGGTAATGCTCCTCCAGTTGGTCGGGCTCAATGCCGTAGGCGGCAGCGCGCTCGTTGCGCCAATTGGAGTTCCAAATTGCTGAGCCTTGCAGAATGGCATCCGGCAAAATGGTGTTCACACGGATACCATATTCACCACCTTCTGCGGCAATACAACGGGCTAAGTGCGCTTCCAGCGCCTTGACCGAGCTGTAGGCCGTTACATTTTTACCTGCGTAGATCGAGTTTTTGGAGCCGACGAACACCATGCTGCCGCCAAGTGTCTGCTCCTTCATGAGCTTGAACGCTTCTCGTGCAACCAAAAAATAACCCGTTCCCAGCACATTCACATTTAAATTCCATTCCTTTAACGATGTTTCATCGAACGGACTGGATGTAGCAAGCCCTGCATTGTTGACGATGATATCTACACCGCCATAGGTCAATGCCGTTTCTGCATAGGCGGCCTGAATTTGCTCCTCCTGCGTCACATCCATTTTTACGGCGATGGCACGGTTTTCTCCGTAGCTGCTATTTATCTCAGCGGCTACCTTTTGCGCGCCTTCCAGATTCAGATCTGCCAGTACGACATGTGCACCTTCATCCACCAAGCGACGTGCGGTTGCACTGCCAATCCCGCCTGCCCCGCCTGTAATGAACGCAATTTTACGGGAAAATTCAGCTTCTGCTGGTGCGAGTGACAGCTTATAAAGCTCCAGCGGCCAGTATTCCACGTTGTATGACTCGTTCTCGCTGAGTGAAACAAACTCTCCTAACGCCGTTGCTCCTCGCATGACAGCAATAGCACGATGATACAAGGCGCCGCTTACCTGCGCGTTGCTCCAGCTTTTTCCTGTGTTGATCATACCAATACCCGGAATCAAAATTACACGTGGCGCAGCCTCAAACATAACATCTCCCTCATGCCGATTGCGCTCGAAATAAGCTTGGTACTGCTCCTTATAGGCCGCTATGCCCTCAGTGAGCTTAACTTTCAAGCCCTCTACATCCTCCACATTCGGTGTCCAATCTACATAGAGTGGCTTCATCTTAGTATGAACCAGATGATCCGGGCACGCTGCCCCAACCTGGGATAAAAGAGCAGAATCTCGGCCGTTTACAAACTCCAACACATCCTCCGCGTCATCAAAGGTGAGGATCATCTTTTTCTCATCACTGACTGCACCCCGGACGGATGGCATAACTTGAGACGCAATGCTTCGGCGCTCTTCAGAAGTAAGCGCTTTATACTTTGCGCCTCCAAACCCCTGCTTTTCCTCTTGACGAGCTTTAATATAGCTTTCTGCTTCTTGAATGATTTCGATTGTTTTCGCATAAGCCGCCTCGGATGTGTCTCCCCACGTAACCAGACCATGCTTTTCCATCAATACCAATTCAGCTTGTGGATGATCGATTACACCCTGGGCAATCATTTTCGACAGCTTAAAGCCAGGACGGATATAAGGCACCCATACAAAACGGTCACCGAAAATTTCCTTAGCCATTTCCTTACCGTTGTGCGCACAGCACAAGCTAATAATCGCGTCCGGGTGTGTATGATCGACATGTGTAAAAGGCAGAAAAGCATGCAATAGCGTCTCAATTGAAGCCCGTGGATGCTTGGCATCTATCATACAGTTCGCCAAATATGCGACCATATCCTCGTCAGACATATCTTCCCTTTCAAATAAAGGGCGAATATCCTCCATACGAAGCCCTGTGAAGTTATGCGCTTTCATTGTGGCGAGATCGGAACCGCTGCCCTTAACGTACATCACTTCTACTTCACGTCCACGAAAATCTTGTATCATCGTTTTGGCCGAAGTGTTACCGCCTCCCCAGTTGCACACACTCCTATCTGTGCCAATCAGGTTAGAACGGTATACAAGCTGTTCTAGCGTGCTTTTCTGCTCAGATGCTTGTGAAGAAATCCACAGACTTTGTACCATAGGAAAAAGACCTCCAAGTTTAGTTTTAGTTTTGAAAGGCTTTATTACAGTGGTTATTCTTTGTTTATGGAGACTATAACACTTTTGTTTTAATTTGAAAATGAGTAATACAAAAATAATCAAAAATAAATTTTAATTTTTACCCATCTAAAAAAATGGATATATTCATTTGGTAAACGATCATTGCCACGCACAAAATAAAGGCCGTGTCAGAATCGGTTATAAGAACCTTTCTGGCACGGCCTCATTCGTTTAACTCATCTAATTACCCAACTATACGCATCACTTTGGCTAGCAGCTCGTACGAGCGCAAGCGCGCCTGATGGTCATATACCTGAGAGGTTGTAATCAACTCATTGGCTCTCGTCTGGTCGATTATCAAATCCATCTTTTGCTTGACGGTGTCGGGACTGCCGATGGCTGAATACCCCAGCATATTACCACGAACCATCTCCTTCTCGTGCTCACTCCAAAGCTTTTCCATGTCATCCACTGGTGGCTTCAGTCCTCCGCCGTGCCCGCGCAGCACATTTAGAAACTGCTGTTCTTGTGAAGTGAAGAGCCATTTTGCTTCCTCATCAGAATCTGCAACAAGCACATTAACACCGACCATCACATATGGCTTATCCAGTGCTTTGGATGGCCGAAAATTGCGATGATACAACTCCAGAGCCTGTAGCAAATGAGCCGGGGCAAAGTGGCTGGCGAACGCGAACGGCAGCCCAAGCTGACCTGCCAGCTGTGCGCTGAATCCACTTGATCCCAGTAGCCAGATGGGAATGTCCAGCCCTTCTCCAGGAATTGCTCTTACTCCCGGAACGGCTCCGTTTAGCGCTGGATTTAGGTAAGAACGCAGCTCATTCAATTGCTCGGGGAAATCTTCCCCAGTACTGTGAAGCCCTCGCCGCAGTGCCCTCATCGCGGGTTGGTCCGTACCTGGAGCCCGGCCAAGTCCCAGATCAATTCGTCCCGGATAGAGTGACTCTAACGTTCCAAACTGCTCTGCAATCATGAGCGGAGCATGGTTAGCCAGCATAATACCGCCTGAACCGACCCGAATCTTGTTTGTATATGCAGCTACATGCCCAATGATCACGGACGTAGCCGCACTGGCGACCGCCTGCATGTTATGATGCTCCGTTAGCCAGTACCGATGGTACCCCCATTGTTCAGCATGCTGGGCAAGATCCACCGTGTCGCGGAAGGAATCGGCAGGAGTGCCGCCTTCAAGGACAGGTGCAAGATCTAATATAGATAGTGCAACGTTACGCGTAGTCATTATATATAAACCCCCTGTCAAAATATTATTTTACGAATTTTCCTCAATGCCTTAATTATTTGACCTATCAATTGATACGTCAATTATGATAATGTGTCCCGTTATGAATTGCAAATGATTTAAATTTTTAGTTTTTGTCCAAAAACAGTTTACTTTTATGAAAAGCTCATCTATTATGCAATATATGTGGATAATGATTATCCACATTAGCATGGTTATTAATATTGAGGTGATTGCTAGTGCATATGAAAACAGGTGTCGAACAATCTGTCTACGCTCTTCTTCTACTCACGATGCTGCCGGACAAAGCGGTTTTACCTGGGGAGGCCATTAGCCAGCAGTTAGGTGCTTCACCTACTTATTTTCATAAACTGTTACGAAAATTGGTTAGCTCCGATTTGATTACTTCTGTACCTGGTGTCAAGGGCGGGTTTAAATTAAAGAAAAAACCTGAGGATATACGGGTATTTGATATTTATCTAGCGATTGAGGGACAACAAACCCTTTATTCTTCCAGTGGCATATACAACGAAATGCTTGAATTAAAGAAAGACGATCAGTGTTGTTTACTGGCAAATTTGATGGAAGAAGCCGAAGCCTCCTGGAAGGCCGTTCTGAAAAGAGAAACCATCGCGTCACTATCCGCTGACTTTTTTAAAGAAGGATATGATGACAAAATTACTTCTTTAGAGAACTGGATTCAGGGAAAAATGGTCTTGTAAAGAACTCTAATGAACAGAAAGGAATATGAACATGAACGATTATTTAGTAAAAGCTCTTGCCTACAATAACCAGGTACGGGCTTATGCCGTGAGAACAACGGAAACGGTAAGTGAAGCCCAACGGCGTCATTATACCTGGCCCACAGCATCGGCTGCATTGGGACGTTCTATGACGGTCGGCGTCATGCTGGGAGCCATGCTTAAAGATGAGGATAAACTGACGATCAGAATTAACGGTGGCGGACCTATCGGCACTATTCTTGTCGACACCAACTCCAAAGGTGAAGTTAGGGGTTATGTAAAAAATCCACAAACCCATTTTGAGCTTAATCAGATAGGGAAATTAGATGTCGCCAGAGCTGTAGGAACAGATGGAGCGCTCATTGTATCCAAAGATATCGGCTTAAAACACCCGTTTGTTGGACAAGTCCCTCTCATATCGGGTGAGCTGGGCGAGGATTTCACATCTTATCTCGTCCAATCCGAACAAATCCCCTCTTCTGTAGGAGCGGGAGTTATTGTTAACCCGGATAACTCTATTCAGGCGGCTGGAGGTTTCATTATTCAGCTGATGCCAGATACGCAGGAGGAAGTTATCAGTTTTATCGAGAGACGCATTGAGAGCATTCCAAGCATCTCCGCAATGGTCATGGAAGGTCTTACGCCAGAGCAGATTCTAGGTCAGATTTTGGGAGAAAGCAACCTGAACATACTGGAAACCATGCCTGTACAATTTCATTGTCCCTGCTCAGAAGAGCGTGTTACCAATGCCATTATCAGCTTAGGGAATAAGGAAATAGAAGATATGATCCATACCGATGGACAAGCTGAAGCTCATTGCCACTTTTGTAACGCACACTACCATCTTACTAAAGAAGATCTCGAAGGGATGCTGGAAACAAACATCATTTAAATATAGGCTGTTCCCAAAGAGTAGGTTTAGCTACTGGGGAACAGCTTTTTCTTTCCCAATGCTTCCGATGATTTCTTTATCCTAAACACGGTAGACTTGTTCATGATGTAAGTGATAATGTTATATTATTCCAATCACTTGAAATGAGGTGCGCTATGCTCGAAAAAGATACGCAGGAAATTTTAAGACGAAGTTGTGCTGGAGGTCTTGCAGGAAGAGCAGACCGTGAACGAGATTGCCGCCAAATATGAAATGAGCCCGTGATGATTAGCTGGTGGAAAGCCGAGTTTCTGAGCCGGGCGTCTATGGTGTTCGAGAAAGGGACGAGTGAAGCGGACAAGATGAGAAAGGAATACGAAAGCAAACAGGAGCGCCTAGAAAAGCTGGTCGGTCAACTTACCGTTGAAGTCGACTGGCTCAATGGGAGCATTACACATCTTCCGGCAATCCCCAGTTCATTAATAAATTTCGGCATTATCGGAATGATCAGCCCGATGCCGGTGAACACCGGAAACAGATTCAGCATAAGAACACATCATATCCCCCCTCATAATTTAAGGGTTGCTGCTCCCTCTGTAATTCTAAGCAAAAAAACACCTGCTCTTCGGCAGATGTTCCTCGCCTTTCGTATTTCTTGAGACTATCTGATCCATTTGTCCGTTCTAATCGTTCAACCCTTTGCCCTCCAGAATGGGCTGTGTGTATTTTTCAACCCTTGAAACGCACGTTTTGAACTGCTTCGGTTCTGAAAAATACAGCAGATACGCTCTCTGGCGTCCGAGCGGCAACGCTTCAAACGCCGTTTTTAGGTCCGGTCGCTCCTTGAATTTAAGCCGCAGTTCTTCGGGAACCGTATACTCGGCATGTTTTTCAGTTCCACTGCAAGACCGGCTTCCTCCATCAAACAGCGCCTCCTCCTAAACACTGTTGGACAAATAGCCGCGCTCAGGGTCAAAGTTCATCTTTTGAACGGGTTCTATCCGCTCGTCTATAATTTCTATACGGTGATCTTATTCAATTTAACAATACCGGAATAATTTAATGTAATGAAATAATGCGAGCCGTTGCATTCAATAATTTTCGAAAACTTGCTCTGATCGTTATATTTATGCCCTTTGTCACTGGCAGTTTTATATACTGAAAAGATGAATCCGTTAAATCGAAGATCGCTGTGCACTCAACCGAATGTGGGGAAAAATAAAGTTTACGGCCGCTTTGATAGATATGGTGGTACACTCTCCAATCCAGCGCTTAGTTTATCGTCAAGCATGAACGTGCGAGCAGCGGAGAGATTGTTGTTCCTTTTCATAATTGATATATCTACAACTCAGTGCATGTAGCGCGTTTATTGCTGCTCGGCAAATCTCCACCAGGCAAATGTTCCGACTATTCCGGCTATTCCCGTAGACGCAAGAATGATTATACTACCCAACTTTAAAAACCCGGTGCTTTGAAATACCGATGGGATGGTCCATGGAAAATAGGGGGCGAATCCAAAAGAGGCCAAAACATTTGAGAGAATGACGATTATCAGGATGAGTCCTAATGGTGCCAAGTATCCCTTGCTCACATTGGCCAGAAGAGTGCCTGGTGTGGTAACAATAATAAACAATAGCGATGTTATAATGAATTTAAAGAAGATATTCCAAATAAAAGAAGCTAACCCGCCCGCAACTCCTAGAATACCCCCCACGGCAAAACCTATGGCAAACATATACACGGAAAGTAATAGGCTCCATGCTAAAATTACAAGAAATTTGGACAGTACAATTTTCGATCTGGAAACGGGCTTTGCAAGCAAATCTTTAATTGTTTTATCCGAAAACTCTCGTCCAAATACCCATGCCGCGATAAAGGTGTACCCGATAAGTCCCAGCGGGGCAAGACTATCAAGCAATTTGGTTAAATACATTTTCCAATTGATGCCGCCGGCGTCACTGGATAAAATAATTCCGACTCCCATCATGATTGGCCCAAATGCAAAAATAAGAAACACCAACCAAAACACATTGGCGCGGATAATCTTGCGAATCTCACAATATAAAACAGAAAAAATATTCATTATATATTCCCCCTTGTCATACCAATTGTGCGGAGAAAATATCCTTCCAAATCCTCTGTAATCACTCGAAGCAATGTTGGCGGTTGATTGGATTTAACCAGCAGTTCGGCCAGTCGTTCAGGACTATCCGCTGCGTGATCATCGGTTAGTTTAATATATCCGTCTATTGTCTCCTCAAATTCATATCCATGCTCTTCAAGCACCTTCTTTAAGGCATGTTTGTCGCGGCCATTCACCACTAAGTTTTTCTGTAACGATTGCTCCAGCTTATCCATTGCGACTTCTTTAACAAGATGGCCATTGTGAATAATCCCAATGCGTGTGGAAACTTTCGAGAGCTCCTCTAACAGATGGCTGGATATAAAAACAGTTACGCCGAAATTTTTCGCTAGGCTATATAACATATTCCGTATCTCTGCCACGCCTGCGGGATCGAGGCCATTTATCGGCTCATCCAATATTAGAATTTCCGGATTGTGAATCATTG
Source organism: Paenibacillus sp. EKM212P (assembly GCF_011066115.1). NCBI lineage: Bacteria > Bacillati > Bacillota > Bacilli > Caryophanales > Paenibacillaceae > Paenibacillus > Paenibacillus sp. EKM212P. Next base: position 29,549 of record NZ_JAAMNR010000001.1, read on the forward strand.
CTTTCGCAAGTCCCAGGCGCTGTTTGTTTCCTAAAGAAAGATTCTTTGCCTTTTTCTGTTTGTGCGGCTCAAGCCCCAACTTATAGATAACCCGATTTACGGAATCTTTGTCAGGCACCCCTTGCATGCGTCGTGCTATGTCAAGATTTTCAACTACAGTTAAATCGGGATAAAAAGTAGCCTCCTCCAAATATCCAACCTTGTCCCATAATTTATAGTTTCCGGCATCGACCTTTTCACCTAACATATAGAGCTTGCCGGAGGTTGGCTTGAGCATCGCCAAGAGCATCTTTATGGTCGTTGTCTTTCCAGCGCCATTCAGTCCCAAAAATCCAAATATCTCTCCTCGGCTCACCTCCAGCGAAAGATTGTTCAATGCGATATAGTCGCCAAATTTTTTGTGCACTCCCTCAATTTGTATGGCGGGCGTTCCGCCATTTTTTTCCTTTGATAAAATACTCATAGCCTTCAACTCCTCCATAAACAGAGAGCTTATTCAGGATTCTAAGTACAACACTCCTGAACAAGCTCAATCAGAAATTTTTCAATAAATCTACTTTATGATGTCCTGGCAATCGCTTAAGCGAGGCGAGGCTGGCCCAAGCCCAATTGAGCAGAGCCAATTCAGCACTACCTCATGCAGCACGTTGATGTTGTCTACCTGACAGTGTTCTAATCCGCCAAGTCGTCTATCCTCTATCGGGAAGAACGTCTTGTTTTTCGAACCCGCTTGCTCGTAATTCTTCAAGGCTTGTGTCAGCGGATTTGGCTGAACCAATATCTCTTCCGCTCCGTGCATTACAAGAAGCGGACATTCTATCTGGTGGAGCACGCCCTCAAGATCATAGGCAAAACGCGGATTCCCCGCAAAATCCTCCAAGCTTTTTGCCCCCAGAATTCTCATGCCGTGTGCGGCCAGACTCGGCGGCATCCATTTAAGCATGGCATCCCAGTCGAAGGCGTGCGTACCGCCGTCGGAGATGACGGCAGCAATCCTGTGATCGAACGAAGCGAATCGCAGCGAGTCGTAAGCCGCAAAACTCTCCCCGTGCACGATAATCTTATCGGGATCGACTTCCGGCCGCGTTAGAAGAAAGTCGATTGCCCGAGAATGGAAAGCCTCACTGTCCGCTCGTCTTCCTTTTCCCTTTTCGTACAGCGAGAGGCCGGTCCCAGGCTGGTCATAGACCAGAAAGTTATATCCACACGAAATAAAAGCGGGACCTAGCCAGAAATAGTTTTCAATTGACCACTCGTCGCCACCGTTGAGAGCAAAAAGGGTCGGCTTCGGACCTTTTATCCAGGAAGGGGAGAAGAAGTAACCATCCAACTTGACATCTTCGTAATCGACTTGGATCTTCTCCGGTTGGACATCGAAGTACTTTCCGGCAGCTTCGAAGAGTTCATTTACTTTCTTAAATACACGGATTTTCTCGGTGTCATCATCCATCACCGCATATTCCGCAATTCTGTAGTAATTGCAGGCACGAATGTAGCAGTTTCGTGCTGTATACCAGTTTCCAGCCGTTTCGGCCTCCTTGCCGTGTCTTTCCAATGCCTGAGCCGTTATGAGCCATTCCCTGTGCCACGTGTCCTTGTCATCGGGGTCGATTTTTTTGCAGGCCTCGTAGATCTCGGTGACGTCCGTAGCACCGAGGCTTGCCATACCCAAAGCTTTGGTGACTTGGTATGACATCATGTAGTGATTGGGCCAACGGCTGAACTCAATTGACATTGCAACATCCTCCTTTTCCAGTTCTAGTGATTGTAGTTTTTTTACTACAAGTAATTTTTACAACACAAAGATAAAGCTTCTTTAAAAGAAAAATAAATGTTTATAAAGAGAATATAAAAAACTATAAACCGCTGAAAAAACAAAAAAGGCTGCTGCCTGGGTGTTCACACCCGGCAGCAGCCTTTAACTCCTGTAGTAAAAGAAAATGTGCAAAAATAAAATCAGTGTTGTGCGGCCAAGGGAAGGCTGAATCTTATCCCCAAACCGCCATATTCGGAAGGGTAGGCGCAAATTTCGCCCCTATGATGTTCAATAATGGATTTACAGCTTGCAAGACCCAGACCCAGCCCGCCCTTTTGGATTTGCCGCGATTTATCCACAGTGAAAAATTTGAGGAACAGAGAAGATATATCCTTATCCGGCACTCCAATTCCATTATCTTCGATTTGAAAAAAGGCATGCTGTCCTAGCGGGTATCCGGTCATATACACTTTCAGTTTATTTTTCCCTCCATATCTTACAGCATTGCTAAAGAGGTTGCCGAAAACCCGACGTATCATCGGTTCATTGACCATCAGCAATATATTTTCCGTGAATGAATGGCGGCAAGTAAGCTCGTTGTCAAGTCCCGCCAACTCATACTCATATTCAAGGGCAATGTTTTCAAATAATTTTGATGCTTTTACAGGTTTAGCTACCATAGATTCCAACTCCAGTTTTTCTTTGGTGAAGCTGGAGAAATCATTGATGAGTTCGACCATATATCCTGACTTCTTTTGAATCAAATCATAATATTCCTGCTTTTCAGTTTCTGGTAAATCCTTGTGTGTAGCCAGCAGTTCAGTAAAACCATTAATAGATGTCAAGGGTGTTTTCAAGTCGTGGGCAATTGCCGCGATCATATCGATCTGCTCTTTGTGCGCGAGTTGAAGCCGATGCTCCATCTTATTGAAGTGCTTATAAAGTTCTCCGATCTCATCATTACTTCTCAGAGCTAGCGGAGGCAGTGGATGTACAATATTTACTTCTTCAAGCCTGGTATTCAGAAGCTGAATGGGTTTCTCTATGCAAAAATGAATATAGATAATCAGAATAATAAATATGAAACAGGCAATTGCAAATATGGGCAGGAGCAGTGCTATATATCGCGAGTCCAGCAATGAACTGCGTATAGGGGAATATACTGCAAAGACAAGCTTCAGATACATTCCAATCGAAAACATGAATATTATAAACATCAGCAGGAACAAAAGAGGAAGCTTTATTTTCAGTTTCATACTATTGCTCTCTTTCCGTGTATTTATATCCTATGCCCCATATTGTTTTAATAAAGTGATATTCAGGACCAAGTTTCTTACGGATATTTTTTATATGAACCGTTACGGTATTTATTTCTCCGTATTCGTCTCCCCAGACGTTTTCATATATCTGCTCACGAGTCAATACATGATTGGGGTGGCGCATGAGGATAGACAGAATCTGAAATTCCTTCGTTGATAAGTCGAGCTTCCTGCTATTCAGAAATGCTTCAAACGTCTTATCGTTCAAAATGAGCGGAGCATCCGCCTTTTCGTTACTGGGACTAAGTTCGTCCCACTCTTTAAAAAGCCTGTCCACTTTTCTGAAGTGAGCCTTTATCCTGGAGACAAGCTCCTGAATACTGAAAGGTTTGGTCATGTAATCGTCTGCTCCTATTTCGAGCCCGACGATTTTATCAATGTCCTTATCACGCGCACTCAAAAACAGAATTGGAACATTATAAGAATTCCGGATACTTCTGCAGACATCAAGTCCATCCATATCAGGCATCACTATATCAAGAACGATGAAATCAATGTGATTTTCTTCCAATGCAGATAAGGCCTCTTTCCCGGAATATGCCGAAAGTATTGCAAATTGCTCATACCTTAAACTCTTTGTGATGAGTTTTACGATTTCTTCATCGTCGTCTACAACTAATATCGTTTTTGGCATCTTTATACCTCCCAACCTCTTTAAATGGACTGCATTTATAACACAAGAGCCGCATGGACTCGAATTGACAAAAAAAGTCGCGCTCAAACGCCTCTCCAGTTCCGGATATTTCTCCTTTGGATGCCAGTTGAGGTAATAGGATTTCTTGAAGCAACATGTTGATTTCTTTTAAAAAGGCTTTATTGTCCGGACTTCCTCCCAGAAAAATGCCTGGGGGGGTTGCTCAATACAGCGGTATCCCCATTATTAGATAAAAAAATTCTACCCGGTATGGTGCCGCTAATGATTACCTTGAATCATGTGATGAGCACACATTTGTCCGATTTGCCTCTCATAAGCTTTTTGATTTGTTTGTTCGTATTCAAACATCATCACTCCTTTAAACGTATTAGACGATTAGAGGATTAGACTCTAAGATGGTCTGTACTTGATGCCTCGCTTCATTATGGATAACACATACAATTCGGTCAAGTGTACTTTGGGTAATGGAGACGGCCTCGGTAGCACAGTTTGAATGGCTTCTGTGTATAGGCTATTGTAAGGATAGGAGGCTTTTCCCAGATAAAAGAACTTACAGGAGGTTGTTTTCCTTGATGATCCTTCCGCTTATGGAGACAACATTATGAGAAGTGAACATGAAATGCTGCATACCATTCTCCATTTTGCTCAAGAGGACGAGCGGGTACGTGCCGTGATTCTGAATGGTTCTCGCGCCAATCCACATGCTCCACGGGACATTTTTCAGGATTATGATATCATCTTTCTCGTATCCTCCATGGACAGCTTTATTCAGGAACGTCGCTGGATCAACCATTTTGGTGAATTGATCATTATGCAGACGCCCGATGAGCATATGGAACCTACCCCGATGCCCCGCGATCGCTTTGCTTTTCTCATGTTATTTACGGACGGCAATCGCATAGATCTTACACTCTACCCTGCGAATAACATCGCCAATTGGACCCGAGACAGCTTAAGTGTACTGCTGCTGGATAAAGACGGGCTTGTGGAGCCTTTCCCACCGCCAAGTCTTCAAGATTATAAGACGATACCTCCAACTGCCCAAGTCTATGCGAATTCCTGCAACGAGTTTTGGTGGGTCAGTACTTATGTGGCTAAAGGGTTATGGCGACAGGAGCTACCCTATGCCAAATTTATGCTGGATCGGCCTGTGAGAGATGCGCTTCACTTGATGCTGGAATGGCATATTGGTATACGAACAGACTTCGCTGCAGATCCGGGTAAACAGGGAAAATATTTCGAGAACCACCTTGAACCTGGACTTTGGACACTCTATATCCAAACGTTTGCGGATGCAGATTATGAACATATGTGGCAGTCTCTTTTGATCATGGGAAATTTATTTAGAAAAGTTGCCTTGGAAGTAGCGAACTATTATGATTACGAATATCCGACTCTGGACGATCAACGTGTTACGAACTATCTCCATCACGTAAAAGCTCTCCCAGCAGATGCTAAGGACATTTATTGATAAAAAACCAGTCGGCACTTGATTTACATGTGCTAGGCTGGTTTTATTTTTATACACTAACGTTATTCGGTCAGAACCCGGTCACCTCTGCTCGCAGGCTGAGAAATAACCAAAAATTCAACATCCTGATTCGTTTCATTAAACATTTGATGAGGCACCATAGGAGGAACCTCAAACCCTTCCTGAGATCCTAATTGGATTCGTTCACCATCCACTTCAAGTACCGCTGTACCTGATAAAATAAAGAAAAATTGGCGCGCATGATGATGATAATGTCTGACCTCATGTGTATTTCCGGGCATCCGCTCATGAATAATGCTCAAATCATTATTTTTCACTAAGCGCCAACCATCACATTGATCTCCCCATATATAATGTTCGGCATTATTTTTACTAATTTTCATTATTGAACTCCTCCTTTTGCAATTACCGTTTATTTTATATATGAATTCATAGAGCTACAATCTTAATTATAAAACGGCAGGACAAATGTAAAAAAGTCCGACTTAGTCAGACTTTTTTTATATATCCGCCTCGATAATTTCCTCCAACTTAATCCAGCTAAAATCCTCCTCCCCACGGGACAGCTTCACTTCTCGCCGACTTGTATTAATCACCGTGACTAGTCCACGAAGCTCCTCATCATCAAACGGGTTGAACACTTTTAGCGTAATAGGCTTCCGTTCGTTATAGGATACGACGATGGCCTGTTCAATCTGCTGCATTTCCTGATCGTCCAGTGCTGGCTTGCCGCGCCTTCCTTGCTCCTTCATCAGTCTTAAATATGCCTCCCGATGCTCAGGCAAAATCATGCGCGAGCTTTCCCATATGCCATTTCCCTCAAGCTTTTTCCCCATCGTAAGCCCTCCTATGCTGTTCTGGTTACCGGATGCCATGCCAATACATGATCTAATCGAAAAACACGTGGCTGGCCTGTCTGTAGACAGGTGGCTCGTATCAAGCCATTCTGCACACGATGCACCTCGATACGCCGATGAGACAGCTTGCCCTTCCGATCCAAATACACGATTTCCACGATCTGCCCCACGTATTTTTCCAACATGATCCTTCACTCCTTATCAGAACGTTTGTTTGTATTATATGCGAACATGCGTTTGATTATCAATGTAAAAAAATCCCCTGAGGGATTTGACTCTCTCAAGGGAATTAAAATTCATAGGTGGATAGCTTAATATCTTCTTTATTCAAATCTTTCAGCGGATAGACAGGGCCATTCCAATAAGTCAGAATATCAAGCGGCTCATTAGTACCATGTTCCTTTAAAGAAAGAGATAATTCAAGTAATAAATGTGGAAGTTGATAGGAGCTTGTTAAAAACTGATATTCCTCTGGACTTTCACAGTCTTCTGCTCGATAGAACACAAAGTATCCCTCGGTATGATCTCCAATGAGTACAATATAACGAGCAAGAAACATAATTTCGCCATTGGCAAAAGGAATAGAATATGTCGAAGCAGAGATCAAATCGGTCTCTAGTCCCTCAATACGAAGGGTAAGTTCATTGTTAAGAGCATCCATTCTTTCTCTTTGTTCGCTGATGAGGTGTTCATAATTTACAGGGACAAGCCCTCCATTCTTGATCGTAGCGATCAGTTCGTCTATAAATACTTTTTGAGACAACACTCGATTGCTCATCCTATTCATCTCCATATTCGTAAAAATAAGCATGGAATTCTCGCTTTAACATGTTCAATATTTATGTATTAAAAATCTTGATTCATTAACTCCCCAGCATTTTTGTGACTGCATTCACGACCCTTTCCATCTCAAATGGTTTAACAATAAAGTCTTTTGCACCTGCCTGAAATGCTTTTATAATCGCTTCCTGCTGCCCCAAAGCAGAACACATCAAAATGTTGGCTTGGGGATCAAGCTCTACAATCTTTTTAACAGCCTCAAGTCCGTCCATCTTAGGCATATTAATATCCATGGTGATTAAATCGGGACGAAAGTGTGCGTATTTCAAAACAGCATCATAACCATTTTCTGCTTCCGCGATAACAGCGTGACCTAAATCCAAAAGAATATCCTTAAGCACAGAACGCATAAATAAAGAGTCATCCACTACTATAACTGTTGCCAAATTAACCTCTCCAATCCGTTGTCAAATGATATGCACGTCCAAACTTCAATATCGGTGAATAAACTAGTAATATTAATAGAAAGAATCTGTAAAAATAAAAACGCTACCAATGAATTATAAAAGAAATTTGAAACTAGCTACTACAGCATTAGTTTTCAAAAAAACGTTTCACAATGACGTAAATCTTTCCTGTAAAGCAAATCACAAAGCACTATATATCTACTGTATCTAGAGCACTAGCTAAAAAAGTACAATCTTCTTAGACAGACATAAAAAAAGACGCTGGTATCGTTCCCAACGTCATTTTTTGTACTATTCGTTTAAAGTCTACCTATTCATTCAAGGCTTTTTTCAAAGCCTCCAGATTGTTTTTCATTACACCAACGTAATCCAGATTCTTCTGTTTGTCTTCATCTGTCAACCCTTCAAGCGGATTCAGTACATCGGTTTTTGAACCGATTTCAGTAGCTACGGTCTCAGCGACCTTCGGATCAACAAGAGTTTCAAAGAAAATAGTTTTAACATTATTTTCTTTGGCAAATTTGATAATACCCGCCAGCTTGTCCGGTGTAGGCTCTTGCTCTGGAGATAAACCGGCAATGGGTACTTGGGTTAGACCGTATTGCTTAGCCAAATAGCTAAAAGCAGCATGCTGCGTAATAAAGTCTTTACGTTTTACATCTTTCAGACCCGTTTTGAACTCGGTATCCAGTTCTTTCAGCTTAGCGATATAAGCATCGGCGTTTTTCTCATAGTCTGCTTTGTTTGCAGGATCGGCTTTTACAAGCCCTGCTTCTATAGCTTCTACTTCTTTTTGAGCTAAGACCGGATCAAGCCATACATGAGGGTCCAGCACATGATCGTGATCATGGCCTTCCTCTGCGTGTGCTTCTTCTCCTTCTTCCTCCTCAGCAGTCCCTTCCATCAGGTTCAACCCTTTGCTCGCTTCAACTACAACACGCTTATCGTTGGACGCGCTGCTCAAAGCCTGTTCTGCCCAACCTTCCACAATACCGTTATACACAAATACGTCAGCATCCTTAACCTGTGCCATATCTTTGGCGCTCGGTTCCCAGTCATGCGGTTCAGCACCGGCAGGAATCAACGCGGTTACGTTAGCATGGTCTCCAGCAACTTGCTTGGTAAATTCATACATTGGATAAAAAGTGGTGACTACATTCAGCTTCTTACCACTGTCTGCTGTTTGTGCCGCATTCGGCTCGGTTTGGGAAGCATTTGTAGCTGTATTATCAGATTTGGCTCCGCAGCCAGATAAAATAAGTGCTAGTCCCGCAGACAATACAAATGATTTTTTGAACCATGTATTCATATTCATTACTCCTTTATGCGTTAGATTTTTTAGTTAATTCCCACTGTAATTACACTCACTGGCCTGTCGCATTCTTCCGCCGTGAAGCCTGTTGCTTGCCCAGCTTGCGGACCAGCTTTTGAATACCAGCTCCTACAATCAGGAATAATAACAGCACCATGGCAATCGTCCCCCCTGGGGGTGTACTGAGTTCATATGATGCCGTTAAACCCATAAATACGCCGATCAATGCAGTGACCATAGATATCCAGATGGCTGCCGCGAAGCTCGGTGCAATTCGAATCGCCAGCGCTGCAGGGAGCACGATGAGTGAGGAGACAAGCAGCACACCGACAATCGGCATTGCAGCAGCTACAATCATCCCTGTTAAAATACTAAATGCAAATGAAATGGACTTGACAGGAAGACCATTGGTCTTCGCCGTTTCTTCATCAAAGGTAATCTGATACAAAGGACGCCGGAATACAAAAAAGAAAATACCTCCGATCACAGCCACTACAATCATCAACATCAGCTCTGTCTGATTGACCGCTACGACCGAGCCGAACAAATAAGCGGAAAACCCTTTGTTGATGCTCTGATTCAGATTCATTAAAATAACGGCCGTCGAGAGGCCACCTACCATAATAATAGCCACAGATATCTCACTATATGTTTTATAAGACCTGCGGACGTATTCAACGATAATCGCGCCGATTACGGCAACAACAAATCCGGTTATCGTCGGGTTAATGCCTAAATAGGCACCCGCTGCTACCCCTGCCAGCGATACATGCGATAGCATGTCCGCCATGAGAGCCTGACGCCGCAGCATCAGGTATACTCCAAGCACCGAGGCTAGCAGTGCAATTACCCCACCGGCACAAAATGCCCGCTGCATGAAGTCGTAGTGCAGCATTTCCATCCGCCATCTTCCTTCCTTTCAAGCTCAATAATTCGATCCAGATAATGTTGCACTTCCGATAGTCCATGGGTCACCATGACCACGGTTCTTCCATATTTCTTAACCTGCTGATTCATCAGATCGTAGAAATGATGGCGGCTTTCCTGATCCATGCCGGTCGTGGGCTCATCCAAAATGAGCAAATCCGATTCCTGAGCGAGCGCTCTCGCCACACAAATGCGTTGCTTCTGTCCACCGGACAATTCGCCGATTTTACGGTGACGCAAATCCCACATGCCTACCTGACGCAGCGCCTGCTCAGTCAGATCATGATCCTCAGACCGCATACGGCGTAACCAAGAGCCATGAGTATATCTTCCTGAACGGACAAATTCTAAAATCGTACTTGGAAATCCGCCATTGAAGGCAGCAATTTGTTGGGATACAAAGCCGACAACGAGCTTTTTGCCTTCACCTGTACGGTTAGACATAAACACCTTGCCCTTCCAAGGCTGAAGCAAGCCGAGCAATAGTTTGAGCATGGTTGATTTGGAAGCACCATTCGGTCCGGTAATAGCCACAAATTCTCCCGAAAAAATTTCAACATTGGCATCCACCAAGTTAGGAACATCTCCGTAGCCAAATGTGACCTGTTCCAATGAGGCCAATAACATGACGCAAATCTCCTTTTCCTTTAAAAAGCCTGGAGCCATCTGAGCGATCATCATTTGCGCAGATTCTCCAGGTCGTTTATGATCATTAAACCATCTACCGTAATTATTACGATTTGGTAATAAAAAAATAAGCGTTTGATAAACGTAACCTTTACGCATTAGCAAGTTTAACAGTTTAGGCAAGGTTCGTCAATGTTTTGGCAACTCTTTTGTTTGTTTACTTCATTTTGTCCGGGTACAAGCCTGCAGCCAAGGTTTTCAGTGCAATCGGTGCACGTACACCTTCAGCTGCCGCGGATAATGGCAGGACTATAAACCGTTTGTTTTTAATCGCTTCCACACCAGCCAGCGCAGGCTTGCTCAGGAGCAGCTTCTCTTTATCAGCCAGTGAAGTATCACCATAGTCGAGAATGACGATCACATCGGGGTTACGGTTCACAACCTCTTCCCAGCTTACTTCGGTGAAACTTTTGTCAATATCATCAAAAATATTTTTCGCCTTCACACTTTCAATCAAAGACGTTAGATAATTGTTGGCAGCCGTAAAGGGCTTGTCTTCTCCGCTGTCATAAACAAACACCTTGGGTGCCTGCTCAACAGTACCAATTTGAGTCTGAATGGACTTCACTTGTTCACGAATGTCATTTACCAGCTTTTCTGCACGCTCCTCAACCCTGAAAATACGCCCAATATTTAGTATATCCTGATATACATCTTCTAATATGGGACCCGGCTTGTTTGAGGACTCCTGTACATAGGTCAGCACCCCTTGTTTGGCTAGTTCCTCACGGGAACCCAGATTTTTATCATTAAAGGCACTCTTCCAGCCTGCATAGGCAAAATCCGGTGCAGCGGCCATAAACACCTCTTTGGACGGATATTGTTCGGCCAGTACGGGGATTTTGTCATATTGAGCCTTATATTTCGGTAAAATCTGATCGTCCAAATACGCAGTTCCTACCATAGAGGATTCCAGTCCAAGAGCCAGCATAACCTCAGTCGCGTGCTGGTTCAGTGTAACCGCGCGTTTGGGCGCCTCGGGAAATGCCATTTTAACGCCCATGTTCTCAAGCTCTACCGACGTCTTATTGGTTGCCGATTGCGATGCGGCAGGTTGCTGCCCGTTTGCCGATGGATCGCTTGTTTGAGCCGTGTTTCCTGCTGCGCAGGCTGATAACAACAGCATCATCGCCAAAGCGAGCATAACCAACGGTAACGCGAGCTTGCTATATTTTTTCATATGTACCGTCTCCTCTTTTATTTGTAGTTTATCTTACCTCATCATATCACCTTTTCTGTTAGCATCATGGATAGCCTCCTCTCCTAAGAGAATCCGGTAAAAAGGTAATATTCGGCTTCCCGGTTTTTGGATGAATACAGATTTCTGTCTCCACCCCGAATACACTCCACAGCAGGTCTGGCTGAAGCACATCCTCTGTTATGCCGGAAGCGACCACTTTGCCTTCATTTAATACATACATTCGATCACAATAAAATGCAGCCAAATTCAAATCATGTAGTGCAGCTAGCGTAGTTATCCGAAGTGTTTTGACCAAATCCAGAATTTGCAGCTGATACCGGATGTCCAGATGATTTGTTGGCTCATCCAAAACAAGAAATTTCGCCTGCCCGGCCAAAGCTCTGGCGATCAATACCCGTTGCTTTTCGCCGCCAGACAAGGTGGCAAAGCCCTGATCCGCCTGAGCATTCATGCCTACCCGCTCCAGCGCCTGCTCGACCAATTCATGATCGGCGACAGTATCTGCTTCCAGCAGTTTCTTATGCGGATGGCGACCCATCAGGACAATGTCACGTACTGAAAAATCAAACGTTTGCGGCGCATCCTGACTCACCACTGCCATTTGTCGGGCCGTCTCTTTATACTTCATCTGCAGCATATCTTGACCATCCAACGTAACCAAACCACTGTCAGGCTTTAGCACACGATACATATTTTTGAGCAACGTCGATTTCCCGCTGCCATTCGGACCAATCAATCCGACCAGCTCCCCTGCTTTTACCTGGAGACAGATGCCGTCGATCAGCCGTTTATCGTGAATACTGAAGGTCACGCTTTCGACTTCTATATTCATTTTTCGCCTCCAAACGAGTAGGAACTACGACGCAGCAGCCACACAAAAAAGGGTCCTCCGCACACAGCCGTCACAATACCAATCGGCAGCTCCTGTGGAGCCAGCATGAGCCGGGCACATACATCAGCCCACACGACAAAAATAGCTCCCGCCAACAGACTGACGGGCAGTACACGCCGATGATCTGATCCCACTATCAGCCTAACGATGTGCGGAATCATAAGCCCCACAAAGCCAATCGAGCCACTAACTGATACGACTGCCCCGGTTAAAAGAGACGCCACAACAACCAGTAATACGCGGAACGTCTGTACGTTCACACCTAGCGTTACTGCGGTTTCTTCACCCGTTAGCAAAGCATTCAGCGAACGGTATCGGGTCAGGAGGACTACCGTTCCAACGGCTACAATGAGGCTTGGAATGAAAAGCGTGTCCCATTGAGCACCTGCCAGACTTCCCATCATCCAATACATCGCGTCACGAATGCCTTTTTCATTCGGGGCCATCGTAACGATAAAGCTAGTCACAGCCGACAGCATCATGGACACCGCCACTCCTGCCAGCAATAAGCGGGTCGTCGATATGCTCCCAGCCACACGAGCCAACGCGAACACCATAAGCATTGCAGCTAACGAGCCTATAAAAGCAGATAAAGGCAGCGCAAGTCGTCCTAAAAATCCAAAAGCTCCGAACACAATTACCAACGTGGCTGTCACCGAAGCCCCAGACGAGACTCCTAAAATATAGGGGTCCGCTAACGAATTACGAATTAATGCCTGTATAGTCGTCCCTGTAACAGCAAGTCCTGCTCCTACGACAACACCTAGCAGCACGCGTGGAAAGCGGATTTCCCAAACGATATATTGCTCAGGCTTGGTCCATGTCACGGGTATCCACTGGTCCAGCCAGGGAAGATGAGACAGTGCAATTCGCCATATCGTCCCCGGTGCGACAGCTACAGGACCGAGCAGGACTGCGAGTGTCACCGAAAGCAACAGCCCAGCAGTCAGCAGCAGAATTGTTGTAAATCCCCAAGTAGACTTGCCAGCTAGGTGTGCGCGAGAATTATGTTGTGATGGATTAGGTCTTGATGGATTAAGGTTACTCGTTCTCGAAGTCATGAACTACTACTCAATGGCTTTTCGGCCGCTTCCAACTTTCTCAATTGTTCCTCGATATCGGAAGCAGAGAAATTCTCACCCATGACAACCGCTACATCGTTCACTGGCTTTTGCGGGCGGATCGGAATGATTTCCAGCTCCCGATAGGCGAACTGAAACATCATCTGGCCCTCTGATTCCAGAAACCGCACAATTCCTTTGGCCCGGTATATTTCAGCTGGCAAACTGCGGAACAACCGTTCAAACTCGGAGCGTGGCACAGGTTGTCCAAAGAAATGCGTGTGAACCACTACGTGGTCGTAGGAATGATAATGCTCCCCATGTTCGTGGTCATGGGCGTGATCATGGTGATCATGAGACTGATGGTCAACGTCCATACGCTCCTCTCCTTGAGTGGAGAAAAAAATACCCGCGTCCACGTCACTTCGTTGCGTACTCACAGTCAGAGCATATGGATTTAACTCTTTTACGAGGGCCTGTACTTTCTGCAACTCGCCCGCAGCCAATAAATCGGTCTTGTTAATAATCAGTTTGGAAGCGCACCGAAGCTGATCCTGCATCAAACGAAGCGACTTGCCTCTCTCGTTCCCCGAGGCAAAGTCCAGAAATTGACGCGCATCTATGACCGTGATAACGGATTGTAATATCATAGAAGAATAGATGGAGGCGTCTGTCACTGCATCTACAATTTCCATCGGGTTAGCTACTCCAGTGCATTCTACAATAATCACGTCCGGCTTATATTCTTCAGCAAGATTCATGAGCTCGACGCCCAAATCCCCGCGAATAGTACAGCATATACAACCACTGAGCATTTCCTTCATGGGTGCTTGGCCATTCACCAAACTGCCGTCCAGATTAACATCACCCAACTCATTCATCAAAATGGCTGGCTTGAGGCCCTTCTCCTTGTAGTAAGCCAGCGCATGCTGAAGAAGAGTGGTTTTACCGCTACCCAAAAAACCGGATAAAACAACTATCGGTATCATATAACCCCTCCTTGTCTTTACAACATTTAATATGGATCGTACCGTAAAAGTTTCCTTCTTGCAATCATTTATCAGATTTTAATCGTAATAATTACTAACAACAAACATAAATATATATGACCACTCTTTGAATTGTCAATATAGGAGGTGAGACAAGCACAATCCAGCGGGCATGATTGTCCCTCTACAGACATAGGATGTAGATAAGAACCCTTATTCCCAAGGAGACGTGGAATGAAAAACAGTACGCTGTTGAAGATGCTGCCTTTTATGATTCCGTTTGCCTTTCTCATCCCTGTGCTTGTCACGCTATCTCCCCAGTGGCTTCGTTTGTTAGATATGGGCCAGCTGCAACCGTTAAAAACGGTATTTATGGGTATTTTTCTGGAAGCTGTTCCGTTTCTCCTTATCGGTGTACTCGTCTCATCCCTTTTGCAGTGGCTTGTACCGGAGACATGGATTCGCAAAATAGCGCCTGCGCATCCTGTACCGGGTGTCCTGCTGGCCTCCTTACTAGGTATGCTGTTTCCCATCTGTGAATGCGGCATGATCCCTGTCGTTCGCCAATTAATGCTCAAGGGAATGCCTGCCTATATGGGTATCACTTTTATTTTAAGCGGGCCCATTATCAATCCCGTGGTACTGGCTGCGACGATGATGGCTTTCCCTTCCCATCCCGAGGTCACTGTCGTTCGAATGGGTTTGGCTTTTGCCGTCTCCGCGATCATCGGGCTGATCGTGTATGCCTTTGTGCGAGTGCATCCGCTCAAACGGTCGTTGCTCTCTTTTAACCAGCAAAAGCAGAACAATCAGACTCATCGGCATAGTCGCACATGGCGGGGCTTTTTTGTACATGCTGGTGACGAGTTTTTGGACATGAGTAAATATCTCACTATCGGCGCATTATTAACAGCCTGCATCCAAACCTTCATCCCACGTGATGAGATGCTTTCGTTAAGCAACGGAACGGTCGGATCGTACGCCTTTATGATGGGTTTTGCCTACATACTGTCGCTATGTTCCACCTCCGATGCCTTTGTAGCCACTGCTTTTTCACACACCTTTACACTAGGTCCGCTGGCAGCCTTTCTTGTACTCGGTCCGATGCTAGACTTCAAAGGCACGCTCATGCTGCTAAGCACCTTCCGCACCAAATTTGTCGCCATCCTGGGCTTGCTTATTGTTTCACTCGTCCTAGTGGGTTCTATAGCTGCTGAATGGTTATTGGGGAGGTGAATACAAACGTGAATTCAACCTTTAGCATCCGCTGGCAATATGGCATGCGCTCCTTGCTCCTGATTGGATTAGCTATGTACATTATCTCATTAAACCGTACGAATGCACTTCATTACTACTTGGCTCCCCATATGCAAAATCTGCTCCTGCTCTGTCCTGTACCACTCTTGTTCATCGCATTGGCAATGGCATGGCACGGAATTGTCGGGGAGCGGGACGGTGAGGATGTATGTGATTGTGAGCATCCGTTGCCGCAAAGCTGGTTCAAAAAAACACTCGTATATGGAATGCTGCTCATCCCGCTCCTGTTCGGTTCTCTACTGCCCAATCAGGCACTAGGTAGTGATATGGCCGCCAAAAAAGGCATGTCCTTCACGTATCCCAACCCGGATATCCGACGAAAAACAGATACACAGACCACGAAAGCATCCACCGCCTCCCTTTTATCAACTGCATCTTCCGTCCCAACTTCGTCCCCTCCAGAGGGAAAATGGAGTCAGGAAACGCTGGATAAGCTGTTCGTTCCGCCTGACAAGTACAATGTAGAATTCGCCGAGCTGGCGAAACGCCTGTATCAGCAACCTGTCATACAGATCAAGCCTGAGATTTTTTCCGAAACTATTGGAGCCATTGAGTTATATAAACAAGCTTTTGAAGGAAAAAAAGTACAGGTGACTGGCTTTGTCTATAAAGACGACAACCTGCCGGGTAAAGGCCTATTTGCAGTAGGAAGATTCCTCGTCATGTGCTGTACTGCCGATGCCATGCCATTCGGGATCATCGTCCAATCCCAGAAGGCCCCGTCCTTTGACAAGGATACCTGGGTGACCATTGAAGGAACACTGCATGCCACACAAAAGGGCAACGTTCCAGTACTTGAAATTCGATCCGAAAAAATAACCGCTGTCGAGCAGCCAGAATCCCCTTATGTCTATACCCAAGCAGACTCGGTAGCTACCTTTGATCGCTTGAACACAGCACACTAAACCCATCAAGGAGGAAAAATGATGAACAAAGTTCCTGTTATTTTAATCAGTGGTTTTCTTGGAAGCGGCAAAACAACACTACTTTTGCGCCTATTAGCCCATACTCGCCAAATTCCCCTTCGTGCTGCTGTTTTAATGAACGAAATGGGTGAATATGATGTAGACAGCGCTATAATTTCAGAGGAAATGCCTGACGTAACAGTAGAAGGATTGCTAGAAGGCTGCATTTGTTGCAGCAAAAGAAATGAGCTAGCAGGGGCTCTGCATACCCTGCTCAGTCAGAAGCCTGACCTGATCTTCATGGAAACCACCGGGGTAGCCAACCCCGAACAAGTACTGGAGGAGCTTCGCTCCCCTCTACTGGCAGATCGGCTTTATCTGGTTCACAGCATCAGTGTTGTGGATGCTGAGCTGTTCCATGAATACAATAGCCGCTTTACGGCTGATAAAGAACTGGTTCGCACCCTGCACGGACAACTGCGCACCGCAGACTTTATTGTGGTGAACAAGACGGATGCAGCAAGTAGCCGTGAAGTGACAAAGGTCGTCAAGAGCATCCGCAAGCTCAACGATACGGCCAAGCTGCAAACTACTGAATATAGCCGGATTGACCTTGAACCACTACTAGAGCCTGTTCTGGCCTCCGCATCCGTTGCCGCAAAACCTGTACAGACACTTCAACCAGCACCTGCACAACTCCAGTCCACCGATGCAGGTGTACCGTCCGTTTCCATTCCCGTCAAAAGTATCGGAAGCACCAGTAGTGTCTCCAGAAGTACGGCTTTCAAAGTTATTGCGGCACACAGTCATAACCACGATCCTAAGCAGCCTCATTCGTTCTCCCGTCTGGAGAGCTTAACTCTGCATCAATATTCTCCTCAGCCACTCGAAAAACAACGATTGGAAAACTTTTTGACCGGGTTAGGTTCCTCGTTGCTTCGTGCGAAAGGTTATTGCGTGCTTCCTCAGGAAGGTACAATGCTTTTGCAATTTTCAGGAAATCACTTGGAGTGGCAGCCTACTGCACTTCCTGTGAGCCAGGGATATGTTACTCTCATTGGAGAACAGCTTGACAAAGCCTCCATTACCGACCAATGGGAACAGTGCTTCGTGTCGCTGTAATCGACATATTCGGCTCGTAATGATGAAAATTCCTTTTGGTATGGTATGTACCTTATAGGATGCCATGTTGAAAGATTGGGAATAAAAAAAGCTGTCGAGAATGTCTCGACAGCTTGAGTACGACTATGCAGAGTTATACATTAATTGCTTGGCGACATCCTACTCTCCCGGGACCCTTCGGCCCAAGTACCATCGGCGCTGGAGGGCTTCCCGTTAATTCAACAAAATGTTATGGAGTATGATGACTAAAGTATTGAAGCGTTCCGGTTGGATAAGAGTTCCACTCTCCTGGAAGATTATAAGAGGAGGAACCGGACTTAATCCCCGATTTTCGGATAATAGTCCCATTATTCGGCATAAATTGCGTTTTTCCGTTAGGATCACCTAAGACGTCGATCGTTACGCCGTTCTTTTTCAGGACATAACCTGTCGTTACATTTGTATTCGTTTCTAGTAACATCAATTCATCATTATAGTATGTCGCAGGAACAATGTCGAAAAAGTCATAAAAGATGGAATCGATATATATATAAGGCATGCCTTTCCAAAACGAATTAATAGGCTGGCTCCACACCTTGGGAGTATTTGTAGCTAAATTGTATTGATGAATCTCAAGTGAGTATCCTGCATTTTCTATAGGTTTAGAAGTATCTCCTACCGGATTGTAAAACAGCTCAATAGCAGTACGGGTTTTATCCACAGATAGATACTGGGAAAAATATAGATCCTCCGGTCCTTGAGGATTTGAGGTCACTTGGAATATAGCGGCAGATCCGTTCGCCCCGATTACCCAGAAGTATTGAAAAATATCCCCGTTCCATGTCCAAACCGTCCCATTAAGAGGGATTGGCCCAGTAAAGGTGGAATCTGCCGTACCCGAATAGATTTTAAATGAAGTTTCACCCGGGAACACTGTTGACATGTCATAAGTAATCGGATCTTTAACCCCTTGCTTGGTTCGGATTTGAACAATTCCATTCGTCGCAAGAGGAGCATTCGTTACCTGAAAATTATAGGTGGCTGTTCCGCCATGCCCGTCATTCGCAGTAATCGTTACCTTGGTACTTCCTGCCTGATTACCCGGAGTAAGAGTCAACGTTGATCCGTTAACCTCTGCATTTACCATACCGGTTGATTCAACAGTAGAAGTAAACGTCAAGGCATCCCCGTCAGCATCACTGAACAATTGAGATAGGTCGTAGCTTCTTGCATTCGTAACTCCTGCAGTCAACACTTGTTCATAAATGGTCGCATCTACTTGAGGCGGCTGATTAGAAGTTGGGTTAGATGAACCGGATGATTGGACACTGACTTGGAAGGTGCTTGAAGTTTCCCCTCCACGGCCATCCATAGCCTTGATTTCTATGATTGTCGTCCCTGCACTTAGTGCCTGTACTTCCAATTGAGCTCCAGTGATTTCCGCCGAAGCAACGGACGGATCAGAAGAGGTTGCCTTAAAGGTCAACGTATCCCCATCAGGATCAGTAAAAACGGAACCTAAATCGAGTGAGTAGACCGCACCACCTACAGTAAGCGACTGGTCGGCAGGTTTAGTTTCTACTGGATACTGATTCTGTGGAGTTCCAGCCGTGACGGTGGTTTTGAAAGTTTCGATCACTTCCCCTCCCCGGCTATCTGTTGCTTTGATCGATACCGATGTGCTACCGATCGTTAACGGTGTAAGAGTAAGCATATCCCCATAAACGGCAGCCGTCACAACAGTCGGGTCAGAAACGCTATGAACATCGTAAGTTAAAACATCGCTATCAGGACTGGAAAAGAAATCATTTAAGGACAATTGAATATCGCCTGTATTTATTTCTTTCATCTGATCCGGAATCCCTGTGGAAATCGGGGATTCATTGACGGTAACATCAAAATCAGTAGTGACCTCGCCCCCACGGCCATCTTTTGCTTTAAGCTGAATCGTTGCCATTCCTGAGGAAACTGCATGGACCGTGGCTATGTATCCGTTAACGGATACAACAGCAACTGACGAATCCGAAGATTCTGCCAGAACGTCCACAGGGTCGCCATCGGGATCGTGGAATACCGAAGATAAATCCAGGATATAATCCGCATCGCCTAGATTCAGTGTCTGATTACCCGGCTTCTGGTCTATAACCGGATTTTGGTTAGATACAGCAGTTACTTCCATTTGAAACGACTGGCTTGTGCTACCTCCATGGCCATCAGATGCCTTAACAGAAACTGATGTGCTGCCAATTTTTAACGGTGTAATGGTAAGCGTGTCCCCATTTAGCACTGCAGTCGCAAACGAAGAATCGGAAATATCAATGCTGTATGACAACGAATCCTTCTCATGGTCGGTAAAGAAGTCGTTTAAAGATAATTGAATGTCGTCTGAATTGATTTGTTTCGTCTGATCCGGAATTCGCAAGGATACCGGAGGTTCATTAACGGTAATATCAAAATCGGTCTTAACCTCGCCTCCAAGGCCATTTGCCGCTTTTAGCTGGATGTTTGCTGTTCCTGAGGAAACCGCATGAACTGTGGCCTGGTTTCCGTTAACGGAGACCGTCGCAATAGATAGATCCAAGGATTCTGCCGAGATGATTAGCGGATTGCTGTCCGAATCAAGGAACACCGGAGATAAATCCAGGATGTAGTCCGCATCGCCCACAGTGAGCGTTTGGTTGCCCGGCTTCTGATTTACAACCGGATTTTGATTAGGTACTGCAGTTACAACCAATTGAAACGACTGGCTTGCGCTGCCTCCCCGACCATCGGATGCCTTGACGGTAACTTGGGCATGTCCTACAGCTGCCGGAGTTAATACCAATTGATCACCCGTCAGGGTAAAGGTAGCAATGGAAGGATCATCGATCGCAACCTCATAAGTCATAGGATCATTTTCAGAATCCGTAAAAAACGATCCTAAAGATAAGGTTACGTCGTCGCTCCCCAACTGTTCGTTTTGATTGGGGATACTCAATGAAACAGGAGATTCATTGACACGGACCTTGAAATTCGTTCCCGCTTTTTTCCCGGCCTGGTCATCTGCGGCGATCGTAATGGTCGCAGTCCCTTTGCCAACAGCCTTGATAAACAGGTTTGTTCCCTCTACTCGGACTGTACTGATTTTTGTACTAGACGACACTGCCGTATATTTGAGCTCAGACTGCTCCTCGTCCGTAAAATGACCAAGCAAGTCAATCTGAAGTTCAGAATCGCCCACCGTTACGGCATGATCGTCATATTTGGTCACTAACTTCGGTGCTGTATTGGCCACAACCGTAGAACGCGAGCTACCAGAAGAAGTTGTAGTGACTCCAGTGACTCCTGATACCGTCGAAGAAGACACACCTACTGCAAATGAAGTATTCGTGACTTGGCTGGAGGAGCTTACACTAATATTTGCTGCAGAGTTATTTACTTGTAAATTTGAAATAGTTCCAGCTACCTCCAGACTGATCGGAGAGGAACTGTTCACAGCCAATGTATTAATAGAGACCTGGCCTGTCAGAGCTACGGGCTGATCACTGTTGACCGACAATTGCTTAATAATCCCCTGCAACTCTACTTGCTTGGCACCGGTAAGAACATTCAACTGCTGTATCGTTGAGGATGAATCATTTTCAATCGTTGCATTGGAAATCAACGACATTTGATCCACCGTCGAATTTCCTTGAATGACTACGTGGACATCCTGTTTGGATACCTCGACATCCTGCAGCTCAGATGTGTTAAACAATACGGTGTTCTGGTCACCGCCCTGAATATATGTTTTTCCTTGTACCGTAAATTTAGAGGCATAGAAATCATGTTCAAGGCTTGACGTAACTGTAAAACTATTTTTGACATTCAAATTCATAACCGAAATGTAATCACCGTCAATAGTTAAATCTCCGTCAATCGAGGAGTTATGACCATCTAATACAAGATTGCCGCTGAATTCGGAAGCTTGCCCTATCGGAGCTTGTCCGCTCGCATGGATGACCAGTTTGGTGATCGATTCAATGGTCCGCTGTGATGCTACAAATTGAATATCTGCTCCTTTGAGAATCTCTTGGTTAGAGGTTTGCAGGATTCCTTTAACTGAATCCGAGAGTTTATATTCAATCCCGTTAATCCAGGCCTTTCCATCCTCTACTTTTTGGAGTTGGACTACATGGTCCTTAGGGAAAAAGGTAGACATCATATACTGGGCTATATCTTGGCGCTGAACGGACGATTTAGGTTTGAAACCGGACTGATCCGTCTTCATGGAGCCCGACTGTAAAGCCGTATTAACGTAAGGCCGTGCCCACGGACTGACCCGATTCCAATCAGTAAGTTTAGCAGACTCCGTGGCGTCAGCTGTAATAGGAAGCCCGGCGGCCCGCATAAGCAGAACCGCAGCCTCCTCTCTGGTAACTGCCGCTTTGGGCCTGAATTTGGAGCCGTCGTCTCCATTCATGAGTCCTGCACGATGTACAGCCTCAATATAGGGACTCGACCAACTTTTCGTTTCTACATCCGAGAAACTGCTGCTTGCTGCTTTAGAAATAGAGAGTTGCAGAGCTTGAGTTAATAGAACCGCCATTTCTTGACGGGTCAACAAATCCGTTGGACGATAGGATCCAGATGGGTCGCCATGCAGAAGCCCGGCTTCAATGGCTCGCAGGATGTTTGTCTTTTGCTCTGAAGCAATATTATTGATGTCTTTAAAAGGCAGACTGGCCAGAGCTACTCCGTTTGATGCACCGCTGGCAGCAGATGCAATCGTCTGCAAAGCCGTTGGAGCAACAAGTGCAGCCAAGGCTAATGTAATTAGCCATTTATTAGGTTTAGAACTCATGATGTTTCCTCTATTCTTTTTATTCATTATGGTGCCTCACTACTAAAGATGCCGATATTATCCGTATAATCGGTTCCTTCATCAAACCATTCACTTGCCTCGTAGTCTGCATTTCCATGGGTAACATCGGATTGTCTAGCTAAAGTGGTATGAGGCTGAAACACTGCCGTATCAATCAACTGATTATCGTAATAAAGCGATAAAGTAACAGGTGCTGAATCATCGTTATAAAATCCCATGTCTGTGAAGTAATCTACATGCGCATCACCAAAATACATGGTATCTCCTATCACGAAAGTAGCTCCACCTGGAATAAAAGCACCAGCGTCTTGACTTATTTCGATCGAATTTCCACTATCACTGCGTTCAATTCTAATTTTTGAAGCATCCAATTCCTCAGAACCCGCATTATAAAGCTCAATAATTTGCATCATAGAGTCGCTCTCCCCCCATGCCAACTCGGAGAAGAAAAGTCCCTTCTTTTCTCCAGCAGTGACTTGGAAGATCGTTTGAACGGTTCCCCCCTTCCCATCATCTGCGGTAACTGTGACTGTAGCACTTCCCACTGCAAGCGGAGTAATACTCAGTTGGTCGCCTGTAACGGAAACCGTTAATACGCTAGGGTCCGATGAATCAGCGGAATACGTCAGTAAGTCCAAATCTTCATCTGCAAAAGTTGAAGCAAGTCCAATAGTTGTGTCCACAGCACCTGCTTCTGTAGAAACATCATTAATCGTGCTTTGAACAACAGGAGCGTGATTAGCAGCAGGTGGAGGAGTCACCGTTAGAGTGAAATTCGTATCCACTGTACCCCCGTTTCCGTCATCTGCTGTAACCGTAATCGTGACCGTACCCGCGTTCACTGGCGTAATTTTCAGGTCGCTTCCGTTTACCGCTGCTGTTGCCACGCCCGTATCTGTCGAGGTTGCCGTGTATGTCAGCGCGTCGCTGTCTTCATCTGCAAACACACTCGCAAGGCTCACCGTCTTAACTCCATCCGCGGCTCCTGTCGTTACATTGCTGATCGACGTTTCCACCGTCGGCGCATGGTTTACGGCTTCTGGGATCACCGGCGTGATCGTCACGTTGAACTGCGTATCCACCGTGCCGCCCTTGCCGTCATCTGCCGTTACCGTAATCGTGACCGTACCCGCGTTCACTGGCGTAATTTTCAGGTCGCTTCCGTTTACCGCTGCTGTTGCCACGCCCGTATCTGTCGAGGTTGC
>NZ_JAAMNR010000001.1:53414-1306558 GCF_011066115.1 Paenibacillus sp. EKM212P
GCGTCGCTGTCTTCATCTGCAAACACACTCGCAAGGCTCACCGTCTTAACTCCATCCGCGGCTCCTGTCGTCACATTGCTGATCGACGTTTCCACCGTCGGCGCATGGTTCACAGCTTCCGGGATCACCGGCGTGATCGTCACGTTGAACTGCGTATCCACCGTGCCGCCCTTGCCGTCATCTACCGTTACCGTAATCGTGACTGTACCCGCGTTCACTGGCGTAATTTTCAGATCGCTTCCGTTTACCGCTGCTGTCGCCACGCCCGTATCCGTCGAGGTTGCTGTGTACGTCAGCGCGTCGCTGTCTTCATCTGCAAACACACTCGCAAGGCTCACCGTCTTAACTCCATCCGCGGCTCCTGTCGTCACATTGCTGATCGACGTTTCCACCGTCGGCGCATGGTTCACGGCTTCCGGAATCACAGGCGTAACCGTTACGTTGAACTGGCTGTTTATGGTCCCGCCCTTGCCGTCGTTCGCCGTAACCGTGATCGTGGCTGTTCCGGCGTTCATCGGCGTGAGAGTCAGCTGACTTCCATTCACTGATACCGTCGCTACGTTTGTGGCTGAAGTTTCTGCTGTGTAGGTCAGCGTGTCTCCATCAGCATCGGTAAAACTATTTGCCAGATTAATCTTTTTAGGCTCATCTGCTGTACTTAACGTAATATCAGTAAACCCGGTAGTAACGCCTGGCGCATGGTTAGTCACTGAATTTGTCGAAGTAGTTTTTCCTCCTCCAGACGAAAATGTCACGCTACTGGACGTAATTGTAGTCGTTTCTTGAACCGTTCCGTCAGCGGACTGAATTTGTCCAATCTGCTTTTGTACTTCGCTGTAATTTTGGATAACTTGTGAAACGGATGCATCTTTAGGCAGCTTAATCGTTTCAACTTTAAAATTCGGGTTCAAGGTCACTTTAGCGTTTGCGTTGGCAACTTGAAGCTCCCCGATTGTTCCGGTTCCTTTAATAGAAATACCATTGCCGGAATTCACATTAAGATGGTTTACGTTTCCATTCAGCTGGATATTAGAAACACCGTCATTAAGCTCGATTACTCCTTTGATATCCCCTTTAATCTGAACACCATCACCTAAAATTCGAAGCAGGCTGCTTTCCGGTAGACCATTGGTGTTTAACACAACATCTTTTTGCACGATTTCTAATTGTTGCAGCCCGTCCACATTACGATTGCGCGAATTAAACTTTAATTTAGCTCCTTTTAGCGCATCTTTATTGGAGTTTCCGATTAACTCTTTCAAATTCCCCTCTATTAAATAAGGAACATTATCGATTGTTACAATGTCCCCATCAATGCTATTGATCGTAGCTGTTTGCTCTTGAGATTTGAAAATATCCAGCAGGAAAGGAGCAATATCCTCCCTTTTTACTTCACCGGTGGGATTGAGCTTGCTGTCATGAATGTCAATTAAACCCAGGCGAAGTGCTGTATCTACCGATCCAGCCGCCCATTGGCTTACCAAGGACTGATCTTTGGGTAAAATGCTTGATCCGCCCTCTGCATTAACCCCTCCGACTGCACGAACAAACACAGCTGCCAGCTCTTCACGGGTAACAGGATCGTTCGGACGAAAGTTTCCTAATCCATCCCCGGATAGAAACCCGGCTTTTTGTGCGGCTTCTATATATGGGGCAGCAAATTGTTTACTTTGCACATCTTTAAAAGTAGAAGAACTCGAAATAGGGTCCAATTTTAAGGCTCTGACCAATAATACTGCGAGTTCCTGACGAGTTAATGTTGCTGCAGGGCGAAAAGTTCCATGAGGATCTCCCGATAAAAGCCCTTGGCGTACAGCTTCTTGGATGGCCGCCATTTTATCACTCGTCACATAGGATGTATCTGAAAACAAATTATTGGTAGGCGTTGCAGCGTAAGCAGAAGTACCAAACGCCGCCTGAAGAGCAACAAGAGCGGCTGCCCACTTAAGTGAATAAACTTTCAATGGTTCTACCTCCTAATTTACTTTTGAGTAAAACGACCCTATTCGATCTTCGAAATGTTTCTACATAATTCAAAGATAATAAAGCTTATTCACTGTATTTACCGATAAAAATGTGTTTATATTAATCTTTTATTCATATATTTGTCGAAAATAAGTGATTTATGTCGTTTTCAATTAATATACATGAAACCACTGAACCAATTCTGAACAAAAGCTTATCTATAATGATGCCTAGTTGTATCAAGTCTCTAACTATATCCTTCAAATAACTTATTTCCGCAAGTGATTTATCGGAACCCTCCCTTAATCGCGACTCTTGTGCTAAAAAAAAATAATCGCAGGCTAGATACCTGCGATTATTTTTAAATTAAGACAGCCTATGCGAAGTATAGAATTACGTTTTAAAATGATTAGTTGCCAAGATTAGCAATGCCGCTGCTGAATATCTTAAAACGTTATATTCGTATCTTTTTTCATCATAGCCCTCGTCGACTATTGTTCAGCTTCATTTAGCATTAAAAAGCAGCAGCTTCACGGACTGTTCCATAAGAATGTTAAATTCGAGACTTGAAAATACATTTGTTATTCGCGTTGTTTCGGATGTAACTATCCGTAAAAAATAAAAAAGCTAGGTTTACGAATTATTGGCATAATCCGTAAACCTAGCTCTCGACGAGTCTTACTTAAGGTTATATTTTTTGTTAAAGCGATCCACACGGCCACCGATATCCACGTTTCTTTGTTTACCAGTGAAGAACGGGTGGGAAGCGGAGCTAGTATCTACACGGATAACTGGGTATGTGTTGCCATCTTCCCATTCCATCGTTTCTTGCGAATATTTAGTGGAAGCACTCAGGAAAGTAAATCCACAGCTAGGGTCCAAAAAGATAACTTTGTTCAATGTTGGATGAATATCTTTTTTCATTAGTTTCACCTAATCTTTCATGTAGTTTTAGTTTCAAACTCAAACGTACTGGCGCAATACTCCATCAGTTGGCAAAAGGAACGGTTATGTCCCAGAAAAAAAGACGACAGATCATAACGGTTGCGCTCAAGCTCGTAAACGACAAGCAAACGATGCCGCATATACGCATCGCCCATTGCACGAACGCTCCGGATCTTTCGTCAGCCTTCATCGTTATATAAGCATATAGTGAATGGTCCTCCGGCTCGTCCCAAATGCTGACACCAGCACAGGAGAACTCGGTAGCCACGTGCTTTCGATTCAAAAGGCAAAGCGTACCATGTAGCTCGGCATCTATCATACAGCCATGAAAAAAGCCGTTCTCTTAGATGCAAGCTTTAACTTTAGACGCTCTGTCCACTGGACTAATTCAAGTTTTCGCCGGTTCCATAACGCAGGCTTTTGCAAACTTAACAGGCTTCGCTCAGGAAGCAGAATCATTCAGGTTGCTATACAGCAGACCTAAAATTATCTAGTTTCACGATGGATCGTGTACTTTTTCAGACGCGGAGAGTATTTTTTCATTTCAAGACGGTCCGGATGATTTCTTTTGTTCTTGGTTGTTGTATAGTTGCGGTCACCGGATTCGGTGCATGCCAAGGTAACAATTACGCGCATTTCTCTTCCTCCTTAATTGGAATACATGGTATACAATTACAATAGTAATTTTTACGATTAGTTCTATTCTATAATTCATGCTCCGCTTTGTCAACCTTAGAGTCACGGTTTGTCGCTTCTTCTACCGTGTTCCAGCGATTACGGTACTGTGCAAGCTTCGGATGAAGTTCTAGTGGTTCGCTCGAAAGCACCAATCTGACGTTTCTAATCCATTCTCCGAATGATGCATAGGAAGCGCACAAATTTGCCATTTCAGGACTCATATACAAAAAAATCGGGGTCGTATACTTTTCCGCCAAAAAACGGATGGCTGCTTCAATCGGCGTATACTTTTTACGCTTACCTTCCCAGCTCTCAATCACAACAGCACTCAAAGCCTGCTCCCGCTGCCACTCTCCCAGCTCGTCCACCCGCTTGTAATACGAACGTACCGGCTGCTTCCACATTCTTCTGACGGTTTCTTCATGCAGCGGATACAGCACCAGCTTTGTAAAAGATAATGCAGCTCCTGTTTCGGCAAAAAGCTCCAGCTCTCTGGCGGTAATCTGCTCGAACGTATCATAGTAGACTAGGGTCCCTTTATGCGTCTCGATCGGAGGCTCATAACCATAGGGTACATATTGAAGGTTTCTTGTCATGCCGGACACTCCGTCCTTCCATAGATGAACTTTTCCTTCTATATTATACCCTTGTTTTGGCATGAGTTTACATCAAATGTTTATCCTTGTTCAACAGCAGGCGTATTACGGCGTGAACCCCTTCTGAATTGCAACGCATAAAGTGCCATCGTCACAAGCGCAATCAGTGCAAGCACCGTAAAAATATTGCTAAAATTGAATACCTGCACATTAGATACGACAGGATTCAAATGAAAGGACGACGAACTATCCAGCGTTTTGCCCAAAATACTTGTCGTGATCGCCCCGGCAATGAAATTCAGCAGAGATAGCAGCCCCATTCCAACACCAATCTGGTCTTTCGACAAGGTACGAGAAATCGTGTTGGACATGGCAATTTGCATGAAGGTCTGACCTACGTTTCCGAAAATAAGCAAAAATAAAATCAGATACGGAGAGGCACCCACAAATGTAGACAAGCTGATAAAACAGATAAACAAAAGCGATACAGCTGTATAGACGAGAAACGAATTTCCTTTGCTATCCGCCAAACGCCCTCCTCTTTTACCCAATAGAGCCGAAGCAATAGCAGCCGGAAACATAACCAGTCCAATTATTGCCGGCGTAAGCTGATTGAGACTGTTTAGAAACTGCGGTGCCAAGTACGGCAATCCAAAGCTAATCCCCGTCCCTAAAAAAGCAATAAGGAGCCCGTATGAATATTGCTTGTTACGGAACAGCTTCGGCTGGATGAATGGATCATGCGCAGTGTTAATGCGCCATATAAACAGTGCAAATAACACCATACCGACCAGAAAAAACATCATATTGGTTTGCGAAATCGAAAGTAATAAGAAGGCTACTGTTCCACCCAGCAATAATCCACCCAGAAAATCGAACTTCTGATCCTCTCCACGCTGATCGTCCAAATATTTGCGGAAGAACGGCAATGCGATCAGTGGCAGCATGGAAATGACGAACAAAAAACGCCAGCTTGCAAAGCCTGTGATCAAACCGGAAATAATCGGAGCCAGTGCAGTACCTAACGCCAAGCCGATTGCTGTGACGCCCAAAGCACGTCCCCTTTTTTCAGCCGAGAAATAACGGACTGGGACGATCATAGCAGTTGCCGGAATAACTGCAGCCCCTGCAGCCTGAAGCAAACGAGCTACAATGAGCATCCAAAATTGATTGGCCAACAGTCCAATAAGCGAACCCAGTGCAAAAAAGATAATCCCAAACGTCAGCAAATCCTTAAGACGATATTTATCTGCCAATTTGCCGTAGGTCACCGAGCCAACTGCATACACGATCATATAGCCAGTCAGCAACCAACTTACATCGGAAGCACTAATATGAAACTCCTCTCGAATCACAGGCATAACGACATTAAACATAAAAGCGTTCATCACTGAAAAAACAAGTGTGAAAGCTAGCACTCGCATAAGCTTATCCGCATTGGGATAAGTTTGTTCATTTATCATTTGGTTGTCTCCCTCTCCTGTAAACCTCTTATCTAAGATCATATTTCACTGTTTTTGATACCCCTATCCGGGCAAATTCTCTATATATCCGCTCAAACGCGGGTGTCCTCATGGTGGTAGTCGCGGAGAATTTTTTTAAGCAGGCCGCGCAGCGTCTCCGATTCTCCGACAGATAATGTTTCACCTACCGAGCTTTTAATTGCCTCAATAGTACGTTCAGCTACTTTGTGAATCTCTAAGCCTTCCTCAGTCAAATAGATTTGCTTCATTCGTGCATCTTCCGGGTGACTTTTGCGTATTGCCCAGTTTTTCTTAACGATCCCGTTAACCAGGCTGGTAACGCTTGATTTATCAATAAGCAATAGCCTTTCCAAATCCGTATTGGTGACTCCAGGCGACACCGCCAGTATATAGAGCGTCTGCGATTGTGGGGAGGTGAGTCCCAAAGGGCGCAGTGCCGTTTCAATTTCGCGCCGGACGGTAGTGAAAATCCATTTAATTAAATACATCGTGCTCTCTTCCTCCCAAGGAAGACAAACGGGATACACCTCGCTTCCCATCTCACTACGAACCTCCATATCCATCTAATTTTAATAGTTTGAATTCCAACTAATTTTAATCAGCTGCCTACTTGGTGTCAATACTTTCGTAAAATGATGTTTACTAAGATAAGGTGAATTTCAAATTACGGATTCATCCTTTATGGAAATATAGGCATAATAAAAGACGAGTCCTTGAAGGAAACCCGTCTTTTACTTCATTCATCATTCATTTGTTTTATAGTTGTTTAGTCCGCGGCTTTCACTTGAACTAGCGGATATTCTTCTTCATCAACGGTAACCGTACTAGCATCATTCAGCTCCAGCCGTTGCCAAATGGTTAACAACGTACGATAAGGATACTTCTTCAGATCGTACTCCTTTGTCTCTGTACCATCACCGGACGTGCTACCTATGGTTTTATCGGCTGCTATACCACTACCCTCAGTAGAAATCTCCGAAGTCGAGCCTCCGTCCGTGTTGCCTGTCACTGCTCCAGACTGATCGCCGCTTGTTCCACTGGATGTACTACCACGAGCTGTGGAACCACTGTCCGTGGATTGTCCATCTGCTGTCGTACTTTTTGTAGTGGCGCTCCCAGTGATTACGTCACCGGATGGATCATTGTTCGCATTACTGGCAGCTTCCTTGTCGTTCTGTTCAGCAAGCGTAAAATTTTCGTATAAGTGCTCCTGTTGATCCGCCCCAACAATGACGAGCTTCTTCGGCTTAAATTCTGCCTGCTCTGTCGATGTCTGAAACGCAAACAACAGCTTGACCATTTTCGTAGTGGACTTGGTATTAGGCACATGTGTCACTATCGCCGTAGGCTCCTCTTTTACGGGCACTGTAGGCTCTACAGGCTGTTGTACAGGCTTCGGAGCAGCAACAGGCGCAGGTGTGTCACCAGATCCGATCACCCCGGTTGCTTTCAGGCCGCCGAGCGTACCTGCAATGACAATCAGCACGATCCCGGAAATCACCCCACCTTTACGAAAACGACGAAGTGTTTTAACCAACGGTGTGTCCGTCTCCCGCTTTGCTGCCAAATAGAAATTTTTAAAAGCAGGCTTTGCAGGTTCAAAATATTGACGCCACAGCGTTTTTTTATGCAGTCCCTCTCGTCCTTCCTTTTGGAAGAATAGAAGTAGCGCACGTCGATACGACGGTTCGAAACCGCCACGTGGAGTAGCAAACTCGGGGTGTTCTTCCGACCATCGGATAAAGCGGTACATCGTATCGTTATCCTTCGCCCATTTGCGGATCGAACTGACCAGACGAGCAAAGTCCAATATTCCTTCTCCCGGCCCGTCAGAACGATAGAAAGCAGGCAACAGACGGGCAAAATGGCCTTCCGCAAGCTGCTGGGGCAGCCAGCCATAAGCCCAATCCTGTACCTTTTCTACTTCGCCAGGCTCCAGGCCATCCAGTACCGACGGTTCCGGTTCCTCCGTATTAAACCAATCGTAAGCCGCAATCAATCGCACTGCTTGTCCCTTGAGGGGAGCAGGCAGCTTTCCAACCCACTGCACCAAATCGGGCCGTGTAAAAAATGGAATCTGTACGACCTGATCGGGTGATATTTCTTTTAGCTCTACTTCGGTAAGTAAATACCGATCCGACGCTTCCTGCAGGCGCTCTGTCAATCCAGATTGCTCCAGCGGGGACAGTTTGCCTACGGCAGAGCTGCTGTCCCATTGACGCAAGCGTTGGTGAATGGCAGCCACAGCCTCTACTGGTTTTCTTTCGGCACGCAGTCTGCCCATCAGTGCAGATTCTGCCAAAAGCTGAAAATCGGCATTCGCCGACACTTCGATATACCGACTGCCCCATTCATGCACAACAGCCAGCAATCCCTTGGCATCCGGTGTTCTTTTCATCTGACTGTCCATGTAGGGAATGAACAGCATTTTTGTAAGCGCCGGATTACCCAGCACTTTCGTAAAATATGCCTTGCCTAATGACGGATTCTCCTCAATCGTATGGTAAATATACGTGACTGCTTCCGTATTTCTGGCAGTATAAGCATTGTTTAGCGAACGGATTAAATATTCCACCAACCGATTTTCGCTGCTGCGTGCATGAACTTTATAATAGTCCTTGAAACTATCGACTAGACCTACATCTGGAATATATCCATCCTTCACCCGATCAAATTCATGATCAAAAAACGATAGAAACAGATCATTCAGCCTCATTTTACGTGGCAGCGAATCGGGTGGCGATAAATAATCAGTCAAGCTTCGTAATACAGCGATTCGTTGTTCGTTGTATAATGCCCGCTCTCCCTGCTCAATTCTGTACAACGTAATGAGCTCATGATAGCTGGATGGCGTCAAATCACGCCCTGCCTCCATACCTGTCAGCATTTGCTCGGCAAATTTGAAGAAATCATCCGGCGTCTCACCATTCAGCAACGTACGGACAATCCAGTCAAAATACGGCTGTCTCATCTGCTCTGCATCCACATTAAGTATTCGACTATGGTTAGACAGGTCAAATACAAAGTCCTTTTCCACATTCCGATCACCGGGACGCAAACTAAAAGGCTCAACGAACATCAAGTGAATGCCTTTTCTGCTGTTCGGTTCCTGTGCATATGTAAGAAATCCGAGTCTGTTACGAAATGCATAAGGCAGTGCCGCATACAGCACACCCAGCAGCTGCTTGGCTGAAGAACCGACCGCTTCTACAGGAACATTCAGCGCTACATATACCTTTTTGCGACCCGCTGCGGACATCATGACTGCGTATAAAAGCTGTTTGAACACTTCTTCGCTCAGCTGCAATTGAGCCAGCACTGTAGACGGGTCAACAGCCGGAAATACACTTCCACCCGGTAGACGCTCCAATTCCGGTAAATCCGTTCCCTGCTCAATATCATAGGTATCAACAAATGATGTGTTCAGCCACTGCTTATAGTCAGACGGAGATTCACCATGTCCGGCTGGAATCACATAGTTGTGCGTGAAAAAGGCGCTCCGCAGCCCAGTAAAATCCGCAGCCTTATAAATACTGCGGCCAAGCACTACATCCCCGGACTCCGTCCGTACCAGATGCATGGCTTCTGGATAGACGCTTTCCTGCTTCTCGCCACGCGCCGTCAAAGCAGCAGGCGCATCATATACACATAAGGGATTGAGCACCTTTTTAATAAAAGAAGCATCCAATCCTTTGGAATTAGCCACTGTATCGAAGCCTTCCGTAGAACGGAAAATTCCACGCCGTTCCCGTGTGTACATCTGCTGTTGTATCAAATGAGAGGTAGAATAACTCACTGTGATTCTCTCCCCTCAATGTACTTCAACTTATAAAGCAGCCAAATGAATGGCTCATCCACACGGATCGGACTAACCAATCCTTGCAGCTTTTGCTCCACTGGATTGCTACCCAGCGCGGAAACCGCGAAATAGGCCGTATCCGTAAAATATACATCCATCGTGCCCTTGAACGGCTTATCCACCTTTTCGATGAAGCGTCGAACTTCGCCATCAATGTTCGCGAACTCATCCAAATCCATATATTTGCGATGCTCCATCGGATTAAAAATATTGCTATTCGTCTTGATGTATGTGCCTTCTTCATCTGCCAATGCAGTAAGCATATCACTTTTGGTCAGGACGACAGCGGTCGGAATGTCCGTTTTCCCTTTTTCCTGATAAGCAATAAAATCACCGAACATCGTAAGTACGACATCACGCGGTTCATCATATTGCGAGACCCATTCACCCGGCTTATCGCTAAGGTTAATCTTAATGCGCTCCCGAATAGAGCGGATTTGCAGTGGATCGACCATAAAGAGAATACCTGCTGAATTCTTAATATGCTGTCCATGCAGTCCCAGATAGTCCTGATCTACCATTCCCTCACCGGCGACATCAAAAAATACCAGCGTCAGTGGCGGCTTTTCCTCATCCTTAAATACAAACTGGAAGATAAAAGGCTCCTGCATCTTTTCTTTTTGTGTCGATGTAAGCAGATCGCCTCGTTCAAATAGGGGTTCCTCATACATGGTGCGGAACTTTCGGCTGATCTCTGCATTGAGCGGCATGCAAGCCGCGTCAAAATGATCGGCCGTAACATGCTGCAGCGTGTGAATCAGGGAGGTCATATAGACAGATTTCCCCGCCTGCGAAGCTCCAATAATCGAAATGATATTGCTAGGCACCTTACCCGCGGTCACGGGCAGCTCGTTATGACAGTGTGGGCACAGTCGATGACGCGTCAGCTCGCCATAACGGTCTGTCAGTCCTGTTAGTACATGATCAGAATACAATCGATGTTCCTCAGGAACATCATGGGGATGCAAAATTGCCTCCATATCATGCACACTATCCAAGCCAAAACGCTCCCGATATTTGTTCAACAGTTCATCTTCACCCAAAGCGTAGTCCTCGTCATCTTCACGGTGATGAGAAGCACGGAATACCACGTCCTCCGGGGAAAATTTACTAAAGCAATAAGGGCACACAATATCATAAAATAACGGCCTTGGCGCTGCCTGTGGCTTTCTTCTGAATAAATTGCTAAGAAAACTCATCGGTTGCGGCCTCCTTTCATTCAGGAACTAATTCATATACCGTGCCATATTTCTGGCCGTCTGTAAAAAACAGCCGCACATATTCATCTCCCCCCACTTCAACAGCGGGTAAAACATTCCGTCCCGCGGCAAAGGGTGCCGTGAATGGATACAAGGTTCCATCGTCCCGGTCTGCGGGATAGCCCCCGCGCTTCTTCACGTAGCAAAGCGCCTCCTGCGGGACAGGAACTTCGGCTGTCACCTGAATCTGGACGGTTTTGCGGCTGCGAAACCAGCTTTTTTTATGGTGAACCGCATATCTGATTTTAGCCCTCCCCGTACTCAACTCCAGTTGGTTGGCTCCGTCTTGCTGACGGATCACGTAAGTGTCTCCATCCTCCCGAACAGCCGGATATACGATATACCGTACGCGTCCAATACCATCAATTCGGTCACGATAGCTACCAGCAGCCTTATACTCCTCGCGTGTAAACAGTTTTAGGCTTGAAAAAGGCGGTAAAACTTCACCCTCATTTTGCCCATTCACACCTGCATCGGCTGATTGTTTCGCAATATATACCACGGCTGCGCCCTCAGGCCACTGCCAGCGCAACACAACCCGGTTGTCATCAATTTTGTGGCTCAGCTCCGAAATAACAGGATCACCGGGCTGTGCTTCCCTATACTGCATAAGTTCCAGGCCTCCCGTTCTAAAATCCACTGCTGCGTCGATTGCGCGTCGGGGCTTCCGGTGCCCCTCTCCGGCGTCCTGACGGCGCACCCTGACTTCCTCCACCGGAAGATCGGCGAGTATTTTCCGCAATCGGTAGAACAAGCGAAAAGACAGCGATAAGGGCTGCCAGTACGAGCGCTGCCACCAAACGAATCATCAAGTCGCCTATAGGCGAGCCAGATAATCCCTTTTCCAAAATAAAGCCAGCGAGCAAGCCTGCCGGGACTCCTCCAATCGCAAAATTCCGCGCGAGAAAACGGTTATCAAACATCAGCCCAAGAGCTAATCCTAATAGAGCGCCGATAATGACCAGAGCCGTTACGCGATAAATGGCAAAATACAGACTGTCGGCATACTCACCTGTCCGCTCCGTTACCAGTGTGCGATCACCGATTTTGTTATATATTTTACCGAACGCCTGAGTAAGTCCTTGGGCATTGGCTACATTAGAATAAGTTCCGCCTGTCAGGTCAGCAATATTTTGCAATAAGGCTATACCATCCGACTCTGCCAGCTTCAGCCCGATCGTATTGATCGGAATCTGGCGGGCGATATAAGGAGCCAATGCCGTCTGGGTATCCAGCTCGCTAAAGCCGTCAGAGAGCATAATAACGAGAGAACCTTTTTCTGCATTGCCTTGGGTTTCAATCTCCTTGATCGTCTCATCCAAAGCAAGTCCGATCTCTGTACCGCCTGACATTATAGTCTGCATACTATCAATTTTGGAATAAACCGCTTGCTTCTCTGCATCTGTGCGAATGGGAGTAAACGGCTGAACCAACTGCGCAGTAGAATCAAATGAAACAATGGCTACCCGCTTGTCTCCATCCATTTGGCCAATTAGACTCTTGGCAGCCGTTAGGCGTTCATTATCGGGATCTGTTTGCTGCATACTCCCGGAATTATCAATCACTAGCACGAGGTCCTGTACGCTCTTGCGCCCTTCAGGGTTAACCTGATAGCCCAACTCCAATAGCAGACCTGCGACGAATAACATCACCAGCGTTGCAGGCACCAGTAACTTCCAGGATAACCCGGAGTAGCGCTGCCGCCATGAATGCCCATTTAACTGTGGCGAAATTAGTTCGCCGATCAGACAACCTAGGCCAATACACAGTGCCATGATGCCAAAATACAGCCCGATCACGACGATATGCGGCCAGTGCCCTATCAATTTGTGAAGAATAAGCTCTCCCAAGATGAAGCCTACTACAGCGCCCAGCAAGCCGAACAGCAATAGGAGAACGTTAAATTTACGCTGCTTCATAAGAATCGTTGCTTCCTTCCATCATTAAAGTAGGATGAATATGTGGCTACCGCAATTCCGGCAACCGGTCCACGTCGATTCCGTGAAACACGAAACCATTCGCAGTATATGTCTCATAATACGTTTTGCCGTTGCGGTAAACCATCAGATCCTCCAGATGGAAGCCGCCCATCAAATGCAGCTTTTCCACCCCGCTGCTGCGACGCTCATGTACAAAACCCAGCTTGTAAATACGCGAAGTAATGTCCACATCCATCGCATAAGGAAGAAATTCACCTTCGTAGTCACCAAAGAAGTACTTTTCTTCATACCGATGCTCATGGGTATAGTCGAGCAAACGTACGTTAATTCCACCATGTTCCTCTAACGTTTGATACAGTTTCTTAAACAGCTCATCCTTCGGAACGACCAGCCGATTTTCATATGCAGCAGCTACATTCGCACGCCGCAATAATTCTTCTTCGAAGGTCTGATTAAACGGCTGTGAACTGAGAATCAAGGTGCGACAGGTCTGCGTAAGTCGATCCACCAATGCGGACAGGCCCCCGTCCAGCAATCCAGATACAGGCCCCATATGCCGGGTATCAAAGAATATAGATTTTCCCCGCTTGCTTTCCAGCTCACGCATGACATCCTCCGTCACACGCTCGTAATACTCGAACAGGTTTTGACCTGTGTAACTGTCGGCCTGCCGAATACTGTCTGTTGCAGCTTGATGTAATTCACGCTCCAGGCTGGAAAGCTGTACTGTAATATGCTTCGCTTGTGCATGCCATTTTTCTAGTGCCAGTTCATAGCGGCGAAGCAGCTCCAAATCGGCTTGAATTCGCAGCATGTGCAGTTTGTGCCCGTAAACCGTCTCGGTCAGGTAACGAATCAAGCTGCGCACATTATGCTTATCCATGAGTGGCAGTCGTTGAAAAGGTTGGTCCTCCACTCGCCCGCTATACAGGGTGTCCAGTTCAGCAGCACTAATCTGCAAGTCATTGGACGTATCCCGAATCAGCCCCCGAATGGCGGTAAGCACATTTCCTGTTTTATTTTCATCTGTCCAGTCTGTTAACTCGAATAAGCCGATTTCAGGATATTCCTTGGCAGCTGCATTCACAGCCGACTGCAGACCTGATTCCGCCTGAAAATCTCCCAACCGTTTGTGCACAATCCGTTCACAGTTATCGCGGAAAAAGGCTTCGCAGCCCCGACCAAACAAGGCTTCCTCCGCCTCACGTAATGTCATTCGCTTCAACGAGCCGTAGCTGGTTCCGCTGGTCATCAGTGCGCTCATGTCCGTGATCGCTTCATTACCAGGAACGAGATCATTTCGCGTGCGACCACGCTCAGCAGCATCTAAACCAAAATAATTCAGCTTATCGCGTATGTCCCACTCCTGCTCTGTTCTCATACGCTCTAACAGCTTCACATAAAAGTGATACAGCACCGTAAGTGCGATTGACTGGTTAGGGCGGTTGACTCGGGAAAATCCAGCCGACACATAACCCTGCCGCCCGGATTCCGTCATGATGTTGTTTTTAAACGATGTATTGTTGTATCCCCCATCCTGTGACCGATAGGAATCTCCTGCCTGATAGCGGTTTTTAAGAAGCTGAATATGGCAAATGATGTCACAGCTTTCTCGCAGGCTATTCGGCACCGTTACGCCGCGTTCGTTCTTGTCGGACAGCACATAGACGAGGTCGAACAACGGTGATGGAGCATGGGTTACTGAAATGGTCAATTTGTCCTCGGTCATATGAAGCGGTGCCGTAAACGTATACTCTGGACTCTGGATATAGTCCAGCTCCCGCATGAAAGCAACGGACGTTGCATTACTGTAACCGAATTGGACAGCCTGATCGCTTTCATTCACCAACACATACAGATCCATTTGTACCGATTTAAAAGACTGTGCAAAAATATACTCCGCCAACAGCGTAATTTCAGGGATTAATACGTTCATGGGGTCATCCGCTGTCGTCAAAATCGACAAATGGACACGCTCGAACGAAGAATACAACCGACCGTAATCTGCCAGATGTCCACTAGCCCGGCGCAACGCGGTGTTAAGCTCAATTAGCTGCGATTCATGTGTATAAAAAGCCTGGTGCAAGTCACGGCGTATCGTTTGGTGGCCACTTTCCTCCGGTACCGCTATCGTATGAACAATAGCATCCACCGAACGATCTACAGCCGCATGTTCTTCCTGCGAGCGGATCTGAATATACGTTACTCCCGTGCTGTTATCCCACTTGGTCCGGTTGATATCTGCAATGGTGTTCATCACCGGGTTCATGCGATCACCGATAAAAAGAAACACGGACGGGAAATGGATGCTGCTGCGTCCATCCCCGCTTCCGATTAATTGGTCCTCTGCGGCTGCATAGTCAGCCGCATAACGTAACAGCTGCTCTCTCATACTTTATTTCAACTTTCTGCGGATGTCGTTTAATTTTCCAGCCATTTGAGCATAAAATGCATATAGTTCCGCTCCGTTAGCCAGCTCCACCTTTTCATATTCCAATTGATTGCGGGCCTCTGTGTAAGTCGCAGCCAGTTCATCCAGCTTCGACAGCAGTGGTGTAATATCCTCCGATGAAGTCAATACAGCATCACGGCGATCCGCCTTGCGCATTAGAGCTGCGAATTTCTTTTCATCCAAACCACGGAAGTTTGTAAACACTTCAAACTCCACATAATTACGGCTCTTCATGACATTGGCAAACGGCTCCCAAGCCTCTTCTTCTTCGTCACGATCATAGACGTACAAAGCACCTTTTTTCGTAATCGTATCCGTATAGAGTGCCTGAATGAACTGA
Organism: Paenibacillus sp. EKM212P; assembly: GCF_011066115.1. NCBI lineage: Bacteria > Bacillati > Bacillota > Bacilli > Caryophanales > Paenibacillaceae > Paenibacillus > Paenibacillus sp. EKM212P. The sequence continues at coordinate 68,933 of NZ_JAAMNR010000001.1, forward strand.
TCCAGCCATTTTTCTTCATCCTGATATTTGCCCAGCAAAGCTTCCAGTTCAGTGGCTTTCGCTTCAATTTGTGTATATTTCGCTAGTTCTTCACGAACCACCTGTGTTAACTCTGGTGAACGGATCAGGTTTTCCTTCGCCATCTCTTCATTGATGCTGCCAAAGATGTCCTTGCTTCCGGCCTGCTCCAGCCCTTCAGCCAGCAGACGTTTCAACTCAGACCATGCTCTTTTCACCTCACCCAAATTCGGCTTGGATTCCTGCAAGCGCATATCGTAGCCTGCCAGCATCGCATTCAGATCTAGCGCATGTGAACGGATTACAGTGAAGCGGCTGCTCGTATTCTGATCGACATCCTTTTCTCGAATCACGCCAAGTGACTTGGCACGGTCAAAATCATTACGAATGCGCGCATTGTAAGCTTGCACACGCGAATTGACGTAAGTTTCGCCCCATGACTTTTCAGGAATCGGCGACGGAAGATTAGTCCAGTTGTTCTGACCTGTTTGTACCAGATGGCGGCCAATACCTTCGCGGTCAAGAATCGTTTTTTCATAGCTTTCTTCATACACTTTGAGCGGCGTATATACAAACAGAGGAACACCATTACGCGTATTGAGCCAGAAAATCCGGTTACGAACTTCACTCTCTTTAATAGTAAAGTGTGATTTGCCAATTGCATTATTTTGATAATTGCGAACGCCCTTCAGGATATTAGGCGACTGTACAGGTACTGAAACGAATCCCCATGACGGGAAGTACAAGTTGCCAGAGCTATTGCTCAGATGAAACACAGGTACAGCTTCCTCATCCAGTTTGCTCGCAATGTAGCGCTCCACAAATTTTTCAATGGCTTCATCTTGCCCGTATTTCATGACGAGGAAATCTTCCATGGAACGGGTAATGAGATCACCGAACTTATCAGTCAAAAAATTGGAGATTGAGCTGATGATGTCCATATCCTGATCCTTCACCCATTGATCTGAATTTTCGAGCAATTCTTGGGCAAAATCACGAATCAAATCATCACCGTTGCGGTTATCAAGCAGCTTAGTCACAACTTCAGAAATATCCGGTACACTTACCAGATTCCAATAGTACGTTTTGTTACCTTTGTGATCGGACTGTTCCTCGCCGTTAATCAGCAGATCGCCATTCTTCTCGAAAATTGCGCTCAGCGCGTTCAAAATTTCAGTAAATACATTATAAATGCGGCTATTTTCCTTGTTCAACAAGTCATACAGGTCTTCATAAAATTCAATGAGCTGCTCTGTACGTTCCACATCAGCCCGCAGCCAATATTCATTAATTTTCGCTTCGATGTACGCATTTTTCTTTTTATCCTTAGACACAAACGCGCTCTTGGCATCGCCCAGCTTTTCGTTCGCCTGCTCACGTGCCCATTCAATGTCCGTAGGAATACGATGCAGTGATTCACGCAACGTTTCAACATATGAAAGCAGCATTTTCAGCAAGCTAAATCCTTTTTCAGTATAAATCATACGGGATACATAAAACGGCCCTTGCTCAGGATGGAGAAACATCCGGCGAATTTGATCCGTAAACTGTCCAGTAATTTCACCAGGAAGCTGCTTCTTCGCTTTGATATACTCTTCGCGGGCACGCGTCAGGAACGTTTGCTCAAGCTCGGTGTCCATATTGACAACTTGCATTTTAACGACATTGCTATAACTTAACCGTTCACTGTTTTCAAAGCCAGGAAGTGGCTCAGGTACACGGGATTCAAAGTTTTTGATCATGCTATCCAGATCCACGCCCAGCTTGCGGGCAAACTTCTCTACATCCTCTTGATTTGGCGATTGCTCGAACATTTTGGACATTTTGCCAAACATTCGATAGGCCAGATATGTCGTCATTTCCTCCATTGGCAGTACCGCCGAGGAAGCCCCGATAATATTGTAATCGTAGTTTGCCGGATACGCCTTATTCATTTGTGCGATGTTGGTACGGATATTGCTGATATAGTCATGAATGGCAAACTCTTCGCCCGACTGTTTTTCCTCACTCGCCATAAAGTTAGTGATGTTCTCAGCGGTGACATTCATGCAGTAATCATAAGCGTTTTCCAACAGCTTGCCTTCCGTATTCGTGGCCGAAATGAGGTGGCACAGATTAAACGGCGGAAGCGGCGAGTTCACGGTCAAAATGTTGCCGTACTGCTGCTTAAAACGTTCACCACGGCTGTCTACATTCATCCAATAGTCCAGTTCTTTCAGTGCAGCATAGCCGTTCTTTTTAATATATTCACGGGTATGCTCGCTCAGGCTTTTGTTCGCCAAATTAATATCTGGTGTAAACAGATAACCTAATGTATTTACACGGTCTACGCCTGCAGAGCCATAGTCGCGCTCAATAATTCCTCGGACGATATATGAAATATCGAGGAAGGTACCGCTTCCTGTACCGCCGGACAAACCGGACAGCAGGAACACCATAAGCTTCTTGTTGGTGCCTTCAGACAAGGTTTTGATTTTTTTGTCAATGCTTTGTACGACCTGATTGATTTTGGTGAACAGCAGCAATCGTCCTGCCTGCCGCACCCCTGCCGCACCATTCATACCATCGGTAATGCTTAGTTCGGGAGACAGCCAATCGGTAATGTACGGCTCAAGAATGCTGCGGTTTTGCAGCAATCCACCGATTTCCGCATTGGATAGCAGTACAAACTCATTGATAGGGTCCAAACCAATCCCCTTGTATTTTTTGTTGCGGTCTTGTTCATTCGTTTCAAAAGCGAGAAATTCCACATTGTCCGGTTTATCACTCTTTTTCTTGGAAATCGGATCTGCTGGAAGCTTGAATCTACGGTTAATTTGATATTTCAAGCGGAGAAGGGCATCAATCCCCGTTCCTCCGAGTCCGATAATTAAAATAGGATTATCAATAGTATCAACTCTGATCTTATCGCTTACGATCCCTCCGCCGAGTGATACGTCTAATTGTTGGATATGCTCTCTAACTACTGGTTTCATAGATATGACCTCCTAAGGGTTCGTTTAGCTGTTTACTGAAATAAACTCCAGTAAAATGGTTTTGTCCACACTGGCTAACGGAATCGTCAGACGATCACCGTTTTTGAGTTCAAGACCGTTGCCTGTGTCAACAGCCCGTCCGGATTTTTCAATCGTAATCTCGGGGGTACTGCGCACAATGATACGATCCTGATTGGCTGGTGTGAACACGACCTTGTCGGTTCCAGCAAATTCCGGTGCCAGTTGCAGCAACTGGTGCAGATTAAATTTGCCTCGGAAGGTGTTCAGCTTCTTGTATTGCGGATACGTTTTTTCGCCGGTGTTCTCATCCCGGATTTCCAGTACGATTTGACCGACAAAGCCACGGTTGGCCTTTTTGACAGCCTTCCAGATGAAATACGCGGCAACCAGCAGAACGAGCAGTCCCAGCCCTAAAAGAATGAGTGGCATTAGCTTGGACTTTTCAGCAGGTGTTGTTGGCTGCGTCGTGCCCGTATTCGTACCGCTCGTCGCCCCTGCTTTAGCACTGATGGTTACAGGCTGTGTTTCACGGTAAAAGCTCTTCTCCTCTGCTCTAACGGTTAGTTCGTAGTCATGCTCATCTGGAATCGTATAGGAACCGGTAAAAGAATCCCCTGCATTGGTTAACGGCACCTCATTCGTTGTACCGGAATCCAGATCCTTGACCTTCAGAACAGCATTCATATTCGCATACAATTCCTGATCCTGGAGCTGCTGGCTATTGCTCGTCAGGTAGGAACGAATTTGAACTGCATCGCCTTTTTTGTATGATTTGGCTGACGGTGCGTCCATTTTCAGCTCCAAATCATAGTTAAACACCAGATTAATATCAATCTGATCCTGCTGGACTCCCTTGACTTGGAGCTTCCAGTCACCAGCCACAGGCTTAAGCAGTTTAATCAGCGAGTAGCTTTTGGACTTGGACAGCAGCACATCACTCGAAGGAATCGGCTTGGTGTTACCCGACGGGTCTATCAGTCTCGCATCCACCGGTTTCGAGGACATGATCGAAATGTTAGCCTCCAGCACACTATCGTTCGGTACGGTTACCGTTACGTCCTGATAGTCGCCGTTTGCCGTAATGGACTGCAAAGGCACCACTTTCAACTTCAAATTGCTGGCGAAAATTTCACTCAAAATGTTCGGCAGGTCATCCGCTGAGCTTGTAATAAAGGACTTGCCACCCGTTTGCTGCGCTATGTCGGCGAGCTTGTTTTTATTCAGCTTTCCATCTGCATTCAAACCGATGGTGTAGATTGGAACGCCGTTATTTTTAGCCTCGGCTACAGCCTGTGCCATATCCTGATCGGATTGGCTTTCGGTTCTGCCTGTCGTCTTATTAAAATCGTTGTTACCGTCGGCAAGCATGACGATCATAGGCGCATGTCCAGCTGTTTTACCATCTTGCAAAATGCGGATCGCTTCCTTGACACCCACGGAGGTGTCAGTATACGCCCCCCGGTTCAGTCCGTCAATAAACGTCTTCAGTTCCTGCTTATCCGCTTCGGATGTAATATTAAGCAAGGCTTTCTCGCGCTGTACGACATCCGTATACGCTACAATCCCGACTTTGTCATTTTGCGTCGACAGCATATCAATGAACATTTTCATGGCTTCATTGCCAATTTTCCCAGGATCACTGGTGTTCATTGAATTACTTACATCGACGACCAGCACCGCATCCACCTTAGAAGCAGAGGGTGAAGCGGCATTCGCCATCTGTGGCTGCCATGCCAAAATCGAGGTCATGATCATTGTACATATGATTCCGATGACCAAAAACCATTTTCTGTCTCTACTAAACATCGCTTGTACCCCTTTGCCGGTTAATTCTCATTCTAAATTACAGTTGTACTCCCCTACTATTAAATTATAATGAGTTTTACATGAGCGCCAGCTGAAAATACTGCCCGAATGGTCTGAACCCAACCAAAAAGCCTGTTATACCGCAAGATTTTACCAATATCCTGCAGTAATGATATAATTATACCCCAACAAGGGCAATCGGGCACCAGCCTTCTCCTTTATACGACAAAAATGACAGTAGCGAAACCCGCCCATGTAAAATATTGAAGTAAAAATCCAAGCAGAAAGAGGAAGTACACTATGATCTCATACGGATGTCTGGCGATTATGTTTCTTTTTGTCGCCATCAAATCACTAATTTACTATATACATAAAAAACGGGCCCCGTCGATTACACAAATCGACACCGAGCTTCTGGCACTGCTGAACCGGAGAAGTGAACGCAATGAATAGTTCCAAACAAGCTGTACAATTTCGCCCATTTACCCGCACAGAGCACGCCTTCCAAAAGCTAAGAGTCTGCAAGCGTTGTGGACAATTCACTGCCCTTTGGGAAGAGAAATGCACATCATGTGGTCGGGATACACTAGTTCCTGTAGAGCAATATGCCAGACTCAGAGCCAAACGTTATTTTCGTAAAGACCTTGCTGTCAGTGTCATATTGCTGGCCGCTACTGTCTTTTTCGGCCACTCACCGCAACAAATGCTTTTGTGCGGTATCGTCGGTGCGCTTCTTCTGCTGCCCTTAGTACTTCTACAGCAGGGTATTTATCCTTATGAACAGCGTAGGCAGCTTATACGTCTGTTCAGAGGTCGTATAGAGCAGATCCAGGAAGGACTAAACGTTAATCATAAAAACGCGGTTGCCCTGCGGCAACTCAGTGAGCGTGTCTCCTATGAAATGCTGCGTGAGATGGCTGTACTCATTCACAATGATCGGATAAGGCTCCAGCAGGTCGCCCTGCTGCAATCTTTCGTTCTCCGCAAAGACATGGAATTAACGCTCGATCCCCTCCTGATCAAGAGCTTCGAGCCGCTTATGGTCAGATATATCGGAGAGATTGCCAGACTCAATCGTGAGCTGATCAAGGACCGGACATTCCGATACGTAGTCTTTTATGAGCGCCGAATTCTGGAATTGGCAGGGGGCGAAGATATTCTCGTCCGCGTAGCCAGTGCAGCTGTCCGTAAAAAGCGCTACGTAGTCACCCATGCCGCTTTCATTTCCAGATATGTACGCAAACTGCCAAAGGAACGAGTCCAGCGTTTATATCATATCATTCAAGAGAATCCGTTAGAACCCTTTGGAGATTTGGCCGATGAAGTAAAGATCATGTACCTGATGGAGCAATATAAAAGCTAAGCTGCCACAATACCCTTCTTTATATGACGTCATCTCGATCACAAATCACTGCAATGAACCAGCAAAAATCCGTCAGGATCGCCTGGGTGGTATCGTCCCCTTCAAGTAGACACTCTTAAAAAACCTTGTGTGTTACCATGAGGGTATGAGTGAACCTGGAGGGGATTTTCGTATGGCTAACCAACTCAAAGTTTGGGTGAAGAAGGTTCGAAATGCTGAACCGCTCGATTGGCGCAAGGGTTCATCCAGCCTGATGAAGGGGCGTACACGTACCTCCTTTTCCAGTATCAAAGAAGAACGAGATTACTTGATAGCTCAGGGGTGGACTACTTAAAAAGCGATATTCAAATCTGGTGACGGAGCGAAGCTCAGCGGTTTCAGGATAAACTCAAAAAGCGCGCCCGATCGAGTATCGGCACGCGCTTGCAGCTTAGCTTTTTTCATTCGTCTACTTGACAGGGGTATGACTACTCAAGGATTCATTTTATCCCTCTTGGTACAAACTTGTTTTTATTAAGATTCAGGCAAGCTCTGTCCTCCGTCGATAATAATTGTTTGTCCCGTGATGAAGCCAGCCTCCTTAGAGGCAAGAAATGCAGCTGCATGTCCCATTTCTTCAACGGTTCCAAACCGTTTCAATGGAATAGCTGGAAGCATGGTTTCAATGTATTCTGGGAAGGTTTGTATCATTTCAGTCATTGTATTACCGGGCATGATCGCATTGATTGTAATACCAAACGGAGCTAACTCAAGCGCTGCACTGCGAATAAAACCGAGTTGGGCAGCCTTACTGGCACCGTAATGCGACCATCCTACAAATCCTGTCGCCGGCCCCGTAATCGAAGATGTTAACACCACTCTTCCATATTCAGCTTTTTTTAAGAATGGCAGACAAGCCTGTAAAGAAAATAAAGCTCCACGCACATTAGTATTCATCACGCTATCCCATTCTTCAGCAACCATTTCTTCAATTGTAGTCATAGGGGCAATACCTGAGTTAGCACACAACACATCAATGCCGCTAAAGGCCACCGATACTGAATGTGCCATCATTTCCATAGAAGATCGATCTGTGACATCACCTCTAAAGCCTTGCGCGTATCCACCGGATGCTCTGATTTCGGCAGCGCATATCTCGGCCTCATCTAGGTTACGAGAAATAATGGCTACTTTAGCTCCCTTTTCAGCAAAGACTTTGGCGATTCCTTTACCAATCCCCTTACTCGAACCAGTTACAATAACCGACTTGTTTTCAAATGAACTTTCCATTATGTTTTCCCTCCTTCGGAGAGAGAGCATTTGCTCTCTAAATAGATCAAAAAAATTATCTTATAATAATATTAATAGATTGCATGACTAGATTAATCTTTTCCTGTGCACTTAATGTGCCTTTCCCTGGACAGAAGAAGGATTCAAAACATTTGGATAATATTCACATTTTTAGCATTGTCAATAAAGTGGACGCACAAGTCTACTTCCATATCTCGACATGGTTGAGCTCTGTTGAAGGAGTTTTGATTTGTCTCACATTAAGGGGGCAGTCCCCCTCCCCAACTCCGGACGTTTTTTTATTTTAGGATTATCGTGTCTAATTAGCTGTCTTCTTTATTGGCCTTGCAGTTTCTGCTGCGCATGTCGAATGGAAGTAAAGTTAAAAGCACGCACTCCCTTGCTATCATACACAATAATCTCTTTATTCAAATATGGGTGTAAACCATTAAAATATCCAGGCATAATTAGTCTGCGCATAAATAGGTTTTTACCCAGCATACGGGGTGAATTGGTCGCTACGACAAGCATTTGCTGGGTTGCAGACCATGGGCTAGGTTGAATATATGACAGACAATACTCGCCTGCCGTAAAGTCGTCGCCCAATGTATATCCTTGCTCCGTACATGTAATTTGCAGATCGGCTTGGTGCTTCTGAAGCAGCTCATGTCTGGACAAGCCCGAAGTGATACAAATCACGTTGCTATCAGCCAGTGCTTCCTCCGTAATATCATTAGAAGACACCACGGGATAATGAACACCGATATACGGATTCCAAGTTGCTGTTCGTGGGCTAGCCAAGGCGTTCGCCGTCCGTCTCACCGCCTGCTCTTCCTCCGGTGTAGCATAGCTGGATGGAAGGACAATGTGAAGACGATCCATATAAACGTCAAGCACACCCATACCATGGCTCAAAACGTTTCTTCCCACGCTTTTCGAATCCACCGTTTTCATTTTGGCATCCGATTCTTTTGTAAAGCATCCACTGCTTTCTTCCTCCCGTTCGGCAATCAAACGGTATTCAGGTGAGGGACGTTTATGTGAGTGTGTTTTAACAAAGCGAAAGCGGCTGTATTCCCGCAAATCCAACACGAAAATACGGGCTCCAATACGAACCTGGGCCAGCTCCAAGGGCATGACCTCTTGAGAAAGATGAATGATAAATTCTTCGGCGTGAACTGCCTCGATATCCAACTCACCTGTGGTACTCATTTCACCGTACAATTCGGCATATTCCTCATTTTCATCCATTTTTGCCAGTTCCAGCCAGTAAGCCCGGTTATGTCTCCCCCGTTCCGTCCGATAGGCAATACGCTGAGGTACGACATCTCTTTTCCATTGCATAAGCCAGCTCAGCACGCCGTCCAGAAGTCTCAGCTCATGCGTATCCCAGTGATTAGAATGGCGTTCTACGACACCTTTAAAATGATCAGATAGAAGCTCTGTTACAGGGGCTGTGTATGCTTGTGCAAATAAGTAATCCTGATCTCCGCATACATTCAATATTGGCATATTCAACAGATTTATCAGATGCTTAGGATGTGGCGCTCCAGAGATAACCGCAATAGCCGCAAACCGAGAAGGATAAGCCTGTGCCATCGCCCAGGCCGCATATGCTCCGTTCGAATAACCCGTCAGATAGATCCGCTCTTCGTCCACTCGGTATGCTTGCAGTATGACATCCAGCGCCTCCAAAAAAGCAGCTTCTCCAATATAACTACCCAACGTTACACCACGGCATGAAAAAGTAACAAATATAGCTTCCTCTTCCCAGCCTTGCCCAAAACCTCGATTCTGAAAATCCGGCAAACCCAGCTCATATCGCTTGCCTGGCATCAGGACGATCAGAGGATACTGTCCGTCAGTCGAGTAGCTTCTAGGAAGCTGAATGGTATAACGTTGCAAACTATTGTCCAAACGGGAGACAAAAAATCCTTCCCCAATTCCGTCATTAGACAAAAAAATGTGTTCTTTTTGAAGTAAGGATGGGGGCTGTGACTGTCCGGTATGTCCATTTGTGAAGATCTCTTTTAATAGCTTGATATATTCACGCACAATCCGGTAATCCCAGATTTCAAAAGGATCTTCCGGCAAATCCGTTAACCTTTTTAATTCTTCAAGCAGGCCCTCTATTTGTATTTTCTGCGTAGAAGGAAGAATATCTATAGCGCGGGCTTGAATGTACCGGTCATACTCTTCCTGCAAGCCCTCCACGACGACTGACAAAGGCCGCACAAGTGCCGAATACACAAAATGATGCTCCACAGCCTCATGATCCCGATATGTAACGGTGAAGTGCAGCATTCCCGTATTCCTGGCCTTTTCCTCATCCCAGTCATAGCTTTGCTCCTGCTCCCAATGTGCTGGAAAGCGATCCAGCTTTATGCCTTCATCATTCGTTACCTCGACCCATAACGTTTGATCTAAGGGAAGATCTATCCGATCCTTACGCAGTAAATAAAATAAGATCGGGCTGTCTTCACCCTCCCTGCCAGCACTTTTCTCAACCTCTAGCCATGCCATATGAAAACGTATATTACGGTCTACAAATTCACGATGCAGTTCTGCCACATCTGGTTCGTTGCATACCTGATTTCCACTGATACGAATAGAGCGGGCCTCCTCAGGAATAAACGCAGCAATGATAACTACCGTGTGATCGCCTTCCTCCAGATACAAGCGAAAAGGACCGGATTCCGCATATACCAGTGTGCCATCTATCCAAATTTGTCCCGTTCCTTCAAAGGGTCTGAAAATCACTTCCTGTGCAACCATACAACGAAGATTTGAAACCAGCAAAAGCCTTTCTTGTTCGGCCAAAGGCGGAAAAACACCTAGATTCAGTTCCGCAGTCCGAGGGTCTAGCTCGGTCAGTAATCGGCACGCTGCCTTTCCTCCGGCTGAAAGCTCTATTCCTTCTTCACCACAAGCCTTTTCCAAATTCCAATCCTCATGAGCAAAATAATTGGACCATTCCCTGCCCACACCGCAATTTTCCGGGAGCATGACCGGACCGACTGCATAAGCAGACCTCAGACGTACCGGATGATCCGACAGCACAGTTGTTGCTTTTTCCAGATGTGTGAACCTCATAACATTCCCCCTCCAGGTTTTTGTTTCCTCAGAGACGTAGTCGCGGTTATATCCCGTTTAACATTCAATTGAACTATATAAAACTATTCGTTATTACATCTACGTACTCCTCTGTTCTTCTCAAAAAAGTAGCTGTGATAAAAAAACAAAAAAAAGAGGCAGCCTCAGCTACCTCTCTTGATCATTACGATTATTTTCTTACAATGCTGCCTGTAAGTCTTCGATCAAATCTTCCAGATCTTCGATCCCAACCGAAATCCGCACCAAACCTTCGGTAATGCCTAACTCTGCACGACGTTCTACCGGAATAGAGGCGTGCGTCATACGTGCCGGAACACTAATCAGACTTTCAACCGCTCCCAAGCTTTCAGCTAGTGTAAAATATTTTACCTTTTTCAGAAGTGCAACCGCGTTAGCGTCACTACCTACATCAAAGGAAATGATGCCGCCAAAGCCTTCAGCCTGGGTTTTGGACAGTTCATGTTGTGCATGGCTTTCCAATCCAGGGTAGTACACTTTGCTAACCTTCGGATGTTTTTCCAAAAAGGCTGCAATTTCCTTCGCATTTTGCTCAATCGCTTCCATACGCAGACCCAATGTTTTAATACCGCGGATCAATAACCAAGAATCCTGCGGGCCGAGAATAGCACCAATGGCGTTTTGCAGAAAATGCAGTTGTTCTCCCAGCTCGTCGCTGTTCACAACAGCCAGACCGGCTACAACATCGCTGTGGCCGCCCAAATACTTGGTAGCAGAGTGAATGACGATATCAGCCCCAAGTGTAATTGGCGTCTGCCAATAAGGGGTAGCAAATGTGTTGTCGACGATCAGTAAAAGATCATGTTTTTTTACAAGCTCCGAAACAGCACGGATATCAGTAACCTTCAAAAGCGGATTCGTTGGCGTTTCGATATACAATGCCTTCGTATTCGGACGAATTGCTTTGGAGATGGCTTCCAGGTCAGTCGTATCCACAAATGTGGATTCAATTCCGATACGGCTGAGCACTTTGCTTACAATACGGTAGGTGCCTCCGTATACATCATCGGTCAGCAAAATATGATCCCCTGCGTTAAACAGTGAAAATACCGCATGAATGGCTGCCATACCCGAACCGAAAGCAAAACCACGCTTTCCTTCTTCCAGATCCTTGATCAGCTCCTCCAGAGCAAACCGGGTCGGATTGCCTGTACGCGAATATTCGTATCCCTTATGGACGCCAATTTCCTCTTGCTCATAAGTGCTTACCTGATAAATAGGAACGTTAACCGCGCCTGTATGGGGATCGGTAGGAAGCCCGCCGTGAATCAGTTTTGTTTTGCGTTTCATTTTATATCCCGCCTTCATATATTTTTTTGCTCAGATAACGTTCGCTGCTATCCGGGAAAATGGTAACAATATGTGCGCCATCCGGTGCATTTTCTGCTTCCAGTAAAGCGGCATGTAAAGCAGACCCTGAAGAACTACCAACAAGAAGGCCTTCACGTGCAGCCAGTTCCTTGACACGGTCAAAAGCATCGACATCGCTAATGGTGTGAATGGCATTGAAATATCCTTTATCCACAAATTCAGGGATTAATTCCATGCCAATTCCTTCCGTTTTATGTGGGCCTGACTCGCCGCCATTCAAAATGGACCCTTCTGGCTCCACGATGACCGTTTTAAGGGCTGCATTTTGTTCCTTAAGATAACGCGAGGTTCCCATAAATGTTCCCCCCGAGCCTGCACCTGCCACAAATACGTCCACTTTGCCGTCCAGATCGTTCCATATTTCAGGTCCCATTGTCGTATAGTATGCCTCGGGATTATCCGGATTACTGAATTGCCGTGGCAAGTATGCATCTTTTATTTCAGCAGCTAATTCTTTTGTTTTTTCGATAGCTCCTTTCATCCCCTCACTTGTCGGGGTATGAACGATGCGTGCTCCCAATGCCTTCATTAGGTCCTGCTTCTCTTGGCTGAACTTCTCAGGCACAGCAAAAATAACCGAGATATTATAATGAAGAGCTGCCATCGCAAGACCAATACCTGCGTTGCCTGCTGTTGCTTCAATTAATGTCCCCCCTGGCTTCAGCTGACCTGTTTTTAATGCTTTTTCAATTAGAGCCTTCCCCACCCGATCCTTAACGCTGCCGCCGGGATTCATAAACTCCAGCTTCGCAAACAGGCGAATTCCTCTCGGTAGAGAATAGCTGTTCAGCTCCACTAATGGCGTGCGTCCGATGAGTTCAAGGGTATTTTGATATACATTCATAATTTCAAGCTCCTTTTAATGGCGAATCCAAAATAAACCAATGGTCAAAAATTAACGCCTATTGTCGGAAAAGTTCGCTATCATCTCCGAGAAAACACAGTAATACGGTAAGTATTGATGCAATAAGATTTTATGTGTATTTGAAGCTTTTGTCAAATGGACCAGTCACAATACCCACACCCCCTGCCTACTTGCTCGATATGATAGAGAAGATGTCACAAAATGTCCTTGTGCAACATAAGGAGGAGTTCATATATGGGAAAGCAATTTCTGAAGATAGCTGCCGTATATTTTGCCCTTAGTGTGCTGCTTAGTGTAATTATTGGCGTGTCGGGTGATCACAGCCTATCCAATGTTCAGTCTCATACCCATTTGTTGGGTTGGATGGCACTTGGAATAATAGGTCTGATCTATGTGACCTTTCCTGCACTTTCAGTTACTATTCTGGCACATATCCATTTTTGGATGCACAATATCGGTCTGCCCGTGTTGATATTGGCGAATATAGGTGAAAATTACAAGGTTCCAGAGGCTGGAGTTTGGATCGTCATAGGATGGGTGTTACTCGCCGGGGGGACTATGCTGTTTATGGTGAATGTGTGGGATAGACTGCGCTAAAGCAAATAAGTTCTCTTCAATGGCCATAAAAATAAGGAGCCTGATCATGTCAGGACTCCTTGATATCTTCATTATATGTTAGCTATATACCAGCTTTGCTAGCTAAGTGTTCTATACTATTACTTCACTGTTTCATCCTGTACATGTTCTTTACAGAAGGTTTCAACAGCTTGCAACTCATCATCTTCAAGTTCAAGATCAATGTAACGATTCGTTACTTTTTCAATTAATTCATACTTTAGCAGTCCCGTCTTTTCTTCGTCTACTAAATAAAGACAACGGATATACAGTCCGTTTTCAGTGTATAGCTCGTCGTCCTCCTCTACCTCTACATCAATGATAAATTCATAACGCTGTCCAGTCAAAATACCAAAAGCATCTTTAATCTGATCTACTGTGTACGTTGTAAAGTTCAACATGTTTTTATTCCCCCCGGGTTTCCTTCAATTACGGTGCATTCTACGCCCGCAGGCAGTAGTTGTTCAACTTGTGTACGTACTTCTTGACGACTCAAATCCTGGCCCATGATGGATATCCAGCCCCGATCATTACGCGAGCGAATTAAACGCCCTATGCCTTGTCTGAGTCTAAGTGCCATGTGAGGCATATCTATCTGAATAAACGGATCTGCTGCATCCTTGCGCAGAGCCGTAAAAACCGGATCATTCGGAGGAAATGGCAGTGACCAGATAATGACGTGCGACAGAGAAGGTCCAGGAATATCCAATCCTTCCCATAATGTAACAGCGCACAACACACTTTCCTCATCATTCTGAAAAGCTGAGATCAGATGGCTGATTTCAGCCGAACCTTCGTACAGAAAACGATAGGCAGACGCCTCCGGGTAGGCAACGAGACCCGTCTGGAATGCAGCCAGTTCTTCCTGTGAAGGAAACAGGATAAGCGCTCTTCCCTGTGATTTCTCCAGCAGTGCCAGTGCTCTCGGGATTGGATCATCCCCCGCTTGCAACGGGTACAGTGCAGCTTGCATCTGATCGCTGTAGTCATAAGGTGAAGCAACAGAAAACGTTAGCGGATTTTCAATACCGAGACTCTGCGCCATATAGTCAAAAGAGCTCTCTACGGAAAGTGTAGCTGAAGAGAATACGATCGGTATATGCTGCGCAAATACTCGTTCTTTGAGAATCTCTTTTACCATCTTCGGCATAACCACAAGCGTTAATCCATCCTGATCCTCCATCACCCACGAAATGAGAAGTTCAGGACGTTTAAACAAAGCCAACGCGGTTTGAATCATTTCCAAATGTTCTTCCACAATTTTGACTTGATACTCATCCAAAGAGAATAGCCCGCTTTCAAATACAAGCTCTTCTTCGATCGTGCCGATCAGTTCACCAAAGCGGTTTACCTCTCTAATCAGTGACTCATTCAGAATGAACTCCTTGCGATTAGAACCCTGTACAGGCTGACTGTTCTTATCAAGCGCAGCGAACAAAGCCTCACTTTGGGAGATCGCATCTTCGATCGTCATTGCCAAAGATTCCCGTACTTCTCCCTCCAGCAATCGGGTAATTATAGATTCAAACTGAGCGTGCTTAAGCTTGTAGGTAAGCGCATTTTGTGCCGCTGTCTCCAGCAAATGCCCTTCGTCAAAGACAACAGAGCTGTGCTCCGGCAGCAACGGCAGCTGACCCTCGCGCTTTCTCGCTTCGTAGGTCCATACATGCTCCATATAAAAGTCATGAGAGCAGATGACCAGATCTGCCGCTTTACGGTAATGATCACGAGACAACGTCTGACCGCAACGATGCCGCTGATGGCAAACGAGACAGTCTTGAAATACATCCCATCCGAGTCTGCTCCACTGTCCATCTGTTAGCTCGGGATATTCCTTTCGGTTCCCGTAAGGAGTAAAGGATTGTAACGTATCTGGAAAATGAACAAAATCCGGCAGTTCCAGATAAATATCACGGAAAACATCTGCGTCCTCATCCAGTCCGCCTCGTACCTCATCCAGCTTATTCAGACAAATATACTGATCCGGCGACTTCCCCAATCTGGCATCAATCGTCAGATTCAAATGCTGTGCCAGCTTGGCAATATCCCCTTCCGGCTTTACCAATTGTTCAATTAACGATTCGTCCGCACAGGCGATAATCGCCGGTTTTCTCATGTATCGAGCATATGCAATAGCGTACAGCAGGTATACGAGCGTTTTACCAGTGCCCACACCCGCTTCTGCAAAAATGGTCTTTTTTTCCTTATAGGCACGTTCTAGCTGGAATGCCATATAAATTTGTTCATCCCGAACCTCAAAGCCGACTTCAGGCAAAACTTCATAAAATACATCCGCAATCCAGTCACTTGCCTGCTCAATAAACGGCTTGGACGGATCAAAGGCAAAAGGGTAAGTAGTCAATCGGGCTGTGCCTCCAATTCGTTCATAATGTGCATCCTTTCATTATAACGCAAAACAAGCTAAAAAGAACATGAAAACTGTAAGAACAGCTTACATTTTTTATTTCGCTATAAGAATCCCTTTAAAATAAAGGGACATACTTTTGTCTGAGTGAGACGCTACGTGTAGCATTTGATCCTACGATCGCTGTTGCCCCAGGATTCTCAGATTTTCAT
The DNA here is from genome assembly GCF_011066115.1 of Paenibacillus sp. EKM212P. Classification (NCBI taxonomy): domain Bacteria; kingdom Bacillati; phylum Bacillota; class Bacilli; order Caryophanales; family Paenibacillaceae; genus Paenibacillus; species Paenibacillus sp. EKM212P. The sequence goes on from NZ_JAAMNR010000001.1 coordinate 84,945, forward strand.
AAACCTTTAAAAGGTAAGAATCCCATGGCAAAGGCGAACGCTACGCTTCTCCATATTCAAATCCTCCACTACGCTGCGCACCACCGTAGTATCGTTATTTTATAAATGAAAAATGTCTCGCTTTCCTGACAAAAAAAGTAAAACACCATAACAAAATGAAAAAACAAATAACCACCTAATGTATTGCAAGCATTAGCTGGTTTCTTGTTAATTGAAGAATATGCATTAAACAGAAGCTTTGGTGATCTCCTCTAATACTTAAAGAAAAGACGATTGCTGCCCATATCGCTGCAATTCTTTTTTATGTACAACAAAGGTGTTGGTACAAAGATCGTGGAGTCCCTGTTTTTTAGCAGTAAAAGCAACCACAATATAAATAATATGAGCAATTACAAAAGAAATAGCCTTTATCCAATAACGCCCTGAGGCGTGTAAAAATCCAAGGCGTTTTCCTTCCTTGTCCACGACAACCAAAGAGAACGCAAGCTTACCCGGTGTAGCCTGAACTTTCGATGACTCCCATAAACCACAATACAGCCATGGTAGCACGAGCCAAAGAATCAGCGGCCACAACATAAGCAGTACTTGTATGAAACCCGTCTCCTTTATGCCCAGAAGATCTGGGATAATGTAAATTGCGCCCCCTACTAAAAGGACTATGGCAGTAAGGATGATCAGATCAATCAAAAACGCTGCTGTTCTTATCCAAAATCCTCCGTATATTCTTTTTGTACTATCACTTGTTGCTGTCATGATATGTATGACTCCTTTTGCAAATGAGATTTAAAATCCAGTTTATCCCTTTATCCAAGAAGATATCATACGGTTACCCACCTATATTGTCAATTTACGAGCAAATGCTCTTAAACAAGTAAAAGGACCTATTTCCATGCATCAAAATGAAAATTTTCATAGGAATTAAGAGCTTATATACAATGATTTTTCTCTGATTGGGTACAAAACAAGCGCAGCTATGATCTTTAACTACCCATAAGTAGTACTTTGGCATCGAAATAAATCCAGCCTTTTCATGCATAAAAAACAGCGTATATGTAAATGAAATTACACACACGCTGTCTCACAATTCATTCTGCAAATCTGACAAATTATAGGACGATTAAAAATGAGTTCGTTCTTGCACGCTTATACACTATATTTTTTTGCATTCAACACTAAACAAACCTTCTTCTCCGCGCAGCTTTGCCAATGCCTCGACAAAGAAATAATCGCCATAGATAATGGGAACGTTGATGTATTTTTGCTCAGGATAATGTACAGTCCCGTTCATCAGCAATCCCTCATGCTCCTCGCCCCACGCTGTACACGTATGATGCAAGCCCTCGAGGATAGATGCTGCAGCTTCTGTAAAATGCTCTGCACGCGTCGAATATTTTGCCAGCTCCAGCAAACCACTGGCCGCAATTGCCGCCGCCGATGAATCCCATGCCCCGCGGTGCTCTTCTTCTGCTCTAAAATCCCACACAGGCAGGCAAGCATCGCCCAGCTGGGACAGGAAAAAGTCAGCCGTATTCTCGGCCACCTTCAAATAACGCGAATCGCGCGTGTACCCATACGAAAGCGTAAAACCATACAGAGCCCAAGCCGTGCCACGTGCCCAGGCAGAACCGGGAGCAAATCCCTGTCCGCCATGCTCGGCGACCTTTTTTCCAATCTCTGGATCGAATTCGATCACATGTGCGATAGAACCGTCCGAACGGACAAATTCACGTGCTACGGTATCTGCATGCTGCACAGCAAGAGCGGCAAAACGCGGATCTCCGCTTTCCTCCGAAGCCCAATAAAGCAAGGGTAGATTCATCATACTATCTATAATCGCAACGCCCCGTGTATCCATGTCCTTCGAGGGGAAGTTCCACGCACGAATAAAACGGCCATTCACGTTAAAACGGGCAGCCAGCAGATTGGCAGCCAATAACCCACGTCTTCTGGACTCAGAATCTCCGTTCAATCGGTGGGCGGCCACGCCGCTGAGCAGCCAAATAAAGCCAAGATCATGGTCTACAGCTTCGCTATTATAGAGTATTTTTTCCAAACGACCCTCGCACCGCTGTGCAATCCCGGCAGCCACACTGTCAGGACGCGCCCGATTGGCTAGCCATAGCAGTCCCGGATAAAAGCCTGCTGTCCACCACGCTTCTTCACGATTATCATAACGTCCACCCTCTGCAACATGTGGAAGAGCGTCACCCAGTCTTGCCGCCAAGGCAAGCGTTTTATCCAAAGCCAGCTCCCACGATTGCTCCAGCCACGCTTCTGTTTTCGTCATTTCTTTTTCCTCTCCCTTTTTCCACATGTTTAAAAATATATATGGCTACACCAGTTCCATTTATTCAGGTAACCGAATGATAAAGGAAATGCGGTTGCCTTCACATTCCAGACGCGCTCCCTTAAGTAAACCATTCCGACAGGCCACAGAAGCTAATTCTTCCGGCCAGACCACATTCGTTCCTTCCGTCGTCGGGATGACTTCAAGGCTTGCACCTGCGTATTCTACTCGAATGCTTTCCGTTTTTTTCCCAGCTGACATGACATGATGAATAACGCTGCGCTCCCGACCGTCGTACGCCATTAGGGGAATAAGTGCCCCTACATTCTGAATATTGCCTTGAAGCTCATACGCCACTTCAATTTTGCCGGGTACCTGAAGATAATGCGTTCGGATTTCCCTCACTCCCGGGAATGGGCCTTCCCATAGGAGTGTAAAATCCGTTGCTCCGTCAGACGCTGAGCTTTGTTCCATCTGTACGGTTCCTCCACCATCCTGCGGGTCAATCCCTCCATCCCGGTCGAACTCCAGCGTACCGGGAATGCCCTCCGACAAGCTGTGCCACTTTCCGTCCTCCGTTTGCCAGGCTGGGGTATAGCTCAGCGGGAAAATATCTCCCTCCGCGAAGCCTGTAAAGCCGCGGTCTGCATGACCTGCTGAGGACGGACCGATCAGCGACGGCAGCGCAGACTGCTGAATACGCACGATGCCCGGAATATTGTACGGGTCGTTGACCGATGTTTGCACAAGCATTTGCTGCCCGTCTACGGCTGCAATGACAGTCTGGAACCAGCCATCCGTTGCCAACACCCGGCTGCCGATCTCCGCCGGGATGAAGGTTGGGGAAATGCGATCCATCTCCTCACCATATAGAAGGGTGTGGGCCAGCACAGCCGCCGTCCACAGACTGTAGCAGGTATGATTCGAGTACACCTCAAAGCCATGCCGTGCCTCGGACGAATAATGGTTGCGGACGATATGCAGCTTGCCGTCATCGGTCTGCCAGCGGCTAATCGCTTGCCAGCATAGATCTGCTGCCCGTCGGAACGCACCTGCGAGCCCATGCTCTCCTGCTGTAAAAGCCTGCTGAGCATGTGTTGTAAAGACAAAGGCCGCCGCCGCTTCGTTCCACTGATGCTGCGCGCTTCTTCCACGCGGCGGAATTTCCCCGTGCGGGGATAGCGCCAGCAATGTGCTGAGCGCTCCCCTGCGAAGGTAATCACGCAGTTCGAGTGCGCAGCTGCCATTATATCCGTTCTCCAGCATCACGCCCAGATGAAAACGTGTAACGATATCGTAGGCAAATGGGCTATTGGGCCGATCCAACGGACCATCCTGATACAGGCCCAACCCGGTAAAACGAGGCAAATGGTAGCTGCGGATATACGTCTCCATCCATTCCGAATCGGCTGCAATTCCTTCCGCTGCACGCAAAAACTCGCCGGAAATCATAATCGCATTCCAGTTGATCATCCGATTCGGATTGTTCATTTTGCTCATCGTAAAAATGTAGGTCTGCTCCGGCTGAATTCTGCTCAGTTGCTGCTTCCATGCCGTAGCTTGTTCTGGCAGCAGATTTTTAAGGAGCCGATACGCGCCCATCATCATAATTGGAAAAAAGTCTGGGTGGTGATCTGGCGCTTTTTCCTCCACTACACAAGCTATGCTATGCGTCAAGGCCGCAGCAGCAGATTCCAGTAAATCATGCCGGCCTTCTTTGACCAACACCGCCGCAGCCAACGCATAGGAGGGGGTGGAGTAGTACCGTTCACTTTCAGAATGGGGGTCAATGATAGCTCCGGTATCATCCTGATGCAGGGCATATGCGCGAACCAGCTTTTCCAGCACGGCCAGCTTATGTTGGTGAGTCCATCCGTCATTCACTCGATTTGGCTCGCTTTCCACCTGTTCTATAAATCTCTCCAGCTCCGTCTGCCAAGGGTACACGCTGCCTGTCTGCAGCTTATTCATCCTGTCTGCCTCCCATTCAAAATGAAAATTAATGTATGGTAAAAAACAGATTGCAATCTACGCTTGCAGAATCGCTCCAGTGATTGGAGTATAGTCGCAGCGATGTTTTATAAAACACAAAGGGAGCTCCGTCATGATCTATGTGCTTCACAGCCTCCAACCCCGCCCGCAGCACGCCGGCATCATAATCTAGCCTGACGACTGCGTTCGCTCCCTTCCATTCTACGAAGCCTGTTCCCAGATTAGGCTGAATACAACTGATGAAAAACTCCTCCACATCCCATGACTTCATGCTCACGCCAGACGTTTCAAACTCAAAATGATCGGTGACGGTAAGCCTTGCCCCCTCGTTTCCCTCCAGCACATTCCATATAAAGGAGCGGGTGAAGACCGCCAATTCTTCTACGGGATAAGCAGATGTCAAATCAAGCTTAAGCCTTGTGCCCGTCTGTACCTCCTCCTGCTCATCCAAAGCAATATCCAGCACAACCGCCTTTGCCTTTGCGCCCGATTGCTGCATAGTCCCATTGATGACAGGCACGGAATGACCACTAGAGGAGATATTAATAATCGACTCTCGTCCCGGTGAAAAATAGGCTTTCGTGTACAAGCCTGCTCCCAGATCACACAATAGATTTTCGCCACCGCCATGAAGGATGAAATGTCCAAGATCGTTATGATTGTGCGGTTCATTGTTATGCCCAGCCTTCGCTGAAAAAGCAAGCATGACACCTGGTTCACCCATTTGGCTTCTGGGTCCACTATGGCTGGAACTGCGGCTGCGGCACATCAGCCAACCGAGTTGCGGCAAATAATTGGCAACGGTCTCACCGCTCCCAAATGCCAAAGAATTCGTCCAAACCAGGTTACGCAATACATGAGCCCAGCGGCGACAGGGGTCTTCCAACAGACCAGGTACGCGGAAAGGGAGTGTAGATGGTCGTTCTTGCAATGAATTCAACTGAGAGATGAGTCCGGAAGGCAATCGTTCAGTTTCACTACTGTCCGAATAATTAGCGAAAATTCCATTCGACAGATGAACCCGCTCTGCAAAGGCTGCAATTTGCCTAACCTTTTTCGAGTTCAGAATATCCACAGCTCCCTCGGTAAACTCACGCAGCATATCGGCAAAATAAATGAAATAACCAAAGCCGTACACCCAGTATCCTACGCCTTCGGGGCATCCCCCGTCCTCACTATAGCCTGCCAAAAAACAATCCAGCGCGCCCAGCATACTCTCGATGGCTACCGCTCTGGAAGAGTCATCTTCTACCAGCAGCAGTGCTGCAATTCCGCAACCGGAAGCACATACTGCCGACCAGTTATGATCTGCGGTTTTCCATCCAAAATGACGAGGCTTCCAAAAAACGGGTTCCAGTACACGACGTTCGATCTCTTCGTGCACCTGAGCGACCACATGGCTAGCCAGTTGTTCTCCTAGCAGCAATAAAATTTCAACCAGCGTTTGTGCTGTTTCGGACGCGAATAAATCCACCTGCTGCCAAGGCGGTGTTACGGTGTCCTCTTCATTGACATGTGCAGGAAGCGCCCATGTGTACTCACTGCATATGTCCAGCAGACCGCTTTCCACCTCTTTCATCTTTCGTGGCTCCGGCTTGACAACAGCTTCCAGCACTATAGCGACCAGTCGTCTACGCCGTTCAAAATACACATCCTCATACGGCTTGCGCTCTCCTGTATTAGCAAATTGCCGAAACAGAGACAACGGCAGTTCAGGCCATGATGCTTCCCGATTATCTTTACAGACACGCTCAATATCCATCCAAAGCTCGGCGTATATCGGCTCAGAGACAGTCGTCCGTAGCCTTTTTGTCCAATTACTCCTTAACCGTTGCCTTGCTGAATCCTGCATGCCGCCAGCCAGCGCCTTAACGAGCCGCGAAGCAGGCCAAGCCTCCCTCAGAAGACTCATCTGCATTTCCTCCTCATGAGAAGCATTTGTTTCACCTTCTTTTTTTGTTAACGCTTTCATTGTATCTAACAATCATTGTAAATTCAAAGGGGTAGCAAAACAATTGAGAAAAAATAAAAGAACCTCTATGCCCCGTTGCCGTGGTCATGGAAGTTCTTGTTTTACACTAGTGCCAATCTCCGTCCAGATTCGCTTTGATCATGTTTTCTAAACTGTGGGTTTCTCTTGTTTCCACTTTCTAATCCCGTCATCCTCCAGAATACCCAGTGCTGCATCTGAGATATTAGGATCACGCAGCAAAGCGTCCTCGACTCTAAATTTAATATCGTCAGCATCTGCCAGCGTCATGCCCGGCGTAAGCTCAATCAACCCTTCCACGTGATAATAGCGTCCCTCCTGTAAAATACGCATTTGATAAATATCCGTAACATGCGTATCTGCGAGAATAATGGAAGCCACACGTTCTTCGATATCAGGAGGAGCAGATACACCGATCAAACCTACCATGTTGTCGTAACCGACCCGGAAAGCAACACCGACCATCAGACAACCGATGAGAATACTTGAAATGCCGTCCAGCAGTTTAAAATCTGTCAGCGATGTGACCACCACTGCTAGCAAAGCGAGTACTCCACCCGTTGTTGCTACCAAATCTTCATAAAACACCAGCCGGGTTGGCGGTGCAGCACGCCCCACATGACGGAACGCAGAGGTGAAAATGCCTAACCCCTTCGCTTCTACTCTGGATTCATGCAGCACTTCTTTCATCGCTTTGCTCCATACAAATCCGTCCACCACTAGTGACAAAATCAGCACTATTACATTAATCCAAAATCCATGTGTAGATTCAGCCGGATGCTGCAGCAAATGAATGCCTTCCAATGCGGTTTCATAGGCCATAATCGTTACGACAATAACGGCAACCATACAGAACAGGTTAATCACTCGTCCAAAGCCGGTAGGAAAGCGTTTTGTCGGTTTTTTCTCTGCCAGTACACTGCCCGCGAATACAAACATTTGATTCACTGCATCCGCAATGGAATGCATCATCGTAGCAAACATAGAACCGCTGCCTGTCAAGGCAAAAGCAATCCCCTTAATCAAGGCAATGCCGGTATTACCTAACGCCGCCGAGCCCGAGGATTTGTTTCCTTTTTTGACCATACTCCAAAAGGAGTCCTCTTTCTGTTTCACTTCCATCTTGTAGCTCCTCCTGAGGTATACATAATCTGATATATCATCGTTTGTTATGTATTATTTTTAACCCGTCCATATTCTACCTAACCATCTGAGGAGAATCAATACAAACGATAATATTTTCCATGGAAAAGGAATGCCCCATGTCCCTACGACATGAAGCATTCCCGTTACAACCTTCTATCAGACATACCCTCAGGTTAACAACACAGATAATCTCCATGCGCTGACGATTGACATAAGTGCCTATTTACCAGCTTGATTTCGTAATTCCTGGAATTTGGCCTTTATGTGCCAACTCGCGGAACGCGATTCGAGACAGCTTGAATTTGCGCAAGTATCCTCTAGGTCTGCCTGTCAGCTCGCAACGGCTTTTCAGGCGGGTTGGAGATGAGTCACGCGGAAGCTTTTGCAAAGCTTCGTAGTCCCCTTTTGCTTTCAATTCACGTCTCAGGTCCGCATATTTAGCTACAATTTCCTGGCGTTTCTTCTCTTTTACGACTTTTGACTTCTTGGCCATGTAAAGCTCCTCCTTGTGATATATGCCAATCATGAAGGTTCACCCTCACTACCGCGAGATGGATGAACACGGATATGGACTTGATTTCACATATTAAATAGTAATAATTACGATTAATATAACGTTACTCCAGGTGTGTTGTCAACCCAAGCGGTTTGAATCATAACATTAAAAAGCCGTTGAAACAGTAGCTCTGTTCATTCAGCCAAATGGCAAGCCACCCAGTGATCTGGACGAGCCTCACGATAGAGTGGAATCTCTTTGGAGCAACGATCGATTGCAAAGGGGCAGCGAGTATGGAACTTGCAGCCCGAAGGCGGATTAACCGGACTAGGAATATCCCCCTTGAGCAAAATTCGTTCTCTTTTCAGCTTCGGCACCGGAATAGGTACAGCCGACAGCAACGCCTTCGTATACGGATGCAACGGATTCCCAAATAGCTCGTCACGCGAAGCCGTTTCGACCATGGAGCCTAAATACATCACGCCAATACGGGAACACAAATGTTCTACCACGCTCAAATCATGCGAGATGAACAAATATGTCAGACCTCGTTCGGCCTGCAATTTGGCGAATAGGTTAATAATCTGCGCCTGTATGGACACATCCAGCGCTGATACCGGCTCATCAGCGATAATTAGATCCGGCTGAAGCGCCAGCGCTCGGGCAATGCCGATCCGTTGGCGTTGACCTCCCGAAAATTCATGGGGAAAACGGTCGATATGATACTCTGACAATCCACATAGCTTGAGCACGTCCAGCACAATCTGCCGGACCTCCTCCTTCGATGCTATACCGTGATCCAGTAGCGCCTCACCAATGGCATCACCAATCCGTACACGCGGATTCAGCGAGCTATATGGGTCTTGAAAGATCAGCTGAATTTTGGGACGAAGTTCCTGCATCCCTTTGGCAGACAAGCTGTGCAGATCCACCCCTTTGTATTTTACGGTACCGTCCGTTTTATCCGTCAATCTAACAATCGTGCGGCCCACCGTGCTTTTACCGCTCCCCGATTCCCCTACCAATCCGAAGGTTTCACCCTGACGGATCGTAAAGCTGATATCGTCTACCGCCCGCACATGTCCTGAAGTACGGTTCATAAACCCGGACTTCACCGGAAAGTACGTTTTTAAGCGGTCTATTTCCAACAACGGCTCAGCCATGAACAACCGCCTCCTCATATAACCAGCAGGATGCTTTCTGCTGAGCTGAAACTTCTTTTAATGTAGGCTCCTTTACACGACAAATGTCCATGCACTGCCCACAGCGGTCATGAAAATAACAGGAAGTCGTCAGCTCCAGCGGATTAGGTACCTGCCCGGGAATGGAATACAGTTCCTCTTGGCGCTGATTAAGCACCGGTTTGGATTTTAGTAACCCTTGTGTATAAGGATGCTTGGGATGATTAAACAGCTGTACCACTTCGCCTTCCTCGACGATCTTGCCTGCATACATCACAATGACGTAATCAGCCATTTCGGCGACAACACCCAGATCATGGGTGATTAGCATGAGCGACATATTGGATTGGGCTTTAAATTCACGCAGCATATCGAGGATTTGCGCCTGAATCGTTACATCCAGAGCGGTGGTTGGCTCATCCGCGATAAGCAGCTTGGGACCACAAGAAACAGCAATCGCAATCATAATTCGCTGCAGCATCCCCCCGCTCAGCTCATGCGGATAACTTTTTAAAATCTGCTCCGGCCGGGATATACCGACCTGTTCGATCAGCTCCAGTGCTCGCTTACGAGCTTCCTTACGGCCCATTTTCAAATGCTCAATCAGTGGTTCGGATAGCTGTTCACCAATGGTCATGACCGGATTCAATGAAGACATCGGCTCCTGAAAGATCATGGAGATTTCATGTCCGCGAATCGTGCGCATCTCATTTCTGCTAAGCTCTAGCAGATCGGTTTCCTCAAAGCGGATGCTTCCGCCTGCCACTTTACCACCGGGACTCTGGATCAGACCCATGATCGACATCGCAGTAATACTTTTGCCGCATCCCGATTCACCGACAATGCATACCGTTTCCCCTGGCTTCACACGGAAGCTGATATCATCCACCGCTTTAACCGTTCCTTCTTCTGTATAAAAATGAGTGCTTAAATGTTCAATAGAAAGTAAATTGTCCATGGTGTATGATCACCTACCTCTTATGTTTCGGGTCAAGTACATCCCTCAGCCCGTCACCAAAAATATTAATAGCGATGACTGTAGCAAAAATAGACAGTCCTGGCGGTATCCACAACCACGGACGTTGCTGAAAATCCAGCACATTGTTAGCGGCATCAATCATGTTGCCCCAAGTCGGTGTTGTGGGCAGCACGCCAAGGCCAAAGAAGCTGAGCACAGATTCACTCAGGATGGCTCCGCCAATATTCAATGTAGCGATAACGATCAACAACGGTAAAATATTCGGCAGCAGATGCTTGAACAGCTTTCGACGATTCGAGAGTCCCAGTACCGTCGCGGCTTGCATAAATTCACGTTCCCGCAAACTAAGCATCTGGCCCCTCACCATCCGTGCAATCCCCGGCCAGTTGACCAGACTAAGCATCAGCATGACAATATACATCCGTTGATCGGGTGGAACCTTCCAGTCCGATAGCAGCGCGCCCATAATAAATAGCAGGGGCAAACTGGGAATCGTCAGCAGCAAATCAGCAACGCGCATAATAATCTGATCCGCAATCCCGCGAAAATATGCGGATACGACCCCCAGCGTAGCCCCCAAAAAGACTGACAATACCATTGAAGCCAAACCCACGGTAAGAGAAATTTGACCTGCTTGCATCACACGTGTCAACACATCCCGCCCCAGCTTGTCTGTTCCTAACCAGTGATGGATATTTGGCGCCTTGTTCATCATTAATATATTTGTTTTATTATCGGAATAAGGAGAAAATAGCGGACCGATAAAACAGAGCAAAAACATAAATACCACGACAAGCAGACCAGCCATAGCAAGCTTGTTTCTGAACAGCTGCCGGAGCGCTTGCTGCCACATTGAAGATTTAACAGTTGTTCGCAGTCTGCCGCTGCTCTTGCTCAAATTACTGCTCACGGATGACATTCCTTAGCCCCCTTCTTACACTTTCACACGCGGGTCCGCGATGCGATACAAAATATCGGACAACAGTGTTCCGATAACGCTCAATATGGCAATTAGCATCGTAAAGCCCATAAGTAGTGGATAATCCCGGAGCGAAAAGGATTGCATGTACAACTGACCGATTCCTGGCCAATTAAAAATCTTTTCAATAATCAGGGACCCGCCAAACAGCGCAGGTAATTCGAAGCCAACGAGCGTAATGGCAGGCAGCAATGCATTTCTCAATGCGTGCGTAAAAAGTACCTTTCTTTCCTTTAAGCCCTTTGCACGGGCTGTGCGTATATAATCCTGCTGGATCACGTCGATCATATTGCTACGGAAGTAGCGGGTCAACGACCCCAGTCCCAGCAGCGTCATAACGATCACTGGCAAGGTCATATGCTGGAGAACCTCCTTCACATACTCCATACCTGTAGCGTTACTCCCCGTATTAAGCATGCCACCGGGTGGCAACCACTTCAGGTCAACCGCTGCGATTTTAATCAGATACAACCCGATAAAAAATGAGGGCACAGACATGGCAGCGAAAATCACCACCATTACCAAAGTATCAAACCATGAATACTGCTTATAAGCAGCAACCACACCGATAATGACCGCGATAAACCAGGTCAGGAAGGTCGATACAACGGCCAGCAAAAACGAGTTCCAGATATACTCATTAAATAAGGTCAGCACCGGCTTTTGCTGGGCAAGCGAATAACCAAAATTTCCATGCAGCGCATTGCCCAGCCAATTTCCATAGCGTTCAAGAATAGGCTTATTCAGGCCGTAAATTTCCCTCAGCTCCGCCTTTCTCTCTGGCGACAGCTTCAGATTGCCGCTAATGAAATCTCCCGGTGTCATGGCATACAGGAAAAAAATCATCATCGAAGCGGCCAACAAAATAATAACCATATACGTCAGTCTTTTCGTTAAAAACGAGCTCATGACAGACTCCTTTCAATTCAAGGGCAGGCTACTCATTACGTTTCCCCTATTTGGGAGGCCCCTTGATCCGAACCTGATGTTCTTCACAAGGGGCCCGCAAATGTGGCTTATTTAAGGGACCATTCGAACAGATTACCAGACAAGCCAATGAACGGACTGACCTTTACATGTTCCATCCGACCATTGTAGGCATACACCGTCTTCTTATAGTTGGTAAAAATTACGGGCAGTTCATCGTTTAGCAGCACATATAATTCTTGATATATTTTCTTGCGTTCTTCCATATTCGTCGTAGACAAGCCTTTTTCATATAGCTCTTTTACCTTTGGATTGTTATATCCCTTGACTTCTCCATTGACGAATTGCTCGATTCCATCTGATGGATCTGTCAGCATGCCTGTCGAAAAGGCGGCAAGATCATAATCCTTACCTTCTACTTTGGCGACCATTGCATTAAAGTCTGCAAAGATTTCCGGCTGTAGGTCAACGCCAATCGCTTTGTAATTTTCAGCCGCAAGCGCAATAAAGGTGTCTGTTTCTGGACGTTTAGAGGTCAGCAGGTGAATGGTCAGCTTCTGACCGTTTTTCTCACGTATGCCGTCACTACCTTCTGCCCAGCCCGCTTCATCCAGCAGCTTTTTCGCTTGCTCTGGGTCGTAGTTATATGGATTGATTCCATCGGTCGTGTAAGACCAGAATATTGGGGAAGCTGGAATGTTTGCGACCGCCCCTGCTCCCTGAGCTGCGTCGACATAAATGCTTTTCCGATCCAGTCCATAGGTCAATGCTTGACGAACCTTTTTATCCTTAAGCTTTTCATTTTCAAGATTTACTTGCAAATATCCGTAAGTGCTAGGGGTATACGGCAAAATGTTTAAAAAGCCAAGCCCTTTTAGTTTGTCGATATTTTCCTGAGTTGCGGTGAATTGAGCAAAATCGGTATCGCCTGTTTCTATGAATTGCCAAGCGTCGCCTTCTGCTGTTTTGTAAATGAAATGCTGTGTTTTCGGTTTGCCTTTGAAAAAGTGATCATTCGCCTCCAGACGAACTTCTTGCCCTGGAATGAACTTTTCCAACTTATAAGCCCCATTTCCCAGAGGGCTACTATGTAAATTTTTAAAATAATCCAGCTGTCCGAACTTGTAATCCTTGCCGTAGTAGGCTTTGGACAGTACATAGTCACCCAGAATCGGCAGAGCCAGCGCGTTTGGTTTTTCCAACGTCGCAGAAATGGTCTGCGCATCAATCACCTTGATTCCTTCAATTTGTTTTGCCTTGCCTTCCGTATAGTCTTTGCCGCCTTTAATGTTCAGCTTTCGGATTTGGCTGTCACCAGGATAGGCTTTGTCATAGATCAACGTCCAGGTAAAAGCGACATCCTCTGCTGTCAAAGGAGAGCCATCACTGAATTTTGTACCGGGAACCAGATGAAACGTGTACGTTAGATTATCCTTAGAAATATCCCAGCTCTTAGCCAGATTGGGCAGCGGAAGCCCCTTCTCGTCTACCGTGACCAGCGGAGTCCACAACTGCGAAATCACGTTGCCGTCATAGCCGCTTTGGTTAAAATACGGAGTAAACACCCCGGCTGGGTCAGTCAGACCAACAATAATCGTGTCGCTTCTCTTTTTGGACACTTCCGGCAATTTGGATAAATCTGAAGCTTGTACCAGACTTGTTAATGGCTGCGCTGTAGCGGCTGTCTGTGCGGCATCACTATTTTGCGAAGCAGCATCGCTAGCGCTATCTGATCCACCACTCGAGCAAGCTGCTAATAAGGTAGAACTTGCCAGAAGTAGGCTGCTGAGTAGAATAATTCCCTTTTTCAAAATAATCCCCCCAAGTTAATTTAGTAAATTCCGATCGAACAAGTTGTAATTAATAAGATAAATCTCATTATAGGAATCTATTCCGGTTCTGTAAAGAGAGAACTCCATTTTTTATGTAAAAAAATAGACGTCAACTCATCTGGATTCCAAATGGTTGGCGTCTATTTGTTTAAAGTGTTAAAGTCTAACTGGTGCGTGCAGCCTAATTTCGCTCCATATAGCCAGTAATGCTCCGATGCATTTCATCCACAGCCGAAAGCCGTGCGCTATATCCGAGTAATGTTTCGCCATCAAAATGTGCATGGATGAAGCCAGAGGCCCGGAGCTTAAAAATATGGTCGTGCGTGATTCCCTTGGACAGCTTGAGATGACGGACAATCTCAATAAAGGTTCGTGGAGACTGACTTTGATACAAATATTTTAAAATCTTGAGCCTGCTCTTCTCCCCCAAACTTCGAATCATTCGATATTCCTGTGGGGATAAAAAATCGTCATCCTGAACATAAATACCTGCCGAATAATGACACAGCAGGAGCGATCCGAATCGATAAATGATATTAATCGGCTGAAAATGATATTGCGGTACCAGCAACACCCGCGTCAGCCCTTCGGAAGGCTCGAATCGGAAGCCATTTGTGGTACGATCCACCCATTCCATAGGGCTATATACGCCCTTCTCCTTATTTCTCCGTTCAGCTTCCTGTTCCAGACCGCTAAGAATACTTGTATCCACATGGCGAAAATACTCCTCGTCCCAGCCAGATAGCAGTTGCAAAGCAAGTTTGCGAAGCTTCTCCATGTCGTCAGGCAGCGGGACCCCATAAGCTGATGCCTGTTCATTTAATTCCTGTACAGTCCGGTTCTCCAGACGGTCTACGACCTCTTCCGTGTTTCCCTGATCAGAAAGCATACAGACGAGTCCATAAATAACCTTCCAATCTGCATTAATTTCCATGGACTCCAGCAATTCGGACAAACCTGGAGACAGCGTTCCACGCACTTGCTCCGCCCACCCGGCTGATAAATCGGTCTTCTTGTAAGCCTTGCGGCAAATAAAGGTGTGTAAGCTGCTAAGCAGCTCAAACGCCGGTCCATAGGCTACATGTACATCGTAAGGAGCATTCACGTCGTAACTCATCGCTTTCTGTCCTCTTTTCTTTCATGTCTGAAGTCCATTATACATACTATCGTACACCCATTCATTCTTAGTGATCCATTCATACGAGAATGTAGCAAAACACAGATACAAATATGAAGAAAACAAGCGTCATAATCAAGGCGCAAAAAAAAGCCTGATCTCATCAGACTTTAACTGTTCAGCTATGAATTCAAAAAGGTTGTCTCCCACAAATATCGCAGGAGACAACCTTGGGACAAATAGTATGATGTTTAAAGTTTGTTAGCTGCTACTTTCCACTCCAATATTCCTGTGGATGCCGAACCTTTGGATACCATTTCAATTCTTAATTTCGTTGTTTTTACAGGCGTAAAAGTAGTCGTATTATACTGGTCTGCCGAAGTACCCAATCCATTAGCCTGCTTGACATTGGACCAGCTGCGACCATTCCAATACTTAATCTTGTAAGACTTAGGAACATCAATGCCAGCGCCATCTTGGAACCAATAGACATCCGTTTGGGATAATGTATATTCTTGATCAAAATCATATTGGACCCATTGTGTACCCGTCTCAGGCCAGTTACCATACACGGCATGACTTCGATCATTAGAGCTGGTTGGGTCAAATCCATCATTAAGCGCGCTCACATTTTCCCAAGGCGAAGTATAAGAAGTGCTGACCGTTGCAGCTGGCGCAATGTTTACGTTTTCATTAGGTGATGGATCGATGGGACCCTCATCGCCGTTAGTCACGCTTGGGAAACGAGAAGTATCTTTTTTGAGCTGACTCCAGGTATAGCGCAGCATCCAGATATCCCAGTCGGTGATATGATCGGAATTACCGGCCCACATAATAGTGTTCGTTGGGAATCCACCTGGTGGACGCTCATGTTCTTCATAAAAATCGTTTAATCCAAATCCATGCCCAATTTCATGTTCAGTAATCTCAATCTCATCCGAATTCACCGTACTCAGAACGTATTCATCATTCATACGCTGTCCCCAGTCGCCGCCGGCTCCCCCGCCAAAATTTTCTGTGGCCCAGAGATACATATCAAAGCGTTTATCCAATCCACCCGGATACGAATAGTTCGGGTCCGAAAAATGCTCAAATCGCGATATTTCATTAGGTGCAACGGGAAGTGCGGCAGGAATTTCCGGTTTTTCAGAAGCTAGTGTATCTGTAATGGTATCCGTATAAACGACCTCGTCAGGTTGCTTGTCCAGTAATAGTGAAGGATCAGCAACAGCCCACCCTACCACTTTTACTTTAATATCCTGATAGGGCCAACCGTCATATCCTTGAAGATGATCTGTCCAATGGTTCATCTGCCGATCTATCATTTTAGCAATATCCTGGCGTTGCTTCAGTGTGACGGGCTTAGAGGATTGCCAGCGTATAACATAATTAAGAGTCCCTTCTCCCGCAAAAATTTGATCAAAAATCGTATTTTTACGAACCGTCGAGCCTTCAGTCAACATCCTATTCTTCCAAACCCATTCCACTGAGGATTTGAGATAAGCTGGCATATCAGCTAACGTCGAATCACCCGTTGCCGCAACCACAGAATCCCCGTTTAGATGAGAATCCGCTGATACAAAACTAGCGTTTCCCATCAGTAATGAACTAGCAATGACTACTGAAAAAGAAGCCATCATCATTCCTTTTCTGTTCAACATGTATGTACCTCCATATCCATTTGTATTATTGCAATAGTTTTCTTGAAATAACTATCTCTATCACCTCTCTTTTCGTGTTTGCGAACTAATCTAGGAGATTAAGAGTACACTATCAAATCTCCTTGTCGTTTTTTGTAAATAATCACAAATCATATTATCACTGGATTATTGCATCGTCAATATTTTCCTTAATGATTTAAATTAGTCATTTTAATCGTATCTTGGAACATATACTTGATCTTTGCATGCACAAAACTGGTATTTTATAAAATGAAAAAACCGTTTATTCACTAAATCAATTCCACCATAGAATTTGATTTTGGAACAAACGGCTCTATTTATAAGCTTTTTTCACACTACTCTAGCATTTTTTAGCGGTTAGAAAAACGAGAGGTATCCTTTTTGACCTGGCTCCAGGTATAACGCAACATCCAGGTATCCCACTCTGTTATTTTGGGAGAATTTCCGGCCCACATAATAGTTGGCACAGGAAACCCACCGGGTGGACGCTCATGTTCTTCATAGAAGTCAGGCAAGCCGAATCCATGCCCCATCTCGTGCTCTGTAATCTGGATTTCATCCGAATTCAAGGTGTTCAGGATATAATCATCAGGCATACGTTGCCCCCAATCCCCGCCGGCTCCGCCTTGAAAATTGGACGTTCCCCATAAGTACATATCAAACCGCTTGTCCAGGCCACCTGGGTAAGAATAGTTAGGGTCCATAAAATGTTCAAATCTCGATAGTGCGTTAGGAGCAACCGGAAGTTTAGCTGGAATATTCGGGTCTGTTTTACTTAAGTCATCCGTAATGGTATCCGTGTAAACGATTTCATTAGATTGTTTGTTAAGAATCTGTGATGGATTCGCAACGGCCCAGCCTACTATTTTTACTGTAATATTGTTATAAGGCCAGCCATCATACCCTTTCAACTGCTTATTCCAATTATTGATTTGGCGACTCAGCATGGAAGCCATATCTTTACGCTGCTGAAGAGTGATATTTTTAGAGGATTGCCAACGCACTACATAATTTAGCGTTCCTTTTCCCGCATAGATTTGATCAAAAATCAAATTTTTACGGTTGGTTGAGCTACCTTTTATTTTTACGAGACATCTAAAAGGACAACGCCTACTCTCTTATTACACCCACTCTCTATTTTGAATAAAATTACAATTTTATACTATCATTGGAATGATATAGCGTCAAACAAAAATATCCCCTCTACAAGGAGGGGATAAGTATCCATAGACTAGGCTCGCACTCCTACTCTATGGATATCAATGCCGAATCTGCCAGTGAAGCCAGTAGCTTCGCTGTTCCGGGCAACGCGCGTTCGTCCAGATCAAAGGCAGGATGATGCCATTCTTGGCTTCCCGCAGTGCCGACAAAGACAAATACACCGGGGATGTTCTTCTGATAAAACCCAAAATCCTCGCTCGCCGAGGATGGTATGGGACGAACTACGTCCAGACCGACCACTTCTGCCGCCTCCTCTGCGATGGCGGCCAACTTACCGTCGTTCAGCACAGGCGGCGGACCCTCGATCCAGCGGATGGTCGCTTTCGTGCCGAAAGCATCGGCAACGCCTTTTACGACCTGTTCAAAGCGCTCAGTTACCTGGGCGCGAACATTCTCGTCAAATGTGCGAATGGTTCCGTCCAAATGGGCACGGTCTGGAATGATGTTCCAGGCGTTGCCACTGTGCAGCTTCGTGACGCTAATGACCGCGCTATCCAGCGGATTAACGCTCCGACTCACAATGGATTGCAGCGCCGTAATGATATGTGACGATACCACGATGGGGTCAATCCCTGCATGCGGCACTGCCGCATGTGTGCTCAGACCCTCCACCTCGATGTAAAAACCATCCGCCGCTGCCATTAGCGGACCTTCTTTGATGCCGACCGTGCCTACGGGCAGGTCCGGTTTGTTATGCAGGCCAAATATGGCCTGCACCCCTGCCAACGCACCACTGTCCAGCACTTGGGCAGCGCCTTTGGCCTTTTCCTCGGCTGGCTGGAACACCAGCCGAACCGTGCCTTTCAGCTCCTGCTCCCGCTGCTTCAGGAGTATGGCTGCTCCTAACAGGGATGCGGTATGAAAGTCATGCCCACAGGCATGCATTTTGCCGGGGTGCACCGAAGCATAAGGCAATCCCGTCTCCTCCTGAATGGGCAACGCATCAATGTCTGCACGAAGCGCGACAGTTGGTCCCTCCTGCCGTCCGCCGATTTCCGCAACTAATCCGGTACGCAGCGGCACATCCAAAATGGTTATGTTCTGTTCTTCCAGCAGACGGCGGATAAAGGCGGTAGTTTCAACCTCCTCGTTAGATAGCTCGGGATTTCGATGCAGATGGCGGCGAATGTCCACCAACTTCTGCTCCAAAACCTGCTCCTTCGTCCCGGTTGATCCACTCATCCCTATTCCTCCTTCGTGAACCCAAAATAGTTATAATTCTCTCAGACCAACAACATCTAGGACTGCACAGGCAATCCGGCAAAAGCTTCATGCAACAACTCGAACGAGCGCACACGCTTGTGTATATCTCTTATTCCTGTCGTAACGATCAGCTCATCGGCCTGATACTTCGCTTGAATTTCCGTCAGCACAGCATAGATTTCGTCTTTATTCCCTTTGTTAATTTGCGCTTGTGTAGCTTCAATTGTATATTCTTCACCCGATTGCTTGCCAAACTCTTCTGCACTTTCCAGCGTGCCCACCGTAGCCGTCTTGCCACTGGCCAGATGAATTTTGTACAGCTTGTGCTCACCTGCTAACTCTGCAGCTTCCTCGGAAGTGTCCGCTACGATGACTGAAAGCGCAAAAAGAGCTTTCGGCTCACGTCCATAACTATAATCGAAAGACGCCCGATACGTACGGAATGATTCCAATGCAACCTGCTCATTACTATTGATAAATTGCGAGAAAACGTAGGGCAACCCCAAACGCGCAGCAATTCCAGCACTGTCTGTACTTGTACCCAAAACGTAAATATCTGCTGGTATTTCTGGAATCGGATTCGCCTGTAACCCGGCTAACGGTCCTTCTTCAGACGGAATATTATGAATATAGCGACTTACTTCATCAATTTTTTCTTCGAGAGAAGGCGCATCATGAACGTTTCGTTGTAACGCCTGTGTGGATTTCGGCAACCCGCCCGGTGCGCGTCCGATTCCCAAATCTACGCGACCCGGTGCAAGAGAGGACAGCACATTAAAGTTTTCAGCTACTTTATAAGGGCTGTAATGCTGAAGCATCACTCCACCAGAACCGACTTTAATACGCTCAGTGCGTGCCAGCAAATGGGAAATGAGTACCTCTGGTGAAGAGCCCGCAACCTGCTCGGAATCGTGATGCTCTGATACCCAGAAACGCGTAAATCCCAATTCCTCTACACGCTGTGCTAGCTTAATCGTATTACGAAGGGCCTGCGCTGCCGTTTCTCCCTCGTGTATAGGGCTTTGATCCAATACTCCGATTTTAATACTCATGTCTCCCTCTCCCGTCTAAATTGAATAGTTATATTCCGGTGTAATCCGTTTCAGGAATTGTTTGGTACGTTCCTCTTTGGGGTGGTTAAAAATGTCGTCCGGTGTGCCTTCCTCGATAATATGACCGCCATCCATAAATACCACATGATTTGAAACATCGCGCGCAAAGCCCATTTCATGTGTAACGACAATCATTGTAATGCCTTCCTTCGCAATCTTGCGGATCACCGACAGCACCTCACCCACCAATTCAGGGTCCAGCGCCGAAGTCGGCTCATCGAACAAAATCACTTCCGGGTTCAGCGCCAAGGCACGCGCTATGCCGACACGCTGCTGCTGCCCGCCGGATAGCTGGCTTGGATAATGATTCAGCTTTTCACCCAGACCGACCTTTTCCAGCACTTCAATGCTAATTTTTTTCGCTTCCTCCTGCTTGACCTTGCGGACAACGACAAGTCCCTCCATGACATTTTCCAGCGCTGTTTTATGCTTGAACAAATTGTATTGCTGGAAAACCATAGCCGTCTTTTGACGTAGAGCCAAAACATCCTTCTTCGCAGGTCGCTTGCAGTTCACTGTAAAATCGCCAATGCTGACTTCCCCATCATTCGGCTTTTCCAGATAATTAATGCAGCGTAGCAGAGTCGTTTTTCCTGAACCGCTCGGGCCTAAAATAACGACGACCTCACCTTTGTTCACGGTCAAATCAATGCCTTTGAGCACTTCATGTTTGCCGAACGACTTCGTTATATTTTGCAGACGGATCATGATGCTCCACCTCCATTAAACACATTGATTTTTTTCTCCACCAAGCCGGATATTCGTTCAATCAATACCGTCAAACCCCAAAATAGCAGTGCAGCTGCAATATATACCTCTAAATATTTCCAGTTGGTAGATGCCAGAATCTCAGCCTGTGCCTGGATTTCTGTGACCGAAACCGTGAAGGCCAAGGTAGAGCCATGAAGCATCCCAATAACGGAATTCGTCAGGTTTGGCAAACTCACCACGAACGCCTGCGGAAATACAATCCGTCTCAGCACTTGCCACGTCGTCATACCGACGGCATAAGCCGCCTCGATTTGTCCCTTGTTGACCGATTGAATTCCAGAACGGACGACCTCAGACATATACGCGCCACTGGTAATGGAAAACGAAATGAGTGCAAATACCATATAAGGAACATCTTTGGATTGCAGCGGCCAGCCGAAATGCTTCGCTCCCGCATCAATCAACAAAGGCAAACTAAAATAAATAAGCAGCAAATGCATCAGCATCGGTGTGCCACGGATAAAGGTAACGTAACCGTGAGAAATCTGGGACAACACAGGAACCTTATAAATTCGCGCCAGCGCCGTTATAATACCGATGACCAACCCTGCCAGTACGGAAACCACCGTAATAATTAAAGTGTTGGGCAACGCGGAGAACAACCCTAAAAAGGCAGTATATATAAAGCCAAAATCCAGACTCATATGCCTTTACCTCCTTTACTAAGACGGGGACTTCTCAGGTAACGCACCACAAAGCTTTTTCGTTTTTCGGGTTCTTTCTGCACTGCATCCCGATGCTCATGCCGGAGAAGCGTATTTTCCAGCACCTTGAACAATTTTTGTAAAATCAGACTGATCACCAGATAGATAAGGGATAACGCGATATAGGTTTCAACAAAATGTTGGGTAGCCGCCCCTAATGTCTGTGATTTCCCTGTCATCTCCATCGCTCCGATCGTAAATGCCAGCGAAGTATCCTTCAGATTGCCAATCACCAGATTGGAAAATACCGGAACCACGACAGCCAGCGCTTGCGGCATAATGATACGTGTAAAGGTCTGATAGCCTGACATTCCGACAGACTGTGCAGCCTCGATTTGTCCCCGATCTACAGCCTCTACTCCTGACCTGATAATTTCGGAAATAAAGGCTCCACTATTGAGCGCGTAGGTTGCTACGGCAAACCACAGCACATCCCATCTGGAGGAATTGATATCCACCAGCTTTAGTAGCTCTGGCAGGCCGTAATACACCAGAAACAATTGAATTAGAATAGGTGTTCCGCGAAAAAAGGAAACATACACTTGAGAAACACGTTTGAGAAATGGAATGTTATACATGCGAGGCAGCGCAACCAACAGACCAATGATAAGCCCCAATACAAGCGAGCTTGCCACAATAAACAAGGTGATGTGTAAGTAAGACAGCATTTTCGGGATAAAGCTAAAAACATAGTCAATATTGAACTCTCTGCTCATATGCCTGCCTCCTTTCTATACATCAGCGGCCAGAATACATAGAGTACCCTGACCGCTGAAATGTCCACGTCTATCCTTACTTCTTACTGCTGCCTTCTTTTTTCACATCTTCCAGAGACTTAGTGAAATCCTCTTCAAGCCATTTAATGCTCAGCTTCGACAGCGTACCGTCGTCCTTCACTTCCTGAATGGCTTTGTCGAGGTCATCCGCCAACCCTTGCTCATTTTTGTTCAGTACATACAGTACATCCGATTGAGTCAAAGGATCACCAACGGTTTTCAGAGCTACTTCTCCTTTTTCATCGGTGTTAAAACGGTTCGCAAAGTCTGTCGTAACGGTAGCATCTATACGGCCGCTCGTAATTTGTTGCACCGTATCATTGGCTGCACCACTCGTATAAATGATATTTAGGGCATCTGCGTGGGTTTTGTTATACTCTTTCAGCACATACGCCGCATTACTGGTTGGACTGGTGAGTACCTTTTTCCCTTTCAAATCATCAATTGAATGAATGGTATTGTTATCCTTCGCTACAGCGACTCTGTTCAGAAAAATGCTATACGGATTTTTGTTGAACAGATACTTGGCCTCGCGCTCCGGGTTTTTTTCCATTTGATGCGATACCAGATCAATCTTGCCGGCATCGAGACTTAGCAGCAAATTTCCAAAGTCCATCGTTTTGAATTCAAATTCGTATTGAGGTAGGCGCTTGTCCAGCTCCTTAATCAGCTCCACATCAAAACCTGTTAAATTTCCGTTTTCGTCAATAAAGCATACATTTTTGAATTGAGTACCTGTGCCTACGATAATTTTCTTCACGTCTCCGCTTGAACCTGACGCGCTAGACGCGTTATCTGAGGAACCGCAGCCTGCCAACACCAGGATAATTGCCATAACAGACAATATTGCAAACCACTTTTTCATATGAATCCCCCTCATCTCTTTGTATATCAGCAGTTTGCGACATACATGGTAGCTACAACATCCAATAATTAATAATTCCTATAAGTTTAATTGGTTTTAGGATGTGATTAATTTAACACCTGGAAACCTATACGTCAATCCATCAAGCCATAGAACTTTTCTATAACAAAACAGCACCCCGGAAACCTTCTGTCAGTGCATCTGCAAAATCCGAGGTCACTGCACAGTCTTCTTTGGTCGCTATTATGCTAATCTGCATCGACACCCCAGCTACCTCTGGAACATGGATACGGAACAGTTTCTGATCTTTTACTTCACGGTTCACACAGACATCCGGCAAAAAGGCAATACCCGCTTTCTCCAATACCAGCTTTTTGGCCGTGACCACATTGTCTACCTGAAAAGCAATGTCCGGTGGTTGCTCCAGTGATTCAAAAGCGCGATGAATTCTCATCCAATCTAGTGATCCGCATTCAAAAAACACCAGTGTTTCACGTTGAATATCCTGTATGCTGGCCTTTCCTGTCTTCATAAACGGATGGCCGTCGTATACATACAGGGAAATCGGATCTTCATAAAAAGCAAGCGTACGGATAGCCGGATGCATCACTTTACGGACAAAACTAATGTCTACCTCACGGTTCAACAGTTTATGTACCAGTTGATCCGTCGTAGCCGTCACAATTTTGTAGTTAACCTCTGGATAACGGGCACGAAGCTGCTTTAATATTTCAGGAATGATGTAGTTCGACACCGATATCGTGCAACCAATTCGAATTTGCTGAGGGGCTTTCTTACGCTGTTGGAGCTTTTGTTTCCCTTTTTGCAGCACCTGAAGCATCTGCTCCGCATAAGGAAGAAACTTTCGTCCATCCTCCGTCAGAACCGTTTGCTTGCTTTGGCGGTCGAACAACTTGCATTCTAGCTCGCGCTCTAGCGTCTGAATCCGGGCTGTAACAGAGGGCTGGGACAAGAACAAGGCTTCTGCAGCCTTATTAAAGCTCCCATAATGATTCACGTATACAAAGGCTTCCATATTCTCGATATTCATACGCAAGTCCCCCAGTAAGTTTTATATACATTTATCCAATAAGTTAACTTGGTTTTTTGTATCATAAAACTCACTGAACGACCTGTCAATGGAAATATTGAAAATATCTATAATTTTAATAGCTCATTTAGTTCTTTAACAGAACGTTCCAACCGTGCAACCAATTCTTCCGACAACCCGTATGCTCCATCTGGCAGACGTTCGACCCACTGATCCACTGCATACACCCCGCCAAGAATATGTCTTCCGCCCAGTGCATTAATAACTGGCTTCAAGGCATAGTCAATGACCAGCAGGTGAGCCATTGTACCTCCGATAAATAAAGGCAAGACTGGTTTCCCTCTTAGCCCCTCCTGCGGAACCAAATCCAGGAATATTTTCAATAGTCCTGAATAGGACGCATTATAGACTGGAGAAGCCACAATAACGGCATCCGCTGCTGCAATCAATGCAAGTGATGCTGTGATGTCGGGGCTGTTAAAGTTAGCTGTGACCAGATCCTCTGCTGGCAAGTCGACCACATTCAGTAATGTGACCTCCGCTCCAGCCTGCTGCAACTGCTCCGTTGTATAGTTAATCAAGCCGTATAAACGGGATTGTGTAGACGGACTGCCTGATAGGATGACAACCTTGGACATATTTTTCCCTCCTTCTGTTATGCGTCAACCTTCACTTTGGATCTGGCTGCTGTATAGCGGTTCTCAGGAATAGGCACGCCCAGGTTTTCACGCAGTGTGCTAAATTCATAATCCTGACGGTAAATACCGCGTTCCTGCAAAATAGGCACAACCAGATTGACGAAGTCATGCAGACCCGATGGCACATCAGAACCAATAATGAATCCGTCTGCCCCTTTTCTTTCGAACCACTCCTGCACTCGATCCGCTACTTGCTCAGCGGTTCCGATAAAAGAGGTTCTCGGTGTAGCTGAACGCAACGCAACCTCGCGTAAGGTCAAATTTTGTTCCTTGGCTACTCGTTTAATTTTATCTG
Source organism: Paenibacillus sp. EKM212P (assembly GCF_011066115.1). Lineage (NCBI taxonomy): Bacteria > Bacillati > Bacillota > Bacilli > Caryophanales > Paenibacillaceae > Paenibacillus > Paenibacillus sp. EKM212P. Next base: position 110,249 of record NZ_JAAMNR010000001.1, read on the forward strand.
TACCGCTGCGGAACGCATTGCTGCCAATACCATCAAGCTCAGGGAATGGCTCATCCAGCGGATATTGTGAGAAATCATGATGATCGAAGAAACGTCCCAAATATTTTAACGCAGCCTCAATCGTCACCAGATTAGTGATCTCTTCATACTTACGTTCTGCTTCCTCCGTCGTGCTGCCAATAATCGGCGAAATGCCCGGCAAAATGACAATATCCTCTTCGGATCTACCATAACGTACCGCACGTTCTTTCACATCACGATAAAACTGCTGCGCTTCCTCTAACGTTTCATGTCCTGTAAATACAGCATCCGCTTCCTTGGCGGCCAGGTTTTTGCCATCCTCCGAGGAACCTGCCTGGAAAATAACCGGCTGTCCCTGCTTGGATCGTCCAATGTTCAGCGGACCCTGCACAGAGAAAAACTCACCTTTATGATTCAATGTATGCAGCTTTTCAGGATCAAAGAATACGCCGGCTTCCTTATCACGAACGAACGCATCCTCTTCCCACGAGTCCCACAGTCCTTTGGTAACCTGTAAATATTCCTCTGCAATTTTATAGCGCTGCGGATGCGACGGGTGCTCGCCTTTACTAAAGTTAAGGGCAGAGCCTTCCAGCGGGGAAGTCACCACATTCCAGCCTGCACGACCTCCGCTAATATGATCAATGGAAGAAAACTGGCGTGCTACCGTGAACGGTTCGCTATAGGAAGTTGACAGTGTGCCGACCAGTCCGATATGCTTTGTCACCCCAGCCAAAGCAGACAAAATCGTAATTGGTTCAAAACGGTTCAGAAAGTGGGGAATGGATTTTTCGTTAATGAACAGGCCATCTGCGATAAATACGAGGTCAAACTTCCCTTCCTCTGCCTTTTGCGCCTGCGTTTTATAAAATTCAAAGTTAACACTCGCATCCGCAGGTACTTCAGGGTGACGCCAAGTCGTCATGCTTCCCCCAACACCGTGAATAATCGCACCAAATTTAATTTGTCTATTCTTAGCCATAACTCTTCCACCTCTCTTGAAATTATTGATTTCCCGTCGGCTTATACCACTTGATTGTAACTTTCCAGCACTTTACCCAACTCTTCCAGATCCGGGTTGAGCAGTGCTTCATATTTATTATCGCCGCCTACCTCGACGACAGGGACATAACGAATACCATATTTGGTCTCCAGCACGTCACGCAGCGCATCATTTCCGTCCACTTGGATATTTTCATACGGCTGATTTTGGGATTCCAGGTACGATTTGATCTCTCCACAAAAATGACAGCCGGTTTTGCTCCACAATACAACTTTAGGTTTGGACGACATATACATACCTCCGTGAGCTTAATGTTTATAATTCCGATGAATTAAATAAGAATTATATTTATAATGTATCCTCCCCTCTCCTTTCCGTCAATCGTTTGTTCAATAGAGAATGATAATTCATCGATAGAAAATTTTAATTTTATATCGTATTCCATCGCTTATTGGCAGCTTGGTTATTAAAATTTAGGGAAATTGGAGTTTAAATATGCCTTGACGCGGATATCCTTGGAATAGTAGCGCCCTTGTGGCGAAATGAAATGAGGTTGAGCAAATGCAGGATTGGGCCGAGGTTGCTATACGCACATTAATGGCTGTCGCTATATTATTTTTAATCACCAAAATTCTTGGAAAACGTCAGGTATCCCAGCTTTCCTTGTTCGAATATATAACAGGAATCACGATAGGTAACCTGGCTGCTACCATTCCTATGGAGCGTGAATCCACCTGGTACCTAGGCCTCATAGCCTTGTCAGTATGGGTACTGACAACACTTGGCATTGAATTTTTGCAAATTAAAAGCAAGAAAATCAGAGATATAACAGATGGAAAGACGACAATCCTGATCAAAGACGGCAAAATTTTAGAGGATAATATGAAAAAGGAAAGGCTAACGCTAGATGAGCTCATGGAGCAGCTGCGGAGTAAAAATGTATTCAAGGTGGCAGACGTGGAATTTGCCATTATGGAGACCAGTGGTGCGATCAACGTGCTGCTGACCAAAGACAAGCAGGCCGTGACGCTTAAGGATCTGAATATACAGCAATTACCGGAGAAGGAACCCACAGCAATCATTATGGATGGGCAACTTATGGAGCAACAAATGGCATACATGGGAATTACGCAACAATGGCTGGATGCCAAGCTAAAGGAAAAGAGCCTAACGGTCAAAGATGTGTTTTTCGCACAGGTGGACCCACAAGGGGAACTGTACATTGACCAATATAGTGATAATGTACAGCTAAGCAAGGTGCAGGATTCGAATCAAGCCGTGCTGACTTTGCTGGAACAATGCACAACGGAGTTGCAAAAACTCGCATCTGGTTCCAGTGAGCAACAAAGAAAACAGCTATATGAGCAATGCTCACAAAGCTTGAAAGAAGCTATACAGGAGATGCAGCCGGTAAATACATCTAAGTCCTGAGCACATACGCATATGCCATAAGAGTAGAAGCGGAACTAAAAAGGAGCGTCCTTCAGCCACTTATGGCTTTGAAGACGCTCCTTTTTAACTTACTGTGCCGGTGTACATTTCACTGTTGCTGCCTTCCATTACTTTCTGGCGCAGCGGCAGCATAACTGTAAATACCGTTCCTTCTCCCACCTTGCTGGATACAGAGATAGAGCCAGTATGCATCTCTGTTATTTTATAAGCAATGGACAGTCCCAAGCCGCTGCCTCCTGCAGTTCGGGCCCGTGACTGGTCTGCTTTATAAAATCGTTCAAAAATGCGTTGCTGATCCTGTTCGTTGATACCCTGTCCCGTATCCGCAATGCAGATAACCGCCTGATCACCGTTACTTGAAAGAGAAACAGATATGCTTCCACCCTGCGGTGTAAATTTAATGGCATTGTGAAGAAGATTCACCCAAACCTGGCCCATCAGATCCTCGTCTGCGTTGACCTCAACTATATCCACCTCAACAGTCATCTCGATTTTTTTAGCCTCCCATTGCGGTTCGCAGGCGAGAATAAGCGAAATCAGCTGCTTGTCCAGCCGATAAAGGGACGGACGAAACGGATGCCGCTCCGAATCCAGAATCGCCAACTTCATGAGATTATCGCTTAGCTTGGATAGACGAATACACTCCGTCTCGATGATCGTCAAATACCGATCTCGCTGCTCACGATTCAGATTCTCGTCCTTGAGCGCTTTGGCGAATCCGATTATCGAGGTCAGCGGTGAGCCGATTTCATGGGATACGTTCGAAATAAACTCCTCCCGTAGCTTTTCCATAGCCTTCAGATTTGCAGCCATATCATTGATGCTGTCCACCAACTGTACATAAGGATGCAGCCTCCGATGTTTTCCGTTCCGCCCGCCGAGGTCCCAATCCAGATTAATGTGAAAGTCTCCTTGCGAAATACGTTTTAAAGCATCGATCATTTCGGTAAAAGCGTGCTGCTCTCTAGGCTGGATGAAGCGTCTTACCGTCATACTGATAATACCGAAGAAGAAAAAACCAAGCGTCGCATTCATAAGAAAGACGAACAAACCATAGGGAGCCCATGACATGTGCGAATAGATCGCCGCCGTAATAAAGTACGCGGCAGTCCAGCTGAGATACAGCACCAATAACACCAGCATGAGTCTCGCAAGGATATGGAGGAATCCCGGTTCCCGCTTCATTGCCTTACCTCCAGCCGATAACCCAATCCCCGGATCGTACTGATCCGGAAGGAGTAGCTTGCCTCCGGAAACCGTTCCCGAAGGCGCTTGATATGGACATCAACTGTTCTTTCGTCTCCCTCATAATCATAACCCCAGATCTGTTCGATCAACTGGTCGCGGGTAAAGGTTTTGCCAGGATAGCTGGCCAGCTTGAAGAGCAGCTCAAACTCCTTGAGCGGCAGGGTAATCTCCTTCTCTCCAGCCCGACACTCAAATGTATCGCTGCGCAGAACAAGATCTCCGACAGTCACTGATTTTGAAGCCATGATACGATAACGTTTTAATAAAGCCTTCACGCATGCGACAAGCACCATGGGGTCGAATGGCTTGACAAGATAGTCATCCGTTCCGAGCGCGAAGCCTTTCACGATCTGTGACGTCTCGCCTTTAGCTGTAAGCATAAGCAGCGGCAGGTCGGTTTGCTCTCGCAGCTTGCGACAAAGTTCCCAACCATCCATTCCCGGCATCATGATATCAAGAACAAGCAAATCGACCTTGATTTGCTCAAAAATGCGCATCGCGTCCAAACCATCCACCGCCTCGACTACCTCCAGTCCTTCCATTCTCAAAAAGTGTCCGACCAGTTCACGAATATGCGGATCATCATCAACGACCAATACACGCGTCATTTCAATCCCCCCTAACTAACTCGGCCTGAAATCTCTCGTCCTCGTCAAGAAGACTGCCATCTTATGCTTTACGCATATAAGCACGCACCGTAAGCGGCGCGAAGATCGCTACAATGACTGTAGCGCCAAGTAGGGAGATCGCCAGTTCCCCGCCAATCGTTCCCGTATTCGCAAGCTCTCTGACTGCGTTCACAAGATGTGAAATCGGGTTGGCGTTCACAAACCACTGCAGCCAACTAGGCATTGTGCCGACAGGCACAAATGCGTTGGAAACAAAAGTGAGCGGAAACAGAACAATCATGGAGATGCCCTGTACACTGGAAGCAGTGCGGGCAATCACGCCAAAGAAGGCAAAAATCCAGCTGACCGCCCAGGAACACACGATGACCAGAAGCGCGGCGATAGCTACACTCAGCAGTCCTCCCCCTGGCTGATACCCCAAAATATACCCCATGGCGAAGGTAAGTACAGTTGCAATAGTATACCGGATACTGTCAGCCAGAAGAGCTCCAGCCAAAGGCGCAATACGTGCGATTGGGAGTGACTTGAACCTGTCGAACACTCCTTTGTCCATATCCTCACGTAGTTGGACGCCGGTAACGACGGAGGTCGAGATCACAGTCTGCACGAGGATGCCTGGAATAATAACCGGCAAATAATGCTGAACGTCTCCTGAGATGGCGCCGCCAAAGATATAGGTGAACATCAAGGTAAAAATGATCGGCTGGAGCGTGACATCAAACAATTGTTCGGGAGTATGCCGAATCTTTAGAATGCCCCGGTAGGCCATCGTCATGGAATTGGTGAACGCCTGCCTGAAACTCACAGACTTCTTCAATGTGCGATCAGAACCTGTCATAACAGTAGTACTCTTCATGCTCTCGCCCCCTCCACAGCATGCGCTCCTTGGGACGTCTGCTGCTTGTTTACTTGTGCTCCATGACCAGTGATGGACAAAAACACCTCGTCAAGCGTCGGCTTTTGCACACTCATCTCTGCTAGGCGAATCTCTCCAGTACGGAGGGCAATCAGCAGGTCCGTTACCCGATCTGCATTGGCCATCGGAGAAATAATCTTTCCAACTTCCACTGACACGCTGGACTTAACTGAAAGCACCTGTTCAACGATCTGAACAGCTCTCTCAATATCCTGTTGATTTTGTACTTTGAGTTGCAGAGTCGACGCCCCCACTGCCGCTTTCAGTTCATCCACCGTACCCTCAGCGACTACCCGGCCATGATCGATCACCGCGATTCGGTCAGCAAGTTGATCCGCCTCGTCGAGGTACTGGGTTGTGAGCAGTACGGTGGAACCGGTCTTGACCAGACGCCGGATCGTGTCCCACATCTGGACACGCGTGCGGGGGTCTAATCCGGTGGTCGGCTCATCCAGGAAGATTAGCGGCGGCTTGGCAATGAGACTTGCAGCCAAATCCAGCCGGCGGCGCATACCTCCAGAGAAATGCTTTAGCGGTCGTTTGGCCGCTTCGGCCAATCCAAATTCCTCCAGAAGCTCCGCTGCCTTATGACGCGCCTCGGCACGTCCCAGCCCAAGCAGTCTGGAGAAGATGATCAGGTTCTCGGTAGCGCTAAGCGACTCATCGACCGATGCGTACTGGCCTGTCACCCCGATCAATTGACGCACAACCTGCGGTTCCTTTACTGCATCGTGCCCGAAGATACGGGCCGATCCCCTATCAGGCCGTAATAATGTTGACAGCATTCGGATGGTAGTCGTCTTACCTGCTCCATTAGGACCGAGAACCCCGTAGATCGTGCCAGCACGTACATTCAAATCGACACCGTCAACTGCATGCCTATCACCAAAAGCTTTAACGAGTCCCCTTGCTTCAATGGCCAAGGTCTCTTTTCTGTCTGTATAATCCACATTCATATCCTCCCTATACGGTTTCTATGGAGAGGATAACCCACGTTTATGAACTGAATATGAATAGAACCGTTTACGTTTTGCAAAATTGATGATAATTTCTTTCTGACAGAGAAGCCAAAGAAGTCCCTATATGGGACTTCTTTGGCTTCATCTCATGGATGTCCTTTTAATGAATAATGGAAAACCTTTATTTCCAGATTCGGCTTCATGCTAAGCACTAACTTGGATATTGTACCTATTTACACTGTAAAAAAATAATCTCGTTCTACCTTGCTCACTCTTAAACCAAATGTTTTATACCACTCGGATTTCCCTTTTTCCTGCGCTACCTTGTGCAGCTCGTTATGTTTCCAATTCTTTATAGCGTCCAGAGATTCCCAATAGGAAACTGTGATGCCTACTCCATTGTGGTCACGAACACTTTCTACACCTAGAAAACCAGGCTGTTGGGCAGCCAGTTCCACCATTTTGTCTCCCATCACTCCGTACCCGCCATCTCCTTCCGTACGTTCAGAAGTAAAGATAGCTGCATAATAGGGCGGCCGAGGAGTTTTAGCAATTGAATTCATATGACCCTCCTAAAACAAAATTAAATAACCTTTCTTTCATTTGATTATAATCATAAATAATAAATAAAAAAAATGAATATATCTGATATGATGCATGAATATATTTCATAAAAAAATAGGAGTGAACACGAATTTGTTTAAATATAAGATTTTTCTTTGCGTAGTTGAAATGGGAAGTTTCACAAGGGCCGGGGAAGTTTTAAATCTTACACAATCAGCAATCAGCCATGCGATCTCTGGATTGGAACATGAACTAGGGCTGACTCTTCTGATCCGAGGTCGTTCAGGCATCAGATTGACCAATAACGGGGAAAGATTAATGAAGCGATTTAGAGAGATTGTACAAATGGACGAAAAGCTCTACCAAGAGGTAGCTTTAATTAAAGGATTGGAAATCGGAACCGTAAAGATCGGCACATTTTCAAGCGTCTCTATTCATTGGCTGCCGCGTATTCTAAAAAAATTCAATGAGCAGTTTCCTCTTATTGAAGTAAAACTGCTCGATGGGAACTACCATGAAATTGAGAGCTGGATAGTCAGTGGGGAAGCGGATTTCGGCTTTGTGAACCTACCAACGTTAGACACATTAGAGGCGTTGCCATTAAAAGAAGAAAGCATGCTTTGTCTACTTCCTTCCGATCATATTCTTGGAAAGCAAGCCTCAATTCGAGTAGAACAGCTCAGAGATGAGCCTTTCATTATGCCTGTTGCAGGCTGTGACACCGATGTAAGAAATATTTTTTCACAGCATAATATGTCACCTAAAATCAAATATGAATTAGAAGATGACCATGCGATTATGGCTATGGTGCAGAATGGCCTAGGCGTGAGTATTCTTCCTGAAATGATCCTGTCTCACATTCCTTACGACATCTCTATTCGACCTTTGGACGAAAGGCATTCCCGTACTATCGGTATCGCTACCGCTTCCTTAAAAAATGTTTCTCCAGCAGCTAAAAAATGTATGGACTTTATTACTGAATGGATCAACTAGCTTCAGCATGTCGGCCAAGGAAGCGGATTCTCAAAACTGGACCAGTCCATATCCATTTCGTTATCGTTCAGTAGACATTCATCTAGCTCTTCTTCCAAGTCCGATCGATTCATTCCGATACCTATCATGACGATTTCGTTCATGCGGTCGCCCCATTGTTTATCCCAATGGTCCAGAGCCTCAGGGTCGGCTGCGACGATCTCCTGCCGTTCTTCTTCAGATAACGCAGCAAGCCAGCTTCCCGCAGGGCCAAATTGAATAGATGGTCCTGCCTGACTAATACTCGCTGCCCAATCCTGCGGGGTGGCAATCCAGGCCAAACCTTTGGCGCGAACGACCTCCTCCGGCCAGTAGTTCATAAATTCAGCCAATCTTGCAGGATGAAATGGTCTTCTACGGCGATATACAAAGGAATTGATCCCATATTCGTCCGTTTCCGGTGTATGGCTTTCAAGCTCCAGCTCACGAATCCATCCAGCGGATTGACTAGCCTTGTCAAAATTGAACAGCCCTGTATTCAAAATGTCCGAAGGAGCGACCTTTCCCTTGGAAGTACGAATGATTCGGGCTTCAGGCTGTAATCTCCGCAGCACACCCTCCAGCTTGTCCAGCTCCGCAGGCTGAACCAGATCGCACTTATTCAGAATCAATACATCACAGGTTTCAATCTGGTCAATCAGCAAGTCCGAGATATCACGCGTGTCGTCTTCACCAGTAGCCTGCCTGCGATCCAGTAGCGTTTCTCCCGATTCAAAATCATGCCAGAAACGATTCGCATCAACTACGGTCACCATGCAATCCAGTTTTGCCAGCGAAGCCAAATCAATGCCAGTTCCTTCATCAACGTATGTAAAAGTTTGAGCGATTGGCACGGGTTCACTGATGCCTGTAGATTCGATTAAAATATAATCAAAATCGCCTTGTTCCGTCAGCTTCTTGACCTCCAGCAATAAATCTTCACGCAATGTGCAGCAAATACAACCATTTGACAACTCGACCAGTTTTTCTTCTGTTCTGGACAAGCCGCCCTCTTTTTTAACCAGCTCAGCATCTATATTCACTTCACTCATGTCATTGACGATGACTGCCACTTTCATTCCGTCCCGATTGTTTAATACATGATTCAAAATCGTTGTTTTTCCTGCACCCAAATATCCGCTCAACACTGTTACCGGTATTGCTTTCTTATTCATCGCTGTTACGCTCCCTTGAATATTAGCTTTTCATTCTTTTAAATCGTAATAATTACTATTAACATCAACTTTAAGTAATATACAGCATCCCTTTTGCCTTGTCAACTGTGGAGAAACTCTTGAAATGAATAATCTATCCATTAAATAATCGTAAAATGATGGAAGCCTGTGCGGGACGATTGGATGCCTATCAACGTATGCTCGGGATGACATTAGCCAGCTTCCCCTTCTGGTTATTGTTTTCTGTATATGGAGTTTTTAGCGTGGGAATGCCAAGTAAGGAACAGACGGTACAGTCCGCCTTGGTGGCTGTGTTTTCAGGGGTGATCCACTCAGCAAATAATATCTAAAAAGATTGATCCCGTTTAGCGTATATTTATTCTTGCCATGGTCGTTCAAGTGTGAATCAGACACCAGAAAAAAAGCAGCAGATCAAAGAGGAAGCACCTGATCTGCTGCTTTTTGCCGATTATTTCTCACAAAGAATAATGCTTTATGACGAGTACGAAGTATTATTACCAAGCGTAGGCTTCTGGCGCAGGTTTTCCCGGACCGGGGAAAATCTCATTCAGCTTGGCAAGCACATCTTCGCTCAATTTGACCTCAGGTACCCGTAGAGCATCCTCTAACTGTTCTAAGGTCCGTGGTCCGATAATTGGAGCCGTTACGGCCGGATGGGACAGTACCCAAGCCAGTGCAATCACGTCTTCCTTTTCACCCAGATCGCGGGACAATGCTGCAAATTGCTCCAGCTTCGCACGATTCTGCTCCACCTTTTCTTTGGCGCGTGCGCTGCGAGAACCCGTACCTGCTAACGCATTCCGTCCCAGCAGTCCGCCCGCCAGCGGGCTCCATGGAATCACACCCAGACCCAGCTCCTGAGCTGCCGGTAACACTTCAAGCTCAGCGGAACGTTCGTTCAGATTGTACAAATGCTGCTCGGATACAAGCCCCAGAAAACGTCGTGCCTTCGCTTCGGCTTGCGCCACCGCAATATGCCAGCCTGCAAAATTACTAGAACCGATATAATCAACCTGTCCGCGATCCACCACGGACTCGAATACGCCCCATAGTTCATCCCATGACACATTACGGTCAATGTGATGCATTTGATATAGCTCTACATGGTCGGTTTGAAGACGTTTCAGCGACGCGTCCAAATGACGGCGAATTTTATAAGCAGACAAGCCTGATCCTGCATTGGGTCCGTCATGTTCATTTTTCATATCTCCGTATACCTTCGTTGCCAACACGACTTTCTCGCGTCTTCCGCCGCCCTGCTGGAACCAACGTCCGATAATTTCCTCTGTCCAACCTTTACGATCATGGCCATATACATTAGCTGTATCAAAAAAGTTAATGCCTGCATCCAGTGCGGCATCCATAATTTTAAACGCATCCTTTTCTTCGGTTTCCGGTCCGAAATTCATCGTGCCCAGACATAACCGACTAACCTTCAAGCCTGACTTTCCTAAGTATGAATACTCCATACTATCTCCCGCCTTTGCCTAAGGATTTTAAAATTCCGCAAAATGACATGCCAAAAAAGACCATACTCAGTTTATTCACCAGAACAAACCACATTGAAACAACCCCGAATGCAATTTAAAGGTTGGATAACGCATGCAAAAAAGCCCCACGCACCGCAAAAGCAGCAAGCGCGAGGCCGTCTCCCCTTATACTACCCGCCGAATATTAAAAGAAGTGACTTTACGGCGATTGCCAGCGGAGCGGAGGATTTGAATCTGGAGAAGCAGAGCGCTCGCCTTTGCCACGGGATTCTTACCTTTTCATGTCTATCTAATCCCAAGAATCCCGTGGCAACAGCGATCGTAAGATCAAATCCTTCGCGGAGCGGCTCACTTCAACCACCGTAACTCACTTTTTTTTACAATCAAGGAATCAATTTCGTTTCTTTTGCTCGCTCGGCCATTTTTTTCGTATGCTTGCTGAGCGGCTTCTTAAACACCACTCCAAACAGGAAGCAAACACCGATAAATACAAACAGCATCACCACATCTCGTATCACCGTTGAAGGCAACATCCCTCCTACTGTCTCTCGTAACAGACTAACCGCATAGGTGAATGGTACGAACGGATTCAGCGCCTGAAAAAACGGTGTACTCGTCGCAATCGGGAATGTCCCTCCTGAACTGGAGAATTGAAGCACCAGCAGGATGACTGCCAGTCCCTTGCCGATATTGCCGAACACAGAAACTAGTGTATAGGTCATCGCCGTAAACACCAGACTGATCAGCATAGACGATAGTACAAAAGCTACTTTGGCATCCACATACGCCCCGAGCAGGAACAAGTCACCGAGAGATACGCTCAGCGCTTGAAAAATGCCAATCGTGGAGAATGTCATAAGCCGTCCGAAATACACTTGGTAGCTTTTAAATTGTCCTTCCGGGTCATCCACATCTACCCTGAACATCGAGACCAGTAGCATCGCACCTACCCAAATCGACAATGTAGTGTAAAAAGGTGACATCGCAGAACCATAGTTGGGAATTGGGTATATCCGCTCCTGCTTCAACGATACCGGACTGCCGAGAAAATCACTTTCCTTTTTCACATCCCCCTTGAGCAATGCAATAGCGCGTCCGAGTGCATTTTCGCCCTTAAGCTTGCGAATTGTGTCTGCAGCCTGACGTATGGAATCCTCGGCAGCTGGAAGATCGGTCCTTACAAAATTAGCTACTTGGTGTACCGCTTTTTCTGCTTCAGGAAATTTATTTTCTATTAAGTCAGCCATTTTGACAAACTGTTGTTCCGCTTTAGGCAAATCATTACGCACAAAATCTGCTGCCTGATGAATTTTACTTTTAACCGCTGGCAAATCGTTATTTACAAAGTCTTCCGCTTTGTTCACAGCATTCGTAAACTCGCCCATGCGCCCCTGAATCGTCGTCGCCGCTTCATGCAGTTTTTGACGGTATTGTGGCAGATCCTGCTGGAGACGTGTTAGCTCTTGCTGACCGAATTCTGCTGCAGCCTGTGCGTCATTTAATAGCTTTTCAATATTCGGTAGCTGCTCTTGAGCTGTAGTCAGCACATTGGCAGAATTGCGGGCAACGGATTTGATCTGATCCAGCGCCTTTTGGATGGCGGGTGCATACTCCGTATCATAATTGCCCAAAATGCTGTCAATACCGCTACTGATTTCTCCTGCAAGGCGATCAGTGTCATCCAGCAGATTTTGCGCAGGCTTTTCGCCGCGCTGAATGGCATCCCCGATGCTAGTTACTGTGCTATTCAGACGTCGGAAACGATCCTCTACCCCGCTCACACGGGAAATAAGTGAATCCAGAGGTTGACTTGGCAAGTATCCGTTCACACGGTTCAGCAATTGAGAAATATGATCCAACACTCCCACGGCAGTTGTCAGCCTACCGCTGACACGATTCACCGTAGCTTGTGCTGCTTTAGGATCAAAATCCACACCACGAACAATGTCTGTAATCTGAGAAACTTCATTCGCGATTTGTTGTACCAGTTGTAAGTCTTCTTTAACTACTGTACCAATCGAATCAAGCGCACCCTCGTTTTTGTCCAGAAATTCGAGTAAACCGGTTGTAAAATCCTTGCCTGTGTCCGCTATTTTCTGTACTTCTGGCAGTGCTTTCTGGGCAGCATTAATGACTTTAAGAGCCGTTTGCGTGTCCTCTAGGACGGTGGCCAGTGCGCTTTCTACCTTGCTGAAATTTTGATCTAGTTCAACAATTCGATCACCGGCCTTTTGAATATCAGGTAGTCTTTTTTGGATATCCAAAATAACAGCGGCTACCTTGTCCAGCTCAGGCATGTTTTTGTCAATTTTGAGCACCAGGTCACCGGCACGGTTAATTTCAGGAATTTTCTCCTTCAATGCAATGATCTTTTGTCCCTGTGCCTTAATTTTGGGCAGATTTTGCTCCAGCTCCAATGCCTGTTTGCCCAACCTATCGATATCTGGTAATCGATTATTAAGTTCCAACACCCGGTTCTCAATGTTACGAATCGTCGGGAGCTCCTCCTCCAGCTTGACTCCGGCTTCCTTCAACTTCGTCAATACCGCCTGGCTGGCAGTTTCTATAAAGTTTTGGCTAATCTGGTTCGTTAGAGAGGTTGCCCCCGAAGATGTAATTTTCGGAGCTACTGCATTAATTTTTTCATTTACGGCGTAATCAATTTCCGGCTTTTGCGGATTTTCCGTCAGCACACTCGTAATTTTCTCTGAAAAATCTTTCGGGATCAGCAGGCTGGCATAATAATCACCATTCAACACACCTTTTCGTGCTTCCGCTTCATTGACAAAAGTCCAACCCAGCTTCTTGTTATTTTGAAGGTTATGCAAAACCTCATCGCCGATATTAATCTTTTTACCATTCACTTCTGCACCCTGATCTTGGCTGGTTACTGCAATTTTAATCCCAGATGTATTCGCATACGGATCCCACATCGCTTTCAAATTCACCCATGCATAGACAGAAGGCAAAAGAATGATGCCAATGACTAATAAAGTCCCGGTCGATACTTTGAATACATTTCTCCAGTCTGTTAAGTAGATTTGCCATATCTTCCGCAACTTCATCACTCCTTGTATGTACATTAACCTGTCGTCCATTGTTGTATGCACACGTATTGTAAACGATTCGAGCGAATGAAGCCAATCCTGTTACAAAATATGTAAAAAACGTATGCCTCTTATAGAGATCATACGCTTTTCAATAAAATCATTCTGCTTAATTTCGAACTCCATTCGCGGGCATAGCCTCTAGGGAATAAAATGCTCCTTTTTTATTGATTTTTCCCACCACAGTAACTGCGCCTTTTTGGGAGAACGTATACTCGTTATCCTTAATTTTTACGGTATATCCTTTTAGGTTAATTCCGAAAAGAGATTGCACTTTCGACTTCGCGGCTGAAAGAGCCTGAGTTTGGCTGAGCTTTGGCTTAGCGAATGCTTTGACAAAATCCTTTTCCCCCGTCCAATCCATGCCAAGCTCGTTTTTTACGGCCCACACTTTACCGGTTTTCACGCCAATCAGCACGTTGTTTAACTCATTATCGTCTCGGAAATTCCAAACGGTATCATTGCCTTCATGCTGACGAAACACAAATTCAAACGGATTGCTCGAAGCAATACCAAGTGTTTTAAGCGAACGATTCGCTTTGTTGGACAGTGAAGCTTTAACGTCTTTGAGCGAATACATTATGCTGGCCGTTATTTTATTTCCTTGATCAAGGTCAATGTAGAGACTCTGGTCATGCCCCCATAGTACCCAATAATTTTTGAGTTCTCCTTCGTCATCCGGGGAATATACACGCCAGACGGCCTTCGTTTTAAACACTCCATCAGAATCAAATGTTTTCAGGAACGATGCAACCTTGCTGCGTAGATTATTGTCCATAACTTTGTTGAGATCAGCCGCATCATAAATAATGCTGGTGGATTGCACGATTACCTTTTTGGAATCGTAATTTTGGATGAAATCAGCATTAGCTGTCCCGCTCAAAGTACCGTTTACCGTCCATGAGTCAAAAGCAGTATCAGCGCTTGTAAACTTTATTGTTTGTTTCCCCGCTAATGTGTTCAGCACATCTGTTAAACGCTTAGTGGCGGTTGGGTCCAAGTTAACAGAAGTTTGTGCGTTTTGAGCTATGGCAGCGGCGGGCTGCTGTGCCCATGCAACTGGAGCCGTTCCCAAAAGCATGGATATTGCCGCAACTGTTGCAGTGATAGAATTCCATTTTTTCATGGGGCAATTCCTCCTGATGTCTCAAAAGAGACTTAAAAGAATGGATACATATATTCCTTAGACGTAATACAAAAATAAAAGTTGCTTGCCCCAACTCAAAGAAGCCCTTCGGACCTAATAAATAGGCTCGAAGAGCTTCTTTCTTATGCATCATTATCCATTCTTCAGCAGTCTGGCCGCCGAAAATGCTGCACCATGACGCAACTTCCGCTTTTCCAACCGTTTGTGCAGCGAACGATTATACAGAACCTGAATGACAAAATACGAGATAATGCCCAGCACCACACCGAAAATCGACATGCCGATCAGGATGTGCAAGCCTCCGTGCAGCAAGTCTCTGAATACAGACCAGTTGCCGTGAAACAGCTCCATAAAAGAATGCTCGTGAAGTCGTCCGCCCCTGACATGTACCGGATAATGAGATGGATAAATCCAAGCCCCCACTTGCTTGGCGAATGGCATCAGTACAATTGGCAAAAAGGTCAGCTTACCTACAACGTTACCCACAATGGCCGCAGGCAGCGAGCCGCCAGAGAGACGAACAATCGGATAAAAAACAAGGTATACCAGAGAAGCCGTGGAAATCACGATCATCTCCAACGCAAAGCCAATGGCGAAGCCCAAAGAAATCTTTTTAACTCCACCAGGGGCGCGCAACAGCTTGATGAAATTCAGCCGAATCGCACGCCATATATTTTGAAACATATTATATTTCTTCTTCGATTTATGAGGTTTGAGCCTTTTCGGATTGAGCTTTATCAATAGGAGGACTCCTTCAACAGTACTATTCAAGTTCAGGAATGAGTCAATACAGCTCCCATCCTTACTTATGTCTATACTGTCATTATAACCCTCAGCGTTCGAAAAGCAATGTTATTCCGCCTGTTTCGCCGTTTTAGGACAGAATTCGCTTGTTGACATCGTTTTGGAGAGGTACAATGTCCCAAATCTCAGCCGCGTACTGCTGAATCGTACAATCACTAGAAAATTTCCCAGAATGGGCCATATTCACAATAGCACGCCGAGTCCACTCCGAGGGATTCCGATACACTTGTTCAATGTGAACCTGTGTATCCACATAGGATGCGAAGTCCTTGAGCACAAAGTATTCATCATTATGATCAATCAGGGATTGATAAATGGCCTCAAATTCCCGTTCATGCCGCGTAAAAGGAGCATCGTTCACGAGTTGATCCAACACTTCACGCAGTCTTTCGTCACTGTTGGCTGTTTTGCGCGCCGAATACTGGCCGTCTCGGTAATATGCCTCGATCTGATCCACCTTCAATCCAAAAATGAACATGTTGGCATCGCCTACCATTTCATGCATTTCAACATTGGCTCCGTCCAATGTACCTATTGTGAGCGCACCGTTCATCATAAATTTCATGTTCCCTGTGCCTGAGGCTTCCTTGCCTGCCGTGGAAATCTGCTCACTGACATCCGCCGCAGGAATAATCAGCTCGGCTAGCGAGACCGAATAATTTTCAAGGAAAACGACTTTCAGCTTGTCCTTGACATCTACATCCCGATTGATCGTGTCCGCCACGTTGTTAATGAGCTTGATCGTCTGTTTGGCGAGAAAATAACCGGGGGCGGCTTTGGCTCCAAAAACAAACGTGCGTGGCGTCACATCCAGGCCAGGATTACTTTTAAGCTGACTGTATAAATGCATCACATGCAAAATGTTGAGCAGCTGTCGCTTATAACCATGCAACCGTTTGACCTGTACATCAAAAATGGAGGACGTATCCAGCCGCACGCCCTGTTTTGCAAAAACATGCTCAGCGAGCCTGACTTTATTATTTCGCTTAATCGCCTGTATCCGTTCTTTGAACGACTCGTCCCCACTGTAACGAAGCAGGTCGATGAGCTCCCTTGGACGGGTCCTCCAACGTGTGCCGATGGTCTCATCGTACAAGCTTGCCAGCTCCGGGTTGGCATGTATTAGCCAGCGGCGATGGGCAATCCCGTTTGTTTTATTATTAAAACGGTCAGGGTACAGCTCGTGAAACGACTTCATCTCTCGTTCCTTTAATATTTGCGTATGCAGCGCAGCTACCCCATTAACGCTGTAGCTGCCGACGATTGCCAAGTGAGCCATACGGATTTGTTCACCGTGAATAATCGCCATTTCACCAATTTTGATGTCCTGACCCGGGTAACGCTCCAGTAGCATAGCGCAATAACGTTTGTTAATTTCTTCAATGATCAAGGAAATACGAGGAAGTAGCTCCCGTACCATATTGACAGGCCATTGTTCCAGCGCCTCACTTAATATCGTATGATTCGTATAAGAAACGGTTCGCGTCGTAATATCCCATGCATCGTCCCAGCCCAAGCCCTTCACGTCTATCAGAATACGCATCAGTTCCGGTATAACCAGCGTCGGATGTGTATCGTTAATGTGCAGTGCTATTTTATCGGGCAACTGGCTATAAGGTAAACGAAGCTTCTCGAACGTACGCAAAATACTTTGCAATCCGGCCGAGCACAGGAAATACTGCTGCTTCAAGCGAAGCAGCTTTCCCTCATAATTGGAGTCATCCGGATATAGAAATGCCGAGATGGATTCCACCGATCGATTGTAGTCGAGAAAGCGGTAATAACCGCCCTCGCCTCGAATCGGTCCTCGAACGGGATCAAGCGCTGATTCCGCACTCCAAATCCGCAGCGTATTCACCTGCGCATGACCATAGCCCACCAGCGGAATATCGTAAGGGACAGCCCAGACCGTTTCGACATCCTGTGTCTCGAATACAAGACGTCCCTCCTGTTCACGGGTTTCCACTCTTCCCCAAAAATGAACCTCGACCTTTTTGTCAGGACGGCGTTCCTCCCAGACATTCCCTTTCTGTAGCCAGTAATCCGGCAGTTCAACCTGATTGCCGTCCACAATACGCTGTTCAAACAGACCATATTTATATCGGATACCGCAACCATGTCCTGCATAGCCAAGGGATGCTAGTGAGTCCATGAAGCAAGCCGCCAGACGGCCAAGACCACCATTGCCTAGCCCCGCGTCCGCCTCCTGTTCTTCAATTTCCTCCAGATCCCAGCCCAGTTCACCCAATGCCTGCCGAACCATATCCAGTACGCCCAAATTCAGCAGATTACTGCCCAGTAGACGACCTATCAAAAATTCCAGTGAAAAATAATAAATCTGCTTCTCTTGTCCTTCTTTGTAGGCTTGGTTCGTTTCTGCCCAATTCTTGCCGACTTGTTCGCGAATCATGCCACCCAAAACCTTATATACGTCTTCCGACTGTGCCTCCTGCATCGGTTTGCCCAGCCTTCCGACCAGTTGCTCTCGAAAAGCCTGCTTAAATGCTTCTTTATTGCTGAACAAAGTTGTACCTCCTGTTATTTCCGTTTTAATGGCTAAGTATATCCTTTAAATTACGCTATTCTTGGCAATGACATAGGGAACTCTAATGTCTCCAATCAGAGTTCGATCTGGTGAAAGCTGTACATCTTTATCTAAAACCACATTCTCCACAACTGCCCCTTTACGGATGACACATTTTTGCATAATAATCGAGTTGCTTACCCGCGCGCCCTCCTCCACCTGCACTCCACGGAAAAGAATACTGTTCTCGACCTTGCCCCCAATGGTGCAGCCATTAGCAACAAGCGAATGATCCACCTCGGCGCTGTGCGTATAACGAGTCGGGGCTTCATACTTGATTTTGGTGTGCACCGGCTGATTCTGGAACAGTGCTTGATACTGCTGCTGATCCAGCAGCTTCATGCTATTTTTATAGTAGCTCTCGATAGAATTAATGACTGCATGATAACCTTCATAACGATACGCATAAATGCGCAGCCCACTTGGGTTTTTCTGGATGGCATCGCGAAAGAAATGATTATCCTGATGGGCAATGCAATGCTTCACCTGATCCAGATACAAGCCTTTGTCCATCACGAACATTTCCAGATAAATATTATGATGATCCTGCTCCTGATGAATACCAGTCACCCGTCCGTTCTCATCAATCTCCAGTCGTGCACAAGGAGCATGCTCAGATTCGAGCTGGTCTATGGGTTTATATACGAGGGTAACATCTGCATTTTTCTCCCGATGATAACGGTATACATCCTCGATATCAACCTTATTGACATGCTGAGTTCCTGCGTGAACAAGGGTTTGCCCCGATGAGCGATGAAAAAAATCCAGATTGTTGTGCACATGCTGCAAATCTCCACGTGATGCATCCGTCGGATCATTCCAGTCCGGTGGCAAAATAAACAACCCGCCCCGTCTGCGGTCTAAATCCCAAGGCCGACCTTCACCCAGATGATCCAGCAGCGAACGGTATTTGCGGCGGATAAACAGTGCAATATCATGCACCCCTGCATGCATCATGTTGGATAAGGTAAAATCAATGAGCCGATATCGACTGGCAAAGGGAACTGCGGCCCCGCACCGGAAATAGGTCAACTCCTTCAACTGATCCAGTTCGTGATCCAGGTTGATAACTCCAATGAGTCGGCTCATAGCAGACACCGTCCTTATCCGGGTTAAATTCGTGCATGAAGCTGGCTTTCCTGATCGAACAAAATAATCTCATCAGAACTATCTTCAGGTCCGATAAACGCGTTGTCTTCAATAACGATGTTCTCATTCACGATAGCCCGGTGGATACGTACATTGCGCCCAATTTTTACGTTCGGCATGATGACAGAATCGGTAATAACGCTCCCTTCACCTACTTCGACCCCATAAAATAGTACAGAATGCCTTACTTCTCCATCCACCATGCAGCCTTCATTTACAATACTGTTTTTGAGAATCGCCCGTTGGGTTATATACTGGGCCGGTTGATTGGGACTGCGGGTATAGATGCGCCAGGAAGGATCGTTCAGATCCAAAGGCGGATCCTGAACCAGAAGATCCATGTTGGACTCCCATAAGCTCTGAATGGTACCTACATCCTTCCAGTACCCGGCAAACGGGTACGCATACAGCGACCGGCCATGCTGAAGTAGCAATGGAATGATATCCTTGCCAAAATCATGTGAGGATTCAGAATCGCTTGCGCTTTCCAGTAAATAGCGACGCAACACCTCCCATTTGAACAAATAAATGCCCATGGAGGCCAATGTACTTTTCGGCTGTTCAGGCTTCTCCTCAAAGTCATATATTTTCAGATCATCATCGGCGTTCAGTATCCCAAATCGTTGGGCTTCCTGAATCGTGACATTGATGACAGAAATGGTGCAGTCTGCTTCCTTCTCCTTGTGGTAGTGGAGCATTCGACTGTAGTCCATTTTATAAATGTGATCCCCTGACAGAATGAGTACATGCTCTGGGTCATACTGATCCAAGAAATGCAGGTTTCGATAAATTGCATCCGCCGTGCCTCTGTACCAGTTGTTTCCATTTTCTTTCTCGTGCGGTGGTAAAACAAAAACTCCTCCATCCAGGCGATCCAAATCCCAGTCGCTCCCAACGCCGATATAGGAATGAAGCACCAACGGCTCATATTGGGTCAATACGCCTACGGTGTCTATACCAGAATGAGTGCAATTGCTTAGAGGGAAATCAATAATGCGGTAAGTTCCTCCAAAAAACACTGCCGGTTTGGCTAGTGTACGGGTAAGTCCTTTGAGTCTTTTGCCTTGTCCGCCGGCGAGCAGCATGGCAACCACTTCCTTCTTTCTCATAACAAAGACCTCCCTGTCATGTGCGTCTGAAGCAATTGTGGCGGGATATTTAATAATATCCATTAAACATGAAAAGACAGTCGTAATCGTTTCATTGGCGAAGGAACGGGTAAGATGTGATGGAGAAGGGTAAAATCATAGTTATGCGGAACGAGTGCAAGGAATCACTAAATCGTAAAATCCCGTTCATCTTTTCACATTTTGGATGCTTTTAAAGTATTCGTGTATGACAACATGATCATAAGGAGGCGTTATTCATGAAGAATAAAAAATGGGTGGTAGCAGCATTGGGAATGGGTGTTACGTATCTGATGAAAAATAAAGGGGCACGCGATAAGGTATTGAATAAGGTACAGACCATTGTCAATCGTGCGAAAACATCTGCAAAATCGTAAAATGTTAAAGCTAGAAAAAAGCGAGCCTCTCTGAATCCTGGTTCAGGGAGGCTTTGCTCTGACTTTTTCTGCGTCTACGAACAAAATATGGTTCGAGGCTGTATCCGTAGACGGTCAGGCATTCTCCTTATGTTCTTCTACTTCCATGATATGTTCAACGGTAAAGGTTCGATGCGTCCATTCGGAAGAACGGTAAGCCTCTAGGAGACCAAAGGTACGAATTTTCTCCTTGTCCACCTGCTTAAAGGTATGAGTAATCCCTACCTTGCCCCTGAAAGGAAAAAAGGAAAGACCTACAGTCTGATCCGATAGCCACTCGGCCCAAACTCGCCCGCTTTCATGTCGAACAGCCGGGAAGCTTAAACCTTCAGCAAACCATTCATAATCTGCTGTAGGCGTACCCGGCTCTCGGCTGCACAAAAACAGACTCAATTCGTCGCAAAACAACATTCTCCGTACATCCGTCCGCACTTGATGGTCGAAGGTTACGCCACATGCCAGCTCCTGTTTGAGCCTCTGCCGCCGCTGTTCCTCCGCCTCCTGATAAGCATGCGTAATCTGCTTGTCCTGAGCGTTTTGGTGCTCGGTCCGTCCGACTAGCTCCTTGTACATCAAGCTACACAGCAACGCCGCATACGTATTTCCTTGTTCGACTTCATCAATCCCAAGACGATAGAAAACAAAACGAGGATTGAGCGGAAAATCAATAAATGTATAAGGTGCAGACACATGATCATTCCAGAAAGGAGCAGCGTCTAACTGTATCCAGCCCCGATCATGCTCCCTTGCTGCATATACAAAATCCTGCTTGTGACGTCTATTCTTGAAGGCACTCTCTTCCCATTGTGAAGCCAACTCACCCGAAATATGGGCATGGTCATGTTGCGTCGTCATGATATAAGCTTGGTCCGTTTCATAAATAACCATATGCTCTCCCCTTCCGTTCGGCGATTCGTGTGATTGTATACAAACTCTCTGATCGAAGGCCATGGTTATGCTTACGTTTATTATATCAGGATAAGGGTAAAAAGGCAGGCAAGTTTTCCGCCTCTTTATATCTAATTACCCTTTTGATTCTGCACTCGAAACTGCTGTGGGGTCATCCCCTCCAGCTCACGAAACACTTTGTTAAAATGCTTTGCATTGTCAAAACCCACGTTAGCCGCAATTTCATAAATCTTGCCCCCTTGACACTCCAGCAGCTTTTTGGCTTCTGCAATGCGCAGCCTTTTTACATATTGAACAAAGCTAAGGCCTGTATAGGCTTTGAAAGCCTGACTAAAATACGTATAATTCAAGGATACTGAATTGGATACTACTGCCATATTTAAATCCTCGCTGTAATGAGCATGGATGTATTGGATAGCACGTGTCATGCTACCGTTTCTATCGGGGATGACACTCGCGCCAGCCAGTCTACCTTTCTCTACGCTGACAACACTATCGTCTATGAGGTGGTTCCTCTCCTTCAATTCCTCATTCAAAACTGCCAGCGCACCGAATAGCTCCTCCCTCACAATCGGCTTGAGCAAATACTCCCGTGCCCCGCAGCGAATCGCTTCGCGCGCATACTGAAACTCGTCATATCCACTAAGAATGATCACCAAAGGTCTGCGTCCCGGCTCAAGCTCGCGAATATGCTGCATCAGCATAATGCCATCCATAACAGGCATACGGATATCCGTAATCACCAACTCGGGCCAAAACTGCTTCACATGCTGCCAGGCTTCCCTACCGTCCTTGACCAGTACACATTCATAGAGACCGGAAAATTCCCGTTCGATCATGGCTTGAAGTCCCATTCGAATATTTTTCTCGTCATCCGCAATCAACAGCTTGGTCGTCATGGTCCGCCCCCCTCATCATGTAACGTCTAGGCAAAATTAGGGTCACTGTCGTCGATTGTCCGGGGATGCTGTCCAGTCTTATGCCATACTCTTCGCCATACTGCATACTTAAACGGCGATGCACATTATACAAACCGATTCCCCCATTCATCCCGCGCTCGTGGGAATCCATATCCGTTCGCGCTAGACCAGCCATGATGGCATTTCTTCTTTCTTCAGATATCCCCACTCCGTTATCCTGTATACGCAATTCTATGATATCCTGCTTAGAGCAGGCTTCAATCGTGATGCTGAATGGGCTTTGCAATGTACTCCAACCGTGCTTGATAGCATTTTCGACTACAGGCTGCAGCGACATTTTCAGCATCTCCAGTTCCATAAACGCCGACGATAGATGAATTTCCAATCCAATTTGGTTATCGTGGCGAATGTTCATGATGGCCACATAATGCTGGATATGGCGGATTTCATCCCGCAACGCAACACACGACCCCGACCATTGGAGATTATAACGCATCATCGAGCCAAGGGAAGTAAGGGCATCCGACAGCGGATACTGTCGTTCTATCTCCGCCATCATTTTTAAATTTTCCAATGTATTATAGAGAAAATGGGAATCAATCTGATGCTTGAGCGCTAGCAGTTCAGCCTCCTGAGCAGCGGCCTGCTTGTGTACTGCCTCGGCAATGAGTCCGTTAATCCGACTTAGCAGACTGCGAAAATATAGAGCCAGCTCAGCCACTTCTCCCCGCCCATATACTGGAATTCTAAGCTGAAAGTCACCCTCCTGCTCTACTTTTTTCATGGATTCACGCAGTGTATGTAGCTGCTTGAGAATGAAGGCATGCAGGGTATAAGAAATGACGGACATAAACACAATCAGCATACTAATAATGAGCAGCATGGCATTGCGTTTCTGACGGAGATCACCCAGCGGACCGTCCAACGCCACCACATTTAGCAAATAGGCGTCCAACCCTTCTATATAACGATACATACCGAGATAAGGCTTATTCTCATAGGAAAAATCAAAAGCACCACCCGGTCCCTGAACCTGGGACTGAAACAGATGGTGCACATGGGACAGAGGGATCCAAAGTGAATCTGATTGAGAGGAAGCTGTAGCTATATCGCTAGAAGACATTGGTTTGTCAGCGTTCCTTGCGCTGGAATCGCCGTCCAGAATGAACATTTGCCATGCACGATCACGTTGTGGGATTCCAAATACTCTAGGTGAAAATAGCTCCAACCTCATGTTTGTTTCTACCAACCCTGCGTGTCTTCCTCCGGTAGACTGAATTTCACGCAGCAGTGCCATATACTGCACTGTCTCACTTTCCTGCCGGGATTGCCCCAGAAGTAAGCTTTTCGGCCCCTTGTACATTTCCCACCATATTTTCCCTTGTCGGAGTTGGGCCGTTTTCAGCCAGGAAGCCTTAGGCAATCGTGATTCTTTGAAAATCATCGGCCATATTTCATGCGTCTGGGGATTATTGGTATACAGTCGAATGTTCTCTACATTGGGATTACTGTACAGCAAGTGCTGTAAATTTGGAAACACATTCAAGTTGAATTGGACTAGCTCATCGCTGCTTATTTCACGTTCCTCGGTCAGATAACGAAGCACGTTGCGATCTGAGATCGCAAGCTGTGCGGTCCGCTCCATAATTTCCATATTGCTATGAATATGGGCCAGCTCTGTATCCAACACATACTGATTTTGTACGGTGATGTCGTGCATGGTATTCTCGTACAGTTGGTGAAAGGTATATAGCGAGAATAATACCACCGGAATTAAAATGACTCCGATATACGCGACAATGAGCTTAACTTGAAGGGAGCAACCGCCAAGCCGATCGGCCGTACCCTTCATCCACTGCCATATAGTGCGGCGCAGCAGGCTCTTCATCTGTGAACGTGCACGGCCTGGCATGAAATCACATCCTTAGGGGTTCAATAGATTAAGTCATTGAATTAATCATTTGGTGAACTGTTCAATTTTCTTAAGGTTTTCCTCATAGGCTTTTTGTTGATAGACCATAACTTTGTCATATCCTGCTTTTCTGCGGTCTTCCAAAAAGCGAGCAAACAGCTGGTCGAATTCCTCATCTGAGGAAGCCAGCAGCAGCTTCGGCAATGTCTTGCCCCAAATTTTATCTATCTGGCCTGACGCAATGCCCTCTGCCGAAGTTCCGGTCGGTTTAATATTGTCATATTGGGAGAAGCCTTTCGTCTTGCCTTTCGTCCAATCCTCTGGCTGCTTATCCGGCTCGACGCTGGGCGGCGCCCACTGCAAATTCATATTCGTATCCATCAGCATCCAGAAGGTGAAGGAGGCGCCATATTTTTTATCAAAAGCAGAACGATCCTTGTTCAGCAGCTCCTGTACCTCCGGCTTGAAGGCTGGCTTACCGTTAACCATGTCCCATAGCTTGCCCTGCTCCCCCAGATATAGGTCGCGATTTCCTTCCTCGCTAATCAGATAAGTCAGAAATTCAATAGCCCGCTCCTTGTCCTTGACATCCTTCGAAATAAGCGTCACCGTCCAGCCGGAAATACCCGGCCCGGCCAGCGTCGGCGGGTCCAGCTTACTGTTCGAAGGTCCATCCACCGCGATATAGACGGAGTTCGGGTCCTTCGCATATAACAGTACCTGTTGCGTGGCAAAGTCAGAACGCTGATATAGCATGGCAAAATATCGGCCCTGTGCCACCTTTTCCTCCATTTGCGGACGTTTGTCGATAAATACGTCCTTGGCGATCAGGCCCTGCTCATTTGCTTGACGGAATGTTTTGAGCCAGCGAATATACTCTTCGTCCGAACGACGATCGTATAGCTTGCCGTCCTTTTCATGAGGAATGGCTAGGAAATTGAGTAAATAGTCTTCAAAAGAATAATTTCCGTTATCTGTAAATTCGTGAAATCCTATCGGGATAAGAGGCTGACCGTTCACCTCCGGAAATTTCTCTTTCACTTTTTGAAGCGCTTTCAAAAATCCTTCCGGTGTTCTCATATCCGGCTTGCCGATCGCCTCGTACATGTCCTTCCGAACCATAAACGTCTGGTTGGAAACAAAATTTTGGCCGTATTTTTGATAATCCTGTGGCGAAGAAGAAGCATTAGGATACCCGTATACATTCCCGTCCGTTTGGCGATACCAGGACATTTTCGCCGGATCAGCTATTTTAATCAGATACGGATCGTATTTCTCGGCCAGCTTGTTGAGCGGAAGTACCATCTTGCCCTCAATCATTTTTTTGACCGCGTCCTCTCCCCAACCAAGCGTGACAAAATCAGGCAGCTTGCCGGAGGCCAGCATGGTGTTGAGCTTTTCATTTTCATTTCCTGCGGGTACGATAAAATTGACGCTGACCCCAGTCTTTTGCGTAACATACTTTGAGGTCATATCCGTCCCCCACTTGTTCGGGAACCAAGAAAAGTTCAAATACCAGTCAAACGTAATCGGCTCCATATCCGCCTTCCATCCTGGTACATCTGCCGTAGCCTTGGTCTTCTCGTCCTTCAATTCCGTGACAGTACCGCCTCCACCGGACGTACATGCCGCGAGCAAACCCACCAGCAGAACAGAAGCCAACAGCCCCTTCTGCCATTTGCGAATGTTCATCATAAATCTCCCCCTTGGATGATGTGCTATCCCTTAATCGAGCCGATCATCAGACCCTTGACGAAATATTTTTGCAGAAAAGGATATACCAGTACAATGGGCAGTGTCGTCACAACCATCGTCGCCAGCTTGATCGATTGCGAAGTGACGGACTGGGCAACGACCCCCGGTGCAGCAGCCATCATCTGATTAGAGCTGGATTGGGCAACAACCCGGTACAAATACGTTTGAATCGGCTGAAGATCCGTATTATTAATATAGATCATTCCAGTAAAATAATCGTTCCACTGGTATACCCCATGAAACAACGCAATCGTCGCTACTACCGGCATAGATACAGGAAGCACGATCCGGCAAAAGATGCCGAAATCGTTCGCACCGTCTATTTTCGCCGCCTCTTCCAATGCATCCGGCAGTTCTCGGAAAAAAGCCATAAAAATAATAAGGTCAAAAAAGCTGAACATCGCAGGAATAATGTACACCCAAAAGCTGTCCAGCAGTCCGAGATCACGAATCAGCAAATACGTTGGAATCAATCCCCCACCAAAAAACAGAGTAATGGTGCCAATCAGCATATATAGCTTGCGCCCGATCAGCTCCTTACGGGAATATGCATATGCAATCATAGCGGTAAAAAACACATGAACAATCGTGCCGATAAGCGTCTTGGCAATAGTCACTCCCATCGCAGTCATAATACCGTTGTTAGCAAATACGGCCTGATAGCTGCCCAGACTGAAGACTCTTGGCCACCAGTAAATGCCGCCCCGCATAGCGTCTGCTCCTTCGTTAAAGGAGTTCATCAGCACATACCACACGGGATACAACGTGACAAAACAAATGATCAGCATGAAGACGTTGTTCATGAAATCGAATATCGCTTCGCCTGCTGTTCTGCGTTGCAATAGCTGCATGCAGCCGTCCTCCTTCAAAATAGAGATGTATTATTCACCCGCTTGGTCACCGAATTGGCAATTAGCAGCAAAATGAGAGCAAGAACCGATTTCAGCAAACCCACCGCGGTAGAATACGAGAAACGGCCCTGCTGAATGCCCACCTGATACACATAAATATCAACTACATTACTTGCACTTTCATTCAGCGAGTTACGCAGGACGAGAATTTGATCGAAGTTGGAGTTCAATATGCCGCTAACCGCCAAAATAAACAAAATAGATATTGTCCCCTTGATAGCGGGAAGTGTGACGTACCACATTTTCTGAAACCGTCCGGCCCCGTCAATGGTGGCCGCTTCGTACATGTCTGTAGATACCCCCGCCATGGCTGCCAAATAGATAATAGCTGACCATCCAAGCTCCTTCCAGATATCCGAGCTAACGACGATAGCCCAAAAATAGCTCGGCTCTGCCAAATAACTGATCGGCTGGTCAATCCAACCCCAGGCTAGCAACAGTTGATTAATCATCCCGGTATCTGCCAGCCACGTCGTTAAGATCCCGCCAAGAATGACCCAAGATAAAAAGTGAGGAAGGTACGAAATGGTCTGAATAGATTTTTTGAACCGAGTAGATCGTATTTCATTCAGGAATAGAGCAAATACAATGGGCAACGGGAACCCGATGGCCAGCTTGAGTAGGCTAATGCCCAGTGTATTTTTGACAATGTACCAAAAGTTATCATCCTCCAAAAAGGCCCGAAAATGCTCTAACCCCGCCCAAGGTGCGCTTGATAGGGTACCAATGATGTCAAACTGTTTGAAAGCAATCAAAATGCCGTACATCGGAATGTAATGGAAAATAATCATCCAAACCACCCCAAGCAGCGCCATAGTCTGCAAATGTCTTTGTTGAACCCATTTGCGCGCTAGTGATGCCCCTCTACCCGATCGAACCGGCGGCTGTGGCTGCGGATTCTTCCATCCTGTTCTCATACGAGGACCTCCCTTCTTTGTAATGTAAGCACTTACATTTATTATTTTAGAGGCTTCTGCTTCGAATGAGTAGTACTGGATTTTTTGATTTTGGTATCTAAATTTCAGGTGGGGATCTAACTATACGCACAAGTTTTCTTCCATCCTTTGGATTTTTACATCTATTAATTTACGAAGAAGACTATCAGATGGTACGATAAGACTATATGTAATTCCAATCATTACCTATATACCTAGATCAGGAGGATTAAGAATGGAAGAATTGGTTCGTTCGATTCAGAAACAGGTTCGAATTAAAAAGGTTGCCTGCTGGGCGGGGCTCATCATGTTTGGCCTGTGTACTTTAGTTGGCATTGCAGCTCAGGAATGGCTTATGACGCTCTTGGCGCTCGCGATGACAATTTTATCCGTCTATGGATTAACCATGATGCGTGGTATGACAAAGTTTACTAAGGAGTATCAACCGGGAAAGGGCTACGGTTATTATCGTCGTACGGTACAACAAAAGCTGCGCTATCTAACTTGGGGACAATGGCTAGTAGGCGGCCTTATTGTCCTGATGTTCTTTATATTTAACGTCCGACTTAGCGCTTTTCTCATAGCTATTCTGGGTATCCTAACCATTCAGTTCAGTATCAAAAAACGAATTAAAAATCATCAAGAGCCCGATATCACTGAGCTGGATGAGTTTGTACGAATGGGGATTGTTTCTCCGCATGAGCAGACTATTGGGGTATATAAAGATTTTCTACACCTGAGCCATACGTTTCGGGGTAACCAAATTGTTATCGTTACAGACAAACGCCTGATTTCTGTATTTGTGGAGGAACAGGGGCGTGCGGTGAAAACGGAAATGCTGCTCTCGGGTATAAACAAAATACGCGCAATCGGTACGGGTTTTCAGGGTCAAGGTATATTGCTGTCTGTAAGTAACCGTGACCATAACGAGCTTCACATTCATATGGTCGGGAAAAGCATTTTCTTTTCTCCAGAGCAATTCATAGGCTCCTTGCTACGGGCACTGGATGCAGTGTTAAAAAGCAGATCATACAGTACGGAAGAACCATTCCCGAGCTACCAACAGACAAGAATTTCATTGCACCCATCAGAACAAGGTTTGCTGCATAAACCTACGACAGCTTAAATAATTTTGGGACATGTACCACGTTATATATATGCGTTATGATCGATCTTCATCATACGCCAAATAGCAAGTAAGCCCTGATCTTAATGAGCTTACTTGCTATTGGGTGTACTTCCACATCATATTTTCAAATGAACTGCCTACCTGCTAAAACAACTAATTTTCTACTTTACTTCTGCCCTCTTAATGATTGGCTCCATGATAAAACACCGTGACAAGGTCATGACTTGTAACAAACACTAGCAAGCTAAACAGACTGAGCGACAGAGGGCGTAAAATCAATTTTTTCATCCTTTAACACTCCTTTTAAAATAGTTATATATTGGTCTTGCTGTGTTGCTGTAGCTTGGGATCTGAAAATTTCAAATATAGCGGTACATTTCCTAAACTCATGCTCATGTTCCATACCCAGAGTATCGGACAGCATGAGAGATTGCAGGATATAGCCCAACGCAACCGTAAACTGTTGTTGCTTGATATAATAAAGAGCCAGTTGATAGCAGAAGCGAAAATAATAAGATACATTCACAGGCTCTTCAAAATATTTAAAACCTTCAATTTGTTCGGCAAATGATTTAAGCACAGCCTCTAAAGGATAGTCGTATCTCGACGCTCCCTCAACGATGGAAAGAAGCCCCGGTAACAGCTCTTCCGGATTGTTACGAAGAAATTGGATGTATTCCTGCAACACTTCGGCATGGCCTGTCAAAATATCAAGAGCATACAGATTAGCTATGGCAGCATAGCGGTAATATTCAACCTCTGCTTCCCCATATTGATCGAGACCATTAAACCAGCCCAATTCTGCATATTTTTCAATGCAATCGCGAGCGGCCTCATACTTGCCCTGTTTTTGGAAGGCCATGCCTTTCATGAGATGACTGTAGCCGTAGTAGTAGACTAGCGGCCGTTTGGTATGTATGGGTTGTATAGGTTTCTTGCGCGCTTTGTAGAGCTGTATTTCCTGATACTTTTGGTTGACCTGGCTATACAGCCGATCGCATAAAACAATCATATTGGCACCATCCGCAAATGAAAAAGACAGCTTAATCATGTTAACAAGTGTGTCTAGATCTGTGATGTCGGAGTGAACAAGATCATCCACCGTTCCCGCCTCCTTGTCCGACTTTTTATATTCACCAAACAAAAGTAAGATCTAAATCCTAACTAAAAATAACTTAATTGCGTATTTATTACGTAATTAAGTTATATCATAAAACCAAACATATGACAAGTGCATTATGATAATATATTCCAGTTTTTAAAATAGCGATGAAAGTGGAGCGTTCACTTGTTCAATTCCATGTGAAGCAAAGGAAATGCCCTACCTGATCCATCCAGTGCAGATCGCCCCGTTTGTACAAAGCCGTAATGTCTGTAGAAAGCATACGCTTTCTCGTTCTGCTCATTCACGTCCACTTTGAGATGCTTCCCTTTTATTTTTTCAGCATGCTGGATGAGTCGGCTGCCTATGCCCTGCCCATGCCGTTCAGGGTCCACAAACAGCATCTCTATTTTTAATCCGTCCAGCCCGATAAAACCTGTTGGTTCTTGACTTGTATTCCATTCCATCCAAACTTCAAGTTCTCTTAAAATACCATTGCCTACGATATGATGATAAAATTGAATGTCCTCTTCCGACAAAAATGTGTGCGTCCGGCGTACAGCCCGCTGCCAAATATCAACGAGTTGATCATGATTTTCTTCCCGATAAGCAATAATTTCATTTTGCACGGTACTTCCCCCTTATTTAAATATCGATATTGCATGTTTTGCAGTAAGTCTAACATGCCTATTTAGAAGCATACAAACTCAAAAAGGGAAGCGGAATAATTCCGCCTCCCTTACACTACAGCCTTTACAACGTAACACCGTTTTTAAAAATAGCGAGCTCTCTGAAATTGTTTTTCTCGTTGTTCACCCAGGTTCCGCTGGCTACATCGACAATGTAATCGACAAAGTTGCGGAGCGCATCTTCCATACTGACATCCTCCACCAATGAACCAGCGTTATAGTCGATCCAATGAGGTTTTGCCTTATACAACGGCGAGTTGGTTGAGACCTTCATCGTAGGAACAAAGGAGCCAAACGGCGTACCGCGTCCGGTTGTGAAAATGACGAGCTGGCAGCCCGCTGCGGCGAGAGCTGAAGATGCCACTAGATCGTTGCCCGGCGCGCTGAGCAGGTTGAGTCCCTTGGTCTTGAGGCGTTCCCCGTACTGAATGACATCAGTAACCGTGGAAGACCCGGATTTTTGCGTACAGCCCAGTGATTTATCCTCCAGTGTCGTGATGCCCCCTGCTTTATTGCCCGGTGACGGATTTTCGTATACTGGCTGCTTGTAATCCAGAAAATATTGTTTGAAATCGTTAATCAGATGTACGATTTTATTAAATACTTGCTCATCGGCAGCACGCTCCATTAAAATCGTCTCCGCCCCGAACATTTCAGGTACTTCTGTCAATACCGTTGTTCCACCCTGCGCGGCCATATAATCCGACAATCGTCCGAGTAGTGGGTTGGCAGTAATACCCGATAAACCATCAGATCCACCGCATTTCAAGCCGATGTTCAACTCAGACAATGGTACAGGTTCCCGCCGATCTTCTTGCACGGCCGCAAAAATTTCATGAAGCAACCTTACCCCTTCCTCTACTTCATCCGACACATCCTGGGAAAGCAAAAACTTTACCCGCTCCGAATCATATTCCCCGATGGCTTCCTTAAATTCTTTCATCTCATTGTTCTCACAGCCCAAGCCCAGTACAAGTACGCCACCTGCGTTCGCATGCTTCACAGCATCGATCAAAATCGTGCGCGTATGTGCATGATCGTCACCCAACTGAGAACAACCATAGTTATGCTTGAGCACAAGTGCATTTTCAAAAGGTGAAATATCTCCCGCTTCCTGCTTGAAACGGTTTAAAATAAGTTCAGCGATCCCGTTCACACAGCCGACCGTCGGCACAATCCACAACTCATTGCGAATCCCCACACGACCGTCCTTTCGCCGAAAACCTTGAAACGTACGGCTCTCCTGTTCATATAAATGAGGAGCTGGCTTAGGCTTATAAGTGTACTCCTCCACGCCTGTCAGGTTCGTCTTCGTATTATGCGTATGCACATGCTGACCTGCCTGAATGGGCTGAATGGCATGACCGATGGGATATCCGTATTTCAGAACATGCCCACCTTCAGCTATATCCTGCAAGGCGATTTTATGCCCACGTGCTACATCCTCGGCAAGCTCCACCCGTTGTTCTTCTTGTGCTCCCCACGCCAGTGTCTCTCCCTGCTTGTAATCACGCAAGGCGACAGCCACGTTATCTTGATCATGAATTTGAATGAATTCCAGCATTCCGGTCTCCTCCTTGCTTATGCTCTGGGCACGCTGTTCTCGGTTAGAGAATCGAGCGTCTCCTTCATTCCTCTGCTTGTAATTTCATACACGTGCTGTGCCGTTTGTTCAGCCAGCCCTTCGATCTGGTTCAAGTCTTGACCCCACCATGTCTGCCGGCCAAGTACCAGCGCAGTCAATTGCTTCGCCCCGGCGAGAGTACCGTCATATCGACTCCACAGTTCACCAAACGTACCCAACACTTCAGCTTCGTCTGCCAACACAATCGACTCGCCATTTCTGTCACCCCGGTAAAATACGAGCAAGGACGCCAGTGAAAATACGATTTTGACAGGCAGCGCCTTACGTTGTGCCACATACTGGAGCAAAGATGGCAAATTCCGTGTCTTGAACTTAGACACCGAATTCAACGCAATACTCATGACATAATGACTTACATATGGATTACGGAATCGTTCAATAACATCGTCGGCATATACATTCAATTCCGCCTCTGGCGAGTCCAACGTCGGAATAATTTCTTCTCGAATCAGCGACTGGATAAAGTTTCCCATAATATCATGCTCGACCGCCTGCCCCACCGTGTCCAGGCCATATAAATAAGCTACAGGTGTAAGCGCCGTATGTGCTCCATTCAAAATGCGTACTTTCCGTGTACGGTATGGCGCCATATCGTCGACAATTAGTACATTCAATCCGGCCAAATGAGCAGGTAATTCTTCTTTAAGCCACTGTGGCCCTTCAATAACCCATAAATGATACTGTTCGCCCACAACAACCAAATTGTCCTTGTAACCCAATTCTGCTTGAATTTCATGAATCCGGTCTTTTGGATAACCAGGTACAATCCGATCGACCAAACTGTTGCAGAACGTATTCGATTCCTCCAACCATGCAATAAACTCAGCCCCAAGCTTCCATTGGTCCGCATATTTCAGTACGATTTCCTTGAGAGCGTCTCCATTACGGTCGATGAGCTCGCACGGAATGATCACCAGTCCCTTGCTCTGATCGCCCCCGAAGAATTGAAAGCGCTTGTACAGAAAGGCGGCCAATTTGCCTGGAAAGCTCTTTTGCGGACGATCTTCTAGCTGATCCTCTGGGGCATAAGCAATTCCCGCTTCCGTCGTGTTCGACACGACAAAACGCAGCTCCGGCTTTTGGGATAATGCTTCATACTCCAAAAAGTCCGAACCGTACGGATTAATCCCACGAGTGACGCACTCCACAACGGTATGCTCCTTCATGGCCTTCCCATCCTTAATCCCTTCGAGAATAACCGTATACAGGCCCTCCTGCTCGTTAAGCTTCTCCACGAGGCCTCCTGGCTGCGGTTGTACAATCACAACTCCCGTATTCCATTCTGCCAGCTTATTCATTTTGTCAAATTGCCAGTCTACAAAAGCACGCAGGAAGTTCCCTTCCCCGAATTGCAGCACCCTCTCGGGATGTGGTTCAGTAACGATAAAGCTTTTTCTGTTTAATTGGTCTAATTCATCTACTTGTTTCATCCGGAGTAACCTCCCACAATTACCATAATGATTTCATCATTATTTTATCACAATGCACACGTTAACAAAATAGTTTTATCAACATTTTTAGTTTAAAAAAATAATAATGACAATAATATGAACACGTTAACATATGCGTTTATATAAAAATCTGCAAGGATATCGCCCTTTTTCTGTTGTTTCGCATCTGATCCAAGACGGTTAAGGCTAACTATCACCCTATCCCGAGACCTTGTTCTTATATACATTTCAGGAGAATAGACGCAAGAAAGCACGGGCAGGATAACACTACCTACTAGGCAGGAGGAACATCTATGAAGACAATCGCAGATACTATTGTACAAGTTTTGGTCAATGCAGGGGTCAAGCGGATTTATGGCATTGTTGGAGATTCTCTAAATAATATGGTTGATTCCATTCGCAGCAATGGTCAAATCGAATGGATTCATGTAAGGCACGAAGAAGTGGCTGCCTTTGCAGCCGGAGCGGATGCTGACCTTAGTGGCAGCATTGCTGTATGTGCTGGAAGCAGTGGTCCCGGAAATTTACATCTGATTAATGGTTTATATGATTGCCACCGCAATCGGGTGCCTGTACTGGCTATTGCCGCTCATATTCCAAGCGACGAAATCGGAAGTGAATATTTTCAAGCTACACATCCTGAGCATCTTTTCGGAGAATGCAGTCACTTTTGTGAGGTTATTACGACACCGCGTCAAATTCCCAGAACGGTGACGATGGCCATTCAACAGGCAATTTCACGTTCAGGTGTATCCGTCATTGTTCTTCCCGGTGATGTAGCAGCTTTGGAGGCGGAAAAGGTACCCGTCCCTGAACATGTCTACCATCCCACTGCACCTGTAGTACACCCGTCAGCTTCCGAAATTTCCCGACTGGCCGAATATTTGAATAAAGGCAAACGAATTACGTTACTATGCGGCGCCGGCTGTGCACAATCTCACGACTTGCTCATGCAGCTATGTGACAAGCTAAAGTCCCCCATGGTATCCGCTCTGCGAGGCAAGGAATATCTGGAGTATGACAACCCTTATTATGCTGGATTGACGGGACTGATCGGGTATTCTTCCGGGTACCATGCGATGATGGATTGTGACGTCCTGCTTATGCTCGGAACAGACTTCCCTTACAGACAGTTTTACCCTGAAGATGCGATTGTCCTACAGGTAGATATAGAGCCAGCCCATCTCGGCAGACGTACTCCGTTGACGTATGGTTTATGCGGAGATGTAAAAGCCACATTGGAAATGCTGCTACCGCATTTAACGTCAGAGCATGATTCCAAGCATCTAGAGAAAACCGTCTCCCACTATACCAAGGTACGCCAGGAGTTGGATGACCTTGCCGTCGGTAAACCAGGTCATACGCCGATCCATCCGCAATATCTCGCCAAGGTCATCAGTGACGCCGCGCAGGAAAATGCTATTTTCACCTGTGATGTCGGTACTCCCACTGTATGGGCGGCGCGTTATTTGCAGATGAACGGACAGCGTCGGCTTCTCGGCTCGTTCAACCACGGCACGATGGCAAATGCCCTGCCGCAGGCGATCGGAGCGCAGGCCACTGAGCCTGACCGACAAGTGATTGCCCTCTCAGGCGATGGCGGACTCACGATGCTGATGGGCGACCTGCTCACCCTGAAGCAGCATCAGCTGCCTATTAAAGTCATTGTTTTCAATAATGGCGCTCTCGGTTTTGTCGAGCTGGAAATGAAAGCGGCCGGATTCCTGGAAAACGGCACTGAACTGGTGAATCCTGATTTTGGTGCTGTAGCGCAAGCCATGGGACTCAAGGGCATCCGGGTTGAAGATCCGACCATGCTGGAGGATGCCATTCAGCAAGCTTTGGCTCATGACGGTCCTGTTGTGGTAGATGTGGTGGTGAACCGTCAGGAGCTATCTATGCCACCCAAAATTAATCTTAAACAAGCACAAGGCTTTACACTATGGATGATGAAAGCGATGCTGAACGGACGCGGTGACGAGATTGTAGAACTGGCTAAAACCAATCTCTTTCGTTAAATACAGACGAAGCAGAACGCATTTCAACCTAAAATGGGCAGAAACCATATATCTAGCATGGTTTCTGCCCATTTGTCCTGTCTGTTAATCAAACAAAACTCAGCGTGGTCTGTCTGTCGTTGATTTCCGCTTCATGAGCGCGGTCTCCATAAATATAAGCTCGCCCTCATTGGACGGTGACTGGATTCGTTCCAGAATGCAAGCGGCTCCGCGCTCACTTATCTGCTCAATCGGTCTTTTGACCGTCGTTAACGGCGGGGTCGTATACATCGAGAAACCGATATCGTCAAAGCCAATGACAGAGATATCGTCCGGTACCTTCAAGCCGTTTTCGAATACCGCATTCATTGCCCCAATAGCCATATCATCATTAGAGCAAAATACCGCTGTCGGTGGCTCCTGCAAGGAAAGCAGTTGCTTCATTGCTTGGCTTCCGCTTTCAGTATCATAATGACCTTGCACGATATATTCATGTCGAATCGGGTTACCACTATCAATCAACGCATTCATAAAACCCTCGCGGCGTTGCTGGGTAGACTTGAAGCCTTCTACCCCTTCGATGATCGCAATGCGTTCATGCCCACTTTCAACGAGAAAGGAGACTGCTTCATAGGACCCTTCCTTATCATTAGAAATCACATTTACAATCCCCGCCCCGGACACCTGCCGATTCAGTACAACAAGCGGAATACCTTGACCGAGCACATGATAAATAAAAGGGTTGTCCGCCTCGCTCTGGCTCATCAGAATGATACCATCGAAACGCTTGCGGTGAATGGCCGAAAAATCGGCGTAATCGTCAATCCCTCGCACAAACAGATTGTAATCCACCCCGATGACATGATTAACTCCACGGATGGTATCCGCAAAAAAACTGGAGCTGGTGCCTTCTGAAATACTGGTGAAAAACAGGCCAATCGTATGCGAGCGCTGGAGAACCAGGCTTTTGGCATTAAAATTTGGAATGTAATTGAGTTGCTCTGCCAACTCCATAATTTTGCGTTTCGTATCTTCTTTAATCAGCGGGCTATTATTGAGCGCCCGGGAGACGGTTGTATGGGAAACATTAGCCAATTTGGCAATGTCTTTAATGGTAGCTGCCATATACGTATCCTTTCCTTAGTGAGGCTCTAAAAAAATTATATACCCACCATACCACAGGAGCCGCCCGGAAAAGAAGACTTTCACAAATTATACGCGGTTATCCGCATGTCGACGCTGTAACTCTTGAACCATTTCTGCATGTCTGCTGTCCGTCAGCTTATACATTTTACCGATGACCAGCATGGCCAAAGCCAGGGCAACAGCCGGGTAAAGACAAAGCAAGGCTTTGATTCCAAGCAGCGTTCCAGAGGATTGAACCACATTCGGAACATACCCGATGAGCGCTAGTCCAATACCCGATAGAAAGCCGGACAAGGATTGAGCCAATTTACGTGAAAAGTTAAATAGTGAGTAAGTAATCCCTTCCTTACGCTCCCCGGATGACCATTCGCCATAGTCAATGATATCGGACACGAAGGCCCAGGTAACCCCATTAGGAATACTAATACCGATGAACGAAATACTAGCCAAGATCGTGAAAATGTATACATTTGAAGGCATAAAAAAGTTAATGGAGTCGGCAATGACACTAACCAGCATCCCCAGTATGGCTGTTTTACGTTTACCGAAGCGCCGTACCAGCTTGGGCAGGAATAACACACCCAGCAGCGAAGAACCGATAATAATAAAATTCATATAAGCCATTAAT
Source organism: Paenibacillus sp. EKM212P (assembly GCF_011066115.1). Classification (NCBI taxonomy): domain Bacteria; kingdom Bacillati; phylum Bacillota; class Bacilli; order Caryophanales; family Paenibacillaceae; genus Paenibacillus; species Paenibacillus sp. EKM212P. The sequence continues at coordinate 148,201 of NZ_JAAMNR010000001.1, forward strand.
TCTACATGCCCCAAATTATATTCGGCAAAATAGATCAGCAATGCGGACTTAATATTGTATGCGGATATGGTGAAAATCGTCATCAAAACGAGTACCAGTAAAGGCTTGTTATTCGTAAAGGTATGCACGATAACGCCTATAGATAGCTTCTCTTTTGGTCCGGACTGGCTAACAATACGTTCTTTCGTTCCTCGGTAACATATGATGAAAGCGATCACACCAATGAGTGACATAATCCCCATCACAACCGGATAGCCAACATGATGGTTAGGAAACAGTAAAATAAGCGGCATGACAACGACACTGGTGACGAATAATGCGCCCAGCGAGCCCGCCTGACGGAAGGATGACAATGAGGCACGCTGATGAGTATCCTGCGTAATGGCGGCACCCAGCGAGCCGTATGGAATGTTTACAATAGAGTAGCCGATTCCCCAGATCATATAGGACGCGTAAGCGTAAATGAGTTTTCCAGTGGGCGAAATATTCGGCGAAATAAAGGTAAGAATCGTAAGAATTGCAAGGATAACGCTTCCAACGATAAGAAAAGGTCTAAATTTTCCACGGGTACCGATATGTTTGCGATAATCAACAAAGGACCCAACAATGGGATCACAGACGGCGGCAAACAGCTTGCTGACCAAGAAAATGCCTGCGGCGGCTCCTGCAGAAACCCCTGCTACATCTGTAAAAAATTTCAGCAAATACAACTGCCCCAAATCAAACATGAATCCGTTTCCAAAGTCACCCATACCATATGAAATCTTTTCTTTCAGGCTAATATGCTCGCCTGTCTTGTTGTCAGTTTGGACGCTCTCCTGCACGATAGGCACTCCCATACCTACACACCCCTCTATGTTTGTAATTATTTTCACATAATTAGTTCAGGATTTTGCAAAATTCGATTCCAGTCGCTCCGAAGTGCAATATATAGACGAACTAAACCATTTCGATCTATATCTTGTTCATTGGAAGTCGCTTATGAGATTTTTGCAAAATCCTCAGTTGATAACTATTTTGTTTTCAATTGCTCTTACCGGGAGTTTTGAAACAAGCTCCTGGCAAGAGCTCTTTTTATGAAGTTAGTGAGTTTTCACCTAGGCAATAACTTCACTTACTATGAACAACCGTTGGGAAATTAAAATATTGCTCGGCGTTATTGTAGCAAATATTTTGTACCATTGCTCCGAGCAGTTCCAAATCCGCAGGCGCCTTACCCTCCTGAACCCACGTTCCAATTAAGTCACACAGTATACGGCGGAAATATTCATGGCGTGTGTAGGACAGGAAGCTGCGGGAATCCGTCAGCATACCAATAAAGCGGGACAGCACCCCGTAGTTAGCCAGCAACTTCATCTGCTCCTGCATACCTTCGATGTGGTCGTTATACCACCATGCCGTGCCAAACTGGATTTTCCCTACAGTTCCACCGGATTGGAAGCAGCCCGCGAGACTTGCCAGTACTGGATAATCAACCGAATTAAGCGAATACAAAATCGTTCTCGGTAATCCTCCTGCCATCTCCTGTGCGTCCAGCAATGCCGCCAATGGACGAGCGATCGAGCCATCATTTACGGCATCGTAACCTGTATCCGGTCCCAAATGACGGAACATAGCCGTGTTGTTGTTACGCAGCGCGTGAATGTGGTATTGCATAGCCCAGCCATGTTCTGCATACTGTTTGCCAAGAAAAACCAAAACGTACGATTTATATTTCGCCTCCTCTAAAGGAGTCACATGGCCTTCCTCCAGCCCCTTGCTGAATATGGCTGCTGCTTCCTCCAGTGTCGTTTCTTCATAGACAACAGTATCGAGCGCATGATCAGATACCCGACCTCCGGCAGCATGGAAATGGCGCACCCGGCTTGCCAGCGCATTCAAAAACCCTTCCAGTCCAGAAACATCCAGTCCACTGACTTCACCCAACCGAGTCACCCAAGGCTGGAAAGTTTCGCGATTAATTTCCAAAGCTTTGTCGGGGCGGAAGCTTGGCAGCACTGCCACTGGGAAATCGTTCAGCTTGCTGATTTGTTTGTGGTATTCGAGATGGTCCGTCGGATCATCCGTGGTGCACACCACAGTTACCTTCGAGTTCACAATCAGATCTCGTGCGCCAAAGCCCTTTCCCTGCAGCTTTTGGTTTACCTTTTCCCAGATTACAGGTGCGCTCTGTTCATTCAGCAGCTCATAGACACCAAAAAAGCGTTGAAGCTCCAAATGCGTCCAATGGTACAGCGGATTGCCGATTAGTGTAGGTACGGTTTTGGCCCAAGCCAAAAACTTGTCATAATCTTCACCATCACCCGTGATCAAACGCTCCTCGACCCCATTGGCCCGCATAAGTCTCCACTTGTAATGATCTCCGTACAACCAGGCTTCCGTAATATTCTTGAACTTTTTATTTTCATAAATTTCTTGTGGACTTAAATGGCAATGATAGTCAATAATCGGCATATCCTTGGCATACTGATGATATAAGGTTTCAGCCGTTGGATTGCTCAACAAAAAGTTTTCGTCTAAAAACGTTTTGGTCATTACTTTCTCATCCCTTCTGTAATCGTGTTTCCTAACAATTTGTTAACGTTAACAAAAATGTTCGAGATACTACTTGCCTTTTAACAATTACATTCCTCATAGCAGTAGGAAATCCATATGATTTGCACAGGACAATACAACTATAATATAATACCTGTACATCATGTCATACTGGTTTGCTTCACCTTAAATTTAATGTTTACGTTAACAACAATTACATTGTAACCGCTATCCTTTGTAGAGGAAAGTGATTTTTATCATGTGAGCGGATAAAAATGATCTGCCTCCATTTGGGACAGATCTGTTCTATACCTTCTCGATGACCGACACCACAAGAAAATTCCACAATTTTAATTTTCCTTGATAGATCAAACTTTGAAAACGTTTTATATATTTTTCTCTTTTTTTCTGAAAATTTCTTTCTTGAAAATACCAGTTATTGTATTATAATTGCAATATACATCCATTGATTTACATTAAAAGTATTTCATTAGTTATTTCACAGAGAAGAAGAAGAGGTGGTAGCATTGAGTACAAAAGTGCAAGCTGTTCAAACTAAAACTATATCCGATACAAAAGGAGCCGACCTTGTTGTCGATTGCTTGATCAAGCAAGGGGTTACCCATATTTTTGGCATTCCAGGTGCCAAGATCGATTCTGTTTTTGATGTTCTTCAAGATCGGGGGCCCGAATTGATCGTATGTCGTCATGAACAAAATGCCGCCTTTATGGCAGCGGCAGTCGGTCGATTAACCGGTAAACCGGGCGTATGCATTGTTACCTCAGGTCCAGGCGCATCTAACTTGGCGACAGGACTTGTCACCGCTAATGCAGAAAGTGATCCTGTCGTCGCCATTGCGGGTGCAGTCCCAAGATCCGAACGCTTGAAACGCACGCACCAATCTATGGATAACGCCGGACTATTCGAACCCATCACCAAATACAGTGTAGAAGTAGAACATCCTGATAATGTACCGGAAGCAATTGCTAATGCATTTCGAATTGCGACCTCAGCCCAGCCTGGAGCCACATTCGTCAGCCTGCCGCAGGACGTGTTGACTTCGTCATCTGAAGTAACAGTCATTGAGAAGGTTTCTCTTCCCCAACTCGGAACCGCACCCGCCGGACTCATCAAACAAGTCGCAGAGCAAATCAAAAAAGCCAAGCTGCCCGTACTTCTTCTCGGCATGAAAGCCAGCACGCCTGAAGCCACCGCAGCTATCCGTGCTCTCATCCGAGATACAGATCTGCCTGTTGTCGAAACCTTCCAGGCCGCTGGAGCCATCTCCCGTGAACTAGAAGACCACTATTTTGGAAGAGTGGGTCTGTTCCACAATCAACCGGGTGATATGCTTCTTGGAGCCGCAGATTTGGTACTGACCATTGGCTATGATCCTATCGAATACGATCCAAAAAACTGGAACATTCCGGCAAACCGAACACTCATTCATCTGGATGACCATCAAGCCGATATTGATCATGATTATCAACCGGACTACGAGCTAATCGGAAATATAGCCCTGATTGTGGGTAGCCTTGCAGAAGAATTACCTACCTTAAAGCTACCTAAATCCTCCTGCGACCAATTGAATCGTCTGCGCCATGATCTAAACGAGCAAGCGGCTGTTCCCGCACACAAGCATGATTTTCTGATTCATCCATTGCAATTTATTCGTACACTGCGCAGCCTGATTGATGATAACGTCACAGTCACCTGTGATGTCGGTTCACACTATATTTGGATGGCACGATATTTCCGTTCGTATGAACCGCGGCGCCTTCTATTCAGCAACGGAATGCAGACGCTAGGCGTAGCGCTGCCTTGGGGGATTGCTGCCACACTCGTCAATCCCGGTCACAAAGTCGTTTCTATTTCTGGAGACGGAGGATTTCTTTTTTCATCCATGGAGCTCGAAACCGCCGTACGTCTTAACTCACCGTTGGTGCATATCGTATGGAGAGATGGTTCCTATGACATGGTCGCTTTTCAACAACAGATTAAATACGGAAGAACGTCTGGTGTAAAATTTGGAGATGTTGATGTAGTGAAATATGCTGAAAGCTTCGGCGCCACTGGATTACGCGTGCACTCTCCTGAAGAACTAGAAAGTGTATTGCAGCAGGCACTTCATACCGATGGTCCTGTGGTCGTCGATATTCCGATTGATTATCAGGATAACATCCAGTTGGGACGTAAACTGCTGCCTAACCAATTAAACTAACCTTAACCAAGCCTCACTCGTGACGGCTTTATGACAATTATGGAGTATAACGTTTTTTTTATGATTTTTTTGAGTTATTCATGTTATTTACTGAAATTTTACGTTTATTATTGAAAAAGAAAGAAAATAAATGCATACAATTATAAAAGGAAGTGTATTGCCATGACCGTTGCGCAATTGGAAACCAAGCAAGAAGCTGATCATGATATTTACCAAACCTCCACTATGCTTGCTCTATTAGATGGTCTTTATGACGGAGTTGTTGCCTTTGAGGAGTTACAAAAGCACGGGGATTTCGGAATTGGTACCTTTGATCAACTGAATGGCGAGATGATCGCGTTCGATGGTGAATTTTATCACTTGCTTCCAGACGGTACGGCCCATCGCGTAAAACCGGAAGAAACTACACCTTTTTCCACCGTCACCTTTTTCCAGGAAGATTTCACATATACTATTGACCGCCCTATGCATCGTGAAGAGCTGGAAGCTCTGCTGTTAACGTTGTTTCCAAGCCGTAATCTGTTCTATGCCTTCCGTATGGATGGCACTTTTCATGAAGTAAAGACACGGACCGTGCCTCACCAAGTTAAACCATACAAACCTTTTATCGAAGCGACCAAGTCACAGCCTACCTTCACTTTTAATGAGGCTTCCGGCGTGATTACAGGTTTTTGGACACCTGCCTATGCTCAAGGTATTGGGGTAGCCGGATTTCATCTGCATTTTATTAACGATGAACGCACTGGTGGCGGGCATGTCTTTGATTTTATCGTCGAAAAGTGTACCATCCGCATTTGTCAAAAATCCAATCTGCATCTGGTCCTGCCCGATACCCCGGATTACTTGAAGGCCAACCTGTCCAGAGAAAACCTGGAGAAAGAAATTGCCGTTACTGAAGGTGCGCAGTAATCACAGTTATATAACTCATCAAGTTACGGACCCTATAGCTAAACAATAAACAGTAAAAGATCACAGTCAGGGAAGAGAATTACTGCTCTCTGACTGTGATCTTTTTATGTACGAGCATATATATACGTTACTGCTTATGCTCTCACTCCGGTTCACCTATGCCTCGATCTGATCCAGTTTATCTGCATAATATTGAATAGCACGTGAGTACTCCTGTGTAGATAAATCCGAGGTCGTCTCAGCCACCTCCATTAGCAGCTCCTGCATGGCTTTCCCGTATTCCCCCAGATTGTATAACACCATCGCGTAAAATACCCGAAACGGTCTGTAATCCGGAAATTCGTTCATTCCTGTGTCCAACCACGCTTTCGCCTTGGCGTAATCTCCCAATACACGATATGTACTGCTTAATCCCAGGATGGCTCCTTTCCTTGATTCTGCGGATAACGCCATACCTAGGCTTTTTTCATAATAGGCAACCGCTTCCCTCTCTAAGCCCAATGAATCATGTGTCCAAGCTGTCTGATACCACAATTCTGCATCATTTTGCTGCTGTTCTAATGCCTTTAAAAGAAGCTTACGTGCTTTCTCTGCTTGCCCTGTTCGTCTAAGCTCGTTAGCTTGCGCCATGATATCGTTCATATTCATCCTCCACTTCTGACTCATGCCTATCTTTGAGGTATATGTTACCCGACATTTGAATGCAATGTAAATGGAGTTTTTCCTAAGATTTGAAATCCAAAAAAACGACCCTCCCTTTAGGAGAGCCGCTATATATCCGAAGCTGAAGTTACGGTTTATTTAACCTTCAATGATCCTGTAGTGAGTATTCCAGCTACACGTTGTGCGTCGAAAATGCGGGTGAGCTCCTCCACTGCCGTCAAGTACAGTAGACCGTTGCCCTCCAGCTTAGGAGAATTGCCGAGTGGAATCGTGCGTTTGATGAGTTGTGCGTATAATTCCGGTTCTGTAAGATCACGCTCAAAGCTCGCATTCGCCAGCTGCTTAATCAACGCCAATGCACCTGCTACGTGCGGAGTAGCCATCGAAGTTCCGCTAAAGGTCGCATATTTGCCGCCCGGAACGGTGGACAAAATATCTTCTCCCGGTGCAACCAAATCCACCTCATTATTTGAATTACTGAATTCTGAGGCATGCCTATCAAAGTTGATAGCACCTACGCTGATCACTTCATTATAGCAGCCGGGGTAGCCGAGCTCGTCCGTTCTGTCGTCACCGTCTCCCTCATTTCCAGCTGCACAGATGACTAAGATTTGGCTAGCTACAGCCTTTTTTACTGCTTCATGAAGCTCTGGCACATCCTCGGGACCGCCAAGTGACATCGATATGATATCTGCCTTTTGCTCAATCGCATAATAGATGCCTTGAATAATCCAGTCATATTGACCGGAGCCCTGCTTGTTTAGCACTTTGATGATGAGCAGGTCTGCCTCTGGAGCAACACCCACGACACCATCCGCATTTTCTGCTGCCGCAATAGTTCCCGCCACATGCGTACCATGACCGTTGTAATCCTTGAAAATTTCCGGATTACCTTGATCATCATCCGTGAAATTCCGGCCGCCAATAATGCGCGCCTTCAAATCAGGATGGTCCGAATCACAGCCCGTGTCCAGCACCGCCACCTTCACGCCTCGGCCTCGAGTCTGGTTCCATACCGCAGGAGCCTGAATCAGCTCTACCCCTCGCGGTATTTCATTCACTTGTTGCTCCTGCTTGATCACTTGGTAAGGAATGATATGCACTTTACGTTCCATCCTATTCCCTCCTTCATGGATTCAATCGGAAACCATCCGTCTTTGAAACTTTGAAACTTTGAAAAATTTGAAAACCTCTACTACGTTCGAGGTTACTATATTCTAGCAATTTTTGGAAAGTTTGAACATCCCCATTTTGCTTATTTTTGTAAAAAAAAAAAACAGACATCCCCCAATTCGCTTGGAGAATGTCTGTTGTAGAATCTCTTTCAGCCTTAGACTGATTCCGCCTGAAGTTCAGCCTTAGATAACAGCGATTTATGCTGCCATTTCCGCCCCTTCCAGCGTAAATAGTGGAAAATGCCTCGTACCCACTCATCGCAGGCATGTGCAATCCACACACCCAGCACACCATATCCCATATAAATGCCCAGCACATATGCTAGCGGGATTTTAATCCCCCACATTGAAATAATGGCCATCATTAACGGGAACTGAACATCTCCCGCTGCTCGCAAGGAGTTAATGACAACATGATTAAACACACGGCCCGGCTCCAGCAATATACAGAATAGCAAAATCGCTGCCCCTAATTGAATGATCGCCGGCTCATCTGTAAAGATCGCCATCACTTCATATCGGAAAAAGGATACTACCACGATCACAGCAATCGTAATGACCAAAGACCATTTCAGGCTCCGTAAAAGTTGATGATAGGCCTTTTCCTTGTCTCCTGCTCCAATCAGGCGGGCAACAATAATCTCTGTCCCCTCACCTACGGCCATTCCAAATACCATAAAGAAGTATACAATCGTATTCGTATAAAAATGAGTTGCAATCGCCGTTGTACCCATAAAGCTGACAAACCGGGTCACCATCATTTGGCTAAGTTGATAAGACAACCATTCCAGCCCAGCAGGAATACCAATCTTCAGGATGGCTACCAGCTTACTCCATTGGAGCTGTACATAATACCGTATGCGAATCGGCGCACTTACACGCTTGTACAGCAGTAGAAAAATCCAGACACATGCTACAGCACGGCTAATAACCGTTGAAATCGCTGCTCCCGCCACTCCCATTTGCGGCAGACCAAACCAGCCATAAATGAGCAATGCATTTCCTACAATATGTAAAATATTCATACCAATGCCCACGATCATCGTATCTTTAGTAAAACCATGCGATCGAATAACCGGACCTGCGGTTAGCATAAGCGCTTCCAGAAACAGCGAACCCCCTGCCAGCATCATATAGATCTCTGCATTTTCCTTGATCGTCGGGCTAATATGGTAAAAAGATAGCAAAAAATCCCGGCTCACAATAAACATCAAACTCAGCGCCAGACCAAACACCAGATTAAAGGTTAGTGCCGAAGCCGTAACACGGCTTGCATCCACATGCTTTTGCGCCCCCAATAGCTGAGCAATGATCACACCTACACCAAGACCAAGCAGATTGAACAGTATAATCGTAAATTCAATCAACTGTCTTGACACCCCCACAGCCGATACAACCTCATCAGAAACATGGCTTAGCATGAACGTATCCACGCTACCCATCAAAATGTGAAACAACATCTCTATAAAGATCGGCCAAGTGATTGCAAAAACCGTCATTGTTTTAACGACTTGTGCTTGCTTGGAACCGTTTTCCTGAGAAAGTGACATCCTTCCGTATTCCTCCTAAATGCGACCCAATTATTACTTAATACCTACACGTCAATTAATCAATCATAAAAAGTCATATGCTTTTTATCTTTTTTATAATATTCCAAGCGGTCCTGCAATTGTCCTGTGTGGAATTCAAACTTATGTCCGTCTGGATCTGTAAAATAGACCGATCTTTTATCCTGTTCATTCCGCTCTCGTCCGGGCAAAATGATGACATTAAAAGTTCTCAGCTTGTTGAGCATACTCTCAAAATCAGCTTCCGCTATCGAAAATGCAATATGCGTATAGGAATGATGAATTTCATTTCTCGGGATATCCTCTTCCACATTGAGAGCCAACCACATTCCCAGGCAGTCCAGATAAGCCAGCTTGCGTCCTTTAACGAGCAGTTTTCCATCTAGTACATTCTGATAGAAATGTATAGACTTCTCCAAATCAGACACCGAAAAGCAAATATGATTCCACCCTTGTATGCTCATGTTCCCTATTCCTTTCAGCGTACCCTGTCTAGCCAATAGGTCCACGCTTCTGTATATTGATCGAGATCTTCCGGATGATGACGAATGCAGGTGGCTATACGAAAATATAATCCCAGTAACACTTCCCTGTTCAGCTCGTATTCCCCTGTCATCTCCGGCTCAAGCTTCTCTAAGGCAGGCAAAATAGTATCGACGGTCAGCCTATTCGGTGAAGAACAAAAGGCGTATATCAGATCATACAGAGGTTCTCCTACCACTGGATCAGGGTCAATAATACCCGTCAATGTGCCGTTTTCGGTAAACACAAAATTATGTACCCCACAGAGGCTTATAGTGCGAGATCACCTCCGTTGCCAGACGAAGCAACAAATCGCTTTTGTTTCTTCCTTGATACTGTGTGAACCCTGACCTGAACGTGTATACCAAATAACGGTGCAACGGATCTACATAAACCAAACGCGATAGTTTCTCAATCTGTACATAGGTATGTAAGAATTCTGCCTCGGCTTCTACGACAGCGGGATTATTTTGCTTAATTACGTATCGCAGCTTAGTTCCGTCCATGACAACTACCACTTTGCTCGAAGTTCCGCCGGTCAGTGGTTTGAGATTTCGCATACGGCTTTCAAGCACGCCCGTTTCGTGAAGCTCATTCAGGATCAGTTGAACATCCATCTCACGCCTCCCTCCATGCATCTGATCCACAATGCGGCTGGCGACTTGGATATTTCATTTAGCTCCCACACGTTCGCCAGCCACTCTTCTTTTAAAAATAAATCTTTTCATGCTCCGCATAGATTTCAAGCGCCCGCTCCATCTTATGCACATAGGCCTCATCCTGACTAGAACATAGAAATGTAATGTGTCCCTCCTGCGATGGACCGGATTTTGGCGAAGGTTCCAGCAAATTACGCTCAGACAACACCTGTTTCAACCGCCTAACTGTTCCCTGGCTCCCGTCAATTAACTGAATATGAGAAGGTAGTAGTTCCCTTAGAATTTCCTTATAAAAAGGATAATGAGTACATCCCAATACCACCGTGCCATATATGTCGAGATTGAACGAAGACAGCTCACGGTTAAAATATTCGAACATTTCTGCCCGGTCAAAATTCAACTGTTCGCAATAATGTACTAGCTCCGGCAGAGGTAGTGAGTCCACGCTCCCATGATCGTCAACCCTGGATACCAGCGCTGCATAACAGGATTGTTTCAACGTCAATGGTGTGGCTAACACCAGAACTCTTTTACCATTGGCTCGGTTCATCTCGACCGCTGGCTTCACAGCTGGCTCCATACCAATAATCGGAATAGGATATTCCTTCCTTAGCTCCGCAACCGCGATACTTGTAGCCGTATTGCAGGCAATGACCAATGCCTTAACATCTTCTTTAAGGATCGTTTCTACTGAATCCTTGACATAACCAAGCACCTCTTGGGGAGTTTTCGTCCCGTAAGGCACATGAAGCGTATCCGCCATGTATACAAAATTTTCGTTTGGCAAACGTCTTAGTGCCTCGGACAATACTGTAATTCCACCTAATCCTGAATCAAAAAAACCTATCTTCAAGCTACTCACCTTTTTTCGTTCAACTATTGTGCCATATCTTGCAGACACCATGTTCATTTTCTTCTTCGCCTACTCAAACCATTCTCTTCATTAGACTTTACATTTAAATTTTACCGCAAAACTGATATTTTGCAAAAGAAACACGTAAAATTTACAGTGTAAAAAATAAAGTAGCTTTTCAAAGTAAATTTAATATAAAAGTGTTGACAGATATTATCTTTATATTGTAATATTACGTGGTAACTTACTAACTTAACTTACTTATTCAACTTACTTAGGGGGAAATAAATCATGTCTAAAGTATTATTTGTCAAAGCTAATGATCGTACAGCTGAAGAATCTGCAACAGTTAAATTGTATAACGCCTTCGTAGAAAGCTACAAATCTTCCCACCCAACTGATGAAATCACTGAGCTGGACCTGTTCTCCGTTGAGCTTCCTTATTTGAACGCTAACATGATCAACGGCACGTTCAAATCCGCTAGAGGCATGGAGCTGAACGCAGAAGAAGCTCGCCTGGCAAACATCGCTAATGGCTACCTGGATCAATTTCTGGCAGCAGACAAAGTCGTATTTGCTTTCCCGCTCTGGAACATGACGATTCCAGCTGTACTGCATACGTACATTGATTACCTGAACCAAGCTGGTAAAACATTCAAATACACTGCTGAAGGTCCAGTTGGTCTCGTAACTGAAACTAAAGTAGCCCTGTTGAATGCAAGAGGCGGCGTTTATTCCGAAGGACCAGCTGCTGCAGCTGAAATGTCTTTGAACTACATGAACAACATCTTATCCTTCTTCGGAGTAAAGGACATCGTGAAAGTTGTTCTGGAAGGACATAACCAAGCTCCAGATCAAGCACAAGAAATCGTTGCTTCTGCTGTACAACGTGCAGTAGACACAGCAAAATCGTTCTAATCATATATTATGAAGAGAAGAGGATATCCGCGCCCTATATGGGCTGGATATCCTCTTTTTTGTTATAGAGTATAAAAAACACGTGCTCCCCTGATCTATAATCAAGTGAAAGCACGTGTTTGTGAAATGAGATTACTTCTATTTTAAGGAATGAATTGCTGCACGATTTTTACAACTTTACCCTCACGAAGCGTAACATGGTATGGAAATTGACTGAGGTCCAGAACGTCCTTTTTAGCAAAATCTTTCTCAAACTGTGCCAGAGGAATCGATTCATTCCATTGCACGTCTGTATCTTCTATATTACCCGTGTGATCATAAATCTGCACCTCTACCGAAGCATCTGGTGCAACCTGATACACGTCATTTTGCACGGAATTGTTTACGATGTAGTAGCCATCTGGAGCTCCATCCAATCCTGTATTTCCTTCATGCTCCAATAATGCTTTGTCAGCTGCCGCGCCTTCATACCATTCAATCGGGTCTGCCGACAAATAAATCTGTCCGTCACGAATCTCCATTTGGTTTATATATACGGTCTCCTGATTTTCAGCAGGTGTTACGGGTGTATAGCCTTGCGCTGTTGCCCCTGCCGTCGTAATCAGCATCATCATTAAAGCCAATACGGTCCATTTCGAAGCTAGTTTCATCATGTCTGATCTCTCCTTGCCGTTTGGGTATGTACACGGTGTCTGTAAGCTTCATTACCCTTGTGTACTTATCATAAACGTTGCACGGTTAAAAAGTGTATCAGATACATAAAAAAGAAGTTACGATTTTTTAAGACTTGGTCTTAAAACTTGATAACATGTCTTATTTATCTTTGCTATCTTAATAACCCGACCTGACGTGCCTGTTCTTCGGTGAGAATAAACTCTTCATTTTGCCATACTTCGTCCTCTTTGGTTACAGCAAACATCCCCATGATCTCTGTCCATATTCCTTTGTCGACGGCTTCCTTTTGCGTAATGATAATTTTCATGTGAATCTCTCCTTTATATACTCTTATCGGTCTGTGAGGCCCACTACGCAACAGATGGTTTCTCCGATCGCTGTTGGAGCCTGATTTTTTGAATTATATTTTAAATGGTTAAAATCAGGTTCCAAAGGCGAACGCTATCGCTTCTCCGAAATCCATCTGCCCGCTTCGTTACTCAGCTTATCCTTGTCATTCTTATTTTTCATAATATCGTCACTAGAAAAAGAACGGCCTAAACTGATACTTAGACTAAAATGTATACTTTCATTCAAAACCTCTAACACTTATATAGAATTTAAATGCTTGTCCTAGATTTGCAAAAGGGATAACAGTTCTGCTTATAACATATGTACCCTTTTTCTACCGATATTATTCGTATCTTATTTGTAACCTTAAAATTTTAGTTTATTTTCGTAGGTAATGACTTCTTTAGAAATAGTTAAGTGTAAAAGTAAAACGGCTGTAGGTTAGCCTACAGCCGTTTTCTTTAAGCATTTTCTATGCTTGGTTAATTCTATCGAAACCATCAACATATACTGATTCTTTTATTTTTGTATAAGAGTATGGTCGCCAAAAGCACTAAAGCAGCGGAGAGGACGGAATCGTTCTGAAGAAGCGGAGCGTTCGCCTTTGCCCCCGGATTTCTACCCTTGAACATACAAACAAGAAATCTGGGGGCAACAGCGATCGGAAGAATGATCCGTCCTCGTAGCGGTCACAAGCCGCATACCGTTACTTTGTCACTCTGCATGATATTAATGTAGAACGATTTTTACACGGAAAAGTAAAAAGGCTGTACGCATACTGGCTTGGATACGGTTACTTGTTGCCCGGTGTAGGTCAAGCGTCCACTTGCCTTGTCCACTTTGAACGTAACGATGTTGTTGGTGTCGCGGTTGGCCACGAGCATATGGTCACCATTTGGAGTCAAAGCAAAATGGCGTGGATGCTCTCCTTCAGCAGATACATGCTCGACTAGGCTCAGCTTGCCAGTTGCTTCGTCTACAGCGTATACCACAATGCTGTCATGCCCACGGTTGGAACCGTACAGATAAGCTCCATCCCCCGAAATCGCAATTTCAGCAGTTGTGTTTTCACCTGTAAAGTCAGATGGCAATGTCGGTACGCTCTCAAGCTCAGTGAGCTTGCCAGCCTCTGTATCATATGCAAAAGAAGTAATGGAAGAATCCACTTCGTTAATGACAAAAGCAAATTTACCATTCGGGTGGAACGTCAAATGACGTGGACCTGCACCTGCATGGGTTTTCGTTTCACCATGAAACACCAGTTGTCCTTTGCTGTCATCAATAGTGTAAACGCGGATCAGATCCAGACCGAGATCTTGTACGAACAGGAAGCGGCCGTCCGGACTAAAGAAACTGGAATGTGGATGTGGACGATCCTGACGTTCAGGATGCGCTCCTTTGCCCTCATGCTGTTTAACATCCAGCAACTCACCGATACGTCCGTCCTCAGTCAGGGACACGAGTCCCACCATGCCACCGTGGTAGCTGACTACAATAAGGTAACGATCAGATGGATCACGCTGAATGTGGCAAGTTGTTGCACCCACGTTTTCCGCACGATTCAGCAATGTAAATGTTCCTTTAACTGGGTCAATTTCGAAAGCAGAGGCTTCGCCTACTTTCGCTCCTGCAGCAGAAGTCGTCTCTCCAATGGAATACAGCTTCTGATTTTTGACGTCCACATTCAGGAATGTAGGATTTTTCAAGCCGGAGAACTCATCCTGTAGTGTAAGTGCTCCTGTCTGTTCATTAAAAGTGTACGAATAAACTCCGTTACCTTCCAATTCGGCGTAAGAGCCTGCAAATACGAGCAATTTTTGTTGTGCTGTCATGGTTGTGTCCTCCTTGGATTAAAAAAATGATGGGCAATTGGAATGATTGCTCCTGTTACAAATATCGCTTTAAGAGGCGCGCTCCACCATGGGCTCTGTGGACAACACCACATTTCCCGCAACGGCACGCGAGATCATGCATGAGGTTTCTGCCTGCTCTGCCAGTCGCAATGCTTGTTCGATCTGCGATTCTGTCGCATCGGCAGCCAATTGAACCTGCGGACGATGCACAATTCGGCGATATGTAAAAATATTGTTCGTTACATCGACAATCCCTTCGGATTCCAGCGCCAGTGATGCCACCGGGAGACTCGCGCGCTCCATCATCGCCGCCAACGTAATCAAATAGCAGGTAGCAGCGGCACCGAGCAGCATTTCATCTGGATTGGTGCCCACACCAGGGCCTCCCATCTCAGCCGGGATCGAAATTGCTGTCCGCAACTGTCCAGCCTCAATATGGCCGTCGCTGTTGCGCCCCCCGTTCCAGTCTGCCTTGAGCAGAAAGGTATGCTCCATTTCAGGTCACTCCTCTCTCTTATATTATGAATCTTTACACAGGTGAATGTAAAGGTTAGTCAATCTCCTGATTTTTGGTTTCCGTACCCAGCAACCATACAGCCGCAGCTCCGATCAAGATAGCTACGAAGAAAATCACAAAGATAGATGGTAGCGCTACGCCCTGTCCTACGAGTATACCGACCGCAAAAGGCCCGATAACGCCTCCAATACGGCCAAACGCAGCCGCCATACCCACACCAGTTGAACGTACAGCTGTCGGGTACAATTCTGGAGTATAGGCGTACATGGCTCCCCATGCACCAAGATTAAAAAAGGACAAGCAGATACCAGCAGCCAACAGCATTCCCGCCGTTTCCGAGGTGCCAAACCAAATGGCGGACACTGCTGTGAGCAGCAAGTAGATGATCAGTACGAATTTGCGGCCCAGCTTTTCAATTAGATAAGCGGCGGTAAAGTAACCCGGTAGTTGCGCAAGCGTCATGATCAGCACATACTCAAAGCTTTTAACCAGTTCGAAACCTTTCATAAACATCATGCTCGGTAGCCACAGGAACATGCCGTAGTATGAAAATACAACTGTGAACCATAAAATCCACAGCATCAGCGTAGACTTGCGATGGGGTCCCGACCAAATCGAAGCCAATCGTGCACGCAGCGGAAGTTTGACGCTTTGCTGCTTATAACGCGGTGAATCATCAATAGCTCTGCGCAGATAAAGAGCGTACAGCGCAGGTACTGCGCCGAGAATAAACGCCATTTGCCAACCATACTTTGGAATAACAAAATAAGCAATAAGAGCCGAAAGGATCCAGCCTGCCGCCCAAAAGCTTTCCAGCAGGACAACCGCTCTTCCTCGTTCTTTCACAGGCACTGATTCTGACACCAGCGTCGAAGCAACAGGCAATTCCCCACCCAAGCCTGCACCAGCAATAAAACGCAGTACCAGCAGCATTCCGAGACCTGTCGCCAAAGCGGATAATCCACTGGCAATAGAAAAGATCAACAATGTCCACACTAATATGGCACGTCTGCCGTAACGATCAGCCAAAATCCCCGCCAAAGCGGCTCCGAACACCATTCCTATCGAATTCATTGCAGTTAGCAGTCCAATTTGCTCAGATCCCAGATGCCACTCCTTTGCCAACGCTGCGACTATAAATGAAAGCAGCCCCACATCCATAGCATCAAACAACCAGCTGAGCCCTGCGCTAAACAGCAATTTTCTTTTTTTGGCTGGTGGTAATGAAGTTAATTCACTCATGATTTGCTCTCCCTTAAAAATATATCGTATGTAGACGTATATTCAGGTGTCTTGTCACCTGTAGCCTAACATCTATTGTACCGTAAGCTTCCTTAATCTGCGAGCTTTTTAACACAAAAAAAACGGAAGATTGCCTACGGCAATTCTCCCGCCTTCTGGAACCTGCCACTTACCGGTTTTGGACCAGACCGATGATCGTCACCATGAGCACCAGCAGCTGGATGAGTGTATCGTTACTCATTCCAATCGCCTCCATCCCATATGAGATACTCCTTCGGCCGTTTCCCCTCTCCCCGGATCATGACGCTTGTTCCCCAATACATACCTATGCAGGCGGCGGGAAGCTTATGATCAATCATGGATGAAAATCTCCATACGTTTAAGGTTTAATCCAGGACCACTGCAAATCCATTTCCTGAATGCATTCACGGTTATCATGTTCATCATTGGCCACCAGTGGGGTCACCGGATAGATGCTCATGTCTCCTTGCTCATACGTGCGTAGTAGAGGTAGCAGCTCATCTATGTTCTGTACAGACGGACTCAGCCATGAATCTATATGGTCAGCTTCCAAAATAGCCGGCATACGAGTATCGAATTCACGTATATCCGTATTGGCCTGAACTGTCATCATCGTACAGGTGCGTAAAGGCTCCTTACGACTATCCTGCCATACTTCATATAGCCCCGCTACCGCAAACATCTTCTGTTCCGGCAGTACCACCCGTACAGCACACATGCGTTTACCTAATTTTCGCCAATAATAAAATCCATTGCATGGAATGATACAGCGTCGGGTTTCCGCCATCTTGCGATAACTCGGATTTACCCGAACCGTATTCAAGTCTGCATTGACACAATCCTTGCCCCAGTAGGGAATAAATCCCCAGCGAAATTCATCAAGTACCCGTTCTCCATCCTGATGCAGCACAATTGGAACATGCTGGGTGGGGCTCATGTTATAACGCGTTTTGTAATAATACATCACCCGTTGTATACCAAAATGATCCCTTACCTCATCCAAATCAGCCGATAACGAAAACCTTTTGCACATATGCTATTCATCCTTCCGCCTTTTTCACCTATTGTGCGGATATACAAGGAAAAATATGCATATGTAGGTTTTGCAAAAATCCAATAAACGACAAAACATATAGCAATATCCCCGCAGTTGTGAAGCTACGGGGATAGATACTAGCTTATATTGTTATTACTTCTTTTCTACCGCGTGACCGCCAAATTCATTGCGCAGCGCAGCAACCACTTTCCCGTTGAACGTGTCCGCATCAAGAGACCGGTAGCGCATCAGCAGGGACAAAGCAATGACTGGAGTTGCAGCCTGAATGTCCAGTGCTTCCTCAACCGTCCATTTTCCTTCACCAGAAGAGTGCATAACCCCACGGATTTCGTCCAAGTTTGCATCTTTGGAAAATGCACGTTCAGTCAAGCCCATCAGCCAAGAGCGAATAACAGAACCGTTGTTCCACACACGAGCTACTTGTTCATAATCAAAGTCAAAGCTGCTTTTTTCCAGTACTTCAAATCCTTCACCGATGGAAGCCATCATGCCGTATTCCACACCGTTATGAACCATTTTTAGAAAATGTCCGCTTCCGGATTTACCTGCATACAGATATCCGTTTTCCACTGCTGTGTCGCGGAAAATAGGCTCAACAACCGCCCAAGCTTCCGGATCGCCACCGATCATGTAACAAGCGCCATTGCGTGCGCCTTCCATCCCGCCTGAGGTTCCAGCATCCATGAAGCTGATGCCATATTCTTGAAGACGGGCATGACGAGCAATAGACTCTTTGTAATGAGAATTACCACCTTCAATAATGATGTCTCCTTTGGACAACATCGGTTGAAGCTGATCCAGCACAGAATCAACAATTTGGTGAGGAACCATAATCCACAATACTCTAGGGGATTGAGTTGCCTGTACAAGCTCTTCCAATGTAGAAGCACCTGTAGCTCCATAATCCTTCATTTCTTGGATGGCGGCTGCATTGACGTCGTAAGCGACAAGTTCATGCTTATGATCGATCAAATTTTTCCCGAGATTCAAGCCCATTTTTCCCAAACCAATTAATCCTACTTGCATAGTAAAGGCCTCCTGCCGTAGCAAACATATTTTGTATATACTTTCTTGTTGGTGTTAAGAACGAACGACTGCTTTTTCAGTGCTTTCGGACTTTTCGTCCAACCACCATGTAAAGCCTTGCTCTTCCAACAATTGATCTGAAGCTTCTGGACCGTAAGAGCCTGCTGCATACGTATGAAGTGGGACCTCACCACGAGCAAAAGCTTCCAGTACAGGTTGAACCCACACCCATGAAAGCTCAACTTCGTTCCAATGAGCAAAAAAGGTGGAATCGCCGCGTAGCGCATCAAAGATGAGGCGCTCATAGGCTTCTGGTACATCCTTAGCCTCGGAATGATAATTCATCAGAACCGTTTCCAGTTGACCAGCGTTTAGCGGGTCTCTGCTATTCAGACGCAGCGTTACCTTTTCATCCGGGTTAACATGGATGATCAGCAAGTTCGGGTCAGTCGGTTGCCCTTGAGCGGCATAAGGATCTGTGCTGTCCTTTTTGAATTCCACGACGATACGAGTAGATTTTTCTTTCATACGTTTGCCGGTACGAATATAGAACGGCACACCCGACCATTGTTCGTTGTCAATCCATAGGCGAGCTGAAATGAAAGTATCATTTTGCGAATCAGGTCCGATATCCGGCTCTTCTTTATAGGAAGGAACTGCTTTTCCGTTGATCTCACCGTTGGTATATTGGCCTCTAACCACGTTGGAAGCAATGTCGGAAGGATCAAGCGCACGAAGCGCGTCCATCACCTTGCTTTTTTCGTCACGCACCTGGTCAGCCGTGACATGTCCCGGCTTGTTCATAGCCGTCATCATCAACACCTGCAGCATGTGATTTTGTACCATATCACGAATAGCGCCGGAATGATCATAGTATCCCGCTCGCTCCTCCACCCCTACAGTCTCGGAAGCGGTAATTTGCACATTGGCGATGTATTGATTGTTCCATATTCCTTGGAGCAATGGATTAGCAAATTTTAAGGCTTCCAGGTTTTGCACCATGGGCTTACCTAAGTAATGGTCAATACGATAAATCTCATCCTCAGCAAAGGTTCTGCTTAGGCGATCATTCAGCTCACGTGCGGATTCCAGATCATGTCCAAATGGTTTTTCAATAATGAGCCGTTTCCAACCCTTTGTTTCAGCTAGACCACTCTCGCGAATATTGAGGGCAATCACATCAAAAAATTCCGGTGCCACCGATAAGTAAAACATGCGGTTCCCCGGAATTCCCAAGTCATTTTCACGTTGCTCAGCAAGCTGTAGCAGCTTTTTATAATCTTCCGGGTGGTTGACGTTCAATGCGCTGTAACGGAAAGCACTTAAGAACTGATCCATCTGTGCACGGTCTTCATTCACGTGTCTGGAAAAATCCTTAATGGATTGCTCTACATTACTTTGAAATTGCTCGTCCGCCACTTCACGACGCCCCATCCCAATTACAGAAAAGGAAGCCGGAATTTTACCTTCTACAAACAAATTATACAAGGCAGGGTAAATTTTGCGTTTTGCCAAATCCCCTGTCGCTCCAAATAAGACAAATGTCATTGAATCCATGAATTATTCCTTCTTCCCATTATAAAGATGAGGTTATTAAAAGTTACCTGAGGAATTAACGTAACCCATAATACACCCAAAATAAGGGGCAAGTCAATCAAATTTTAGCGAAATCGTGAACATTCGATATATCCTGTAATGATAACGTTTTCTGTGGTATGATTGACGAAAGGAAAGAGAAAAAACTGTTAAATATGTCACAGTTGATACAAAGCGTTATAGTTACTATTGGTATACAGAGTTACTTTTAGTATACTGTTTAAAACAACAATGAAATTGAGGGGATTCAGATGAGCGACGACAGGCAGCCTAAGCTTTTGTGCGGTAAGGTGGAACAGTCCTTTCAGATCATCAGCAAAAAATGGACCGCTCTCATCATTCATACTTTGATGGAACATCCCAAACGATTTAGTGAAATTCACGTCTCCATACCTGATCTTAGCAAACGCATGCTGAACGAACGCATCAAGGAACTAGAGCTTTCCGGCCTGATCCTTCGCAATGTCATCACTGAGCGGCCTGTGCGTACTGAGTATTCGCTGACACGCAAGGGTAAAGAGCTAGGTGATGCATTGAATGGTGTGGAGAGCTGGGCCGAGAGATGGCTTTAACTGCTAACAGGAGGTCGCCACACATGGTCTCCTGTTATTGTGTTACCCCATGTGGATCATAATACGTACGAAAATAATGGGACAACCGCTCAGCAGCTCATAATTTCAGAATGGGCCAAGGAAGGATGAGAACGATGGCATTTGGCATTACCCGCCAGGAACTTATGGCCTGGAAAAGAAAGGTCAGTCGTGGTGAAATTGCTTTTCTGACACATTACTGGCTGGATGATCGCTTTCCAGGCATTACAACTGTCACCAAGGTAGGATGTTCTGATTTGGACAAGCTGCGCTTATGGTGCAACCAAAACGGATTAGACCCCCAATATATTCATCAGCGTCAGCCCTATCCGCATTTTGATCTCATCGGTAACAAACAAGCGGAAATTTTACGTAAGTATGGCATTAGCGATCAATTTAAACGCTTTGAACTTCAACTCCCAACGAGTACACGCCCATCGTTCTAAACCGCAGCTCTCAGAGCTGCGGTACTTTTGTTTTCATACCAGTTAATACCTTGTGTATCCAAATCGCTGACATAGCTCCTTCTCCCATCGCCACAGTCGCTTGCTCGGCATGAGCTCCTAAGTCCCCGGCTACCCATACATTTTCCACATTTGTCATTTTGCTGCGAGGATGAGTTTCAATATGCTTATTGTGCAGCAGATGTACACCCAGTTGCTCTGCCAGCTCTGAATGAACATGATTGCTGCCAAAAGCTAAAAAGCCCCGCTCTGCTCGAACCACTTGTCCATCAGCCAGCCGCACTCCTTTAAAACAACCCGGTTCTCCGGTTATAATCTCAGAAATGGCTACTTCCTTATAGCCAATCCCTTTTTCCCGCAGCTTCACAATCAGCTCGTCCGGCACCTCTGAACGCTCATGATTGACATAAACAAGTTGATCGGTACGCGCTGACAAGATCAGAGCCATGGAAGCTCCTGCTTTACCGGCCCCCATGACGACCGTGCTGCGATCCTGAACCTCATAACCGTCACAGTCCGGGCACACATATACACTGTTGCCCAAGCAGGCTTGCAACCCATCCAGCTTTGGAAAACGGTCCGTTAGCCCTGTAGCTAATAACAGCGTCTTAGATGAATACACGGTTTCTGCCTCCACTTGAATGTCAAAAAGCTCATCTCTTTTGGCGGCTTTTACCACCTTCCCTTCAATAAACTCAGTACCTAGTTTTGTGGCTTCACTACGTCCAAGCCGTCGCAGCTCTTCACCAGAAATTCCGTCAGGAAAGCCCAAAATATTATGATAATGGTGGCACAGCGTAGATCGACCATAGCCCGAATCTATCACTAGAACTCGATGACTGCTGTATCTCCCCAATTGAATCGCTGCTTGCAATCCGGCAATTCCCCCACCAACAATAATGCAATCATAGTTCATCATTTTTCCTCCTTTGAATGCGCGTTATCCTAGACATCTGCATAAAACCGCAATAACACCAATGTAAACTTCTCATCCAATTTTAAACATAATATCACCCACTAACGGATGAATTAACCCCTGTGTCCGTACATATCAGAGCTTATATGCCTTAAAAATGGAATGACAAAAAGCACTGTGGATACCCACAGTGCTTTACCAGGTCGAGCCTGAATCATCATTTTATCGTGAAAATTATAATTATTTAAATGTTTTTACGCGTTCTTCAACAGGCTGGAATTCTTTTTCACCTGGTTGGAATGTCGGTTTACCAAATGGCATTTCAGCAATCAGTTTCCAATGCTCAGGAATGTTCCATTCGTTTTTCACTTTTTCATCAATCAATGGGTTGTAATGCTGAAGGGATGCCCCCAGTCCTTCTTGCTCCAGAGCCGTCCATACCACCAATTGCAGCATACCATTAGATTGGTTGGACCAGATTGGGAAATTGTCCGCATAGGCTTCAAATTGTTGTTGCAGACCAGCCACCACGTTATTGTCTTCAAAGAACAAGACTGTTCCGTATCCGCTGCGGAAACCGTTCATTTTCTCGGCAGTAGACTTGAATTGCTCCTCATTGCCTACAACCTCACGTAAAATATCTTCTGTAATATTCCACAGTTTATCATGATGCTCTCCGAGCAACACTACAGCACGTGAAGTTTGGGAGTTGAAAGAGGTAGGTGTGTACTTAACAGCTTCCTCTACAATCTCTTGAATCCGTTGGTCAGAAATGACCTGTTCTTTGCTAATACCATAATAGGAGCGTCTGTCTTTCAGAGCTGTGAAGAAGTCTTTAGCCATTTTGTTACCTCCTGAGAAAAATTAATTACTTTTCGTAACTTAATATACATTACATATATCTTAAAGTCAAGAGATTTCTTTTTAAATATTACCAGTTAGTTGATAATTATACGCCACCATTATATTTTTTCTCACTGGAAGAGGTGTGCTTGGTTGCATCCTTGTCTCTCTCCTCCTGTCTTTCCATCTTCAAATCCTCTACAGGAATGGCGTCTACCGTCTGCTCGATCTCAAAACGGTCGAACAAGCTTTCCTGCTCTGTCGGATACTGCTCTGCATGATCTCGATTGATCGACTGTTTCTGATGTTTAGACTCCGTTATTCCTTTCCCCGTCTGTCCTTTCTGCTGATTCTGATCGTGCAGGTTATCTTCAAATGGGGCCATTTTACTTCCCTCCCTATCGGATTGGTGTCCACAGTATACTTTTACCTTTCACATCGGGGATTAAACGCAAAAAAGAGAAAATCTCTGCAAAGATTTTCTCTACTCATGTACTTATAGATGGTTGATTGAATTATTCCGAACTGGATTGACCTGTACACTCATGAAAAAGATGAGGTTCCAGCTTCTCTCCCGTTACGAGCTTCTGCACCAGTTGAGTCCCCGAGTCAGGGGTCATTTGACCATACCAGTCCCCTTGAGGATATACGATCACAACCGCAGCATCATGACAACGCCCATTACAGCGAGTTCTGGTCGTGTGAATATATGCTTCTGCATTTTGTTTACGAATTTCATCCCGAATTGCCTGTGTAACTTCTTCACCCTCATGTCGCATACATGTGCCTCCATTGCAGATCAACACATGATGCTTCATTGGTTCTAATTCAAAAATAGCCATAGCTTCCCCTTTAATCAACAGTTGTTGGTTTTAAATCAATGTTTATCTGGATAAAGAACAAGCTGTGCTTCCATCTGATCAGCTTCAATCGTCAGCACGATAAATGAATATTCGTCTTCGCCACGTTTGTCCGTCGGAGACCCGGGATTAAGGACAAGCTGACCGTCAATCGTTTTGACCACCGGAATATGCGAATGTCCATAAATCAGACAATCCAGCGTTTCTCCCTTAAACGTATTCAATGCGATATTTTCTGTCGTTCCTCGCCAGCCGTGACCGTGAACCATACCGATCCGCTTGCCTTCAACTTCAACGATTCGCTGATAGCCTAAACGCTCCACGATGTCCATTCCATCATTGTTTCCGGCAATGCCTTGCACAGGCGCAAACTCAGCTAGACGTTCATATACGAACCAATCCGTCCAGTCTCCGGCATGGAGAATGAGGTCACTGCCTTTTAACTCCTGTACAAGCCGACTAGGCAACGTTTTGCTTCTATGCGGCATATGAGTGTCTGAAAGTACGATGATTTTCATATCAATTTCTCCTTACCAGCGTCTTTACACGGATGAACTTTGTTGCCCCACGCGCTGCTGAAGTGCCTGCTCCAGATCTCGCAGCGTAACGGTCTCGAAAAACGCCTGTATTTTCTGCTCTGCCACGGTATATAAACCATCCAACAATGCGTCTATGTTCCTGCCTACCTCACAATTATGATTGCTATCGGTATGGATGGCGAACAACGGACCTTCATCCTTGGTCGCCTCATAGATCATTTTCAGATTGATGTTTGAACTGGACATACTTAGACGAAAGCCGCGTGCTCCAGGCGACGAATCCACCAAACCCGCTTGCTTGAGTCGGCTCATAATCCTTCTCACAACTACCGGGTTTGTATTGATGCTGGAAGCAATAAGTGACGATGTCATTCGCTCCGGTGCCCCTTCAGCCAGAAGAAGCAGACAATGGATACTAACGGAAAAATGGGTACTCATGTTAACCACCTTTATGTGTGTGCCTCATTAAATGTTTGGTAAAATGCATGTTTCCATCATACCACAATAGAGGCACCAACACAGTGCTTACTGCACCTTACTCCGGAAAATAGTCATTTTCAGGACGTACTCGCACTTTTAATTGGCGTACACTATATTCCAACTGCTTAACGATATCCTCCAGTTGACGACGGTCAAGTCCATTAAGGTCGGCGGCAGGCTTGGGTGCATTTTTCAAATCACGTATGGTTGCCTGCTGCTCCTGCCACTTGTCCATCAGGTCGGCTATATTCGCATAAAAGCGTTCGTAATCCTTGATCACTTCATCCAGAAAGGCATCCACCTCGTCCGGATCATAGCCGCGCATTTTATTCTTAAACTGTTTCTCATGAATGGAGAGCGCGTCCAGCTGAATGCCCAGTTGCTTAAACAACTGCTTTTGCTTATCCAGACGACGCTTCATATGTTCATCCATCGGTTATTCCCTCCTTAACACACTATTCTTTTTATATCACATTCTAGGCTGGGAATAAAAGTCTCTGCTGATTGCCCAGCCCTATGAACGGGTATAAAAGAGCATACGTGTCACTTATCCAGACCACGAAGGGGAGAGATGATCATGAACCACTTGAACGATTCGCAGCTTGCAGAGCTGAAACATATGTTGTTGGAGCAGAAAAAGGATTTAGAAAAGCATTTTGAACAAAACGGTCAGGAAAACGCTCCATTGGGAGAAACACTGACAGATTCTACAGGTGAGCTCTCGTCCTATGACAACCACCCCGCTGATATAGGGACAGAAACCTTTGAACGGTCCCGTGATCTGGCGATTAATGATTCGCTGCAAGACGAGCTGGAGCAGGTCAATGCTGCCCTTCAACGGATGAAGAATGGGACGTACGGGATATGTGTGGAGAGCGGGGAAGAAATTCCTTTTGAACGGTTGCAAGCCATTCCATATACAGCCTATACCGTCGAGCACACGCCAACTCGAGAATTATCGAATGACCGCCCGGTCGAGGAACAGGTCATGACTCCGCCACCCAAGGGTGCAGGTGAGGTTCGCCAACGAAATGCAGGACGATTTGACGATGCGGGCGCATGGGACGCCGTAGAAAAATACGGTACATCGAACTCGCCTGCAACTGCCGCCAAGCGTGATGTCACCGATTATGATGAAAATATGTAATGCTATAGGCTTATGTATTCGTTCATCTAAAAAAGCAGCTTGTCCTTTGGACAGGCTGCTTTTTTATGCCTTACGGGAATACGGTGATCCTGCTTATCCAATTTCTATCCGTTTCCGACTGCGAGCTGATTCGATACAAGCGTCGATCACTTTCATATTGCTCACCGCATCTTCTGGCTCATACGGCAACGGAACACCATCAAGCACCGCTTCGGCAAAAGCATTTGCTTGCAGTTCAAAGGAATTAAAACCTTTCAGACGTTCCTCACGCGTAACCGAACCGACGTGGACGAAAATTTGCGGTACCACAGACGTTCTTTCCCAGCCGAACATTTTGGGCATCGCAATCGTACCCTTGCTACCGAGAATTTCCATGTTGGAACGATTGGCTGCCCACATGCCACAATCGAAAGTAAGGTTGACTCCACCCGGAAATTCCAGCAAGCCGGAAGCCATCATATCGACGTTGTCATGCTCCGGGGAAAATAAGGCATGTACCGTCACTGCCTCCGGCTCCCGATCCAAATACATACGAGCGGCTGATATCGGATAGACGCCCACATCATACAGCGAGCCGCCGCCCATGTTTTTATTAAAGCGCACATTATCTGCCTGATCGGTATTGTTAAACGTAAACGTGCAATGGATGCCGCGAATGTCACCAATTTCCCCACTATTGATAATTTCCTTAATTCTTCGATGTTTGGGATGATAGCGATACATAAAAGCCTCTGCAAAGATCACTCCTGCACGTTGACATGCTTCAATCATGCGGCTTGTCCCAGCCGAGCTAAGAGAAGATGGTTTTTCACACAAAACGTGCTTTCCAGCCTCCGCTGCCCGAATGGTCCACTCTTCATGCAGATGGTTTGGCAACGGAATGTACAGCGCTCCGATTTCGGGATCAGCCAACAGTTCATCATAGCTTCCATAACTTTTTGGAATATCGAACTCCCGGGCGGCCTCAGCGGCTTTATCCGCATTACGACTAGCAATCCCAAGCACTTCTCCGCGTTCAGATTGCTGAATCGCAGGAATTACAGCGATTTGGGCGATCTCCGCAGTGCCTAAAATTCCCCATTTCAGCTTTCTACCCATCATTCTCATCCTTTCGTGGTTAGGAATAGTTGTCTTGTTCCGCTTTATGCAGCATACCTAAGCAACGGTCCAAATCAGCTTTGACCTGCTTCTTGTACAATCGTGCTTTCTCCTCCCCATCATCTGTAAAGTGATAGAGTACAATCTCCTGAAAATCCACGCGCGGGTCTGTTCCTTTCAATCGCTTGGTACGGTAAAAAACGCCTTCCTGTACCAGCTCATGCAGCGCCCGGTAAACCTCGCTCTGAGGCGGAACATATCCAAAGCCACTAAACTCATCCTTCATCGATTCGAGCATCTGATATCCATAACCGCGATGCCTCTCCACCATTGTGATCAGATAAATTTTGATAAAAGCCCGCTGGGATATCATAAACGCCATTTCACAGCCTCCTCCACACCTTATTCGTGCACCTTATCTTCCATTATAAACCACTCTGCGTCCATACACTATTTCCTTTGATGAGATAAGAGTTTATGAGAACTCTCCATCCCTTGTGACCTGTTTTAAGATGGTGAGAGATATAGAATGAGGCGATATAGAGTAGTGTGCGCAGCGCTGAGAAATGATTTTATTGTTCTTGCTATTATGAATTTTTCATATGTTGAAATAATGTAACTAAAGCTAAAAAAATAGAGTTACAGATTACGAAGACTGGATTAATTGTTTTAAGGCCTCCGTATCGTTACTTGTCAAAACAGGAATATATTCTGTTATTTTTTGGATGTCCCAGTCCCACCATTTCAGGGTTTGGAGCATCGCTATAGTTTCCTCATCAAACCGATAACGAATTAACTTCGCGGGATTTCCTCCTACAATGGAATATGGCAGAACATCTTTTGTCACCACGGCATTTGACGCAATGATCGCGCCATCACCAATTTGAACTCCGGGCATAATGGTAGCATTGTAACCAATCCAAACATCATTTCCAACCACAGTGTCCCCTTTGTAGCCCCCACTTAAATTGGGTACACCAACTTCCCAATCTCCGCCAAACGCTCCAAAAGGAAAAGTGGTAAACGCATTGGTATTATGATTAGCGCCATTCATAATAAATTTGGCTTTGGCTGCAATCGCGCAAAACTTACCAATCTTTAATTTGTCCCCTATAAAATCAAACTGGTAAAGGACATTTTTCTCAAAATCCAAAGGGTTATCATCATCGTCATAATAGGTATAATCCCCGATTTCGATATATGGATTAATCACTACATTGTTCAAAAAACACAGACTTCTAATATTTTTCATCGGAAAAACGCTTCTTATATCTGGACCACTCATTTAGCGACCCTCCCCATATGGATGTGAACATCCAGTCTATCAGTATGTGTACTATTAAACAAATGTAGATAGAAAAGTATCCCTTGGCCTTATTTCTTGGCGTTGGGATACTCTTGTGAACATATGTGATTGGGTTATCAAATCAGGCTTGCTTTTGTAAGGCTGGCGGACCTCCAGTCGGGCGAGGACGAACCCGAAGCCCCACGATCCATTTGCCCAGAGGCAAACGTGCCAGCAACCATGTTCCAGCAACGGAAAAGATCATACAGAGAACGAATGAAGCCAGCGTACGAAGAACGTGACTCCAGTCTGCAAACAACGTCTCGTCAAAATAATAGGTCATACGTAGCATAAAGGCATGCATGAGATACGCTCCATAGGACAACGTTCCGATGGCCGTCAACATACTCGCCGCACGTCCCCCCTTATGAGCAATCCACGTCGCTACCCGATAAGCTACAAAAATAGACGCAACGCAATATACAGCCATGATCGGACGCAGCAGAGATAAATAGTTAAAGGAAATAACTGTACCTCGCGGCGTCTGGAACTGACCGATCATCTCATACAGTAAGTAGCCTGTAATCACGATAAACAACGGCCAGTATATCATCTGTGCTTTGGTTACCCAAGCATTCCAACGCTTGACGTTCATCCCGGCTGCCGCTCCTAGCACAAAATAAAAGAAAAAATAGATCACATTCCGGTCAGCGTACAGGGTAAACCAAGAGGTAATAACCGGAAGCTGGAGCTTATCCATCGCTTGGTATACGGGTCCAACGGCGAACATGAGCAAAATATATAGCACGCCGAATCCAGCCAATGCAGCGGGTCGCCATTTTGACGGCAGCAGCGCAGACAAATGACGGACCGCATAACGAAACACGGGAAATAACACATAACACTGGATAATCATAACGATGTACCATAGATGATAGCTGCTTTTCCCGTTCAACAACTTCTGGAAAAAATCAAGTGGGTGAATATATCCACCACTTTGGGCAAGCTGATTTCCCAATTCGTATAAAAGAGACCATATGATATAAGGAACGATGATGTCCATGAATCTTTTACGTAAAAACGTTCCGTACTTTAAGGCTCCATCATAATTGTAAAATAACACCATTCCAGTGATAAATACAAACACAGGAACTGCAAATTTGGAACATAGCAGTAAAAGTGTCATCAATACCCCGTCCTGGATGCGCGCCCCCTGCGCAACCGCATAGTGTGCGACGGAATGCTGAAGAACAACGGCCGCAAAAGCCAGCCCTCTCAGCAAAGCGACTTCGGAAATTCTCTCTTTTTGACTCATGTCACTCTCCTGTTACATCTAGCAATTTATAAATCCAGGATTTTTGCAAAATCCTCAATCTATTATAACGACAATTCTGTAAAAATATATAGAAGGTTAAACGTGCCAACGGCATGCAAAGCATCGTTTATCTCAGGTTTATCAATGAGTAAAAATATGTAAAAGCAGCAGTCCTCCCTCTCAGGGAGACTGCTGCTGTAAAAACAACCTATATGCAAAGGAAATAGGAAAGCCTACTGTACATCACTCTCTTAACTAGCCGTAAGGTGTTTACAGGTTCCTTCTAGTATCTGTGTACACATCTGTACGCGGCGTGTCCGCCACCGTATCATCATACGTTCTGTAACGATCCGCATTCAGCGAACGGTTGGTGCGGAAAATATCATAAACATCCCTGTGATGGTCAGCGGAATCCACCAGCACTAAAATCTTGCCCTGATCGACGTAGGTCTCGTATTGACGTGCATCATCCTCTGGAATGCCCAGCCCGACCAGTCCACCGACCAAGCCACCTGCTCCCGCTCCGACAGCTGCTCCGGTAAGAGTAGCCGCGATAGGTCCAGCGGCAAGGATAGGTCCGATACCCGGAATAGCCAAGGCCCCGATGCCTGCCAGCAAGCCAGCGACACCGCCTACAACTCCACCTGTAGCCGCACCTGTCGCTACACCCTCCGGTGCCTTCGTGCCTGTCTCTTCGCTAATCGTCCTCAGCTCGTCACGGTCACGGGTGATCACAGAAATCTCACTGCTTGGAATTCCTTTGCTCTGCAATTGTCCTATCGCACGAGATGCTTCCTGTTCTGTATCAAAAACACCAACAATTTTCTTTTCATTATAATCGTTTAAGTTATTAGCCATGATAGTTACCTCCCAAATATTTTAGTGTTGAGTGGTTCGTTTTTCATTACCCCACTATTATGACGTTTAAACGATTTTACAAAAATTCAAAAAGTCGATTAGCATAAAATAGCTTCTATTTAACGCTTTGGCTTTGCTCTGTTGGTCGCCACAGCTTCCAGTGGATCATCCGGCCAATAATGCTTGGGATATCTGCCCTTTAGATCCTTTTTGACCTCAAAATAAGCCTCGCTCCAGAAGCTGGACAAGTCGGAAGTCACTTGGACAGGTCGCTGGGCAGGTGACAGTAAATGCAATACAATTGGCACACGTCCGCGTCCAATACGAGGCGTATCCCCCATACCGAACAACTCTTGTAGTCGTACGGCCAGCGCTGGTGCCTCAGGATTTGAATAATCGACAGGAATGCGGGAACCGCTGGGTACGCGGATATGCGTCGGCGCTTCCTGATCAAGCAGCTGCCGCTGTTCCCAATCCAGCCTGCCAAGCAGCAATGCAGCACTGTCCAGCCGTTGCAGATCGGATACATTTTTGGCTCCTATAGCAAAAGGTAGCAGCCACGCTTCCAGAGAATCCAGCAATGCCGATTCCGTGCAATCCGGCCAGTCCTCAGGGGCCGAGAAGTGCATAAAAATCAAACGCGCCTGCAACTGGAGGGTTTGCCGATTCCATGACAGCAGCTTTAGACCTCGTTCACGGACACCCTGCATCAAGGCAGCAGCTACTTCCTCTGCCGGAGGTCGCTCATAGGACGTTTCCTTTAAGACAAGTGAGCCCAGCCGCAGTACTTTGCGGGCTCTCACTGCTGAGGCGGAGCTATCCCAGTATACGTTAGCTTGTTCCAACAGCATTTCACTGCAATGTTCGACCAGCTCTTGCAGTTCAATTGGTGCCGCCAACTGAATGGCACCGTCTGCTCCCTCGTCGTCCACTTCAGCGGCGACGAGATAGGACGAACGCGACATCCACTCCACTTGTCGGAGTCGCGCCCCCCGACCGCCGCTAAGCAAAAAGCGGCCATCCCCCCGGCCCTGCGCGATCCGATCCGGATACGCAAAGGCCAGCAGCAACCCGCAAGCCGCGGAGCCGTCAGGCTCGTCCTGCGCTGCGGCTGCTGTTGGCAGCGTGGCTAGCAGCTGCCGGCTCTCCTGCACGATACGGCGAATCACCGTATCGTCTGCTGCCCGCAGCAGGCTGTGCGTGCTGCGGGCATAGGCCGCCTCGCGCAGGGCATCCAGTCGCGGGCGCAAATCCGTTCCGCCATGAGTGCGGAACGGGTCACGCTCTTGCAGCAGCGCAGCCAGACGGCTGGCAGTTGGTGCCAGGCCGAGGGCCGCAGCACGCAACAGCATGTGCCCAAGGCGCGGGTGCGTGCCCAGGGCGGACACCTCGCGCCCATGCGCGGTAATGCCGCCTGTAGTGCCATCGGCTGCTGCATCCAGACAGCCGAGCTGGTGCAGCAGACCTGTGGCCTGGCGGTACGCCGCCTCAGGCGGGGCATCCAGCCAGACCAGCTCGGCGGGCTCACGCACGCCCCAGGCCGCCAACTCCAGCGCAAGCGGGGCGAGATCCGCCGCGGCGATTTCCGGCCGGCTGGCATCGGGGAGCGCGGCTTGCTCCTGCGCGCTCCACAGCCGGTAGCATACGCCCGGCTGGAGGCGGCCCGCCCGTCCGCGCCGCTGATCGGCGGAGGCCTTGGACACCTTGACCGTGGTCAAACGGCTCATGCCGGTTCGCGCGGAAAATACAGACTCCCGCGATAGTCCGCTGTCGATCACCACCGTGATTCCGGCGATGGTCAAGCTAGACTCGGCAATTGAAGTGGCCAATACCACTTTTCGACTGCCCGAAGCCGACGGGCGTATTGCTTCATCCTGCTGCTCCAGCTTCATGCTCCCATACAGCGGAATGACCTTGACATGTGCTGGTAAATGCTTTGAAGCCAATTCTCGTTCCGTTCTGTGAATTTCTCTAGCCCCTGGTAAAAACACCAGCAGATCACCTTCATGAGCATGGAGTACCTTTTCTACCGTCTCAACCGTAAAGGACTCTAATGAAGTTGACGAAGGTTTGGATATATGAAAGGTTTCTACCGGAAATACAGTGCCTGGACATTCCAGCAATGGCGCATCCCCTAATAATCTACATACAGGCTCTGCCTCCAGGGTGGCAGACATGATTAATATCTTCAAATCCGGTCGCAACAGTGCCTGGCTTTGCAGGGCAAGTGCCAATCCCAAATCTGCATGCAGGCTGCGTTCATGAAACTCATCAAAAATAATCAGGCCGACTCCCTCCAACGCCTGATCATGTTGTAGCATCCGGGTCAGTACGCCCTCCGTAACCACTTCAATCCGTGTGTTTGGCCCTACCTTTGTATCCATACGAACCCGGTAACCCACGGTCTTCCCGGTGGGCTCTCCGAGCGCTTTTGCCATTTGCGCTGCTGCTGCACGCGCTGCCAAACGCCTCGGCTCCAGCATAATCATCTTTTGCCCTGCCAGCCACGGCTCATGCAGTAGCTCCAGAGGCGTTACCGTCGTTTTCCCCGCTCCCGGCTGTGCAATCAGTACCGCCGCCGAATGGGATTGCAGTGTACGTTTAAGCTCGGGGATCACTTGCATAATAGGCAGTTGTTTATCTGTCAATGAAATCTCTCCAATGATACGCTTGATGCGTAGAATCTAAGTTTTAATTCCTTTATTATTATGAATTTTTCATTACCTGTAATTATCGAACACTGAATAGAAAAGGTTAAGCTAACCCTCTGGAACTTCTCTTCGGTCTGTCGTGCATAATTCTTCTAAATCTATTATACAGATATTTAAATTTCCCGTCTGGCCATCGCAGCTATGTAAGTTTTCTGTGTTAGCTCCTATACCTGTCGGGATGCACTCGCGGCAAGATCGTTTTATAATATGGTCGATATGATTGCTGAAGGACGGAACATAGAATCGAGGTCACTTTCGTATGGAATTACAGGCCCAACCCATCAGAGGGCGTTTTGCCCCAACACCATCGGGATGGATACACTTAGGAAACGCTCGTACTGCCTTATTATCCTGGCTGCACGTTCGTTCCCTGGGCGGAACCTATATTTTGCGCATGGAAGATATTGATATGACGCGAGCTCGCAGCCAGTTGGCGCAAGGGATTATGGAAGACTTGCGCTGGATCGGGCTGAATTGGGACGAAGGACCCGACGTAGGCGGTCCCTACGGTTCCTACACTCAAAGCCAACGGCTGGAACGCTACCAGTCTGCATTGGAGAAACTACAGAGGCAAGATTTACTGTATCCTTGTTTTTGCAGTCGGGCCGACATTCTGGCCGCCGCCCATGCTCCACATGGACTGTCTGGTGAAGGACCCGCATATTCAGGGGCATGTCGTAATCTTAGCTTTCAAGATGTCGTAGCCAAAGCACAATATAAACTCCCTTCACTTCGCTTTAAAGTACCGCAATATCCAGATGCCGTTATTTCGTTTCATGATCAGGTAGCAGGTCATGTGGCCTTTGGTGCGGCTGAGGGGGGCGATTTTATCGTCAAACGAGCCGACGGCATGTTTTCCTATCAGCTGGCTGTCGTTATCGATGATGCGGATATGCATATGACCGACGTACTACGCGGGTATGATCTTCTCGATTCGACTCCCCGTCAGCTATTGCTGTACCAAGCTTTGGGGTTGCAGCCGCCACGTTTCGCACACGTTCCCCTTGTCCTAGGCCCTGATGGGCGAAGGCTGGCCAAACGACATGGTGGCGTAGCACTCCGAGCTATGCGCCGACAAGGGGTCACACCGGAAGCAGTCATTGGCTGGCTCGCCTATTTTTCCGGGCTACTGGATTCACCTGAGCCTGTGAAGGCTGAGGATTTAATCGATGACTTTCATTTGGACAAACTGCCCAAAGAACCTGTCATCCTGACGAAACAATGCCTCACGAGATTATCTGCACTGCAACGGTAATGAGGTAAAGCACAGAAATCAAAGTGTACGGGCAAGGGCATTCCGCCCTTTGCTCCTCTCGCTTCTATTCCTCCAGTCGCTTACGCATAGCGGACTCATATTCATAAAATACAGACGACGTATTCAGCCCTCTTTCCTCCAGCAGCATACGGAGACGAAGTGATTTTTCAGTCAGCCTGCGACTGATCCGCTCTCGCTCTCCTGCCTCATGACAAGCGTGAAGCAAATCACGTAATTGGACACATTCCTTTTGTAACTGAAGCTCTTCCGGTAAAATGCCTGCATTCTTCAACAGCTTGTACGACATCCGCAGCTCCTCTGGAACATGTGACAAATCCTCGATGACCAGTGGCTTGCCCGCTCCCGGTAAATGATCAAACTCACCTTTGGCCATCGCCTCGGCAATCTTCTGCTCTGCCATTCTGGAGAACATCCCCATCACTCCTTGTTTTAAGCTTCCTATGTACAATCTATATTAAAGAAACCTGGAGTCCTTTGCCACTGTAGCTTACATATCATTAGGATGTCCTGTATCCATAAAGGAGAAAGAGGGTTATTCTTCGATCCCAAGCAATTGAGATACTTGTACTCTATATTTTTTGGCCTTACGTGTTCCGTGAATGAGATTGGACAAACGGCTAGCAGGAATATGATAGGTGTCACAAAAAGTTCTCTGATCCATTTGAATTTCAACTAGCTTTTGTTTGATTTTCCAGCCAAAAGGAGTTACAGGATTTCGTTTGTTCAACAACGTTACCACCTCTTCATAAGTATAGGATTTAGAATTTTGATTGGGGTTTGGGGATTGGAGTTCGTCTTCTTCCTTTAAAAGCGCGTCTTGCACACACATTAGCTAAGATTTCATTTTGCAGGTTTGGTATTGATTCAATAGTTCATCCAGTTTCATGGATTGTTCAATCACTTTGGGATGCGTTAAAAATCCGTATTTCTTCTGAATTTGGTACAGTCTTTTTCTGGCCCGTTCGACACGAAGTAAAGTCACACCTGGATTCATCAGCATGATTCCCCCTTCTGTGTCATATCCTAATACAAAACGTAAATTTTTGGATTTTTTGAAAATTTGCTCGACAAAAAAAATGCTTCTGGAGCATTCCAGAGGCACTTTTTTGGCGTTTTATGTTTATTTAAAATGCAACAGACTCCTACAAAATGAACTTAAAATTCAACTATTGATTCACTACGCAGCCCGATATTGCTTCCCATCGTCACCGCCCCTGTATTTCCTGAATAAAGTCAGATTAAGGTTAAAATCCGTGGTAAAGGCGACCGCTTTACTTGCACAGCAACATTCTGCCTTCTTCGTTTTCCATATATATTTTATTTTATTCAACTTGGAATCAACACTGAGAAATGATTAATAACTATTAATAATAAAATAATCTTTCTTTTCGCCCTTCTCTAACTAAACTTTCATACTTTGTACACAATCTAAAGTCTGCAAATTGTTTGAACTGCTCAAATAATCTTATGCAGCTAATGAAAAAGGCTTCTTTGTTAATGACTAATGATTTAGATAAAACGTCTAGTAAATTTTTAAATCCATATGAATAATTACCTTTATTTAAGTAGTATTTAGCCAGTTCATATTTAAAACGCGTTAATTGTTCTGGAACCACTTGATGAGTGTACATATCAGCAGATGGTTGCTGTTGGGTGATCGAATCGATCTCCGTTTCGAACTGCTTAAGTACTTCATCCACATCAACTTGAAATCGGTTAGCCGCCATCATAATATTCAATAGTTGAGTAACCATTTCTTTAGTGGTGTTTGATGATACACTAATATATTCAACATAATCCGGAAGCACACTTATATCTCCGGATAATAATTTATTAACGTAAGTATTACATAGCGCCCAATTTTGAAATAGTTTAATCCAATGCAGAGTATCCTCATCTGTCTCTTTGACCCAATCTAAATTAACGTAGGCGTATGTATATTGTAGAGCTTGTTGATAATCACCTTGGGCTTCACAGACACTTGCACACAATAAATCAGCATAGGTGATATACACAAACAATGGACGGCTCAGCCTCTTTTCAATTTCCGCAGACTTTCGCTTTTTCTGCTGATGCTCTAATGTATATTGGATTTCCGCTTTATCTCTCATTTTTCGAGCGGTCACATCAAGCCTGTCCCACAAGCGCAAAGATCGATACACATTCGCCAAATCTTTTAGCGCATCAAGCTGGTCTATTTCATCCAGACGTTCCACGAAGGGTTCAAATAGCGTTGCTGCCTTGAGATTACGGCTTTGGTCGTCTCCAACTTGAATCGAGAATATACGATATTGGCAGGTGGCCAAGCGTTCAGAATGCTGATATTTCTCCACTTCTGCGACATTCTCATAGAGAGGCAGCGCAGCAGCATGTCGTCCCTGTTCAAATAATGCTTCTGCAACATCAAATAGCCTAGTCGCATACAGCGGATTATCCATGATATGTCCAACCATTCGACGGATTGCATCCAGCTTGTCCAGCTCCGCACAACGATACAATAATGGCTCGATTCGCCTAAAATTCGGGGAAAGGTCAATGATGTAATTTTCTATGTATAGATCGTAAAAATAGCCTTCTGGCAAATCCATAGCCACAGTGATTCGGTCTAGCTGCTGTATGGAAACAGGACGATGCTGAGTAATCCAATGACTAAGTGTTCTTTGATGAACCCCTGAATATTCGGCAAATTGACTCAACGTCATATCATTTTGTTTTAGATAATCCTCAAACTCCGCTGAAATCGTAGGTGTATGCTTCAAGTCATAACCACCCTTCACATAAAAATTCCATTATTTTAAAAATCACCCTCTATTCTTCTCCATAATTAACCATCTGTCAATATATTATGCAGCTAATGTTTATAACGAAAATTCAGCATAACTTACACACAAGGGAAGATTGTGAAAACGAATAGCAAAAGTAAAATTGGATTGCCGAAATAAAAGGTTTCACAGAGTTGACATGACTATTTCATCTCTCCACATTCTTTACTATTAGTAAATGATATAGAGTTCCCAGGTAGAAACTCTGTTGAACCTTTTAATCAAATGAAAAATCCCCCGATTTTGATGTAATCAAGGGATACATAGGTTCATTTCTCTCGCTTTGATAATGCCAAATTGATTATTTCTCCACTCACAATTCCTGTCAGAATTGCATAGATTCCCATAGCACTCATCTGATATCCCAAAGCATAAAATACCCCTATAACTATTGCGTAGTTCAATAGAATCGTTGCATAACGCTTTAGAAACTTACTAATGGAAATCCTCATAAGCAACTCCCACCTTATTTTATACTTCAACATAGTAAATGTTAGTTCATTATTGTATAAAAGTAAGGGGGAATTTGTCGATTAAGGAATCCGTTAAAAAGAAATTTGCACTTGTTCACTGCTGGGCAGGCCACGAAATAAGACTTCTTTTTTCATATCATTCACGCACTCACATGGAGTGCGACAGCAAAAATGAAGTAATTCATACCCTAATGATATCAATTCCACACATTCTCGTAAAAAACGATGCCAAAAAGGCTTGGATCAACCATTGCCCTTTTCTGAAGGCAACCGATTCAATTGCTTTTCGACATTTTTCGAGGTGCGAAGGACCCGGGATTTTTATGTGAGCTTCACATTCGCACCTTACAGAATCAGCGGACTTTCCATATCGTAAGCTTCTTTGGCCCCTATATGATCCACTTTCTTTTTGTAGTTATCTTCTAAGTTGTAGAAGCGCAAGCTGTCTTCTGTTTTGTCTATCAACTCTTCGAGTTCGTACTTTAAACGTCGAATTGGGTAAAATCCGAAATACATTCACATAGGGATAAATAATCCTATCCTGTTTCATTGTGCCAGGCCTTCATTACGATTTTTCCTTGTAACATCGTTCATCATGGCAGCCCCGTTTTCTTTTTTTGTAAAATCTTTTATTTAATCATTTTTCTTATTAATCAATGTAAGGATAAAACGGCCGGCATATACTTCTCGAAGTTCTTCCATCACATCCAATGCCGATAAGGCTCACTCTGAACAACCTCTATGCAGAAAACCTACATAAGCATCCAAGCCCACAGCTTCCAGTGCCCATTTCATATCGTTGGACAGCAGTGTATAGGCAAAAGATAATAGGGCATTCACAGTATCTAACGGCGGGCGTTTATGGTATCCATGGAAGTGAAAATCATCTTTTTGCTGTAAGATCAGCCCATCCTAACGGAATTGTACTGAACCGTCGCCGTCCCTTCCAAACCGCACAGCCTGATACACTTTTGGATTTCGGTTTGGGGATAGCAGGCCGCAATCGTCTTCGTCAGTGTATTCTTTTTCTGATCTTATCGTCCATCTGTTTTCGTTTGGTTGTTTACATTGTCTTTATACAAATATATCATCACCCTAATTTATGAAATCAAACAAGCGGATCAAGGCTGGATGTCTTAACCTGCTTGTTTGGTTTTCTTATGTCACCTTCTTATGACAAGCACGCAATCAATACAGATTGGCTGCAGACTCAGGAGTAAAGGCTAGAATGTCCTCTGTCCGTCCCTCCCGGATTTTCTTCGCCCATGCCGGATCACCCAGGAGCGCGCGTCCGACAGCTACCAGATCAAACTCACAGTTATCCAGCCGCTTCAGCAGCTCCTTCAGTCCTTGGTTGTCTGCCTCCTCTCCATCTGCAGGATCATTGTCCATGCCTACGGAGCCAACAGTAATCGTTGTCTTCCCGGTGAGCTTCCTCACCCATCCGGCAAGACTAAGCTCCGAACCTGCAAATTCCGGTTCCCAGAATCGGCGCGTCGAGATATGAAAAATGTCTACGCCCGCTTGTACCAGCACAGTCAGGAATTGCTCCAGCTGCTCCGGCGTATCTACCAGCTTCGCCGTATAATCTGCCATTTTCCACTGGGACAGGCGCATGGAGATCGGATAATCCGGGCCGACGGCAGCGCGGACTGCCTGGACAATCTCGGCTGCAAACCGGGTACGCTTCAGGAAATCGCCGCCATAGCGGTCCGTCCGTTGATTGGTTTTCTCCCAGAAGAATTGGTCGATCAGTAAGCCGTGACCGCCCGACAGCTCAATTCCGTCGAAGCCAACCTGCTGTGCATTTACTGCCGCATCGGCAAAGGATTGGATGACCTTGGCAATTTCTTCTTCCGTCATCGGCTCGCTTACTTTGTTCCCCTGCATATCCAGTCCCGAAGGCCCAATCGACGGAGCGTCCGGGTAAGGCTGGGAACCCACGGGGCGAATCATCCCCATATGCGATAACTGCGGGAATATGACCCCTCCAGCCTCATGGACCTGTCTGACCACTTCCCTCCAGCCGTTCAAAGGGGCTTCGCCAAAGATACTAGGAAGTCCGGGCTCACTTGTTGCAGCCGGATGGTCGATCATGCCTACGGTGATGACGAGCCCTACCCCGTTCTCTGCGCGGCGTCGGTAATAGGCGGCAGTATCCTCACCCGGCACTCCTTCCGGTGCAAAAGCACGCGCCATCGGCGACATTACAATCCGGTTAGGTATAGTTAATTGATGAACCGTATGAGGTTCAAATAAGGCCTCCAGTGAATGAGTTTGCTGCTGCTCTTTAGTCAAGAATAACGCCTCCTATAGTTTCAATAATTATTTTCAAAGTGGATATGAGTGCAATAGTATCAAGCTCCTGTTCCCGCTTCAACCAACAATCCGACTAATTTGTTGCTTAAGCAAGAAGTGAAAAAAACTGTCGTATTGGGAGATAATAATTGTTGTCTATTCAACACATGTTTATAATAAGAGATTAGTATCTTTACTGAAAGGAGTGTTCAAAGGATGGCTGGTGTACTTCCTCCCAATCCAAACGACCCGCGCGTCATTCGGACACGTCAATTAATTCTGGATGCTTTCATTCAGCAGTTGAACATCATGGACTTCAACTCGATAACTATCGGTGACATCACCAAGGCAGCCACGATTAACCGGGCGACCTTCTATGCACATTTCCCGGATAAATATGCGCTGTTCGAAGCCTTTTTGCTGGACGCATTTACGAATATGGTAGTCTGTAAAGTCGATACGAAAGGACCTTTGACGAAGAAGACGCTTCTGGAGCTTATTGTGTCATTATGTAATTACCATGAAACAAGCCACCACTGCTTCAAGAAATACGATTCAGTGGCCCTCTTGCTTGAAGAAAATATCAAGCTGCATCTTGAGAAACTCACCCTTCAGCTGATCTCTGGAGCAGACGCCGCTGCGGACTCGAAGTCGCTCGCAACCGCAGCAACCCTGTTAAGCTGGTCTTTATACGGTGTTACCTACCGCTGGAACCTGGAGGGAAGAACAGAGCCCCCCTCCGAGCTGGCTGTGCGGGTAATGCCGCTGATCACCGACGGGTTCCACATGTTCAATTAATGCAAAATGGCATGCGGATTAACTACCAAAAGGTAGTTAATCCGCCTCTAGATCGTTTTTTAATTTGAACCCATTGATCGTCGCGTATTTCGTATCGTCTTTTCATATCTCAATTTACCATCATTTAACTATGATTTATAGTTTGAATACACGCCCTAGAAAAATACCTTTATGTTTTCAAAAAACATAAAGGTATTGTAAAATATTTCATAAAGACGTTCGGCAAAATTTGAGTTATTAACCCTGTTCATCATACCGGCTGCATTACCTGCATAAACCTTCCCATCCGTTCCAGCGCCTTCTCCAAATCGACGAGCGAGGCTGCATATGAGCAGCGAATAAAGCCCTCTCCGCCTGATCCGAATACATGTCCCGGTACGACCGCCACCTTCGCTTCCTTCAGCATACGAAGTGCAAACTGCTCAGATGACATGCCACTAGAAGTAATTGAAGGGAAGGCATAGAAAGCCCCTTCAGGCTCATGACAAGCAAGCCCGATTGCATTCAAGCCGGCCACAAACAGCTTGCGACGTTCGTCGTAGCTCGCCATCATCTCATCCTTGGCAGCCAAGCCATGACGCAATGATTCCAGCGCGGCAATCTGTGCAATGGTGGGCGCACACATGGCTGTGTACTGGTGGATTTTCAGCATGCCGGCAATCAGCTCATGCGGACCGCACGCATAGCCTACCCGCCAGCCTGTCATCGCAAATGCTTTGGAAAAACCGCTGATGACAATCGTACGCTCCTTCATGCCCGGCAAGGAGGCGATACTGACATGCTTTCTCCCGTAAGTCAGTTCGGCATACACTTCATCCGAAATGACGACCAGATTATGTTTGATAATGAGCTCTGTAATCGGTAGCCAATTCTGCTTCGTCATAACTGTTCCAGTCGGATTACAGGGATAATTGATCATTAAAACCTTTGAATGAGGTGTAATTGCCGCTTGCAGCGCTTGCGGGGTCAGCTTGAATTGCTCCTCTGCCGTAGCCGCCACCTCTACAATTTTACCGCCATGCAGATGGGTAATGGGTTCATAGGCAATATAGCTTGGTGCTGGAATCAGCACCTCGTCACCCGGATCGATCACTGTTCGCAGCGCCAAGTCGACGGCTTCACTGCTCCCCACCGTCACAATCATTTCCTGCTCAGGGTCATAGGAAAGCGCCAAGCTGCCGGAAAAATAAGCAGAGATCTCCTCCCGCAGCTCCATCAAGCCGGCATTCGAAGTATATTTCGTCTGTCCTTCACGCAGTGCCTGAATGCAAGCTTCACGTACCTTTTCCGGTGTAACGAAATCAGGCTCTCCGACCCCAAGGGCGATTGTACCTCCGCCTGCTGCATTCAGATCAAAAAAAGCGCGAATTCCCGATGGGCGAATATCCCGTACGCGCGAGGATATAAACCGCCCTGTCCCCATTTCACTAAACATATTACGCCATCCTCCATTCCTGTTTCCGCTCATGGAGCGAGCTGGCAATAATATGGTCGAGTAGCTGTGTAAAGGTTATACCC
This sequence comes from Paenibacillus sp. EKM212P, assembly GCF_011066115.1. Taxonomy (NCBI): domain Bacteria; kingdom Bacillati; phylum Bacillota; class Bacilli; order Caryophanales; family Paenibacillaceae; genus Paenibacillus; species Paenibacillus sp. EKM212P. The sequence continues at coordinate 190,833 of NZ_JAAMNR010000001.1, forward strand.
GCAGCTGCCGCACTCTTCGGAAGCAGGCTGTTGGCGGTCATTCCCGGTAATGTGTTCACTTCCAGCACGTAAGGTCTATCCTGACACAAAATCATATCGATCCTTGCATAGACCTTGCATTGTAGCAGCCGGTAGCTGGCCAGTGCCGCCTCGCGCACTCGCTGCTCAATAACGGTGGGAAGCTCGACCACCTTCTCCTCAGCGCCGCCGACCTCGTATTTTGCTTTGTAGTCGAACCACTTCGAACGAGCAGAGCTAATGCTAATAATCGGTAATACCTCGCCATCTACGATGGAACAGGTAATCTCCGTCCCTTCATAATAGTGCTCAATCAAGATCGCTTGATCCAAACTGCAAGCCTCCTGAACAGCCGGCAGCAGTTCCTTCTCATTTTGTACAAGCTGGATGCCGATGCTGGATCCCCCCGTATTCGGCTTCACAATAACCGGATAGCCCAAATGCTCCACCACCTGCGGATCATAATCGTCCATCCCCTGCCAGTAAAGGCCTGCAGGCGTATGCACACCCGCTGCCTTCAACAGCATCTTGGACAACTGCTTATTCATGCATAAGCTGCTTGCCAGGACACCGCTGCCTGTGTAGGGAATGCCCAGTGTCTCCAGCGCTCCCTGCACCGTGCCGTCCTCGCCATACTGACCATGCAGTGCCAACAGCGCGATATCAATGCCTGCCTGCTGGACCTGCGCGATTAAATCCGCTCGATGCTCGATCACCATTGGAACCACTTCATAACGGCTGCGATCCAAATGATTGATCATCTCTTGACCTGTCTGCAGAGAAATCTCACGCTCAGAGGAAATACCGCCCATAATAACGCCAATTTTCATCATGACACCTCATTTTTCTTCAAAATCTTTATGTGGCTACGGATGTTCATCCGATCACTATTGCTTCTTCGAAACAATATTCCTTCTCTATAGCTCTTTTCTTAATCCTTATGCCTTAAGAAAGTTACGCGTCTGTTTACCGATTATTTGAATACCCCGTTCGATATTTTCATCCGTTACCCGTGAAAACCCAAGCCGCAATGTATTCGTCCCTTCGCCTTCTTGAATAAAAAACTTGTCTCCCGGTGTAAAAATGACACCCTGTTCTGTGCAAGCTTCTAGCAGCTGGCGTGTATTTACGCCTGTCGGGAAGGTAAGGAACAAATGCAAGCCCCCGTCACCAGACACCTGCGCCTCAGGAAGATGTGCTTCACAGCATGTCTTTGTCAGCTCATATTTGCGCTTATACTCTGTACGTGCTTTTTTTACATGTTTATCGAAATTTCCGTTAAGCATATATTGGTATAAAATCGATTGATCGATTGTTGAGGTATGAATGGTGCGCGCACGCTTAATGCTTTCCAGAGTGTCAATCAGTGCTCGGTCTCCAAGCACCCAGCCCACTCGCAAGCCAGGGAACAGCACCTTGGAGAAGCTGCCAATATAGATTACTCCGTTCCCTTGCCCTGCTGTCGCTATTAAGGGCGCAACATGCGCTCCCGAGTAGCGCAGCTCCTCATTGAATCCATCCTCAATCACCGGAATCTGATAGCGCATCATTAATTTCATAACAGCGCTGCGCTTTGCTGGCGACATGACGATGCCTGTCGGATTATGATAGGAAGGAGTCAAATAGGCCAAATCGAAGCTATTGGTCTGCAGTACCTCCTCTAGCCGCTCCACATCAATACCGTCACGCTCCATCGGAATGCCGGTAATCTCAAATCCTTGCAGCTTCAAATTTTTGATCGCTGTGTGATGGGTCGGATTTTCACAAATCGCCGCTCCGCGGCGTGCAGAAGGGCGTAAAGCCGACAGCACAATGTCAAAGCCTTCTGTAAAACCGCCTGTAATCAGCATATCCTTGCCAATTATATCGACGCCCTTGTTCTCCATATAATGCATCAGGTAATCAATCAGCGGCTTGTAGCCCTTGGCATAGCCGTAGTTGAGCAGCACCTGCCCTTCGATTGCCATCCGATCCATAAAAGCTCGCCTTACATCCCCCAGATCAAACAGCTGCTCATCCGGAGCGATGCTTGTGAACGAGATAGTTCCCTTTTGGGCACGAATGCCCTGCTTCATCATATCCAGATCAACAGCCGATACAGCATACTCGTTCATTCTTGCCTTCCAGTCGATCTCCCAGGTGGCAGAATCGTCAGATCCTCCGTTATCTACGGCTGACTGGCCCACCATGGCGGCCACATAACTACCCTTTCCGGGAATTGCATACGCAAATCCGTCATCCTCCAAGCCTTCATAGGCTGCAATGACGGTATTGCGGCTCACCTTAAGCAGAACGCTCATTTCTCGTGTGGAAGGCAGCTTCTGATCCGCCTGAAGCGCCCCTTTTATAATTAAACGATTGACGTATTCTTTTACTTGTATCGAGACCGGGCGGTCACTGACGAGCTTGAAATCCTGGAACATCCTTCATCGCCTCCCCCCATAATGATGGCATACAAGACGAGTGAAAAAAAAGAACCACCGCACTGGATTTTTCATCCTTCGGTGGTTCTTCCGTATTTTATCTCCTGTACGCCCTCGTATTCTTGCCTCATTCCCTCGCATCATTGCCTCTCATCGCGCCCATTGCGAGCATTGTACATATCACCAAGCATCGTGAAGCTGATGAAAGTAATAGTCAACATATTTGTCATCCAGGCTGTCGATCAGCGTATGGACAGTATTCTCTAAAATAATAACGACTCTGCCCCATCAATTACAATTTGTGCACCAGTAATGTGACGCGAATGATCAGAAGCCAAAAATGTCACCAAATCAGCTACCTGCTCGGGTTGACCCGGCCCATCAGCCAACGGTTGCCCTCCTTCGGGAAACTTGACGGGGATGGTAATTTGCTTTAACCCTTCCGATTTCTCCGTGGTTTCATCAATATTCGTCGAAATGGCACCCGGATAGATGACATTCACACGAATACGGAACTTAGCCAACTCCAGCGCAGCCATTTTAGCAAAACCGGTTTGACCCGCCTTCGATGTGCTGTAGGCTGACATTCCAAAGCTGGTAAAGCGCTGATTTCCATTAATGGAGCTGGTAATAATAATGCTGCCGCCACCGTTCTTTTTCAAATGTGGTATTGTATACTTCACCGTCAGGAAGGTACCATCCAGATTCGTGGACAATGTTTGCCGCCAATCCTCAATGCTCAGATCCTCAATCGGCCCGACGACACCGTTAATCCCCGCATTGGCAAAAATGATATGCAGCCCTCCAAATAATTCAACCGCTTCCAGAACTGCTTTTTCCACACGCACCGGATCGGCAATGTCCACGTCAAAAGCCCGCGCTGATCCTTCACGTATAGCATTAATTTCTCTTTCTGTCTCCGAAATGCGCTCATTACTTACGTCAAAAAGAGCGACATTCGCTCCTTCTCTAGCCATCTGAATGGCCGTTGCCTTGCCAATCCCAGAACCAGCTCCCGTAATTAGAGCGGTTTTGCCTTCAAAGCGCGCGCCTCCTGCATATGTGTAGCTCATATGTATCGCTCCCTTTCAGTAATCTGTATAATCACAAGATTACCCAAAAGGATATACTTTATAATCACTATTTTTGCGCATTTTTTGCTATTCCTTTGCGATATTTAAGAAAAGTACGAATATTACGCGTATTAGCGCCTCTTTCCTTCTCTTCCTCGTTACATTCTACAAATATCTTAAAGAATCGTATGTTCTATGTATTCATCAAAAAAAGGACGTATACATCCATATCCATGGTTGTATACGTCCTTTTCTTATTTATTTACCACTGCAACTCAATAAATGCAGCATCATCATCAAGTCCCCCGGTATGGGATGCATCCAGCAATACCTGTATCTGCTCATCAGGGACAGGCTCGCGAATGGGGTCTAAATCGGATAAACCGTCCGTATATACCTGTAATCTCATCGGCATATCTGCGGATATGCTTCTTTCATACCAATGAGGCTTCCCTCCAATCGGCCCACGACTTGTAGACCAGCGCTCCGCTGTAGAGAAAGTATGATCGAACAGCTCGCTGATTTCCTCGGCACCGTTCCATAGTCGCAAACGTGAATCTCCTTGCCAGGCAAGTCGGAGACGGCCACGGCTACCACGCTTCGGCAGTTCGATTTTACCGCAAATATACATGGACTGGCTTCCCTGACGACGTTTATCTTCCAATACCGAACGCATTAAGCCTGATTCGTGATCCAAAGGCTGCCGACCCAGTTCCTCTGCCGCTGTACCTGCCAAACGTTCAAGGTACACTCTCAATTGATCAGCAGACAGATCTTGTCCCCGTTCCATCCAATCCAGTAAAGAAGAACCCAGATAGCGGGCTGCAAAATCTCCTCGGTAACTGAGCCCGACACCATCACACAAGACAAAACAACAGACGGATTTATGAATACGTACTGCGGCGAAATCCTGTCCGCTTTCCCCCATACTGGCAGATTCGGCAGATCTTCCATAGCCATAACGACACATAAAACGACTGTGATGAGATGATAGAGGCTGATCGCCTGTCTGAGAGCTTATGTAAGCAAATTGCTGAGTCAGCCTTGCATTCATTCCCTTTTTTTTGCTCGCCGGGAGCAGGGACAGCAGTGGATTCATGCTTTTACCTCCTTACCGTACAGGCGTTGCGGCCGACATTTGGAACCCAATGGACACCAGTTCCGCACAGGTTCCGGGCAGCATCATAATGGCTCCTTCACCTAACTGATAATCTGCCTCAAACAGCATTTCTCGATAGCTTTCAGGCAGTACAGAAGACATATCACGCAATTTCACAGCATGTTCATCCTGCAACGGCGTATTATGCGTCAGACCTTTCCAGCGACGGGGGTCCTGAATAGGCGTTTCCAGCAACCTGTCAGATAAAAATATATTTTCCACCAGTACATTACCGTCCGGTACACTCATGCTCATAATACGCTTCGCAATCGGTTCTGGATCATCGCCTGTAGAAACCCCATCTGTCATATGACAGACCAATGGTGCAGGGCAATCCTGCATCCCTGGTAATTCTGCCTGCAAAATACGTTCAGCCTGCAAGAAGGCTTTTGCAGAATCTGAGAATCGTTTGGGTGTCAAATCGGGCAACGAGCCAATGGCCGCAATTTCATCTATCCCCTTAACACCATTCAGCAGGTCATACACGTCGTCACTATAAGCCAAAATCGCAATCCGATAGCGCGCTGTCAGCCGATTTCCTTTGGTTGACCGAAAAACCATCTGCCGGATCGCCAACGATATAGCTTCATATACAACGTCAATACGCCGCCGCCCCTCCATCAGCATGTTCATCGACGCGCTGATGTCAATCAGGTAAATGATCAGGGCGGGAGTACGTTGTGAAGCCTGTATTGTATAATTCATAGTTTGTACATGCTCCCCTCAGTTACCTTCTATCTCCATCTGTTTTGTATCTATCATTCCACCCATATATAAACATATGAAATATTAAATTTTAGGCAGTCTAAAATTCGTATCTCCTAAAAAGTTATAAATAGAGGAAGCCCGATATCCCACTTCACCTACCGAACGATAATAAGAAGGATTACTATCATATAGTGTTCTAAAACGCTTGGCAAAGCTCTTAGCCTTCGCAGCGCTTCCACCTTCCTGAGAGGCATACGCCTTGTTGTACAGGGAAATAAGCTGAAGAACGTTCTCCTTGTTTCGTGCATGCAAGGACTCTTTTTGCTTTTGTTCCGCCTCGGCTGCTGCCTTACGAGCTGCCTCTTCCTGGGCGGCACGAGCTTCCTGCTCTTTTTTCAAAGCCAAGTATTTTTCATACTTTGCCTGTTGATCATACGCTTTTTGCTTCGCTAACTTGGCAGCCGCCTGCTTGTTTTGTTCCTTTTGGGCGAGATAAGCTTCATATTTAACCTGTTGAGCGATAAGGGCTTGCTGTTTCTTCTGCTCCTCCTGTTGCTTTTGAGCAGCAAGTGCCTGTTGTTTGGTCTGCTGTTCCGCTTCCTGTCGTTGTTTCTCCGTCAGCAATTTTTGAGCCGCTTCCTGCTCGGCTGCCAGCTTTTCCTCGGCCGCCTTTGCAGCCTTCGCTGCCTCTTCCTGCTTGGCTGCCTCGATTTGCCGCTGATTGGACTGATCTGCAAGAATATTCACGGCTGGGATTCCAGCTGCCAATAGAACGACTGCGGCCGCAGTTGTCACGATAAATGCTTTGGATCGATACCAGGCTTTTGATTTTTCAGGTTGCTCTGGCGTCTTGGGATTCAACTGCTCCTCTAGCCCTGTGATCGCAGCCGACACCTCCACATGCAGAGGACTGCCGTCTTCTACAAAATGATACAACGACCGGTATACTTCTAGCGCTGCAGCAGGTTTGTTTTGCTGCTCCAAATCACGTGCCTGTCGGAACAGCTTGTCCGTTACCCCACGCTCTCCCTGCTCCAGGGCAGCCTGATTTATCAATGCAGCCTGTTCAGCTTTGAGCGGTGCAGGCGCTGACAAAGAGGGTGCAGCTTCACTGGCAAGGCCGCCCACCGTTGCCGATTCTATTGTTTCTGTCGCAGTAGGCTCCGGTTCTATAGCCTCAACTGGAATTTCCTGCTCAGTAACCGCATTAAGTACAACCAGCCATTCGCCAAAAGTAGGGCAACTGCTTAAATCCTGACTATCCCAGGCACGGCTGAACAATTCTACCACCTTGCTGCCCCACCGGGATTCAAGTGATTTTCGTAAAATAAAATAACGTTCACAAGGCGTCTGCATTTCATGCTGATCAAAATAACTTTCGCCCCACGCTTTGTCCACTACTACACGGTCAGACCAGCCTAGCATTTCTCCTATAATAATTGCCCCTGCAAAACGGTCTGCATACGCACTCCATAACCCGCTGTGGACGGTACGATGGGCGGCATACCCTGGCGAACCTGCCAATAGAGCATCTGGACGATCCATTTTAGTACTATACATTTGTTCCACGTCCACCAATTCCACAGCTGACGTGCCTTGAGGCAGTTCCACTTCAGAAAAAAACGGAAGCATTACATTCGGCGCCGATAAATCACAATGCGCCAATCCTTTTTGCTCCATAGCTGAACCGATCCCTGCCAATGCTCTGGCTAAAGCCAGACTATCGGAAGCCTCAAGCTGACGCTGATCTGTGAGACAATCGAACCATGTCATACCGTGAACCCATGGCATCAGCACCGCATACAGCAAATCAGGCTGCTCGGCGATCAGACTTCCGTTTCTTTCTGGAGTGAGCACATCACGCTTGCATACCTGCAAACCGGGAATATCCCCGTATGCTTCCATATGCTCCGATTGATAAACCATAGCCGGGATGCGGAACTTCGGAAAAAACACCTTAAGGGCTTTGGCCTCATGCGGCGCTCCGTTTTTGGCATTTAGCTGGTATACAATTCCCTGTCGCCCTGCTTGAGCATAGGCTAAACCGGGTGCAGCGGGATGTCGCCCAACCACATAAGCTGTGCCGTTTATGATCAATTCGTCTCCCGGATTCGGTTGAAAAGACATGAAACATCCCTCTCCTTACATCATTCAGTATGCTAGTATTCCTCACCTTATTATATACATCTATGGATGGCAAGAAAACCGGGTATCCGAAGATCGCCCGGTTTTTCCTGAACATCCTGTGCCAAACCATGAGGAATGGCTCACATATTGCTTCTTTATAGAGTGGTGTATGATAAGTTGATCCCTATCAGGCAAGGCAACTTATTTCGTTTGGTCAACCGTACGGAATTTGTTAGCGATAGCTGTCAATTCTTGGCTGATGCTATTCAAAGTCGTTACGAAAGCTTGCATTTGTTTGCTAGCTTCCTGAAACTCTTGGAAGAAGCGTTGCTTAGTCATACCTTCCCATTGACCTTCCATACCTGAGATGGACTGTGTCAAACTGGAAACGATCTGCTGGCTTTGCTCACCACTTTGTTTAAATTGGTTAGCCACCTGATCAACCTGTTCTGGGGTAATTAAAATGCGTCCTGCCATTTTTTGCGTCCTCCTTGATGATAAATAATGTTTTTGTTTATCTGGTTCAAATTGTACTATGGCTATTTAATTCCCTACAAAAGGCAAAGGACCTAATTGTTATAATCCCACTTTTTAACTAGAAAACAGCACCTAACAGTATAATATTAACAAAACAACCACCTAATAAGTCCCATAAAGCCGGGAATTGCGAAACGAATTCAAGTAAATTTTGCAATCGATCCAGATTGTCCCGGAACGCGTTCCCAACTAAGCGACAGGCTGATCTCTTGCTGTAGACGGATCAGTAAAATACCAATCCTGCGGACTGCTAGAAGACGCCTGCATCAGAATATCCTGGTGCAACGTTTCTATATCCGAAGACTGTACACCAGCAATGGCATGTACGACAGACTGCGGGTTTGAAATCAGACTGCCTCCTTCCGAAGCTTGCCCAGGCAGAATAGACGGTGATTGCTGATTCGACCAATCGAGCATCGTGACGGGTCGTCCCAATGGTTGGCTGGCAAATGACAGAATCGTTTGATAGTTGTGGTCAACAGACTGAAACTGCTCTGCCTTTCGGTTCAGTTGTGTACCTGATGTATGGAGGTAAGCATGGATCTGTTCTGACATCCGCTTGGCCTGCATCCAATGATTCAAGATCGCCTCGCGTGCAGATACATCCCAATCCAGCGATTGTAATGCCTGCTCCAAACCTGCTGTTAACTGTTGAATTTGCTCCGCCGCATGCTGTAGCTGCCCGCTAAGCCCCCGAAGCACATCCGGTTCAACTCGAATGCGCATATCCATCACCCTTCTTCTGTCACTTCTTCATTCACTGCCGACTGTTTCAACCAATTTAATAATAAATCCACAAACTGATCTCTTGAAGCCATAGCTGCAATCAGCCAGTCTCCGTTACCACTGGAGCTCATCCGAAATATCCAGTTCATTGCGGGACACAGGACAAAGGCTGCCCGTTGTGACTCCCACTCCCTACCGTTCCAGACCAGCAATTGCAATTCTCCCTCGGCTACACGGGAACTCAAAGACTGAGCCAGGCTTGCAGACCCCACTGCATCTCCGCTAGCCTCGGTCAGTTTACTGCTGATCAGAGATACACTTTCTCCTGCCGACTGCTCGTAAATTTTATTAAATGCCTGCTTGGAGAACATAAGTGCGGGGGATTCAGGCACAAGTCGATCTACCCAACCCATTTTATCAATCAATGTTTCGCAAGCCTTTTCCACATTACCCAGATCGTACAGTCGATACTCATCGGGTTCATCAGCGGATTTCACGAGTTCCACTACACGTTCGTTCGTGCAATGGAGATAGCCTTCAAACTGCTTGCCTCCCCGCACATAGCGTATACGGCAAGCCCTGTTGGATAATCCCGCGATAGCGACTCTTGAAAAAACGGTAGGAGGCATTGCTAGCTCTTTGCCCTTATCTGCCCGCTTTAGATAACCCTTTTCCAAAAGAGTAGCTTTTACCTGCTCCCACTCTTCCGCCAACTCCTCTGCTAGATAGCCCTTAAACGGATCTTCCACCCCAAGCAGTCTGTCAGAACCCAATACGCCTGCTAGAAAAAACAGTTCCTTCGCCTTAAGGGTTATTAACTTCTGCTTGGAAGCTTGAAACGTTAACATTATGAGCCACCTCCCTTCAAACTACAACATGCCATCGGTCACGAATTTTCGTTATCCAATCCTCACAGCTCACTTGCTCTGAGAAGGGAATTGCCGCTTTTATCCTGGTAAATTTGCGCCGTACGTAGTATCCCTGCCCAGGTGGCAGGACTTTTAGGCCACCAGCAGCGGCGTTCGCCTCCGAATAAGGGATACGAAAGAACGATAGATCATTCGAATCTAGTGTTCCAAATAGCATACCGCTTTGGCTTGCCTTGACATCATTAAACCAGTCCACCCCAAAGGTAGGAAAATCAGATGGCACACCCGATAGCACGACATGCACATTGCGATCACGTCCCAACCGTACAATGGCGGAGAGCTGATCCTTTATCATAAAATCGTTCAGTTGCTTACTTAACATATCCGCATCATCAATGACCAGGAGCAATTCGGGATCATTCCCTTCCTTGTTCCGCTGTTGAACGATATCATACACTTTCTGTACCAGAGGCCCCATTTCTTCTTCGCTTTCGGCAGCAGCCTTAACATGAGGAAGATGCCGTAATCTAGATAGTCCTCCGCCTCCATAGCGTGTATCAATCGTATAGACTTCCAATTGATTAGGTGATGTGTAATAAGCGAGCGATATAATCCAACTCATTAGAAAAGAGGTTTTTCCACCCTCCATTGGACTACCCACGATAAAATTGGGCCCTTCTTTTAGATTCAGGAGAAAAGGCTCAAGATCGTCACTCTGTAGACCTACAGGTACCTCATAAGGAAGTGCGCCCGAGGGTCCAATTGTCCGATCCCACTGCTGAAGCAGTTCCGACAGTGGAATCCGCTCAGGTAATGGAAGAATGGCTGGTGCGTGCTTGCCTTTCCATTCCTGCGCAATGCCAGCGATATTGCGACGTAACCGTGCTGATCGTTCCGCCTCATCTTCACCTGGTGAAGGCAAAGCCGTTTGGAACTCCAGCGGAGGAACATGTCCTTTAACCAGGGCGCGGCCTGGAATTAACGGTCCTGGCGTTTTGGCTGGTCGTCCTACCGCATAATAATAGTCACTCGGGTCGGACATTTCAAAAGAAACAGCATTCGGTATGTTACTGCGGAATTTCTCAAACACATCGGTAATCCGGTTCGCCGTAATGATAAACGTGATACCTAGACTACCTCCTTCTCGCAAAAGAGATTCCAGCAGTTCATTTTCATCTGGATAAGCATTACGGAAATTAAGATATCCATCAATGACTACGACAATTTGCGGAATATCCTCGACAGCAGAACGTCGATAAGAGCTTATTGTTTTGACACCAGCCTCGGAAAGCATTTCCTTGCGTACGGCCACCATCTTGAACAGATAACGGAACAATCGCTTGATCCGGTCATCCTCCTCAGCCATCATAACAGCCCCGATTTGGGGAAGTTCCCCAAAGTCGCGCATCGTTCGACCCATGTCAATGATATAACCATTCCAATGATTCGCAGTAAAACGCTGAGCCGTGGACATCAGCAACGTATGCAAAAAGGTCGTTTTCCCCATGCCCGGCATGCCATACACAGCCCAATGACCATGATCCAGCGATGCATAAATCGGCTCCTGCCGCTGATTCGGCAAATCATCGACCAGACCCATAAGAGCCTTCAGCTCCAAAGATGATGATGTACTATCTATTTCGGTGCATGCAGGCAGATTTGTTAAATCCAGCAATTCAGGCAGCGGTGGAAGCCACGGTCCCTGAAGTCGTTCGATCCCTGCTTTAGCAGCCTCATTCGCAATATAATCAATAAATACTTGAAGCTGTTTAGGAGCTTCTTCACCTTTTAAGCCTGAGCTTGCCCGTTCTCCGCCCGTCAGTAGCGCTTCACGTTTCCCGTTCAGTCTCACTTCATGGACAGGTAGTGCAGAAGAAATATCGCTGTTGCCTATATACGGCGCACCGCTCCAAGCAAACTGCAACTCTTCAAAAACCTCGTCGCTACCCACTTGAAAATATCCTCGTCCCGGCTTCGTAATCCACGCAGCATTCGGTATTTTCAACATGTCACGGCTATCACCTTCGCTTTGCACCCGTAAGCAGATGCGGAACCTGGAGTTACTCCAGATCTTATCATCCACGACACCTGCGGGCTTTTGCGTTGCCAAAATCAAATGGACACCTAGTGTCCGCCCAATCGCAGCAATACTGATTAGCTCGTCCATGAACTCTGGCTGATCCCGCTTTAATTGTGCAAATTCATCAATAATAATAACCAGATGAGGCAGCGGTTGTTCCTGCCGCTGCCGGAGTAGTCTGTAATATTCATCAATATGCTGTAAATTGCCTGCATCGTTCAATATCTTCTGTCGACGAACCAGTTCTGCTTTAAGAGATATTTTGGCACGTTCAATCAAATTATTGTCCAAGTTCGTAATCGTACCCACCACATGCGGCAAGTTAACGAACGTGTTAGACATGCCTCCACCCTTGTAATCGATCAGCATAAAAGCAAGATCATGCGGATGAAACTCGGCAGCAAGCGAGGCTACGATGGATTGGATAACCTCACTCTTCCCTGAACCCGTTGTACCGGCGATCAAGCCATGGGGACCATGTCCTTGACGCTCTATCTTATCATGCAGGTTAATCATAATCTTCTTGCCGCCTGCTCGCACGCCCATCGGTACGGGTAAGGTATCAGGATGGCGGTTACGTCGCCACCGATCTGCCACGTCCAGTTCTGCTACACTCGCTACGCTCATCATATCAAACAGAGGCAGCACAGCGGGAATATCAGAAGCAGAGGAACGCTTCAAGCGAATAGGAGCCATGTACCGCGCCAATGCATCGGCTTCCTCTTTTGATAAACGATCCGGTTTAAAACTTTGCTGTTCAACCTCCGCCGATTCTGATTTGCGGGCATATACGCCCTGCTCTTTGGAAGCCTCCACAATCAGCTGACACTGCATCGGCAAAGCCTCTTTACGAGAAGCCAGCACAATCGTACACGCATCAATGGCTCGGCCGTCCTCCAGTAACAACGGCAGCAACGGTTCTTCCTCAATCAGCTGGGTGTCAGATAAAACAACGACATAACACGGGACTTCCATCCCTCTGCCCTGACGATCATTGCGATTATTTTTACGGCGGTTCAGTCTGGCAAACAGAAAATCAGCTAGTTGATGTGCACTGCTACTGCGGTCTGACATCATTCTCTGGATTCGGTCATCATCCCACACATGTGGGAGCCAGCGCATCCAAGTCCATTCACTTTCCTCTCGCTCGTCATAGAAGGAAGCAATTTTCACTTCATCTGGCGAGTGACGAACCGTCACTTGTGCCAAGATGACTCTTAACGCAGCAAGGGTATGCTCCCGTTCGCCGACCAATCCAACCACTTTGGATTGAAATAGCGGTAATGCAATGGAAGCGGCGTCTACCAGACGAAATTCTTCTTCCAGTTCATCCGCAGCTCCCAACAAAGGATCTCGATCATAACCGTCTGGGCGTGGAATTTGCAATTTAATATGGAAGGGAACTTGTCCAGTCCCAATACGCACCTGCAAAAAGTCCTCATCCTCAGGTGATCGTTCCCAGAGTGAACTGTTGCGGTTTTTGACAATTTGAGTGCATATTTGCGGGTCACCGTGAATTTCATATAGTGTGCGAATTTGCTCCTCGCGTTTCATTTCAAGTTCTTCACGATGCTTTTGGAGCTGTTCCCGGTACATGCGGTCCCGTTCCTCAAGCTTACGCTTGTATTCCTTCTTATTATTTAGATAGACGAAAAAAGGAATCGTATAAGATGTAAGCATCATGACCACAGTAACCATCTGGAACATCAAATAGTTACTGTTGCCCATCTTACCTGTTTTGCTCATATATACGTAAAAGCCTATAGTCACCAACGTCATCATTAACGGAATAAGTATAGATATAATAGAAAAAGACGGCTTGCTCGGCTCAGCCGGAGGCCGTAAAATCTCCAGCTTCTCCTCTCGGAGCGCCGGCCTTAATCTCGGGGATCGCTGGTATAATGCATTCAAGACAAAAGTCCCCCTTTTCGCTTACTATTTCATTTTACCAAGGTTTCATATAATTTCATGTGTGTATTTACCCATTTTTTTCACTTTGAAACAGAGAACGCCTTCCATACACAGGCGCTTCGTCCTGAGTTGTCGAAAAAGCGCGCTGAATACGCACAGTACAGCCTTCCCGCAAGCCTGATCCTGTGAGTAGCTGGTTATCCCCCACCCTGAACCAAAGCCCTTCCGGGAACTTTGCTTCCATAATATATTGCATGCCTTCCGCTGGAGGCTCGCCGAAAATGCGTACACCCAGCATCAACTTTAAATGTTCCACCGAGTATTCATCAGCTACCTCGATGTCAAACCACTCTGTTTCCTGTCGTCCTGAAAGCACGGTCAGGATCATCTGTCATCCCTCCCGATCCTTAATATATAGCAAAGTTCACGCAAAAAGCCTATTTCTACGGAAATATGGCTATCGTAACTGTAGCATCCGACTATTAGACTGTCAATTTGTTACAAAATACCCACTCCAAAAATAAAACAGCGACTTTAGTCATATTTTCTCACATTAGTAGAGCCATTAGCATCAATAATATGTATTTAATTGTTTTTAATATGGGGATATACGTCATATTGTCGATTAGTTAGAACTAAATTCGATTGTTACCTAGATTGTTGTGAACACTTTGTAAATTTTTCAGACCTTTATGTTTTTATAAGGTGTTTTTAAGGTAATTTTAAGAAACGGGCACTACAATGAAGCCATGAAATAACTCAGGCGAGGTGATTTTTGTGAGAACATTAATTACATTTCAAAACAAACGTATTCCCGTATACTTCAATCAAGAAAATAAGCAACCGGTACAAAAAACATTAAAACTTCTAAGTAACACTTTGGAGAATAAAATCTCCAGCGGCAAGCGTGCCCTTCAAAAATGTCTTAACTCTTTGATCAGTATAGAGATTGTCGGTTGTGAAGCCATCCTGCATAGCGTTAGTGAAAATGATTCATTGGCATTGTCCCTCTATTAAGAGGGACTTTTTTTGTCCACATTAGACACAAAAAAGAGAGGGGCATTTCAGCACCCTCTCCATATCAGCAGCTTTGAAACATGATACATGTGACTTACCGCAGCTTATGCATTTGATTAGACTCTATTTAAAGTATTCTGCGATAACCTTTTTTACCGCCTCGTTCCTTATTCTGCGCCTTCTCAATCCGTATTCTAAACAGTTCTAGTAAATTAGCGCGTGTATGCTCTTCCCGGCAGTTGTCCAGCTTTTTTAAGATAAAACGGTCAATGGACATATGACTCAGGCTCCTTTACAGCAAGCTGCCCCTGCTTTTCAAGGGGATGATCAGGCTATCCATTTTTAACCATTCTGTCTGTTGTTTAAACAGGTACGTTACTTATAGGATAAAGCAGACGGGATTACATACCCTTTAATTAGGGTAAATATATAAAGTTTCGAAAATTTTATCACGTTAAGCCTGGAAGCTATGGACAAGGAGCGAGCAAAAACCATGAGTAAACACATGATTACCAAAATAGGCTGGAACCTTTTATGTGCATTCTTAATCCTAACGATGCTGGCTGCATGCAGCAGGGAAAAAGCTTCAACCCGGAGTATGGCCCAACATGAAGCTGAAGCACGTGCCTACACCGTAACGGGTAATCCCAACCAAGGCGCATCATCCCTTGATGAACGAGCTGCCAATCATACACCTGTCCATAAGCAAGGCAGCAGCTATGTCGAAATATCAGGTGGCGTTAGCATTGATAAAAATACCGTGAAGGTTACAGGACATTCCAACCTCCCGGCCGGAGCACGGATTAAAGGGAATCTTGCGGTCAAAAACTCCCTGTTAACTGGGTACACGGATGAGACAACCGTTCAAAAGGATGGAAGTTTTGTACTCCAGGTACAACGCCCCGGAATACAGGGCAGTATGGATCTGACTGTTCTGTTCCGTCCAGATGACCAAGACAATGAAATACGAAATCTGTATGGCAGCGGTGGCAACAAATTAGAAGGTCCTTATGTATATCAATACGAAGAAAACAAACAGCTTCTGCATGAAGTTCGGATTGGGGCTGAATTTGATCCTGAACAAGAACGCAATACCCCTTTAGTTAAGCCCGTCTGGAACAAACCTAAGGACTACGGTAGCCCTCAAGTGTGGATTAAGCCTGATGTGAAGCAAGAAGGTAACCATTATCATGTATATGCGCGCAGCAATTTGCTGGAAGGATCGGACGTCAAACTCACGATTGATTTTCCGGGACGATGGCAGTTTGGCTACGATGATCAAACCAAAGTTATGCCTGACGGCTCCTTCAGCATGAGGGTCAAAAAGCCGAGCCTTGCCAACCACTACACCATAGTCATAATTTTCGAACCGAACGAAGATATGTGGACCAACGCCAAACAGGCGTACGGTACACAAGGGGAACGCCTTTCGGGACCGTTAGTCAAGTCCGCAGACGACAAAGAGGGCTCCAAACAGATTGAAGCCCGTATCCCTATCCAACCCAAATCGTAACTAAACGCAGCATCTAACTTAAAGTTACGGCCGTTCGCCATGAAATACGCTTCACAGATACAGCATATGACGCGGCTTCCATGTCTGACCCGATGTCGTCTAGCCGCTACGGCTGTATCGTGACTGGCGTGCCTATACTTACCTTCTCCTGAAGCTCAAGCACATCCTTATTCTGCATTCGAATGCAGCCATGTGACACCATCTTGCCAATGGACCATGGCTCATTGGTGCCATGAATGCCATAATGCGGCTTGGACAGCCCCATCCAGAACGCTCCGAAAGGGCCGCCGGGATTGGGTTGTTTGTTAATAATCGTAAATTGCCCATGCGGTGTCTGTGTAGCCAGCTTGCCAATACCGACTGGATAACTAAGAACAATCTGATCTCCATCTTTCAAATATAAACGACGATCCGATAAATCCACCACAATGCTGTAGTTCGGCATATATTCACCCCTTTATACCATATGCCGAATACAACATAGATTTTCTTATATTTTTACATTTGATGCTTCACTGCGGCTCGGCTTACCACTCCACATCACGTCGCCAGCCGCTTCGCTGATCTCTACGACCCGGGGCTGTGCTTGAACGGCTATCTTTCCTGCGTCGATCTGCTTCCTTACGCGCCTGATATTCCAGTTCCCGCTGCATTTTGCGATAATTGTTCACTCTGGATTCCGACAATTCCCCTCTCTCTATAGCTTCCTCCACTGCACATCCAGCTTCGCCCTTATGCTTGCAATCTGCAAAACGGCATTGCTGCGCCGTTTCCATAATATCCGTAAAGGTATGAGCGACACCCATGGAATCATCCCACAGATTAAGCTCACGCATGCCGGGTGTATCCAGCAGAACAGCTTGCTTTGCGATGGGAAAAAGCTGTCGGTGAGTGGTTGTGTGCCTGCCCCGGCTGTCTTCCTCCCTCACATCCTGTGTCAGTTGAACTTCAGACCCGGAGAGCCAGTTTACTATCGTGGATTTGCCACTACCGGAAGAGCCTGTCAAAGCAACTGTAAAGCCAGGTTGAAGAAACGCCTCCAGTTGCTCTCTGCCTTCGTTCTGCAAAGCAGAGATAACGATAACAGGTACACCAGGAGCAACTCCCTCCGCTTCAGCAACCCGCTGTTCGACATCTTCACAAAGATCACTCTTACTCAACACGACAACTGGGTTTACCCCGCTGTTCCAAGCCATAATTAAATACCGTTCCAGTCTGCGCATATTAAAATCATGATTCAGCGCATTAACAAGGAAAAGCGTATCCACATTTGTCGCGATCAGTTGCTCCTTCGTCTCAAAGCCCGCGGCCTGCCTAGATATTCGACTTTTACGTGGCAAGACGGCATGAATTACTGCATCCGACACTTCATCCGACGTGGTGATTGCCAGCCAGTCCCCTACAGCCGGCATTTCCGCCGGATCTACCATAGCATGTCGTAGCTTACCTGAAGCCGCTCCCCAGCGTTCTCCATCCATTGTGATAAGCTTCACTTTTTGTCCATAATCTGCAATCAAGCGGGCAGGACGTACCTGTGTATTTCCTGCTCTTTCCTCATAGCTTTGCTTCCATTGGTCCCAAAAACCGTTCCAATAATCAGACCAACCGTATTCATGTATACTCATTGTTTTCCTCCTGAAATCATCGTTTATTTTTGATCGTAGTGTTATTCGATAGGTGTACATTTTTTCTCCCCACATGCAAACAACGCAAAAAATCCGCAGGGGTTTCCCTGCGGAGGGTATACGATTCAGGCCGATGTGATCCGTTCGTTCACTTAAGCAAGCAGTCTCTCAAGGACCACTCCCCAGAACCAACAACTGGATAACAAGATGCCTAACCATAAAAAATCCGCAGGGAATCACTCCCTGCGGATTTCGTTGGTTCTACTGTCCAACCAACTGCTAAGCCAAGACTATAGATCCATACAGTCTTTTAACCGTGCATCGTCCGTGCGGGAGACAAGTCATTCTGCTGCTGAACCCATCCATTCATGTTCGTACGCATATAACATCGCCTCCTCCTAAAATTTCCTTTATCATACAAGTCCATCAATTGTCTGTCAAGGCTGCTACGAAACTTTTTTGAAATCTTTGTCAAGTTTCGTTTAGCGTACCTGATCCCAGCGTATCCACATCTCACGCGGGTTCAATTCGTACATTTCCCGTTCCCTGTACATAAACTGATGCATAATCAGCTCACGCCGAATCGTTGCAAAATCCTCATGGTATTGCTTTATCCACTCGTTTAATTCACGTTCAGGATACATACGGCCTGGCTCCAGCTTTTCTGCCAGCATCTGAAGTACAATCAATTTTTTCTTATACTGTGCAGGGATTTGGCGCAACTTGCCGTCCTTGGAAAAAAAATTGCGTAAGACCGACGCCTCCAGCGTTTCATTCAACTCTGACATCTCTTCCTCCCTCTCTCCTTTTTCAAAAATAAATTGCACCGTCGCCTCGGCATGCTGCCGGATCAGCTCTGGATTCAGTGTAAAATACACCGTGTTTTTATCACGTCGTTCCTTAATCAACCCAGCCTCACGGAGTTTGGAAGCATGATGTGTAACCGTCGGCTGTGATAAATTCAGCTTTTGCGCCAAAGCTTGGCCATGCATCTCCCCACGGGACAAAAGAAGTAATATCCGCATTCGCGTTGGATCAGCAAGTGCTTTATGATAATTGACCATTTTATCCAGTTGCATCGTTATTGCACCTCTTTTCACTAGTACATACTTGCTATGCAAGCGAATTCAATCATAAAAAATAGATATATATCTAATTATATGTTTTCTAAAAGTGGCTGTCAATCTTCACCGTCCGTCATCTCTTTCTGAAAACGGCTGGATATTGTGTTCGCATTGGGGTAGGATTATTATTTGAAAACTTCTCACATACTGAGCTATTTGCTTCAATTCTGAGATCCGTTTTTAATCGTCAAAATAATGTTAACCCTACAAAATTGGCGTAATAAACCAATACAACTGGAGGTTCATCCAAATGCACGACGTAATCATTATCGGTGGCGGACCCTGCGGACTATCCGCTGCAATCGAATGCAGCCGCAGAGGTTTGCAAACTGTCATTATTGAAAAAAGCAACATCGTTCACTCCATTTTTCTGTATCCGACGAACATGCAGTTTTTTAGCACCGCCGAACTACTGGAAATCGGTGATGTTCCATTCAGCACCCCTAATGACAAACCTTATCGTCATGAAGCACTGGCGTACTATCGTAAGGTAGCCACTCATTATAACTTGAACATTCAGCATTATGAGGAGGCCCAGTCCATTCATCGCCAGGATGACGGTACATTTACCGTACATACCCTGAGCAAAGGAGAAATAACCAAAACGTATTCGTCCCGTTATGTCGTAGTGGCTACAGGATATTTTGATCATCCGAACTATTTAGGCATTCCCGGGGAACAATTGGATAAAGTCACGCACTATTTCAGCGAAGCCCATCCCTATACAGGAACCCGGGTCGCAGTCATCGGTGGCAGTAACTCTGCGGTAGATGCTGCGATGGAATTGGTGCGGGTCGGAGCTACGATTGATATGGTATATCGTCGAAGCGAGTTGTCCCAATACATCAAGCCGTGGGTACGTCCACTGTTTGACAGTATGGTACAAAAAGGGAAAATCACGCTGCACTTAGGCGCACGCATTACCGAAATCCATCCAGACCATGTCATAGTCAATCCGCTGGACACTGAAGCATTCCGACTCGAGAATGATTTTGTACTGGCACTGACCGGATTTCACCCGGAACGAAAACTGCTGGAGTCTGTCGGCGTTCACATGGCTGAGGATCTGGACAAACCAGAATTTAATCCTGCCACGATGGAAACGAACATCCCGGGTGTATATGTCGCCGGGGTCATCGCTTCAGGCAGCAATGCCAATGAAGTGTTTATTGAAACAGGCCGCTGGCACGGGCGACAAATCGCCGAACATATCCAAAGCTAAATAAACGAAGGAGAACATCTGTATGGATTACAGCTCACTTATCTTACTCGTGTTGGCTGGTCTAGGAATTGTTAGTGGCAACTCTACCGTGACTATTGCCATGGTTGTATTACTGCTACTGCGGGTAACCAACTTTCACACTGCTTTCCCCTGGCTTGAAAAGTATGGCCTGACGATCGGAATTATTATTTTGACGATCGGGGTCATGACCCCGCTAGCCAGCGGTAAAATCAGTATCAATCAGGTGATGGAGTCTTTCCTGCACTGGAAATCACTGCTCGCGATTGGTATCGGAATTCTGGTAGCCTATCTTGGCGGCCGCGGAGTAACTTTGATGTCTGGACAGCCCATTATTGTGACAGGTCTACTGATCGGGACCGTCATTGGCGTTGCCTTCTTTAAAGGAGTTCCTGTTGGGCCTCTAATTGCTGCCGGATTGCTTTCCTTATTAATCGGCCGTAGCTAAATTCGCACAACAAATATAGGAATACATGATAGCAATCTGCATGTCGGGCTGAATTCAGTCCCGCTTTGTGGTATACTCATATCGCATAATTTGGTAAATGCAGGAGGCTTGACCGATGTCTCGACAATTTGTAACGGAAGCTGTAATGGTGGCTATATACGGCCAACTACTTACATCTCCCGCCCCTGTGGAATATATAGTGCCTTACACATCACTACTAGAGCTATACGAATTCCAGGACAGCACAGAGCCGCTCATGGATAATCCTATGGACGATCAACATGTGAAGCGGAAGGTAAGCGAGTTGATCAGTTATTTTGAGGAACCGTTGAATCAGAAAAAAATTCGGCGTGCGCTTCAGATGCCTTGGGCCAAGAGCTTGCCTATTCTATTCGATGCCAATACATCACTCATCATCATTAATGCTGTTGATACAGCGCATTACGGAGAATATTTTGATCCAATTGAGACTGAACTTTTGTTGACAGCTCAGCGTGAATCTTTACCCATTCTGACGGATCAATTGGACTGGATCCACCGCATTATCGAAGCTTCCGTACCTGTACATGTGTACGACATTGATGATTTTGATTTTGCACTCGATGGCCCGATACTTAACAACCCTTGACATACGACATACCCGCCTTAACCACAAAAAAGCGGCGGAGCATCATGTACAGGCTTATCTCCTGTAACACGATACTCCGCCGCTTTTCATGTCCAAGAACAACTATTTGCACGCTATGATTGACAGTGGAACACTAAGCTTGTTCATCCTCAACATAGGTGTAAATAATGTCATCATGTTCCTCCAAATACTTAACTTCCAGATGATGGCCCTTCAGATACCAGTAATCCTGGTCCTCCATATAAAACGTAATGCCAGCCGCTTCATGCTGTAATACGGGGTGCTGCGGCGGCTCTACGGCAATTCCCAGAGAAAAGCCTGGATGCAACCCACCGCCAGAGCTATAGCGAACAAAAAAACGGATCGAATCTCCACGATTCAAACTAAGCTCCTTAATGTACCACTGTGCCGCAGGTTCAGTTACCTGTATGCTCATACGTTATGCTCATCTCCTTGTACAATGACGTCTGCCAACTATATCATAGCATCTTTTAGAATGGCCACCAACCGTCCGAACCCAGCGAGCTTCTTGGACAAGTCATATACATTTTTTTGAAAAAGGTTTGACAATTCGCAAATAAGGGTGTTAAGATTCAACCATACGAGATCCATTTTGAAATTTATTACCAATTTGAACGATTACTCATGTTAGAGTAAACCCATTTTGAGGAAGAAAGGAGTGTTACCGGTGCTAAAATTTCCTATTGCATTTTACCCACATCTACAAACACAACAACTTCATACCGGAGCATCTCCCCTGTCGCATCCTTCAAAATTGGGCCATTCGCGTTGTATGGTTTAATACGAGTGGCTGCCTGCGTTTGAGCAGTTTTTCAGTGGTGAGTGTGCTGAAAATACCTGCGCGCCATATGATATTGAGATTTAAGGCATATCGTCTGCGGACGGTATGCCTTTTTTGCGCCTGTTGCCGGATCATATTTGTGGTAGCAAGCCGCTGTTGTTTCTTCAAAATGGTACACAACTCTCGAATGAACTTGTCATGAAAGGATGGGATTCCTCTTGTTTTCGGTACTTAAAAATTTAA
The DNA here is from genome assembly GCF_011066115.1 of Paenibacillus sp. EKM212P. Classification (NCBI taxonomy): domain Bacteria; kingdom Bacillati; phylum Bacillota; class Bacilli; order Caryophanales; family Paenibacillaceae; genus Paenibacillus; species Paenibacillus sp. EKM212P. Next base: position 213,104 of record NZ_JAAMNR010000001.1, read on the forward strand.
GCTGGTTTTTTAAAAGAGAACGAAGCCGATACTCCATTGGATTGTTTTTGCTGATAGCCGTTGGTGTGCTGGAGCTTGCTCCACCTCGGCTGCTTGGTAGTGCCATTGATGAGATTGTACGCGGTTCAATTTCCTGGTCCTCACTTTGGCGTTATATTTTGTACATCATAGGCATTCTAGCCGTCATCTACTACATTACGTACATATGGATGCACAAGCTGTTTGGTGGTGCCAATCTGGTGGAACGCTTACTGCGCACACGTTTTATGAATCATCTGCTGCGAATGACCCCTCCATTTTTTGAACGCAATCGCACTGGGGATCTGATGGCTCGTGCCACGAACGACCTTCGCTCCGTAGCAAGTACAGCGGGCTTCGGTATGCTGACACTGACAGACTCTACGGTCTATCTGAGCGTGGTATTAGTTGCCATGGGCACTCTAATCAGTTGGAAGTTGACACTGGCAGCTATCCTGCCCCTACCTTTTATCGCACTGGCTATGAGCATTTACGGTAAAGCCGTTCACGAGCGTTACACACTGGCACAAGATGCATTTGGTGATATGAACGATCAGGTGTTGGAATCCGTGGCAGGTATCCGAGTCATTCGCGCCTATGTGCAAGAACGAATGGACGAAAAGCGTTTTGCTGATATTACCGACGATGTATTTCGTAAAAATCTGGCTGTCGCTCGGATGGATGCCCTCTTTGAACCAACAATTCGTTTATGTGTAGGACTTAGCTACGTCATTGGACTCGGGTATGGTATTTATCTGGTATTTCATAACGATATCACGCTAGGCGAACTGGTCTCCTTTAATATGTATCTAGGAATGATGATTTGGCCGATGTTTGCCATTGGAGAGCTGATTAACATTATGCAGCGCGGTAGCGCTTCCTTGGACCGGGTTAATGAAACTCTCGATGTCCAGCCAGATGTTCAAGATGCGGCTCAACCTGTTCCAGTGGATCGCCTCGAATCCATCAGGATGAAAGACGTTACCTTCCGTTACCCTACCTCTACTATTGACAATCTGTCACATGTGAGTCTGGAGCTCAAACGCGGAGAAACGCTGGGCGTCGTCGGTAGAACAGGCAGTGGGAAATCCACGCTGCTCAAACAGCTACTACATGAATATCCGACGGGTAGTGGTGATATTTTAATCTCCGGCATACGTCTAGAGGACATTGCAGTAGAACAACTACACAGCTGGATCGGCTACGTGCCGCAAGAGCAAATTTTGTTTTCCAAATCGGTGCGCGAGAACATTCAATTCGGAAAACCTCATGCAGATGACGACGACATTATGGAAGCTATCCGTACTGCTGCCTTCGACCAGGATTTAGGTACCCTGTCTGATGGGCTGGATACACTGGTCGGAGAAAAGGGTATCGCCCTGTCCGGCGGCCAGAAGCAGCGTGTTTCGCTGGCGCGCGCCTTTATCGGTGATCCGGATATTCTATTGCTCGACGATGCACTATCTGCAGTAGATGCCCGGACGGAAGCAAGGATTATTGACAATATCCGACGTAAGCGCTCGGGTAAAACAACCTTGATCTCCACCCACCGCCTCTCTGCTGTAGAACATGCAGACCGGATCGTCGTGCTGGAGCAAGGACGTATTATTGAGGAAGGGACCCACAGCGAGCTACTTCAGGCTGACGGATGGTACCGACAACAGTATGTACGGCAACAAGTGGAATCTGATCTGACCTCAGGGGAGGTATCCTAATGAAACCCAATATCGGCAAAAGGCTATTTCAGTACGCGCTGACGAGCAAAGCAGGTTTTATCGCCGCTCTCATCGCTTTGGCTATCGGAGTAGCCGCCGAGCTGGCTGGTCCCTTCATCGCCAAAACGATGATCGACGACCATATGCTCGCTATTGAAAAACCATTTTATGAAACAACTAGTGTGGACGGAACTGTAAGCTATGCTGGAACCCACTTTAAGCGTGAAGATCGCTTTGAGTCCGGGGAGACTAAAGGTCGCGAAGCGAGGATTTTACAAGTTGGTAAATCTTTCGTATTTGTCGATGGCTCGGTTCAAGTGGCTGACGGTAACCGCTCCTTCACAAACGGAACGCTGACTGTGACACGCGGCTCCGACACCTTTCGCTATGAAGCTAAGGCTCTGACAGCTGATGAACTGTATAGCTTTTACAAACCGGAAATGCCCGGTATCTTTCAGCTGATTGGCTGGTATTGCTTCTTCCTGGTTATTTCCATTTTTGCTGAATTCGGCAAAACATACTGGCTGCAATCCTCGGCGAACAAGGTCATACAAAAGCTTCGGCTTGATCTCTACGCTCACATCCAGCGGCTGCCAGTTTACTTTTTTGATAACTTGCCTGCAGGCAAAGTCGTATCCCGTGTTACGAATGACACTGAGGCAGTCAAAGATTTGTTTGTGGCTGTGCTCTCCAATTTCACTTCAGGGATTGTGACGATGGCAGGGGTATATGTTGCACTCTTTTTGCTGGACTTCAGACTGGGTCTTATCTCTCTGTTTATTGTACCGTTACTGATCTTGTGGATTGTATTGTATCGCAAGGTCGCCACCCGCTATAATACGATCATTCGGTCCAGACTCAGTGAAATTAATGCGATTATCAATGAATCGATTCAAGGGATGTCCATTATTCGCGTGTTCCGCCACCAGAAACAAACGCAGCAAGAGTTTGAGGAACTGAATGATGACTATATGAAGCATCAGAATAAAATGCTGAATTTGAACGCCTTCACTTCGCACAATTTAGTCAACGTGTTGAGAAATCTCGCCTTTGCCGTCGTGTTGTGGTATTTCGGATCTGAGGCGCTCGGAACTACAGGTAGTGCTGTTTCACTAGGCGTATTGTATGCCTTCGTCGATGTGCTGGGTCGACTGTTCCAACCTATGACGGGTATGGTCAACCAACTCGCCGTACTGGATACTTCCATCGTATCCTCAGGACGCGTATTTGAGTTGATGGACGAAACTGGAGAGCCGGTGACGGACGGCACGATGCCGCGCTACAAAGGCCAGGTAGAGTTTAACGACGTTTCCTTTGCCTACAAAAAGGATGATGTACTTAAACATATTTCCTTTACAGCACAACCCGGCCAAACGGTTGCCCTTGTCGGACATACCGGATCAGGCAAAAGTTCGATTATTAACCTGCTATTCCGGTTCTATGATCCGCAAAAAGGAACGATCACCATTGACGGAACGTCTGTCAAAGACATCCCTAAGCAATGGCTTCGCCATCATATGGGTATTGTTCTTCAAGATCCATATTTATTCACAGGTACGGTAGCCTCCAATGTCAGTCTCGGAGACAGCCGAATCACGAGAGAACAGGTGAATAAAGCGCTGCATGATGTTGGAGCCGACAAATTGCTGGCCCATTTGCCGCAAGGATTCGATGAGCCTGTTATTGAAAAAGGCAGCACCTTATCAGCCGGGCAACGCCAGCTTATTTCCTTCGCTCGTGCACTAGCCTTTGATCCCGCAATTTTAATTCTGGATGAAGCAACTGCCAATATTGACACCGAAACGGAAGCGCTCATCCAATCCGCTCTTGAGGTGCTCAAGAAGGGACGTACGACCTTTATCATTGCTCACCGTTTGTCCACCATTCGCAGTGCGGACCAAATTTTGGTGCTGCATCGGGGTGAAATTGTTGAACGGGGTAGCCATGATGAACTTATGGCCCAAGGCGGGCGTTACTTCCAAATGTATCAGCTCCAGTCGGGAACAGTTGCAACAGAATCAGATTCAATCTCTGTTACGCCTCCTGCGCAAGATGACTTGCTTACTGGCAAAGTCAGCATTTAAAGCTTGAATAGCCCAATTGCTTAGGGCTAACGATGAACATTTGGCATGGAAAAACCAGCGAGCCTCCCCTACAAATTGGAGGCTCGCTGGTTTATTTTTATATAGGACATATGGCTTGTAATTTTATTTAGCTACAGACGTGCCTGTTCCTATGGGTGGAAGCACTGTTCCATCTACTGCTTTGAGCGTAAGCTTATACTTGCTGTCTACCAACGTACTTGTGTGGGTGTCCGTAATGACTTGAATGTTCATTTCCCCTGGCTTTGGACTAGTCAGCTTGTAGTAAATTACTGCATTCGTATCATCTACGTAGTCGATGTGATCCACTTCAATGCCGTAACCTGGATTAGGTGCCTGCAGACGGGTGATTGTCACTTTGTTCTGCTGGTCATTTGCTTTTTCTATACTCATACTAATATTGTTTTGTTGAACCGGATCTGCAGGCTCAGCCGGATTTTCAGGAGTAGCTTCAGCCGTTTTATGACTTTGTACAAATTCGGATGCGTTATAGACCATTTCTGCTGCCTCCATCCGCGTTACTTTACGATCCGGGTTAAAGTTGCTCTGTTCGTCCAATTTTGCAATTTTGGTCAACAGCAGGAATTGAACTGCTGCGTTTGATTCCTGATCTAATTTTTTGCCATCCGCTACATTAATTAACATACGGACAGTTGGATATTCACCCGTTGCACTCACTGCTTTATACAGAATATTCGCAAATTGTTCTCTTGTCATACAGGTGCTTGGATCAATATCTGGTGACAAAGGGATTTGGTGTTGGGCCGCAATCCGATAGGACTGGGCATACCATGCGGAAGCCGGAATGTTTGCAAAGGAACCCGTTGTGAAATCAGGCATTACCTGAAGATCCATCGCACGAACAACCAAATGCACTCCTTGTGCATAGGTGAGCGTTTGATCCGGTGCAAATTTATCCTTGGTTATTCCTTGGATAATTCCTTTATCCTGAAGTGAGTTTACGATCTTCTCCTGTTCAGCTCCCTTTATATCACGAAAAGCAGAAGCCGACGTAGCCACAGCCAATGAGCAGACGACAAGCAGGGCAACTGCCACGCTTTTATTTTTTTTCATGAGATACACCTCCATGTTTACTTTGCTTCTATACTTACCGACGCAATAAAAGCATCAAATGTTTCAAATATGCACAAATTGGTTGCAAAACAGTGCAATAGCTGCGATTAGTGTAACCCGTCTAACTCTTTTCTGCTCACTATCTTTATACATCCTCAAAAGTGCCTGTGAAGATTACCTTTTACAGTGTCCCCTTGGAAGAACCGGATCTGGGTAGCGGTATCCCGCCGGGAAACCTCGCTCCCCTTTGTTCTCTTTGCTTACATCCGATTCGGTGCTTTCAGACCAAGAAGTTGCAGCGCGCATGCCAGAATATCCGCAGTTTGTTCCGCCAATTGAATACGCCAGCGTCCACCATCGACAATCCTTTCCTTGGCGTAAAAACGGTTGAACGCCTGGGCCGTATCCAGTGCAAATCTCGCAATAACCGAAGGCTCCAGTTGGCGAGCCGCACGTATCAGTTGTCCGTGATAACGATCCAACTGCTTAAGCAGCGCCCAACCTGCGTCACCAAACATTTCATCCGATATGTCATTCAAATCACGAGAATGGCTATCTTGGACAAGGGCGTTGTCGCTAGAATTAGTAATAACATCAACATCGGCGCGAGCATGAGCTTTCTCCAGAAGGCTGCGTATGCGCGCATGAGTATACTGCACATAAGGCCCGGTCTCACCTTCAAAGGTCAGCGCCTCCTCCAACGAAAAATCCACTTCATTCAGCCGGTTGTTTTTTAAGTCACCAAAAATAATCGCCCCAATACCAACGTCCTCTGCTACTGCCTGTTGTTCCTGCAAATCGGGATTCTTCTGAGTAATGATGGCTTGAGCACGGGCTATAGCTTCATCCAGCACCTCTTCCAGTTTGACAACTTTTCCACGTCTTGTAGACATTTTCTTACCCGCAAACCGCATTAATCCAAACGGCACATGCTCACACTGCTCCGCCCATGCCTCTCCTGCATGTTTCAGCACCGCAAACACCTGCTGGAAATGCAGCTTCTGTTCCCCACCAACGACGTACAGAAGCCGATCAGCCTTCATCACTTCATGACGATAAATCGCTGTTGCCAGATCACGTGTCGGATAAATGGTAGTCCCATCCTTTTTTAGAATAAGACATGGCGGCAGTTCCTCGTCTTCCAGACGAACTACGAGCGCGCCATCACTTTCCTCCAGCAATCCCTTTGCTCTTAATTGATCAATAACTGCCTGCATCTTATCATTGTAAAAACTTTCTCCCAGCACATGGTCAAATGTAATGTTCAGGCGCTGGTACATACGATCAAATTCACCCAGACTGACTTCAACAAAAAACTCCCATAGTTGTTGAGCCTCTGCGTCTCCCTGCTCCAAACGTCGGAACCACTCGCGGCCTTCATCTTCCAAAGTTGGATCATGCTCGGCCTCCTGATGAAAACGCACATACAGCTTCAGCGATTCACCAATCGGATCATGTTGTAGCTGCTCCTCATTTCCCCATCTTTTATAGGCCGCAATTTGCTTGCCAAACTGTGTTCCCCAATCTCCAAGATGATTCACACTTATTGGAACATATCCAGTTTCACCAAGAATACGATACAAGGCAGCACCGATAACAGTAGAGCGAAGATGACCGATACCAAACGGTTTGGCAATATTGGGCGAGGACATATCAATAACTACCCGCTGTCCGTGCCCGATATTAGGTCTGAGGAAATCAGCCTTGCTCAATTCAGCAAGCATAAGCGGAATATGAACTGACCGATCCAATGTTATATTTACATAGGCACCCGATACTGAAGCCGTCAAACCTTCTTCATGACTTACTAGCTCCGCCAATTCCAGTGCAATGTGCTGTGGAGACTTTCGAAACTTTTTAGCCAGCACAAAACAGGGAAACGCCACATCTCCCCATTCAGGCTGCGGTGGCACCTCAAATAAAGATAAAATTTCTTTTTCCTCCAAGCCCGTATGGGCCAATATCGCTTGAGTAGCAATCAACAACAACATGTTTCTCTCTCCTTCTTTTTATAAGATCTAACAAAAAAAGCTCCCGCCTCTTGAAATAATTCAAGAGACGAGAACTTCAATATCCCCGCGGTACCACTCTTCGTAAATCGGTTGTGCAGCTAAAGCTAACTTACACAAATCGCGATTTCACTCCAATGACTAATAACGGTGTCTGCCGGGCTGATCTACTAGAAATTCTGCTCGTTGGATCAACCGTCTCCCGGGTGCGCTTCACATCGGACCTCATACCGGCTTCCACCTCTTCCGGCTCGCTGTAATGATACGGCTCCGCTGCTACTCTCCCGTTCCATGACGTTAATTCCAATTATTATACAAACCTATTCAGTAGAAAGCAACCTTTTATTTCCTCTTCAGGCACTAGTTCCATATATGTAATTACACTGCCACCAATTGGCGGCATGCCTGAACGCAACGACGGCAGGCTTCTGCACAATGTTTGCAATGATCATGGGAATGCTTGCTGCATTCAGCAGCACATACCTCACAGGCCTTGGCGCACAGCTCACAGATTTGCTCGGCAAAATCCGTTCCGCGCTGCAGCATTTGAGCAGCAAATCCGCATATTTCTGCACATTCCCTACTCACTCGAATACATTCACGCAGCATAGCTAAATCATATTCCTTCAAACTCGCTACGTAACATACATTGCAAGCGTTCATACATTCCAGGCAAGCATCCACGCATTGTTGGTATGAATGATTCATATTACATTACCTCCCAGTTGTTGACCCTGCTGTACTATTACCCGCTGATCCTTGAGTTTAATCATTTGATGTGCGCGCTTACAATAAAATAAAACCAAAACAATCCCGACTTATGTAAGGAAGTGTACTATATTCCAGTATGTAAGTGCAAGGATATTAATCACATGGATTTTTAGCCCCTGTTTCTGACTTGCATACACTCAGTCATTGCTCTATTGTAAAAAGTGTATGTCTAACCATCGATCAAGGAGTGAACATTTTAATGAATATGTCTTCCGTAGAGGAGCATCGACAGGAATCCCCGCAACAGGTTAATTGCATGGTCGTGACTGTCTCGGACACACGTACCGTGGAAACAGATACCGGGGGACAACTGCTCATGGATCTACTAGAAACCAATGGATATAAGGTTGTTCGATATGTCATCGTCAAGGATGACTACGAAGGTATTCAGCAGTTAGTATCCGAAGCAGCGGCACAGAATGACATCGAGGCTGTACTTTTGACAGGCGGTACCGGTATTTCTCCACGTGATACTACATATGAAGCCGTCTCCTCTCTACTGGATAAGGAACTACCTGGCTTTGGGGAAATCTTCCGTTATTTAAGCTTTGCTGAGGACATTGGTTCAGCATCTATATTAAGCCGGGCTGTAGCTGGTACTGTGGGTCGGACAGCTGTATTTTCTATGCCTGGCTCACGCGGAGCCGTTCGTTTGGCAATGGAACGCATTATTGTCCCTGAGCTACGACATGTGATGAGAGAAATTTATAAATAAGCTCCTATTTCCTACATGCCGCGACACAAAAAGGCACCCCATACATTCATGAGGTGCCTCTTCCAACTATTCTTTTTCTTCAACTTCGGGCTGCATATAGCTGTCGATCAGCTTTTGCTTCAGCTCCCATACCTTCTCGCTAAGATTTACACGATAAATTTCAGGGTTCAGCTTCCGCAAATATTCTGGCCAAAACAATTTCAACTGTGAAGTATGGTAGGCACGAATTTCATCCAGCTCAGGAAGCTCATATACCTTCTGTCCATTTATAAAAATAGGCTCAAGCATTGGCACGGCTTCATAATTTTCTACATACTTCTTCATATACGGATGTAAAGGGTTAAACAGCTTCAGGCGCTTACCATTACGCGGACGCTCTTCATCCGGGAAAGAAATATAATCGGCTACAGCTCTCCCTTTCTTCTTATCCACAATGCGATATACATCCTTCTTGCCTGGTGTGGATACTTTTTCTGGGTTACCCGAGATCTTAATCGTCGGCAACATTTCGCCATCCACTTCACGCTCAACCAGCTTGTACACCCCGCCAAGCGAAGGTTGATCTGAAGCCGTAATAAGCTGTGTTCCTACACCCCATACATCAATACGTGCCCCTTGGGCTTTCAGGTTAAAAATCGTATTTTCATCCAAATCATTGGAAGCTACAATTTGTACGTAATCTAAGCCTTCAGCATCGAGCATTTCCCGCGCCTGAATGGATAGATAAGCCAAGTCACCGCTATCCAGACGGATTGCATTCATACGCTTGCCCTGACTCTCCAGCATTTTTGCTGTCCGAATCGCATGAGGAACACCGCTTTCCAGCGTGTCAAAGGTGTCTACCAACAGTGTAACCTGGTCCGGTAAAACCTTCGCATACACGTCAAACGCCTCCTGCTCCGTCATAAAAGTCTGCACCCATGAATGGGCATGTGTCCCCTTCGTCGGGATTCCAAAGTGCTCGCCTGCCAGCATATTAGAAGTCGCGTCAAAACCTGCCACATAAGCTGCCCGTGCTCCCCAAATAGCCGCATCAGCTTCCTGCGCACGCCGTGTCCCAAATTCGAGCAGTGTATCGTCACTTGCCACCTGCTTGATGCGCGACGCCTTTGTCGCAATGAGCGTCTGATAGTTCATAAAATTAAGCAATGCCGTCTCGACAAGCTGCGTTTCCATAATCGTTCCTTCAACACGTACCAAAGGCTCGTTTGGAAAAACAAGTGCTCCTTCTTTCATCGAATGGACCGTTCCACCAAACTTAAACTGGCGAAGCGCCTCCATGAACATGGGATCGTATTTCTCCTCCTGTTCAGACAGGTAGCGAATGTCCTCTTCTGTAAACCGCAAATTTGCAATATAATTCACAATGCGTTCCAGACCAGCGAACACGGCGTATCCATTACCAAAAGGGAGTTTACGGAAATACGCCTCGAACACAGCTTTACGCTGATGACTTCCGTTCACCCAATGGGCGTACATCATATTAATCTGATATTTATCTGTATGTAATGCGAGGCTCGTTGACTGCATCGTAATCATCCTCTCTGACTGTCTCCAGGTTTGTGGTGGCAGCGTACCGCCTCATCTGCCCAGATTCAGCAATATCCGGCTCCATTTTGTTATCGGACATTGGTGCACAATCGTTAAGTTATTTTACTTCTTCTGGCGTAAAACCGTATCCTCAGCCGACCGTACCGCGGCTCCAAGACTTCCTTCAAAATGACCCAAAGCCCAATCATGTCCAGCTTGATTAAAGCTCGCCACAGCGTCCTTGTATACAGTAATAGCAAAACCTTTGTTATAAGCATCTACAGCCGTATGCAGTACACATATATCTGTACACACACCAATCAGATGAACTTCCAGAATACCACGTTCACGCAGCCTGAGCTCCAGATCTGTGCCCGCAAAAGCACTGTACCGTGTTTTATCCAACCAGTAGATAAGATCACTTTGTTGCTCATAAAGACTACGAAGCTTGCCATACAAATGTCGTCCGTTGGTTCCACGTATATTATGTGGAGGAAACAGCTTGCTCTCCGGGTGATAAAGGTCGTTCTCCTCATGCAAATCCACAGCCATGACAACAAAGTCCCCTTGATCCACATATGCCTGCGTAATTGCTGCGATCCGTTCATCCAACTCAATCGCAGGTTGTCCTACAGGCAAACTACCGTCCACAAAATCTTTCGTGTAATCAATAACAATTAGTGCCTGCATTGTACGGTCAGCTCCTTAGCCTCAAAGTGAAATTGTACGTTCTATGCGTAACCTATTACATTAGACGTTACGTGTAGATAGATAAACGCGGTACTCTGTCACTAAAACGGTACAACTGTGCCGGTCTTTGTGAATACTGGTTGGAACTGAGTGGTTTGCCGTTCTCATCACGCACCTCTTCCAGTATTCCCTGCCTGCTACGAGTCGATGTTATTTTGCGAATAAAGTTTGGCTCTTCGAAATCCGGTACGACACTCTGAATCACCTGATATAATTCACCCAGTGTAAAATGTAGCGGTAAAAACTGCTTGGCGATCGTCGTCTGAAGCATCTGCAACTGAATTTTGCGATAAGCATCTACTATGATATCCCGGTGATCGAATGCCAGCTCCAATTCCTCCAACGCTTCGCGGATCGTGAATAACCCGACCTCGGAAGCATCATCGGCCGCCTGACGCTGTTCCAACATCCATTCTTCTACCAGCGCAAAAAATGCATGTGATATGATCCACCCGCGCGGATCACGTCCCGGTCCACTATATACACCCAAATACTCCAGATGCCCGCCGTCCACACCCGTCTCCTCTAACAGCTCCCGCTTGGCAGCACCATACATAGATTCATCTTCCTGACAAAACCCTCCAGGCAAAGCCCAGCGTCCTGCAAACGGCCAACTGCGGCGCTTGATGAGCATCACTTTCAGCTCTCGAATAGGCAATGTCTTTGTTACCGTCTTGCGCTCCCGCTTCGTTAAGGTAAACATAACGATATCCGCTGGAGCTCCATCCGGGGTACGGTATTTCTTAATGTTGTACGACGCCTTTTGCGCCTCTTCGTTTATACGCTTGCTATCCATTGGCATCACCATATTATATCGTTTTGATAAATTCATTATGACATAATAAAAATTTTTGTCAAGTGTCAGGCCTTGCCTGAATCACTTGCTTGTGTACGTAATACTCGGAAGGTTGCTGTAGATGTAGAACCGAGTGTGCCTTCACTATCTCTTACTTCCGCCTCAGTGGTTATAGTGCGACCTCCTTGATGAAGAATTCGCGCCCTAACCTCCAGTCGTCCTTGCTTCATGGCTGACAAGAAATGAACATTCAGGTTCGTCGTTACACATGGATCCATATTTCGTGAAGCCATACTAACCATCCCCATCGCCTGATCCATCAATGAAGTAAGTACACCCCCATGGACAATACCCATCACATTGGTATGCTCTTGTTTGGCCTCCAAAGCGATCTGTACCTCGTTTGCATCAGCTGCAATCAGCTCACACCCTAAATACTCCCAAAAAGTATTATTTTCTCCCTCTAGCATCTTACCCAACTTATCCATTCCTTGCTTCCATCCCTTCGATGTTGTCCCATTTCTCTTGATGTCTTATAAACACATACGATAGTAAATTGCTTTCGAAAAAAAGGCGTGGAAGCTACGCCTCCACACCATAGATTTCACTCTAATCACTGCAATTCGACGAGGAAGTGCTTTTCCCCTCTTCTACGTTCACCTTCTCAGCAACGGTATCACGGATCGCCATGATTACCATTTGCAGTAGCTCATTAATTTCCACCTGACTCTGCTGAAACTCCGTGACAATTGGAATACCGTCAAGCTCTTCCTGTAGCTCCTGTAGCTCGGCCTCTATTTTGGCAATCATTTTTTGATTCTTCAAGGATTCAAATGCTACAATTTCCTTTTGCTTCTTTTTCATCGTTGCAATCAGTTGCTGGATGCGCCCATGATCCTGAATCTTTTCTTCTGCTTTCCGGAATACCTGCACTTCCTCACTGCTACCCAAAATACCTGCCAATTCTTTGGCTTTTGCCAATATCATTTCGCGATTGACCAAATGATCATGCTGGCGCGCCGCCGATTGAAGTTCTGTTTGTTGCAACCGCTCCTCTGTCATTGCCCATCGCTCCTTTTCTCATTTAGACGGCCTTGCACACAGCCCTTTACTCAGACCGCATGCAACCCGTTAGAAATTCTTTTATCCGTTAACCGCTACAGCCGTTTCAACCAGATCACCTTTGATATAAAAGGTCATAGGTTCCGTAATTTTCACTTGAACAAAGGAACCAATCAGGTCCTTAGAACCCTCAAAATGTACAAGCTTATTGGAACGGGTCCGACCGGCAAGCACTTTGCTGTCATTTTTGCTCTCGCCTTCCACCAGCACTTCAACCACTTCGCCACGCAAACGACTATTAAAGCGAAGGCTGTTTTGGTTCACAGCAATGTTCAGACGCCGGAGACGCTCTTTTTTGACCGACATAGGCACATTATCTTCCATCGAAGCAGCTGGCGTACCTTCACGTGGTGAATAAATAAATGTGTAGGCAAAGTCATATCCGACCTCGCGCACCAGAGATAGAGTATCTTCAAACTGCTCGTCTGTTTCGCCCGGGAAACCTACGATGATATCTGTTGTCAGAGAAACATGCGGAACAGCTGCTTTAATCTTCGCGGCCAGTTCCAGAACACGCTCACGGGTATATTTTCGGTTCATTTTCTTCAATATATCCGTATTACCGGATTGAACAGGCAGATGAATATGCTCCACCAAATTGCCACCCTTACCAAGCACTTCAACCAAATGGTCATCAAAATCACGTGGATGTGATGTCGTAAAACGTACACGCGGGATATTGATTTTGCGCATATCATCCATCAGATCCCCGAATCTGTAATTCAAATCTTTCAAATCCTTGCCATAAGCGTTAACATTCTGCCCCAGTAAGGTAATTTCTTTAAAGCCTTGACGTGCCAAATCCCGTACCTCAGCGATTACATCCTCTGGACGGCGGCTTCTTTCCTTACCACGTGTAAAGGGAACAATGCAATAGGTGCAAAATTTATCACAACCGTACATAATGTTCACCCAAGCCCGCATACCCTCACGCTTCTTTGGCAAGTTTTCGATAATGTCGCCTTCCTTAGACCACACTTCGACCACCATTTCTTTGCTAAAGAGTGCTTCCTTGACGAGCTGAGGCAGACGATGAATATTATGGGTACCAAAAATCATATCAACAAAACCGTGTTTTTGCATAATTCGGTTAACGACATTCTCTTCCTGTGACATGCAGCCACACACGCCAAGCAGTAAACCTGGCTTTTCTGTTTTGAGATGCTTGAGGTGACCCAACTCGCCAAACACTTTATCCTCCGCATTTTCACGGATAGCACAAGTGTTCAGTAAAATGATGTCTGCTTCCTTCCGATCCTCGGTTGCCTGGTAGCCCATTTGCTCCAGCAAGCCTTTTATGGTTTCGGAATCATGCTCGTTCATTTGGCAACCAAATGTGTATACGATATAATGCTTTCCCTCACCGATATGCTTGAGCTCATCCGGAACTGTGTTATCATACAATACCTGTACGTCCTCTTTACCGCGCTGCTTTTCTTTTCTATGGTTCGGCTCCGCCATAATGTTGATTTCACGTCCGCGAATACGGATCTTTTTGCTATGCTCATCTTCAGAAATAATCTTCGCATCCGAGAAATCAAAATATTTGGAGTAATCTTTTGTTTTCTTTTCCATTCCTTAGTCACTCCTTACACCATCTATTTCACGAGCTAATTTGTAATTTTACTGTATTTTTAGGCATGGGTAAATTTATCTTAAGTTCTAAAAAACCTTTAAAAAAGGCATTACACTAAATTATAGCATGATTTATAGGCCATCGCCATAGATCAACCGCAGATACCATGGAGTGTAATTTGAACTCATGTTCTTTTTGTACATAAGTGAAGTATTTATAAATTATATAGTATGTAAAAAGCCCGATTCTTTTGCAAGAATCGGACTCTTTAAGCCTTCCGGCATTTAAATACGTGTATATTAGTCTACGATTTCAGCGTTGTCACCGTTTTTCACACCGGCTCCGTTCGCTTCATCTGTATCAATGTGCATATCCAAAGCAAAAGAATCGGACACACGTGCAAGAACATTTTCAAATACAAGGCCACGTTCGCCGCCGACACGTACTTTCAGCAACTGCTTGTCCTTAATGTCCCATTTAGCTGCATCAGATGTATGGAAATGAATATGGCGGGCTGCTACAATCACGCCTTCTTGCAGTTCCACTTCACCAGCTGGTCCTTTTACCGTGATTCCTGGTGTACCATCAATGCTACCAGATTCGCGTACAGGTGCTTTTACACCAATAGCAAAGGAATCAGTGCGAGAGATTTCCAATTGGGAAGCGGGACGAGCAGGTCCCAAAATGCGAACCTTATCAAATTGGCCCTTAGAACCAATTACAGCTACCGTTTCATTTGCGGCAAATTGTCCTGGTTGGGACAATGGTTTAAATTCAGTTAATTGATAGCCTGCTCCGAACAAAATTTCAATATGCTCTTGAGTCAGGTGAATATGACGGGCGGAAACGCCGACAGGTACGATTTTACTCATCGTGTGGTCACTCCTTTTTCTCTATACAATACTTTACACATCCATGCTATTATACTCCTATTTTGCCAAGAAAGAAAAGGAGAGCGCATAAAGTTCCCTTTTTCGCCCCAATCAGCGTTAAATATCCTCCATATAAAGTCGGATCAAACCGTCGTTTTAGCGAACAGGAGAAAGAAAAGCATGATTTCAGCTACGATGAGATGAGGGGGAACGACAATAAATATATTAAGGATAAACAGGACACAGAGTATTCCAGTCAAGAAAAAAATGACTCTGAGACGAGGTTTAAGATGACTTAATCTGTACTGATGAAATACCAGCAAAGCCGACAAAAAGTAAATAAAAACAGAAGCAAAGGTAAAGCAAAGCACAAAGATATAGTCTACTTGTCCCAAAAACAAGAGCTGAATCGAAGCAGCTAGCATGCTAAGGGAAAGATAAATAAACAAATGACCATAAATAATAGTCTGGCCTGCTGATTGTTTTGATTTATCTACGCGCTTCTCCATATTCTCAAAATATTGCCACCAGATTGCGATGACTAATACAAAAGCCAAAGCAGCAAATACAACAGAAGAAACCGTAAAATGATCGGATTGTAAAACAGAAAGCATACTTATCACAGATTCGCCAAGCAGAATTAACGTGAACTGTGCAAAGCGTTCTAAAAGATGCTCCGTATGGATTGGTGTGATCACCAACTTTTTACGGCCAATCAAAGGAACGAGGATATCAATAGCTATACCGGTATATAAAATCAAATATCGAACCCAAGAATCAAAGAAGAGGGAGAAACTAGAGATGACTATTCCAATCCAAAAATAGGTACCAAAAAAACGAGCTGTTTCCTGTTTATGAGCCGTTTCTTTGGGTGCCGAAAGTAAATATTGAACGACAGTCAAACCTCTTAACCCAATATAGCCAACAAAAAAAGATACATAATACGCATCAAAATCTATATTAAGGCTGGCGGTCATGATCAACACGAAAAACAATTGCAGGATCATAAAAATTCGATGCGTTATACTGTCTTGCCCAAAACGATTGTTGTAGACCGTTTGCCCCACCCAAGCCCACCATATTGGGATAAAAATCATAATAAACTTTTCCATATGTTCCCACGAAATACTACCATGCTCAACATGTAGTAATACATGAGTGGCCTTAGAGACAGCAGCTACGAACAATAAGTCATAAAAGAGCTCAAGCCAGGTAACCTTCTTTATTAACATTGTGTAATGGAGCCCCCTCTGATATGGCGGTGCAGCATGGTGTCCCCTCAGTCTTGCTCCAACGTCTGCCTTATTTATGCTTATTTTAGCACCATGAAATTCTAAGATGCTCCAATTATTTCGTAATCGTTCTCACTTTGTCAAGGTATTCGCAGCCAATAATAACTCTTAGTATATAGCTATTTAAGAAGACACTTTGGAAGGCAAATTCGTTTGCAGGTATTCCAGTGCATGTCCTCCCAGCCACCCCTTGACTAGCTCCTCAGGGTAATGCTTCAGCAGCAGTTCTGCAAAAACCGGAAATTTACCCGAGTGCTCCAGCCCTTGCACATGGTGCTCGATACCGTCAAAATCAGAGCCAAACATCAAATGCCTTTCGCCGCCTAATGAACAAATATGCTCAATGTGCGGTAGCAGATCCTCAGCGGTTACCGTACCCTGCTCTTTGAGAAACATCGTGACGAAGGTCAAACCAATCCGTCCGTTACGAGCGATCAGTGCACGAATCTGTTCATCCCGTAGATTACGAGGATGAGCACATCTCGCAAAGGCATTCGAATGCGAGGCGATGGGTGGTAGAGCAGCCTCCTCCAGCACCTCCCAGAAGCCCTGTACGGACAAATGCGACACATCTAGCAGCAGTCCCAGGTCATTACAGCGATTGACCAAATCACGCCCCTTGCTAGTCAGCCCGCCTCCTCTATGTTCCATAATGCCGTCAGCCGCCCAGTTCGCATAATTCCATGTCAGCCCAATCAATCGTATTCCCATGGCATAGCACAATTCTGCATAAAAAGGGTTCCCTTCCAGCGCATCTACCCCCTCCAGTGAGAGCAAAGCCCAAGGTACCCATGTATGATCCGTCCCCTTACCATCCACATACGTTAACTTTTCCGTGCGCTTCTCTTCTCCTACCTGTTTTACTTGCTCCATCTGATGCCCCCACATTGCCAAGTCTTCCTTCCACAGCAATGGTCTCAACCCACCTGAGATAGAGGTAACATGCTGCCTGAACAGCTCAATTTGACGAACCACATGCTCAAATCTTGGCATGCCCAATACCTGTGAAATATATATAGCAAACGTTTGCAACCGCACGTTACCTTCTAGCAAACGTTCTTTTGTGACATCAAGCGATGGATGACTGAAATCGATCTGCGTATCGAGCTGCATTTTACATAACACATCACAATGAAAGTCAACAACAGGCCAATTGACTTTTAGCTTATCATTCATGCATCTTACCTCCATTTAGAGATTGAAGCATCACAAATTTATTTTAAAAATCATAGTAACAGACTCACAAAGCAAAAAAGCCCGTTTACAAATCGTAAACAGGCTCAGGCAACTTACATTTATTATCTTGGCTCTACAATCAATTTGATCGCAGTCCGATCTTCTCCATCAATAACAATGTCTGTAAAAGCAGGAATACAAATCAAATCCACTCCGCTTGGTGCGACAAATCCCCGGGCAATGGCTACCGCTTTAATGGCTTGGTTTAGTGCACCCGCTCCAATCGCCTGTAATTCTGCATTTCCGCGTTCACGCAGTACTCCAGCGAGTGCGCCTGCAACTGAATTGGGATTGGATTTTGCTGATACTTTTAATACATCCATAGTAAGTACCTCCCCTGGGAATGATGATGGTTTGATTCCACTATAGATGTTATTCGAGGGTCAGCAAATAATTCCTGCTTTTTGGTGACAGTTTTCCTTATTCTTTCCTTAAGTAGCTCACAAAAAAGTTAATCCATCCGCCATTCATCTTCTTTAAGTCTAATTTTCTGAATTTTGCGGGCTTTTCCATCATTATCATTCAGTTCTACGCTGATGGCATGAAAGTGCCATTTGCCCATGTCCACTTGAAAACGTACCGGAAGCTGGGTCTGGAATTTCTGTAACACAGCCTCTTTCTGCATCCCAAGCACTCCCTCATAAGGACCTACCATTCCCGCATCTGTCTGATACGCAGTTCCTTGTGGCAAAATCGTATCGTCATTACTCTGTACATGTGTGTGCGTACCTACCACGATTGAAGCACGTCCATCCAAATGCCAACCCATAGCGATTTTTTCCGAGGTTGCTTCGGCGTGAAAATCAACTAGGATATGCTTATGTTTTTTCCGTAGTTCATCGACAATTTCATCTGCTGCACGGAATGGACAGTCAATAGCTGGCAAAAAGGTTCTACCTTGCAGATTAACAATAGCCAGTTCCTTACCTCCACCTTTTACAACGGTATAACCCCGGCCTGGTGTTCCTGGTGGAAAGTTAGCCGGGCGGATGATCCGCGGCTCATCATCTATAAAATCAAATATTTCCTTATTGTCCCAAGTATGATTTCCCATCGTAATCCCATGAACGCCCCAATCAAAAAACTCTCTGGCGATGGCTGGGGTAATTCCTCTTCCCGAAGCCGCATTTTCTCCGTTCACAATAATAACATGCGGGTTGTATTTTGATTTTAGCGAAGGGAGATTCTCCCTCAGTGCCTTTCTGCCTACACTGCCGACGATGTCTCCAATAAATAATACGTTGATAGAAAGCCCTCCCTAGTCTGCCTTACATAATGAAAAGTGGCCCTACAAGCAGCGGCCACTTTTCATTGAAATGCTTTTATTTTGCGTATTCTACCGCACGGGTCTCGCGTATGACGGTAACCTTGATATGTCCCGGATAGTCCAGTTCATTCTCAATCGTTTTCGTAATATCGCGGGCCAGTCGGAATGCTTCCGCATCATCAATTTTCTCTGGCTGTACCATGACACGAACTTCGCGTCCGGCTTGAATCGCGTATGATTTTTCAACGCCTTCAAAAGATTCGGAGATGCGTTCCAGCTTCTCAAGACGACGGATGTACGTCTCTAGCGTTTCACGCCGCGCTCCCGGTCTTGCTGCTGACAGGGCATCTGCCGCCCCAACCAGCATGGCGATCACTGAAGTCGCTTCGCAGTCGCCGTGATGTGAAGCAATGCTGTTGATGACGACCGGGTGTTCCTTGTACTTCTTCGCCAGCTCCACGCCAATTTCAACGTGCGATCCTTCCACTTCATGATCCAGCGCCTTCCCGATGTCATGCAGCAATCCTGCCCGTCTTGCCAGTACAACGTCTTCGCCCAGTTCCCCGGCCATCAGACCTGTCAAGTATGCAACTTCCATCGAGTGCTTCAATACGTTCTGTCCGTAACTTGTACGGAACTTGAGACGTCCCAAGATCTTGATCAAATCTGGATGCAAGCTATGCACGCCCACCTCAAAGGTGGCCTGTTCACCATACTCACGGATTCGTTCGTCCACCTCTTTACGGGATTTTTCCACCATCTCTTCAATACGAGCCGGATGTATCCGTCCGTCCGCTACGAGCTTTTCAAGCGCAGTACGCGCAATCTCTCTACGAATCGGATCAAATCCAGACAAAATAACAGCTTCCGGCGTATCATCAATAATGAGGTCAATTCCTGTAAGGGTTTCAAGTGCACGGATATTACGGCCTTCGCGCCCGATGATCCGGCCTTTCATTTCTTCGTTCGGCAATGTGACAACAGAAACCGTCGTTTCTGCTACATGATCTGCCGCACAGCGTTGGATGGCCAGTGTGATGATTTCACGAGACTTTTTGTCCGCTTCTTCTTTGGCCTGCTGTTCAATTTCTTTAATCATCTGAGCTGTTTCATGACGAACTTCCTGTTCTACGTTGGTCAGAATAATACTTCTTGCATCCTCCATCGTCAGATTGGAAATACGTTCCAACTCAGTTACCTGACTCTTGTAAATCAAATCAATTTGCTGCTGGGTTTCATCGATTCGTTTCTCTTTGTTGGCCACTTGTTCTTCTTTGCGTTCCAGCGATTCCAATTTTTTATCCAGCGATTCTTCTTTTTGCAGCAATCTTCGTTCCTGTCGTTGAATTTCATTGCGACGTTCACGAGTTTCTTTTTCAGCTTCGGCACGGATGCGGTGGATTTCATCTTTCGCTTCCAATACCGTTTCCTTCTTCAGCGCTTCTGCCTCTTTTTTCGCGTTCTCCACGATTTGCGCGGCAGCTTCTTCCGCACTGGAGATCTTAGCTTCTGCAATAGATTTGCGAATAAAATAACCAATCCCGAACCCAAAGAATAACGCGGCTACAGCAACGAGAACGAACCAGATCGCAGTCATCATACTGTTCACCTCCCCGTTGGTTCCTCCAAGGCATTCCTTGGGACTTTTTGCAATTGTCACATTTACTTTGATCGTCAAACTAAGACAACGACACAAGGTCGTTTCATTTCATATGCACATGCTTTCACATGTACAATTCCGCCTGGCATAGCGGCATCACTTGTTATTTGGCGATGAGAACTCACCGTGGATTCCGCTTTTTTGGAAGGAAAAAGGGCGTTCCACAAGTATCGTTTCATATATATTTTATTATTTGACAAATGGCATTGTCAAGGGAATGCAAACATTAGTAGACTACCATGTAGCTTTCCATGTAATAACTAGCTCATCCTATCCGTTCATACTAGCCAAAGGTTCAGCAGGCGTTTGGCAACTATTCCTCCCACTGCAACAACTCCTCGTCATCTGAAGCAGCGTCATGCTCGGTCGCAGTGAGATGATTCACTACCCGGCGTGTCATATCCCCCGAATATCCGCGTCTCATGAGAAAAGGGTATGTTTTCCTTTTTTTCTCCATTATATCACCACGTACCTGATTCCATTTCTTACGTCCGACCGTCAAAGCGCTCTCCCACTCCTCATTATCGGTGATCTCACCTAACGCTTCGCCAATAGAGGCTTTAGAGATGCCCTTCTGACGAAGTTCTTGCCTAACCCACATCTTCCCCTTACGTTGGCTTGTTATGCGCTGCCTTGCCCATTGACGGGCGTATAAATCATCATCTACGAGTTGTTCCCTTTGCAGTCGAACCATTACTTCGTCAATAACAGACTGATCCAGTTCTTTTTGTAACAAACGCTGGGCAATTTCCTGACGTGTGCGAGGCTTTCGCCCCAAATAGCGAAGCGCAAGTACATAAGCCTGTTGCTTTTCATCTGCCAGAACGATATCTTCCAGTTCTTTTTTATCAAATGACGTTCCTTTGAACATATTGTACTTGATCATTACATCTTCTAATACAGACAGTGAATAAGGACCAAAATGTATGATATACCTTCCACGTTTGCGTCCCTGTCCCTGCTCTACCCTAGTAATCATCAATTCCTCATGATCCGGAAAAAGAGAAATCCCTTGTTGCTTATTTGCTTCCGAAGTGTATTCATCTTCATCGTCCAACTGCAATATATTTCCCTCACTTTGAAATTCACGAAAGCAGCCTTTGAACACCTGCTACGCAAAAGTTAGATTCCACTGACAAAGCAGACTCTAGTTGATGCAAAAATGCCCTGCACAACTGTGCAGGGCATCAGAATCATGCTATTCAAACGGACGGTGCCATAACCCTGGCCCCAGTTCACAAACCAGGATTCACCGAGCTTTATTCAAGCTCCAACAATTCCTGTTCTTCCTTCGCTTGCTGTGCCAACTCTTCTTCTGTAGGCGGAGCAACCGTCGTAATCAGATTGCTGGCCACCCGAATTTTTTGTTCGATCGTACTAGCAATAT
Source organism: Paenibacillus sp. EKM212P (assembly GCF_011066115.1). Classification (NCBI taxonomy): domain Bacteria; kingdom Bacillati; phylum Bacillota; class Bacilli; order Caryophanales; family Paenibacillaceae; genus Paenibacillus; species Paenibacillus sp. EKM212P. Next base: position 234,996 of record NZ_JAAMNR010000001.1, read on the forward strand.
TCGGATTTTCCTTCAAAAATTGTTTAGCATTCTCACGTCCCTGACCAAGGCGCTCACCTTCGTAGGAATACCAGGCTCCGCTCTTGTCGACAATGTCATGCTCCGTACCGATATCGATCAAGCTACCTTCTTTAGAGATACCCTCACCGTACATAATATCCACCTCAGCCTGACGGAAAGGAGGGGCAACTTTGTTCTTCACGACTTTAATACGTGTGCGGTTACCCACAATGTCGTTACCCATTTTCAAACTTTCAATACGACGAACATCCAAACGTACCGTAGAGTAAAACTTCAAGGCACGTCCACCTGGTGTTGTTTCAGGGTTACCGAACATAACACCTACTTTTTCACGTAGCTGGTTAATAAAAATAGCAATGGTTTTCGACTTATTAATGGCTCCAGAAAGCTTACGCAATGCCTGAGACATCAAACGTGCTTGAAGACCAACGTGGGAATCTCCCATTTCGCCTTCAATCTCTGCCTTGGGCACAAGTGCCGCTACGGAGTCAACAACTACAATGTCTACTGCTCCACTACGTACAAGGGCTTCGGCAATCTCAAGCGCCTGCTCTCCTGTATCTGGTTGCGATAGTAACAACTCATCAATATTGACACCCAGCTTGCTTGCATACGACGGATCAAGCGCATGCTCGGCGTCGATAAAGGCGGCTTGTCCGCCTGTTTTTTGCACCTCTGCGATAGCGTGAAGAGCTACTGTCGTTTTACCGGATGATTCCGGTCCGTATATTTCAATAACCCGGCCTCTTGGAAAGCCGCCCGTTCCTAACGCAATATCCAAAGCAATCGAACCACTGGGGATCGTTTCCACTTGCATATGGGTAGACTCACCCAACTTCATAATGGAACCTTTACCAAATTGCTTTTCTATTTGACGGAGCGCCATATCCAGCGCAGCACGACGATCTGACAATAAACTCACATCCTTCATTGTTTGTACTTTAATAATACCTTGTTTTGACACGCTTGCCAAGCATTTTTTCGAACATACATTCGTTTTTTTTATTCGCACAACTCTCTTCTATAATTACACCTGTCTCTTAAAACAAAAAAAGAACCGCTGGCAAAAGGCTTTGCAACGGTTCTTCCGATAAGATGATTATACCATGAATATCTATCTAAAACAACTCTACGAGTCACACTGTACATAGATGTTTAAGAGAGTTTCTCGTTCTCTACCAGCCTGCGCCACAATCTGTACAGGATTGCTTTAACTGATCGCAGTCGGATTGTTTCACGGTTGCCACTCAGTCTCAGTTCATGTACTTCCGTTTCCTTGTCGCGTTCAGCAATGCCAATATACACTAGACCGACTGGCTTCCGTTCGGAATACCCAGGCCCAGCCACACCAGTAACTGAAAGTCCAAAATCGCTATCCATGATCATTCTCGCCTGCTCTGCAAGCACAAGGGCTACTTCCTTACTCACTGCGCCTGGCGCATGGTCCCCTTCCAAATAATCATAAGGCACGTTGAGTAACTTCATCTTCATTTCATTGGAATAGCACACGATGCCACCTTGAAACATAGCAGCACTGCCAGGTATAGAAGTAATCTGTTCCATCAGCATTCCACCTGTACAGCTTTCTGCCGCACTCACAGTGAGTTCGCGTTTGGCCATTAGATCTACGATAACCTTCTCCAGCGCAACATCCTCGCTTGCATACATATACTCCGAAAGACGCTGCTGAATTTCTACTTCCGTAGCTGTCAACTTAATTAATGCTTCACTTTCGCTGGCCGCCTTGGTGGATATACGGATCGTGACTTCCCCTTCCTTGGCATAAGGAGCAATCGTAGGATCTGTCTGGGATTGGATCAGATCTAACAAATGGGTTTCAAGAGCTGACTCACCGATCCCTGCAAATTTTAGCATTTTCGAATAAATTGGCATTTCCTCACCGCTCAATGCCTGCTGAAGCAACCAAGGTTTCGCATGGTTTGCAAACATGGGTTTGAGTTCCTTAGGCGGTCCAGGCAAAACTACATAAAATTTACCGTCCTGTGCAATCGCGTCGCCCACAGCTAGCCCTGTCTCATTTTCAAGCGGAGTAGCACCTTCAATAGAAAGCGCCTGACGGCGGTTATTCTCGGTCATTTCTACCCCACGGTTACGGAAAAATTGATCTAGCTTGTCCATTGCAAGACGATCTATGTGCAATTTCCGCCCCAATACAACCGCTATCGCCTCTTTCGTCAAATCATCCTGAGTCGGCCCCAGACCGCCGGAAAACAAAATAATATCCGCACGCTTCTGAGCAATTCTTATCGCTTCCTGAAGCCGATCTATGTTATCGCCAACCACAGTCTGAAAATATACATCGATTCCAATTGTAGCCAGCTCTTGTGACAAATATTGAGCATTTGTATTCACTATTTGTCCGAGTAATAACTCTGTTCCTACTGCAATTATTTCAGCTTTCATCAATTCTTCCTCCTGTACTGCGAATATTATGGGAATTATATAAAGAAACAGCAATAAGTTTAGTCCCTATTGCTGTTTCCATAAAATTTATCCTGTTAAACTTTGGAGGAGCTCAGCAAATGGATATTTTTCACGAAATAATCAATACCCGAATAAATGGTGATCAACACTGCTGCCCATATCGCTATTAAATCAAACGGTATACCAAGAAAAACAAACGGGAAATTATTAATGAGCAGCGCTACAATAGCAACGATCTGGATGATCGTCTTTAATTTGCCCCAATTGCTTGCAGCAACCACAGACCCATCCAGTAAGGCAATCTGACGCAGCCCCGTAACCGCAAACTCACGGCTAACAATCACAACGACAATCCATGAATCAATTTTCCCCATTTCTACCAAGGAAACCAAAATAGCGGTTACCAAAAGCTTATCAGCAAGGGGGTCCAACAGCTTGCCCAAATTGGTGACCATATTATTTTTACGTGCCAAATATCCGTCAAGACCATCCGTGCTGGCTGCTACAAGGAAAATGATAGCCGCAATCAGCTGATTATACGGCAGCTTGAAAGCTCCGATCTCAATCGGCGGCGGATAAAAATCAAAGTCCACCAGCAAAGCCAGCATCATCACCGGGATAAGGCAAATCCGCGTTATTGTAATTCTGTTGGGTAAATTCACAACACACTCTCCCCTGATTATCGTACTTGATTACAAATGGCAGTTTTCGGATTAAATTCAATCCTATGTAAATCGCTTTCGACGAGCGCTATACACCTGAATTGTCTGCATTTTCGTTACAAGTATAATATGGCGCAAAACGCATGTCAAAATAACCTGCCGCACATCAAGCAACGTTTTTTCCTACAAAATATTTGAGGGAAAACGGCTTTATTTCATGTTTGTAAATTGAAGCTCCAATGGCAAATCAGCTTTACGTAGCAATTGAATGATCGCCTGTAAATCATCCCTGTTTTTTCCGGTCACTCGGATTTGATCACCTTGAATCTGACTTTTGACTTTTAGCTTGGAGTCCCGAATAAGAATATTAATTTTCTTGGCATTATCCTGATCAATTCCCTGCTTAAGCGAAAGACGCTGACGCACTGAACCTAGAGAAGCGGGTTCCAATTTGCCATACTCCACATTTTTAAGGGACAGACCTCGTTTGGCCATTTTAGATTGCAAAATATCAATCACCGCATTCAGCTTGTACTCGTCTTCCGATGCAATCGTAAGAGCTTCTTTCTCAAGCTTGAGGCTACTTTTGCTATCCTTGAAATCAAATCGAGTTTCAATTTCACGCTCCGTCTGATGAACCGCATTTGTTAACTCCTGCATATCCATTTTGGAGACGATATCAAATGAATTTTCTGAAGCCATCGTTTCACTTTCCTTTCCACAACAAAGTTCAATATCTAATTATAGGCTAGTCATTTACAAAAATCCAATAATCCGTTGACTAAAAAGGCGTTCTTGCCAGTTTTCCTGACAAAAACGCCTTTATTTCAATTACGGTCAAAATATCTAATTATGGCTTCGTGTTGGAGTTCGGAACATATCCAAGAGTCCAAGCACAATGTGAGCAAGACCAAAGCCCAGTATGCCATAGCCCCATGCATTCGGTGTCAGATAATAGCCCAGTAAACTGACAATGATACCGAGCCCAGTCACAATCCAGCTGACGGTCATAACGTATACACCTCACTTTGCGGAAAATGAAATGACTGCCTTTCCAGGAATTACAGTCATTAGTATTTCCTCGCACCAAGGCGTTTATTCACCATCAGTAGTTGTAGAATCTGTACCACTTTGTGCTGAATCCGTACTGCTACCTGTCGTAGAATCTGCAGGTGAACCCGTCACTCCTGCACTCGTTCCGGTCGAAGAAGCTTCTCCTTGCTGGATCAGTACACGTGTAGTCGATTTATTATCTGTTATCGGTTGACCTGCTACGGAAATATCTGTGGCAGAAGACCGTCCTGATTTAATATATAAACCTTCCGGACCAATATCGAAAGACATGGCATCTCCACTTTTAGTCATACCGTAGCTCAGCTTTTCTCCACGGGAATTTTGTCCCTTGTACACTTCAAGCCAGCTTTCACCCGTAGCTTTAATATCAACCTTGGCTGTGGCTCCCGTTGCACTGGAAACTTTGAAAATCGTCGTCTTGCCTTGCTTGCCGTCCTGTGCCACAGTTACACCTTGTTGTGGTGTAGTCGTATCCGGCTGCTGTCCAGTATCTGGAGTAGTAGTAGCATCCGTATTCCCCGTACCATCTGGCTGAGTTTGTCCGGTTTGCCCCGCATCAGGAGTCTGCCCACCAGCACCATTTGGAGCCGTCGCTTGACCATTGTTCGGCTGTGTCGTAGTGGTATCAGGAGTAGACGTGCTTGGCGTTGTACTTGGTGTTGTAATCGGCGTTGTGTTTTCTGCTGTTTTTGGAGTTGAATGGTTGTTGCTCACCCAATAAGCATAAATAACCCCAACAATGAGAACTAGAAAAAGCCACATTAACGCTGTAGGCAACCATTTAAGATTACCAATTGTGGCGGGACGGCTGGAGCGCTTCTGTGTAACAGGCTCCATGACTGCTTCCGGCTCAGGTTCAGGCACATTACTTTGATGCCCTTCCAGAATCTCATCGGGGTTCAACCCGACCGTTTCAGCGTATGTTTTAATAAAAGCTCTGACATAAAAGCTTCCCGGCAGCACTTTGTAATCGCCCGTCTCAATGGCTTCCAGATAACGTTTGCGTATCTTCGTCATTTCCTGAACATCGTCAAGGCTCAATCCTTTTTGCAGCCGGGCCTCCTTTAATTGCTGACCCAGTTCTGACATGTCATCATCTCCTTGTGTAATTACGCTTATTTAAAGATCTTCTGTATAACTGGCTGTAAAGGTATCATAAATAATTTCCTCAGCCGGATTATTGCGAAGTTCAATAATGATATTGAAATCGTCAAAGCTGTATCCTGATTCACGTACAAATACATCAGGATGCTCAATCACTTTAGTACTTGGCATGCTCATGATTTCCTGAAGCAGGTGATAATGTCTTTCATTTGACCGAATTGTACTCACAATACCATCAATAATAAACACATTGTTTGGGTTCATTTCTTCTTCAGAGAGCTGACTGCGCACCGTCTGTCGTAGTAACGTTGAAGACACAAAAGTCCAACGCTTCATTGCGCACACACTACTGGCAATAATGGATTCCGTTTTGCCCACACGCGGCATCCCGCGAAGACCGATCACCTGATTGCCGTCCCTCTTTAATACTTCACCCAAAAAATCGACCAGCAACCCAAGCTCATCGCGTGTAAAGCGAAATGTTTTACGATCATCTGAATCCCGATCGATGTAACGGCCGTGTCTTACTGCCAATATATCAACCAGTCTCGGAGCACGTAAGGCCGTGACTGTAATGTTGCTCGCTTTTTTTAACGTGTCTCCGAGAATGCGTATTTTCTCGTCATCGTCCGTTTCAAGCAACATCCCCCGTCTTTCACCTTCAACACCGTTGATTGTCAGTATATTAACCCCCAGAATACCAAGCATGGAAGCAATGTCTCCCAGCAGTCCGGGTCGATTTTTATGTATCTTGTACTCCATGTACCACTGTTTCGTTTCTTCCGTCACGTTAGCACCTCATTCACATTCAAACCGTCAACAACTCCAAATCAAAGCATTATTGTATCATAAAATAACATCTTTCGACAAAACCAATTATTGAAATTCGATAGGCTACATTGTGTTGTAAGCCTCAATCACGTTTATGATATATAAATTACAATGGAATTACAAGAACAGCTCTGTAACCATTACAGAAAAGCCCCCAAAAGGGAGCTTTTCATGTTGGTTCCTACTTATGCGTTGCTCTTAGCCAATTTAACCATTAGCCGGGCGATGGTGTGACGCTCGTCCTCATCGGCAACTCCCCACAGTTCTTTCAGTGCGCGGTTGGAGTGGTTCGCTGGGTCGACCTTCTCATCCAGAAAATCACCGATTTCATAAGCAAGCTCTGAAATGGTATCTTGGCTGATTCCCAGCTTCTCCGCTTGCTCTACACGCTGACCAAGGAACTTTTTCCAAACATCAAAATTCTGAACAACTGTTGACATACTTAAATCCTCCTTAGATGATTCAGATTTAAAATCAACAGTTATAATATGCTCTTCTCAAACGCTTACTATACTGGTGGATTCCTCCAAGCGCTATCCCTTAAGTCACCCATCCTCCATTAGGACTTATGACCTGGCCATTAATATAACCTGACTCAGGAAGCGCAAGAAAATAAACCAGGGACGATATTTCATCAGGTCGAGCCAACCGTCCGGCAGGAATTTCTTCTTCCAAACTGGTAATTTCGCCTTTATCCAAATGATCCAGCATCGACGTATCCACTGCACCTGGAGCTACAGCATTCACTGTCACCCCGGAAGGTGCTACCTCTTGAGCCAACGCTTTAGTGAAAGCGTTAATGCCTCCCTTGGTGGTGGAATACAACACCTCGCACGATGCGCCACATATCCCCCACACGGAGGAAACATTCACAATGCGGCCATAGCGTTGGGAAATCATATGTGGCATAAAAACCTGCGTGCACATAAAGGTTCCCTTAACATTGACGGCCATCACTTCGTCCCATTCCTCTTCCGAAACATCTGTCAACAGCCCATAATGAGATAATCCGGCGTTGTTCACAAGAATATCCGGCTTCATCCCGTGATTATCCAGCTTTTCCCGCATGCGTTCGATCTGCTCCTTGCTCCGCAGATCCGCTGACACGGTCATTACCTTGCCTGAATAAGCCATGCAACGACGGGCAACTTCATTTGCTTTTTCATGAGACTTCATATAGTGAATGACAACATTCATCCCTACAGCTGCAAAACGCTCAGCAATTGCCGCACCAATTCCGCCACTCGCTCCTGTAATCAGCACCGTTGTATCGCCAATTGCTTTTAATTCTCCGCCCCCGGTGGTCATCGTTTCCCTCTCCCTGGACATTACGGACTCACCACTAGTGATATTGCGAGTTGATCCCACTGGATATGGTCTTTTAGACGGCGATTTACATCCTCAAGCGTGATACTTTCATAAATCGGAAGAAGTTGAAAAAAATCACTGCCCCGGAAGCGATGTCTTGTAAATTCATGTGCAATATTTTCTGGTGAATTGAGTGTACGCAGATAACCACCGATTTTCTTTTTGCGTGCCCGTTCAAAATGTTCTGCTGCAAAGCCCTGCTTCTGAATGGACTCCACCTCTTCACGTATTCTCGCCAACAGCCGATCCGGGTCTTTGGTATCCCCGCCGATTGCAGAGAATGCATATTGCTGCGTACTATTGTACTCATGACCAAAACTGTCCGAAATCAGATCCTCATCGTAGAGCTTTTGATATAGTTGTGTACTGGAACCAAACAGGAGATCAAGCATCAGCTTGGTTTCCAGATCATGACGAAGTAATTCTTCACCCGTTAGGCCTACTTCAGCCTCCTTGAATCCAAACAGTAGCTTTGGCAGAGAAACGGCCAGCTTCACCTCACGACGTGGTTCTGCAACTGTAGTGGGTTCATCGTCGAAAATCCGCTCAATCTCTCCCTGCGGCTTATAGTCCTTTTTGGCCTGATTGTTACGTACCAGCTCTATTACTTCAGCTGGATCCACTCCGCCCACTACAAAAAGAATCATATTGCTTGGGTGGTAGAAAGCTTCATAGCAACTGTACAGCGTTTCTTTTGTAATCGTACTGATGGATTGAACAGTACCTGCGATATCAATATGCACCGGATGAACCTTGTACAACGCCTCGATCAGACCAAAGTAACTCCGCCAATCAGGGTTATCTTCATACATATTAATTTCCTGGCCAATAATGCCTTTTTCCTTTTCTACATTTTCATCTGTAAAGTAAGGATGCTGCACAAAATTGACCAGCGTGGTCAAATTTTCTTGAATACGCTCCGTTGCCGAAAACAGATATACTGTTTGATCAAAGCTCGTAAATGCATTCGCTGATGCCCCATTAGAGGAAAAGGTAGCAAAAATATCGCCTTCAGGCTCTTCAAACATTTTATGCTCCAAAAAATGGGCTATGCCATCCGGCACCTTTACGGGCTGTTGACCTTCTACGCGGAAATGATTATCAACTGAGCCGTATTTAGTTGCAAATGTGGCGTATGTCTTCTGAAAACCCGGTTTGGGCAACACATAAACGTGTAAACCGTTATCCATTACTTCATAGTACAGCGTTTCCTGCAAATGCTCATAAGGTATATGCTCCACCGCTATTCCCCCTTCTGGTCTCTCAAGAAATAAATAGTGTCCAGTCGGAACGTCCGGGCGGCATCCTGAACATCCTGCACCTTGACTGCCTCCACCTGACTCAGCAGCTCATCTACTGTCCGTTCTTTACCGGAAAGCTGTCTGTTAAAATCATAGGCGATCATTTCAAAAGCGGAATCCTGCATCTCCTTTAGCAAGTTGCGAATCATCGCCTGCGTTTGGGTCATTTCCAGCTCAGTAATCGCTCCGTTTTGCGTATCTTCCAGTTGCTTGCGGATAATAGTAACCGCTTTTTCATAATTAGGAATTTCAATACCAGATTGAATCGTACCAATACCTTTATGCCCGTCATACCGTGATGAAGCGTAATAGGCCAAACTTTCCTTCTCCCTCACATTAACGAACAGCTTTGAATGTGGATACCCGCCCAGAATGCCATTGTACATCAGAGCGGAAGCATAGCGATCGTCTCCATACGTAATAGGGGTGCGCAACCCCATGTTGAGCTTGCCCTGGTTCACATCAAGACGCTCTACAACGGTTTGAACATCACGCTCTACCGACTTGGGCTGTTCAGGAACATACCCTGTCTCCGCTGAACGGTTCAATTGAAAATAGCGATCAACAAACTTCTCAACTTCTTCTAGCGTCGTATCTCCCACAACGTATAAATCCATGCTGGCATGATTCAGCCATTCTCCATAAGCCTTATACAAGCTCTGTGCATCTATACTGTCCAGATCAGATCGTTGACCAAGAGGGTGCAGACGATAAGGCTCATCCTTGCACATTTCCTCCATACAGCGCTCACCAGCATAACGTATTTTATCGTTAACTATAGATTCCAGCTTCTTACGCACATTTTCTCGTTCCTGCTGGACGTATCCCGTTTGAAATGCACCATTTTCCAATGCAGGCTTCGTTAGCACTTCTCCGAGAAAAGAAAACGAACGATCCAGTAAACTATCTGGACTATTTACAAAGCTGTCATTAATTGTATCCATGCGAAATTGCACGATCTGATAATCTCCACGTTTATACACATCGAAACCGAAACCCGCGCCATACAATTGCTCTAACTGTTCTCTGAATTGTGTAGTCTGCGGATACGATTCTGTACCCCGTCGCAGAACGAAAGGTACCAGCCCCACTCGAGTTACGGTGTCCTCCCGTAGCGGAGTGCCTACATACAATGATATAGCAAACGTCTTAAAGCGCTTGGTCGGCAGTACATGAATCCTCAGTTGTCTGCGTGTGCCACGCTCGAAACCTGTTTTGTTCAAGTCCAAAACTCCTTTGTGACGTCAATTTGCGTCTAGCCTTTGATTAGCATTAGCTGTTGTAAATCATCCTCCTGTAAAGAGGTAAAGTGTACCAATCTTTATTCTAACCATGCAAAAGCCAAGAAGCAACCGGAGACAAGCTCCCGGCTGCTTCGGCGTTTTACATGCAGAAAATATGCTCCCCGATGGTTTTCACCTGCGGACGGGACCAAATCCATTTGGAGGTGGCTGTTTTTGGGTTAAAATAATAAAGACATCCTCCGCTTGGGTCCCAGCCGTTTAGGGCTTGGCGTACCGCCTTTTGTGCAGTTTCATTCGGTGTGAGCCAGATTTGACCGTCTGCTACAGCTGTGAAAGCTCCTGGTTGAAAGATCACTCCAGATGGTGAGTTGGGAAAGCTAGGTGACTTGACCCTGTTCAAAATAACAGCCGCGACGGCAACTTGGCCTTCAAACGGCTCGCCGCGGGATTCACCGTAGACCGCGTTGGCCATAATTTTAAGATCGTTTTCAGATAGTCCCATAGTGTTGGCCGATCCCATCGTTTCATCATTTTGATCTGCTTTATCGTTATTGTCCGCTGTCTGTCCCTGAGCGGAACCTTGATTGTTACGATGCATAGGAGTTTCCGTTGGCTTCCAGTTAGGAGTAGCATTCACCAGCTTTAATTTCGTCTTTGCTCCGACCACTCCATCAGGACGGATGCCAAATTCCTTTTGAAAACCCTTAACAGCTTTTAGTGTACTGCTGCCAAAATGGCTGTCCACTTTCCCGCCAAAAAAGCCCAGCAACTTCAAACGTGATTGCAACTCATATACATCCTGACCGTAAGATCCAAAATCAACCGCTCCCGAGCTGAATGTCGGCTGGGAAGGTTGCGCCGCTTGTACTTTCTGCTGTGTGCTCAGCGGCTCTGCTTGCTGCTGTGCAGAGTCACTTTTAAAAAGTCCTGTGTACGTAATAGCCGAGGCTGCGAGGATACCCGTGCAAATCCAGACCATTGTCTTTTTCATATGCTGCGCTCTACCTTTCTTTTGTGGGATTAACAGGATGGCTACGTTTATTATGACAAGCTCCGCTTAAAGCTATTCACCCTTTTAATCTTCTTTCAGCAGGTAGTCGCCACACCTCAAAAAACATCACAAAAAAACACTGTTTGTGCACTTGGAGTTGTCATATTAGAACAACCACCATGCGAACAAACAGCGTTTTAATGTAGTGCTGGATAGAGATCATGCTTAGGAACTTACTTTATTTTGCTGATATTGCTCCATTGAGATAAGGACCTCACGGGGCTTGCTGCCCTCGTAAGGGCCGATGACTCCACGAGCTTCCATGGAGTCAATCAGTCGAGCAGCACGTGTATAACCGATCCGCATACGGCGCTGAAGGAGCGAAACGGAAGCTTGTTTAGCCTCTAAAATGATGTTGACAGCCTGATCGTACAGCTCATCCAGCATTTCATCTGCATCAGCCGATACCTCTTCCACCTCCGGCACTAGCGTTTCATCATACTGCGCTTCACCCTGTTCACGTACGTAGCTAACAATATTTTCGACTTCTTGATCGCTCATGAATGCTCCCTGAACGCGGACTGGTTTGGAAGCACCCATTGGCATGAACAGCATATCACCACGTCCGAGTAGCTTCTCGGCTCCACCCATGTCCAATATGGTACGGGAGTCTACCTGCGAGGAAACGCCGAAGGCAATACGTGAAGGAATATTGGCTTTAATCACCCCGGTAATTACGTCAACCGAAGGTCTTTGCGTTGCAATGATAAGGTGGATGCCTGCTGCACGCGCCATTTGGGCAAGTCGTGCAATCGCATCCTCCACATCTCCCGCAGCTACCATCATTAAATCTGCCAACTCGTCCACAATAACGACGATGTAAGGCAGAAATGCATCCGGGTTATCTTTCATCAGATTATTATAACCCTCAATATTACGGGTTCCTGATTTGGAAAATAACTCATATCTTTTTTCCATTTCAACTACAATTTTCTTTAATGCAAGTGAGGCTCGCTTTGGATCAGTCACGACCGGAGCCAACAAATGAGGGATTCCGTTGTACACGTTCAACTCCACCATTTTAGGATCGACCATCAAAAATTTGACCTCATCCGGCTTTGCTTTGTACAAAATACTCGTAATGATCCCATTGATACACACTGATTTACCCGAACCTGTTGCCCCAGCTACAAGCAGATGGGGCATCTTGGCCAAATTACCGACAATCGTCTGTCCTGCGATATCACGTCCGAATGCAATAGATAAATTGGAAGCTGACTCCTGAAAAACGGTTGTCTCCATTACCTCACGCATCGTTACAATGGAAACTTCATTATTCGGAACCTCAATTCCGATAGCAGATTTGCCAGGAATCGGAGCCTCCATACGGATATCTTTGGCAGCAAGCGCAAGCGCAATGTCATCCGTCAGACTCACAATGCGGCTGACCTTTACTCCAATGTCCGGCTGAATTTCATAACGCGTTACGGCAGGGCCACGGACGACCTCCAGCACCTTCGCCCGCACACCGAAGCTTTCCAGCGTTGCCTCTAGCTTGCGTGCCGTTTGCATGTAATCCTTTTGTCCCATACCTTTGCCTGCGTTTTGTGGTTTAGCAAGTAAACGAAATGATGGGAGCTTGTACGGTTTAGGCGGCGGCGGAGCCGGAATAGCTGTATGGTTACCTTCAGCCTCTTCGCCTGCCACCCCAGTTGCAATCGTCTGAGCTTGTCCCTGAGCACCTTCTAATGTCCCCTGGATCGCTGTCGAATCATCCATATCCGTATTTGCACTGGCATCCACAAAGTCATCATCCAGGGATTCGTCAATAATGGAAGTTGTCTGCTCTGCCCCTGTCAGGGACTCTCCAAATTCAGCTTCCGGTCTTCTTTCCTCATGCTTTACTTGTTCGAAGAAATCCCTAATAATCGGCGACCTTTTTACCGGAGTTGCAGCTTCCTGCTCAGCGTGTTCGACTACGTCAGACATCTCTTCACTCTGGTTGCCGTTTCTCCACTGGGCCTGCGCGTCCTCAGCTTCATATGGAAGATCATGATCATCCTCATCCGTATCGACGGAATGCTCATCCTTGTCCGCTTTATCTGAATTTTTGAGACCAAACAACTGAAAGAAAATCGGCTGTTTGCGTGCAGGAGGCTGCATTTCGTCAAAGTCATCATCCATGTCTTCCTCATAGGCAGGAATGGGCTCAGACCTGATTTTTCTATTTCCACTGCCTTTGCTTGATGCTGAAAGCGGAGTAGCTTTACCAGTCCATTTTTTGCGCACGCTTCCCCCGGCTGTCAGCAGCTTGGTCTTTACAATCCGCACCAAATCCACATAGGACAGTTGGGTCATCAGCATGAAACAAATGACGAACATAACAATCATGATCAGTTTAGCTCCCGTGAGACCAAACAGCCATAACAGAACAGTAAGCTGCAATGCGCCTACGTAACCCCCGCTGATATCCTTGTTCAGCATTGAGGTATGGCCCTGCTGGTCAGGCGATAGCAACTGCTCACGCATATCTATATGTATCTGGGTCATCACTCCGCCCGGCTGAAGCGCGTTGATGGGCCCCAAACGCTGCTCCATAGATGAAATAGAACTCATAAGTGTAAAGGCAAATACCAACAGGAGCAAACCCGTTTTACGCGAGTTCCACTGGTTCGGCCACTTGCGGTGAATCATCACCATCAGACCATAATAAATGCCAATGAGAGGGATAACAAAATAGAATTTCCCCAGTACGAGCCCAAACATCTTGGATAGCGACCGACCAACGGCCGCTTCACCCGACAACGCAATGACCGCTAATGTAATCAGCACAATGCCGTAAATTTCAAATTTTAGAACTCCGCCAAATGCGGCTTTCTTTTTTCTTTTTCTTCTTCTGGACATACAAGGTCACCCCCCAGAAGAATATTATACCACGTCACCCGGTATCCGCACATATGTTCTTTTTCAACAGTAAATGACCTATTTCTAAACTATTCGACACCTTCTACGACCACTCGATGACTTGACCTGGTCCATAACGCGGATTCAGGTAGGCTTCCAGTGGACAGTCCAACAACCGTACAATGATCCCCCGACGAGTTTCAAGCGGCTGTACTTGCATAAGTAGACCGTCTACCCGAACCTCTGCAAACTCCTCAGCCTCTTTCCACATCCCTTGCCATACCATTTCCATTGGCATTACAGTATATAGTGTCATTGTGGTAGCTCCCCACTAGGCTCCCCTGACAGTGTCTCTGTAGGAGTTCCTGTGGCACTAGGAGAAAAAGGAGCATACGGAGCCTGCTGTTGAATCCCAGCGATCCCGTTTTGCTGACGCCGCGTTTCAATAATGGTGTTCAGCTGTTTTAAAGCCTCTCCGATGCCTCCAACCGCGTCCATCAATCCATACTTCACTGCATCGGCTCCCCCAACCGCTGTACCAATATCGCGGTTTAACTCACCGGTTTTAAACATCAGTTCCTTAAACTGCTCTTCTGTAATACGAGAATGAGAAACGACGAAGCGTACAACACGTTCCTGCATTTTTTCCATGTATTCAAAAGTTTGTGGTACTCCAATGACCAGACCGTTCATACGAATGGGATGAATGGTCATCGTCGCACTCTCCGCAATGTAGGAATAAGTGGAAGACACAGCAATAGGCACACCGATGCTATGCCCCCCACCTATGACAATGGTCACCGTTGGTTTACTCATCGATGCGATCATTTCAGCAATAGCCAGTCCTGCCTCTACATCACCACCAACTGTATTCAGCAAAATCATTAATCCTTCGATACGAGGATTTTGTTCTGCCGCTACCAACTGGGGAATAATGTGCTCATATTTTGTCGTTTTGTTTTGAGGCGGTAAAATGAGATGCCCTTCAATCTGACCGATAATCGTCATGCAAAAAATATTGGACTCGCCTCCAGGCATGGAGGTTTGACCCAGCTGCTGCAAAGCCTCCATAGCAGGCAAAGCGGGTCTTTGCCCAATTTCTGGTTGATCTGGCGCTTCCGTTTCCTCGTTGCCAGATGTTAGATTGCTGTATTGTTCCATATGGGTGATCTTCCTTTCGCTTTACGCATCTATATGACCCGTATTCACCCTATAGTATGGGATGTAAATGGAATATTTTATACCCGACCCCATGATTTTCCTTGTCTCGGGAAATCAAAAAAGCCTCTCCTCCCGCGGAAACCGTCCAATATTTCCTGCGGGAAGAGAGGCGACTGTGTGCCTGTGACTTAAGTTTTTAATTCAGGTTTTTGAACAAATTTCAATTGAATCACACTTCCATTATAATTGGCAGGATCATCGGTCTCCGACGAGTTTGCTCATACAAGAAGCGACCTAGTGCATCCTTGACGTTTGTCTTGAGGGAAGCCCATTCATTTACATTTTCACTCATGAGCTTATGCAGTGTACTTGAGACAATACGATTCGCTTCATCCAGCAAACCTTCCGATTCACGGACATATACGAAACCTCGGGAAATGATATCTGGTCCCGATTTAATCGTTCCGTCTTGCTTGCTCAGCGTAACAACAACCACCAAAATACCGTCCTGTGACAGCAATTTGCGGTCGCGCAATACGATATTTCCTACATCCCCTACGCCTAGTCCATCGATCAGTACGTTACCTGCTGTAACTTTACCAGCTCTGCGTGCTCCACCATTCTGAATTTCAATGACTTCACCGATATCCGTGATAAAGATATTTTCAGGCTCAATACCTACGCCTTCAGCAAGAAGAGCGTGACGACGTTGCATTCTAAACTCACCATGAATTGGCAAGAAGAACTTTGGTTTCATCAGATTTAGCATCAGCTTGAGTTCTTCCTGGCTTCCGTGTCCAGAAACGTGGATACCTGGATTAGCTGCGCTGTAATATACATTGGCACCCAGACGGAACAGCTCATCAATTGTGCGTCCAACGTATTTTTCATTACCTGGTACTGGAGTAGCTGCGATGATGACTGAATCCCCTGGAAGAATGTCAACCTTTCGATGTGTGGAACGAGCCATTCTTGTCAAAGCTGACATCGGTTCACCCTGACTGCCTGTGCAGAGAATAACTACACGATCCGCTGACATTTTGCCAACTTCTTCAGGCTCAATCAGCATTCCATCTGGAATTTCCAAATAGCCCAAGTCTGAAGCAATACCTACGACATTAACCATGCTTCGACCAATAACTGTTACTTTACGTCCCGTTGCTTCAGCAGCATTAATTACCTGTTGAATACGATGTACGTTAGAAGCAAAAGTAGCTACGACCACACGCTGTCTCGACTTGCGGAAAATATCTTCCAGGACAATACCAACGCTCTTTTCCGAAGGTGTAAAGCCCGGTTTTTCGGCATTCGTACTGTCTGACAAAAGAGCCAGTACGCCACGTGTGCCAATTTCAGCCATACGCTGCAAATCTGCATATTGTCCGTTGACCGGAGTATGGTCAAATTTGAAGTCACCTGTATGAACAACAGCGCCTTCAGGAGTATCAATACATACACCTACAGAATCTGGAATACTATGGTTGGTTCTGAAGAATGTTGCTTTCAGTGTGGAACCCAGCTTGATTTCAGAATCAGCATTGATCAAAATACGTTTGGTTTCACCAAGCAGATTCGCTTCCTTCAGCTTGTTTTCCACCAATCCCAGCGTCAATTTGGTACCATATACTGGTACATTCAAATGTTTCAACACGTAAGGCAAACCGCCGATATGGTCCTCGTGACCATGAGTCAGCACAATGCCTCTTACTTTGTCGCGGTTCTCTGTAAGGTAGGAAATATCAGGAATAACGATATCAATGCCCAGCATGTCCTCTTCCGGGAATTTCAGACCGGAATCCACCACGACAATGTCATTGCCGTATTGAACGACATACATATTTTTCCCGATTTCACCGACGCCGCCCAAAGCGAAAATCATCAATTTATCGTTGTTTGTTTTTTTAGACAAATGAATCTAAACCTCCTATGGTAGTTGGACGTCGTACCTTGATTTGTTTATTTAATTTTCAAAAAAATACCGCACCCAGTCACTTGACCCCATTATACATGATTAAAATACGAAAAAACAAGTCATCCTGTTCGTTACGCTAGGTTTCCCATTGCCGTCTGAAACCATTAGTATCTGTCATTTTGTCTACATACATGGTTAAAAGCACAGCAAAAAGGGCGTCCTATAAGAACGCCCTTCACGCTGGGAACCTTGTCAGACAATAAACCCTATCGGTTTTGTACCTACCGACTGCCCTTAACAAGGATACTCCTTAGTATTAATTAACATCTTACATTCCTATTTCTCTTTAGCGGGTAAATAATTTCTTAATAAATTCCGCTTCATCCTCAGTTGGAGGAATGAGCGGCAACCGAACCGAACCTACCTTAACCCCCCGTAATTCCAATGCATATTTTACTGCCACCGGATTAGGCAGAGGATGAGGACAGCCAAACAAACCCTTGAAAATCGGGAACAACTGCTGATGCAACTTTGCTGCCTTCTGCGAGTGTCCTCCTACAAGTGAATCGATCATCTGCTTCATTTCAGCACCTACCACATGACTCGCTACGCTGATAATACCATAAGCACCTACAGCCATAGCAGGCAACCCAGAAGCATCATCCCCGGAATAAACCAGAAAACCTTCTGGCGCTGCCGCTGCAATCTGTGTGACCTGCGCAAGTGATGCACATTCTTTAGTTCCCACAATATTCGGAATTTGTGCAAGACGCAGTGTTGTTTCAGCTGTTAGACTCGCTCCAGTACGACTTGGAACATTATACAGTATAGCTGGGAGGGATGTGGAGTTCGCAATACTTTCGAAATGCTGATACATCCCTTCCTGATTCGGTTTATTATAATATGGCACTACCAGTAGAACACCATCTGCTCCTGCCTGCTCCGCGGCACGGGTTAGATGAATGGAGTGACGCGTATTGTTGCTTCCAGTCCCGGCAATAATTTTACATCGTCCAGCTGCTTTTTCTACAACAAATGCAAACAACTTGATTTTTTCATCATCGCTCAGGGTAGGAGACTCCCCTGTTGTTCCAGATACAACAAGCGACTCTGAGTACTGTTCTTCTATTAAGTAATCAATCAACGAGGACAATGCAGTCCAGTCAATCTCTCCTTGCTGATCAAAAGGTGTCACCATTGCGGTAATCAATCTGCCGAAGTTCACCATGCTGCCTCCTTTTTGCAAGTCCGAGCACGGACAATGCGCCTATTGATGGAGTTCAAATTTATTATGCAATGCGCGTACAGCCTGCACCATATCTTCTTTTTTAACAAGTACCCAGATCGTCGTGTTGGAATCTGCGGATTGAAGGATCTGTACGTCTGAATCTGCCAATGCCTCCACAATTGTCGCCATAATGCCTGGTACCCCGTTGATACCACCGCCTATGACAGAAACTTTAGCACACCCGGCCAGTATCTTAGGTTCTAGACCCAAACCGTTCAATACTTCAACCGCTTTGCTTCCATCATGATCGAACACAGTATAAACTGCCCCCGATGGCGTTACGTTAATAAAGTCAACGCTAATTCCATGTTCAGCCATAGATTTGAATACTTGTAATTGCAAGTGCTCCAAACCCGGCTTTAATTCAACATTAATCTGAGTGACATTGCCGACATACGCAATACCGGTCACGAAACGGTCTACGATGTCTGCCTGTACGTCTTTGAAGCCTTCCGGGTGGGTAACTAACGTACCTTCTCCTTCGGAGAAGGTAGAGCGAACACGGACCGGGATATTAGCCTGCATGGCGATTTCAACAGCACGAGGATGGATAACCTTTGCTCCCTGATGAGCCATATTACAAATTTCCGTATAGCTAACATGTGTGAGTGGCTTTGCGTTTTCCACAATGCGCGGATCGGCAGTCAATATACCATTCACATCCGTATAAATATCAACCATATCCGCATGTAGAGCAGCACCCAGAGCAGTAGCTGACGTATCGCTGCCTCCCCGACCCAAGGTAGTCATATCACCGTCTGCTGTTTGTCCCTGAAAACCTGTCACAATGACAACTCTACCTTGGTTCAACTCTTCAACAACACGGTCTGGCTTTATATCCAAAATACGAGCATTGCCGTATTGATCATCCGTAATAAAGCCCGCCTGTGCCCCAGTTAGCACCGTAGCAGGAATACCTTCCTTCTCCATCAGGCTGCATAATGTAGCAGCAGAAATGATTTCACCACAGCACAGCAGTAAATCCCGTTCGCGCTTCGGAAGACTGTCGCCGTTAGACGCCGCCCAATCCAGCAGCGTGTCGGTGGCATAAGGCTCTCCTTTTCTCCCCATGGCCGACACAACAACAACTAATTGAAGATTTTGTTCCAACTCCCGCTTCACATGTGCCAGCACAAGTTGACGTGCTTCAGGTGTGGACAGCGAGGTTCCCCCAAATTTCTGCACCAAAATACCCATTATTCTTCCCCCATATCGGAACGTTACTCCGCGTTTGCAGCAATAATTTCCGCGATTTGCACCGCGTTCCATGCTGCTCCTTTGAGCAGGTTGTCGGATACGACCCACAAATTCAATCCACGGCTATTGCCCAAATCACGGCGTACACGCCCCACAAATACGTCAGGTTTTCCTGCAGCATCAGATGCCAGTGGATAAAGCTGAGCAGCAGGATCGTCCACCAGCGTTACTCCCGGTGCCGAAGCCAGCAGATTGCGGATTTCTTCTAAATCATAATCTTTTTTAAGTTCTACATATACAGATTCCGAGTGACCGTAAACAACAGGAATACGCACACACGTTGCTGTTACGTCCACAGATTCGTCACCCAGTATTTTTTTCGTTTCACGTACCATTTTCATTTCTTCCAGTGTATAACCATTGTCCTGGAATTTATCGATTTGCGGGATAGCATTAAAAGCAATCTGATGCTTTACTGGCAACGAGCCTACTGGCAAGAGATCAGGCTGAACTTCATCACCGTTCAGAATCGCTGCGCTTTGACGATTCAATTCATCAATAGCTCGGCTTCCAGCGCCGGAAACGGCCTGGTATGTGGATACAATGATACGAGAAATGCCATACTGATCATATAATGGTTTCAAAGCAGCTACCATCTGAATGGTGGAGCAGTTCGGGTTCGCAATAATTCCTTGATGCTCGGCAATTTTGTCGCTGTTCACCTCAGGCACTACAAGAGGAGCTGTCGGATCCATTCGGAATGCGTTGGTGTTGTCAATGCAAACTGCCCCATGACGAACAGCATGCGGCGCCAATTCCTTACTTACGTCTCCACCTGCACTAAACAAAGCAATGTCGATTCCTTCAAAGCTGTCGGGGGTAGCAATCTCTACTGGAATTTGCTGACCTTTAAAGCTAATTAACGTGCCGGCAGAACGAGGCGAAGAAAGAAATTTGATTTTGTCCACAGGAAAATCCCGTTTTTCCAGCAGATTTACGATCTGTTCTCCTACAGCGCCTGTCGCTCCAACGACAGCTACATTAAACTTTCTATTGCTCATCTGGTGTATCTCCCCTTCTCGACTAAAAAACCATTTTTTATTCTGAAAGCATCCACCGCCAACAAGAAATTAGACCCGATACAATATCGAATCATCTTCTAGGCGAGGGATGCTCAGCAGTTAACTATAATACTTCATGGGGTCTTGCGTTCCACAATCATCGGCTGAAGCTGTTTGCCCTGCAATGCTTCATAAGCAGCCTCCGGAATCAACTCCATGTTAGCTACAAGCGAGTTCGGCTTTTTAACTGGATTGTCCTGTCCGAACGGCACAAAAAAGATATTTTTGGCTACGAGTAATTTGGCGATATTGGCAGCATTTAGACCCAGTCCATCATTAGTAGATATAGCTAAAAGAAGTGGACGACCGTTGCGCAATTGCGCCTTGGCAGCCATCAAAACTGGACTGTCTGTCATTGCATTCGCTAACTTACTCATCGAATTCCCCGTCAAAGGTGCAATCACCAACACATCGAGTATTTGGGAGGGACCCAGTGGCTCAGCCTCCACAATTGTAGAAATGATATCATTCCCTGTTATATCTTTCAACTGTTTTTGCCAACTTTGCGAAGTACCAAAGCGAGTATCCGTTGTTAGTACTGTATTGGATATAATAGGAACGACCTTCGCACCCTCATCAACAAAGCGCTGTATAACAGGCATTACCTCTTCAAATGTGCAATGTGAGCCTGTAATTGCATAACCTACTGTTTTCCCTTGCCAACTCATTGTGCATCCCCCCGATCAGGATTATCTTCCATTAACAACTGCACCAGCGTATTCGCTATAATGGCACCAGCAGTTTTGGGAGCAACTATACCGGGAAGACCAGGGGCAAGCATAGCCTTGATTCCACGCTTTTCCGCATAACGGAAATCACATCCGCCCGGGGCGGAAGCAAGATCTATAATCACGGTGCTCAATGGCAATTTAGACAGGATTTGCGCTGTGATAATCATAGAGGGTATCGTATTAAAAATCAAGTCAACTCCCTTTGTCTCATGCGCCAAATCCCTTGTCATAAATGGCTTCCAACCCATTTCCACAGCTCTCGCTGCATCCTCTGCCCGCCGTACTCCAACCTTCACTCTGGCTCCCAACCCCTGTAGTGCCCTTGCCATGGTAAATCCAGTCCGTCCCATGCCTAGAACCATACAATCTGCACCGTGAATCGTAAAATCAGTATGCTGAATGGCCATCATCAGTGCGCCTTCGGCCGTAGGTATAGAGTTGTATATGGCCACATCATCTCTCTCCAGCAGCTCTACCAGCTTTAACTCATGTCTGGTACAAATTTCTTTTAAGTACGTCCGCGCCATCCCTGTATATACAACGCAATGCGGTGGAAGAGCAGCAGCATGTTCATTCAGAAACTGGAGCTTCTGTGCTCCGAAAAGTGCATTTACGTTGCCTTCCTCATCGCATCCCACCACCGGCAAAATCAGTGCGTCTGACGATTCCAGCAGCTTGACAGACATTGGTTCTAGTGTCACTCCTTTGAGTGGTACTTCAAGCTTGTCAAAACCGACCACACTGACGGTAGCATCCATGTCCACACATTTGCGGATTACCTCAAGCTGCCTCGCATCGCCACCCAAAACAACGACGCGTATTCCTGTTAGCATCCGGATCACTCCTTTCCGAGACACGATATGCTTTTAGTCTATGCGAGTGCCCGGAGAGGGGTGAAAAAACACAAAAAAAAGCCGCCCATTGATGAGGCGACCTTTATTTGCATGCTTACTCTTAAGCAAGAAATTTGAAGATTTTACAAAATAGACATTCGTACATCGCAAACCAACCATAACCTCAGCGTCCTGTATGGCCAAAGCCTCCAGCACCACGCACTGTTTCAGATAATTGGTCTACTTGTTTCAGCTCTACCTCAGGTACAACCTGAAATACCATTTGTGCAATTCGCTCATTGCGCGTAATCGTGAACGATTCCTCGCCCAAATTAATAAGAAGTACCTTAATCTCCCCACGATAATCCGCATCAATCGTTCCCGGTGTATTGAGACAAGTAATACCATGCTTAAGAGCCAGTCCACTTCGCGGACGGATCTGTGCCTCCAATCCCGCTGGCATAGCTATTGCAAATCCAGTTGGAACGAGGCAACGTTTGCCGGGTTCCAGTACCAGATTTTCCTGTACTGCTGCATACAAGTCAAACCCTGATGCAAGCTCTGACATTTTGCGGGGCAGCTCAATATCTTCATTGCCCGCAAGTCTGTTAATTTCCACGTAAGTTAACAAAATAGTCCCTCCTCATATCCTTTACCGCTGAATCACTCGCTCCCACCATCGACAGGGCAAACGGCTCCGAGAACATCCGATCCAGCACTTTATTCACATCATTTGCGGTCACTTGCTCGATATGCTCGATCATTTGATCCAGCGTATAATGCTGACCGAGCATTAATTCATTTTTTCCAAGCCGATTCATCCGGCTACCTGTACTTTCAAGGCTTAAAATCAAACTTCCTTTTAATTGTTCCTTACCTTTACGAAGCTCATTAGCGTCCAAACCGTTGACAGCCACATCTCGTAAAAGCTCCAGCGTCAAATCCAGCACGTCCTTTGTTTGCTTAGGAGCCGTACCTGCATAGATCGTGAACAACCCACTGTCCGCATGGGAGCTATGATAGGAATAAACCGAATAAGCCAGTCCACGCTTTTCCCGAATTTCTTGAAACAAACGTGAACTCATGCCGCCGCCGATCGCGTTATTCAGCAAAACCATAGCATACTGGAGCTCGTCACCCGCTGCAAATCCAGGCAGGGATAAACAAATATGATTTTGCTCCGTTGCTTTCTCATGATACAACAGCTCACCGTTAAACACAGGTACTGTCAGCGGCGAAACGGTTCCATGATTATCAAAATGTCCAAAATGTCGCTCCAACAATTCTACCAAGCGATCGTCAACATTACCAGCCACACTGATAACTGTATTGTCGATTGTATAATGCTCCTTCATATAATGACTGAGGTGTGAGCTATCCATAGCAAGCAGGTGATCTTCGGTTCCGAGAATCGGATAAGCCAGTGGATGTTCACCATAGGCCGCGCGAGATACAAGATCGTGCACCATATCATCCGGTGTATCCTCGTACATGGAGATTTCCTCCAAAATCACATTCTTCTCTTTTGCCAATTCTTCCTGATCTAGTTTGGAATTAAAAAACATATCAGACAGCACATCAACTGCGATCGGTAGATGCTCATCCAATACTTTGGCATAATAGCATGTATATTCCTTCGAAGTGAAAGCATTAACATTTCCTCCGATGGCATCGAATTGCTCAGCGATTTCCTTAGCGTTAAAACGCTCTGTTCCTTTGAAAAGCATGTGTTCGATAAAATGAGAAATACCGCTATTGTCCGGCGTTTCATTCCGGGAGCCAGTTTTAACCCAGATACCGAAAGAAACTGAACGTACGGTTGGAATTTTTTCAATGACCACTCTTAGGCCGTTTTTAAGTTGAATTCTTTCCACGATTGGCCCTCCTAAACTGAATTGCATACTTAGCCATAATGTTCAATCCTAACAGAAAAAAGACGTTCACTCAACCGGAGCAGGTAGTTGCCGATCAGGGGAAAGTGTCTGACTGACAGTTCCGAGCACAAGTCCCTTACTACGAATAGCATGAATCATGCCTTTGAGAGCAGCCGATGAGGAATCTGTTGGATGCATCAATATCAGGGAGCCTGATTCAACCTTACTACTGATTTTGTTAATCACCGATTCCGGTGACGGATGTCTCCAATCTACAGTGTCCAATGTCCACAACACTGTTTTGAGCCCATGTTCTGCTGCTATATCCACCGTTTGCTGATTAAAATCACCCGATGGAGGGGCAAACCAGTTATTTTTGACACCCAAAGTTTCTTGAAGAAGCACTTGAGTCTTTTCAATTTCTTGTGTGGCTCTGGCCCGACTCAGACGGCTCATATTGGGATGAGAGTATGCATGGTTCGAAAGCTCATGCCCTCTTTTTTGAATCTCCTTGGCGAGATCAGGATTTTTTTTCAACCAACTTCCATCAAGAAAAAATGTAGCCTTGACCTTTTCCTGATCCAGCGTGTTCAGTATCGGCAGGATAAATTCATTCCCCCATGCTACATTGATCATGAAAGATACCATCGGCTTTTCGGGATTCCCCCTGTAAATTGGAACATTACCAAGCTGATTTAAATGTATTTTAGGTGCCAATTGCCGATAAACATATTGAATGGGTCGATCCGGAGATGCAATTGCTTTGCGATAGGTAGCATCCAAATCCACCTCCAGTCCGTTATAGCCTGGAATAGCCTTCCATACCCTGTCGATCTTGGCATCAACTGGTTCCCGCCGCTGACGTGCTGCTTCTGTTCTTAGTCGCTGCATAAGCGCATTGTCGGGCAAAGCTGCTATCGCCATCGTGGTTACAGTCTCTGGCTCTTTAACCCCTGTAACGTCTCCATTGCGTAATTGACTAGCGTAGTCACGAACCCCACTAAACTGCCCGATTACGAGTGTGATGGCTAAACTGGCTACCACCCACACTGCTCGTTTTGCCCTACTCATAATTCCTTCATCCCCCCGCCCGTTTGTCCACATTGTATGCGGCGAGGACAAGAACTATGACGTAGCAAGCTCTAGAAGCTCACTTGGGTGCAGCTTGTGCATATGTATGAAAAAAGAGCCAGAAACGTAGCTCTGCCTCTTTCCAAAAGCTTAAACAATGCTATTCAAATCCCTTGTACTGTTAATACGAAAAGCTACTCCTGCCTTTCTAGTCTGCTACATGCAGATACCTAGGATTTTGCAGGTGCTTCTGCAGTCAGAACAGCCTTACGGGACAGATTGACACGACCTTGTTGATCAATTTCGGTTACTTTCACCGTAATTGTATCCCCAATAGCAATTACATCTTCAACTTTGGCTACACGCTCAGTAGACAGTTGAGAAATATGAACCAGACCATCTTTGCCCGGTAAAATTTCAACAAATGCACCGAATTTCTCAATCCGTTTTACTGTACCGATGTAAATCTCACCGACCACGACTTCCTTTACGATACCCTCAATAATAGAACGTGCTTTTTCATTCATCTCTTGATTTGTGGAAGCGATGAACACACGACCATCTTGTTCAATATCGATTTTCACGCCGGTTTCTTCGATGATTTTGTTGATGATTTTACCACCAGCCCCAATAACATCACGGATTTTGTCCGGGTTAATGTGCATTGTCATAATTTTTGGAGCATACGGAGACAACTGCTCACGCGGCTTCTGGATCGCTTCCATCATTTTGCTAAGAATGAACAAACGTCCTTCTTTAGCTTGCTTGAGCGCATCCTGTAAAATCTGGCGGTCAATACCGTTAATTTTAATATCCATTTGAATGGCAGTTACGCCTTCCGCGGTACCAGCAACTTTAAAGTCCATATCGCCCAGGTGGTCTTCCATACCTTGGATATCAGTCAATACGGAAACATGGTCTCCATCCTTGATCAATCCCATGGCTACACCTGCAACCGGAGCTTTAATCGGTACACCTGCATCCATCATAGCCAGTGTACTTGCACAAATACTGGCTTGTGAAGTCGAACCATTCGATTCCAGTACCTCGGAAACCAGACGGATGGTGTATGGAAATTCAGTTTCGGAAGGAATTACTTTGGAAAGCGCACGTTCACCAAGAGCACCATGTCCGATTTCACGACGACCTGGCGCACGCAAAGGACGAGCCTCACCTACGCTGAATGGCGGGAAATTGTAATGATGCATGAAGCGTTTTGTTTCTTCCAGATCAATACCGTCCAAAATTTGTACATCACCCAATGCACCAAGTGTACAAATGCTAAGTGCTTGCGTTTGACCGCGTGTAAATAAGCCCGAACCATGAGTACGCGGCAAAATGCTAGTATCGCTTTCAATCGGACGAATTTCGTCAAGCTTACGACCATCAGGACGCACTTTATCATGCGTGATCAGACGACGTACTTCTTCCTTAACGATATCATAGAGAACTTCGCTCACGTCGCTCAAAAGCTCAGGTGTCTCTATGTATTGTGCTTCAAAATGGGCAACTGTCTCTTCGTTGACTGCATCAATTGCCTCTTGACGGGCATGTTTTTCTGCAATTTTAACAGCTTGCATTAAACGTTCAGCTGCATAAGCACGTACTTCACTGTTCACTTTTTCATCAACAGCATGCAGTTTAACCTGCATTTTCTCTTTACCTGCTACTTGCACCAATTGTTCAATAACTGCCACAATGTTCTTAATCTCATCATGACCGAACATAATAGCTTCCAGCATAACTTCCTCTGGAATCTCATTGCCTTCGGCTTCTACCATCATGATGGCATCTTTCGTTCCGGCTACAACCAGGTACAGATCGCTTGCATTCTGCTGTGCAATATCCGGGTTAATCACAAATTGCCCGTCTATACGTCCTACAGCGACTCCACCGATTGGCCCATTAAAAGGCACATCCGAAATGCTAAGTGCTGCCGAGGTTCCGATCATTGCTGCAATTTCAGGTTCGCAATCCTGATCGACACTCATAACCAGATTCAACACCTGTACATCATTCCGGAAACCTTCCGGGAACAATGGGCGAATTGGACGGTCTGTCAAACGGCTGGACAAAATCGCCTTTTGACTCGGACGTCCTTCACGTTTAATAAATCCGCCAGGAATTTTCCCCACAGCATACAATCTTTCCTCATAGTTTACGGTCAGTGGAAAAAAGTCCAAATCTTTCGGTTCACGGGAAGCGGTCACGGTACAAAGCACAACTGTTTCTCCGTAGCTCACTTTAACTGCCGCATTGGCTTGTTTCGCAAGACGTCCTGTTTCCAACACCAGCTTTCTTCCGCCGAGCTGCATTTCTACGCGTTGCTCCATGGTATCCCTCCATTTCATTTCATTGTAAAAGTTCTATACATATCCAGTATTTCCTGCGCAGGTCTTATTCATAAGAAGCTAGCAGACAAATCAGGATATGTAATTCAAAAAAAGATTCCTCATTTCAAAAAAGAACCCGGCTGCTGTCCGCCGTCGCCTTAGCAGGGACAAGCGGTGAACAACCAGGCTTCTTTTCTCATTACATGTCTGAAAATTAACGACGCAGTCCGAGACGCTCGATCAACGCACTGTAACGTTTAACATCAGTCTTCTTCAGGTAAGCCAAAAGTTTACGACGCTGACCGACCATTTTCAACAACCCGCGGCGGGAGTGATGGTCTTTCTTGTGCGAACGAAAGTGACTTTGCAAGTTGACGATGTTTTCAGTAAGGATAGCGATTTGTACCTCTGGTGATCCTGTATCGGATTCATGAGTTTTGTACTCCTCGATCAATTGCTGTTTACGCTCTTGAGTCAATGCCATCCTGTTCACCTCCTTCATTATAATCGCCATTAGCCTCGTAGCCGCCGGTGAAAGCGGACAACCAAGCTAAGGTTCATCGTTGTTTACACAACATAAGTCAGTATAACACAGCGCCTGTCTTATGTAAATAAATTAGCTTAACAGCTTTTTAGCCGTTTGTGCGTCATTGCCAATTTGGTTGATCAGCTCATCCACCGAAGAAAATTTGCGTTCAGGGCGGATGTAGTGGTGAAGCTCCACAAGCACAGACTCTCCATAAATTTGCTGATTAAAATCAAATAAATGTACCTCAAACGACGGATTCAGCACACCTTCATGAAAAGTAGGCTTAACCCCTACATTCATTACACCGTTTATCCAATGATCGCCTATGAGTGCCCGTACAGCGTATACACCCTTGGTCGGAATCACGTAAGTATCATCCAGTTTGAGATTAGCGGTCGGAAAACCGATCGTACGTCCGCGCTTCTCCCCATCCATTACAGTACCCTGGATACGATAAGGACGTCCCAACCAGCGAGAGGCATGTGCTAGATCCCCAGTCTGTAAAGCACGGCGAATGCCAGAGCTGCTCACCTTGTCCCCATCCAGTTCGAACGGTGGTACGGTGTGCACCGACATCAGCTCTCCTCCCAGCTTCCGAAGTGTATCCTCATCCCCCGCTCCCCGGTGGCCAAACCGAAAATCAAAGCCTACTACCGCTGTTCGAATGTGCAACGGAAGCAGCACGTCGCTCATAAACGCCTCAGGGCTGACCTTGGAAAATTCTTCGTTAAAACTCAAAATATAAAGTACGTCCACACCCATATCAGCCAGAATAGTCTGCTTGTCCGCAAGCGGTGTTAAATAACCTTCATAATCGCCTTTTTTCATGACTTCCTTCGGGTGAGGATGAAATGTCATGACAGATACCGGCACCTGCTGTTCACGAGCCAGCGCAACGGCCTTACGTATCACGCTTGCGTGTCCCAGATGAAGACCATCAAACTGACCGATCGCCGTGACCTGTGGACGTCCCCATTGCTGCAAAAGCTCATCACTCAATGGATAAGATAACGATACGGTAATCATTATTAATTCACCTGCATTTCACATCATTTGACTAACTTCGTCAAAATTATAGCACAATTCAAGGTAAAAAAACTTTAATGGGAGCGATCGCGTCTGATTCATCCCGACCATATATACCTAAAAACGTTTTATCCTCTTTATACAAACGGAAGGGCTGATTGTCCGTCACAGGTGGTGAAATCATATTCAGCGACAGGCGTTGGCCTTGCAGAGCCGCAGTTACCTTGGCTTCAGCCACTATATGCTCAGGCATATAGTCAATCGCCTGATCTGTTGTAATAAGTCTCTCTCCAAGACTGCCATCCGCAACGAAACGCTCTATTTCTTCGAAAGTCAGACAACGTTCCGCAGGAATTCCCGCAGACATGGTTCGCTCCAGCTTGACCATCGTGGAAGGATATCCTAATTCACGGCCAATATCAACACATAGTGTACGGATATAAGTACCTTTGGAGCATAAGGCACGAAAAGAAATATCCACATACGCCCCCGTCTCCGCGAATCCCGTCATTTCCAACTCGTAAATACTCACTTCACGACTTTTGCGCTCCACGGTTTTGCCTTCTCGAGCCAGTTCATATAGACGTTTGCCGTCCACTTTTAGCGCGGAGTACATTGGAGGTACTTGGGAAATCGTACCAACAAAACGCTTCAGAACCGCTTTGACTTCCACTTCCGTCACCTCTACGGGACGTTCACTCTCTTCCGTGATTTTCCCAGTCAGGTCTTCGGTATCCGTGGCAATTCCTAATCGCAGTGTAGCCCGATATTCCTTGGGCCGCTCCTGCATGTATTCCACCACACGGGTAGCACGTCCCAGACACAAGGGCAAAACACCGGTTACCTGCGGATCAAGCGTTCCAGTGTGTCCGATTCTCTTCATACCTAATAAACGGCGAGCCTTGGCCACCACATCATGAGAGGTAAATCCAGCAGGTTTATAGACAGGTAGAATGCCTTCCCAAGTTGCCTGTTCCTTTTTTATTGGGTTCATAGCTCAGATTTCACCCGCCCTACAACTGTCTCAATGATATCTCCCAGCTTACCCTCTAGCCGGCAGCCAGCTGCACGTACATGTCCACCGCCCCCAAATGATTGAGCCAGCGCAGCTACATCAACATTCCCTGCCGATCTCAAGCTGGCCTTGACCGCTTGATCATTAATAACCTTAAAGAAAATGCCTACTTCAACTCCACGAATATTTCTTGGATAATTCACGATGCCTTCCAAGTCCTCATTTACAGCACCACAATCCGTCATGTCGTCAGGGGTTACTACCACCCAAGCGACTTTCCCATCCTCCGACATCGTGAGCGTTTGCAATGCTTTTGTTAACACCTTCATTTGTGGAAAGGTCATTTCCTCGAGCAATTTCTCGGATAAAGATGGACCATCTACACCGTAAGCAAGTAGCTGTGACACAGTAGACATCACTTTCGGTGAAGTGTTGGAGTAACGGAAACCTCCTGTATCCGTTAGCAACCCTGTATATAAAGCCGTTGCTATTTCGACATCCCAGGTTACTGCAAACTCTTTCAGTAGATCAAAAAGAATTTCTGCTGTTGCCGCAGCATCCGGCTTAATCACATTAACTGTACCGTAAGCATCATTCGTTGGATGATGATCAATATTCAGGATAATGGCATCTTCCGAAAAAAACTGCTCTGTCAAACCAACACGACGGTAATCCGCACAATCTACACAAATGATCCGGTTGTATTTCCGTTCTGGCGGTTGCTGGCTCATATCCATAATCTCATCGGCATGCCATAAAAAATCCATACGTTTGGGAATAGGCCCCTCATTCAGCATGGTAAATTTCTTCCCCAGACATGAGAGAAGCCAGCCCACCGTTACGGTGGAGCTGACTGCGTCTCCGTCCGGCTGTACATGCGATACGATCAGGTAATCATCATGCTCCAGAATAAATTCCTTCGCTTGTTGAAGCGCCTGTTCATAGGTATGCATTGCCTTCTCCTTTACATTCAGTTCATGGTTCCTTCAGACAAACTAAAAGTTTTATTTTTCATCCTTGTCGATATCACTCAGCAGTTTTTCAATTCGACTGCCGTAAGCAATAGATTCGTCAATTTTGAAAATCAACTCAGGAATATGGCGCAGCCGTATCCGTTTGCCGAGTTCAGAACGAAGATAACCGTTCGCTTTGTCCAATGCTTTCAGGGAAGAATTTTTTTGTTCTTCATCCCCGAGCACGCTCAAGTATATTTTCGCTTGGGACAAATCATTTGTAAGATCGACACCCGTTACGGTGATAAAACCGATGCGGGGGTCTTTTAATTCAGTTTGTATGAGTTGGCTTAGCTCCTTCTTGATCTGCTCGCCAACCCGACCTGTACGTATTTTAGCCATGGATGCTCACCTCTCTGCCGTTAGCGCTCCACTGTTTCCATGACGAACGCTTCAATAATGTCGAGTTCCTTAACATCATTATAGCCATCAAGGGTAATACCGCATTCGTAACCTTGGGCAACTTCTTTTGCGTCGTCCTTAAAGCGTTTCAGTGAGTCGATTTTACCTTCAAAAATGACGATGCCATCACGAATCAGACGTGCTTCTGCTGAACGGGTAATTTTACCGGATGTCACCATACAACCAGCGATCGTACCGACTTTAGTAACTTTGAATACGTTACGTACTTCAGCATGCCCAATCACATTTTCTTTATATTCAGGATCCAGCATGCCCTTCATGGCTTGCTCTATTTCTTCAATGACATTGTAAATGACACGGTGTAGACGAATGTCCACTTTTTCAGCTTCCGCTGTAGATTTCGCCTGGTTATCCGGACGAACATTAAAACCAATGACAATAGCATTGGAAGCTGCTGCCAAAATAATATCAGATTCGGTGATTGCTCCTGCACCACTGTGAAGAATTTTAACGCGCACACCTTCGACTTCAATCTTGTTCAAGGAACCTTTCAACGCTTCGACGGAACCTTGTACGTCACCTTTAATAATGACGTTCAGATCCTTCATTTCGCCATCCTTGATGTGTTGGAACAGGTCATCCAGTGTTACGCGGGTATTACTGCCCAGATCAGATTGGCGTTGCGTGATCGCACGTCTGTCAGCAATAGCACGAGCTTTGCGCTCATCCTCAAACACCATGAATGGATCGCCAGCAAGTGGAACTTCTGTCAAACCAGTAATTTCAACTGGAGTGGAAGGACCCGCTTCCTTAAGACGACGACCTTTATCGTTGACCATGGCACGCACACGTCCGAAGCAGTTACCCGCTACGAAAGCATCGCCGACTTTCAGTGTACCGTTCTGAACGAGGATACGGGCTACAGAACCGCGGCCTTTATCCAGTTCTGCCTCGATGATGGTACCACGTGCCCGTTTGTTCGGGTTCGCTTTGTACTCATTCACTTCAGCTACGAGCAGAATCATTTCGAGCAGGTCTTCCAGACCCATTCTTTGTTTCGCGGAAACGTTGACGAAAATCGTATCGCCGCCCCACTCTTCAGGTACCAATTCATATTCAGTGAGTTCTTGCTTCACTTTATCCGGGTTGGCATCCGGTTTGTCGATCTTGTTCACAGCTACGATAATTGGCAGACCTGCTGCCTTCGCATGGTTAATAGCTTCGACCGTCTGTGGCATAACACCGTCGTCAGCTGCAACCACGATAATCGTCATATCTGTCACTTGAGCACCACGTGCACGCATAGCGGTAAAGGCTTCGTGACCCGGTGTATCCAGGAAAGTGATTTTTTTGCTATTAATTTCAACTTGGTATGCACCAATATGCTGTGTAATACCGCCAGCTTCGCCACCGGTTACATTAGTCGAGCGAATGGCATCCAGCAAAGTTGTTTTACCATGGTCGACGTGACCCATAATCGTTACAACTGGTGGACGTGTTCTCAGATCCGCAGGATCATCATTTTCTTCCACGGTTTCAAAACGATCTTCTTCGACCGGAATTTTCACTTCTACCTCGACGCCAAAGTCTCCGGCAAGCAAGAGGATGGTATCCATATCCAGTTCCTGGTTAATGGTCGCCATCGTTCCGAGCATAATCAGCTTTTTGATGACTTCTGACGCATCCTTATGAAGAAGCTTGGCTGTTTCGCCTACGGTCATCTCACCACGCACAATAATTTTCTTAGGCGTGTTGTCGATTTTCTCGCGACGTTCCTGTTGTTGACCTTTACCACGATTGTTAAATTTCCCGCCACGATTACTGCCACCGCGATTATTGCCTCCGCGACCACCGTTACCACCGCGTCCGCCGCCTTGACGGTTATCGTCAAAACGTCCTTGACCGGAACGGTTACCACCGTTGTTGGAGTTACTGCCTGTACGGTTGCCACCACTACGGTTCGCATTGTTGCTACCTGTGGAGGATGATGTTCTTACAGCCGTACCACCCTGACTACTTCCCTGAGGGCGTGAGTTAGTGCTTTGGTTACCTTGAGGACGCGAACCTGTGTTGCCACTAGGACGCTGTTGTCCTCCCTGTTGTTGACCATTACTGCGGTTTTGTGTACTTTGCTGACCAGTGGGTCTGCTAGTACTTTGTTGACTGCGGTTTTGACCGCCCTGCTGACTGCTTTGCGCTTTAGGAGCGCTGCTTCGGTTACTGTTTTGGTTGTTGTTTGTCCTATTCATACTTACCTGCTTTTCCTGTTGATTTTTGGTTTGCTCAGTTGAATGATTACTATTCTGGCTTGAACCGGCCTGATTCGAGCTTACTTGCGCCGTACCTGCTCCGCCTTGCTTGGCCGCAGCATTGGATTTAATATTCTTAAAAAAACTTTCCACTTTACCTACGGCATCATGTTCCATGACGCTCATATGGTTGTTCACGGGAATATCCAGCCGTTTAAGAATGGTGATAATTTCTTTGCTGCTCATGTTCAACGATTTGGCGTATTCGTATACCCGCACTTTGTCTTTGCTTTCTTGTTTACTCAATATACTCCACCTCCGACATTATCCCCGCATGTTTCTTGATCAATTTCGCGAATCCTTGATCCGTCACAGCCAGCACAACCCGTTCAGGTTTGCCGATACTGCTTCCCAAGCTTTCCCGGTCAAATCCTATCAATAAGGGGATTTTGTACGTCCCGCATTTGTCGCGGAATTTCTTTTGAGTATTCATTGAAGCATCTTTCGCAAGAATGACCAGCTTGGCTTCTGAAGACCTGATCGCTTTAAAAACGATCTCATCACCTGTTAGCAGCTTGCCAGCTCTCATGGCAAGACCCAATCCAGACAGCGCCTTATTCATCCTGCACGCTGCCTTGTGCCGCCAGGAATTCTTCCTCGACGGCAGCAAAATCACGACTTAGCTGCTCATAAATATCAGGATGAACCGAGTGCTTCAATGCTCGATCCAGTGCCTTGCTCTTTTGAGCCAGCTTGAAGCAGGCGGCTTTGCCGCACAAGTAAGCGCCGCGTCCCGACTTTTTGCCAGTCAAGTCAATCAACACTTCGTCTTCAGGGGTTTTGACGACACGGATCAACTGCTTCTTTGGCATCATTTCATGACAGGCCACACATTTGCGCAAAGGTATCTTTCTCTGTTTCATGCATTAACCCCCCTACACTCCGCTTAATCTACAGAAACGGAATCCTGATGCATTTCATCGGTGGATGTTCTCGGTCTGCCGAGTTCTTCCTCCGCCTGTGTTTCACTCTTAATATCAATTTTCCAGCCCGTAAGCTTAGCAGCAAGACGAGCATTTTGCCCTTTGATACCAATAGCAAGAGAAAGCTGATAATCAGGCACAATAACACGCGCCATTTTCTCTTCTTCAAATACTTGCACTTCGAGCACCTTGGATGGACTCAGCGCATTAGCCACGTATTCATCAACATTATCGGAATAACGTACAATGTCGATTTTTTCGCCACGCAGCTCATTTACAATAGTCTGTACACGTGTTCCTCTAGGACCCACACAAGAGCCAACCGGGTCAACCTCGGCGTTACGGGAATGAACCGCGATTTTAGAACGGAAGCCTGCTTCACGCGCTACGGAACGAATCTCTACAACACCATCAAAAATTTCAGGCACTTCGAGTTCGAACAAACGCTTAAGCAGACCCGGATGTGATCGGGACAGCATAATTTGCGGTCCTTTGGTTGTGTTTTCTACTTTGGTAATATAAGCCTTGATTCGATCCAGATGGCTAAATTTCTCATTAGGCATCAATTCACCTAACGGGAGAACCGCTTCCACCTTACCAAGATCAATATAAATGTTACGCGGGTCTTGGCGCTGTACAGTTCCTGTTACAATATCTTCTTCCTTGTCCACAAACTTGTTGTAGATCAGTCCCCGTTCCGCTTCGCGGATACGCTGGGTCACGACTTGCTTCGCAGTTTGTGCAGCAATCCGCCCAAAATCACGTGGTGTGACTTCGATTTCAGCGATATCTTCCAACTGAAAATGCGGGTTAATCTCACGGGCCGCAGGCAACGAAATCTCGGTGCGAGGATCCAATACCTCCTCAACGATCAGCTTGCGGGCATATACCTTAATGACTCCCGAGTTGCGGTTCATATCAACACGCACGTTTTGTGCGGTGTTGAAATTCCGTTTGTAACTGGAAATCAAGGCTGCTTCAATGGCCTCAAACAGCACATCCTTGCTGATCCCCTTTTCTCTTTCCAACTCGTTCATTGCTTCAATAAAATCCATACTCATGGATTACTGCTCCCCCTTTCAAATGATGCACCTGCGTACTGGTCGGCACACGAGGCAAAAAAACATGTAGTACATGTCAAACAGCAACAGTCAAATCTGAATTAAAATATGATCGCGAGCCTTGCACCAGCTACCTTGTCATAAGGTATGGCATGCTTCTTTTGTCCGCTTTGAACGGTGAGTTCCCCGTCTTCAAAAGAAAGCAAACGACCTTCGAATTCCTTCAGGCCGTTGATCGGCTCGTATGTAGTAACGAATACGTTTTTGCCTACCGCTTTAGTAACGTCCTCCGCTTTTTTCAGCGGTCTTTCGGCGCCTGGTGAAGACACTTCCAGAAAATATGCTGTAGAAACAGGGTCATTTTCATCCAACTTTTGACCCAGATATTCACTGATCATACTGCAGTCGTCCAGATCAATTCCTCCGTCTTTGTCCACAAAAACGCGAAGAAACCAATTGCTACCCTCTTTGACATACTCGACATCGACCAGTTCAAAACCATGCTCATCGAGGAAAGGTTGGGCCATTTCTTCTACTACTGATTTGATCTTTGGTGTGCTCAAAGATTATAACCTCCAAAAGTGAACTTTCCTGTGGTGAAAAAAAGACGCCCTATTACCATGGACAATGCTTCTCCATCACCGGCTTTTTCATTTTCATTTGATGTAATGTTCATTTCGGGCTCACTGCAAATAAACCGGCGTACCGGTTTCGTGCCCAAAAATAACCTTTTCACGTTGTAACTGTATATCAAACAGTAAAGAGTGGGTTTCCCCACTCTTTTAGCAACGGTTTTATCTCCATGATTACCAAAAAAATTATAACATAACCATAGTTATGTGACAAGTGCCAGAGCTTGACTACTGTGGTTCGGATTAAAACAGAGACAGCTGATTACTCTCTGGCAGACCTCGAAAGCAACCCATCTGGGACAGCATTTCGACAATGGTTTTACTAGCTTTCGATTTTTGTTGAAAATCCTCGACAGACAAAAATTCACCATGTTCACGGGAGGCTGCGATGTTACGTGCTGCATTGTCTCCAATTCCCTGAAGAGCTCCGAATGGCGGAATGAGTGAATCTCCATCCACCTTGAAGCGTGTAGCTTCCGAACGGTACAAATCAATGGATTTAAAACTAAACCCGCGAGCCGTCATTTCCAGAGCCATTTCCAGGATCGGAAGCATCCCTTTTTCTTTGGGCGGTGCCTGAAAGCCGAGTTGCTCGATTTCGACAATCTTCCGTGCGATTGCATCATATCCCTGACAGCACAGCTCAATATCAAAATCGGCTGCACGTACTGAAAAGTAAGTCGCATAATATTCAATCGGATGATACAGCTTAAAGTACGCTGTGCGCACTGCTGAAATAACGTAGGCTGCAGCATGCGCCTTCGGAAACATGTACTGGATTTTCAGACAGGAATCAATGTACCACTGTGGCACCTTGCATTTTTTCATTTCCTCAATCCATTCAGCACTAAGCCCCTTACCTTTACGTACGCTCTCCGTAATTTTAAAGGCCAGACCTGCGTCCATCCCTGCCTTGTAAATCAAAAATAGCATGATGTCATCACGGCAACCAATTACAGTCTTGATGTTACAGGTATTATTCTTAATCAGTTCCTGTGCGTTCCCCAACCATACACCCGTGCCGTGAGACAGTCCGGATATTTGCAGTAAGTCAGCAAAAGAACTTGGCTGCGACTCTACTAGCATTTGGCGTACAAACTTCGTCCCCATTTCTGGTACACCATAGGTAGCTACAGGTGTGCGGATTTGCTGGGGTGTTACACCGAGCGCCTCCGTGGAGTTGAACATGCTCATCACCTTTGGATCATTCATTGGAATGGTCGTAGGATCGACACCAGTCAAATCCTGAAGCATCCTCATCATGGTCGGATCATCATGACCCAGAATATCAAGTTTGAGTAAATTCGCATCAAAAGCGTGATAATCAAAATGCGTTGTTTTCCATTCCGAGCTTGTATCATCGGCGGGGTACTGTACCGGCGTAATATCCTCGACCTCAATATAATCGGGAACAACGACAATTCCGCCTGGATGTTGCCCGGTACTGCGTTTGACCCCTGTACAGCCCGAAGCCAGCCTGTTCAGCTCAGCCCCACGCCATTTTTTATGATGCGCCTCTTCATATTTCTTTGCAAAGCCAAAGGCTGTTTTCTCGGCAACTGTACCGATGGTTCCAGCACGGAATACACTTTTCTCACCAAACAGTACTTTCGTATAGTTATGTGCGACAGGCTGATATTCGCCAGAGAAGTTCAAGTCAATATCGGGAACTTTATCTCCCTTAAATCCAAGAAACGTTTCAAACGGAATATCCTGTCCCTCACCCTTCAGTTTACCACCGCATTTCGGACAGTTTTTGTCCGGCAAGTCAAATCCGCTCGGCACACTACCGTCCAAAATCCACTCGCTATGTCTGCATTCAGGATTACCGCAAATATAATGTGCAGGCAGTGGATTAACCTCGGAAATACCGAGAAAGGTAGCGACCACAGAAGATCCAACAGAACCCCGTGAACCTACCAGATATCCATCCTTATTAGACTTTTTAACCAAACGCTCGGAAATGAGATAGTTGGCAGAGAAACCGTATTTAATAATCGGCTCTAGTTCTTTTTCAAGACGGGCTACAACCACTTCGGGCAATTCCTCACCATAGATGGATTTAGCTGTCTCGTAGCAAGTGTTGCGGATTTCCTCGTCCGCCCCATCCAGCAAAGGTGTGAACAGCTTGTCAGGGAACAGCTCCAGCTCCTCAAATCGATCCGCCAACTCACTGGTATTCTTCACAACGACTTCATAGGCTTTCTCCTCGCCCAAAAACTCGAATTCTGCCAACATTTCGTCTGTGGTGCGTAAATGCGCATCTGGCTTACGAATATCTTTTAGCGGGCTAAATCCCGTAATGCCGTGTATCGTAATATCACGGTACAACTTATCGCGAGTTTCCAAGTAGTGAACATTGCCTGTGGCAATTACGGGCTTATCAAGTCGCCGTCCAATTTCGCATACTTTGCGTATTGCCGTTTTCAGAGCATCAGGCCCGCTTACCAGTTGTTTTTCTACTAAATGCATATACATCGTCAAAGGTTGAATCTCCAACACATCATAAAACTGTGCAATTTCCTCGGCCTCTTCCTCGGACTTGTTCAACACAGCCTCAAAGAACTCTCCTTTTTCGCAACCAGAAATAATAAGCAATCCATCTCTCATTTCTGACAATTTGGATTTAGGAATACAAGGCACACGCTTGAAATATTCGGTATGAGACATCGAAACCAACTTGTACAGATTTTTTTTACCAATCGGATTGAGGGCATAAATACAGCAGTGAAAAGGACGAACGGTCGATAAATCCTTACCCACATAATCATTCAGACGATCGAGCATTTTTAAACCCTTAATTTGTTCCGCATCATTCAGCAAGCCATTTAGCACTTCAGTCAGTGCGACTGTATCGTCAATGGCTCGGTGATGGCTTTCGAGCGCAACTTTATATTTGGCCGTCAGCGTATTCAGACGGTGGTTTTTCATTGTTGGAAACAGTAAACGAGCCAATTCTAGCGTATCCAGTACCGGATTGGTCATTTCAGGCAACCCCATATTTCGAAGGGTGGCCTGGATAAACCCGACATCAAATCGCGCATTATGGGCAACCAATACAGCATCGCCAGCAAAAGCTACAAACTCCTTCATAACAGGTTCTACATCCGGCGCGTCCTTGACCATTTCATCGTTAATGTTGGTCAGTTGCTGGATATTGTATGGTATACGCTCATGTGGATTGACAAAGGTAGCATAACGATCAACTTCTTTGCCATCATGCATTTTTACAGCCGCAATCTCAATGATTTTATTCTGCGTAACCGATAAACCGGTGGTTTCAATATCAAAAACGACATAAGTCGCTGTTTTCAAATTTAATGGTTGTGCCTGCATTACAACCTCAACGGCATCATTAACCACGTTGGCCTCAATACCGTAGATCATTTTAATTCCGTTTTTCTTTGCTGCTTTTGCTGCATCGGGATAGCATTGCACACCGCCATGATCAGTGACCGCAATCGCCTTGTGCCCCCATTTGGCGGCTGTTTTGACGTATTGGTCAATAGAGGCGACAGCATCCATTGCGCTCATCTTTGTGTGGAGATGGAACTCAACCCGTTTTTCCTCTGCATTATCCTTACGTGTGGGTGGAGCCTGTACTTCAACTAGATCGGAAGGAATCATAACCAGCTCGGGAATTTGCATAAAACGATCATATTCAACTCGCCCTCGCACTTTGACCCATTTCCCGTTAGCCAACAAACTGAGGATCTTCAGATCTTCTTTAGTTTTAGCAAACATTTTCATTTGCAGGGAATCACTAAAGTCGGTCAAATAATACGTAAACAACGTACTGCCATTGCGCAATTCTTTACTATCCAAACCGAAGATTGTTCCTTGTAAGGTGACTTTTTTCTCTTCGTCCTGAATATCTTGCATCGGAACAGCCGGTTCTTTGATGTCATAACCAAATTGAAGCCGTACGTCTCCTTCTTCTTCATCCAAAGGCGGCATTTCGGATTCCATACTTTCCATCATCTGCTGAATAACTTCGCGTTCTTCCTGCATCTTCTTTTCTTGGAATTGCTGTAATGCCTCCTGGTTACTTTCACCCACTTGGACTTTAATGCGCATAGAGAGGCCGAAATATTTATCGTAAAATTTGATGATAGCTTGATCTATCTGTTTTTTACGCGCCAGTTCCAATGACATACTATCGCTCATCGTCAGCAATAATAGACCGTCTTCCCACTCATGCACAGCCCGATTCATCCAACCGTTAACAGATGGGATCTCACGATGCACCCACTCTAGAAAAAGTTTCCAGTATTCACTGATGATATCACCAGGCTGAATCTGCTCACTATACTGAAAACGGAACGTAATTTTTGCGATGTGACTCATTTTTTCCTGTACTTGAATACAGAACGTACGATACACCTGAGCGGGGACCAGTGTCTCCTTGGCAATGGTGATATTCCAATCCTTATTGGTACGGCTAATCTCCACTTGATCAATCCAACCGTCCAAAAAATAAGGTTCAACCACTCCAGCCGGCATCCCAACTTGCTTCATCAGCAGTTCCAGCCGCTTTCTCTTTTCTTCAGCTCCGCCCATGACTCTCCCCCCAATTTTAAATCTACCATTCTGAAAACATGAAAAGCTTCTGCGTCAAAAACATCTCCGACCGCAAAAGCTTTTCGTAGCCCTCTTCAATCCTTCTCACAACGACATAGATCCTTCGGAACATTGTCCCGTAATAGCTACCATGTCAGCAAAAAGAATGAAGTGAGTATAGTGATATTGCCCTACATCTATATTAGTACGCCCGTGCAAACACTACTGTATGCTTGGCAGGTTTGCCACAACACAAACATGTGGACTTTTG
Source organism: Paenibacillus sp. EKM212P (assembly GCF_011066115.1). Classification (NCBI taxonomy): domain Bacteria; kingdom Bacillati; phylum Bacillota; class Bacilli; order Caryophanales; family Paenibacillaceae; genus Paenibacillus; species Paenibacillus sp. EKM212P. The sequence goes on from NZ_JAAMNR010000001.1 coordinate 276,164, forward strand.
CTCGGTTGTTTTAAACGGTATGTTACGGCTTGTAGCACCTGTTACTTCTTTAACTTTGTCTTCACATTCTTCAGCTCCGCACCAGCCTGCCAAAGTAAAGCCGCGTTTTTCTTCCATGAGAGTCTTCATTTCATCCAGCGTATCGACGGAATAGAAGTTTTCTTCCATGAAATTTTTCGCACGATCAAACATCTCCTGCTGTACCTGTGCGAGCATCGCGTGTACTTCCTCAACCAGATTATCCTGCTGCACGTTTTTTTTCTCACCGCTGATGCGGGACACGAGCACACAGACACCGTTTTCCATATCACGAGGTCCGATTTCCAGACGAACCGGCACACCGCGCATTTCATATTCATTAAATTTCCAGCCTGGACTTACATCGCTGCGGTCGTCCATTTTAACACGCACTCCCGCTTGTTTCAACTCAGCAAATAGTTCATCTGCACGAGCGATAACGGCATCACGCTTCTTAGGTGGTCCAATTGGAACCATAATAACCTGCGTAGGCGCAACTTTAGGAGGCAATGCCAGACCACGGTCATCTCCATGTACCATAATCAGTGCACCGATCAAACGTGTACTTGTTCCCCATGAAGTCGTATGCGCGAATTCCAAGTTGTTTTCACGACTCAAATATTTAATGTCAAATGCAACGGCAAAATTAGTTCCCATATAGTGGGAGGTCCCAGCTTGTACCGCCCGTCCATCCTTCATCATCGCTTCCAGTGAAAATGTATCCTTCGCACCTGCAAACTTTTCAGAAGGTGTTTTCTGTCCAGTAATAACCGGAATAGCCAGAACTTCCTCAATAACCTCACGGTATACTTCCAGCATTTTCATCGTTTCTTCGCGTGCTTCTTCTTCTGTTTCATGGGCGGTGTGACCTTCTTGCCACAAAAATTCACTTGTGCGCAAGAAAGGCAGCGTGCGTTTTTCCCAACGCACTACATTAGCCCATTGGTTAATAAGCACAGGCAGATCACGATAGGATTGAATCCATTTGGAGTACATATGACCAATCATGGTTTCCGAAGTCGGACGAATTGCAAGACGCTCTTCCAGCTTTTCCCCACCAGCCTCGGTTACCCAAGGCAGTTCAGGATTAAACCCTTCAACATGCTCTTTTTCCTTTTGAAAAAAGCTTTCTGGAATGAACATTGGAAAATAGGCATTACGGTGCCCTGTTTCTCTGAAGCGCACGTCCATGGCTTCCTTGATATGCTCCCAGATTTCAAAACCATCGGGGCGGAATACAATACATCCGCGAACAGGGGAATAATCCATCAGTTCTGCTTTTTTAATAACATCAATATACCATCGGGAAAAATCTTCGCTCTGCGGCGTAATTTCCTCGACAAACTGTTTATCGTTCGACATAGAAATGCATGTCCTCCCATACAGACCGTTTTTATATAAGTCCGTCTCTAATTAACCATTAATTAAGCGTAAAATATCGTTATACGTGACCGCAATCATAAGCAGGAATAGCATAGCAAAACCAACGAAATGGACCATTCCTTCCCTGCTCGGATCAACAGGACGTCCTCTTACCGCCTCTACACCCAGGAAAACAAGTCTGCTTCCATCCAGCGCCGGAATGGGCAATAAATTAAATATCCCCAGATAAAGACTCATTATGGCAGTCCAATACGTCAACTGCTCAATCCCCTGCTTGGCAATTTGCCCCGTCACTTCAAAAGTACGTACTGGGCCTCCCAAGTCATTGATAGAAAATCGTTGAATGAGCTGGCTAAATCCTTGGAAAATAATATCGGTCGTTCTGACCATGGATTGTCCGGCAAATTTGAACGTTTCACCCACACCTGCTTGGCGTTTTGGAAGTTCAGGCACAATGCCCACCTTGCCACCCTTTTGTCCTTCCATTGCACGAGGTGTAATAGTAAGATCAAAGGTCTTATTATCACGGCGAACCGTCCACTTCATCGGCTTGTCTTGAGAATCCGCAATCAGTTTGATCATGTTTTCAACATTCGCACCAATGGCTATTCCATTCACCGATTCGATGATATCTCCCTTATGCAAATCAGCTTCAGCAGCAGGCATACCTGCTGTAATTTCACTAATTTGGACATAAGTCGGGTTGTCCACTTGTATGCCGACCATCTGAATATGCAGACCAAACAAAATAAAGGCAAGAATAAAATTCATCAGTGGTCCAGCAAAAATAGCCATCGCACGCTGTCCTACTGTTTTACTCCCATACTGCCGATCCTTGGGTGCAATCTGAATGGATTGACCTTTGGTTACCATCATCGCTTGCGGGTGTACAGTGTATTGCTGATCTTCGCCATCTACATCCAATTTTAAAGTTAACGACTGTTCCAGATCAATATCCAACACTTCGCCACGCACCACATTCTTGCGATTATCCAGTTGATCCAGATAGATGGTTTTCACGACGTCATCCGTTACGCGTACAGCAATCGTTTGTCCGGTCTCAATTTCATTGACCTCCGGATCCTCTCCCGCCATGCGGGCAAAGCCACCGAACGGCAACAAACGCAACGTAAATCGCGTCTCGTTTCTTTTATAAGAAAACAGTTTCGGACCGAAACCGATCGCAAACTCCCGTACCAGAATCCCGGCGCGCTTGGCAAAATAATAATGCCCCCATTCATGCACCGTCACTATGACGAAAAACATGAGCACCGTCATCAACACTATTTGAATCGTTTCCAATCGTTTCCGTTCCCCTTTCAATGAGATCGAGTTTGTCTTCCTAGATTATCATTATTCTCCGATCCCGCACAAGAGAATCACATTTCGTTTCTAACCCAACATTAGCCTACAATTCGGCAGCTATGCTACGAGTCTCTCCGTCACATGCTTCAATCGCAGACAGATCAGGATTAGCCACATTGACATGCCGCTCCAGCACACGTTCAATAATAGCTTCAATATGCAGAAAAGAAATTTCTCCACGCAGGAAACGGGCAACAGCAATCTCATTAGCTGCATTAAATGCGGTCGGTGCTGTACCACCCATTTTACCACATTCGAAGGCAAGCCTTAAACAAGGAAAACGATTATAATCCATTTCCTTAAAATGGAGTCTGCCCACTTCAGCCAGTGACAACGGCTTCGCCGGGGACTTCATACGCTCAGGATAAGTCAATGCATATTGAATGGGTACTCTCATGTCCGGATTCCCAAGTTGAGCAACAATGCTTGTATCCTGAAACTCAACATAGGAATGAATAATGCTTTCCGGATGAAGCAACACATGAATCTGCTCATAATCAAGTCCAAATAGCCAATGCGCCTCAATGACTTCCAGCCCCTTGTTTACCATCGTTGCTGAATCAATTGTAATTTTAGCCCCCATTGACCAATTGGGATGCTTGAGTGCATCTTCCACTGTAACTTCACGCAACTGTTCTCTTGTCAAATCTCGAAAAGAACCCCCTGATGCTGTGAGAGTAATATGTGCCACATCTTTCATACGCTCACCATTCAAGCATTGGAAAATAGCTGAATGCTCACTGTCAATCGGCAGCAACGGCACTCCTTTCGCCCGAGCCCGCGCTGTGACCAGATGACCAGCAGTAACCAGTGTTTCCTTATTGGCCAAACCGATCTGCTTTCCAGCCTCAATTGCGGCCAGCGTGGAGTGCAATCCGACACTGCCCATTACAGCCGTCACAACCATATCCGCCTCTGTGTTCGCAGCAAGCTCAACGAGTCCTTCATTTCCCCAATGCAGTTCCATTCCAGAAGGCAGTAAAGGACGAATTTCATCCGCCAACTGCCGAGTACCCACAGACACTTTTTTGGGTTTATAAAGATGCGCCTGCTCAGCAAGTAACTTTATATTAGAACCACCTGCTAAAGCCTCAACAGTAAACTGATCCGGGTGCATGGACACTACATCCAGCGTTTGAGTTCCAATAGATCCGGTTGAACCAAGTACCGTAATTCTTTTCATGATGCACCTTCCTATCCTGAAAATCACTTTTATCCAGGAGCTCATTGATTGTTATTCAGGCAGTTATGCTATTGGTTCCAACCTTCTAGTAGTGCAGAGTGAGCAGCATAGAGATTAGCCTGAGCATAAACTGTAATCAACAGACTCATGGAAGCAGCATCAGCATATGTACAAATGGAAAAACGACAATCCAGCTGTCGCAGCGGTCTAGTATACCACCGTGCCCTGGCAGCAGATTACCAGAATCTTTAATGCCGTACACTCGTTTGTATGCAGATTGTACCAAATCGCCCAGTTGTCCCACAACTGCACAAGACAAACCGATGCCGATGGCTTTGCCCCATGGCAGCAGTCCACCCGATAATCCAGCGAATACAAGAGCTATAACCAACGCTAAAACAATGCCGCCAATGGATCCTTCGACCGTTTTGTTCGGACTGATCGCAGGCCATAATTTCGTCTTTCCTGCCATTTTGCCTACAAAATATGCCCCTGCATCACTTGCCCAAATACAAGCCAATAATAAAAATGTCCATAACAGTCCATGTTCCATATGACGTGATTCCGCAATATACGAAAATCCAAACCCTATATAAACGGTACCAAGAAATAATATAGCTACCGTTTGAATCGGGATTTTATTTTTGGTTCCTACCGTGATAATCATAAAAGCTATCATTACCAGCCAAAGCATACTGGCAAAGGGTAAGGGTGAGTGCAAACCAAAAGGTTCATACGGGAATACAAAAGCTAATATGCTTACGTATCCAAGTATTGCTGTACCTCCAAAAGGAGATACCTGCGTCATTCGTGCGAACTCATAAAATCCGATTAGGGCCATCGCCAATATAAGCAAATGGTAGGCCAAGCCGCCCCACAGGACCATCGCCAAAAAGAATATGCCTGCCAGAATACCGGTAATTAATCTCTGTCTCAACGGCTTTCATCCTCCATTTACTTCAGTCCGCCATACCGCCGTGTTCTTTGCTGATATTCGATCACTGCTTCGTATAAGTGTTCTTTCTTAAACTCAGGCCAATAAATATCAGTAAACCACAACTCACTGTAGGCAAGCTGCCAGAGCATAAAATTACTAAGTCTAAGCTCACCGCTTGTTCGAATCAGTAAATCAGGGTCTGGCATACCACTAGAAAGCAACGTATTACCGATCAGCTCAGATGTTATATCTTCTGTTTTAAGCTTCCCATCCGCAATTTGACGGCCCAATGTTTGCATGCATTCTGTGATTTCCAACCGACTTCCATAATTTAATGCAAAATTAAGAACAAGTCCGGTATTATTTTCAGTTCGTCGAGTCGCTTCAGTCAGTGCCTCAACGGTATGGGAAGGTAAATGTTCCTTATTGCCCATCATACGCACTTGCACATTTTTTTCAATCAACTCATCTAGCTCAATAGCCAGAAATTCCTGCGGTAAGCGCATTAGAAAATCAACTTCGTCCTTTGGACGCGTCCAATTTTCAGTTGAAAATGCAAACAAAGTCAAATACTTAATACCCAGTTCATCCGCTGCAATTGCTGTGCGTTTTACTGCCTTCATTCCATTTTGGTGCCCTACAATCCGCGGCATTCCAATCCGTTTGGCCCATCTGCCGTTCCCATCCATGATGACAGCAACATGCTGCGGAATATTGTCTTTTGAAATGGCCGGTGTTTGCTGTTTTTGTTCCCCGTTCCACCAAGACCGAACCCGTTTGATCATTCCAGTTCCTCCAGCATTCTCTGAAAATGTGCCTCAGGCTTGAAAAGAGACAAACCCCACCGTAAGGGAGGGGCTGCCAATCTTTTAAACTTCCATAATTTCTTTTTCTTTTGCAGCTAAAACTTTATCCACTTCAGCGATAAACTTATCAGTTGTTTTCTGGATATCTTCCTGATATTTACGAGATTCGTCCTCGGAAATATCACTTTTCTCCATTTTTTTGATGTCATCATTTGCATCACGACGAATGTTACGAATAGCGACCTTCGCTTCTTCACCGTTCTTTTTCGTCAACTTCACCAAGTCAGTTCTGCGCTCCTCCGTCAAAGCAGGAATGCTCAGACGAATGGTGTTGCCATCATTCGAAGGTGTCAAACCTAAATCGGATTTTTGTATAGCGCGCTCGATATCGGCCAAGGAAGATTTGTCCCAAGGCTGAATCATCAAGGTCCGGCTGTCAGGTGTATTGACATTCGCCAGCTGGTTGACTGGAGTCATTGCACCATAATACTCTACCTGCACACGGTCCAGTAAAGCTGGTGTCGCCCGTCCTGCACGCAAAGATGCAAGATCACGTTGCAATGCTTGGATTGCTTTTTGCATGCGCTCCTCAGCACTCTTTTTCACAGATTGTGGCATTAATTTACACTCCCTTTGACGATCGTACCAATTTTTTCACCCAGCACGACACGTTTAATGTTACCTTGCTCTGTAATAGCAAAGACAATCAACGGAATATTGTTATCCATGCACAACGAGGAAGCAGTAGAATCCATGACACCGAGATTTTTGTTGAGCACATCCAAATACGTAAGCTGCTCATATTTCTCAGCTGTGCTATCTTTAAACGGATCAGCAGAATATACGCCATCCACTTTATTTTTAGCCATCAGAATCACTTCCGCTTCAATCTCAGCGGCACGCAGTGCAGCTGTAGTATCAGTCGAGAAGAACGGATTACCTGTACCTGCTGCAAAAATTACAACCCGACCTTTTTCCAAATGACGGATAGCTCTACGGCGGATGTATGGTTCTGCAATCTGTTGCATCGCAATGGATGTTTGTACACGCGTAGGTACTTCAATCTGTTCCAAAGCATCCTGTAAGGCCAGTGAGTTCATCACTGTTGCCAGCATACCCATGTAATCTGCCGTGGCCCGGTCAATTCCGTTGGCACTTCCAGCAATACCACGCCAGATGTTACCGCCACCACACACGATAGCAACTTCTACTCCCAGTTCCACCACATCTTTGACTTGTTCAGCAATGGACGCAATCGTATCCGCATCAATACCGTAACCGTTAGGGCCTGACAGCGATTCACCACTAACTTTCAGGACAACACGCTTAAACACAGGTTTTTCCAAATGATCACCCTCCAATATCATTTATACTTTATGTAACAGGATAGGTGTCCTGTTGCAAGAAAAGGAACACTGATGTGTTCCATTTCCGTTTTTTTCATATGCAATTACCGTTCGTTGGTAATTATTGTTTCACTTGAGACATAACTTCTTCGTAGAAGTTGTCTTCTTTTTTCTCCAGACCTTCACCCAGTTCAAAACGAACAAAGCGACGCAGGGAGATGTTTTCGCCAATTGTACTGATTTTTTCGTTGATAAGCGTGGAGATTGTTTTGTCCGGATCTTTGATGAAAGATTGCTCCAGCAAACAGAACTCTTCATAGAACTTACCAATGCGGCCTTCAACCATTTTCTCAACGATTTTCTCTGGTTTACCTTCGTTCAGAGCTTGTGCTTTCAGGATTTCTTTTTCTTTTTCGATTTCTTCCTGTGGCACTTCTTCACGACGGACATAACGAGGGTTCGATGCAGCGATATGCATTGCAATGTCGCGTACAAAATCTCTGAACTGGTCTGTTTTAGCTACGAAGTCTGTTTCGCAGTTTACTTCTACCAGTACGCCGATACGGCCGCCAGCATGAATGTAGGATTCAACAACACCTTCAGTAGCAATACGACCTGCTTTATTGGCTGCAGCTGCAAGTCCTTTTTCGCGCAGAACTTCAACCGCTTTTGTCAAATCACCGTTTGCTTCTTCAAGCGCTTTTTTACAATCCAGCATTCCTGCGCCTGTTTTTTCACGAAGCTCTTTTACTGCGCTAGCATTAACTGCCATATTATTTCCCTCCAAATTTGATTTTCAGTGGTATACCGTGCTTTATTCCTTAAAAAAAGGGTAGTGAGAGGTTATACACCTGCCAACCACCCTTTTCATTTAATTCATATAGGTATTTCCTAATGGAAATATTATACTGTAGTTTCTTCGCCTTGGTTTGCTTCCATAACTGCATCAGCCATTTTACCTGTCAGCAATTTAACAGCGCGGATTGCGTCGTCATTACCTGGGATAACATAGTCGATTTCGTCTGGATCGCAGTTTGTATCAACGATACCAACGATTGGGATACCCAATTTGCGAGCTTCAGCAACCGCGATACGTTCTTTGCGTGGATCAATGATGAACAGAGCACTCGGAAGGCCCTTCATGTTTTTGATACCGCCCAAGAATTTTTCAAGACGATCTTTTTCTTTGCGAAGAATGATAACTTCTTTTTTAGGAAGAACTGCAAATGTACCATCTTCTTCCCAAGCTTCCAGTTGTTTCAAACGGTCAATACGTTTTTGAATCGTTTGGAAGTTAGTCAGCGTACCACCCAACCAACGTTGGTTAATGTAGAATTGACCAGCGCGTGCTGCTTCTTCTTTAACGGAATCTTGTGCTTGTTTCTTCGTGCCTACGAACAGAATTGTACCATTCTCAGCTGCAATGCTTTTTACGAAGTTGTAAGCTTCCTCAACCTTTTTCACTGTCTTTTGCAAGTCAATGATGTAAATACCGTTTCTTTCAGTGAAGATATAACGATCCATTTTCGGGTTCCAGCGACGTGTTTGGTGACCAAAGTGAACCCCAGCTTCCAAAAGCTGTTTCATGGAGATTACTGCCATCTTCACGCACCTCCTAAGTTTGGTTTTTTGTGTGTCCTCCGCCGACATCATTTTTCATAAAGACTTTCCATTGGAAAGCACCCTCTATAAAATTAACCGACGTGCGTTTTTAACACCGTCAATTAATATACCATAACACTTGCATCGTTGCAACCAACTTTTCGACAATAGTTGGAACAATGCAAAATGTGACGTTTTACGCCTCTTATCGAATTGTCAGCATGAATAAAAGCCGTCCACTTCCCGGTCTGGTCAGTTGGACGGCTTTTTCGTAATTTTAGTAATAATAGAACTGAAATCCTCACCTTTAGCAAACTGATAGGTACCCGTACGAATTTTGGTATTGATTTTTTGGGCCTTAGCTGCTGCCTCAAATGCACTAGCATCCGACACAACCCCTGCCCGTTGCAATCCTGATGCCACACTTCTCAAATTGCTTCCCGATGCAATGCTATACTGCACTTGTGGGGTGGCAGGCTGCTTGGGGATGTTGGGAGTCGTTGTAGTGCCAGACCTTTGAGTTTGCGGCTTATTCGGACTTTGTGGAACCGATGCGCTGGTCGAAGGTTTAGAAGCCGCCGAGGATGTGCTATTTGCAGGTACCTTTGGTGTTGACGGCGTTTGAGCTGGTTTAGCCTTTTGGGGTGCAACCGGAGTTTTGTTGCCTTCCTTGATCACCTTATTACGCCATTCCTCTTCTGTCATTTTCGGATCAGAACTGTCACTGATCTGAAGATTTAATTCGGCAGCTGCCTTTTCTAATTGCTCTCGCGTCATGTTTTTTGGGTCTGTTGAAGATTGCTGCGATTGTCCCTGACCGATCATTGCCAGTTGCAACAGCAATGCCCCCGTTATAAGGCCCGCACCCATGCCTAGCATAAATGAACGGTTTTTGATCACATTACATCCTCCCGCTCCGCGAGTTGCAATATAAGCTGTACTTCCCCCCGCTGGATGCCTGATTGCTTGGCTATATAATCCAACGACTTGCCTTGCTCATGCAGCGCAAACAACTCTTGATAACGATCACGGATGGACTCTACTTCCTGCTCAGTTTCAGGGTCTTGCAATACTGTCTGCTCCTCCATAGTTACGAGAGGAGCTTCTGAATCAGAATAGCCTTTCTGTACAGACACTCCAGGTTGCGGACTTTGAAATTGACCGTAAGCAACCGCTGCCTGATGAGAAGTTACTGTATGTTGTATTTCCTTAGATACAGGCTCGGTTTGCATAGAAACAGTAGCAAACATAGCCTGGCGCTCAAGCTCCACGATACGGTTCCGAAGCTCAGCTACTTGTTCCTGTAATGCCGCCTGTTTAACTGTATGCTCCTGCTTCATACCAGATACGAGCTCAATCAGCTCGTCATTGTCGTTTTCAATATCGGCCATATACTGCTCCAATGTGGCCTCGACCTTTTGAACGACGGCCTCTTCTGTTCCCCGGCCTGGCTGACGCTTAGGCAGAAGCCAGGCGTAGACAACAGCTGCAGCGCCCAGCAGAACAATATAAATCCATGGTTGATCCACTGCCCATCGTCTCCTTTAATAACGCTTCTCCACCTGTCGGATCAGAGCGAAAAATCAATATGGTGTCCCTTGTACGGATGCTCTGCCGGATGCTCCTTAGGCACCTCAGTCTCATCTGATTGGGAACGGCTCTGCTGGGAAGAATCTCTGCTCTGTCCTCCCGTTTGCCGCTCACCGACGAATGTTTCTGCAGACTGATCTATGGCACTGCTTCGCTGACGCATGTTCTCTGTCTCCAGCGCGGCCTTTTGTCCAAGCAATGCTTGGTCATTCATTGGCCGCTGCTGGGACTCACTTTGGTATTTTCCTGCTTCACTGGTGCGAGGTACGGCAATTTGCAATTCAACAGCCTTCAAGCTCATTGGACCACACCCTTTCCGATTGGGCATCCGTATCTGTCTTTCAAGGAATACAATGTTAAATGATTAACAGTGTGCTGAATTACACGTAGGAGGACATGCTGATGTCTCCCTCATGATAATAAAACGCCATTCTTTCCACTGAATCTTTAATAAATTTTGTATATCTGCCGATAACTATTTTAGAGCCACCGTAAATCACATTTTTAACTTCTACCCGTGCCCGGCTCGTATCCTCTAATGTTCGTTCAATTTCAAGCATTCTGGACTTGGTTTCCAAAAGCTCCTGTTCATTAGATTTTTTAGTAGACGTCAGCTTGATTCGCATAGCCATTCTTTCAGGTGCAAGCTGTCCGGCAGCGGCAAGCTGATCCAATATGGTAAGAGCCTTATTCGTTTTATCCTGACTGTCTGTCTGCTGCTTCAAACGTGCGCGGAGTTCTGTCAGTTCATCGCGCAGTTCGGGAAGCACACCCACTTCGATAACAGTAGCTGTGGACATCGTATTACCGATGGTACGAGCCACTACCTTTTTACCAGCTTGTACACTGCCACCTACGATAAGCCCTTTGGTCCCCTCGCAGAGTACATTTACACTCGCTTTAATCTGGGAATGCAAGATGCTCTGGGATACAAGTATATCGCCTCCCGCAATCACGTTACCATCTTGTATGAATGAGCATTTGACATTTTGTGCAGCTTTCACGAACCCCTTATGGTATCCGATAATACCGCCACTGATTTCCACTGAACCTTCCGCCTCAATTTCAGCGCCTTCCACACCACCGATGACACGAATGTCGCCAGCCGCCCGAACGCGAAACCCTGTCAAGACATTCCCACGAATGACGACGGTTCCAACAAAATCAATGTTACCGACACTATAATCGACGTCCCCGTTCACTTCATATACGGGGAACACATTAAGCTTGCCCTTTTCAGTCGTAGTCACCAGTCCGTCAATAGCCGCATACATGGCAACACCTTCCGGATGGATCACTACATTTTTTCCAACTTTAAAACGCGCCTCTCTACCTGGAAGAAAAGGAATTTCCTCTCCGGTTACAGCAATCCCCGGTACACCCGGCAGAGGATCAACTCGTTCGGCAATCAATTGTCCACGTTTTACATTTCTTAAACGAGTTAGTTCTTTATAATCCACCCGTCCATCTACGGTTTCAAGTGGCTTATGTGCATCTTCGCCAGTTACAATATCAGCCAGATTAATTTTTCCGTCTGTGCCATGGATCGGCTGCTTTCCCTGAGCAATCAGTAATTTTCCGAAGAAATGATCTTCCGGATTTGCCGCAAATGCGCGAATCGCATCGGTCATTAAACCGTAGGATATTTTTTGGTTGCTTAGAAAACGCTCTAATTCTTCCACAGAACAGGCAAAACCCTCTTCACGTTTGGCAAACTCCAAGTAGGCTGTTTGTTTGTCAGGTGAGACAACCACTTTTAAATACTGGTCCAAAGCATATTGCTTCTCCACAAGGGTGCTCCTTCCGTCTAACTGTTACTGTAACCTCCCGTACGTTAATCTTTACGCATTAGCAAATCCCGTTGTTTGTCCAATGTCGCTCTTAGACGTAATATTGCTTTGGAATGCAACTGTGAAATTCGCGATGGAGATAGCGACATGACCTCAGCGATTTCGCTGAGTGACAAATCCTCGTAATACAATAAAGAAACAACGATACGTTCTTTTTCAGTCAATTTATCAATGCCTTGTGCAAGGGCATCACGAAGTGTAAATTCATTGACCTTATGATCCGGATTTTTCGCCTTCTCGTCCACCAAAAGGGAAAGCCGTGTTTCCGATTCCTCTTCACGGATCGGGTCCTCCAGTGAGACAATCGACATAACGGCGACTTCCTGGATCATATTTTGAAACTCTTTTTCAGAAACGTCCAAATAATGGCTCATCTCTTCGTCGCTTACCGTGCGTAAATATCTTTGTTCCAAATGCTGGTAGGCATCCTCGATTTTTTTTGCTTTTTCCCTAACTGAACGAGGAACCCAATCCCCTTGACGAAGACCATCCAAAATCGCTCCGCGAACACGCCAAGAAGCATAAGTCTCAAACTGCAAACCACGCTCATAGTCAAATTTCTCTAAAGCGTCTATCAAACCCATAACGCCGTTACTCGCCAGATCATCCTTGGAAACATTTTTGGGCAAGCCTACTGCAAGGCGGCCCGAAACATATTCCACAATATGGAGATACTTTTCAATTAACTGTTTTTTTGCTTCCTTGTCACCGTGTTCTTTCCATTGCTCCCATAGTTCGGAATGGTTTAAATGAGCGGCTTTACGCTCGTTCATCGGCTTCACCCTCCTTATTTGTCTGTCAGGTGACGAACGGCCTTGGCCAATTCTTCAGGGTCCTTGTTGGAAACCAGCTTAGGTGGGTTTAAAGGCGCGAAACCATTGTTCCCTTCGTCCGTCTGCTCTGGTTTCGGTTTCAGCAATTCATTCAGGTTTTCATTCTCGTCTGGTGTCGTCAGGTCCAGATTCCCCCCTACGCCATCTACCTGAGAGCTTGCCCGGCTTTGGGCATTCCCCAGATCTGGCCGCGCTACAACACCTAGTGTCCAGCGCAGCACAAATGCAAGTAGGAACCAAAAAACGAAGGCGATCAAGCCACGAATTAAGCTCGTGGTCAGCAGATTGCTGCCAACGGACAACACAAAAGTCAGAATAAATCCGACTACTCCAGACCAAAGATTAATGCGTAAGCTGCCAAATAACATGTTTATAATTCCTTTACACCTTTTTGTACGCTTCGAATATTCAAAACGCCAGTTTCAGAGTCCAACTCAATCGTTCGTCCATAATTGCCGCCTGTGTCCTCCGCAATCAAGGGAATACCGAGATCTACGAGCATTTCTTTGCATGATTCTACATTGCGTGGACCAATGCGCATGGTATCTCCACTACCGGCAAAGGCGAACATCTGCGCTCCCCCTGCCATTTTGGCAATCAGTCTGCGTCGTTCAGCACCCAATTTCAGCATCCGCTCAAATAACTCGGGCAGCGCCGTATCGGCGTATTTAGCAATATTCAGTTGCCCTTCACGTGCAATATCCGAGGATGGTAGCATCACATGTGCCATACCTGCCAGTTTCAAGTGAGGATCGTAGAGAGTCAATCCGACGCAAGAACCGAGTCCTGTCGTGCGAATCGAGTTCGGGTTACTGGTAACATTTAAGTCAGCCATACCGACTTTAATGATGCTTTTATCCTCAATCATCGTTCATCGGGACTCCTAACGACCTAAAGATTTTCCCGAACGATTCTGGATCAGGAATCAGGAAAAATTGACCCTCTATCTGATTCTGCCCTTCCAGAAACGATGTGTCAATCAATAATGCAGCATCCCCCATCTGCCCAAACTGCAGCAGTCCATAGCTGAGAATTGCTCCTGCCATGTCCAACGCCAGCGCAGGGACTGTTGGATACATAGATAAACGCGTAAAGTCTGCCAGCGAAGACAAATATGAGCCTGCTAAAATGTTTCCGATCTCCGACAGGGCTGAGTGCTCCATTTCGTTAAAACTGTCCTCATCATCTGAAGGAATATTCGCCAAACGGGAAAGTAAGCTTTTTGCCGCCTGAGGCTGCAATATGAAGAATAGATTCCCGGGGGCTTCCCCTTCTACCCTAAAAAATATGGCAACAACAAGTTGCTCATAGCCGCCGACTTTCTCGGCAATTTCCTCAAAGGGCAGCATTTGTACTTTGGGCACACCCATATCGACCGGTTTATTGAGAAGCCGGGAGAGCGCTGTAGCAGCGTTCCCCGAGCCAATGTTGCCGACTTCTTTCAACACATCCAATTTGAAGTCTTCGAGATTCCCAAGATTTTCCATATGTTAATCCTCTAAGCCTTCCAGTTGGTTCATTTCGCTACGATTCAGGACTTCAGACAAGTTCAGCATAATCAACAAGCGCTCTTCACCAATTTTAGCAACTCCGCGAAGGTATTTAGCCTTAACTCCGCCAATCACTTCCGGTGGTGTCTCGATGTTGTCAGTATTCAGGTCAATAACGTCATTCGCTGAATCAACGATAAAGCCGACTTGCATTTCACCCACTGCAACGATAATGATACGGGTTTGATCGGTATATTCAGCTTCAGGTAATCCAAATCGGCCACGAAGATCAATAACCGGAATGACTACGCCTCTCATGTTGAATACGCCTTTAACAAAATCGTAGGTTCTTGGAACCCGTGTAATCGGCACCATGCGTTCAATAGATTGGACTTTTTCTACTTCAACACCGTATTCCTCTTCACCAAGCTTAAATACGATAACTTTAATTTCTTCTCCCATGTCTAAAAACCCTCCTTATTGATGTCAGCAACTTCACATTTCTTTCATTTCTGATGAAGACATTATTTAATGAAAACATTCGGGTCAATGATCAAAGCAACCTGACCGTCACCCAGAATCGTGGCGCCTGAAATTCCTTGGATGTTTGGAAGGTATTTGCCCAGATTTTTAAGAACAATTTCACTCTGTCCCAAAAAGTCCTGTACGGAAAGAGCTGCCAGACGGTCTCCCTTGCGGATGACCACGACCTCTGTCTCTTCTTCTTCATCTTCATTGAAGTCCGGAACCTCGAACAGCTGACTCAAGGAGATGAGCGGGATATGAGAATCGCGGAAAGCAATCATTTTATTGCCATGTACAGAACGAATTTGTGTCCGTTTGACGATCGCAGTCTCCACAATGGAGGACAATGGAATCGCATATTTTTCAGAACCGATCTGTATCATCATGGCTGCAATAATGGATAGGGTCAGCGGCAATTGCACAGAGAAATTAGTGCCTTGGCCTAGTGTAGAGTGAACCGTAACATTGCCACCCAAAGCAGTGATTTTGGATTTAACAACGTCCAAACCGACACCACGTCCTGATACGTCTGAAATGACTGCAGCTGTACTAAAGCCCGGAGCAAACAATACCTGATAGGCTTCCTCGTCGGTCATGACCGCTGCTTGCTCTGCCGTCAAAATCCCTTTAGAAATAGCACTGTTTAGTACCTTATCGCGATTGATGCCATTTCCGTCATCTTCAATCTCGATGAATACGTTATTTCCGCTATGGAAAGCACGTAAGTGAACCGTTCCTGTCTCAGGTTTACCAGCTGCAATCCGGTCGGCTACCGACTCAATGCCATGATCCACGGAGTTCCGAAGCAAATGCACCAGAGGATCGCCAATTTCGTCGATAACAGTGCGGTCCATTTCAGTCTCTGCTCCAGTAATAACCAAATCAAGTTTTTTATCCAGCGATTTGGCCAGATCGCGCACCATACGCGGGAAACGATTGAAAACAGTGTCTACTGGTACCATTCGCAATTTGAGAACGACGTTTTGCAAATCGCTGCTCACACGACTCATGTGCTCTACCGTTTCTGTCAGTGCTGGATTGGAAGCTTCACTTGCCAACTGCTCTAACCGCACACGGTCAATGAGCAACTCGCTAAATAAGTTCATAAGTACATCCAGGCGTTCAATATCTACGCGAATCGTACGGTTATGCGTAGGCGCAGCTGCCTTAGCTGCTGGTGCTTTACCTGCTGCTGGCTTAGCCACAGAGGCCGCAGCTGGAGACTGCGGCTGGGATGGAGCAGGTGGTTGCACGGCAACAGGTGCTTCCTGCACCGCAGCAGCCTCAGCCAGTCCAGCAGTAACTTCGCTCATTTGTTTAAGCGATTCCTGATCTAGTTGTACCACTGAGACAGTGTCAATTTCAGAGATACCCGCGATTTCCTTTTCCAGCTCCCCAACTTCTTTCTGCGTTATGTAATATAACGAGAAGCTTTGCTCGAATTTCTCCTGCTCAATATCCTGTACCGACGGATAGGCCTTGACGATTTCACCAGAGTTTTCCAGCGTGTTGAACACCATAAAGGCACGTGCCGCTTTCAACTGGCTCTCTGAGCTGATTGTTACCTGTATATAGTGAACACGATGTCCTTCAGAAATAGATTGCTCCAGTACAGAATACTGGAACTGATCCAAGACAAGCCCAGCACTATCGTTTTTGTCCACTTTTTTAGATGGAGACTCCTCAGTGGCAGCATTTGTGCCGGACTTTTGGAAATCCCCACTCACGATGGATTGTAGTGAAGATACAATAGAGGAGACATCCGCTTTCCCGTCGCCTCCCTCTGTAATGTGCTGCACCATGGACTCCAAAGCATCCAATCCTTTAAATAAGGTATCGAATATAAATTCATGCATCGCCAGCTTGTTGTTACGTACCAGATCAAGAACGTTTTCCATTTGGTGAGTTAGCGATGCTAGGTCTTCAAATCCCATCGTAGCAGCCATTCCTTTGAGGGTATGGGCAGAACGGAAAATCACCTGAACGATGCCTAGATCGGTTGGATTGCTTTCCAGTTGAAGCATTTTTTCGTTAAGAGATTGCAGATGATCATTCGACTCATCAATAAACATGTTTAAATATTGGTTCATGTCCATTGTGAGACACCTCCTCCATGAGTTACACTCCGATTATTTCACAACTTGTACAAGCTTGGGGGCGATCTCCTGCATTGGCAGAAGGTGACGCACACATTTTAACTCTACTGCTGAGCGGGGCATTCCGTACACTACACAAGTTTCCTCATTTTCAGCAAATGTGGATTGTACCCCAGCATCATAAAGCTTTTTCATCATTTTGGCCCCATCGCTCCCCATTCCAGTGAGCAATACTAGATGCCGCTCCAACGAGGTTAACGAGAGCAACGATTCAAACATCGTATCTACGGAAGGACGGTGACCATTGCGAGCTTCCTCCATCTTCAGTGACACAGTGTATTTACCACCGGCTCCTGGCACAATTCTTAGTTGATATCCCCCTGGGGCAATGTAGGCCGTTCCAGTCTCCAGCGTCATTCCCTGCTCAGCCTCCACAACTCGGAGTGGACTTAACGTGTTCAAGCGTTGTGCCAGCGAACGAGTGAAGTTTGGCGGCATATGCTGAACGATAACGATTGGAGCAGGGAAATCACCAGGAATGCGTTCCAACAGCGTCTTAAGCGCCCGCGGACCGCCCGTAGAACATCCCACCGCCACCAGTTTGCGAAAGCTGGACGTATGCACACCTTTTTTAAGAGAAAATCCTTTAGGTGCGGCAGGAACTGTAGGTGCCGTTACTGGAGGCGTAGCAGCCGCAGGAATAGGAGTAGCTGATGAACTCACCGTCTTACGGGGCTCCGGCTTAACCAGCCCTGCTTTATCCTTACCATGCAGCGATTTGTCAGCGGCCGTATTAGAACTGTTTAGTTTCCCTGGTGTTCGTCCCATCCCCTTGGACAAGTCTTTCTTCTTCTGAACAGTAGATGCTTGGACTGACTTGCTTGGCTGAGCAGCTGACTGTTCTATGCGCCCCGCCGTAACAGATGTTCCAGACTGCTGTCGTTTCGTTTCCTGCTTGGCTGCTGCCGGGACGGACTTGCCAGCATCACGCTTCGGCTGAGTTGATACAGCAGGTGAAGGAGCAAGCGGAACAACAGCAGGCTTGTCTGTCGAAGCTTGACTGCCTGCTCGTTTCTCAGTCACCGCCTGTCCTGTAGGCTTTTCCTTTGGCGTTTTTTTCGCTTGTTCCAATGCAGCTTTGCGCTCATTAGCTTCCTTGCGCTCCAGGCGGCTCCGCACTGCTTGCATAGCAGTGTGCATCTGTTCCAGCAACGCCTTGCTCACTTGCTCGATATCTTGCGCATGAGCAATGGAAGGCTTTCTTATAAAATCGAAAGCTCCTGCCTCTAGAGCCATGATGGTCTCTTTCATGCCTTGTTCATTAATGCCTGACAGCATAATAACAGGTAGCGGATGGGCTGCCATAATCAATGGCAATGCTTCAAGACCATTCATTTCAGGCATCTCGACATCCATGGTGACCAAATCGGGCTGCAATTCCTTCACTTTCTCTACAGCCTCTTTGCCATTGGCGGCCGTACCTACGATGTTGAACGACTCATCCCTTACAATTAAATCTGTAATAATTTTGCGCATAAAGGCCGAATCATCTACAACCAGCACCCGGTAAGCACACATGTTAAACACCTCTGTTTCCTCTCATCAAAATCAATGTACAGAACGTCGCAACCATTTTTGCATAAACCCTTTAATTCCACTCAATGCACCTGATTGCGGAATCTGTGGCATTGCTGCAAAACGGTGTGCCAGATTCAATACATCTCTTGAAGCCGCACATCCCGGAGAAGCAACCATAAAAGGTACTTGCCTTTTGACTGCTTGCATGACATGAGTATCATCACTGATATGCCCAAGCAACGGGATTTCGATCTCCAAAAAGCGTCTCGCAACCAGTGCGATCTTATCGGCAACTTGACGGGCCTCATTATCGTTATCGGCACGATTGACTATAATTTTGAATACCGTATCCTTTTGCAACCCGCTGACGACTTTAATTAGCGCATACGCATCTGTTAAGGACGTCGGTTCCGGTGTGGTTACGACCAGGCATTCGTCAGCTGAAGTGATGAATTTAAGGTTTTCTTTAGATAAACCTGCACCTGTATCAAATAGAATGTAATCCATATCTGCCGCCATTTTTTCTACTTCTTCGGCAAAATAATTCAGATCGCCATCCGATAACGTAAACAATTCGCTCAAGCCCGATCCTCCAGCAATATAAGGCAAACCACCTATACCCGTTTGAATAATTTCATCAATTGATTTCTCACGTTTTAACAGGTGAAGAAGATTGTATTGTGAATTGGCCCCCATTAATACATCAATATTGGCCATACCGATATCAGCATCAAACACAAGTACCTTTCGACCAAGGGATTGCAGAGCCAGAGCAAAATTCAGCGTAAAATTGGATTTGCCCACCCCGCCTTTACCACTGGTGATCGTTATAATTTTGGCTTGACGATTACGTGGGGGCAATCGATATTTATCCAAGGAAGAAGCCATTTGTCTAAGTGATTGGGCTTGGTCACTCATATGGAATCTCCGTTAGCTCCTGATGATTCTTTGGGTCCAAGCAGCATGCTTGTCACCATTTCTGTATCGGGATGAAGCAGGTCGTCAGGAACATTTTGTCCATTGGTAATATAGGCCAGTTGCATCGGGAATTGATGCAAAAGATTAAACATTCCACCGCAGCTACCTGTCTCGTCCATCTTAGTAAATACAACCTTACCAAGACCAAACTTACTGAAATGTCCAGTTATATTGAGCATATCTTTGCTTTTGGATGTCAGGCTGAGTACCAGATACGTCTCACTTTCATTAATAGGCGAAAGCAGACTTTGCAGTTCCGAAACAAGTAATTCATTACGATAATTTCGTCCTGCGGTATCCATGAGGATCAGGTCACAATGTTCCAGACGTTGAATGGCTCTGTGGACGTCACCGGGAGACTGCACAACTTCAAGCGGTACATTCAAAATCGTAGCATATGTACGCAGTTGCTCGACGGCTGAAATCCGGTACGTGTCAGAAGTAATAAATCCAACTTTGCGATGATGCTTAAACAACTGCTCTGCTGCTAACTTGGCAATGGTTGTCGTTTTTCCTACTCCGGTAGGACCTGCCACATACACAATTTTGGTATCTTTGGAGATCCCTTTGTCCAGTCTTGTCTGAATAAAACTGGCCACTTCCTCACGAAAGGCTTGTTCCCAATCAAAAGTTTCAGGCGCAAAAGGATGCTCACTCCGGCGCACATATACCTGTTCGAGCCAATACTCCAGTAAATCGCGTTCCACTTCCTGCTCCAGCACACGCTCACAAATCTCTTGCAGCGGCTCCGGCCAAGTACTTTCTAATGAAGAATTTCGGGAAAACCGAGTCATCATAGCCTTCATTTCCCGCAATTCATTAAGCAGAGTCTGATTTTCCTCTGCTCCGCTCTTCTCTGGAACACTTACTTCAATGGGCTGTTTAAACAGTTCACTGGATGATTTCATGTTCGAAAGCAATGCTTCATGATCAAGTACTTGAGACATAGTCTCCAGATTATTAGCAGGCCTAGATAACAAATGCTCAGTTGCTGAAGCTGCCTGTTCTGCATCATTCGTTAATTCAGCTTGTTCTTCTTTGGAACCACCCGTCATCTGCGTTACCCGCCGATAAGCTTCTGGAGCAGCTTGTCTGGGAACCACAGGCATAAATGATTTTTCTGACTGTTCAGGAGCATTCATTGAAGATGAAGCCGCCTGGGCAAGCTCTTGTGAAGATGATCCAAACCGTCGTGGCTTTTGAGGTTGCTTCTCCTCTACCGCAGCTACCACTTCGATTTTCTTTTTACTGAACATTCCCATGAAACCGCCGACCTTCATTTCCTTTGTACTTAAAATGACGGCGTCTGTTCCTAAGTCACCCCTGATTTGCAGCATAGCTTCTGGCATGGTATCCACTACATATCGTTTCACTCTCATAAGTTCACCACCCCGACACTTTGAATTTCAACGTTCGGCTCCAGCTCACTGTACGACAGCACCGGGACATCCTGCATAGTCCGCTCCATCACTTGCCGCAAATACATCCGAATTGTCGGTGACGTTAACACAATAGGCTGCTGTCCAGATTGAATGAGACGGTTGATTTGCTCCATCATCCTTTGATACACCGTTTGCGTAGACACCGGATCAAGAGCCAAATAGCTACCTTGCTCCGACTGTTGCACGCTTTCAGCAATTTTCTTCTCCAATCCTGGTCCCACTGTAATAACGCGTAACGTCTCCCCTTGTTGGGCAAATTGCTGCGTAATCTGTCGGGACAACGCCTGACGGACATATTCAGTCAGCACGTCGGGATCTTTTGTATAAGTACCGTAGTCAGCTAGCGTTTCGAAAATAGTCACCATATCGCGAATGGAGATTTTTTCTTTCAACAGCTTGGCTAACACTTTTTGTACATCCCCAATCGCAAGCACAGAAGGAATAAGGTCGTCCACCAGCACTGGATAATTCTCTTTGAGATTGTCGACCAGCGACCGTGTCTCCTGTCTGCCAAGCAACTCATGAGCATGTTTCTTGATCGTCTCCGTAAGATGAGTAGCTACAACTGAAGGTGGATCAACTACGGTATAACCCGATAGTTCCGCAACATCCTTGGTGTTTTCATCAATCCAGAGCGCGGGCAATCCGAAGGCCGGTTCTGTCGTTTCAATCCCTGTAATAGAATCGTCGTCGTATCCCGGACTCATAGCCAGGTAATGATTTAACAGAAGCTCCCCGCCGCCCACGGTATTACCTTTAATTTTAATGACATATTCGTTAGGCTTGAGCTGAATGTTATCCCGAATACGAATGACCGGCACAACCAAACCCAGCTCCAAAGCACATTGACGACGGATCATAATAATCCGATCCAATAAATCCCCGCCCTGCTGTGTATCCGCCAGCGGAATTAACCCGTATCCAAATTCAAATTCAATTGGATCTACCTGAAGCAGATTAATGACACTTTCTGGACTACGGACTTCTTCAATTTGTTGCTCCTCTTCCAGCTGTTCATCGGCTATCTGCTTGCGTTCCATATTGCCCTGCATTCTTCGAGCCGCGAAAAACAGCAGAATCGCCAGTGGAAGAGTTGTAATGATATGAATAGGCGTGAAGAGACCCAATAATGCAATTGTGGCAGCCACAATATAGATCAATTTTGGATAAGAAAAGAGCTGTCCAGTTAAATCCTCTGCCAAGTTGCCATCCGACGTAGCCCGTGTAACAATTAAGCCTGACGCCGTGGATATGAGCAGTGCGGGAATCTGGCTGACCAGTCCGTCACCAATGGTGAGTACAGAATAAGTCGACAGCGCCTCTTGAAATCCTTTTCCCTGAACGGCCATACCGATAATAAAGCCGCCGACCAAGTTAATGATCAAAATGATAATACTAGCAATGGCATCACCTTTAACGAATTTACTCGCACCATCCATCGCTCCGTAAAAATCAGCTTCCCGTTCGATTTTACTGCGTCGTTCACGGGCTTGCTGCTCATTGATCAAACCTGCATTCAGATCAGCATCAATACTCATTTGTTTACCCGGCATCGCATCCAATGTAAACCGTGCGCCTACCTCAGCAACCCGCTCAGATCCCTTGGTGATAACAATGAACTGTACGACCACGAGAATGAGAAAGACAACAAAACCGACGGCAATTTGCCCTCCTGCAATCCAACTACCAAACGTAGCAACTACTTCCCCTGCATGGCCCTCACCTAAAATAAGTTTGGTTGTAGAGATATTAAGTGCCAAACGAAACAACGTTGTAATGAGTAGCAATGAAGGGAAAATAGAAAACTGTAAAGCTTCCTTCGTATTCATAGAAACGAGTAGAATCATCAAAGCAATAGAAATATTAATGACGAGTAGGATATCCAGCAGCCATGATGGGATCGGGAGAATCATCATAAGAACGATACCGATGACGCCTGCAAGGACAGTTATTTCTTTTATTTTCACGGGTCTCTAGCCCTCCGATCCCTTTATTTCACTTTACCTTTTAATTTATATACATACGCCAGCACTTCGGCAACGGCCTGGAACAGATCAGCTGGTATCGCATCCCCGATTTCGGCTCTTTGAAACAGCGCCCGCGCCAGCGGCTTGTTTTCCATCGTTATTACGCCGTTTTGCTTGGCAATTTCTTTAATTCGGAGCGCAACGTAATCTTGCCCTTTCGCAATAATCTGCGGCGCTTCCATCTCCGAACCGTCATATTTCAAAGCCACAGCAAAGTGCGTAGGGTTGGTGATGATGACATCTGCATTAGGAACCTCCTGCATCATACGCTGCATAGCCATACGGCGCTGACGCTCGCGAATTTTCCCTTTGATCAGCGGGTCACCCTCCATTTTCTTGTATTCATCCTTGATGTCTTGTTTGGACATTTTCAGGTTTTTCTCATGCTCATAACGTTGATACATATAATCCAATACCGCTAAAACGAACAGTACCACACCAATTTTGAGCCCCAGTTCCATCGTTAATGAAGCTGTAAAGCTCAACATCTGATCGCCGGACATTTCAGCCAGTTTGGGTAGGTCAGCCTTTGTTTTCCAGAGTACGCTGTACACCAGATAACCAATTACAGTCATCTTTAAAACGGATTTTAGGAATTCAACCAATGACCTCATGGAAAAAATATTTTTGAATCCTTTAATCGGATCAATCTTGCTAAACTTGGGCGTAATGCCCTCTCCGGTTAATAAAAAGCCGATCTGCATGTAATTGGCTGCTATCCCGATGACAATAGCCCCAATAAAAATAGGTGCTAGCATAATCAAGATTTGCACGCCATACTCGCCCATCATCAGCAGCGTTGTGTTCGGCGTTACCTCCATAGAGAGCCGATTCACAAAAATATCTCGAAATAGTCGAACTGCATGGTCCTTAAAATACCCGCCGAAAATCATGAGGCAAAAAAACGTAACCAGCAGGACACCAGCGGCGGGCAACTCCATGCTTTTGGCAACCTGCCCTTTTTGTCTTGCATCCTGTTTCTTTTTGGGTGTAGCTTTTTCCGTTTTTTCCCCTGAGAACAACTGCAGGTTCATAGCATATTTAAATGACAAACTACGTTCCTCCAGACCAGACATTAAGGACGATTACCCATAATATCCAACAAGTTGCGCATGGATTCGAACATCACAG
Organism: Paenibacillus sp. EKM212P; assembly: GCF_011066115.1. NCBI lineage: Bacteria > Bacillati > Bacillota > Bacilli > Caryophanales > Paenibacillaceae > Paenibacillus > Paenibacillus sp. EKM212P. The sequence goes on from NZ_JAAMNR010000001.1 coordinate 300,344, forward strand.
AAAACAATCTTTCGAATATAAAAGCAAAACTTGGCATGAGAAGCAGTAACATGAACAGTCCCACAATAATTTTAAGAGGTACACCAATAACAAAAATGTTGAATTGTGGCGCTGTTTTAGCTAAAAAACCGAGTCCCACATCTGTTAAAAAGGTAGCCACTACAATGGGAGCAGCAATTTGAAAAGCAAGCATAAATGATTCCGCAAAAGAACGTACCAGGAATTCAGTTACACTGCCACCATACAGCTTTACAAAAAAATCATTTGTCAACGGTACCCAATCATAGCTGTATAAGATAGCATTTAGCAGATGATGGTGCCCATTTATACTTAAAAAGAACAATACAGCTATGGCAAACTTAAAATTCCCCGTTAAAGGCGTTGAAGCCCCTGTCATAGGATCAAACACACTCGCCATTCCGAAACCCACCTGTAGGTCTATAAAAGAACCTGCGGTTTGGATCGCTGTCATGAACAGATATGCAGTAAACCCCAATAACAACCCAATCAGCACTTCACGGCCCACTAAGAGCACATACGCTACATCGGTCGGTACCTGTTGATGCGTACCATATGTAAGATACACGACCAAAGCTAGAAATCCTGAAATTCCAACCTTAAAGATATTAGGTACCCCTCGGGTTGAAAAAATAGGCGCTACTACAAAAAATGAGGTAATCCGACAAAAAATCAGCAAAAAAACAGGAAAACTCTGTAACAATATGTTCATAACATTCAGCCTAACCTATATATTTGTACAAATTGTCCAGAATGTTATACGTAAAGTCCACTAATGTGGTCAATATCCAGGGCCCGAACAAAAGCAATGCCAGCAATACGGCGACAATCTTCGGAACAAAGGCCAGTGTTTGCTCCTGAATTTGGGTTGTCGCCTGAAAAATGCTGATAATCAAACCCACGACTAGCCCCAAAATCAGCATCGGAGCGCTCACCTTGAGTACAATGTACACCGCTTGCCCAGCCAGGGAAATAATAAACTCCGAAGTCATTGCCGTCCTCCTTGATTGCTGTCCTTGCATGAAGTATTCATGTGTTAAAACTCAGAAGCAATGATTTGACAACCAAATACCAACCATCTACAAGTACGAAAAGCAGTATCTTAAAAGGAAGTGAAATCATTACTGGTGGTAGCATCATCATCCCCATAGCCATGAGTGTACTCGACACCACAATGTCTATAACTAAAAACGGTATGAAAATCATAAAGCCCATCTGAAATGCCGTCTTCAACTCACTGATTGCATAAGCCGGAACCATCACCGTTAGTGGAATATCCTGATAATTCTTTGGTTTTTCCATCTTGGTGTATTTCATAAAGAGCAGTAGATCCTTCTCACGTGTATGAGAGAACATAAAGGTCTTGATCGGTACCGATGCCTTATCCAGCGCCTGAGACTGTGTTATATCCCCCTTGAGATACGGCTGAAGTGCAGTTTCATTCATAGCTGAGAACGTCGGTGCCATAATGAATAAAGTGAGAAACAAAGCCAGCCCGACAAGCACCTGATTAGGCGGCATCTGCTGGGTTCCCAGCGAAGTTCGCACAAAGCCAAGCACAATCACAATTCGCGTAAAACTTGTCATAAGTACAAGCAACGCCGGCGCTACACTAATGACAGTAATAAGTAAAATAATAGACAGCGAGGTGGCACCGGGCTGTCCTTTGTCCGAATTGCCGACTTGAATATCAATGTTCGGAATCGGTTCCGCAGAGGCCGCCGTCACCGAAATGAAGCTGAACAAGACAAGCAGCAAACATGCAAGTATAATCTTTTTTCTCATGAATCTCCCGACCGATCTGTAGTATTCTCCTCATTGCGCAGCTTTTCAAGTTTATCCTTGCGATTCGGCATTTGCCGAAGCTTGGATTCAAACATCTCGTGAAAAGATGTCTCCTCTTCAGGCTGCTGCTGTGCCGCGTTGTTCCGGCGAAGCTTATCCGCAATTTTAGCGAATAGCGGGGCAATCGGGCCGCGCTGCAGAGAAGCTTCTTGCTCCAGTGCGGCCAAAATTTGCTCCACTTCTTCAGGATCGGATACTTTGTCAACAAGCCGGATATCTTCTCCCACACCAATGAGGTACACACTGCTACCAACTTCAACAAGCTGAAGGGATTTATTGGGACCAAGTCCCACGCCTCCCAGTATGCGAACGGAGCGGTTGCTGAACCAGCTCTGATTTCTTTTACTCAAAAACCGTATCAAGTACACGATCAGTACGATGATAAAGATTAGCACGAAAAGGACCCAGGCAATGTTGCCTATATTGCTGGATGTACTCAATGCGTCAGAGGCACCCTGTTGTGTATCCATACTGGGTGCGCCTTACACACCCAGTGTTTTGTTGATGGCTTCGATAACCCGATCCGATTGGAAAGGCTTAACGATAAAATCTTTTGCGCCAGCTTGAATGGCATCAATAACCATTGCTTGCTGACCCATCGCGGAACACATGATAACCTTTGCGTTCGCGTCAATTTGTTTGATTTCCTTCAGAGCGGCAATGCCGTCCATTTCAGGCATCGTGATATCCATCGTAATCAGGTCCGGACGAAGCTCCTTGAATTTTTCAATGGCCTGTGATCCGTCCTGGGCCTCTCCTACTACTTCAAATCCATTTTTGGACAGGATGTCCCGAATCATCATTCTCATAAATGCAGCATCGTCCACGATCAAAATACGGTTTGCCATCTGAAATAAATCCTCCCTAAATTATGCTTTTATTGTAATTTTTGAATACGGTCCCATTGGCTTACAATATCTGTTACACGCACGCCAAAGTTCTCGTCGATTACGACAACCTCGCCCTTGGCAATCAGTTTGTTGTTAACCAAAATGTCCACCGGCTCCCCGGCAAGCTTGTCCAGTTCAATAATTGAACCTTGTGAGAGCTCCAGAATATCTTTAATTTGCTTTTGGGTCCTTCCTAATTCTACGGTGACTCTAAGGGGAATGTCCATCAATAAATTTAAATTGTTTTCATCCACTTGCGCAAATGCACCGGACTGCAAGTTAGAAAATTGTACAGGTTGTACATTTACATTACGTCCCGGTACTGCGCCGTAGTGATGAGGCGTTCCGTAAGGAGCTTGCGGCGGTACACCAGCTGGCATTCCATAACCCGGTGTTCCATAGCCTGGAGCGCCCTGCTGCCCATATCCCGGGTCTTGAGGATACATTGGCGGTTGTTGCCCATAGCCTGCGTCTTGTGGCGCCTGCGCGGCTGCAGGCTGCTGCTGATAGGCTGGTGCAGGCGGTTGCTGCGGAACGCTAGCTTGTTGCGGCGCTTCAGGAGCTGCTGTTGCAGCTACCTGCTGTGCGGACGCTTGCGGTTGTTCCTCATCCTCTCCGCCATTCATTAGGATGCTCACCATTTTTTTGGCGAAATTAACAGGTAACAGTTGCATCAGCGTAGAGTCAATAAGATCCCCGATCAATAAACGGAAGGATACTGTAATGAGCGTCTCTTCATCCGGCAGACTGGATACTCCATCACCGTGCATAGGATCTAAGATATCAATCCCCGGTGGAGAGATATTAACAAAACGATTAAACATGGTAGACATAGAGGTCGCCGACGATCCCATCATCTGGTTCATCGCTTCCTGCACGGCACTGATGTGGATTTCATTCAATTCTTCATCTACTGGGTTTCCTTCACCACCAAGCATTAAGTCCGCTATCACTTGTGCATCACGCTTTTTGATTACGAGTGAGTTAATACCCTCGAATCCATCAACATAATTTACATGTACAGCTACGTGTGGCTTTGGAAATGCAGTTTCAAATTCAGAACGGGTAATAATTGAAACTTTAGGTGTCGTAATATCCACCTTTTGACCGAGCAGTGTGGAAAGAGCCGTAGCTGCGCTGCCGAACGTTATATTACCGATTTCCCCGAGAGCATCCTGCTCCAGAGGAGTCAGAAAATCGTCAACGGTCTTGTTGGCGGGAGTAGAATCCGTCCCCGCTTCAGACTGTTTCAGCAAAGCATCGATTTCCTCCTGGGACAAATAGTCTTTACTCGTCAATTTCTTCAACTCCTTCGTTGACAATTTCATCAATTTGTACGGCAACACGATCTCTTACCATGCCGGGACTTCCCATAAACTTCAATTTCTCGCCTACCCGGATGGATAGTCCTTCTTTGACAGGCTTGTTCAATGAAATGACATCCCCTACCGAAAGACCCAGAAACTCGGCTACATTTATCCGGGATTCACCCAACTCCGCAATAATAGGGAGCTCTGCTTTGGTGACCCGTAATCTCAAGGCGTCGATCTCTTCGGGCGCCCTTGATTTCTTTTCGGATGTAAACCACTGGTGCGTGGACAGTCTGGCCATAATGGGTTCCAATACCACGTGCGGGATACAGAGGTTAATCATCCCTGTGGTATCACCAATTTTGGTGCTAAGCGAAATCAGAGCAATCGTTTCATTCGGCGAAACAATCTGCATGAACTGCGGATTCGTTTCCATCGCCTCTAGGCGCGGTTCAATGTCCAGTACCGTTTTCCAAGCCTCTTGCAGGCTATCAAAGGTACGACTGAAAATCCGTTCCATGATCGTCGTCTCGATTTCGGTCAACGCAGCAACCTTTGACGGTGCCGAACCTGTTCCTCCGAGAAGCCTGTCCAACATGGCATAAGCAACGTTCGGGTGAACCTCAAGCACCATACGGCCTTCCAGCGGTTCAGCTTCAAAAATGTTTAGAATGGTCATTTTCGGAATGGAGCGAATGAATTCATCATAAGGAAGCTGCTCCACCTGAACGACATTAATTTGGACAAAAGTACGAAGCTGCGCTGAAAAATATGTGGTCAGATACCGTGCAAAGTTCTCGTGTATCCGCGTCAGACTCCGTATATGATCCTTGGAAAACCTAAGCGCTCTTTTAAAATCATAAGCGCGAACTTTCTTTTGGGTATCTTCCTTTTTAAGTTCTTCCGCATCCATTTCACCGGACGAAAGAGCTGCTAAAAGGGCATCAATTTCCCCTTGTGACAGTACATCCACCAATGTTATTCACCCCCTTACGTGTTCCTGACAAGTTCACCTGGAATCAAATGGCTGCCAGCAAAAAGTCTGTAATTTTGGCGTTCCCCAGGTGACCTTCAGGGAGCGACTTGTTGATGAGATCCGTCAGCTTGTCACTGAACTGGTCCCGGCCTTTAGCCGTTCTGAGCTCATCAGGTTTGGTGTCTGCAAGTAATTGAATAACGATGGGCTTAATACTGATATCTTTGATTTTTTCAAAAGATTCTTTTGCTTTGGCATCGTTCAATTGAAAAGATAGGTTCATCTGGACAATGTAATCTGCGTCTGCCAAATTCGTTTTGATACCGGTAATTTCAGAGCTCACTTCCACCAATTCATCTGCTGACAATCTTGGAAGTTGTTCTGCTTGAGCAGCTTGCGCATTCGGTATGACTTCCGACTTCTTCCCGCTAAGCGCTGGTATAAGTACAAAGGCCGCGCCTGCAATCAAAGTAATCGCGAGTAAAATTGTAATGAGCCATGGCAGCATCTTCTTCATTCGTCTTCCTCCATTTGTTGCACTTTTATCGTGGCGGCATGCATGCCGATTTCACGGCTGTAACCCTTGATCAAGGAGACGACATCTGCCGCTTTTTCCAATACAATCAACCGTTTCCCCGTCACCAAAGTGACGTATGTATCCGGTGTTTCCTCCACAGTCTCAATGAGCAGCGCATTAAGCCACATAGGCGAGCCGTTCAGCCGCGTTAACGGGATCATCGTAACACCAACCTCCTGATAGGTGCGGAGGAGCCTCTACTCCACCGCGTTTAAATGAGATTATCGTTTCAAGTTTACAACTTCCTGAAGCACTTCATCCGAGGTCGTAATGATACGCGAGTTCGCTTGGAATCCGCGCTGAGCTACGATCATTTCGGTAAATTCGCCTGTCAGATCAACGTTGGACATTTCCAGCTGACCTGAGATAATAGCTCCCAGACCATCTGCGTTCGCTACTCCAGGCTCAATTGCATCAATATTTGAGTTGACCGTAGTACGGTACAAGCTCCCGCCGATTTTTTCTAAACCTTCCGGATTCGTGACTCTGGCTAATCCAATTTGCGTACCATTATCAACTGTTCCGTCATCCAATTGTTGTACAATTGTACCGTCCTGCGAGATGGAGAACGCTGTAACATTGTCAGCAAGTGTGATGGGATCTCCACCCGCATCTCCTACGAAAAATCCATCAGATGTAACCAGATTTCGGTTCGCGTCTACATGAAAATCGCCCGCACGAGTCAGATAAGGAACTTCCTGTGCATCATTCATTTTGACCAGGAAAAATCCGTCACCGTTAATACGTAAATCCGTTGGGTTATTCGTAGTCATTGCACTACCTGGAAGGTGCAGTGTATCAATTGAACTGACCGATACCCCCAAACCTACCTGTTTGGCATTCTGCCCGGCGGTTGTGGTTCCGTCTGGTGCACTTGCGCCTGAACTCGTTTGGCTCAAGATATCCTTGAACATCACTCGGCTGGACTTGAAACCTGTAGTATTTACGTTTGCAATGTTGTTACCGATAACGTCCAGCTTCGTTTGAAAGCCCTTCATGCCTGATACACCTGAATACATTGATCTCAACATCGAGTATAAATCCTCCTCTGATTGGTTGCTTAGTTGACCGCATCAGTCGATCCGCGGCTTTTTCATGGCTTTCCTATTTGGGCCAGCCACTTCGTATACATTTTTCATGAAATAATTACAGCACTATCTATCTGCGTAAATACGTTATCCTCCATGGATTTCTTATCCATCGCGGTAACAACTGTTCGATTAGGTACACTTACAATCAAAGCCATATCCTGCATTAAAATCAATGATTCTTTGGCGCCTTTGGCAGCTGCTTTATCCACAGCAGAGTTAATTTTCGCCATTTGGTCACTTCTCAACTCTATTCCCCGCTGCTCCAGACGCTTGGCTGCATGGTTGCTCAGCTTGAGCACCTGATCCTGCAACACCTGACCGAACGGTCTGGCATCCTTGGATACCGAATTCACTCGGTTTTGTGAGATTGCTGCCGGGGGCACGTTGGCGGGAAAAAGGCGTCCGACCGTTAGCCTGTCATTCATGAGTTCTCACCGCTTCCAGTAGAGGAAGAAGATGAAGTATCCGATGTATCTGTAGCGGGAGTCGTTGTGTTAGCCTGGCTTACTGATGTTACATCTTTTAATGCCACCTCAGCCGCTCCCATTTTGGCATACTGCACACCGTCGCGAATAACGATGGAATCCACGATTCCACTTTTCACTGTACCCGCGCCTGCTTCACCTGTAATGGAGTCTTTTTTACCTGCCTCAATCCAGCTGACTTCTTTTCCTATCAAACCGGAAGCCGTACCCAAAGACTGTCCCAATGCATTCAACTGCGTAGAAATGTTCATCAGTTGTTCCACCGAGGAAAACTGGGCCATTTGAGCGATAAATTCTTTATCCTCCAAAGGCTGCATCGGATCCTGATTTTGTAGCTGGGTGATCAAAATTTTCAGAAATTGATCTTTACCCATCGTTTTAGTATCCTTGGCACTTGCTGTTTTGACATTATTCACATTGTAATTCGGCCAGACGTTACTGGTGGATACATTGTTGTCTGTAGTCGTCATTGTGTTCTCACCTCCATCATTACGCTTGTGCTGTAAAGGAGCCTGTCCGATTCATATCATCTGCGCGTTGTTCTGCTGTCCAGTTACGAAGCTCTTCTGCCATTTCAGCTACCTTCATAGCATCCTCGCTCTCTTCTCTACCACGAGCTTTGGAACGTTGGTTGGATTGCTGCTGCTGATTAGCTCCAGATCCGCGTCCATCCTGATACATATGGGAGGAAAGCGACTCATTGTGCGTTACTTCTACCTTATCTACCTGGATACCTTGGCTCTGCAGGCTCGAACGCAGCTGCGACATTTGCTGTTCCAGCAAATCCTTCGCTCCGCTATGCTCAGTCATGAACTGGGCAACCAGATGACCATTTTGCATCGTCAGCTTAACCTCCAGCTGGCCCAGATGATCTGGACGAAGCATGATGGTCGCTTCCGTCAAACCAGTGTGTTTTACAATGTCAAGTTTCTGAACTACAAATTCGGTCATCTCCTTGGCAAATTGCCGTACATGTACGACTGGTTGAGCTGGAGCCGAAGGTGTTGTTCCTTGCGTTTGTACCGAAAGCTGTCCCGCAGTTGTGATCACTGGAGTCTGATTGTCAGTTGCTGTCTGATCCGCTTGCTCAGTTGCATCTACGAATGCACTCGCTTCATCCGCTCCAGTCGTCTTAACTGTAGACTGAACGAGAATATTAGTTGATGGACGTTGCCCTTCTGAACCTTGCTGATTAGTTTCGCCCTGACTTGCTTGCTGCTGAGAAACAACAACCTGTTTGTCTGTAGTAGCTGTAGCTACGGTCTGAGTACCATTTGCTCGATTTGCAGAAGGCTGAACCGCTTGTGAGTCCCCACCATCAGCAAGTTCCACAGCTTTCATTACACCATTCCACTGCTCATCGGAAATAGCTCCCGTCCCTGCCGTTGCGCTTTGGAGCGATTGTAGCAACTGTGCCACCTGGGACTTTTGGTCTCCAGAAGCCTGCTCTGCTACATTGGCAAGTTGAGACAAAGCGTCCTGCAATGCAAACCGAAGAGTAGCCGGGTTGGCTGCCAAGGCTGTTAAGCCTGTCGCCTCTGTCGTTTCTCCACCGTTTAACTGTTGATTTGTTCCGTCGCCTTGCAAAAACTGTTGTACTTGCTGAATCCACGCTTGCAGAGAAGCAAGCAGAGCAGGATCGGCAGCTACCTGTTCATCCAGCTTTTCGAGATTTTGCAGCAAAGGAGCCAGTGTTTCGACCAGCGGCTCGGTTGGAGCTTCCGTGGATTCTCCGGTTGCAATCAGCGGAAGTACCATAACTAATGGAGAACCGTTCGCATCTGTGCCTGCTGAGCCCGTTTGCCCGCCTGTCATCATTTGCGTAAGTGTTTGATTAAAAGCACCCGTGGTTGCTCCGGCAGCCGTGGCTGTACTCGTTGTTGAGGCTGTCGTACTGCTAGCTGTTTGACTGGAGCTGAGCGATACACTTTGAGAAATAAGGGTCATTTATTTTTCACCTCCCTTCATTTAAATTACTTACTGCCCATCAGTTTGTTCAAAATTTTTGCAGTCTGAGCCGCATCCTTGGCAGACATATTTTGTAGTAAAGAACCACGTGTCGAATCATCTACTGTATTTAATATGTTTAATGCCTTGTCTGGACTGATTTTGTAAGTTTGTAAAATAAGTTCGGCACCGCTCTTCTTGTCCATGGAAGCAAATGTGCTACTGATTTGAGTGCTTTGCAAACTCTTACTCGTCGTGCCAGCTGTGGTACCTTGATCCTTTTTCAGACGAGACTGCAACGCAGCAACTGACAAATCCGTAGATGGCGTTACGTTTTTCAGAGCCATAGTAATATCGGCTGCTTTTTTAGCGTCCATCTTTTGCAAAATCTTTGCACTGTTGGCAGGGTCCATGTAGCTTAGCAGCTGCACAGTCTCTTCCGTAGTCAGATTCTCCATAATCGGTGCCGCTTTACTAGCTGTCATTCCTTCATACATGCTAGCAAGATCTCTGGCCTGTTTTACATAAGGATCTTCATTTGTTGTTCCACCTGTAGTTTGCGTACCAGCCTGTCCCTGCTGACTGGCCTGTGGCTGCTGTTCCTGTTGCGTTTGCAGCGTATTGACCTGATTCTGCAGTTCAGTAACCTTTTTATCTTGTGTCGTCTTAGCAGCGGTAGCCTTCTTAAGCTCCTCCGTCTGCTTGGCTAAATCTGCCTTTAACTGCTGAATGGTTGCTTCAGAACTTTCAGACTGTGCCTTCTGATCTGCCTCTTTCGTCTGGGTAGCCTTATCTTTCGGTTCAGGCACCCAATTTTTAACAACTGGTATTTTGTTCCCTAATGAAATCATTTCGCTTCTGAAGTCCATATTGAACAATGTAAGCAGGACCCCGACCAGAACGATTGTGAACACAATCGGAATCAGGAAAAACATAAACCGTTCAAATCCCCCGCCTGATTCTTTTCCTAAATCCATATCCAGTTCATTTTCTGCTAACTTCTGTGCCATCGTCTTCCTCCTCAGGCAGCTGATATGCGTATCCTATGACTTTCCGCTTACCGGGCTTTCATGGCAAATCGCACGGAAGCCATTTCATCCAGCTCGTTCTGCTCGCGCAGGAGCATTTCCTGTTGGAATTTCACGTTGGCCTTCTCTCTCGCTTTCAGCCAAACCTGTTCATCCAGCATTTTATCGGTCAAAACGGTTTGTTTGCTTTGCACATTTTGCTGCGCATATTGAACATCCCTATGCTTGCGTGTAATACATTGGTCCAGATGATTAACATAAGCCTGTAATTCCTGAATGGTAGAGAGTGGCGCGCAATCCTCGGCAGCCTTTTGAATGGCTGATATGACCCGATTCCTTTCGCCTACAAGCTGTGTTAATGTCTGCTCCTCAGCCTGCAATTGTCCGACAGCACTGGAAAGCAACCATTCGGCCTGTGACTTTTCGTTGGTTTTCAAGTCTACAACTTTCTGAAAGGAATACTGAAATCTCATCGTTCAACCTTCATCTCCTCGTAAATTCAGAAATCAAACGCTCCCTTACCTCGTCCAGCTCAGCCTTTTCATCTGTTCTTTGTCTTGTAAAATCCCATATATCCCGTATACGCTCCATGGATTCGTCAATTTCTGCATTTGAACCCTGCTGATAGGCCCCGATATTAATCAGGTCCTCCGAATCTTTGTAGACGGCCATCAAGCGCTTAATGTTCTCGGCAGCGTCTATCTGATCTCGTGGTGCGATATCCTTCATAACCCGGCTAATACTCGCTAACACATCAATTGCGGGAAAATGTCCTTTGTTCGCAATCCCACGATTCAAGACAATGTGTCCATCCAAAATCCCGCGCACCGCATCTGCGATGGGCTCGTTCATATCATCACCATCGACCAGTACCGTATAAAAAGCGGTTATGGAGCCAGTAGGACCTGTCCCTGCACGTTCTAGAAGCTTAGGTAGACTAGCAAACACGGAAGGTGTGTACCCTCTCATTGCTGGCGGCTCCCCTACGGCTAGTCCCACTTCACGTTGGGCCATCGCATACCGGGTAACTGAATCCATCATCAGCATGACATTCAACCCGCGATCCCGAAAATATTCCGCGATCGTCGTTGCAATAAGTGCACCCTTAATACGGATTAACGCAGGCTGGTCGGAAGTTGCCACAATGACCACGGAACGTTCTAGTCCCTCTGGACCTAAATCCCGTTCAATAAAATCCAGCACCTCGCGTCCACGTTCCCCGATCAAGGCAATTACATTCACATCAGCTTCCGTATTACGAGCAATCATTCCCATCAAGGTACTTTTACCTACACCCGAACCTGCAAAAATACCAACCCGTTGTCCTTTACCGATAGTAAGCAACCCGTCGATAGCGCGCACCCCGATACTGATTGGTTCCTGCACACGCGGACGATTCAGCGGATTGGACGGAATATTGAAGGTTGAATATCTCGCCATTCGAGAGGGAATCAATGAGCCATCCAGAGGCTGACCCAATCCGTCCAGCACTTTGCCTAACAGCTCCGACCCGACCTGCACATTCAACGGTTTCCCTGTTCCTACAACATCACAACCGGGACCAATGGATTGCAGTTCTCCAAGTGGCATCAGAAGCACTTTATTGTCCCTGAAGCCTACGACCTCCGCTTGCAACGGCTTTGCCGTTTTACCCGGATAAATGTAACAAACATCCCCGATACTGGCGTCTGGACCTTCCGATTCAACCATCAAGCCGATAACCTGCGTAACCTTGCCATTTACCCGAACCGGGTCCAGCTGGCGCAAATGATCCATGTAGCGCTGCGCATTAAGCCCCTTCATGTCTTCGCTCCTCATTCTCATGTACCAGACGCAATAATTCCTTTTTGATCTCAGCTAATTGCGTATCAATCCGCGCATCCACACTTCCAAAGGAAGAACGGATAACACAACCGCGATCTTTCACGGTACCATCAGGAATAATTTGAAGTTCTGCCTGCGAATCGACAGTTAATGACAATTCTTCTCGTGCACCTTGCACAAATGCGAAATGCTGAGGCGACACACACAATGTAATGGTTCCTTTTTCCCGCTTACGAGCCAAATTTTTACGAATTAATTCAATCGTGTATTCAGGCTCAAGGCTAAGCTGTTTCTCAATGACCTTCTCAGCAATAGCACTACTCAGTTCGACCAGGAAAGGCTCCGCTTCCTGAATCAGTTGTTCCTTAATCTCATAGGCCTGACGCAGAATATCCTGTGCTTCTTCCATCATCTGCTCCGATTTCGTTTGGAGCTCGGCCTCAGCCAGCTTCTGGCCTTCTTCATATCCTTGCTGAAACCCATCAGCTTTTAACGACTGAGTCAACTGCTCGTCATGCTCGCGTCGTTCCTGCCACCAGGCTTCAATCTGCTGCTGTGCCTCCTGAAGCATCCGTTCCGCTTCTTCAGCTGCCTCGCGAACCTGACGTTCGGCAAAATCCTTAGCATCATTCAGCATTTCATCCCGTAGCCGTTCAGCCTCATGATCTCGCTGAGGCTCCGGCTCCGTATATTCAGTTGTGATTTCTTCGTCCGTCGTTTCTGGCGTATACGTATGTGCCACATCAATTGTTTTCAAAGCTTCTACAGGAACATATTGGAAAGATTTAATCAAGTTAGACAATGATGTCATCTCCTCCGCCGCGTGCGATTATAATCTCACCGGCCTCTTCCAATCTGCGGATCGTCGATACGATACGTGTCTGTGCTTCTTCCACATCACGCAACCGCACCGGTCCCATGTACTCCATTTCCTCTTTGAAGGTTTCTGCCATACGTTTCGACATATTTCGGAAAATCACATCGCGTACTTCTTCACTGGACACTTTAAGCGCCAATTGCAAATCTGCATTGTCGATATCGCGGATAATGCGCTGAATGGAACGGTTGTCCACATTGACGATATCCTCGAACACGAACATTCTTTTCTTGATTTCCTCAGCCAGTTCTGGATCTTGAATTTCAAGCGAGTCGAGAATCGTACGTTCGGTTCCGCGGTCTACGCCATTCAAAATCTGAACAATGGACTCGATACCACCCGCATTCGTATAATCCTGCGTCGCGGTTGCTGACAGCTTTTGCTCCAACACTCGTTCCACCTGAGAAATAACTTCCGGAGATGTACTGTCCATGACAGCGACACGCCGGGCCACATCTGCCTGTTTTTCCTGTGGCAGAGACGACAGAATTGCAGCCGCCTGCTCGAATTGCAAGTACGAAAGCACGAGAGCAATCGTTTGCGGATTCTCATTCTGTATAAAATTCAATATCTGGTTTGGATCAGCCTTGCGGGCAAAATCGAAGGGTCTTACTTGTAACGTCGCTGTTAGACGGTTAATGACCTCAACTGCTTTTTGCGATCCGAGTGCTTTCTCCAATATTTCTTTAGCGTAATTAATACCGCCTTGGGAAATGTACTCCTGAGCCAAACAAATTTGATGAAACTCGGCCATGATGGAGTCCTTCTCAATGGCATCGACCTTCCGCACATTGGCAATTTCCAATGTAAGTTGCTCGATCTCCTCATCACGCAAATGCTTGAATATTTGAGCAGATACCTCTGGTCCCATTGTGATCAGAAGTATAGCTGCTTTCTGTCTTCCCGTTAAACCTTGACTGCTTGCCTTTGCCAATGAACTCACCTCTATTCGTCAGCCAGCCATGTACGAAGCAGATTGACGAATTCGTCGGGTTTCTTTTTCGCCAGACTTTCAAGCTGTTTACGCACTTGACTTTCATTTGTCACACTTTCCATGGTAATAGACGGGAACTCCGTCGGCGTTGGCATGAGTTGCAATTCTTCATCCAACTCTTCTTCCTGCTTACGACGACCGCGTACAATGAGGAAGATTACACCCGCCAGCAGTGCCAGAACAGCAGCTCCGATGCCCCATAGCCAAGGGTTGGATGCTGAGAAGAATGTATTCGTGCTCGCAGGCGCTGGAACAGCTTGTGAAAACACTGAAACCTTCTTAGCCAAATCAGCGTCTGTAATAGTAGTACCAGAATTCGCTAACGATGCTCTAACAATATTAACCAAAATATTTTGAATTGCTGTCTGAGTTGCAGTATCCAACGTTTGCTGACCTGTTGGTGGTTCAACTGCTACATTAATGGTTAAATCTTTTACAGTGTACGGACTTTGGATAATATCCCTTGCAATTCGGTTAACTTCGTAGTTAATCGTACTTGAGCTCTTATCTGAGCTGGTATTACCGGAATTAGCTCCTCCCGGGTAGCCCGGAACATCCTGTGTTCCTGTTCCTGCAACTCCTCCGGTTTGTCCACTACTGCCCGTATAGCTTTCCTGAATTTGTTGGGCGCTAATTTCAATACCCTTCATTTTCGTTTGATCAACAGGTGTGACCATTTGTTCTTTTGATGTGACTTTGTCGAAATTTAGCTGGGACATAACCAGCACGTTTACCTTGTCGTCTCCAACAATTTTCGACAAAAATTGTTGGACATTATTCCTTACATCGCTCTCAAACTTCTTCTGTAGAGCCATGTTTTCCTGAACACCACTAGTGAGCCCACCTTGGCCGCCCTTGGCCGTTGGAATCAACTCATATTCCTTATTGGTGATCGTAATGTTTTCCACTGGCAGATTCGGTACGGCCGTTTTTACCAGATTAAAATATCCGTCGATCGCTTGCTGATTTGGAGTAAAGCCAGGCTCGAATTCCATTTGAATCGAAGCGGAGGCTTTGTCCTTTTCTTCAAGTCCGGCAAAAATGTTTTCCTTTGGCATATTAATGACAGCTTTGGAGCTTTGGACACCATCCATCCGTTCCAACAGTTGCTGTATTTCGCCGTTCAATGCATTATTGTACTTCACATTGAACTCGTTCTCCGTCATACCAATGGCAGAGGAGGACTGGTCAAAAGCACTCATGCCGATTGACCCCTTCTGAATCAGGCCTTGAGACCCAACATCTACCTTCGCCTTATCCGCATTAGCGGTTGGAACTGCGATTTGTGTCCCACCAGCATTAAGTTGATACGGTATACCCGCAGAATCGAGATATTTAATGACTCCGGCTGCATCGTTAGCATTTAAATCTCGGAAAGCCACTTCATACTCGGTTTTAGTAAACTGCATCGTTAGCACTACAACGGCGATAATGATGAATGCTAATGTCGAAACAAGTAATATCTTCTGTTTTTTGCTGAAATTATTCCAATACCCGGAAATCTTATCCCGATATTGGGCGATTCTCTCGTTCACTCCGTCACCCCATCCGAAACTTTGCTAAACCCTCTTTACATCTGTGTACGCATGATCTCCTGATAGGCTTCGATCGCTTTGTTTCGGACCTGTGTAGTAAGCTGCAGGGAAAGCAGCGCTTGTTGGGAAGTGATCATGACCTGATCTACATCAACTTTGCCTGCCATGAATTGGTCGGACATCTGGTGCGTAGCGGCTTCCTGCTGCCCTACTTCATTGAGAGCATCCTTTAGGAAGGAACCAAAATCCTTCAAGGATTCGGAAGGCGTCGCTTTCGTCAACTCATTGTTAGGCGATTGAATCTGCTGTATTACCGGTGTCTGTACATTAAACATGGCGTTCTGAATCATGTTTTACTCTCCCTATTAAGTAGTTAGTAGTCCTAGAACTTAGCGACCGATTTCAAGCGCTTTGGAAACCATAGCCTTTGATGCATTCAGAGCTGTTACATTGGCTTCGTATGAGCGTGTTGCGGAAATCATGTCGACCATTTCTTTCATAATGTCTACATTAGGCATATATACATAGCCATCTTTATCAGCGTCCGGGTGACCCGGATTGTACACAGGCTTCAAAGGTGACTGATCTTCCTGAATTTGCGAAACCTTAACGCCAGCAGCGTTTGTGCTACTTCCTTCCATTTGAGCCTTTAAAACATCGGCAAAGCCAGATTGGTTCGGCTCCAAAACAACCGTTTTTCTCCGATATGGAACTGCTTGTCCATTCTCTACTTTCGCCCGAGTTGTCTCTGCGTTGGCAATGTTGCTAGATATAACGTCCATCCGCAACCGTTGGGCCGTAAGAGCAGATGCACTAATATCAAAGCCGTTGTTAATCTTCACCTAGTCCTATCTCCCTTCTACCGCTGTTCTCATCATTTTGATGCGCTCATTAATTTCTTGGATGTAGGTATTATATCTTAGTTGATTTTCAGCCATAAGACTCATTTCTCTGTCGATATCTACGTTGTTCATATTGTTATTCATGACTGAGTACCCATCTTTGGTGACCGTGGCATCTGGAATGGAGTTCACAGGTCCTATTTGAAAATGTCTTGAATTGGTTACTTTTCCACGTAGTGGTGTGACATCACCGTCCATTTGCTGCTGAAGCAGTTCTTCAAATGAAACCTCCGAACGCTTAAAATACGGGGTATCCGCATTGGATATATTGTCCGCCATCACACGTTGTCTCGTATTTGCCGCCTGTACACCTGCCTGAAGCTTTTGAAAGCTCATATCACCCAGCAGATTCATTTAGCTCCTCCCTCCCAGCGTCTACTCCAAAGTAAGATTCAATAAAACAAGATTTTTCACTTTTTTTCGACAATAAAATTTCATAATTATACATTTCTTTTAGGTCTTAAGTAGAAAATAATAACTTTCTGTCATATATTCTAAGTTTCGTAGAGTTGGGACCTAATTACAATAAGAAAAAAGCCCTATCTTTTTTAAAAAAGAGGGCTTTAGATGCATAAAATGTTAAATTTTTCAGGTTTATTTCAAGAAAATGAATGTTTTCTTAGCACTTTACACCTGTAAAAGATTATACGTCCTACTTTTGGAATAGACAGAAAAATCATCAACTTGACCATTATCTAGGTCTAAACGACGGTGCAAGATAGTGTTATTCTGGACCACACACCCTATTTTTAGAAACCCTATTCATAAAATATACTGACTAAGGTCCCTGTTTTGGGCAATATCTCCCAGCTTCTCACGTACATATTCCGGGGTAATGATCATACGATCCAATGTAAGCTCTGGTGCTTCAAACGACAGATCCTCCAGCAGCTTTTCTAGAATGGTATGCAAACGACGTGCGCCAATATTTTCGGTGTTGCGATTTACAGACTCAGCAATGCTGGCAATCTCACGGATCGCTTCCGCAGAAAATTCGACTTCAATTTCCTCAGTACGGAGTAGATCAGTGTATTGCTTGGTCAGCGCATTTTTAGGCTCCGTCAGTATCGACACAAACTCATCCAAAGTCAGGCTACTTAATTCCACACGGATTGGAAAACGACCCTGAAGCTCAGGGATCAGGTCAGATGGTTTTGCAACATGAAAAGCTCCTGCAGCAATAAACAGAATGTAATCTGTTCTTACCGGACCGTATTTGGTCATGATGGTAGATCCCTCGACAATAGGTAAAATATCGCGCTGGACGCCTTCTCTCGACACATCGGGGCCGCTACCCTTACCCTGGCTGGCAATCTTATCTATTTCATCAATAAAAATAATACCGGATTGCTCAGCACGCTTCACAGACTCCTGAATCACATCATCCATATCGATCAATTTGGCGGCCTCATCTTGAATCAACACCTTGCGAGCTTCCTTGACTGGTAGCTTGCGCTTTTTCGTCCGCTTGGGCAGAAAACTTCCGAACATCTCCTGCATATTCATACCCATTTGTTCATTCCCTTGCCCAGCAAACATATCGAGCATATTGGGGGCAGTATCCTCCACATCAATCTCTATGACATCATCCTCAAGCTTACCAGACAATAGATCGAATTTAACCTTACGGCGCTTTTCTGCCAAAGATCCATCCTGTTGTGGTGGTTCTTCTTCTACTGAAGTTCCCGTGTTATTGCCAAACAGCATTTCAAAAGGATTACGTTGCGATTTGTTTGACTTTTCTGCAGGTACAAGGATGCTGACAATCCGTTCATTTGCCATGTCTTCCGCTTTGTCCTTCACATTCTCTGTTCGTTCCGTCTTAACGATGCGAATAGAGGTTTCCATCAGATCACGCACCATGGATTCCACATCACGACCGACGTAACCCACTTCTGTAAATTTGGTCGCCTCTACCTTGACAAAAGGAGCTCCCACGAGCCGTGCAAGTCTACGTGCAATTTCAGTTTTACCCACACCTGTCGGTCCGATCATCAAAATATTTTTAGGCACAATTTCATCCCGGATATCATCCGGCAGCTTACTACGCCGATAACGGTTGCGCAAGGCAACAGCAACAGATTTTTTAGCTTCCTTTTGTCCGACAATATACTTATCCAGCTCGGATACCACTTGTCTGGGCGTCAACGATTGATTATTCATTTTGCACTCCTCCACCCTTGAATACTCAGAGCCGATTTACAGTTCTTCCACGATAATCTGATTGTTCGTATACACACATATTTCCGAAGCAACCTCTAGCGCTTCCCGTGCCATATCCTTTGCTTCCATGCCAGAGCCATGGCGTTTGAAAGCACGGGCAGCCGCCAATGCAAAATTACCACCTGAGCCAATCGCAAGCACATCATCATCCGGCTCTATAATTTCGCCGCCTCCAGAAATGAGCAACATTCCGGATGAGTCCATCACAATCATGAGCGCTTCCAGCTTGCGCAGGATACGATCCTGACGCCAGTCCTTGGCAAGTTCCACGGCTGCTCTTTGAAGATTTCCGTGGTGTTCCTCCAGCTTATTTTCGAACTTTTCAAATAACGTGATAGCATCGGCCACTGAACCCGCAAATCCTGCAACGACCTGACCTCGATACAATCTGCGCACTTTTTTAGCCGTCTGCTTCATGACAACACTGTTGCCGAACGTTACCTGTCCATCACCCGCAATAGCTCCTTTGCCATTGTGGCGTACAGCGCAGATGGTGGTAGCATGAAAGGACATATCCATAACGCGCTCCTCCTTTTCCTTCATCCTTATGCCTGTACTTCAGCTGACATAACTCCCGTTTCGTTGATATAACCACGCAAACTTTCCAACGCGCGATTAGCGAGAGCTTCATTTTTTTCTTTTTTGTTACGAATCCGTTTCTCCAACTTTGGAAGCAAACCAAAGTTTGCATTCATCGGTTGAAAATGCTTAAAATCAGCGGTCGTAATATACCGTGCCATGCTACCTAATGTCGTTTCCGCAGGAAATACAAACATTTCCTGTCCACGCGCTGCTCGTGCCGCATTCATTCCGGCCAGCAGACCAGAAGCCGCTGACTCCACATATCCCTCTACACCGGTCATTTGTCCGGCGAAGAATAGATTACTTCTTCCCTTAAACTGATAAGTTGGATGAAGTTGCTGCGGAGAATTAATAAAGGTATTGCGATGCATCACACCGTAACGTACAAACTCTGCCTCTTCAAGACCCGGAATCATTGAAAATACACGCTTTTGCTCCCCCCATTTGAGGTGAGTCTGGAAACCAACCAGATTATACAGCGTTCCTGCGGCGTTGTCCTGGCGAAGCTGAACAACTGCGTGGGGCAGTTCACCTGTATGTGGATTTACGAGACCCACAGGTTTCATCGGTCCGAACAATGCCGTTTGTTTCCCACGTTGCATCATCACTTCGATGGGCATACAGCCTTCGAAATAAATTTCTTTTTCGAATTCCTTGACTTGCGCTACCTCAGCCGCAATCAGAGCCTCATAAAAAGCATCAAATTCCGCTTCGTTCATCGGACAATTCAAGTACGCTGCTTCTCCCTTATCATAACGGGAAGCCAGATAAACCTTACTCATGTCGATAGAGTCCTTTTCTACAATCGGAGCTGCCGCATCGTAAAAATAGAAATACTCCTCTCCCATCAGCGATTTAATCTGTTCCGACAAAGCTGGAGAAGTTAAAGGCCCCGTCGCAATGACCACAATACCGTCCTGTGGGATTTCCTGAAGCTCTTCATTAACAACCTCGATCAAAGGATGTTGATGAAGCGTATCAGTAATATGACCGGAAAATCCGTCACGATCCACTGCCAATGCACCGCCAGCCGGAACAGCATGACGATCTGCTGCACTCAGAATCAAGGAGTTCAGTATTCTCATCTCTTCCTTCAGTACGCCTACTGCATTCGTTAGGCCGTTTGCCCGCAAGGAATTACTGCATACCAGTTCGGCAAATTTATCTGTATGATGTGCTGGTGTTTTTACAACCGGCCGCATTTCATATAACTTAACTGACACTCCACGGCTTGCAATTTGCCAGGCAGCTTCGCTGCCTGCCAAACCTGCTCCGATGACCGTTACCTTTTGTAGTTCACTCACGTTTAAATCCCCCTGCTATTGTTGTTCTTAAGAAGTCTCTACGCTCTCATCGCTCTCTTCCAGCATTTCGCTGTGATCGCAGACCGTACAGTTGAGCTTCGTCCCTTGTTTTGTACGTTTTTCGACCATTAGGCTACTGCAACTTGGGCAAGGCTTAATGGACGGTTTATCCCAGGAAACAAAATCACATTCCGGGTAGCGGTCACATCCATAGAAGATACGTCCCTTTTTACTCCGTCGTTCGACGACATGGCCCTCACCGCATGTAGGACAATTAATCCCGATATCCTTAACAATTGGCTTTGTGTTACGGCAATCTGGAAAAGCAGAACAGGCCAGGAATTTACCAAATCGGCCAAGCTTATACACCATTTGGCTGCCACACTTATCACAAATGACATCGGATACTTCATCTTTTATTTCAATTTCTTTCATTTCTTCTTCAGCCACTTCAAGTCGCTTCTCGAATGACTCGTAAAAGTCACTCAACACCTTGACCCAATTACCTTCGCCTTCTTCGACGTGGTCAAGATCACCTTCCATATTAGCTGTAAACTCCACATTCAGTATCTCTGGAAAGAACTCCTCCATCTGTTCGATGACCAATTCGCCCAGCTCTGTAGGGAAAAATTTCTTTTCTTCAATAGCAACGTACCCACGTTTCTGAATGGTTTCCAGCGTTGGTGCATACGTACTTGGACGTCCTATACCCAGTTCTTCCAGCGTCTTAACCAGTCGCGCTTCCGTATAACGGGGAGGCGGTTGTGTAAAATGCTGCTTCGGCTCAACCGCTTCTTTTTTTAATTTATCGCCTGGTTGAAGTGGTGGCAGCAGTTTATCTTCTTCGGTTTTACCATCGTCATTTCCCTCTACATACACTTTCATGAAACCTGGAAAACGAACCTTAGAACCTGCTGCCCGAAATATCGTCTCACCCGCTTCAATATCAACGGACAAAGTATCCATAATAGCAGATGCCATCTGACTGGCCATGAAACGTTCCCATACCAATTTGTACAAACGGAACTGATCCCGACTCATAAACGGCTTAACTGTTTCCGGATCGCGTAACGCAGAGGTTGGGCGAATCGCTTCATGCGCATCCTGGGCGTTGGCCGCTTTTTTTGAATATTGACGAGGAGTTTCAGGTACAAAAGCTTCGCCATATTTTTGAATAATTAAATCTTTCGCTTCCTCTTGAGCTGAAGCGGCGATCCGTGTGGAATCCGTACGCATATACGTAATCAAACCCACGGTCCCTTCTTTTCCTAAATCCACACCCTCATATAGCTGCTGAGCTACAGACATCGTTTTAGATGCACGGAAGTTGAGCTTCCGAGCCGCCTCCTGCTGCAAGGAACTTGTTGTGAATGGAGGAGAAGGATTGCGTAAACGCTCTTTCTCTTTCACATCGCGCACCTTGTAAGACGATTTTCCGATAGCTTCCAACACTTCTTGTACATCCGCTTCGCTGGAGAGCTCTTTCTTTTCACCGCGCAGCTTATGAAATTTCGCTTCAAAGGTACTGTCTTTAATAGCTAGTTTAGCTGTAATCGTCCAGTATTCTTCCGGTACAAACTCACTGATCTCGTTTTCCCGGTCCAAAATAATTTTCACCGCAACCGACTGCACCCGCCCAGCGGATAGACCCTTTTTTACCTTTTTCCAGAGCAACGGGCTGATTTTGTAGCCAACAAGTCGATCCAGTATCCGTCGTGCCTGCTGAGCATTAACCAAATCCATATTGATTTTACGGGGGGTTTTAAAAGCATCTTTGACAGCCTGCTTCGTAATTTCATTAAATACAACACGGCAATCTGCTGTATCGTCCAGTTCCAGCGCATGCGCCAGATGCCAGGCAATAGCCTCACCTTCGCGATCCGGGTCAGCCGCCAGATATACTTTTTTCACTTTTTTTCGGGCATCCTTTAATTCTTTTAGAATTGAGCCTTTACCTCGAATGGTAATGTATTTGGGATTAAAATCATTTTCGACCTCTACGCCGATCTGACTCTTCGGTAAATCCCTGATATGACCCATGGAAGCCTTGACGATATATTTGCTGCCTAAGTATTTGCCGATCGTCTTCGCCTTGGAAGGCGATTCCACGATGACGAGTGAATCCGCCATAGGCTCTTCCTCCTCTCAATTACACACATGAATATGATAGACTTCCTGAAATGTGGTGAGTTATGACGCGGAGAGCGCTTAACAGATTGGTTATTTTTCCAGATCGCTGTGCTTGTTCAGAAAAATTCCATCTGCTCCGCTACTGCGAGTCATAATGTCAACACATTTCAGGAAGTGGGGAAGGAGTAGGAATCCGCGGTGCGGATGAATACCATACTGCCCTCCACCTGATGTTTAAAATTGAATTTGTGCATTTACTAACTAAGGACTTTGCAAAAACAACTACTAAATAAGCTTGTATTTTGTGCCCGCTAGCTGGGCGATCCTTTTTTTTATGATTAACGATAACAGAACTGCGTGTAAAAGTCCAAAATCCCATGCCGTAGCATCAAGCAGTTCATCCAGTGTCATGGTTCCCTGTTCGAGCAACAGTATGACACGGTTTTCCTCAGAAGTCTCACTTTCTGGCACTTTGGAGGCCTGTTTCAGATTAAGACTCTGCTCTCTATTGTATGAAGAAACCTCCCTTGTACGCAAATCTGCTTCATACTCTTCAATAATATCCGAAGCTTCAGTGACTGTTTTGGCTCCTTGCTTGATCAAGCTCAGCGTGCCTCTACTCTTCGGTGACGTAATGGGTCCGGGAACAGCAAACACATCTCGATTTGCCTCTAGCGCAGCATCAGCTGTAATCAAGGAGCCGCTTCTTGCATCTGCTTCGACAACGAGCGTTCCCTTCGTTAGGCCAGCTATAATCCGATTACGTTGTGGAAACATTCCTGGATGTGACCTCGTGCCTGGAGGGTACTCCGATACGATCAAGCCTTTGCTAGCCATCTCTGCAAATAAAGACGCATTTTGGGGAGGATAAATTTGATCAATCGCTGTTCCCAGTACACCAATCGTGTTTCCTCCCCGGCGCAGGGCTGTTTCGTGACAAATACTGTCAATTCCTCTCGCCAATCCGCTAACTACTGTAATCCCTGCATTACATAATCCATCTGTTAGTATCTCCGCTGCTCTACGTCCATAAGCGGTGGGAACGCGGGTTCCTACCATGGCTACAGAACATGTATGCAAAAGTGATTTATCCCCTTTTGTATACATTACCCATGGTGGGTCAACTGTTTCCTTCATTAATAGGGGATAATCCTCGTCCACATAAGTTACCGTTCCAATATCACCGGATAGAACTCGCTGATATCGTTCATGCACCCATTCTTCATCGTAACACTGAGCCGCAATTCGTGCCTGAGCAGGGCTTAACCCTATCTCAATCCACTTTTGTTCGCTAAAATGCAGTAGCTCATGCAATCGATAGTCACTCGACCAAATACGCTGAATTGTTTTTCTTCCGATTCCCTCTAACTCATGTAAGCCTAACAAAAGCCATCTTTCTTCCAAACTATGGTTCCCCCATTCACGGAAGAGTGAACCCTCCCTTATTTTGTGGCACAATGAATCATTTTGCAAGCGTTTCCCTGACAAGCCTGTCTTAACGCAAAAAAAAGCAACCTTTTCATCCCCTGTTTCAGAAGATAAAAAGGTTGCTTACCTTTCTTTCATTATACACTAGCCTGCGGCAAATTTCGATGCAGTTTTATGGCCTGTATATTAATGAAGAAACACGATTTAATGTGTCGTACACAAATTCAAAATACCACGTGCTTCTAGCACACTTACCAGTGTCGAGCCCATTTCGGAAGGAGTCGGTGCCACCTTGATCCCACAGGCTTCAAGCGTGGCAATTTTCTCTTTGGCCGTTCCTTTTCCACCAGAAATAATGGCGCCTGCATGCCCCATCCGTTTGCCCGGAGGCGCAGTCACACCGCCGATAAAACCAACCACTGGCTTCGTCATATTGTCCCTGATCCACTCGGCAGCCTCTTCCTCGGCTGTACCACCAATTTCTCCGATCATAATGACAGCGTGAGTGTTGGGGTCCTCATTGAAACGTTGCAAAATGTCAATGAATTCTGAACCTTTAACGGGGTCACCGCCAATACCAACCGCGGAAGATTGTCCTATACCTCGGGTCGTTAACTGATGCACTGCTTCATAGGTCAAAGTACCACTACGTGACACAACACCTACATGACCTGGTAGATGAATGTAACCTGGCATAATACCGATTTTACATTCTCCTGGTGTAATAACACCTGGACAGTTAGGGCCAATCAGAACGGTCTTTTTACCTTCCATAAAACGCTTGACCCTGATCATATCAAGCACCGGAATGCCCTCCGTGATACAAATCACGAGATCTAAATCCGCATCTACAGCCTCCAAAATGGAATCTGCTGCAAAAGCCGGTGGCACGTAAATCACGCTCGCTGTTGCGCCAGTAGCTCCCTTGGCTTCGCTTACGGTGTTAAACACTGGCAATTTGACCTGTTGTCCGTTCTCCAGTGTAATTTCTACCTCGGTGCCCCCCTTACCTGGAGAAGTGCCACCTACCATTTGTGTACCATAATCAAGCGCACCCTTGGCATGAAACAACGCCGTTTTTCCCGTAATCCCCTGTGTAATCACCTTTGTATGCTTATCGACCAAAATACTCACGATCTTCACATCCCCTATCGTTTATTCGGCATATCGGAATGCAAACAGGCTATTGAACAAGTTCGACGATTTTTTGGGCGCCATCCGCCATGGAATCCGCTGCTACGATATTCAAACCGGATTCCGCTAAAATCTGTTTGCCGAGCTCAACATTTGTCCCTTCAAGACGGACAACAAGCGGACGAGTCAGCCCCAACTGTTTGGCAGCCTCCACGACGCCGTTCGCAATGATGTCACATTGCATAATTCCGCCGAAAATGTTCACGAAAATACCTTCTACCTTCGGATCGGACAAAATGATTTTGAACGCTTCGGTTACCTTTTCCGTCGTCGCACCGCCCCCTACGTCCAGGAAGTTGGCCGGATCGCCACCGTAATATTTGATAATATCCATGGTTGCCATCGCCAAGCCCGCACCATTGACCATACAGCCAATATTTCCGTCCAGAGCGATATAGCTTAGATCGTATTTAGATGCCTCAATTTCCTTCTCGTCCTCTTCATCCAAATCACGCAATTCCAAAATATCCTTGTGACGGAACAACGCATTAGAATCAAAATTCAGTTTGGCATCCAACGCCAGTACATTCCCATCACCCGTAACGACTAAGGGATTGATTTCTGCAATCGAACAGTCCTTGTCCACAAAAGCTTCGTATAGTGCCAGCATAAACTTGACCGCTTTGTTTACCAGTTCATTTGGGATATTAATGTCATACGCCAACTTACGTGCCTGATACACCTGAAGCCCAATCGCTGGATCAACAACCGCTTTAAAAATCTTCTCCGGAGTGGCTGCAGCCACCTCTTCGATTTCCGTACCGCCTTCTTCTGAGGCCATCATTACGATACGTCCAGTCGCACGATCTACGACAACGCCGACGTAATATTCTTTACGAATATCGCAGCCTTCCTCAACCAAAAGGCGTTTGACCTCTTTACCTTCAGGTCCGGTCTGATGCGTCACCAGCACCTTACCCAAAATTTCAGAAGCAAAAGTCCGCACCTCATCCAAACCTTTGGCAACTTTCACGCCACCCGCTTTACCGCGTCCACCAGCATGAATTTGTGCTTTTACCACCGTAACAGCGCTTCCAAGCGATTCTGCCGCAGCAACGGCTTCCTCCACCGTATAGGCAACCTTACCGTTCGGTACAGCCACTCCGTACTGCTTCAATACTTCTTTACCCTGATATTCATGGATATTCATTCTGGAATCCTCCTATCAACATGACTGCAACAAGGGCGGTTCACAAGGAAATCTATACTAAACCTACATCATTGTAACATGTTTTTAAAACGCTTTCCTTATAATTTAACCTCATGAATTACAGTATTTTGATATCATTATCATTCCCAAAATCGAATGTTTGGATATTATTGGATATTTTTCTTAATACAAATTCACACAAAAAAAGCACCTCTACAACATGGGATTACCTAATCCACATTAAGAGGCACTTTAATTCTTCAAGCATTATTAGGTATTTTTCTTTCAGCTGAGAACAACTCATGCCATAAGATTCGCAAGAGCAACTGAAAACACCTTATGATTTTTCAATTTGTACATTAGCTTGATGAACACGATCGAGCAGATCATTGAACTGGAGCAGAAGCGACCCAAATTGATCATGAGTCATACTTGTTTTTTCCTGGATGCATCCTGGTACGGACAGAGCTTTTTCCCGTAATGCGCTTCCCTCTGTCGTCAAAGAAATCAGCACCTTACGCTCATCCTGAGTGGAACGCTTTCGATCGATAAGCCCGGCGTTCTGCAATCTCTTCAATAGGGGAGTTAGTGTGCCGGAGTCCAAATATAGTGCCTCACCCAATTCCTTCACTGTACACTCTTCACGCTCCCAGAGCACGATAAGTACCAAATATTGTGAGTACGTCACACCGAGCTTTTCCAGATAAGGCTGGTATAGCTTCGTAATCTCTCTGGAGCATGCATATATGGCAAAGCATAACTGATTATCAAGTTTCAACGCTGTACCTTCATTAGGATTGTCTTCCATGCTGTCTGATCACCTACTTTCGTCATTATTTTAGCACATTATATAATAAAATACATGCTAATTGCACAAAATACTTTACAAACAATAATTATTTTGATAAATTAAATTGTGTAAAATATAAATTGAGCGAGAGGCAGTGATTGGATTATGATGACCATTCAACAAAAAATGTATGAAACAACAGTAAAAGCGGTTGGTGGACGTAACGGTTATATCGAGTCTTCTTCCCCTGAACTCCGTTTAGATATTGATACCCCAAAAGAAATGGGCGGCGCAGGCGGTGCAGGTACGAATCCAGAGCAATTGTTCGCAGCAGGCTATTCCGCTTGCTTTGACAGTGCCTTAAATATGGTTGCTCGCATGCAACGTATTAAGCATGAAGGTACTGAAGTAACAGCTACGGTCCATTTCGGCAAAGTGGAAGACGGCGGCTTCGGAATCGGAGTAAATCTCGACGTACTGGTAAAAGGCGTCGATCATGAAACTGCAGTAAAACTGGTGGAAGGCGCACATGAACAATGTCCATACTCTCGCGCTACCCGCGGTAATATTGAAGTGAAACTGAACGTTTTGTAACTTAGATTTTCTTTAGCATATGTAGGGGGCCCATCTCCATCTCTCTTCATGAATTCAATAGTATTCGTTAGAATGAATCTTGCAACAAGTCCCTCAACCGTTTTTTGTCGAGGGGCTTATTATCCTTTCAGCTATTCCTTCGTTAAAGAATGTTTGTTTTTTTCCATCAAGTAACATGGGAGATGATGTATAATCGTATATACAAAATTGATATACTCATAGTATAATCACTATTGTCATAATCTTTTTTTCTTCTCCAGATCTTTATTGTCTGGAGCTTTTTTTGTCCTTTTTTCCATTTTCTATTGTACATACCCCTTGGAAAAACTCTTTCATAAAAATAATGTGTTATAACTATTAAGTTTTATCGCCTTTTTAACTTTCAGGAAAACTGGCATTTGCTCTATCCATGTGGCGGTATTGAATAGCTTCAGCCACATGTGAAGTCAAAATTTTCTCTGAGTCATGTAAGTCTGCAATGGTACGCGAAAGCTTGAGAATTCGATCATACGCACGCATGCTTAAACCGAGTGCGTCCATTGTTTGATCAAGCAACTCCGCTGCATTTTTTTCTAATACGGCATATTTACGAAGCATCTGACCGGACAGCTCACTATTCCATGAAAAGGGAAGCTTGCTATATCTGTGGATTTGTATCGCTTGAGCAGCCAGCACCTGTCTTCGCATTTCAGCGGACGACAATGATTCTTTTTCCTCCCGCCAATCCTTCGGTTGCGATACTTCAAGCTGAAGATCAATCCGATCCAGCAGTGGACCAGAAATACGTGAACGGTAGCGGGCTACTGCTGCAGGTGAACAGGTACAGCGCTGATGTTCCGTGTCATTTCCGAAAAAGCCACAATGACACGGATTTAAAGAGGCAGCAAGTAAGAAATGCGCCGGATACTTAAAAACAGCACGTGAACGACTGATCGTAACATTGTGGTCTTCCAAAGGCTGACGCAGCACTTCTAGTACATGACGGCTAAACTCAGGCAACTCATCCAGAAATAAAATCCCCCGGTGTGCAAGACTGATTTCTCCTGGTTTGGGTATACCTCCCCCACCCACCAAACCAGCAGCAGAGATCGTATGATGAGGCGAACGGAAGGGACGAATATTCATCAGATGAGGCGATGACTCCTTCCACTTCCCGGCAGCGCTGTATACTTTGGTGACTTCAAGCGCCTCCTTTTCAGTCAAAGGCGGAAGGATAGATGGCAATCTGCGGATGAGCATTGTTTTCCCAGCCCCCGGCGGTCCCATAAGCAGGATATTATGCATTCCGGCTGCAGCGATGACTAACGCACGCTTGGCGTGCAGCTGACCCAACACATCGCTGTAATCCTCCATGTTGCTAGTTATCCCTTCTTTTTCACACAACGGTATATGCTCTGCCTGAGGTAAATGGTCATAGGAACAGATCATGACTTGTTTACTGGCAGTACAACTCTGATTTGTTGCTTGGCTATCAACAGTGCCTTGTGCACGATCTTCAATCGGAATAAGATCTGCTAGATGCCGTATAGCGTAAATACGTATACCCGTAATCAGACGAGCCTCGCTTGCGTTTTCCTGGGGAAGCAGCACGGAGTTGAATCCTTCTCGCTTGGCCAGATCAACCATGGACAGTACCCCATTCACAGGGCGAATACTGCCATCCAGCGCCAGCTCGCCAATAAACAACGTTCGTTCTCCCGCGGGTAAAACGACCTGTTCACTGGTCGTCAGCAACCCTAAAGCGATAGCAAGGTCAAAAGATGAACCTTCCTTACGCAAATCAGCAGGAGCTAAATTAATCGTGACACGCTGGGACGGATATTTAAAGCCACAGTTTTTAATTGCTGCTCTGACACGCTCCACTGCCTCTCGAATCGCCGAATCCGGCAAGCCTATAATCGCTGTCTGAGGCAAGCCATTGGACAAATCAGTCTCAACTTCAATCAGAACACCATCTATTCCATACAAACAAGCTCCGTGTAATTTTCCATACATATCAAAAAGCACCTCTCCTCATATTGGAATGCTCCCTCTCGGGAATCATTGCATATATGAAAAAAGGTGCTTCCAAATTTTCATTCTTTGCAAATGTGATGTTCGAAATTTTAGCTTCGGACCATGCTTTCAAAATTCTTGACTAAGTTTATCTGACGACAGATTATTTGTCAAACAAGGTCAGCTTATCGGCTGCCGGAGTACGTGGTCTTGATTCCGGGATAACGTCAGGATAACCTGCATATATCATTCCTATTACCTTCTCACCTGGTTGAATTCCCAAGTGCTCACGGAACTTAGGCGAATACAAAAATGGCTTTGTCACCCAAAACGTTCCGATTCCTTTGCTCCATGCGGCAAGCATAAAGTTTTGTACAAGCGCGCTGACCGCTGCAAAATCCTCATCCCAAACCGCTTGACGCGGGTCTTCTTCCAATACTACTAAAAGCTGGATCGGGTTGTGCAAAATGCCGCTCTCAAACTTGTTGTCCTTACCAATATCGGCTGCAATTGCTTTTGCAAGCTTTTTCCGTCCTTCACCAGCAAACAACAGAAAACGCCACGGTTCACGCATTTTATGATTAGGAGCCCACACAGCGACGTCCAGCAGTTCTTTGATCGTATCTACCGGAATGGAGTCGGATTTAAATCGTTTAATCGTCCGGCGTTCCTGAATTACATCTATGACATGTTCACTAAAGGTATGCTTTGTCACGTAAATCCTCCTTCACAGGTACAACTTCTAGATATTCATTTTAAGATGAAAATGATAACTATTCTCAATAAAATATACCTGTAGCTTTCCTTCCTGTCAACCTGCACATATGAATTCAGTCCCGCACTCTTACCTTTGAATAAGCTCTTACTCGTTTAAAATGCGCCTATTAAATGGTCCGTAACAACTGCCTTTTCGTCAGTTAATTGTACAGAAATCATGTCAAAGCGGATTGGAGCTTCTCCAATCCCGTTCATGTGCAAATATACAGCGGCTGTTTGGCGAACTTGGGCTTTTTACGCGCAGTAACTGATTCTGCTGGCGTTCCATACTTGGAGCTACTTCGACTACGTACCTCAATAAACACGAGTGTATGCTCCTGCTTGGCAATCAGATCTATTTCACCACTGCGGCATCGCCAATTACGCTCTATGATACGGTAACCCAAGTTTTCTAAAAACAAAGCCGCTGCCTCTTCGCCCATCGCTCCTTTGGCTTTCCGTTGATCCTTGCCTCCAGCCTTCATTTCATTCGACATCACCAGTCATCCTTTGATGCAAGCCTATCCATTTGATATATATAGGTAAGCACCTCTGCCACCAACTGATAGAGCTCAGCAGGAATTTGTTCGTCCAAATCGAGTTTGGATAGTACTTCAACCAGCGCAGCATCCTCCTGTACTGGAACACCATGTTCTTTAGCTTTTTCTAAAATGCTATCCGCAACACGGCCGCTCCCTTTGGCAACGACAATCGGTGCTTCGCTCTCACCAGGCGTATATTTAAGGGCGACCGCCTTCTTTATGGAAGGAGAAGGAGGTTCCAACGGCTCTTTCATATTTTAAGATCGACTCCTTTATACGGCTGAGGCACATAGCTTTGTACTTCAGAAGAGGCGAGACTGTTCTGTTCAGTCCTTATGGGCATAGGCTCAGT
Organism: Paenibacillus sp. EKM212P; assembly: GCF_011066115.1. Taxonomy (NCBI): domain Bacteria; kingdom Bacillati; phylum Bacillota; class Bacilli; order Caryophanales; family Paenibacillaceae; genus Paenibacillus; species Paenibacillus sp. EKM212P. The sequence continues at coordinate 331,683 of NZ_JAAMNR010000001.1, forward strand.
ACGAAGCGATAGAAGTTGGTATCCTAGTGACTCCAACGCTGTGTGAATGGACTCACGCCCACTGGTTAACAACGAAGCCGCCCATTCATGATCATTATGGAGCTTGACACTTACAATCCGATCTACAACCTGGACATCTACCAGGGTCGGTCCAAGCCCCTTCATGTCCAAATCAAACCAAAGACGACAGTTGGAGGCGTCCAGCTCTCCCCGTTTGCCGCGGCGGGACTGAATCTGGATCGTAGCTGTTTCACGACCGTCCGGTCCAACGAACGGTATAAACATGTGTACTTGTGCAAAAGGCGCCGTTCGGTCTGTATTGAGCAGCAACTGCTGACCTGTCAGGTGCTGTACAACCTGCTGGGCCGCCTCTTTCAAAGCGGGCGGCAGATCGTCACTGCTCATCAGCTGGAGCAGCGCCCCTTTTACGGTGTCTGCGTCTGCTGACACCGTGTCCCCAGACGCAGCCGCTAATCCCGGCAGCGTCTGGGGCATTCCCTCTGGCGGCTCCATACGTGCCGCCGCCCCTTGCGCGACCTGTGTAGTCGCGCGGTGTACTTGCTGCTCGTGCTCTGCACCGAGCAGCTTCAGTACGCGGCCCACCCACGGGTCCTCCGTGGGGGGAAGCTGCGTGCTGGACGCCGCAGGCTGCGACGCAGCGGCGTCTGCGGCTCGTGAGGCGCCAGCCGTTGGCTGCGCCACTTCCGTTGCGGGCTGCTCCGGCGCAGCTGTGCCCAGTGCGGGCGGCACCGCCGCGCGTAGCTCTTGCAGCAACGTGCGCAGCCGCTGGAGCGGCACCTCTGGCGCAGCAGTGTTACCTGCTGTGAATTGCGGCACAGGGGCACCAGCCTGCTGTGCAGTGGGACGGTCAGCCGTGGCCGCGGTTAAGGCTGTCTTTGCCCCCGCAGATTCTGCCGTGGCAACCGCTGGAGCGCCATCCGCATTCTTAAGTTGTGTGCTTGACGCAGTAGCTTGCTGTGACTGTGACTGCTCCACTCTGGTGCGAGGACCGTTTAATGCATCAGCACCCGATTCTGGAGCAATTACGCTAGCTTCCGATGCCACTGTCGCTCCGCGTCCATTGACTGTCTCCGCTTCTCCTGGAGCAGTCCCTTTGGCTGCAGATGTAGCTCCCGTCGCAGTATCTGAATCTGTTGCTAAAGCACTCGCTTCACTCACTGCAGCAGCAAGGTTGGCTGCTTGAGTCCCTTTTAACAATTCCTTGCCGCCTGTGGTTTGTCCAGCTTCTGCCTGCTTTGCAGCGGTAGAAGCATCCTTGGACAATATGAGAGCTTGGCCTTCCTGTCCATCTACAACCACCCCGGAAGAAGCACCTGTTGGACTAGCAGGCATTCGATCAGCGCTCTTTATAGCTGTTGATTCCGCCACTGAACGGTCAGTGGATATTCCCTGTCCTTGCTGCTTTAATACCGCTTCAAGCTCTTGCTCCAGCGAAGACAACAGATCATTTAAAGGAGGCCCAAACATCGCTTGACGCAATCCGTTTATGCTTTCTGCCGTCAATGGAAGTCCCCGCTGAAAGGCAACTGCCGCCGCCTGCACAAACGTTCCCAATTGTACATTGCCGTTTTGCTTCGCCATAGCTTCTCGCAAAGAGGCCGCATTTTCAGATGTCAACGGCACACCATTCTTTTGCATTGCCTGTATAAGCTCCCTGTTCTGAGCTGTATCCGGCAGTCCCACCGATTCCAATACATCTGTCAGCGCTACGGTTTGCTGTGGTGTATTGGTCACATCGTTCAGAGGCTTAAGCACCGTCATTCCGCTGGGGGAAGCCGGTTGAACCTGAAACGTTGTAGTCTGTCCAGGTTGAAGAGGGGTCTCCAGCTTTGCCCTGACCTGAGAACCTTGTATTTGCAACACAGCCTCGCTGCCGTCCTCAGACACCTTTAGCACGACTCCTCGTACAACCTGACCTGGCTGCATATCAAGTTTTTTAGCCTCTCCAGCCTTCACATCTCCAAGTAATCCACGAAATACAGATCCGATGTTCATATCGCCCCTCCTCTCACTCTCCCCCATTCAAAGGGGCTTATGGTATTAGTTATACTTTATATCGGCATTGTCCTGATTCATAATAAGCAACTACAGATCAAACAGCGTCGGTTGCTCCGTCAACAAATTGCCCAGAAAGCTGCGTCTATGCATCTTTGTAGGTCCTAGCGCCAAAATTTGTTCCCTGTGTAACTTGGTAGCGTAACCTTTATGTATACCGATCCCATATTCCGGATACTTCGCATCCCATTCACCTTTGCACAGCCGATCACGGGTTACCTTGGCGATGATAGATGCCGCCGCAATAGACTGACTGTTGGCATCTCCTTTAATAATAGAGAGCTGAGGAATAGGCACATCTACCTTTTCTGCATCCACCAGTAAATAATCAGGAGACACATGTAAAGCCTCAATAGCCTGCTTCATAGCCAAACGAGCTGCTTGTTTAATATTGATATCATCAATCGTCTGCGCGTCTACATAGCCAACTCCTACAGCAATAGCCTTCTCCATAATCAGCTCGTAGTATGCTTCTCTCTTCTTGTCCGTCAATTTTTTGGAATCATCCACACCTTCCAGTAACTCACCCACTGGTAAAATGACTGCTGCGGCCACAACATCACCAAACAGGCATCCACGACCTACCTCGTCAATACCTGCAATCCGCTCACAAGACTGCTCCCAGCATTTTTTTTCATAATGTAGCATGTCCTTCACTACAATCTCTTTATTTTCCATATTCAATACCTGCCCATCTATATGTAGTTTAACGCGTCATTCATGCCGTAGCTCTAGCGATTGAATTCAGCTTACCACAGACCTTCACCGTCCAAAACCCTTTTCTAACTGCCTTCAAATACCAAAAAAACCTTCCTCCTCTCCGGAGAGATGGGGAAGGTTCTTCCTTGCCACAAAATGCTATGTTCTGCATCGGTGTACCAGTAAAATCAGTAAGGAGCTTCCAAACTGAATCGTCCCAGCTTCCCTGCACGCAGCTCACGCAAAATGATTTTTGACGCCTTTTCGAGATCTACACGTCCGCCGCTAACAATACAGCCACGTTTACGTCCGATCGCTTCCATAACGTTGACAATTTCATCAGGATTTTCTGTATCTTCAGGACGTTCGGTGAGCTCAAAGCGCTCTGCCAGTGCATCCCAATAGTACTGAACCAAATATTTAGTCGCAAAAAAGGCAATATCCTCAACATTCAGAATTTCTTCCTTGATCGCACCTGTAACTGCCAGACGATAGCCTACATTCTGATCCTCAAATTTAGGCCATAGAATACCTGGTGTATCCAGCAATTCAATTTCTCCGATCTTGATCCACTGCTGTGCCTTCGTTACCCCTGGACGGTCACCCGTAGCTGCAATATTACGTCCCGCCATTCGGTTGATCAGTGTCGATTTACCGACATTCGGAATACCAACAATCAACCCACGCATAGGACGCGGGTTCATTCCCTTCCTAATCTGCCGATCTATCTTTTCCTTAAGCAGCAGCTTAGCCTGAATCGGAATTTCTTTTAGTCCCGTCCCAGTTGTGGCATCCACCGGAAGGGCCACATGCCCCTGCTCCTTAAAATAGGCAATCCATTGCTGTGATACTACCGGGTCCGCCAAATCTGCTTTATTCAAAATAATCATTCGCGGCTTGCCTTGCAAAATATCATCAATCATTGGATTTCGGCTGGAGAGCGGCAATCGAGCATCAATCAGCTCAATGACCAAATCAATTAACTTTAATTTTGCTTCAATTTGGCGGCGCGCTCTGGTCATATGACCAGGAAACCATTGAATCGTCACCGTCATCACCCCATTGATCGTAACTCCTACTTTTACCCTTAGGCTCTTCGTTAGGATTACGGCAGCTATGCTGCTTATTAGTTATTCTAGTGGTTAATCCACTGCATATCTTGCGCCGGCCAGAAAATAACGTCAGCCCGACCTACGACTTCCTTCAAATCAATATATCCAATCATCCGACTGTCTGTACTATTGGAACGGTTATCTCCCATTACAAAAATATGCCCTGCCGGAACTTTTCCATCCTTAAACTTCTCATTTGGAAAATTTGTAAACTTGTTGTAAAGCTCGCCATTCTGATGCGCTTCTTCTAAAGGAGCTTTCAAATAAGCTTCCTGAATCGGCTTACCATTTACTGTAATCGTGTCACCTTCTACCTTGACCGTATCTCCTTCAACGGCAATGACGCGTTTGATAAAGTCTCTTCCTTCCTCCGGCACATGAAACACGATCACTTCCCCTGGTTTAGGGGCACGGAAATCATACAAAATCTCATTTACAATGACGCGTTCTCCGGTATGAAAGTTAGGCTGCATCGACGGGCCATCCACAATAAACGGCTTAAAGAGAAGCCAGCGGATTAAAAAGACAAGCACTAACGCAATAATGATGGCCTTAAGCCACTCAAAAATCTCATTTTTTGGTTTACGCTTGGGCGTACCATCCTGTTCAGTTGGCTGCTGTACAGCTCCTTGTCCTACTTCTTGCTCCATAGCTCACTGTCCTCTCTTTACGGTCAATAATCCACAGTTCCCTATGTACGTAGAAAAAACGAAAGGAGCTTGTAACCAAGCCCCTTTCGTTATTCGTTGTATTAACGACGAATTTCTTTAATTCTCGCTGCTTTACCGCGCAGTTCACGAAGATAATAAAGCTTCGCACGACGCACTTTACCACGGCGAGCCACGTCGATTTTATCGATTTTTGGGGAATGAAGCGGGAAAGTTCTTTCCACACCTACACCGTAAGAAATTTTACGAACTGTAAAAGTCTCACTGATTCCACCACCACGGCGTTTAATGACAACACCTTCAAACAACTGGATACGCTCACGAGTTCCCTCAATAACTTTCACGTGCACTTTCAAAGTGTCACCAGGACGAAAGTTAGGCAAATCTTTACGCAGTTGTTCTTCAGTGATCGCTTGGACGATATTCATCTATGACTCCCTCCTTCCGTACAGGTGTTCATGCTTCTTCTGGAAACACAACCGTTTCCTTCATTATCCACAGAGGACCACCGTATTACACACAACAGATGTATTGTATCATGGAGGATACCGCATTGCAACAACAAAAAGGGATTTGACCAAACATTATTTAATTGACTCCATTATAAAACAGGTCACTGCCTGCTTTCAAATCCACTCATGTCTAAAGCGCTTTATTGCTTTTCCTCCAAACCGTCAGCTTTGCGCTGCTCCTCAACCCACACGCGCTCCTTGCCTGTCAATTCAGCTTGTTCCAACAGATCCGGTCGGCGTTCCATCGTACGACGTAACGCCTCTTGTCGTCTCCAAGAATCAATATTGACGTGATGCCCTGACAGAAGTACATCTGGTACTTTCCAGCCCCGAAACTCCGCAGGCCGGGTATAATGGGGATACTCCAGCAGCCCCGTACTAAACGAGTCCGTTACCGCACTCGTTTCGTTCCCCAGCACTCCTGGCAGCAAGCGTGTCACACTGTCAATGACGACCATGGCTGGAAGCTCACCGCCAGTCAATACATAATCTCCGATGGAAAGCTCATCTGTCACCAAATGCTCTCGAATACGCTCATCATAACCCTCATAATGCCCACATATAAAAATAAGATGGTCCTCTTTGGCCAGCTCTTCCGCTTTCTTTTGCGTAAAAGTCTCGCCTTGTGGACACATCAAAATGATACGCGGAGATTTTATGTCTGTGTTACGTTCTATCCCTTCATGTTGAATAACTTCATCGGCAGTTTCTAATGTTGATTCCTCTGATTTATCCAACAGCGCTTCCACGGCAGCAAAAATAGGGTCAGGCTTCAAAACCATGCCACCCCCACCGCCATAAGGCGTATCATCCACTTGTCCATGCTTGTTGCCGGCATACTGACGAAAATTAACCGCTTGCAGTGATACAATTCCCTTATCCCTTGCTTTTCCCAGAATGCTTGCATTAAATACTCCATCAAACATCTCTGGAAACAGGGTCAGCACATCCACCCGCATTACAGCAGACCTTCCATCAACCGTACCGTAACCCGTTTTTCGCGCACGTTTACATCCAAAATAACATCCTCTATATACGGCAATAGCAGTTCCTTGCCTTTAGGCATTTTGACTACCCATACATCATTGGCTCCCGGAGTCAAAATTTCTTTAACCACGCCGAGCTCATTTCCGTCTTCGGTCACCACTTCCATGCCGACTACTTCATGAAAATAGAATTCATTTTCTTCCAATTCGCCTAACCGATCAGCAGATACCTTCAACAAAGTACCTTTATATTTTTCAACTTCATTGATATTGTGATATTCCTTAAATTTAGCGACAACCATATTTTTTTGAAAACGCGCTGTTTCAATAGTTACGGGAATCGGGGCTTTACCTTCAGCCGGAACAATCAAAAGTTCACTACCTTTAGCAAAGCGATCCTCTGGGAAATCTGTCGTCGTTAATATTTTAAGCTCCCCACGGATTCCATGGGTGTTCACAATTTTTCCGACATTAAACAATTGTTGCATCGTGTTCCTCCTGCTTGTAATCGGTCCCGCTCCATATCATCTTCATCATGTACGAAAAAGGGTTAGGACATACATCCTAACCCACTTTCGTATATCTTTAAGATATGATGTCTACGGTAACCCGTTTATCCATCTTAACGGCTGCTGATGCAACCACAGTGCGAAGCGCCTTGGCGATACGACCCTGCTTACCAATGATTTTGCCTACATCCTCAGGATGCACACTAAGCTCATATACAACAAGCCGATCCTTCTCCAAGGTCTTCACGGTTACATCTTCCGGATGATCGACTAAAGCCTTAGCAATGATTATCACTAATTCTTCCATGGTTGACCCTCCGTATCAGCACCTTATTTCTGTAGTTTAGACTCATGAAACTTTTTCATTACGCCCGCTTTGCTAAGCAAGTTACGGACTGTGTCGGATGCTTGTGCACCATCTTGCAACCATTTCAGCGCTTTATCTTCATCAATTTTTACAACCGCTGGTACTGTGATTGGGTTGTAGTAACCGATTTCTTCGATAAAACGACCGTCACGCGGGGAACGAGAATCAGATACCACGACGCGATAGAAAGGAGCTTTATGTGCACCCATACGTTTCAGACGAATACGAACTGCCACGAAAATTCACCTCCTTCAAAAAGTAGACTGTATATTGTTATCCCATAATTCCAAGGGCCTATTGGCCTTAGCGGAAAGGAAACTTCATACCTTTACCCATACTCTTCAACTGCTTCATAGCCTTGTTTTTGCCACCCTTAGGTCCCATCATATCTGAGAACTGCTTCATCATGCGACGCATTTCGTCGAATTGCTTTATCAGACGATTTACCTCAGCCAGTGATGTTCCGCTGCCTACAGAAATACGTTTGCGACGGCTATGATTAATCATATCTGGGTTTTGCTTTTCTTGTGTGGTCATAGAATGAACGATAGCCTCAATCCGGCCCATCTGTTTGTCATCCACTTTGATATCTTTCATTTGCTTCATGTTGCCCATACCGGGAATCATATCAAGAATCTGGTCGATTGGGCCAAGCTTCTTAACTTGATCCATTTGCTCCAGAAAATCTTCAAAAGTAAACTCGGCATTACGCATTTTCCGTTCCATTTCCTTCGCCTTATCGGCGTCGATATTGGACTGCGCTTTTTCAATCAGGGACAACATATCACCCATGCCTAAAATCCGTGAAGCCATCCGTTCAGGATGAAACGGCTCCATCGCATCCAGCTTTTCACCCAATGTAGCAAACTTGATTGGGCATCCCGTCACAGCCTTAACCGATAAAGCTGCACCACCACGAGTGTCACCATCCAGCTTCGTCAGAACAACTCCCGTTAACTCCAAGCTATTATTAAAGTGCTCCGCAACGTTAACCGCGTCCTGCCCCGTCATGCTATCTACAACCAGTAGAACTTCATCCGGGTTGACGTTGGTATGAATCTGGCGCAACTCTTCCATGAGCTCTTCATCAACATGAAGACGACCAGCAGTATCTATAATAACGTAGTCATTACCATTATCCTTAGCATGCTGCAAACCCTGTTTTGCAATTTCTACCGGGCTTGTCTGATCTCCCAGTGTAAATACAGGAGTATTAATCTGCTCCCCAAGAACCTGAAGTTGCTTGATCGCGGCTGGTCTATAAATATCACCAGCTACAAGCAATGGACGATGATTTTGCTTTTGCAGCAATTTCGCCAGTTTTCCAGACGTCGTCGTCTTACCTGCGCCCTGGAGACCCACCATCATAATGACCGTAGGCGGTTTGTTTGCTTTGGCAAGCTTGGCCTGACTGCCACCCATCAACTCGGTCAGTTCTTTGTTCACGATGTCGATGATGACCATGCCTGGCGTAAAGCTGTCCATCACTTCCTTACCAACGGATTTCTCCTTTACCTTGGCAATAAAGTCCTTTACAACCTTGAAGTTAACGTCCGCCTCAAGCAAAGCTAATCGTACTTCACGCATCGCCTGAGCTACATCATCCTCAGACACTTTTCCTTTACCGCGCAGTTTACTGAATACATTTTGCAAGCGAGTCGATAATCCTTCAAATGCCATACTTTCGCACCTCCTTGTCTACCAGGGTTGTTTGTTCTTAATCTATATGTCCTACAGTTCCTGCAGGCGATTTACAATTTGATGAACATGTTGCAGAATGCCTTCATCGGACTCACCGATTTTACCGAATGCCTCATACAACGTCTTATTTAATTCTTCGAGATCTTGGATTCTACGCTCATACTTGCTTAGCAAACCAAGCTTTTCCTCGTACATTTCCAATACCTGTTCAGCACGTTTAATATGTTCATATACTGCCTGACGGCTAATTTGAAATTCCGATGCGATTTCCCCTAAAGAAAAATCATCATGGAAGTAATATTTTAAAAACATCTGTTGCTTCTCTGTAAGCAGAGGTTCATAGAAGTCAAACAGTCGGTTAATCCGGTTTGTCTTTTCCAGCCGATTCTCCTGACTCATCTTGTATACCTCCATCGTCAAGGAAAAACACTTTACAGTTCTTTTCAACGTTCCTTATGATACATAAAAGAAAAGAAGATGTCAAGCGTTATCCCTTGTCATACAAAAAAAAGCCGATCCACTGCCCTCAAACGGAAGTACGGATCGGCTTTTTGCCCACTGTTACTTAAACCCTTACTGGAGTAAGATACAGCAGAACAGCCAGAAAATGAAGTATGCTGCCTGCTAAAACAAACAGATGCCAGATCGCATGGTGATATGGAAATGCCCGCCACACATAGAAAATCGTGCCCAACGTATACATAAGACCACCTACGAACAATAACGTCATCCCTCCGGCGGGAACAGTCGCAACCAGAGGATTCCAGGCAATTGTGATGAGCCAGCCCATCACAATGTAAAACACGGTAGACATAAACAGGAAGCGCTTGGTGAAGAACGCCTTGAACAACACACCAAACAGTGCAATCCCCCAAATCACTCCAAACAGTGTCCATCCCAGAGTACCTCGCAGTGCAACGAGCATAAACGGGGTATAGCTACCTGCAATGAACAGGTAAATGCAAGAATGATCGAATATTTCGAACAAATCCTTCATTTTCCCTTCACGCAGGCTATGAAGCAACGTTGAATTGGTGTACAACAGCAGCATCGTAATCCCGTAAATCGTAAAGCTGACGACATGCCAAGTGGTTCCTTTCAAGCTAGCAAAAACAATGAGTAACACAAGCGCTGCCACGCTTAAAACGGCTCCAATTCCATGTGTAATGGCGTTGGCTACTTCTTCCCGTCGGGAGTAGGTATAGGTGTTTGCCATCGGTTTTTCACCCGGCTTCCTTATTTATATTTTACATACAACATACATTACATATACGGCATCGACAGACCTCTTGCTTTCATTATACATCTGGGCGAGCTTGAACAGCAACAGGATGGCTACTTAGTCCCAAACGTAGCATGAAAGCCTACTTTAAACGTATCAGTTCTGTTCTTCCTCGTCTGCAGCAGTTGCTTCGACGGTCTCTTCCTGAATCAACCCCGCAAACAACGCATGAACGAATTGCTCGGAATCAAACGGTTGAAGATCATTCACTTTTTCACCTAAGCCCACCAGCTTAACAGGCAAATTCAGCTCCTGACGGATGGCCACAACAATCCCGCCCTTCGCTGTACCATCCAACTTCGTTAGTACCAGCCCGGTTACACCGCTTTTCTCACCAAACAGCTTGGCTTGGTTAAGTGCATTTTGTCCAGTCGTCGCATCAAGTACCAACAACACTTCATGAGGAGCATCTGGAATTTCTCGTTGGATCACGCGGAAAATTTTGTTCAGTTCCTCCATCAGATTGCTTTTATTCTGAAGACGTCCAGCGGTATCACACAACAAAACATCCACTTGACGCTGCTTGGCAGCCTGTACGGCATCAAACATAACCGCAGCCGGATCGGAACCGGATTGCTGCTTAATAACCTCTACACCTGCCCGTTCGCCCCATACCTCCAACTGTTCAATCGCACCCGCCCGGAACGTATCTCCAGCAGCCAATAATACTTTTTTGCCCTCTTGTTTAAAACGGTGAGCTAACTTGCCAATGGTTGTCGTTTTGCCGACGCCATTGACTCCCACGAATAGAATGACTGTAATCCCGTCAGCGCTCATTTTGAGCTGACTATTGTCATTCCCCCGCAGCAACTCGGACAGCTTTTCCGACAGTACAGGCTGTAATTCCGATGCGTCCTCAATTTTGCGCTTTTTCACTTCTTCTCGCAGGTCTTCAATGAGGTTCATAACCGTGTTGACGCCTACGTCCGCTCCGATCAGAATTTCTTCCAGTTCCTCATAAAATTCCTCATCAATCTTTTTACGGCGAATCATCAAATCCGTTACTTTTTCAACAAAACCTTTACGTGTTTTTTCCAAACCATCTTTGAACTGTTTTGTGACAGATTCAGTTTTGTTTGCAATGCTTTCCTTCAATTTCCTAAAGAAACTCATGGATTCCCTCCGTTGGTCTGAAAGTAGGTTATTTAATGTCAGGCAATCTCAGCTTCATCGTTGTCTAGCTTGACAGATACGAGTTTGGAAACCCCGCCTTCCTCCATCGTAACCCCGTAAAGCACATCAGATTCTTCCATTGTGCCCTTACGGTGTGTGACTACAATGAACTGTGTCTGCTCCGAGAATTCTCGTAAATACTGGGCAAAACGCACCACGTTTGCTTCGTCCAATGCAGCCTCTACTTCATCGAGTACACAGAATGGAACAGGTTTAACGTGTAAAATGGCAAATAGTAACGCCATCGCTGTTAACGCGCGCTCACCGCCTGACAGCAGCAGCAAGTTTTGCAGTTTTTTGCCCGGTGGCTGAGCTACGATGTCAATTCCCGTCTCCAATAAGCGTTCCGGGTCAAGCAGCACGAGATCAGCACGTCCGCCTCCGAACAGCTTGGAGAATACCGTTCCAAATTCGCGCCGAATAGCATCGAACGTAGTCTTAAAGCGCTTGGACATTTCTTCATCCATTTCACGAATAACCTGATAAAGTGTTGTCTTGGCCTCCACCAAATCAGACTTTTGCTCATCAAGAAACGTATAACGCTCATGCACACGCTGGTATTCTTCAATGGCGCCCAGATTCACCTCACCCAACGCGGAAATACCCCGTTTGAGCCTCTCTACCTCGCTCTGCGTACCTTCAATATCTTCCGGTATAGGGTAACGCTGCTTGGCTAACTCATAGCTGAGTTCATAATCATCACTTAATTTTTTCAGAACGTTTTCCAGTTCCACATCAAGCCGATTTACTCCAATTTCCGTTTGACGAAGCAACTCCTCCACTGACTTGAGCTGAATTCGCTGTTCTTTCGTGTCGTTCTCAGCCACTTCAAGCTTTTTGGACAAGCTGCTGCGTGCAGCCCGTTTGAATTCCAGTTGCTGTGCGGCTTCTTCCTTTTTCAAACGGTATTGATTGAGATTTTCAATCTGTTTCACGGTCTCCTGCTCATTGGTCAGCAAATCTGCTTCGATGGAAGCAAGCAAGGTTTTGTTTTGTCTCGAATCTTTACCAAGAGTATCATAATCCCCACGCAATCTGCGCAACTGCTCTTCCAAAGAAAAGCGCTCTTGGTCCAGCTTTCCTTCTCTTACCTTGAGATTCGTGAGCTCTCCCTGCAGCTGCTCTTTGGCAGATTCGTTGGCTTTACGGGCAAATTCAGCAGCGTGAATGGCCTGATGCGTTTTCTTTTCTTCTTCCTCCAGCGCAGCCAACTTTACCAACGCTTCTTCACGGGAAGTTTCTAGCTCCTTGATTTCCTGATCAAAGCCCTTTTTCTCCTGACCAGACGCAGCGACCTGCTCCAGAACATGACGAAGTTCATGCTCCAGTTGCTTGAGTTCCATTGCCATCTGCTGCTCTTCACCGCGCTTCACATCGCCGCCCTGGCGCAACTCGTCCAGACGGGTCTGTGTCTCCTCCAACTGGCGTTTGGTATCTATTGCACTCTGGCGCAACCTTGCAATTTGCTGCTCCGTATCTACAATGTCCTGGTCCAACTGATCCAGCTGACGTTTGCGTCCAAGCAGATTAGCATTTTTCTTGAACTGGCTTCCCCCAGTCATGGAACCCCCTGCATTGACAACATCGCCTTCCAAAGTGACCACGCGGTATCTATATTGGCAACGGGCCGCAATACGGTTTGCATCTTCCAACGTACGGGCAATGACCACATTCCCCAAGAGACTGCCTACAATTCCGGCATATCGATCATCATACTGAACAAGATCTGCACCGATTCCGACAAAGCCTTCGGCTCCTTCTGCAATTTGGCGTTCTCCTGCACCGATTTGACGCGGACGGATAACATCCATAGGCAAAAATGTCGCTCTGCCCAGTTGACGCTGCTTTAGAAAACTGATCGCCTGTCTGGATACGGATTCATTTTCCATCACGATATGCTGAACTGAAGCACCCAAAGCGGTTTCCATCGCCTGCTCTAAATGCTCAGGCACCCGAATCAGCTCCGCTACCGCTCCATGCACACCGTGCAAAGTATCTTTTCGTGCAGCCTTCAATACCTCTTTAACTCCAAGCATGAAGCCGTCAAAGTCATCCTGCATTTCCTTCATTGTATCTCGCCGTGAAATTTGAGCCTCACGTTTTTGTTCCCATTTACGAACCGTACCCTGATTTTCTTCCAGTAGTTTTTGCAGGGCCTGGTACTTTTCACTTCCCTGAATATAGCCACTACGCAAACTACTGATTTCCTGCCCCAGCTTCTGAACCGCAGCTTCCAATCCCTTTTTGCGCTGTTCAAGTTGTACTTTCTGGGCTTCCCATTTGCCGGATTCGTCACTTACGCGAGTCACACGCCGTTCCAATGCTTCCTTCTGTTGGTCTGTATAACGAATTTCGTTACGCGCCTGCGCCATCTGATTCATCAGCTCCAGCAGACCACCCTTTAGGCTTTCTTCCTGCTCCTGGCTGATTCCGCCTGTAACACCAATCAGTTTGGCCTCTTCGTCAGACAGCCGCGCACGCAACTCGTCAAGCTCTACATTCAGTGTAGACAGTTTTTCGTTCAGCTGATCCAGTTCACTCCTACGCTCGGAATGCCGTGATTCGCTTGTGCTAAGTGATAAGATCAATTGTTCCCGATTAGCCTCCAGATTGCGTGTGCGCTCTTTGAGCAATTCGCCGTAGCCTTCACTTTTCTCCGTCGCTTCACTGTATTGCAGCAAATCCCTTTGCAACTGCTCTACCTGCTCTTCCAGCTGGCGCAATTCGTTGCGGTCGCTTTCCAGCATCGCATCATGGCGGGACACCACCGTAGACAACTGAAGCTGCTCCTGCTGCAACAGAGCTAGTTTGGAAGTCGCATCGCTCCACGAAGTATGAATTTGTTCAATTTGATGGACGTACATTGAAATTTCTTTTGATTTCAATTCACCGCGCAGCTCTTTAAAATGAATCGCCTTTTCAGACTGCTCCTTAAGCGGTCCAATCTGATCCTCCAGTTCACTAACCAAATCGTGAATACGCAGCAAATTTTGCTCCGTTTCATCCAGCTTGCGAACCGCATCTTTTTTACGCGATTTATATTTTACGATACCCGAAGCTTCCTCAAAAATACCTCGACGATCCTCAGATCGGGTACTCAGAATTTCTTCAATGCGTCCCTGCCCAATAATTGAATAAGCTTCTTTACCAATGCCTGTATCCATAAACAGCTCTGTAATATCTCGGAGTCTGCATGATTGCCGATTAATGAAATATTCACTATCCCCACTTCGATGTACACGTCGCGTTACCGTGACCTCACCAAAATCCAGAGGCAACGCCTGATCTTCATTATCCAACGTAAGCGATACTTCACCGTAATTAACAGCCTTACGAGCATCACTACCCGCAAAAATAATGTCCTCCATTTTGCCGCCACGCAGTGATTTGGCACTCTGTTCGCCTAGCACCCAACGAATTCCGTCGGAAATATTACTTTTTCCGCTTCCGTTGGGTCCGACGACTGCCGTAATGCCGCGGACAAATTCCATTTCCGTTTTATCTGCAAACGATTTGAAGCCCGCCAGCTCAATGCGCTTTAAAAACATGCTCAATCTCACCTCTAACATTTCAAATATGCTTGTACAACACCGTATACCTGATTGATATGAATTATCCCTATTGTAGCATAAACTAGCTTGTATAAAGCACAGTACCGACACTCACATTACACCAGCAAAGCCACGAAAAAAGAGCAAAACGCAGTCCATTCGCCATTACGGGCCGGGACTCCCCGCGGACTGCCCTTTGCTCTTACTTTGTGCCCCCTGCTTGCGTAACCCGTCCGGGCTGCTCAGGTACCGATTACGATTCTGCCAGCTTCAAGCGGTTTAAAGCTACTGCCGCCGCTTGCTGCTCAGCTTCTTTTTTGGAGCGTCCCGTACCTGCCCCTAGCCGTTCGCTGTCCATATATACCTCAGCTACAAACTCGCGCTCATGGGCTGGTCCGCGCTCCTCTACAATCTTGTATTCAAGCATCCCCATGTTATGATGCTGCGTCAGTTCCTGAAGCTCTGTTTTGAAATCACTCATCTGAAGCTTACCATTTAATACAATTTGAGGAAAAATATAACGTTCCAGAAACGACCGGACGGCCTCCAGACCCTGATCCAAATAAAGCGCACCTACGAACGCTTCGAATACATCAGCCAACAGAGCCGGACGAGTACGTCCACCTGTCAACTCTTCACCTTTTCCAAGCAGTACATATTGCCCGAACTCAAGCCCGACAGCAAATTTCACCAGAGAAGGCTCACAGACAATAGCTGCACGCAACTTGGTGAGTTCGCCTTCGGGTCGATTAGGGTACTGATTGTACAATTGCTCGGACACCGTCAGTTCCAGAACAGCGTCACCTAAAAATTCAAGACGCTCATTGTCTGCATGCTGACTGAACCGATGTTCGTTTACGTAGGAAGCATGCGTAAAGGCCTGCTTCAGAAGCTGCCGATTGTTGAATTGAATATGAAGTTTCTGCTGTAATTGCTTCAAGTCTCCACTCAACGAACTGACCCCTTATGCTTCATATTTTTTTAGAATAACCGTAGCATTGTGACCGCCAAAACCAAAGGAATTGGACATAACCACATTCAGTTCCGCTTTTCTCGGCTTATTAGGTACATAATCAAGATCGCATGCCGGGTCTTGATTATCCAAATTAATCGTTGGCGGAATCGTCTGATGCTGAAGGGCGAGACCACAGATCACGGCTTCAACGCCGCCCGCTGCACCCAATAAATGCCCTGTCATCGACTTGGTTGAGCTGATCGCTACCTTATAGGCATGCTCTCCAAGCGTTTTCTTAACTGCTTCCGTTTCGGATTTATCACCGACTGGTGTAGATGTACCATGTGCATTGATATAATCAATCTCTTCAGGATTCAATCCAGCATCACGGATCGCCATTCTAATGCAGCGTGCCGCTCCCTCTGGATCAGGCTCCGTCATATGATGGGCATCGCCAGAAAGACCGTAGCCAATCACTTCACCGTAAATACGCGCACCACGCTTCAAAGCATGATCCAACGATTCCAGAATAAGAACACCAGAGCCTTCGCCCATAACAAACCCGTCTCTTTCGGTATCAAAAGGACGACTTGCCTTTTGAGGCTCGTCATTACGCGTGGACATCGCTCGCATGGAACAAAATCCAGCCATACCAATCGGACGAATAGTGGCCTCAGCTCCTCCGCAAATCATGGCGTCTGCGTCACCGCGCTGAATCATGCGGAAGGAATCGCCAATAGCATGACTGCCCGTGGCACATGCCGTAACTGGTGATGTATTAGGGCCTTTAGCACCGAGTGAAATCGATACTTGACCGGAACCCATATTAGCAATCATCATCGGGATGAAGAAAGGGCTTACGCGTTTAGGTCCTTTTTCAATCAGCGCGTTGTGCTGATCTTCCCAAGTTCCCAATCCGCCAATACCGGAACCGACAGATACACCAACACGCTCAGCGTCCGCATTTTCTCCGATTACAAGTCCGCTGTCCTCAAGCGCCAACTTACTAGCAGCAACCGCAAACTGCACAAAGCGGTCCATTTTACGCGCATCCTTACGTTCAATATAATCCTCTGGATTAAAATCTTTAATGGAAGCGGCTATTTTCGTAGTGTACTCACTTGTATCGAAAGCTTCGATTTCACTGACGCCGGATTTTCCAGCCATCAGATTATCCCATAGTGTGTTCAAATCCTGTCCCAGCGAAGTGATTACACCCATTCCTGTTATGACAACACGTTGTTTCAAAGATAATCACCTCTATGTCTACTGCATATTGTATTTTAAGACCGCACATTCTTGTGCGTAAAAATAATATAGAATCAACTAAAGTTAGTAATGACGCATACTTCTCAGCCTTTGACTAAGTGAAGCTGAGCCAAACTCAAAAACACGCGGCAATTCCGTCTTTAGTTCAATCTGTATAATTAGGAGAAAGTCCCGCCTGTAACAGAACGGGACTTTTGATGACATGAATTAGGTATGAGATTGTATGTACTTCACAACTTCACCTACAGTTGTAATTTTCTCTGCATCTTCATCAGAGATTTCCATATCAAACTCATCTTCCAATTCCATTACCAATTCAACTACATCGAGAGAATCAGCGCCTAAATCATCTTTAAAAGATGCTTCAAGTGTAACTTCGGCTTCGTCGGCTCCCAAACGGTCAACGACAATGCGTTTTACGCGCTCCAATACATCGGACATCCGGCTCACCTCCTCTTAGGTATTATACGAAAATTACAATTAAAATGCCATAGAAGAGAGTTTTCATTGACAACTCTTCATCGGGGCATGCGGATTGGCAACATGCTACTACATATACATGCCGCCATCCACATGCAAAGTCTGGCCCGTCATATATGAGGAAGCATCCGAGGCCAAGAACAGCACCACGTCAGCAATTTCCTCAGGCCGTCCAAGACGGGCCAGCGGAATACCGCTCAGCATATTGTCACGCAAATCATCAGCCAGTACCTGCGTCATCTCAGTATCGATGAATCCAGGAGCCACACAGTTCACTGTAATACCTCTTGACGCAAGCTCTCGAGCAGAGGATTTGGTAAGACCAATTACCCCTGCTTTAGCAGCAACGTAGTTGGCTTGTCCTGCGTTGCCAAGTACACCGACCACGGAGGAGATATTGATAATTCGGCCAGAACGCTGCTTCATCATTGGACGTGTTGCCGCCTTAAGACAATTAAACACACCCTTCAGATTCGTTTCGATCACCTGATCGAATTCCTCTTCCTTCATACGCATGATTAAATTATCTCTTGTTATGCCGGCATTATTCACTAGGATGTCAATCTTGCCCCAAGCGCCAATCACATCCTTGATCAACTGATCTGCTTCGTCAGCGCGACCGACATTAGCCTGAACTGTAATAGCCTCTACACCTTTGGCACGAATCTGCTCTGCTACCTCAGTCGCAGCCGCTTCACTACCAGCATAGTTTACTGCCACATTAGCGCCTGCTTCAGCCAGCGCCAGCGCAATGCTACGGCCAATTCCGCGCGACGCTCCCGTAACGAGCGCCGTTTTTCCACTCAATGGCTTAGACATCATAGTCCCCCCTTGCAAGTATATAACCCGTTAAGGCAATGATTATACTTTTAACGGGCCTCCAAGGCTTCCGTTACAGAAGCAAACGACTCCAGGCTGCTTATATTATACAGCTTAACCGTTTTGTCGATTTTTTTAACCAGTCCAGTCAAAACACTTCCCGGTCCAAACTCAACAAAGGTGTCAACACCTTGTTCTAGTAGCCATGTTACACTGTCTTCCCACAGTACCGGAGAATAGACCTGATCCACCAACAGTTGGCGGATTTCGCTCCCCTCACGTACAGGTTTAGCTGTTACATTGGCAACAACCGGAATCTGAGCTTTGGAGAAAGTTACAGCCCCCAACTTGCCGGAGAGCTTGGTCGCTGCTTCCTTCATCAATGACGAGTGGAAAGGACCGCTAACCTCCAGAGTAATAGCGCGCTTGCCTCCTGCTTCCTTTACACGTTCAGCGACAGCAGCTACGCCCTCCTTCGTACCAGATACAACAATTTGTCCGGGACAATTGATGTTGGCTAGTTCAACCAGTTGACCAGACTCCGTAATATCACGGCACAATGCTGCCAATGCTTCACGATCAGCTCCCAACACAGCAGCCATCCCGCCTTGCCCATCAGGAATGGCCTGCTCCATGAACTCGCCACGTGTACGAACGATCTCAACCGCATCCTCAAATGCGAGGACACCGGAAGCGACTAGCGCGCTGTATTCTCCTAGACTATGTCCAGCCACATAATCGGGATGAATGCCCATTTTTTCCTTGAACGCTTCATACAACGCAATGCTCGCCGTTAACAGTGCAGGCTGCGTATTGGATGTTTGCTTCAAAGCTGTGTCCGGCCCTTCAAAAATCAGTGCGCTTAGTGCGAACCCTAACCGTTCGTCCGCTTGGCGAAATACTTCTGTTGCAGCTGGAACTGCTTCATAAGCATCTTTAGCCATACCTACAGCTTGTGAACCCTGACCGGGAAATATAAATGCCGTTTTGCCCATCGTGTATGCACCTCTCTGTATCCAATGCTTGTCCTGTAAAACACTACACAAATTCAATATTATATCGAAACTTCCAACTAATTACCAGACAAGAACCGACGCTCCCCAGGTCAAGCCACCGCCAAAGCCCACCATTAATACACGGTCGCCTTCCTTCATGCGGCCTTCCTCAGCTGCTTCCACAAGAGCGAGAGGGATTGATGCTGCAGATGTATTCGCATATTTATGAACATTAACAACTACCTTTTCCTCTGGTAAATCCAGACGTTGCATCGCCGATTGGATGATGCGAATATTGGCTTGATGCGGAACGAACAGATCAATATCATCTTTGGACAACCCTGCTTTTTCCAACACATCAACCGTTGCCGTTCCCATAACACGAACCGCGAACTTGAACACTTCGCGTCCGTTCATGTAAATATAGTGCTGTTTATTTTCCAGTGTGTCTGCACTCGCAGGCAAACGCGAGCCTCCTGCTTCCAACTTGAGTAAGCTGCCTCCGGCACCTTCAGCCCCGAGATCAAAGGATTGGAATCCTCTACCTTCAGGCACTTCGCCAATCACTACAGCTCCTGCACCATCTCCGAATAGAACACAGGTATTGCGGTCGGTATAATCTGTAATCCGAGAAAGACAGTCTGCCCCAATGATTAATGCATTATTATAAATACCTGTCTTAATGAAGCTCGTTGCCGTAGCCAGTCCGTATACAAAACCCGAGCATGCCGCAGACAAATCGAAAGCTGCTGCGCCTTTGGCTCCCAATTTGTCCTGAAGAATGCAGGCAGTTGACGGAAACGCCATATCCGGTGTAACCGTAGCTACAATAATTAAATCCAGATCCTGTGCCGTCATACCCGCGGACTCCAACGCCTTAATTGCTGCTTCATAAGCTAAATCAGATGTAGCCTGTTCTGGAGCCGCAATATGGCGCTCCTGAATCCCTGTACGGCTGACAATCCATTCATCACTCGTTTCTACGATTGCTTCCAAATCTTTATTGGTTAGAATTTTCTCAGGTACGTATTTCCCTGTTCCGATAACACCAACCGGCCGTAATTTATTCATATCGTCACTCACTTCCTGCTGATTTCCTTGGATATACTTTCCACCAACCGGTTTTGCAAGGCCGTACGAGCCTGCCTTACCGCGTTTTTGACGGCAACGCCGTCAGACGAACCGTGACTTTTCAGGACGAGTCCACTCAAACCCAGCAAAGGAGCCCCGCCATGCTCTTTATAATCCAATTTACCTTTCAGACTGCGAAGCTCAGGCATAATCAAGGCTGCCGCAAGCTTGGTCTTCAAGGATTTGGTGAATTGCTCTTTTAAGAGAGAAAATATGGCTCCGGCTGTACCCTCCAGTGATTTTAGCATGATATTTCCAGCAAATCCATCACACACCAGTACATCACAATTCCCGGTTAACACATCTCTCGATTCAACATTACCCACAAAATTGACAGGTAATTGCTCAATAAGTGGAAATGCCAACTTCGTCAGTTCATTGCCCTTCCCAGCTTCAGTCCCCACATTCAGCAGACCCACCCTTGGAGAAGTCACACCGTGAACTTTCTGACGATACAAACTCCCCATCAGTGCATACTGGGCAAGATGCTCAGGCTTGGCATCCATATTGGCTCCCAAGTCCAGCGCCAGAATACCCTGATCATCAATCGTTGGTATCATCGGCGCGAGAGCCGGACGTTCAATGCCTTCCATTCTTCCAACCACCAGCAACCCTGTGGTCATTAGCGCGCCTGTATTACCTGCGGATATCATGGCATCCGCTTCGCCTTCTCTGACCATTCGACCAGCCACGACCATCGAAGCATCCTTTTTACGGCGCACTGCCTTTACAGGCTCGTCCTGCGCATCTATCGTTTCGGATGCATGGCGAATGCTGAGGTTCGTCGGCAACGCCCTACCGTTCAGAACCGATTCAATTCGTTCCCGGTCACCAACCAGCGTAATGTCCGTATCCTTCCATTCCGCCGCCGCAGATAGCGCGCCCTCTACTGTCGCCTCAGGAGCATTATCTCCCCCCATGGCATCAATGGCGATCCGCATGCTGACTTCCTCCTTCGCTATACTCTTCCTCCGTGGAGCGATAAATGACAAAGTTGCCTTGGAACACCATTTCTTCTCCTACGTAGGCAAAGACTTCCACTTTAGCCTTCCCTTTTTGTTCTGGATTAGAGCGTACATATGCCTTGGCAATGCACTTCTCACCTAAATGAACCGGGCGGACAAAGCGTATATCCGCTGACGCGGTCAGTGCTATCTCATCATTAATCACGGCTACGGCCAATGAATTGGCCTGGGCAAATACATAATGCCCCCGCGCAATGCCAGTACGCGAAAAAATATGTTCCTCTTTAATCTCAAAAATCGAAATACCGCTTCGATCCAACTGTAGATCAACGATATCCCCGATCACTTCATGCAAAGGCAAAGAACGAACCTGGTCATAGGAGCGCTCAGCCATCAGCTTTAGCCGTTCCCGCAATTCCGGGATTCCCAGCTCCATCCGGTCCAGCCGAATAGTCTGAATACTTACCTTCAGCTGTCTTGTCAATTCCTGATCCGTTACGAACGGATTATCATCAATTAATTGAGTCAGCCGCTGCTGTCTCTGTCTCTTCGGCAAACGTTCGATGTCAGTGACGCCTCCTTTCCCTACAATAAACTGTCGTTCAGACGACAGTTCGGGTTACTTCACTTCACTTTCTAACGGCGAAACTTCAAGCCGATTTGTCTTCTTGTATGTATAAAGGAACCTCTTCGGCCCTTCTTTCTTAGAACCTGGTACTAAAACAGTATATAGCATGCTGACGTAAAAAGGAAGCATGCAGACAAAAAAAAGTAGCGCCTCACTGAAGTGAAGCGCTACTCTTCCTGCGAAGATTCCAAAGAATCCGCTTATCGGACATTATTGAGAGATGATCTCTCTAGCTTTGTACGTTCCGCAAACTTTGCACACATGGTGAGCAAGTTTCAATTCGCCGCATTCGGAGCATTTCACCATACCTGGTACTGCCAGTTTAAAGTGAGTACGACGTTTGTCGCGACGAGTTTTGGATGTTCTCCGTTGAGGTACTGCCATTATTCCCACCTCCTTAACCAGATCACCCCCGCATAGCGGGTATGACTTCTTATCTCATTCAAGACTGAAAGAAAATGCCAGAAGCAATTATCTTACAGCCGGTGAATCAAGCCTGCAACATCCACGCATCGGTTCAGTAACTCTCCGGCACAAGCGGATGATGATTTTTCAGAATTGAACTCAATTCTCATTTAAAAAAATCCTTAAGCCCTGCCAGACGCGGATCAATCTTTTCCGTATCGCCATCGTTACTGTCATCGGAGCCAATACTCCAGTTTTGTCCGGTCTTTGGTGCGATTCCCTGACAATCCTCACTGCACAAAGGCGCAAACGGCACATGCAGTACAAACAGTTCTTCACAATACGGTGCAATGTCGAAGGATTCCTCCGTCACTGCGATAAAATCGCCATCTTCATCCTCCTCTTCAACACTCGAAGAGGTTTGCTTGAACCGTTCACGGAATTCAATCTTTAAATCCTCGTGCATCGGGCTTAAACAGCGTGAGCACAGCATGTCCAGACCTGCGGTCAACGTGCCTTCCACGCTCATCAAGCCTTGACCCAGACTAACGGCGACCAAGTCGGTCTCCAGCGGGGAAACGGCCGTAACATCAGCACGATCATCCACCAATTCACTCACATTAAGAGATTCACGGATAGGAAAAGGACCGTCACTTGTTGCTACTTTGCGAAAAAATAGTTGCATCACTATCACTCCAAACAAACAAAAATTATTATACCGACTGATCGAGTCGTTTGTCAACACCTTTCACTTTACACCACTCACAAATCCACCGGTTTTCCAATGGTTCGACAAGTTTTATGCAGAAGCAAAAATGCATTGTGCTAAACATGCACCGATGAGTATTCGTACCCCCGCCACTCTTCGTGTACAATAATGCGAGTATAAAGCTTTTTCGTCCAGGTCTCAATGGTCTTGTTCATGCCGACGATGAAAAATCAGTATAGCTGCCCTGAAAACAATCATTCACGGGTACTTAACCATTATTATCAAAAGGGTTACCCAATAAGCTACTTTAAGAAAGGAGCCGACTACGGTCTTGAAAACACTCGGTATGATTGTAGAGTACAATCCCCTGCATAACGGACATGTCCATCACTGGGAGGAATCTCTTCGCATCACTGGTGCACAGCGCACAGTGGCTGTGATGAGTGGTCCTTTCCTTCAGCGGGGTGAACCCGCGATTACAGATAAATGGTCCCGCACCGAAATGGCACTCGCCATGGGTGTGGACCTAGTTCTGGAGCTGCCTGTGGCCTATGCCGTCCAGCCCGCAGAATGGTTTGCCCGCGGAGCGGTCGCCCTGCTCCATGCGACGGGCATCGTCGACGCGCTCTGCTTCGGCAGCGAGAGCGGAGACATCGCCCCGCTGCGCGCGCTGGCCCGCGTGCTGGCGGCAGAGCCGGCCGAGCTCAAGGCCGGCATCGCGCAGCGCCTAAGCAGCGGCACGAGCTATCCCGCTGCCTACGCGGGAGCCGCAGCCGCGCTCGCGGCCGAAGGAGCGGACGGCGCTGCGCTCGCCGCCCTCATGCAGCAGCCCAACAATACGTTGGGGCTGCATTATTTGATTGCGCTGGAACGGCTGGGCAGCACAATCAAGCCCTTCGTGGTAGCCCGCACGGGATCGGGCTACCACGAAGCCGTGGCCCCTGCGGACGGAGTCATCGCCAGCGCCACGGCCATCCGCCGTCTGCTGCTGGACGGCGGGCCGGAAGCCGCGTCGCCGTACATACCTGCGGCGACACTGGAGATTTTGCGGCGCGAGTGGCAAGCTGAACGCGCGCCGCTGCATTGGGAAGCGTTCAGCCAGCCGCTGCTGAACGCCCTAATCACACGTAGCCCGCAGCAGCTGGCGGAGCTGCACGAGGTCACCGAAGGGCTGGAGCATCGTCTGCGGCAATCGCTGTACACGCTGCCCCAGCCTTCTGTGGAGGCCCTGCTCACCGCGATCAAGACAAGGCGGTATACTCGTACGAAGCTTCAGCGGATGTGTGCACATATTTTGCTGAATCATGCCAAAGCCGATATGACTCCGGATGAGCTGGCGAAAGGTCCGGGCTATATCCGCGTGCTCGGCTTTAACAGGGCTGGACGCGAGCTGCTGGCACGTATGAAGCAGACAGCCACCCTTCCGGTATGGGTCAAGCTGTCTGCCGGATCACATCCCCACCTGGACTGGGATACAGCCGCAGCCGCCATACACGCAGCCGGGATGCCACGTCCCGCCATCCGCGGCATGTATGCTGATTACTTGCGACCGCCCATTATGGTTTGATGGGCAGCTTTTCCATATAATTCAGCGCATCGCCAAGCTTGCGAACCGAAACAAGCTTCATCCGGCTTCCCATTTGCTCAGCTTTGGCCTTGGCCTCTTTATAATTATCCGCAGGGACGAAAAACAATTCCGCACCCTGACGGTCAGCAGCAACTATTTTATACTTTGCACCACCAATCGCTCCAACCTGACCGTCCTTATCAATAGTACCCGTACCGGCTACACGATATCCCTTACTCAGATCACCTGGTGTCAGTTGGTTATAGATTTCCATGGTAAACATCAAACCTGCCGAAGGACCGCCAACATCCGTAGATGTAAAATGAATCGTTTTACGTTCATCCTTCGGCTCTACCTTCTGTACCGTGGCAATACTGACGCCAAATCCAGAACGTTGCTTACCCGTCTCACTGTCCGTGATGGTCGTTAAGGGAGCTTGCACGGTCAGCAACTTTCCATCGCGCTTTAGCTTCACTTTAGCCATTTTTCCCGATTTTCCGTCCTCCAAAGCCTTCCGAATGGAACGATTATCGGTCACCCGCACGCCGTTCAGCTCCAACATTTCATCTCCAGGCTCAAACACGCTGTTCGATCCCGGGACCTTAAATACATACACATAATCCGGCACAATGCGATAGGGAACATGGGCACGGGTGTAGGCAGCCTCCATCGCGGAAGATTGGGAATCCCCCATATACCATACCTGCTCTGCCGCATATTCGTCTTCACTTCTTCCATGCAGACGATCCTCTTTGCGCTGTATCTCCGAATTGCGGTCCAACTTAGAAAGGCCCAACATAATAACATTGGCATAACGCGCCGATACCGTCGTCATCATAAAGGTCCCCCGTTCGATGCTGTCACCCTCCCGGACTTTAACCATCGGTTTGATCTCGTTAGCCCCACCTGGTCCATAGATCAGATAAGGGGTTGGCATATAGACCAGCACATAGACCATTGCAGCCAGCATTAAGACATAACCGGTTGTAAAAAAAACTCTTTTCCGGTTTATTCGTTTCATTGCTTCTCCCCCCCTTGCAGCCTAACTTCTCCTATCTTATCCAAGTGCCTCTGCGCCACCTGTTCTCAAGCCTTCCGAAAAAGCATACATTGTTTACGACAACGTATACGAACAACCTATCCCAAGACAACGAACGTGAATAAACACTGGAGACAGCATCCCACTCTCCTTAGTATATTTATGAGAGGTGAATTCTTTGATGCAAAAGGAAGCCCATTCCGCTCCTTATTGGACAACCATACTGCTTGGCCTCGGAGCCATTTTGCTTGTACTGGCTGTTGTCGCCTCGCCAGAAGAAGTATTTCAAGCCTCTACTCAAGGCCTTAAGCTATGGTGGAGTATTATTTTCCCAGCCATGCTGCCTTTTTTGATGCTGTCCGAAATGCTCATCGCCTTTGGTCTAGTACATGGACTAGGTATCCTGCTGGAGCCGTTTATGCGATCCTGGTTCCGTCTACCCGGGCGAAGCGGCTGGGTGTTGGCCCTCGGCCTGACCGCGGGATTCCCCGCTGCAGCGGAAGCGGTGCGCCAATGGGCACAACAGGAGGATATGACTGCGTTTCAGCTTCGACGTCTAACCTCTATCGCTCATTTCTGCAATCCGATTACCATCCTGCTCGTCATCGGGACAGGGCTACTGCACAATGCTACCGCAGGCGTGATGTTACTTGCAGTTCACTGGATTTCCGGGCTGCTGGCAGGCTGGATCACCGCCAGACTATCTGTATCGTCCAAAGAATTGCAAAAACGGGAAACGCCAGCTGCCCTCCGGCGCACCTCAGTTTCCCGTACTTCTCCCTCCCTGATTCGATCCGCATGGGAAGCTACCCGCTCTGCCAGAGAACGGGACGGCCGCAGTTTCGGAAAACTGTTGGGCGAAACCGTATCCCATGCTGTACAGACGCTGATGGTGACAGGTGGATTCATTATTTTCTTTTCCGTATTGATTCGACTGCTGTCCATATACACAGGCCAAGGATCGTTTTCTTTCATATGGCCTGCCTGGATGGAAATCCATCTGGGTTCCTATGAAATCAGCCGTTTGCCCTACGATCTCCGTACACAAGCAGCCCTGATCAGTGCTGTGTTGGGCTGGGGCGGCCTGTGCGGCTGGCTTCAAATTACCGCCGTCACCAGACCTTCCGACAAGGGCATCACCTTCACCTTGTCACGAGTGCTCCATGGGATCATTGCTTTTGGACTTACCTTGGCGACATGGGTCCCGCTTAACCGCATCGTCAGCAATACAACTCCCGCTTACGTCAGTCGCAGTTCTGTGTCTTCTTTCGCGGAAAGCGTAAATGAATCCGCCACGCATCCTGTCATGGCCGGAGCCAGCGGCTTACTAACACAAATAGAAGGAACATCTATGTACCCCTGGCAACTAACCCTACTGTCCATTGCGCTGCTGGGTACAATTATAGTTACCCTGCTGGCCTTTTCCTTTATGGCTTCATGGTGGAGCCGCCGCGATTCGCGTTGACCTTCGCACGCAGCGCGTCTTCCACCTCCGGTGCCACCAGATCTACAACCTTGCCATCAAAATGCGCAATTTCCTTTACCATACTGGAACTCAGATATGAATAAGCCGGATTGGTCATCATAAAGATTGTTTCCGCATCCGGGTTCAGCTTATGATTTGTAGAGGCTAATTGCAGCTCATATTCAAAATCAGTCACCGACCGGATTCCTCTGACAATAACCTGGGCCCCTTTTTGACGTACATAATTAGCTGTCAGATCACGGAAGCTGTCCACTTCAACGTTCGGGATATCGCGAGTTACCGTTCGCAGCAGCTCCATTCGTTCCTCAAGTGAAAACAGCGGATTTTTACTAATATTGTTAAGAACCGCGACAATCAATAGATCAAACTGTCTGGCTGCTCTTTGAATAATATCCTGGTGCCCCATCGTCACGGGATCAAAGGTCCCCGGATATACGGCAATACGTGGTTTGTGCTCAATCATGATGGTCCTCCCCGTCTGATTCGCTGATGCCGAATTTGACCACTCCGGCTTCCGTATGTTCTACGACATCCGACAAAGCATCGGCTGCAAAATGATAAATAGATAACGCCGTTTCACCATAGACTGCTTTTCTGACCTGTTCGAACGGTCCGAAGCTTTCCGGATATTCATGTCCCGATTCATACTCCAGCACGATGATTGCATCTGAACGAAGCAAGTTCAACTCAGCCATACGGCTCATTAATTCATCTCCGTGTTTGAGACGATAGGGTGGATCGAGAAAAACAGCATCAAAAAGAGCTCCACGTTTTGCCAGCACCTTGAGCGCTCGTCCGGCATCATTGCGGAACACTTCAGCCTGTCCTTCCAGTCCAGTTTTTCGTAAATTTTCTTTAATGACATCAATGCTTTTGGATTCCATATCAATAAAAACAGCCTTGTCCATTCCCCGGCTAAGCGCCTCTATACCCAGGCCACCACTACCAGCAAACAGATCAAGTACGACTCCCCCATCAAAATAAGGACCTATCATGCTAAATAGCGCTTCCTTGACCTTATCCGTGGTCGGCCGCGTCCCTGTGCCGGGAACTGCCTTTAACGGCCTTCCTTTGGCACTACCCGATACCACTCTCACGCTGAAACTCACCTATTTTCTATATGTGTTCATAACCATATAAGATTATGACGCTATCGTACCACATGCACCGCCGTTTGAAAAACTTAGGATGAGGCAGGTATAAAAAACCATTCCCTGGGCATCCTTAGGATATCGGCATTCAACCAATGTCGTAGACAACCGCGGAGAAGACTTACGTTTCCCCATAAGCTCTTCGTCCGGTTTCTCCTCTCCCATTCGGGCGCTCTTTAATGGAGCGCCTGATTTTTTTTGCATAAAAAGAAGCTGCTTAATAGCAGCTCTATGTATCATTTTTCTATTTCAGCATTTTGTTTATTTCAGCAGTTCCTCGGGTGTATCCCCTTGATAAACATACACATAACTCGCCACTGATACAGCAAATGTTGCAAACATAGACAACGATGTGGCTAATCCATATACCATTTTCCTCATCATTCCACTCACCTCCTTCCCCGGATCAATGTTAGACTTTGGACCAAAAAAGCAACAGCCACTACAGAGGAACCGATTACAAAATTAGTACATACAAGCAAGGAGGATAACAGTCGCAAGAGGGGATAAAAACGTACTGGAATGCGCGACTGCTTTTCAATTCTGGACGGGGCAAAACATAAAACGAGAATGAGAGCTATTCCGGTAAACAGGTTTGTCCACCAACTATTTAAGGCAATGCAGGATATGTAAGTAAAAGCTGCTGAGGTCACCAACACACATGCCATGCCCGTTTTCAAATGAATGCCTCCTGATATTTGGCGCAGTAGGGCGAAAGCGATGAGAATCGTTACAGCTTCTACCATCCGTCCCGTGAAGATTGAGGCGAAAAGTGTTAACACGATGATCATGGACGCATTCAGAATGAGAGCAAGTGCGTATTTAAGTACCGCGACAGAGGCTGGATGATCAGGCACAGTACGTTTGATCTGGTTAGCAAGTTTGAAAGCCATCGCTTCAATCATCCCGGTATTCCTTTCCGATTGCATAATAGATGAAAAATCCCGAAACCAGTGCAAAAAATATCATACTTAACCATACCTCGTTATAGTAGAGCACAATAGAAGTTGAAATGAGGGACAGGATAATCAGCGTGATGACAATGCCATATTCCTCTTTGAACTTAAGCTTCTTGAAATTAGGGGAAAAGCCGATCCCTTTTCGATACAACATCAATGAAATAAGCAGTCCTACTGCCGCGCTTACCACTTGTAGCAGATAGCCCTTCAAGGACCCATCCTGCAGCTCAGAAACCGGAAGATTGCCGAACATGACTTTTAAGAATACCGACTGAACAACGGCATATGCAAAATAACCTGTAACCGTCATAATACCGGACCACACAATCGGAATCTTCACGACCGTAGCGAGTAAAAAAATAAAAAGCAGCATATTTACGACAGGCACCAAATACGAAAGGGAAAACTCCTCTCGGAGCATATAACTTTGCATATTCATAATCAGGTTAACAAAAATGGCCTGCCAAAGATAAGGGGTCATTTTAACTTTAAAAATACTCAAAATCAGCGCAAAAACAGCTACTCCTTCAAGCGTGGAGAAAAGCAAAAAGCCGATTGGCTTCAAAAGCATGCGTGCATCTCCTTTACAATTCCAACCAACCTCATCGGTGTATTCAAAAACTTGGATGTACATCGAATATAAAGGGCTGGGAGCTACTTTTCAAGAGGTCTTTTCAATTATTTCATAGATTTATTCAAGCACTTCAACCAAATGTTATCGGATGCTGCTTCAAGTTGTAGCTTAGGCAACACTTTCTTTGACCGAATCTCCCTGCTTGCGCACAGGCTTCATACGTGATATAAGCTTTTTCCCCCAACGGATGCCGGGCTGTTCAATCCACGAGTAGGTAAACCAAGATAGTCCGATGGTGACTAGCAACGTCATGATAAACATAAGTGTGAGGCTGACTAGGGGAGCAAAAGGTATTTTAACCTGTACGATTAGTCCCAGAGCCAGCATATGCGTCAAATACATGCTGTAGCTAAGGCGGCCGATCCATGACCATACCAGATTAAGCAGCCATATCGGCTGCCAGTGATACAAAGCATACGCTCCCAGTAGCAACCCGAAACCTATGAGATAATCGGTCATGCCTCCAAAAAATGCAAATAGCACAGAAACAAGCAGCAAACCTCCACTGACTCGGTCTATACTTTTCCAATGCCGCTCGTCTTTCCAAATGAAAAACAACAATATACCTAGCCCAAAGACAGGCAATTGATTCGGAAACCATAAATACAGATAGTGACCCCATAAAGAGTGATCACTAATCCATGGATATTGAGCAAATACCGTATTTAGCCCGAAGCTTACCACAAGCGCCATCACAACAAACCAGGTCGCATGGCGGACTGATCGGATCAGCTTAAATAATAGGGGGATAAACAGATAAAACATACATTCCACCGCAATGGACCATTCCACACCAATAATGCTGTTGATCCAGTACGGATTCAGACCATTCAAAAACAGGACATGAGCAGTGATATTGGCGACAGTGACTCCCTCCTGATCTCCAAGCCAAAATCTTGGACCTGTCCCGTTCACAACCAAATAGATTCCTAACATCACGTAATACAAAGGAGCAATCCGAAAAAAACGACGCAACAGGTAAGCTGAAATTCTTTCCCTCTTGTCACCCGAACGTCTGCTCAAGGACAGAAATAGCGTAAAAGCGCTGGCCATATAAAATAAAGCGACTCCTTTAGCTCCTATACTCAAACCTTTTTGCAACCATCCGTTTAATCCGTCTACATGCTGGCTGACATGCACAAGTAAAACTCCAATAATAGCCAGCGCCCTCAGCGTATCTACAAATTGCAGCTTGTCATCTTCCATTTTCCCCGTGGCTTCGGGCATCGTATCCCTCCATAACAGTCTTGAATGATACATTTCGTATCTATAATACACAAAATGTATCACCAAAGTAAATATCTCCGTTATGCAAAAAAACACCCTCCGACCGCAAAGAAATGCGGCCAAAAGATGTTCATTTTGTCATTACTATCGTCAGCTCACGCAAATGAGTATGGGCCAATTGGCAGTGACTTTATTTGTTTAAATGAAAAGGAACGGTCGTTACGATCACGTCTTTATAATTAATCAAATAAGCTCTCATCAGTAAGCTGGTCTGATTGTGTAGAATATTTTCCCACCAGTGCTTGGTGATGAATTGTGGAATGAGAACAGTGATATGGTCCTCGTCTGCTTTTTTCCACTCTACTGTATCGATGAACTTGCGAAGCGGATTAATAATGCTGCGATAACGGGATTTCAGCACTACTAAACGTATGCCGACATCCCACTCTTCCCATTTCTGTTCCATTTTGCGAATCGCTTCATCATCCACACCCACATATACGGCAACCACATTGTCCGACAAGGTTTTGGCATAGCTGATCGTATTCATAACGACTCGCGTAATACCTGCCACCGGAATAATAATCGTATTGCCTTTCACCATAGGTTTATCCTTGGTAATATCAATGCGCAGTTGTTCAGCCGTATTTTTGTAATGCCTATTGATCTTCATAAAGAAATACAGAACCAAAGGCAGGAAGATAAAGATTACCCACACCTGGCTAAACTTGGTGAAGATAAAGATAAGCGTAATCGACAACGTGGTCAGCATCCCAACCGTATTAATAGCAAGTTTGACGATCCAGCCTGGCGGTTTGAGCTTGATCCAGCGAATCATCATGCCAAGTTGCGAGAGCGTGAACGGAATAAATACCCCTACGGCATAAAGCGGGATCAGATTTTCTGTGTTGCCGCCAAATACGATGACCAGCAATGCCGAGAAGATACTCAGAAACAGGATACCATTAGAGTATCCGAGCCGATCTCCACGAACCATGAACATGTGCGGCATGTATTTGTCCTTCGCCAGCATAAAAGCAAGCAACGGAAAGGCCGAATAGGCTGTATTTGCCGCCAAAAACAAGATGAGCGCCGTTACGCCCTGAATGATGTAATACATCACACCGCGCCCGAAAGTGGCGTTCGCAATTTGCGAGATGACCGTTTCATGCGGATTAGGACGAACACCGTACCAATAAGCCAGCAAACTAATTCCGATAAACATACACCCGAGAATCAAACCCATCATCATTAGTGTAGTTGCTGCATTTTTGGCAGCAGGCTTGCGGAAGTTCGGAATGGCATTCGAGACAGCTTCTACCCCAGTTAATGCCGAGCAACCCGAGCTGAACGCCTTCAGTAATAGGAACAGACTGACGTTGGATACCGTAGCTCCAAATTGCGGTGCTGCAGCATGAGCTCCCCCTGCCACGTAATGAATGATACCGCTAATAATCAAAACAAAAATCGCAACAACAAATAAGTAAATCGGTACAGCCAGCACCGAGGCAGATTCTGTCACCCCGCGCAAGTTCATAATAGTCAAAAAGATAATCATAATCAGAGCAATGGCGATCCGATGATCATGTAACGACGGGAAAGCCGATGTAATGGCATCTGTACCTGCTGATGAGCTAACTGCTACCGTCAGAATATAATCGACCAGCAAAGAACCACCTGCAATCAGACTCGGACTCTTTCCCAAATTGTCCTGTGCAACAATGTACGCTCCTCCGCCACCAGGATAGGAAAATATGGTCTGTCTATAGGACAGGATCAGAATGATCAGCAATCCCAATACCGCAATGGATATAGGAATGGAATACCATAGGGCAGCGAAGCCGGCTGTAATTAAAACCAGCAGAATTTGCTCCGTTCCGTAAGCTACAGAGGACAAGGCATCTGAGGACAGAATGGCCAGTGCCTTGAGCTTATTCAGTTTCTCATCTTCAAGGGCCGTCGACTTTCGCGGACGACCGATTAATAATCTTTTGACTTTACTCAGCATTTCGTTGACTCCTTCTTTGGATGAGGGTTTTGCAAAAGAACTATGGATCTTATGTTTATTATGTCACCTGAACATCAGATTGATGAAACAAATGAACTATTATTTTATACTCCCTCATCCTGAAAAAAACAATAAGGAATGCTCCCTAAAATGAGCATTCCCGAGTAAGAAAGAGTATTTCGATAAAATACCCTTATGTATACAGTAATTTGAACCTTTCAGGCGTAATTCCTTCAGCTCGGCGAAAAGTTGCCACAAAATGACTGGCATCCCGAAAGCCTACACGCTCCGAAATCTCCTTTACTGTTAATTGCGGATATTCCGTCATCATTTCCTTGGCCTTCCGCAGCCGAATTACAATCAGATAAGCATAAGAAGTCACACCAAACGCTTGCTTAAATAATGTATTTAAATGGCGGGAGCTGACATTCATCATAACTGCCATATCACCTAGGCCCACATCTGGACTGGCATAATTTTGCTCCATAAAGGCCAGTACAGGGGTTAAACGTTCCACATTATGGGAGAGGGAAGGCATTGAGCTATGTTGTCCATGTTTACGCAGTAGAGTCAGAAAACGATACATATTGGCCGAAGCATCTAATCCAGACAAATCACGTTCACTAACCATGGAATGGAGCATCGTTTCCCCAAAGCTGTGTAGCTCGCTATCCGGGTCCCAATGATACCCACGCGTATGCTTCAATCCCAGTGCAGTCAATACAGCAGCGGCGATGGGGCCGTCAAATGTAATGTATAACGTTCGCCATACCTTGGTCGCCCGTCTGTATGCATGGGATTCCCCGGGCAGCAGCAGAACCCCGGACTGCTCTCCCAAACGGAAGCTCCCCCCTTTAAATGTAAATATCCCTTCACCAGACACCGTCTGAATCCAGTGAAAGCACGGATAACCCTCTGGACGGGACACATCTTCCTGCCTGCTGTTAAATCCGATACTTTCAATAAAAAGGGGTAAAGAATGCTCACGCGTAGTCAGGAAAAATCTTAAATGATGGGGAGTTAAAATCATAAAAAGCACCTCCGGCGTATGCGGGTATGTATTTCACATGTAGATCCATATTGTTATATACACGTTCATTTTATTATATTTAAAAGCAGTTATTTGTATTATAAGATAGGATTATTCTTATATACAGAGGTGATTGGCATGATAAGCAGCAAACTTCCTAAAGTATTTTACGGTGGAGATTATAATCCTGAGCAATGGGATGAGGCCACACATCAGGAAGATTTACGGATGTTCAGGCAGGCAGGGATTGATATCGCCACGGTCAACGTATTCTCATGGGCCAAAATTCAATCCGACGAAATCACATATCATTTTGAATGGCTGGATCAATTGATTGACAGTCTTTATGAAAGCGATATCTTCGTTTGTTTAGCTACTAGCACGGCAGCGCATCCAGCCTGGATGGCTACGCGTTATCCCGACATTCTGCGGGTCGATGCTGACGGGCGTAAGCGGAAATTCGGCGGACGCCACAACTCTTGTCCGAATAGCCCAACTTACCGAAGATATGCGGAGCAGATGGCTGACCGACTTGCAGAACGATACAAAAACCATCCTGCGATCCTCGTGTGGCACGTGTCCAATGAGTACGGCGGGGATTGCTATTGTGATAACTGTGCGGCCGCATTTCGGGTGTGGCTCAAGCAAAAATACGGATCACTGGAAGAACTAAACCGGGTGTGGAATACTTCCTTCTGGGGTCACACCTTCTATGATTGGGATGAAATTGTACCACCAAATAATCTGAGCGAGCATTGGGGAGAAAATCACTCGACCTTTCAGGGCATATCCCTCGATTATGCACGCTTTAATTCAGACAGTATGCTTGATTGTTATCTGCTGGAGTATAACGCGATTAAAAAACATGTTCCCGATGCCGTGATAACGACCAATCTGATGGGCTTTTTTAAACAACTGGACTATTTTAAATGGGCTAAGCACATGGATATTGTATCTTGGGACAGCTATCCCGGGGCCAATACTCCGATAAGCTATACGGCGATGGCGCACGATCTGATGCGCGGCTTGAAGGATGGGCAACCCTTTATGCTGATGGAGCAAACACCGAGCCAGCAGAACTGGCAGGCGTATAATTCGCTTAAACGGCCTGGCGTTATGCGATTATGGAGTTATCAGGCAGTCGCGCATGGCGCGGACACGGTCATGTTCTTCCAGCTTCGCCGCTCGATCGGCGCTTGTGAGAAATTCCACGGGGCCGTCATTGAACATGCCGGGCATGAGAACACACGTGTATTTCGCGAGGTGGCACAGCTTGGCAGTGAGCTTGGCGCATTAGGCAACACGCTACTTGACGCGACCGTTAATGCCAAAGTAGCCATTTTATTCGATTGGGACAATTGGTGGGCTTTAGAAAAATCAAG
The DNA here is from genome assembly GCF_011066115.1 of Paenibacillus sp. EKM212P. Classification (NCBI taxonomy): domain Bacteria; kingdom Bacillati; phylum Bacillota; class Bacilli; order Caryophanales; family Paenibacillaceae; genus Paenibacillus; species Paenibacillus sp. EKM212P. The sequence continues at coordinate 367,158 of NZ_JAAMNR010000001.1, forward strand.
CGGCCCTTCTGTCGCCTTGAAATATGTGGATCAGGTGCACAAGTATTATGCTCCCCTCTTCCGGCGGAATGTACAGGTAGATCTGGTTTCTGTTGATGCAGATTTCCAGAATTATGATCTCATTATCGCGCCTGTACTCTACATGGTCAAGCCGGGTACCACCGAGAAGCTAGAACAATTCACAGAGCATGGTGGCACCTTCGTAACGACCTTTTTCAGTGGCATTGTAAATGAAAATGATCTGGTCACAACCGGAGGATATCCTGGTAAACTGCGTAACTTGCTTGGGATCTGGGTGGAAGAAATAGACGCGCTTCTGCCGGAATCACACAATCGCATTGTATTGAAAGAAAAGGTGGGCGTATTACAAGGTGAATATAAATGCGGTCTGCTCTGCGACTTGTTGCATAGCGAAGGCGCCGAGGTGCTGGCCGAATACGGCGATGATTTCTATCAGGGCATGCCAGTGCTGACACGCAATCGTTTCGGTCAAGGTGAGGCATGGTACGTTGCTTCAGATCCTGAAGAGACTTTCCTTGATGGCCTACTTTGCTACATTTGTGAGCAAAAAGGGATTCCATCCCTGCTGCGCGCTCCTGCGGGTGTAGAAGCCACTGTACGGACCAAAGATGGAAAATCATATCTATTCGTTCTGAATCATAACGCCCAGACGCAGCAATATCATCTGGATGATCAGAAAGGGAATGAGCTGATCAGCGGTAAATACCTGGAAGGAGATATTTCTATTGAAGGCTACGGCTGTAAAGTACTGGAGCTATCATAATCCCTCAGATTTGACTCATGCAGTTCAGCTTGCTGCATGAGTCAAATCTAGGTATCAAAGGAGTTCATCATGAAACGACTGCTATGGATCGGCAGCTTGTCTTATTTTTTAATCGGCCTGGCACACGTGGTTGTAGGCTCCCTACTGCCTGTGTTGTTAGAGCATTACGGTAGAAACTATACGGACGGCGGAAGCCTAATCTTCGCTCAATTTTCCGGTTTTCTGGCTGGAGTCCTGCTGTCGCCGTGGCTTGCCCGGCGTTTCGGCAAACGCCGAAGTCTAATATTCGCCCTGCTCCTGCTGTGCGCGGCTGAAGTGCTGTACTCATTGCTGCCGCCTTGGGGTTGGCTATATGCCGTCGGGGCAGCAGCCGGGTTTGGCTTCGGCATGGTAGAAACACTCATTGGCACTATTATTATCAGCGGTATTACTCAAGGAACGGGCGCGGCGATGAGCCGTCTGGAAGTCTTTTTTGGGATCGGCGCGTTGGCTATGCCCGCTATCGCCAGCCAGCTCATTGCTCTCGGTTGGTGGCGATTGGCCTTTCCCATCATTTCCATGTTTGCAGCCGTGACCGTCATAGCTTGGCTGCGTGGGTCCTTCGGCACGCTGGACGCTGTATTAGACCAACAGGAACACCGAGGTGACAACCATGCGCGTTCCACCAACTCACCCAAATCCCCCACGGTGGAGGCTTCTAAAGGTAGCCCTATAGGCAATTGGAAGCTACTTGCACTATTTATCGTCTTTTTCTTTATCTATGTAGGAACAGAGATGAGCCTGGCTAATTTCCTGCCCTCCATGTTCATCGAACGTTTGGGTCTCACGCAAGCCGAAGCAGCACTTAGTGTCACCTGCTTCTGGTTAGCAATGGCTACCGGCCGGTTATTCACAGGCTACATTGCCGATCGATACGGCTACGGTGTCTTTGTCGCCCTGAGCTCGCTGGCAGCGACCTTGCTGCTGTGCGTGTTCCCGCTGATCAAAGGCACTGCCGGCGCCTTTATCCTTATTGTACTGCTGGGGCTGGGCATGTCCGGGATCTTCTCCATCGCACTTGTTTTTGCCAGCAAAATGATGCCAGGCACCGAAGAATCCACCACCAGCCTGCTTATAGGCGCAGGTGGAGTTGGAGGAGCTCTGCTGCCTTTATGGCTCGGAAATAGCATGGATCGTGGTGGAGCAGTCTCATCGGCGTGGTTGCTGGCAGGCTTCGCCTGCATCCTGTGTCTGCTTGGGGGCATCTTGTACGCCCTATATGTGCGCAAAAAGCGGCTTCAAACCGCTTCATCATGATACACGTCTCTACTGGCGCCTTTGTCTGTTCCTTGGTTATCATCCAAGTGCACATTCAAAGGTGCTTTTTTACATACTAGACGAATGTACCTTGTACAGCAGCCTGTTTTTAGTCAAAATAGATCGTTTCCTATGGATCACAGGACAGATATCCATGCCTCCTCTAGATGAATGGAGTAGTATACAACAAACCATATGGAGGTGTTTGTATTGGGTCACCCTGAATTAAAACGAAAAAAAGGCCGTAAAAAAAATGTTTTTGTCCGTGCCTGGTTTGATAAGTTAGAAAAAAAGTTTGAGGAAAAGCCCCCAAAGAGAAAAGACCGCTCGAAACGGAAAGGGTTCGGGAAAGACATCATCGTCAAAAAGCAACTTGTAAGTGTGAATATTAATCATGGCGCTTTAGGGCCTGAAGGGGATTCTGGAACCATAGGTGATTTAGCGCAGTTCGGTTATATTTATAATGTGAAGCACCAAGTTGTTCCGATTGAAGGGGATGTCATTTTGGATACAAACGGTATACTTACACCTGGAATTGCTCATGTTCCAGGAACTACACAGATTGCTGTATCCGATGCTGGAAAATATGAAGTTCACTTTTCGGTGTCCGGTGTGGAACCTAACCAATTCGCCCTCTTTATTAATGGCGCACTGGCTGAGGGAACTGTATACGGCTCAGGAGCCGGGACACAACAGAACACAGGGCAAGCCATCCTCGCTCTGGCATGCGGTGACGTCCTTACTTTGCGAAACCATAGCTCTACTACTGCTGTTACCCTGCAAACACAAGCCGGAGGAACTCAAGCCAGCATAAACGCTTCTGTCCTCATTAGAAAATTGAGATAGGCTTGAACTCCCGCAAAGTCTCAGTGTACTAAAAAGGGTTTATCCATACAGCGAGGATAAACCCTGAATATTTTTAAAAGGCCATAATGATCCCTTTGTCATTAGCGTACATTGAACTAATCCCTCTGGTGGACACAATATGAATATCTTTAAATTGATAGCGTTTCTTCAGCGCATTCATTAATTTTTCCGCCAGCCCAGGATTATTGCAGTGAGTAATGACGATGCTTTCTCCTTCGGTAGCCCGACCACTTTTTTCAATAGTATCTGCCAGCTTTTCGATAATTTGATTCTGACCGCGTGCTTGAGTAAAAAATGCGATATTCCCGTCACCATCCGAGCCTAAAATAGGCCTGATATGCAAGAGTGAAAGTATCTTTCCAGTGATTTTATTCATTCGTCCGTTCTTAACCAAATTATCCAGATTTTCTAAAACAAAGTAGGTTTTCATCTTGCTAATAAAGCTCTCCAAGGAAGAAATAATTTCGCTTTTATGATATCCCTCGTCAATCAACTTGCGTAGTTTTAGAGCTAACAAGAGCTGTCCAGCCGAAGCGCTTTTCGAATCAAATACATGAACATCCGCCCCTTCTTCTTCCGCCATATCTTTTCCTACCAATGCACTGGAATACGAACTGGACAGGTTGCTGGATAATGTAATGGCAAAAGAAGTATGCGCACCTTGAAAGGCTTCCTTATACAGCATAGGTGACGGTGATGCGGATCCAATTTTGGTTGTACAGGCTTTCATTTCTTCCATAAACTGAGGCAAGTCTAATGTGTCATCATCTACGAAGCATTTATCTCCCAGCGTCATATTCAACGGAATCGTAGTAACTTGCATCTCTTCTCTAAGCTCTCTCGTTAAATCACAGCAGCTATCCGCTATTATTTTATATCTCACCCGGTACACCCTCACATTATGTTATTTTTCAATAGAACGCGCATTCATAATACTCAAAGAAAGCTCAATTAACCGTATAAATTCCTTCACATTCTTCTCACCCAAACCTACTACAAGCGCTTCAAAATAACCTTCAATTCTCTCTTGCTTCTGTTTGATCAAGGATTCACCATCTACTGTGAGCCTTACACACATTCGTCGTCTGTCATGCTCAGACATTTCCATAGTCACATAGCCTTTTTTCCTTAATCCCGTAAGCGCTGCCGTAATTCTTGATCTGGATACATGCAGATGATCGCTGAGCAAGGAAGGATTAATTTCATCATCCCGATGCTGAACTAAATATTGAAGCACATGGTTTTCCCCCTGAACAAGCTCCGTCAGGCTACTGAATAATTCCATGTCATAAATCCGGTTAACGGATTCTCTCAATTCGTCCCTTAGTTCATAATATTTCATAGTGAACCTCCGCAACACACATAATACATACAGTTAACTATTAATACTATGTACTATAATGAATTGCCCACGATAATAACAATGAAATATTTGTGAATTTTTATACTTTATCCCCCCTTGAATGTCCAGTAACAGGAGGTTATATACCGTGGACTGTGAGACACCCAGTGGAATGCACAAGTTCACCTTCCTGTCTCATTAAGTTTGGCTCATCTCAATCCAAATAGTATATTCTAGTACATAAGATGAAATAAACTATACTAATACTTTCTTAATTATAAGGGGGTTAAATAAGCTATGCTGAAGCTGCTTTCCAAAAAAAGCATCATTTTATTGATTATCATCCTTATCGCTTTAACGGCATATTTCACAAAAAATCTATGGACGGAGATGCTGATAAAGTCAACGGACCTGGCCCAATTAACTATCCATAATATTTCTCTAAGCAAAAATATTGCAGACATTGATTTAACTGCTTATCAAAAGAATCCAAATTTTGACGATAAGCACACCAAAGATGCCGATTACAAGTATTTTGATAATTTCTTAATGGTTCATAGCTCTCGTGGGGAAATTATGAAGCTGCAAACATTGTCCGAAAATGAATTTTCCAGCTTCGCCGGATACAAGCTTCGGAATCTCGAAGATGTAAAACATAAATTGGGTAGCCATTTTGCCGAACAAAGCTACGACTCTGCCCAAAACCTAGATGCCATAGTATATTATGACAAAATAAATCGGACGAAGGCTAGTTTTGTATATCCCAATAATAACAAGCAGCATCAGATCGTGGTTTGGGCTATATTGGAGAAGAATTAGCTTTTACAAAAAAAAGGCCAACCATTCATGCTGGTTGACCTCATCATTTTAAGAATGTTTTACGCTGCGAATCAAAAATAATCTAACTTTACAGCACCGTTTTAACTGTGTCTTGTACTTGCTGTAGCAGCTCTTTATAGCCATCATCATCAAGGTAACCAATACTTCCAAGCAGTAAGTGACCGACGGATTCAATTCCAACGAAATCAAAAATTCCCGTATCTGATGTGATCTTCAATCCTGCGGTCATACCGATTTCATCGTAGATCGCGTTGGGAGTACCGTGTGTATTCACGATAAAACCTTTTTTACCTGTAAGCAGCTTATTAATCCCTTCTACACCAGCCGTATATGCAAAGCCGTATGCAAATACACGGTCAACGTAACCTTTCAGGATAGCCGGAAGACCTGTCCACCAGATGGGAGAAATAAAAGTAATCGTATCCGATTGTGAGATGTATTCCTGCTCCACTTTGATATCAGCCGGGGTTTGCCCTGCTCTCATAGCGGCAGTATCCTCAGGTTTTAATACAGGTTGAAAATCAAGGGCATATAGATCGCGTACAACGACTTCGTCACCTTTTTCTTTCAAGGTATTTACAACCGTTTCGAGTATCGCATGATTAAAGCTTTCTGCGTTAGAGTGAGCATAGATGATAAGATGTTTCATTTTAATAACCTCCCGATGTTTTATTGTTATTTTGATATTAATATAGATATCTATGCATTTACTTAAAAAAATTTATAATCTGTTTTTGACATGCTCCAGCAGATACTCCAGCTGTTCTTTTTCTTCATCTTTGAGACCACCATAGATCGTTTCTTGTAATCTGTTGGAGATCATCTCAAATATAGGCTCTATCTCTTTTCCCTTATCGGTCAGAAATATCAGGGTAACTCGACTATCCTCCCTTTCTTTTTTTCTTTCGACATACCCCAACTTCACTAGCTTGTCGATCAAAACAGTAACAGTGGGTTGCTGACGAGAAATTTTTTGCGTCAATTCCTTAATGGAAAGCCCGTCCTTTTGATAAAGGAACATTAGAATTCCACCATGAGTAGGAACAATCCCTTCAATTCCATTCGCTTCAAGCTCAGACACAATCAATTTATTGATTGAGTCTCTAATGGTTCCTATCAGTGCAGCTGCATTATTTTTTAACATACAAGCATTATTACATAGACATCTATATATATCAAGTATTGATGTCAGTCTGATCTGGTTTTAGTATATGAATGATTTCAAAGAACTAGGATTAAGTCTGTTATAATGAGATCTAAATTAGATAGGAGCTTGTTAAATGGAGCAGCTTTAAAGAAAATATGACTTAATCTAAAATGGTTCATGATGGACTACTATCCAGACGCATAAAAAAACCAAAATACCAAAGTTCCTTACCTCACTTTGAGTATTTTGGCTTACAGTGTTTATTTATGAAAGGAAGAGGTGTTCAAAGTATGATATGTTTTAGTTGAGCGTTTGAAGTAACTCAGGTGTAAAGGTTTGAAGATCATGAATTCGGCCTTCACGTATTTTCGTAGCCCAAGCAGGATCTCCCAGAAGCGCACGCCCAACAGCTACCAGATCAAATTCATTGTTGTCCAGCCGTTCCAGAAGTTCATTAATATCTTGGTGTCCTGCCCCTTTTCCTTCCGTATAACTTACAAAATCCTCATCCAGACCTACAGAGCCAACCGTAATCGTGGTTTTTCCAGTCAGCTTCTTCACCCATCCGGCAAAGCTCAAATCGGAGCCTTCAAATTCAGGTACCCAAAAGCGACGTGTCGAGCAATGGAAGATGTCCACGCCCGCTTGTACTAACACATTCAGGAGCTGCCCCAGTTTATCCGGTGTATCGAACGGCTTTGCGTTGTAATCATTCATTTTCCATTGGGATAGACGCATGGCAATAGGGTAGTCAGGGCCAACCTCAGCACGAATAGCTTCCACAAGCTCAATGGCGAATTGTGCACGGTTTATGATATCGCCACCATAGCGATCCGTACGTTGGTTCGTTCTCTCCCAAAAGAATTGATCAACCAGATAGCCGTGTGCTCCGTGAATTTCAACGCCGTCAAAGCCCAGTCGTTTTGCATTCGCCGCTGCATCGACATAGGCGCCAATGACCTTGGCGATTTCTTCTTCTGTCATCGGTTCGGTCACTTTATTGCCTTCCAGATCCAGCCCCGATGGACCAATCGATAGCGCTTCGGGATTCGGCTGAGACCCCAAAGGACGAGCCATTCCCATATGCCAAAGCTGTGGGAAAATTTTACTACCAGCTTCATGAACCTGTCTGACCACTTCAGCCCAACCGTTTAAAGCCGCTTCCCCATAAAAATTAGGTATCCTCGGCTCACTTGTTCCAGCCGGATGGTCAATCACTGCGCCTTCAGTAATAATAAGACCTACATCATTCTCTGCGCGACGGCGATAATAAGCAGCTACATCCGGTCCTGGCACACCATTGGGTGAAAAAGCACGCCCCATTGCCGGCATTACAATACGAGACTGTAAGGTCAGATTATGAATGGTATAAGGTTGAAATAAAGCTTCTGTTGAATGGACATTTTGCGGTTGATTACTCAAGGATTGTACCTCCTCATTTTCTTTTATCGTTTTAAAAGGATTATATAAAAGGCTCGTGCATCATCAAACGGGGTGCAAGTAAAATGTTAGCAATGTTTAATTTATCATTCAACCGACAAAATGTTCATTCTGTTGCTTAACCAAAAGGGTTATGAAATTGTTGTATATCTAAATTCACTTGTTGACAAAACAACACATGTTTATAATGGGGAAATCATTTGATTTACCTGAAAGGAGTGTCTTGAGGATGCCTGGTGTAACTTCACCCAACCCAAATGATCCGCGCGTCATTCGAACACGTAGATTAATTCTCGACGCATTCGTTGACCAATTAAATAAGAAAGACTTCTACACGATTACGATCAATGACATTACCCAAAAAGCCACCATTAACCGTGCCACGTTCTATGCACATTTTCAAGATAAATATGCACTGCTTGAAACCCTTTTGTCAGACGCATTTTTGGAGTATGTTATCAAAAGGATTGATGCTGAGGCACGTTTGTCGGAGGAGACCATTCAGAAACTTATTCTTTCGTTATGTGACTATCACGACTCAAGTAACCAATGCGTTCATAAATATAATTCAGTCGCACCGATCCTGGAAGAACATATTAAGAATCAATTAGAGCACTTCATACTTCAACTCATAACAAGAGAAGCCAATAATACAGACCAAAGAACGTTAGAACTTGCCGCGAACATATTAAGCTGGTCCATTTATGGTGTAACCTTTCGTTGGAATGCGGAAGGAAAAAAAGAGTCTCCTACAGCTTTAGCCGAGAGAGCTGTGCCATTAATCTTCAATGGGGTTGTCTTATCTCTAGTCTCACAAATCTCTTAGTAGAAAATGCAAATAAAAGGGCCGTTCCCAGTATTCTTCGATCATTTCCTGAGACAGCCCTTATAGTATTTAGTAAAATAATTGTACCTTTTATTTAAAGAATTTTCTTAAACATCTCGATAACTTGTTCTTTGCTAGGTATGAACGGATTGCCCGGAGCGCAAGCATCCTTCATTGAGTTCTCGGCAAGCAGATCCAAATCCACTTCATTTACACCCAGTTCAGAAAGTTTGGAAGGAATCCCAACTTCCTTCGACAGGTCTTTGATTCTTTGGATTACATAGTCTGCGCATTCCTTATCCCTTTTCCCCTTATCTTCAAAACCGATGACCTTAGCGATGGCACGAAATTTCTCTGGTACATGCTTGGCGTTCTCCTCCTCCACAATCGGCAGCAGCATGGCATTGCAAACACCATGAGGCAAATCGTATACGCCCCCAAGCTGATGCGCCATCGCATGAACGTAACCCAATCCAGCATTATTAAATGCAAGTCCTCCCAAGAAAATAGCGTATACCATTTGCTCGCGTGCTTCTATATCATGACCGTTGCTTACCGTACGAGCCAAATGATTAAAAATAATCTCTACTGCTGCCAACGCAGTCGCATCCGTTACAGGATAGGAGCCTGGCGTAACCAAAGCTTCAATAGCGTGAGTCAAAGCATCTAGTCCTGTAGCTGCCGTTAATGCGGCGGGTTTATCTACCATCAGTTCAGGGTCGTTGACCGAAATCGTAGCTACACTATTCTTATCCACCATAACCATCTTGACCTTGCGCTCTTCGTCCGTAATGACATAATTAATCGTGATTTCAGCCGATGTTCCTGCTGTGGTATTAATAGCCACAATAGGAAGCGATTTATGCGTGGATTTATGAACGCCCTCATACTCGGTTATATGTCCCCCATTGGTAGCAATAATGCCGATTCCCTTAGCCGTATCCTGTGGTGATCCTCCGCCAATCGAAATTAAAAAGTCACATCCGTTTTCTTGCAGAAACTGAACACCATCATGTACATTTTTACAGGTCGGATTTGGTTTTACTTCATCGTATACCGCATAGTTCAATCCAATATCATCCAGCAAAGATGTAACCTTGCCTGCAATGCCACTCTTCATCAAAAATTTATCCGTAACGACTAGAGCTTTGTTTAAATTCAGTTCTTTTATATACGGCCCAACTTCATGCAAACATCCTGTTCCCATAAGATTGATAGATGGTACAAAAAATACATGTGCACTCATAAAAAATCGGCCTCCTAAGAATTCACTTCTTAATGCCTCGCTAAATAGGGAATCAATCTATAAAGTGAAATATTTCACACATATAATTTTATCTTTACTTTGTTTTGATGTCAATAATAAAACACAGATATTATTTTGTTTTATGTTTGTTTGTTTTGTTTTATTAAATGAACCCAATATTTAGTACACAACTAATCGGATGCAGTCTCGTACAACTTAGATGAACATATTCACAATGAGGTGATAACAGCATGACAATCAACAAGAAAGCATTGCTAGCTCTGCTAGCGGTATCACTGCTCCAGGCAAACCCGTCGTATGCAAAGTCGGTACGGACGACTCCGGTGACAACCGTTTATGTAGATGACCGCCCGCTTCAGCTTGCCGTCCAGCCGCTGCTGCTAGACGGGACAACGCTCATCCCCATGCGCCAGTTGTTTGAGGCGCAAGGAGCCAGGCTTTCCTGGGATGGATCCGGCAAAACCGTAACGGCAACCAAAAACGACACGGTGCTGACCTATCGCATCGGGGAACTCGCTGCCACCTTAAACGGCGATACGCTGTCCCTGAATGTTCCAGGACAGATTGTTGAGGGCAACACGATGATTCCACTGCGTTTTGTAAGCGAAGCACTTGGGAGCACAGTAAAGTGGGAGGCCTTGACCCGGACCATCCGAATTGCCTCCAGGGGCGATTTTTTCACAACGGTTCTTTTCGGGGTCAACCTGCGCAGCAAACCGGATTCATCGATAGCTTCCTCTTCCCTGCGGCTTATTCCAGCCGACGAAAAGGTTCATGTCATTCGCGAGGTCAATGCTCTCTGGCTGGAAGTGCGCACTAAAGACAACCTGACCGGATACATATCGGCTAAACCCAAATACAGCGATTATACCAGCCCATCCCTGGTGGAACGACAAGGAGATGAACTGATCGCCTACGGAGAGAAATTCCTTGGTACTCCTTATGAATTCGGAGCAGCAAGCGGCCAGACATCGACCTTTGATTGTTCTTCATTTGTGGAGGAAGTGTTCCGGCATACGCTCTCTATCGACCTCCCCCGTGTCTCTTACGATCAGGCTAAAGAAGGTCGGAAGGTCGGGCTGAACGAGCTGCGCAAAGGCGATCTGCTGTTCTTCAGCGCACGCGGCCTGGAGATCGGCCATGTGGCGATCTATGCAGGGAACAACACATTGCTGCATACCTTCTCCAAAGAACGCGGCGTTCATTTTGACACGTTTGATGATAAATGGCAGAAACGTTTCGTCACAGCGTGCAGGCTGTTTTAGGACGAATCAGATAGCCAATAACAGGAGGATTCCAGTACCACATTCAATATCTTCTGATTGCCTTTTGCCGGACGCCTCCCTTGCGGTTTGCGTTCAGGCGGCAAAAGGTCTAGGTTCATTGTTAAATGGAGGTCTCACGTTTAAAGGCTACGAACGCATAAAAGATTGGATTGAGATGTTAATCGTTTTAAAATACTAAGTAGAGTCTGTTGATTATAGACAGGAGGAATCGTTATGCAATTTGAGACAAATCGGCTCATCATTCGTGATATTGGCAGATCCGATTGGGAAAGTATACATACCTACACGTCATTGCCTGAAGTTACTAGATATACGGCCTGGGGACCAAATACAGAAGAAGATACAAAGGCATATATAGAACAAGTTCTAGCTTCACAGCAGAAACAGCCACGACAAGACTATGAACTAGCCGTTTGTCTGAAAAACAATGGAACCCTGATCGGCGGTGTTGGTATTCATGTCAAAGATACTAATGCAGAAATGGGTTATGTTTTGAATCCAGATTATCAAGGGAAGGGTTATGTAGCAGAGGCAGCACGAGCGTTACTAGACTTTGGATTTAGCACACTTGCTGTCCACCGTATTTATGCAACATGTCGTCCAGAAAACAAGGCTTCTGAGAAGGTTATGCAACAGATCGGAATGCAACGTGAAGGTTTGATGCGTGAACACTGGTACTACAAAGGCGAGTTTCATGATTCATATTTGTACTCTATTCTTGCTGAGGAATATAACAGGACATAAAAGGTATTTTTTTATATCTAAATATATTTTTATATTTTTCAACAGACAATTACTTCTTAAGAAACATGTTGCTGCGATAAAATGATAGTTAAACCCTTTTGACTATCTAGTTTGAAAATATATATAGTTGGAAATAGGTGTTGTTAAGAATCTGTCTGAGCCATTCTGTGAGGAGTTTTAACGATAAATAGGTTTGAGGAACTTTTCTGAACGATATAATTTTTAATTTAAGGAGGGAACAACATGGAAGCTTTTGCAGAATATTTAGCGCATATTGATAACCCCCAACATCGGGCTCGAACGCAAGAGGTTTTGGCTTGGGTAACCAAGAAGTTTCCAAATTTAATGGCAAAAATTGCGTGGAGTCAGCCTATGTTTACGGATCACGGCACATTTATTATTGGCTTTAGCGTAGCCAAACATCATTTGGCCGTTGCCCCTGAAAAGGCAGGGATTAATCATTTTTCTGAGTTAATTATGCAGGCTGGCTATGATCACACCAAGCAGTTGGTACGTATCCAGTGGGATAGTCCCGTTGATTTCTCATTACTTGAGAAAATGATCGAGTTTAATATTTTGGATAAGGCAGACTGTTCAACCTTTTGGCGGGGATAAAAAAAGGTTCCTTTTCTCGTAAAACTATACATCGAGCATCACAAATAAGTATGTTTCTTCTCGCCCCTCTACCATCCTTCCAAATCTCATCATGCTAATGACCCTTAAAGTAACACTATGCTATAATGTGGAAAGTATGGATTGTTACATGCACAGGAGGATTGGAGCAAAATGATTGGGAAATTTTTAATTTTCTCTCTACTATGGAGTTTGCTCGGCAACCCGTTTTTAGCAATGCTCGTACTCCTAATCGTGATCTATATATTGGATCGCAGCTTTGTCGGTGTATTGCCCAGCATCAGCAGACCATGGAAAAGAAGACGCAATGCCGCTCGATTGCACCAACAGATTACGCTAAACGCCAACGATGTGGCTGCCAAGTTCGATTTGGCTCGTATCTGGATCGAAAGCAAGAAATATCCTCAGGCTTTGGAGCTGTTATTGGAAATTCAATCCCGTTATGAAGAATCAGCAGACTATTGGAACGCACGGGGAACGGCTGAAGTACACACAAACCATCTGGAGGTTGGAGAACAGCATTTATTGAAAGCACTGGATATTAACCCGCGGGTGCAATACGGTGAGCCTTATTTGCATTTAGCCGCTGCTTTCAAGGAACGTGACGTCAATAAGTCGCTTCATTATCTGCAGCAGTTTCAGGAGATTCAGTCTTCTTCCAGTGAGGGCTATTATCTGACAGGCTTGATGTACCGTATGCTGGGACGCAAGGATGAGGCCATTGTAGCCTTTAACCAGTCCATTGCCGTCTATCGCTCTCTGCCCAAATATCGTAAACGAAGTGAGCGCAAGTGGGCTGTACGTAGCTTATTCCGTAAATTAATCGGCTAAACAGCTATATTTATTTTCTTAACGACCTTTCTCTTCTTTTGAGAAAGGTCGTTTTTACGTTTGTCTACCATGTACTTCCACGGACCTGAATCGGCTCCCTTTCGCATCCTGAATTCGAGGCATTTTTTTGTAATCAGTCGTTGACATGCCACAAATCAGGTCATATAATCCGTTTATGAACTTATGAGTTTATACATAAACTTTAAAGTACAAAAAAACAGAAAGGATGATCATCTTGTTAAAACCCAGTCTCTACATATCTGCTATATTCATTCTTCTGTTCACCTCAGCTTGCTCATCTACAGGATCGAGTAATAATGAAGCAGCAGAACAACAAAAGCAAAAGGTGGAAGCGATGGTTGTTAAAAAAGAACCGCTGTCTGCTTCTTTTGACCTTTCAGGCACACTACAGCCCTATGAGGATACCTCCGTATCTTTTGAGTTATCCGGACTGATTCGCGACACAGTAGTCAATGTGGGAGACTCCGTATCCCAGGGGCAGATCTTGACGATGCTTGATTCATCCAGCTACCAGCTACAACTGGAGCAGGCTAGTACAGCTATTCTTGAAGCACAGGCAGGTATCAAAAATGCTACAGCTGCCATTTCAAGTGCAGATGCCTCCATTCAATCCGCCGACGCGCAAAAGGCAGCAGCTCAAGCTGGAGTTAACAAAGTGAACAAGGGTGCCCGTGAGCAGGAAAGGGCACAGGTCCGTACCAAAGTGCAAAGAGCACAGTCCGCTTTGACTAAAGCACAGGCTACCGCTGAACGCACCAAGCTTTTATATGATCAGGGAGCTGCAACCAAAAACGATTATGAAAATGCGCAGCTCGCTTTGACCAATGCCACCAAGGACCTGGAGGATACACAAGAAGCCCTCTCCTTAATCCAGGAGGGAGCAACATTGGAAGATCGGCAATCGGCAGAATCCAGCCTACAGCAAGCCCAAGCCGGGAAAGAAGCTGCTATCGCTGCGAAGGAACAGGCAGAAGCCTCCCGAGATAACTCAACTGCGGCATATCAACAGGCGGTCATTGCCAAAAAGCAAGCCGAACTTTCCCTCTCCAAGACAGCTTTAAAAGCCCCCATTTCCGGCGTTATTCTGGAGAAAAAGGCAACGGTGGGACAATTGGCGAGCACTGGACAGCCGATATATCGTATCGGACAAATCGACAAGCTCAAGGTGCTGCTCCCTGTTCCCGATCATGAAATCACGAACTGGAAGCAAGGTCAGACAGTCCAACTTCAACTGTACGATGAGAACAGAGAAGGAACGGTCAGCAAAATTTATCCGGCCACCAACACCAATACGGGCAGTATCAACGTAGAAGTGATTGTTCCTAACCCCCAGCATGATTGGGCCCCGGGACAAGTCATAAAGGCAGGCCGCCAACTGACTCAGAGTGAGCAAATTTTGCTCCCAGCCAAAGCTGTCATTAATAACGGTACAGATACTTTTGTCTATAAAGTGGTGAACAACAAAGCGGTCAAGACGGTCGTGAATGTCGGTCAGATGTCCAACAATAAGCTCGAAATTACCAAGGGACTGAATGTCGGGGATCGTATCGTTACCACCGGAGTAAACCTGATCTACGATGGGCTGCTCGTTCAGATCATGGGGGGAACGAGCAAATGATTGCATATTTTATCAAAAAGAAAAAACTGACCCTCTTTATTTTTATCATGGCGATTGTTGCCGGGCTATATAGTGTCTCTCAACTTCCCCGGCAGGAAACGCCGGATATTATCAAGAAAACCGCTGTGGTCACGACCCTCTACCCTGGAGCTACACCCCAAAAGGTAGAACAAACGGTCACGAAGCCTCTGGAACAAAAAATGAAAGAAATCAATCATATTAAAAAGATTTCTTCTACATCCGAAAATGGACTTTCGACGATTATCATTGAGACAGAAGGCAACGCCAATGCCGCAGAAGTCTGGGATACATTACGCAAAAAAATGAACGATGCCCAATCTTTTCTGCCCACAGATGCTCAAAAGCCTGTCGTTAACGATGATTTGAATAAAGTATTTATCCATTCCTACGCCATCACGGGGGACTCTGTGGAGCACTTGTATCAACTAAATGATATGGTGATATCATGGAAGGATCAATTAAAAACCATTCCCGGTGTATCGGAAGTAACAATCAAGGGATTACCGGATCAAGAGGTTCAGATTGAGATTGATGCTCAAAAGCTCCAGCAGTACCATATCAGTTGGGAACAGCTCATGAGTGCAGTGCAGAAGGAAAATGAGCAATATCCGATAGGCAATCTGGATTACAATGAACGTACCTATCGCTTGAATGTAAAGCAGTCCAAGGATGCTCAGGATTTGAGTAAGGTCATTATTTCCAGAACAGACAGCGGCGCTCCTGTGTATCTCAGTGATGTGGGCACCGTATTGCTTACACATAACACCAGCAGCTATATGGCCTTTTTTAACGGTAAACCAGCTATTACGCTGACGATTAACGGTAATACCGGCTCTGACGTAGACACGATTTATAGCAAAGTAAATAAAGAAATGCAGTTGTTAAAACCAGATCTGCCTAATACGTTTCAACTGAATACGTTATTTTCACAGACCGAGCGGATTGATCATATTTTTCATGGCTTGACCCGTGAATTGCTGTTTGCCATTGCGGCGGTTGTGATCGTATGTACATTGGGCTTGAATCTGATTACATCCTCTTTTGTGGCACTGGCTATTCCTATTTCAATCGCCATAGGTCTCATTATTCTCCCTATGCTCGGAATAACATTGAATCAGGTTACGGTCATTGGCTTAATTATTGTAATGGGGATTCTAGTCGATGATGCTGTGGTGGTTAATGATAATATTGAACGCAGAATGATGACCTTGGGCGAGAGTCCCAAGATAGCAGCATTAAATGGAACGAAAGAAGTTTCCATTTCCATTTTGACCGCAACCCTGGCAACTGTAGCCTCCTTTGCCCCGCTGTTCTTTTTATCAGGCGATGCAGGCTCCCTTATCAAACCATTACCGTTTGCTGTTATCTTTACGTTATTGGCTTCCATGCTCATGTCCTTTACCGTCATCCCAATCTTTAGAGAATGGTATGGACAACGAAATCAAAAAACGCCCAACTCCACCATGAAGCCGTCGGGACTGCTGGGAAAACAAATTGATGCTCTTCGTAACGTATATACCAGCAAGCTGATTCCGAGAGTCATTAAGCAACCTGGATTATATGCTGCATTAGGATTATTGATCAGTACCACGCTGTACGGCATACTTGCTCTGATTCCGATCGACCTGTTCCCCAGAACCAACGATCCGGAATTAAGCATTAATGTGCGTATGCCTACAGGTACTTCTATAGAAGAAACCAAGCGGGTCACCGAGGATATTGCCAAATGGGTGAAGCAGCAACCTCATGTGGAAACGATCAGTTATGCGGCTGGCGGCGACGCTCCCCGGTTGTTTCAAGATATGACCGCTGACGCCAAAACAGGCACAACCGTGGGTCAAATTGCTATTATTGGGGAAGAAGGTGCATTTGATCCCGATGAAATGGCAGACAAATGGCCCTCCATTTTAAAGGATCGTTATCCGGGTCAATCCATTTCCTTGAAAATAGCTAAAGTGGGGGTGCCTCTCGGTAAGCCGATCTCCATTCGGATTTTAGGCAATGATGTAGATCAGTTGCGTTCGTTGTCACAGCAGTTAAAAGAAGGCATTATGGCTACCAGAGGAACACAGGACATACAAGATAATATGGAAAATGAAGGATATACGTTGGATTTCCAAATCAACAAACAAGCGATGGATCAATATCAGGTAAGCAATAATGATCTGACACGTACACTCTTGTTAATGGGTAATGGCGTGAGCTTTAGCCGATTTGATACGGGGAAAGATTTGATCAATATTAAGCTGAAGCTAAGCCAAACCGATCAAAATCCTGAAATTTTGTTTCAGCAATTGAATGTGACCAATGCCAATGGTATTCAAATCCCTTTATCTCAATTGGCTGAGTTGAAACCATCCTTTGCAACACAAAAAATTAACCATTATAATTTAAAACGTTCGATTACTGTTGAAGCTGAAGTTCACGGGCGTACAGCTTCCGAAGTCATGAAGGATGTCAAGCTTAAATTGCAGGACATTAAATTTCCTCCAGGCTACACTTGGGAAATTGGCGGCGAGATTTCAGGACAAGATGACATTTTATCAGAAATAGGATGGTTATATGTTGTCGTCATACTATTAATCTTCATGCTGATCTTTTTGCAATTTTATTCTTTCTCGACTCCACTCATCATATTGACTACCGTGTATATGGCAGCAGCAGGCGGATTTCTTGGCTTGTTCATTCTAAATACGCCGGTTAGTTTTATGGGCGTGTTGGGCTTAATGACCTTGGCAGGTATTGTCGTACGTAACGGCATTGTGCTGATTGAGTTTATTGAGGATGCAAGACGTGAAGGGATCGAACTGAAGGAGGCCGTTGTTGCAGCGACCAAAGCGCGTTTCCGCCCCATATTGCTTACTTCACTGACAGCCATTGTCGGTCTGATTCCGATTGCTCTTATTGGGGAACTTATGTTTAGACCTCTGGCGTATACTATTATGTTTGGATTGATGTACTCGACCATTCTTACGATGTTTGTGGTTCCGTCCCTGTATATGGTTATTGCCCGCTGGAAATTAAAGAGACAGAGCAAAAAATTGGGGGTACAATGAAAAAAATAACGAGTGAAGATATTATCTATGCCGCCCTTTCCCTGTTTTCTGAAAAAGGGTACGATGCCACCTCGGTGGATGAAATTGCCCGCGAAAGCGGGATGGTGAAGGCTTCCTTTTATAAATACTTTCAAAGTAAAGAAGAGTTGCTGCTGGGGACAATCGTCCTGATTGAAAAACTTCTTGATGCAGATATTAAAGAACTTTATTTGAAGCACCAGCTACCTTCCCGTGAAAAGTTGAGACAACTGTATTTGATTGCGCTGGGCCGGATTTATAAGAATAAAGTTCATTTACTGGTATACTCCGTCCCTTTAATCGGTTCTAAGGAAGAAAAAATCGCACAAGCCATTGATCGTGTTGAACTTTATTTGTCTAACGTGATGGTTGATTTCTTAATTGATGCTTATGGACAATCTATACGTGACTATGCGCACGATATCAATTTTGTCATCAAAAGTATCATTATTAATTCCTTCCGAATGAGCGATTCAGAGCTGTCCTGGACGGAGCAGCAAACACTGGCTGAATTTATGCTCAGCATTACGGATATGCTGGCACAAGGAATGCTGAGCCCTGATGTTCAACATCAAATCATGTGGGGCCGCGATTCCGTATTCCATGAAGATTCTGATCAAATCTGGACCAAGGGAAAACAAATCTCCTATGCACTGCAACGTATGGATACGGTTCTGAAACAAACTAAATTAAATGAAGCTCCCCGGAATGAATATGTGCAAATCCTAAGCAGATTAAAGGGTGAACTCTCGGAAGAAAACGTGGAAATAGCTCACGTGAAAGCCCTCCTTCTATTTTTGGGTCAGCTGCCCGAGTTACTGGAAGACTGCACCAAGCTGAAGGCTATATTGGAAGTTTAGCACGCCGAAATGCAGAAAAAGAGGTTCATGATGGTCAGTTTCTACTGCCATGATGAACCTCTTTCTCTAATATACGTTGTCCGATCCAAAGCATCCTCTCACGCTCACCGTAACGGCGCATAACCAAGCCGATTCAGCTCTTCCGCAATCACGCGATAACCACGACTGTTCGGATGCACCCGATCTAACGAAAGTAGAGCCCGTTCATAACCCTCAAATGCAGGATAAATGTTCGCCACCCGGTAATTTGGTCCGCCCAATGTATAGAGAAACGAGTTATACTGGCGCACATATACTCCCGCCTCCCTCACCCCTGGAAAAGGATTATATAATCCCACCATTCGGATGATAAATGGCTCACGCTGACCGGACTTTATCTGATACAGGGCATGTACAATTTGGCGCACATGTTCTTTTGTGTGATTCAACGCTTGCGGAATGGAAGAACCCGACAAGCCGGAACCTCCAGCAAGGGCGCTGATGTATGGGCGCAGATCATTTCCGCCGATCGTTACGGTTATAAGTTCAGCCCGGCTGAGCGCCGACCGAAAAAGCGGATTGTTGCGGACCATTGACAGCAACTCCTGCGATGTCAGCCCATTGATTCCCAGATTCTCGTAGCTGACTGGCGTACGGAGATGTCTTTCTGCCATTCGCCGATAGATAGGTACAAATCCGCCACTCAGCAACGTCCCTGCACCTGTTGTTAAAGAATCTCCAATCGCTGTGTAGTGGTACGCCAATGAAACTCACCTCCCTCTTTCTACATAACATATCTTATGTAGAAAGAGGGACGCGGGACCCGGAGATTCGCTTATTCTTCGTCTATTTCATATACACAATGGAATTGCCCACCCTCTGGCAAATCCTCTGATCCATAGACGGCAAAGCCCACGTTGCGGAAGAAATCTGCCCCCTCCGCATCCGTGTCCACAGTAAGCCGTTTCGGATTATGCTCCTGAATGAGCGTAAGCAGCATACCTCTGGCATATCCTCTATGACGGTTTTCAGGCAACACGGCCAGATGACGAATTACGGTTGTCCCATCCTCCTGCTCCTCAAAGCCGACAATACCTACAATAAGTCCTTCATCTTCTACACCGAACAGCTTCCAGTCATCCGAGGCTTGATAGGTACGTAAAGCTGCTTCTCCGCGTTCAGGGTGATCCAGCACAGCGTAGGTTAACAGCTCCAGAACCTCCTCACGATCTGAATCTGTTTTTATATTTTTAAACATTGTTTGTCGTCTCTCCTTAATATCCTGAAATTAGGATTACACTCTAATTCTCCATAATAAGCAACGGCCAGTTATCAAGCCATTGCTTCTCAAATACACGCTGACGAAAAGCCGTTGTGTGACGAAACAAAGGGCTTTGCCGTACCCGCATATCCAGTAAATCTTCCAATCCATGCGGACAAATGACCTCTATTTGATCCTTGTCATTCAATCTAACCGCCACAGCCGTTGCCGTCTCTGGCCAGCGGCTCATCGCATCCTCTACCGAGGAATACGGAGCCTCACCGTTGCGAATATGCATCCGAGCCTGATTTTTGACAGACCAGTTACGTCCGGCCTGCTTACGGTTCAAGGACAATTCTAGATACTCATCTCGTTCCTCTAGCGTATTTTTCGGGTCAAAATAAATAACATCAATATCGTTTAAAGGTGTAGCAGTTGTATAGCCATGGAGCTTGTCCCAAACCCGGTTACGTACATAGCCTGCGGCAATACATCCTTGTGGCAACTTCAGCTCTCGCACATAGCGCAAGTCTTGCAGTACCTGCGGATCATTCATATATTGTATGATTCGTAGCGCATTTTCTTCCGACTTCATCCTGCACTCAACTCCCTTTTTATGATGACAGTTGCTGCACCGATTTTCCTCCCTGAGCCGCGATCCGTGCTGTACGCTGCACCAGACGGCGGCGTGCGACCAGAAGGAATGGAATACCAATCACAACCGACAGGGCAACCGGAACAAAAACGGCAAGCGGCGCCGTTTGACCATAGATATCCAGCAACCAGCCACCAAATAAAGGAGCCAGCACGCTTCCCAAATTATTAAAGCCGATTGTACCGAAGTAGGTCCCTTTATATTGAGCATCTGCAATTTGGTCAATCAATACGTCCAGCATCGTGAACAATAACACTTCACCAACCGTAAACAGCACCATATCCAGTATAAACATCCAGCCTGAGTTTAGCATACCGCACAGCAACAGGCTGACCGCAATACATATATTCCCTGCAATCAAGGAATTCACCGGGGAAAATCGGCTTGCCAGTCGCACCAGCGGATATTGAAATGCCAATACACAAACCGCGTTGACCGTCAGCATGTATGTAAACCATCGGGTTCCTTCTGCGAAGGATAAGGACAAGAATTGAGGCATTGTGGAATTGGAATGCGCATAGCCCATCACACAAAATACCGTTCCCAGCAAAATTGGCATAAACACCGGGTCACGGCTGGCTGTACGGAATGCCTCACCCATTCGCAGTGGAGCCTCTCCCGCTGTTGTACCTATATGCAGATCCGATGCATACCGGGCAAATTGGATCAACAACAGTACCCCGTACAATGCGTACACACCAGCAGCTACCATAAACGGCGTACCCGTGGATGCAGATCCTAGCATTAAACCAAGCAACGGCCCTGCCACCACCCCAACATTAATGGCCGCATATCTCATATTGTAGATAAGCAGTCTTTTCTCCTTCGGGGTTACATCTGATAACAGCGCCCGTGAGGTTGGCTCGAACAGGGATCTGCACAGTCCATTCAGAGCATTAATGACAAAAAAGGCCCAGGCCGCTTCCGCCAACGCAAAAGCAACGAATACAAGCGCCCAGCTCGCAATGGACACCAGCATCACCTTACGCCGTCCAATTCGATCTGAAATATATCCACCGTAAAAGCTGGCAAAAATGCCGACCAACGAGCTGACCGATACGATCACCCCCGTATGAAAGGGGGACACCCCTAAACGGGTGGTAAGGTAAATAGACAAAAACGGGATACTCATGGATGTCGCCATCCGCCCAAAAATAGTACCGACAATAATCGTCCAGGCCAGCGGGTGAATAGAACGCAACTGTTCTTTCATATATGTCTCTTACGTCCTCCTTCCGTATGCAAGTCTAACAAGGGGGAAACCTGTCTAGCACTGGTGAATATAGCGTTCCAGTTCTAAACACGTTGCTTGATAGACAGATTGGAGCGCAGATAACTTCGCTTTCGCATTCTCGAGTCGGTTCTCCCGTGCAAGCTGTTCAATATCGGACAGCAACGAGGACAAACGTCCGACACCCAGACTCACGCTGCCTGATTTCAACTCATGAGCAGCCTCTACTACTTTTGTGGCTTCGCCCGCAGCAGCCAGTTCATTTAACTTATTGATTTTGGCAGGTGTATCACTTGTATACATTTCGACCAATGACTCCAGTAGTCCCGTGCTGCCATCCTCGTCCAGCAGCATAATTTCACGTATAACTTCCTCATCCAAAATCGGCTCGGTTTCCGGCTTTGGAAGCCATTTTACAAGCTTTTCAGAGAGCTTTTCAATCGTTACTGGCTTCATCAAGTAATCGTTCACTCCAACCTCCTGGCCCCGTGCCTGATCCTCCTCGGACACATTTCCGGTCAAAGAAATGATCGGTACAGGGGGTTGCTGGTTGTCTGCTTCCCGCTGGCGGATCGATTTTGCCGCATCATGACCACTCAGCAGAGGCATATGATGATCCATTAGAATACAAGCGTAGGATCGTTCGGAGGCCGCTCTTACAGCAGCTTGTCCATCCTCAGCAAAATCAATATGCTGGAATCCCAAGTGGTTAAGCTGCAATTGCACCACCTGCCGATTCACCCGATTATCCTCAGCCACCAAAATAGTTTGAGAATGACTATGCTCACGCAGCAACTCGCTAAATGCCTTCAAATCACCATTTTCATGCTTCTCCATTTCGTCTGCCTGCTCCGATCCTTTCATGAGGGGAATTTCAAACCAGAACGTGGAGCCTTGGCCTTCTTTACTGACGACCCCAATTTCTCCCTGCATGAGTTCCACAAATGAACTGCATATCCATAGCCCTAGACCCGTTCCTCCATATTGGGAGGCGCTGCCTTCACCTGCTTGTACATAAGGCTGAAACAGCTTATTCTGATCCTCCGGTGAAATACCAATACCCGAATCCTGCACCTCAAACCGAACACGTTGGGAATCTTTTGTTTCCTCCACCAATTTTGTTCGAATGATGAGCAATCCTTCACTGGTAAATTTATTCGCATTGTTCAACAGATTGAGCAAGATCTGCATGATCCTTGCAGAATCTCCCTCCAGATGCTCTGCCACACCAGAATCGGTCTCTATACTCAAACGGTTACCCATCTGATAGATTTGTGGCTCCAACAACTGAGCAACGTGGCTCATAATCGCCTGAACTCTGACGTTTCCGATCTCCAGTTCCATCTGTCCTGCTTCCACTTTAGATATATCGAGCAGATTATTAATCATGTTCAACAACAGAGAGGCTGACTCACGTATAACACTGATGGCCTGCCGTTGATCTGGGGAAAGTTTGGATGAACCTAACATTTCAATCATTCCAAGTATTCCGTTCATTGGCGTTCTGAATTCATGACTAACCACAGCCAGAAAAGTGCTCTTTAGGTCATTAGCCCGTACCGCTTCTTCCTTCGTCTGTGTTAATTCCGCATTGCTTTTGGCAAGCTGACGCTGCAGATTGACCAGCTCGTTGTTCATTGATGAAAATTCATTCAGCAACTTTTCTTCCTCAGCCTTGCTTTTCACAATCTCATCCGTTAATTGTTCGACCGTTTTCCGCAGGACAGCCATTTCTGCTGTCGGTTCCTTCATATTAAAAGGCCCCCTTTACAAAATGACTACAGGTTCACATAACTAACCTTATTTCCTGAGCGAAAGTAAGTCCCCTGCAACCTCCAGCGCTTCCTCCGCACCTGGTGCGTATCCGTCCGCCCCTACTTCCTGCCACAAGTGGGAATCGAGATTAAAAGGCAAGCCTCCGACCATAATTTTCACATGGCTAGTCGTTGGGTCTTGCCGAATGAGAGCAATCAACTCTTTCACTAGATGGACATGGTAAGCCATGGTAGCTGAGATAGCCACCACATCCGCCTTGTAACTCACAATGGCCTGAAGCAGACTACGGTTAGGTACATTGGCGCCTAAATAATACGTATCCCAACCATCCATTTCAAATATATCAGCCAGCATACGCAGACCAATTTCATGCTGCTCGCTGCCTACACACGCCGCCACGAGGCAGCGTTCCTTATTTCCATTCCCCATCCATTGGGGGTACAGGCTGGAAATAATAAATTGAGTCACAGCAGTGCAAAAATGCTCTTGACCGACGGTGATTTTGCCTTCATACCATAGACGACCTATTTCATATTGCGAAATTCGAAAAATATATTTATACGTATGTTGAATAGAGATACCCTCATTCAGCAAACGGACGATCCAATCCAAAGCCTGTCTGCGATTACCTGAGAGTAAATATTCCAAATATTGAGCCACGTCAGCAGCATAGGGATTATCATCTGTAATAAAAGAGGCATACTCCTCTTTCTTCCCTATTTGCTGTATCCCCAAATCCAGATGCTCCAGCACCATAGCTTTATCTGTATGATCGAAATGCTCTACCAACGTCTCCTGGATTAATCGGAAATTGATGCTCAAATCTTCTTGGGTTATGCCGAAACCCTCCAGAAGCTTTTTTAACCAAGAAACATACTGTGTAAATAAAATAGGGCTGTTCATGATTACACTTTCAGCTAAATAGTTCAAACTATATATAGAATCCTGTTTTGTCTTTATTTTACCGTTATCCCCAAAACGCTGCAAAAGATCGGGCTGTAATTCGTATTGTTTATGGGTAACTAATTCAGCCAAAGCTCCTGCTTGCATCAATAGCGATTCACCTGCGGTATATTGCTGTATACTCATGTACAGCTCCTTCCCCGACAAGGTATTTGTATTCGAAACAGGTACTGGGGAATTTGTTCCGGACGTGACTATTAGATAATTATACCTGATTTACGCCTCTACATTAACCCTACTCCCCAAAATACGACAAAAAAATAAAATACCGAAAAGTCGGTATTTTATCTAAAGCAGATTTAACCTGTACATGCACCATTTATGATCCGTTACTCTTCTGCCCCTCAGCCGTTAGTCCAAGCTTTTTTAACAGATGAATAGCCTGCTCCTTCTCTTCCACGGATAAGCCATCCACGGTCTCCATAATGACACGATGATGCTGCGGGAATATTTGCTCAAAGAAATGACGTCCATCATCAGTCAATTCTGCATAAATCACACGCCGATCATCTTGTGATGCACGACGGGTAAGCAAGTTTTTTTTCTGAAGTTTATCTACCACATACGTAATATTTCCACTAGAGATTAGTACCTTTTCTCCAATCTTCTGTAAAGGTTGTGATCCCCGATAATACAGCAGATCAAGCACACCAAATTCTGTTGTATTTAAACCATGACTATGAATGTCCCGATTCGTACGGGACGTGACCGAATTATAAGCACGAGCCAGAACAACGAACAAATTAAGCGCTAAGTCCTGATCATCTGGTTTTACAGACATATTAACAGCCTCCGTTACTCATATCTTTATTCCAAGATATCTTAATTGTTCGCTTTTGTCAAGTTTAAGCGTTCCTTCCCCTGCTCATACGGCCTATAAATGGAGGAATTACCGTCTATTATGTGAAGGTTACAGTTCATTATGTAAAAAAAGCCCGCTCTCAGTCAGTCTTAATGCACTGATCCAGAGAGCAGGACGATTATGTTGTAACCCCTAACTTCTTACGTAAAAATACGTAGGCAACACGGCCGCATAATACTCCCAGAACGTTCAATATGATGTCATCTACATCCATTGTACCTGCGCCCAGCAGCATTTGGGACACCTCAAGAATGACCAGTGCGATCACTATCGTTAACAACAGACTGCCTATACTTCGCATGGACACCCAAATGATAGGCACAAGAATACCGAAGGGAATGAATACGCCAATATTGCCGAGCAAATTAACACCCCATACCCGAAAAGGAAACGACCCCATTGCCCGCCAGTATTGCCTGATCGTATCAAACGGAACAATATTATACGAATACGGGGGTCCTGGCCGTAATGTACGACCAAAACCGAGAAACATCCAATATAATAGAAGTCCTGTATATAAAATCAATAACATCAACGCCACATGATGAAGCAGGCGGGTCCTAAACATTACTTGTTACGAACGTCGATCTGTCCGTTGGCCCGTGCGATAATAACCTGGTCCGCCATATTAATGAACAGTCCGTTATCGACTACACCCGGAATTTGATTCAAGCGGATTTCCAACTCCTGCGGATTCTCAATCGTACCATAGCGACAATCGGCAATATAATTACCGTTATCCGTAAGGAAGCGCTCGCCGTCTTTCATACGCCACTCCGCCCTACAGCCTGTCTGCCGTAAAGCCTCCAACGTCCATTCACTGGCAAAGGGTACGACCTCAACGGGTAAAGGAAATGCACCCAGTACCTTCACATCCTTGGACTCATCGACAATAATAATTAATCGGTCGCTATTGCTTTCCACAATTTTCTCTCTCAGCAGGGCTCCGCCTCCACCTTTCACCAGCACCAGCTGCTCGTTCACCTCGTCTGCACCGTCGATGGTAACGTCAAGCCTTCCAATCTGATCAAACGGAATGATGGGAATTCCCAGCTCCCTGGCCTGATCCTCCGAAGCTTGGGATGTAGCTACAGCCTGTATATGTAATCCTTGCGCTACACGCTCACCAATTTTTTGAATAGCCCAAAAGGCTGTCGAGCCTGTACCAAGTCCTACCTTCATGCCGTCCTCAATCGCCTCAACTGCTTTTTCGGCTGCTTTTTGCTTCAAATTCATTATCATCTCTCCCGCTATATAGGCTAGTATTGATCATCATCCATTTTATAAGAGAACGCTTTATAATAACAGAGACAGCTTTTTACCATAACAAAGGCTGTTTTCATCGTGTTCATACTCCCCAAACCGTTCAATAGGTTCGTATCCCCGCTTGGTATAGAGAGCAATCGCTTCAGGTTGAGCTGCTCCGGTCTCCAGTTTAATCCTTACAACTCCCCGTTTGCTGGCTTCCTCTTCCAAAAAAGATAATAGGCTCACCGCAATTCCTTGTCTGCGATAAGAGGAATCGACATAAAATCTTTTGAGCTCCATTTCTTCCGCATCTATAGGCCTAAGCCCTCCACAAGCCACCGGTTTTTCGTCCACATACACAACAGCGAAAATCATTTCTTTAACTTTTGGATTGGAAAAATCAACCAAGTAAATTTCGTCGGCAGGATACCTTTCCAGCAAGTCCTCATCCAGCCTTTGAATCAACTCATGCAGATCCTCGTGATGACTCTCAACCTTTAAAATCGTAAGCTTGGACATTCTTCTTATCCCTCTTCTCTTTGCATGGATATAAGGACTCATTTCGCAAACAATTCACAAAAACCGCGATAAATCAAGCATTTCCAACGTTAAATATGAAAAATGTCCCAAATTGATAAGTGCATTTGACTCTATTATAAAGTATGATGGTTTCTGTTGAATAGTTGCTTATGGACTGTAATGAATTCGAATTTCAAGTTGAAGTATAAATTGGAATATACTGAAACACAGACAGCGTTTACCTATTAAAAATTAATTTTTTATTGTGTAAGGTATTCATTTCAAGGGCTTTTCGTACGACATATATATAGGGATATCATACTTGTCTATAAAAGGACTTAAGACCTATTACATAAAATTCAAGGGTCTATTATCTCTATTATTATGTTTGTAAGGGGGACTTGATTATCTCATTCGATAAGCGGTTCAACACCATATACAAAAATACAACCAGGGAGTGGAACATTTTGAAAAAGTGGAGTAGCTTATCATTCTTCACCAAAAACTTATTATTATCCTTCTTCAACATCGTATTGATTGGACTAGTCCTTATTGTGTCCAGTTATTTGATCCAACGTACGATTTTGATAGACCAATTGCATGGGCAAGTGGAAAAAATCACATTGAAGTGGGCCCAGGGCATTAATTCCGATGAAGTAACCCAAGCGGTTCAAGAGAAAAACTATGATGGACCCGTTCAAACCAAACTCCGCACGTACCTAGATAACATCATGGCGACCAATCCGAATATCTCTCATGCCTATATATTCGGGACGGAGCTCGAAAACGGCAATCTAACATCTATTGTGGCGATGCCAACGGATCTCAGAGAAGCATTTGAAAAAGATAAGCTGCTCGTTGGCTCTATGTACGAGCAACCTAATGTCGTGGCAGTCGGCGTAACCGGTATGTTGGACAGTGGCAAACCAACATTCACTAGCTTCTACGATGATTCTTTTGGTACATGGACGACTTTGATGACTCCGATTAAAGATTCAAGTGGCAAAATCTTTGCATATTTTGCAGTCGATGCAGATGCTGGCGCCGTACCTGCCGGCTTAACCAAGCTGCTCATTAGCGGCGCTACCATTTTAGTGATTTTCCTACTAATCTGCCTGGCGCTTCAATATTGGGTTGTGAAGCGCACGCTGTCACCGATTAAGCAACTGATGTACGGTATCAGTGAAGTAAGCAGAGGAAATCTGGATGTTCAAATTCATGCAGGTCATGATGATTTGGGGCTCGTAAATCAGAATTTCAACGATATGGTAAGTCATATTAACAGCATTATGACCAAAGTGAAGCAGACAACTGATGAAGTCAATGAATCTGCCAAGGAACTACTCGCAATCTGCGAACAAAACGGAATCAACTCCAACATCATCAATCAAAACATCAGTGAAATCACGGAGAATATCCGTTCGCAGGAAAAAGCAACAGGCGATAGTGCACGTGCCATGGCTGAAATGGCTTCGGTAATTCAAAATATTGCCACGAGTTCTTCCAATGTTGCGGAAGAAGCCAATTCGGTAGAGAAACGTTCTAACGAAGGCAACGAGATTGTAAGCAAGGTATCATCCCAAATGCACTTGATTACCGATACAGTCACCAATACTTCCCGTATCATCAAGTTGCTGGACAGTCGTTCGCAGGAAATTGGCAATATCATCAGTACCATTTCAGGCATCTCCAGTCAAACCAACCTGCTCGCTTT
This sequence comes from Paenibacillus sp. EKM212P, assembly GCF_011066115.1. Lineage (NCBI taxonomy): Bacteria > Bacillati > Bacillota > Bacilli > Caryophanales > Paenibacillaceae > Paenibacillus > Paenibacillus sp. EKM212P. Next base: position 396,263 of record NZ_JAAMNR010000001.1, read on the forward strand.
GAACGCTTCTATTGAAGCTGCGCGCGTTGGTGAAGAAGGTAAAGGCTTTGCCGTTGTTGCCAGTGAAGTACGTAAGCTGGCAGAACAATCTGCGGATGCAACCAAACAAATCACGTCCCTGATCGAAGAAATTCAAAGTGAAATCGGACAAGCTGTGAAGTCGATGGAGCAAGGAAACGTTGAAGTTCAAAACGGAATCGTCGTTGCCGGACAAGCAGGCGTGCTGTTCAATGATATTCTTCAAGCAACTAAAAATGTAGCATGGCAAATCCAAGAAGTTTCCAGCGCTACTGAGCAAATATCTGCGGGTACACAGGAAATGACCGCGACAGCAGACGATCTTTCTTCCACTGTAACCAAAACAGCCAATAACAGTGTTCACATTGTGCAAACGGTGGAGGAGCAAAAAGCTTCTTTGGATTCGATCATTGATTCATCCCATAAATTGACGTCCATGTCTGAAGAGCTTCAAGAAATTACATCTTATTTCAAAATTGCAGACACCAACCGTACCAAATCATAATAACCATTTATCGGCTCCAAAATTTATAAGTAAATCATTCGGTAATGCCTCCCTCCTGTTCATGCATTTGAAGGGATCGGAGGCATTTACTGAGTTTACCATTTATATTAAGACATCATACATTCAGGAGGTTAGCGTAATGGCTTCATTACTACAAAACAGCACACAGACAACCCCATCCCCATTCCTAGTTCCCTTGGATTGTGCACGTATACAACGCAAGCATACATCCTCTACTTATCAAGTAGAGTTAGAAGCGTCCATCTCGGAACAATTAAATCAGCAACAAACTGCGGATGACAAACAAGCGTTGCTTTTATCAGCATATACTGCATGGGTATATCGCCTATCCGCAGAAGAAGAAGTTTCTTTTTCTACATTTGTGCCACAAACCGGTCTGCTTACAGCTTCGCTGACAGTCGAAAAGGAAACGACTTTTCATGAACTAGCAGACTTATTTCAGGAGATGCTCCGTGAGCCTAATGCATACCTAGCGGAACCACAAGCCGATACTTCATTTTCGGCAAATCTGCCTACGGACAGCGGAGTAGAATCCCGTATTATGGACTGGGCTGTTAGTGAACACAATGGCACTTATCAAATACAGATCCGATATGATCAATCACTCTTGCTGGAAACAACGGTTGTCCGATACGCAGAATACTTTGAAACCCTTTTGCGCGGCGCGCTAACCAACAGCCATGCACTTGTGAACTCCATTGATATATTATCAGATGCAGATCGAGCTGCTCACGAAGCTTTAAATAATACAGTCGTGAAATATCCTGAGCATCAAACTATTCATGGAATGTTTGAGGAGGCTGCTTCACAATACCCTGATCGTCCGGCTATTGCTTCCCACACTGGAGAGTACACGTACCGTGAGTTGAACGAACGTGCTAACCAAGTCGCACGTGTCTTGTTATCTAAAGGTCTTACCAAAGGTGAATTCGTGACTATCTTCATGGAACGAAGCTTGGAGACCGTTATTTCCCTTCTGGGTATCCTGAAAGCCGGGGGCGTGTATGTGCCTGTTGATCCCGCCCACCCCGCCGACCGGAGCAGCTACATTGTCGAAGACACGCGTTCTCCTTTTGTCTTAACAACTTCCGCACTCATGGAGCAAGCGACTGAACTGTGCGGTTCCATTGAGACGGTAAAAGAAATTTTAGCAATTAACGGACCACTGGCAGGCTATGCTGCAAGCAATCCAAACGTTAATGTAAGTCCGGATGATCTAGCTTATGTCATCTATACATCCGGCTCTACAGGCAAACCGAAAGGTGCTCTGATCGCTCACCGCGGTGTCGTTAACCTAGGAGCTGTCGTGCAACGCGATTGCGACATTACACCTCAGGATGTATTGACCCAATTTGCAACCTACAGCTTCGATGCATCCGTTTGGGATACAATTGGAGCCTTGTTTTACGGTGCAAAATTGTACTTGCTGTCTTCCGAAGAACGTGTATCTGTTGAAGAATTCGCTGAAGCCATTGCACGTACGGGCACGACGATTATTACCATTTTGCCGACCGTATTCTTTAATCAGCTATCTACGTACTTGTCAGACGAAGGCTATCGCAAACTCGCTAAGGTACGGATCGTTACCGTGGCAGGCGAAGCGCTGTACGGCTCACAAGTTCGAGCGTTCCAAAGTAAATTCGGTACAGATACCGACATCGTAAACGTATACGGACCGACCGAATGCACCGTGGCGACAACGACCCACCGGGTTCGTGGTGCCGTGCCTGAGCATGTCGTCAATATTCCGATCGGCAAGCCGATTTACAATTATAAAGTGTATATCGTTAACGATGATAACAAGCTTTGCCCTGTCAATATTCCGGGTGAAGTATGTATTGCTACGCCTGCGTTGGCCCATGGCTATCTCCATCAGCCAGAACGTACAGCTCAATCGTTTGTGGACAACCCTTTTGTTCCGGGTGAAAAAATGTACCGCTCGGGTGATATCGCCAAGCTGCTGCCAGACGGTACGATTGAATACGTAAGTCGCAAGGATTCACAGCTCAAAATTCGGGGGAATCGGATTGAAATTGGAGAAATTGAAGACCATTTTTCCAAACATCCAGGTGTTCAGGACGTCGCTGTAGTAGCTGTCAAAGATCACACTGATCAGAACATGTTAGTTGGCTATTTTACCACTTCGGATGGACAATCCATTCCACAAGACGTTATTCAGTCTTATATTGGGGGCAAGCTGCCTTCTTATTTTGTACCAAGCCATGTCGTTCATCTGGAAGCCATGCCAATTTCACCAACTGGCAAGATCGATCGCAAAAAGCTGGCCCTGCGACCACTGCCGGAAGCGTCTGATCTTTCATTTGGCGGGGAACCTCTCCGAGAAGGAACCGAAACACTCATTGCCGAAGCATGGACTCAAGTGCTTGGTAAAAATAACATTGGCGCTACCGATGATTTCTTCCTGATCGGGGGCGATTCGCTTCGTGTCATTCATGTGCTGGCTATTCTAAAGCCGCGTTATGGCGCGCTGCGCATCGGAGATTTTTTCCGCTACAAAACCGTTCGCGAGCTTGCTGAATACGTGGAACAATTAGGTACGGAACAAACGCCGCAACGCAAGCCACTCGCGATTTCTCAAGAAAAAATGGACTTGAATGAGCATCCTATTGAGTTGTCTGGTGCTTCTGACTTAGCTGAAGTCCGCGACTTGCGCGTGATTTTGTTAACCGGTGCTACAGGCTATCTGGGCTCGCACATTCTGTATGACCTACTTCAACGGACAGAAGCCAAAGTATACGCGATGGTACGCCCTTCTCAGGACGGTCCATCCGGTATCGAGCGTATTCAGTCCGTATTGACGGGATATTTTGGACAAGATATCTCCAGCTTGATCGAAGGACGGGTAAAAGCTGTCTATGGGGATCTGGAGCAAGCTGATCTTGGTCTCTCTTCCGTCGACCGCCATATGCTGGAGCACCAAATCGACGGCATCATTCACAGCGCCGCTGACGTTCGCCATTTTGGTGATTCGGCAGCCTTCGATCGCACGAATGTGACCGGAACACTGGAACTGCTGAAAATCGCTCAAGCCAAGCCAGGAGTATCCTTCCATCATGTCTCTACTATGGGAATACCGGAGGATCTTGCTAACGAAGGAAAATGGGAGTCTGCATTGGAGCTTTCTGCCTTCCCAGACGAATTGAACGTGGACAACCTGTACACGAACAGTAAACTCGCGGCGGAGAAGCTGTTGTTCCAAGCAGCTCAAGCGGGTACGCCTGTCTCGATCTATCGCGCGGGTAATTTGACAGCCCATTCGGCCAACGGACGCTTCCAGCGAAATATCGACAGCAATGCTTATTATCGTATGATGAAGGCGATGCTGCTGCTGGGCAAAGCGCCACAAGCCGATTGGCATACGGACTTCACACCGATTGATTACGCCAGCCGTGCTATCGTAGAGCTGTCCGTTCATCAAAAAAGCGCAAACCGCATTTTCCATATCTGCAATCCGAACCCACTGCCATATGATGAATTGATCGCTATGGTAAACCAACTCGGTTACGCAGTAGAAACTCTGCCTTTTGACGATTACAGCGCTTGGCTGCTGAATCCGTCTTCCGGCATTCAGGAGGATGCCCTTCACCTTGCTATGGGACAACTGGAAGGTGACGGAGCCAAGGATTCAGCTTACCGTTACGGATGCTCTGTAACCGCAGCTCTGCTGGAACAAGCTGGCGTTCAATGCCCGGCAACCGACCTTAACTTTATTCGGAACATGATCCAGCATGCCGTCGAGATCGGTTACTTCCCGACCTCTCCATCGGTATCTGTAAAAGCAACACAGAGGTAACAAAGTTGTGATATTTCCCCCGCATGTTTTCGGTATGATAGACTAGATTTTGCTAGTTTCATATTTAGTATAAACCTCTATACTTTCAGAATTTTTTTGCATGCGGGGGATGTCATTCAATGAAACACACTTTTTTTAAAAGAACGTTGCTAATCATAAGTTTGTTGGCTATTTTAGGGATTTTGGTGTATGAAGCACGTAGCATATACCACACCCCTACAGTTAAAGGGACTCATCGTACACGTACAGCTCATGCAGATCGACTGGTACGCCATTTATTCTCACTGACGCCTACACCAGATAAAGTATATTACCAAAACAAAGTAATTGTCCTGATGTATCATGAGGTGACCAAGACTCCACCTGATCCCGGCGCTCTCAAGCTTAGTAATTTAACGAGGCAGTTGGACGAAATGAAAGCTAACGGCTTCCACTGGATCACGATGAAAGAGTATACGGACTTTATTTTACATAAAGCCAAGGTTCCTGATAATGCAGTACTTATGACATTCGACGACGGCTATGAGTCCTTTTATACGGACACTTTTCCTGTGTTGAAAAAGTACCAGGTACCGGCAACCAATTTTCTCATCACGTCCACGATCAGCAATCCCAAACATATTGGAATTCCTAAGCTGACATGGGATCAAATTCATCAGATGCATGCCGAGGGTATTGATTTTTACAACCATACCAATGACCAGCATGCTTACGGATACTCCAACACAGCGCGCACCCAACAAAAGCCACTTCTGATGGGTCCGGTGTATTCGAAAAAGCTGGGGCGAATGGAAACCGAGAATGAGTTCAAACAGCGGATTTATACCGACTTGGGCATGGCTGACAAGAAGCTGTTCAAGCATCTACACAATGATCAGAATGTACTTGCCTTCCCTTATGGTGGGTATACCAAGGAGACGCTGGAAATTTGCCGTTCCTTGGGAATTGACGTTACGTTCACGGTGAAGCGGGGGATTAACTCGCCAGGGCAAACGAACGGCTATCGCGTCAATGCAGGTGGAATACACAATATTCCAGAAGTATTGGTGCAATACATGAAGGAAGGTGCTCCCCTTCGCCCACTTCCTTTTGCCCAAGGTCCCAACAAGGTATCCTAAACATTGGCTAGCTTAATAAAGAAAACAAAAGAACCTTTAAAACCATTTATGTCCTGGTTTTAAAGGTTCTTTTGCTGTATAAGATGTTAGATTAGGGCCAGATACGAATTGCAGCGATAACAGCCAGATGTACCGGGTAAAAGCTGCGCCACAACCAGCGCGGTACCCTATTATAAAATCCGCTTTCTCCAGTTGCAAAACATGCGATCAGAATGCTGGACAGCAGACTAAAGTGTTGGAGATTCGCGTGATGCACCATATCATACACTACGTTCAAAATAAAATGGGCTGCAATCATCATATATGTACGGGTGTATCGATAAATGAGAACCAACAGCAGTCCATAGGCTCCGTAATCCATCTGGCTGAGCTCCATAACCAGAGCTGAAAGGACGTACAGAACCGTTACAGCTGTCCAATGCTTCAAGCGGGATGCAGCAGCCAGCGCGAGCAATGAGGCCAATAGCGTCCAGATTACATTCGGTCTAAGCACATCAAACGCTAGCATATAGGGAACTTGAGAAATCAGAGCCAGTCCGAGTAGACGGAGCATATAGCTCCGTATGTCACGGGTATGAGTATATCCCAAATACAGCGCGAACGCGTAGATTGGAAAAGCAAGCCTGCCGGCAATTCTCCAAGCCGGATCCGTCGGAAAAAACACAAGCCCGACATGGTCAATCAGCATCGTCAGCATGGCCAACCAGTACATACAAGGCCCCCTTATTCAATGTTTTACGTTTTTTCTTCTGTCAAGCTCAGAATGGCGTTCATGATATCCGTTTTCGTAACCCGTCCTACCAACCCCCGAATTGAAGTTGAGGAGCTACATTGCTCGTCCAAAACTGGAAGACAATTGACCTGATGCCGAATCAGTCTCGATATCGCTTCCAGTAAAGTGTCTTCTGGAGCAAGCGTCGTCATTTGGGCCCGGCGCGTCATTGCCATGGTCACCGGGACGGTGTGAAGATCGGTATGCCCCAGCATGACCTTCAGCAAATCCTTGCGGGTAACAATCCCAATGAACTCCTGCTCCTCCCCTGTGACCATCAGCGCGCCTGTATTTTGCTGAAACAGCATCAGCACCGCATCATAGGCGGTCGTGTCACCGGAAATCAAAATCGGATCGCTAAGTATATCTGCCACAGTCAGCTTTTTGAGCATGTTGCCGATATGACTATCATATTTGGGGTAACGTCCTGGCAGGTAGCCTACCTTCGGCTTGGCATCCACCAGCCCGAGCATAACGAGCAGAGCAAGGTCAGAACGGAGAGTCGGACGCGTCAGTCCCAGTGTTTCAGCAATTTTATCCCCCGTAACAGGTGCCAGACGCCGGACAATATCAACAATTTCCCGCTGTCTTTCAGACAGTTGAATAATGATTACCTCCTTATGGAGTGGGGTAGTATACATTATAGACGAGCATAGATCGATAAATTTCAGCATCTTCCGACAATTCATCAAATTTTAATCATACACAGCTTGTTTTCAAATTTAAAATGTGTCACAATTAAGAATGTAATACATACTAATTATAAGTTTAACGTGTGCAATATGCTACATTTAAATGAACTATTGTACATCGCATGTAATATGTATTATGTATTATATAAACCTGAGGAGGAAATCAAATGAAATTTTTCTTGGATACTGGTAACATTGAAGAAATCAAACGTATTGAACGTTTGGGTCTGGTTGATGGTGTAACAACGAACCCTTCACTGATCGCTAAAGAAGGTCGAGTGTTCAAGGAAGTCATTCAGGAGATTTGCAGTATCGTTGAAGGTCCTGTAAGTGCTGAGGTTATTGGTCTGAAGGCTGAGGATATGCTCAGAGAAGCTTATGATATCGCCAAGTGGGCACCGAACGTGGTTATCAAGCTTCCTATGACCGAAGACGGCTTGTACGCTTGTAACGAGCTGACCAAGAACGGAATCAAAACGAATGTAACACTGATTTTCTCCGCGGCTCAAGGTTTGATGGCAGCCAAAGCTGGCGCTACTTTTATCAGCCCGTTCGTAGGACGTCTGGATGATATTGCTGTTGATGGTATGAAGCTGATTCGTGAACTGAGACAAATTTTGGACATTCATGGTCTGAAATCCGAAATCATCGCCGCATCCATCCGTAATATTAAGCATGTAGAAGATGCTGCTCTGTCTGGTGCACATATTGCCACCATTCCAGGTTCCTTGCTCCCTTCTCTGTGGAAACACCCGCTGACAGACAGCGGTATCGAACGCTTCCTGAAGGACTGGGAAACTGTACCTAAAGCTTAATTCGCCAGTCATGGCAAAACGATACTATATCAACCCAAACAGCCCGTATTTTACGGGCTGTTTTTTATTTTGGCTTTAGTGATGGCAGAACCCAAAACGCTGAACAACTTTTTTTGACAAAATAACTTGTTGTTCATATAATTGTTATAACAACTAATTAATTTAAAAGTAATTTATGTACGGGAAACAGAAAGGAGTATCTATGAATAACTTGCCTCCCGATTGTTCCATTGGGATGTTGCTCGGGATTACTCACCGCAAAATGAGTCAGCGGCTCTTGCAGCGCCTCAAACCTTATGATATTTCCCCAGAGCAATGGTCGGTTCTGTACCAAATCTATCAGGCTGAGGGTTTAAATCAGAAAGAAATTGCAGCTAAGGCCGTGAAGGACCAGCCTACCACGACTCGAATTATTGATTTGTTGGACAAGAAGGGCTGGGTACGGCGTGTCAATAGCCCACAGGATCGTCGGGCCTATTTGCTTCATTTGACTGAAGCAGGTCGACAGCTTGTAAAGGAGACTCTTCCTGTCGAACGTGATGCCAATCACGATTTTGTAAAAGGAATTTCCTCGGCCGATCTGAAGCAATTCCGCCAGACTCTTTTACAAATTCACGCCAACATGACCGAATCAGAGAAACAAGGAGAGAACGATTAATATGCAACAAGGCAAGCAACCTCTTTGGACCAAAGAATTTATCGTTCTTACGGTTTCCAATTTATTTTTGTTTCTGGAATTACAGATGATCCTATCTTCCATTCCTTCTTATGTGAAAAATACATTCCACGCTAGTTCCGTTCAGGTGAGTCTCGTTACCACCTTATTCGCCTTAAGTGCGATTGCAGCACGACTCTTTTCAGCCCGTATGCTGGAAAAAGGACACCGCAGTACCCTGATCTTCGTGGGCCTACTGTTTGCATTGGCAGGAACGCTGGGGTACAGTGTTTCACCGACGACTACAGTGCTTCTGCTCATGCGGATGTTATTTGGGATCGGCTTCGGTATGAGTAGTACAGCCTTTCCAACGATGGCCTCTGATGTCATCCCGCCCAAACGTCTCGGTGAAGGAATGGGTTTCTTTAGTCTGTCCACCAGTCTAGCGATGTCGATTGGGCCAACCATCGGCATTTCGATGCTGCAATACGGGAGTTTCAACCTGCTTGCCTATACGACAGCAGCTGTAATTGTTGTGATATTCCCGTTGGCTTACTGGCTGATTCGTACACTACCTAAGGGGCACATCGAACCACCTATGGTTCCTTTGGAAGAAGGGCGAAAACCGGCATTTAACCGTAAATTGTGGATTCCCGCCTTGTTGAACATGCTGATGTCTATCACATATGGTGGGTTACTCGGCTTTATGGCGCTTTACGGGGATGAAGCAAATCTTGCGCACCCTGCCTACTTTTTCCTGTTTAATGCGGTATCCGTGCTGATCGTGCGTCCCTTCTCGGGCCGTATTTATGACAAAAAGGGGGCAAAAGCACTGCTCATCCCCGGCTCTCTGTTTTTAATTGGCGGTCTGATCCTGCTTTCCTACGCGCACAGTGATGTCTTCATGTATATGTCTGCTCTTTGCTACGGTATCGGGTTTGGTGTCATGCAGCCGACCCTGCAAACCTGGATGATTCAGGTCGTGTCTCCTAAACAGAGGGGGATGGCAAACGGAATGTTTCTCAATTCCCTCGATTTTGGGGTTGCAGCCGGAGCGCTTATACTTGGCATTATCGCCAAAGCAAGTGATTATGCGTGGATGTATCGTCTCTCCTCGCTGTTTATTGTACTGTTCTTACTGATCTATGTCATACAAATCGTCGCAAGCCGTAAGCCTAAGACACATGTCCCTCTAGAAGGGTAAGTCTATGATTTACAATTGAATATTAGTTTATACTTGCTCAGTTTTCAAAAACACCCGTTGCCATGATTTCATGGATGAAGTGCACCCCTTAGAATAGACAATGGAATAAACCCCTGGTTTATCCGATGAATTTCTAGGGGGTGCATTTTTTATGCCAGCGAAAAAAGGACAGAAGTTTAAAGAATATACGTTTGAAACCAAAGTAGAGGCCATACGGCTTCATATCGAAGAAGGTTGGACATATCGTAAACTCATGGAGAAGTTCGGGATTGCAGATCGACATCGGTTGAAAGAATGGATGCGGAAGTACAAGGAACTCGGTGAATTCGGACTTATGGACCAACGAGGACGACGGAAGGAATATATGGACCAGGACAGGTACGTCCAAAAGTTAAAACGGGAAAATGATATGCTAAAAAAGTGTTTGGAAATCTGGATGCAGGAGATGAGGAGCACAAGTATGTAACGATTGAGAAGGCCGCTAAAGAGTATCCAGTTAGCGAACTCTGTAAGCTGTTTAAGGTCTCTAGAAGTGGATATTACGCCTTCTTAAAACGGAGAGGAACTGATCGGGATCAGGACGCGAAAGCTCTTGTGAAGAAAGTGTATGAGCAGTATAACGGAGTCTACGGCTATCGCCAAATTCAACTATTTTTGCAGCACGATCATGGAGTCTGGATGAACCATAAAAAGGTACTCCGGCTCATGCAGGTCTTGGGGATCCGCTCACAAATTCGCCGGAAGCATCGCTGTAACTATGCTTCTTCTACAGAAGGTCGTGTGGCGAAAAATCTGCTAAAACAGGATTTCAAGGCGGCCAAACCTAACCAAAAATGGGTCACAGATATCACGCAATATCGTGTGGGGGATTGCTGGCTATATCTGTCTGCGATTAAAGACTTGTTCAATAACGAAATTATCGCGTACCAGATGAGCCATAGAAATGATAACGAACTGGTTTTACAGACGTTTCGACAAGCCTGGAAACAGCAAAAAGACGTGACTGGCCTCATCGTTCACAGCGACCAGGGATTCCAGTACACGTCCCATGCGTACCACGACATGCTGCCAAAGGTTGGCGCCCGAATCAGCATGTCTCGCCGAGGCAATTGTTATGATAATGCCTCGATGGAGAGCTTCTTCTCGCATCTCAAAACGGAAGGGCTCTACCCATATGATATCCGAAATATGGACGAGGCACAAAGGAGAATAAAAGAATATATCCAATTTTACAACCAGTGTCGACCACAACGAAAGTTAAATAAGCTGCCTCCGAAAGAGTATCGGAAGCAGCTTATAGCCTAGGGTCTTTTTTTAGTGTCTATAAAATGGGGTCTTGACCACAGGACAACGGGTGTTTTTTCTTATTTCACAGGAGCTTTGCGTCTTAGCTTGGGAGAAAGAGGCTTTTCTCGGGACACATCTGTTAGCCCCTTATCCACATTCATAGGGTCAGTGGATTTGTCATCTGTGGGTTCATCCTGCTTGGGTCTGACCGCAAACAGCATCAGCATAGCTGCAATGCCTCCCACTGCGGCCATCACGCCAAAAAGCAGACCATGTCCACTGCGACCCAGCAGCAATGAAACAACCGGAGGGCCTAACGATACCCCGACAAAGCGCATGCTGCTATACAACGAAGTAATGGTTCCGCGCTCCTCTTTTTCAATTCCCTTCGTAATGAGGGAATCCAAACAAGGCAGTGCGAGCCCAATCCCGCCGCCCCCTAACGTAAACAATCCTATCACCGCATAAATATTTTGGAAAAATCCGAGAATGGCAAAGCTGATCGTCAATACGGCCAAACCACTGAAACCGATCCACTTCATGCGCTTTTTGTGCTTGCCGATGATCTTGCCTCCTACATAAGAGCACAGACAGAGGGAAATCAGCGGAATGGCTAACACAAAACCTTTCCACACTCCATGGAGGTTGTAACGACTTTCCAGTATGTCAGATAAGTAAAACAGGACGCCAAAAATGACAAACATACAAATACCGCCCATTGCAAAAATAGCATAGAGCCAGCGTCCTTTTTCGGCAAGCACTTGCTTCACATTTCCCACAAATTCTCGAAACATAATCGGTTGGTTCTTACGCTTGGGCACATGAATCAGCCAAAGCACTAAAATGAGCGAAATCAGACAGAGGCCCGGAATCACCGCCAATGGCAAAAACCATAGAACAGCTCCCAACGCAGCACCGAGTATCGGACTTAGCACTTTACCAAATGTGTTGTAGGTCTCAACTACCCCTAGGTTTTTGCTGGCCTCATCCTCATTTTCGTACAGATCGCCCACAAGCGGAATGACTATAGGAAAAGCCCCTGCCGCTCCCGCACCCTGAAGTAGACGGCCTGCAATAATGGTCCAGTAAGCTGCCAAATCGTGAAGCAGCCATGCTCCCACCGCAGAAATCCCCCCTCCAATCACAGTCAGAATCAGACAGGGAACAATCACCGCCTTACGGCCAAATCGGTCGGAAAGATAGCCCGCAATCGGTATCAGTAAAATGGCCACCACCGCATATACTGTAATCAACATACTAATCCGAAAAGAGCTTACATGTAGCTTACGTCCGATTTCCGGTAAAACTGGAATCAGCATGGAATTACCCAGCGTCATCATCAGCGGGATGGAACCTAACGCAAGCAGATTCCCTTTATTTTGTTGCATCCCGTTACCACCTTTGCAAAAGTAATAACACAGCTGTTCTGATTCGTTCAACAGATGTTATTGTGTTTACATTGGTGGGAATTTATGCGGCTACACTTTAAATCCACCGACCCTTGCATTCAGAAGTTGCGACATATCCGCCAGTGTATGAATGGAAGACGCAATTTCCTCCATGGAAGCCAGTTGCTCTTCAGCCGCCGCACTGACACTCTGGGTTCCCCCTGCCGACTGCTCTGCTACTTCACGAATACGCTCTACTGCTTCCACCATTCGCTCGGATCCGCCGGACATTTGTTCTACGGACCGATTTACACTGTGAATCTGTTCGCTGACCTGTTGAATGGAACTCCCAATCTGACGAAATGCGGTTTCTGCGGATTGCATAACCTTTACGCCAGACTGCACTTCAACCGTACCTGTCTGCATACTGGAAGCGACATTTCCAACATGCTCCTGAATATTTTGCACAAATTGTGTAATTTCTGCTGCTGAAACTGATACCTGCTCGGCCAATCTTCTTACCTCAGAGGCTACAACAGCAAATCCTTTCCCCTGCTCTCCGGCTCTTGCCGCTTCAATCGACGCGTTAAGCGCTAGCATTCCTGTCTGTTTGGCTATTCCGGTAATGACAGCTCCAATCATGCCAATCTGTTCGGCCTGTTCACTAAGTGAACGCACAGCACGTGCAGAGCTGTCTACACTTTCGCTTACCTTCTCCATCTGACGCATTGCCTGACCTATAGATTGTTCTCCTGCTTCTGCATCTTTAGCGGCTGTATCAGATAACTCGTACACCTGCTGGCTCGTAGCTGCAATATGCTCCAGTTCGTGGGCTAGCTCTTTCACGGTATCTGTAGTTTGTGTAATATCATCGACCTGATGCTCCATACCCGCCGCTAGCTCTTCCATTACACCGGAAGTATGACGATTGGCCTGATTCATTTCCTCTGTACTTACGCTAACCCGCTCTGCGGTTACGGTTAATGTACGCGCCGTATCCTGCGCATCCACTATAATACTGCGGAATCCCTCAATAAGCTTGTTGTAGGAGCTTGCAATCATACCGATTTCGTCTTTGGACGTAATATCCAGTCGGCTACGCAAATCTCCCCCACCTTCAGACATTTCCAACAGCTGCTCATTCATATGGTGTAATGGACGAATGGAACGAATCAGCACGATGGATTGAACAATACTGTAAATGATAACTAGAAGTCCTACAACACTCGTAATCAAGGATGTATTCGTCATCGTTTGGTGCGCTTGCTGTACTTTCACCGTCACCATATCCTCTTGAGCTTTGACAAAGGCTACTACCTTGATATCCAGTTGCTTGCGCAACACCCGTTCGTTTTCAAAATCATCGAGCAGATCAGAAAATGGCGGGAAAGCATCATCTCTTGTACTCTGATACCCCGCTGTAGTCAGTAAACGATGAACTTGATTCATATAGGTATTAATTCCCGTCTTGAGATCAGTCATCTTTTTCTTAGAATCCTCATTACCTGCACTAAGCAGAGCTTCTGTCTCCTGTAGCAACTTTGCAACTTCACTTTGCTTGTTTCCGATCTCTCGCCCGTACTGTTCGTCACGAGTTAGCAAATATGCCCGCTCATCATTAGATATGCCGTTTAACAAAAATTGAAGAGACTTCGAGTTATATGCAATAGCCTCTTCACGATTCATAATATCCTTGTACTCATTCTCACTATGTACGCTTAAAATGTAATTGGTCAGCAGCATGGCTGCAATCACACTCGGGATCAGTATCGCGCTAAAAATCATTTTGGCCTTAATGGTTAAATTCATGAATCGGTCCCCCAGTTATTTCTGAATAAAATGTCCAACTTACTATATATCGTTTTATTCGACTGTTTTTTTGAATGAAACAGAAAAAGTGTATAGATTTTTAAATATATTTATGTCTATTCAGTGAACATATATATCTTTTTTAATATCAAAGAACAAAAAAATTCAAAATTAGGTAAATGAACTCTTTTCAGTTTGTACCCTTCGAATTTCAGACTATTAAAATGATATACTATGTATTGGTATGCCATAAGCCTCAAGGAGGATCTGCATGAAAAGTCTGGAACTCAAACCGCTTATTCACGTGCTTAACGAGTTGGAAACCCGCAGCTGCCTTATTGAGCAGCAGGGTAACATGATCATGAATTATTATCGTGAACCTCAAATTGCTAACGAACTCTATAAAATAAATTCCTGTACCAAAAGCGTGATTTCTGCATTAGTTAGTATCGCTATGGACCAGCAACAGGGACCGAAACCGGAGACGCCAATCCTCGAATTCTTTCCCCAGTTGGCCACAGATAGTGATTCTCGAAAGCGTGATATTACGATTGAACATCTGCTGACGATGTCCGCAGGCTTTAACTGGACGGAATTTGGCGGGCAAAATTCTTTTCCTACCATGAGCAAAACGTCAGACTGGGTGCAATTTGTGCTTTCACAGCCATTATCGGATGTGCCAGGGACGCGAATGGAATACAGTTCTGGCTGTTCTCAACTTTTGGCCACCATACTACGTAATGTTTCTGGACAAACAGTTGCTGAATTTGCCGAGCAGCAATTATTCCAACCGCTCGGTATCGAAAGCTACCATTGGGAGACCGATCCTCAGGGCACTCATACGGGTGGATTCGGACTGCATCTCAGGCCGATGGACATGCTCAAATTCGGGCGGCTTTATCTGAACGAAGGAGGCTGGGAAGGAAGGCAGATCATCCAAACAGAGATAGTCCGATATTCAACCCGTCCGTTTCTTCCTGCTGCCAAACCACAAAAAGCATTTTACGGCTGGCACTGGTGGACTTCTTCCTTTTCAGATGAAACAGAGACAGGAACTGAAACGGAGTATTTTTACGCTCTCGGCTTCGGTGGGCAGTACATTGTTGTCGTCCCGTCGTATGACATGGTTGTTGTCGTTACCGCTGATAAATTCAAAAAGAAACGGGCTCCTATGGATATTTTCCGGCAGTATATTGTACCGCTGCTACTCCAGCAGAATGGATAGGAATAGATACCGAAGCTAAAAGTTGCAACTGGTCTCTAGCAAAAATCTGCATCAAAAAGGGCTTGCCTGTTGGATCAGGCAAGCCCTTTTTTTGCATATAATCGCTACATTATGACATGCTTCATCCACTATCTAGAGCCTTACTTAGTCCAAGTGAATCGTAAGCTCTTGCTGTCCGCTGGAAGCTGGTGTAATGATTACACCCTGTTCTCCCGACTGGCTGCTGCCTTCCTCCACTTGAACAGCCTCGTGGATACCGCGCAGGACTATCGACCATGGTTTAACAGCACCTTCAGCCTTCACCGTAATGACAGAATCCTTGCGGCTGGCAGTAACCGTTAGCTCTTCTTCACCTGACGTATTCACGATAACCGTTCGAGCTTGTTGCCCCTCTCCAAGCTCAAACAAATGAAGCGCCACTTGATCTGCATAATCATAGTCCGGACGACTGTCCTCATGACCAATTGCCAACAGTGTGTTCGGCTTCACGAGCACAGGCAAGGTTGTAAAATCATGATACTCGTTGACCCAACGACCACCAGACATGCTCTTGTTTGTTAACAAATTCGTCCACTGACCCTCTGGTACATAATACTGTACACTGCCTTCTTTATTAAAGATCGGAGCTACCAAAATGGAATCTCCTAGCATGTATTGTCGATCGAGCGTTGCACAGGTTGGGTCCTGCGGGAATTCCAACACCATAGCCCGCATCATCGGCAGTCCCTTCACCGAGGATTCCACAGCAGAAGCATACAGGTGTGGCATCAGCGAGCATTTGAGTTTGGTAAAGCTGCGTACCACGTCGACTGACTCTTCGTCAAACAGCCAAGGAACACGGTACGACACGTTTCCGTGTAGTCGGCTATGGGAGGATAAAAGTCCAAACTGCACCCACCGTTTGTATAAGTCCGGCGCAGCCGTTAGTTCAAAGCCGCTAATATCATGGCTCCAAAAGCCAAACCCACTCAAGCCAAGTGATAATCCGCCCCGCAATGATTCTGCCATCGACTCATACGTCGACGAGCAGTCTCCGCCCCAGTGAACTGGGAACTGTTGCCCCCCGGCCGTAGCAGAACGTGCAAATAACGCTGCTTCATTTTTACCCAGCTTTTCCTCCAGCACTTCAAACACTGCCTTGTTATACAAATGCGTATAATAATTATGCATTTTCATTGGGTCAGAACCATCATGATAAACTACATGTGTTGGAATACGCTCACCAAAGTCGGTTTTGAAACAGTCCACGCCCTGATCGATCAGCACCTTCAGCTTATCCTGATACCATGCGACAGCAGCCGGATTCGTGAAGTCAACCAGACCCATCCCTGCCTGCCACAGGTCCCATTGCCAAACGCTGCCATCAGCTGTTTTGACCAAGTAGCCATTCTCCATGCCTTCATCGAACAAAATGGACTTTTCTGCAATATACGGGTTGATCCATGCGCAGATTTTGAGGCCCTTAGCCTTCAATCTCCGCAGCATGCCTTCTGGATCTGGGAACATATCTTGATCCCACTGGAAATCACACCATTGGTATTCCTTCATCCAGAAACAGTCAAAATGGAATACCGAGAGTGGTAGATCCCGCTCAGCCATCCCGTCCACAAAATGGTTCACGGTCGCTTCATCATAATCTGTTGTGAACGAAGTGGTCAGCCACAAACCAAAGGTCCAGGCTGGTGGTAATGCAGGCTTACCCGTCAGCTTGGTGTAATTGTCCAGTACCTCTTTAGGGTTAGCTCCACCAATAATAAAATACTCTAACGATTCGCCGGAGACGCTAAACTGAACCTTTGATACATTTTCCGATGCAATCTCATAGGATACCTTTTCCGGATGGTTGACGAACACACCATACCCTTTATTCGATAGATAAAATGGAATGTTTTTATAGGCCTGCTCACTGCTAGTCCCGCCATCTTCATTCCAGATATCGACCACTTGGCCATTTTTTACGAACGGGGTGAAACGCTCTCCGAGTCCATATACGTACTCACCGATGCCCAGCTCCAGCTGTTCTCGGAAAAAAGGCTGATCCTGCGGGTCTGTAATATAGCCTGGTCCCCTATGTCCGCTACCTGTGACTTTACGATCCTCGACATAAAAGCCTACATCCCAGCTCTTCCCACGACCGACTCGCACACTCAGATCGCCGCTTTTCAGTACCGCTGCGTCCTCATCCACTGTAATATCTACCTCTGTTGGCAAGGTGTGAATTTCAAAATTCGGCCCCTGATGCACCCGTCCCTTATGGTGGTTCAGACGCACCTGAATGACATTCGGCATAGGCGAGCTGTAGGTCGCTTTCAGCAACGCTCCGTTCAGTGTATCTCCTTTGTGCTCGATCCGGTGGGTCGCTGCATATACCGTCATGGAAGCATCGTCCGTCACAATATCACGGATATCAGCAGGATTTTGTATTTCATAGCCCTTGCGAACCATCCAATAGCCATCAGTAAATTTCATCTGTTACTTCCTCCGCTTCAATCTTTATTTTCTTGATCCCAAATCGCTTGTTGGATTTTTTCGAAATCCTTACTATAATAATATTGATTTATGTAAGGGTTTACTTCGTTTATTTTGACGTATTGTATCAATATTTTGATGTTTTCTATATAAATCAGTTTGCAGAAGAGGAGTCGTTGAAATGCAAAGGGAAATGTTGCGGGAAAACCGCATTCACGGCAATCCCATGTACCCAGTCAGCGTATATCCGAGCGTAGAGCAGTTGAACGGAAATAGTATACTGGAGTCTCATTGGCATGAAGAGATGGAGTTTATCGTAGTGGAGCAGGGAAGCGCCATTTTTCAGACGGATATGGTCTATACGGAGGTTAACGAAGGTGAAGCCCTTTTTGTCAACAGCGGCGAGCTTCACGCCGGTTATTTACAAAAAAGCCCTCGCTGCATATTTTCTGCGGTGGTGTTTCATCCAGACATGCTGTACAGCCGCACGCAGGATACGGTGCAGACGCAGTTTATTGACCCATTTATCAGTAAAAAGCTTGTCCCTCCCCCTCACATTCGAGGCGTGCAGCCCTGGGAGCAAGAGGTGCTGGCTGCATTGCGACACATTATCACCAGCCATGAGCAGAATACGCCTGCCCGTGAATTGGCGACCAAGGCGCAGCTCTATAGCATGATTGCCTGCCTGTATCCACACATGACCCCTGCTAACGGAAAGGATGTGATTATGGCGGGTCAACGCAACAAAGTTGAACGGATCAAAAAAGCGCTGGCGTATATCAACAGTCATGCTCATGAACCTATACGTTTACGGGAGATCGCAGATGAGATTGGAATGAGTGAGGGGCATTTTTGCCGTTTTTTTAAGCAGATGGTTCAGAAAAGCCCGGTAGAATATATCAACTATCATCGGATTCAGAAGGCTTGCAGGTTGCTGGAGCAAAGTGATCGCAAAGTGGTTGATATTGCGCTGGATGTTGGTTTTGACAATTTAAGCTATTTTATTGCGACCTTTAAAAAATGGAACGGCCTGACCCCTTCGCAGTACCGTAAGCAGCACGAAGCAGATCAGGCGCTTGCTGTCCCTTATATAACAGACTAATATGCCATAGGATAAATCATTTATTTTTTTTGGGCTTCAAAAGTACTAAAATTATTTTTCTTCCTCTTAACTTAGTAAATATGTAGCCAGCTACACCTCCTAAAACAGAGGGAATTAACCACCCTAACCCTACATTATATAATGGAAGAAGATGATTGAAAAAGTCATTAATTACATTAATTTTTATTCCGGCAGCATTCAAGCCATCAAATAAACTAACGATAAAGGTTAATATCAAACTGCCTTGATATACTTCTGGCTTTCCTTTAAATACGGGATGTAAAAAAGTTAAAAATATAAGAGAAATAGCAATAGGATATATTGCCATTAATACTGGCGTTGAAACCTTAATAAGCTGTGTTAAACCTATGTTGGCTACAAGAGCACTAAATATAGATAACATGAGAGCAACTCTTTTATAAGAGATTTTTGGAAATAATCCATGAAAAAAGGAAGAGCAGGAAGTGATAAGCCCCACACTTGTCGTTAAACACGCTACTGTAATCATTAAGCCTAATAAAATAGAACCGTAAGATCCAAAATAATAGGAGGAAACCTTAGCTAACACCTCAGCGCCATTTCCTAAAACACCCAATTTTTCAACGCTAGAAGCTCCCATGTATGAAAGAGACGTATAGATAAAAGCTAAGAGTATAACCGCAATTGCTATCGCTTTGGCACAAATGATCATCAACTCTTTTTTTGTAGTAACCCCTCTATCCTTAATTGCATTCACAATGATAATTCCAAAAATAAAGGCTACAAGAGCGTCTAATGTTAAATAACCCTCTTGAAAGCCTTTGAAAAAGACATTCGATGTATAACCTTCCGCAGGTTCTTGGAATTTTCCTATTGGGTGAATAATAGCTACAATCACAAGTAATCCAATGAATGTCAATTTAATGGGTGTTAGGAACTTTCCGATTACATCAATAATTTTTGTAGGATTAAGTGATAACAAACATGCAACTGCAAAAAAAAGGATAGTAAATACAAAAAGTGCGACAGGATGATCTGCATTGTTTGAAAAAAAAGGTTTTACTCCAATTTCAAATGACACACTACCGGTTCTAGGAATTGCATATAAAGGCCCGATGGCTAGATAAAGGATTGTTGTAAAGACAAGGCCGAATACAGGATGTACACGACTCGCTAAAGTTTGCAAATTGCTTTTGCCCGAAAAAACAAAGGCTGTGACGGCTAGTAATGGTAAGCCAACTCCGGTAACCAAGAAACCCGCATTGGCTATCCATACATTCTTTCCAGCCATTTGCCCAAGCATAGGTGGAAAGATTAGATTCCCTGCACCAAAAAATAAGGCAAATAGCATTGAGCCTATAATGATAATAAAGGACGAAGAAACACTTTTCGACATAATAAATCCTCCAACTACGAACTCACAACATTTTGTTTTATTCGTTTTCTTTTTAATTTATAAAATATATGTTAATAGAGCCTAGTGATAACCCGTGCCTTTAGGATGAGTGGGTTTCGTCTTAACTCATCGTTACACAATACTCTATATACGATCAGTATTTCAAGTAACTTTGTACTTGCAGAATGAACTTAGTGAGCTTAATGAACTATAAGAGAATTTTACACTTAGGACTTATTTCTTACAAGATGTAGATATAGTACTATTCTTCTTCAACATATTTAAAATAGTTTGAGCCCCCATTTAATCCATATCAGGATCTGCTGTTTTATCCGAATTCTCAACTGATTGAAATAAGCACAGGAAATCTTGGGAAAATGCCCTATGGAAGCGAGTGAATAATCCTTACAATTAATAGTACAGACAATACATATTGACGTTGGCAACACATTGAGCGGCTACAATTTGAAGGGGTGCTTAAACATGATGAATTTGGCAAAACGCAACTATTGGTCTCTGAGTATTTTTAACTTCGCTTATCTGTTTACATGGTCTGCCGCCATGTCTTTTTTTGTCATTTGGCTGGGACAAAGCCTGGGAATTTCAGAAACCTACACGGGATTTCTATATGCGGCTAACTCAATCGTGGCCTTGATTATGCAACCCCTGTTCGGTTACTTATCCGACAAGCTGGGTCTGAGAAAACATCTGCTGTACATACTCTTTACAATTCTTTTGCTCGTCGGACCCTTTTTTATCTATGTGTACGGTCCATTACTTCAAACGCAGTTCGTCATTGGTGCCATTGTTGGTGCGCTATTTATCGGCCTGGTATTTAATGCAGGTAACGGGGTCGTCGATTCGTATATGGACAAAGTTTCGCGTAAATATGGCTTTGAATACGGGCGGGTTCGTATGTGGGGTTCACTTGGGTGGGCGGCGGCTACTTTTGTTGCAGGACGGGTCATCAATATCAATGTAAATCTGACCTTCTGGATTGCCTCGGTATCTGCCGTTGTTGCCATGATCTGCATCTTCCTGACCAAAGTCGAAATGTCCGGACAGGAGCAGCAGAAAACAGAGTCGTTGAAGCTAATCGATGTGCTGCATCTCGTGCGTACCAAAAAGTTCTGGTTTCTTATGCTATTCATGGTTGGCGTGACCCAAATCTATGAGGTATATGACCAACAGTTTGCCACATACTTCGTATCACAGTTCAGTTCCAAAGCGGAAGGAAATCAATTCCTCGGCGATTTGAGCGCTGTGCAGGTTTTCCTAGAATTTGTGTTCCTTTTCGTTACCCCTTGGTTTGTGAACAAAACGACCGCCAAATGGGCATTAATTATTGCCGGGTCGATCATGTCTTTGCGTATTATCGGCTCTTCGTTGCCATTCGGTTCCATATGGGTAGCTGCAATGAAGATGATTCACTCCCTGGAGAAACCGCTTATTCTGGTAGCCATCTTCAAATACATTACCGTTAACTTTGACCAGCGCTTGTCCTCCACCATGTACCTGCTGTATTTGTTTATGGGCTCCCTGGTGGTTTCCATTTTCTCGCCCATTGTGGGGCATATGTATGAAGTATTAAATTTCCCAATAACTTATGTAATTCTGGGTTCCATTGCAGGCCTGTTCACCATCATATCCTGCTTTACACTGACAGCAGACAAGAAGAATGGGGAGCGGTATCTGGAGGAACGTCGTAAACAGGATCTGAAAAGAGCAGCCAAAAAAGCTGAAGCCGTTCATTCGTAATCTAATGGTTTGAGCTTAACAAAACAGCGGCAGTCTAAGACTTTTTTTCTCGTCCAAGGCTGCCGCTCTTAACTCCACTTGATTTGAAGCTTATTTTAAATCTTGAATACCGACACCGTTTGATTCATCTCTTCCGCTCTCTTGGCAAGCATGTTAGCACCTGCTGACACTTCCTGCATGGATGCGGTAGTTTCCTCGACTACGCTTGCGACTGTTTGAGTAGAATCTGCAGCACGTTCGGAGATTTCAGCAATTTTCTTCATCGATTCAACCATAGAAACGGTTCCTTCATTTACGGATCTTGCTTCTAAAGCCGCCGTGTCCACCTCACTACCCACTTCTTCAACGGCACCCACAATCTCAGAAAAAACGTTACCTACACCTTCGACAAGCATCATGCCTTCATTCAGAGATTGAACACCTTCATTCATTGAAACCACAACTTCATCTGTTCTTAAGGTGATTTCGTTGACCAGCGAAGAAATCTTGCCCGTTGCTTCACTTGCTTGTGCCGATAAATTGCGTACTTCATAAGCGACAACCGCAAATCCTTTTCCCTGCTCTCCCGCTCTTGCAGCTTCTATACTCGCATTTAGTGAAAGCAAGTTGGTTCGGGCTGCTATATCACTGATCATAGCTGTGATCTGTTTAATCTCTGCCGACTTTTCGCCTAGAATATTTACCACTTCAGCGGATTGAGTTACCTTGGTATGCACATCTCTTATTTGGAAGACAGTCGAAGACATTTGAGTTTTCCCGTTGTTTGCTTTTTCTTGTGCTTGGGTTGTGAGATTAGCCACATGAACAAAGCGATTGGTTATGTTGTCTACACTTTTAGAAACGTCTACCGTGTAATTCAGCGTTTCAGCTATATCTGCAAGCTGTGTCTGAGATCCCTCTGCGACTTGTGTGGCACTTATAGCTATCTGCTCGGTAGCGATGCTTGTCTGTTCCGCACTGGCCGTTAACTGTTCAGCCGTAGAGGCAACCAGTAAGGAATTATCCACAACTTCCTTTAAAAGGTTGCGCAGTGAATCGCACATTTCATTAAAATCGGATGCCAGTTCCCCGACCTCATCTTTTGACTGGACTCTAAGGGGCTCCACTTGCAGGTCCCCCCTCGTTACCAGCTTTATCTGTTCCGCAATCTTTAATATGGGCTTAGTGAACGATTGAGCCAGTAAAAAAGAACCGATAATTCCTAGGATCGTACATATGATAGTCAGAGAAATCATCAAAATTCTACCTGAATGGTAAGATTGACTCGATTGATTAGCGGCATCAGTAGCGTACTGCTCATTAAGTAACTTCAGTTTATTTACATTGTCTAATGCTGCCTTATAAATAGAAGAATTTCCATGAATGATCATGTAGGCCATCACTTTGTCGTTTTCTTCCATAGCAGCGGAAACCACCTTTAGATGGCGAAGATACATTGCCCACTGACCATAAAAATTGGTGAACAGTTCTTTTTCCTCTGCTGTCGAGGCTAAACTTTGATATTCATTTACACTCTTATCCATTGAAGCTGTAGCTTTGGTTAATTCTTCTTGATAAGTGCTGCGAACAGCCGCATCCTCTTCAAGTATCAATCGAACGGTGAGTCTATCAATTTCTGTAATCTGCTTATCCATACCTTGAAGAAGAATAACCGCGGGTAAAGACCTGTTATTTACCTTATCAGAAGCCTCACCCATTTCCGACATCTTAATGACGCCTATAACACTTGAAAGGGACAGTACGATAACCAGTATGAGCGCTGCACTAATTATTTTTTTCTTTAACGTTAATTTAAACATCTTTATCTTCCTCCCGTAACTGGTCTCGTATCATCACTGCTGAGCTTTCCAGTATATGCGTATTTGGCGCAACAGCTCAGCCTTATCTATCTTTCCACTGAGGTAGCTTTGGATAGATGCTCCTGTGATGGCCGCATGATCAGGTGGAAGGGTTGCCATAAACGGCAGTGTCTTTCCGGTCGAGATATACGACTTGATCGATCGTCCCAAAGGATCGGCAGGCTCTAAATCAATATTTTTGAACGCAGGTACCGTATTAGCCTTGTTTACCAGAAAATCTTGTCCGGACTTGTCGTATACCAGCCAGTTCAGAAACTTCTTTGCTTCCTCTTGCTCCTGAGGTGTGGTAGCTGTGGAGTCAATGAAAATATACTTTGTTACACCGACTGTAATTTTAGCATTGTTAGGGTCATCCGTATTATCGCTTAACGGAAGAGGCAAAAAACCGTATTCCTCATTTGCTGTATCATTGCTCTTTATCCCAGCCCAAGCCCAGTTTCCCATAAACCAAAGCCCCACTTTTCCCTCTCCTAATGCTTTGGCTCCATCGTCATACGTGCTGTCCAAAGGCGAATTCTTATTGATGCTGTTATCCTTGAGCAAGTCTAAAGTTTGTACCCATCCAGACATTACATTATTTTGGGACATGTCTATGGAGTTATCCTGCATACCCTTAACAAACTCCGGAAAACCCCCAGGTTGAACAGAATAAGACAGAGCTAAAAGATGAGAGCCGAGAGACCAGTCCATTGGTGAAAGCATGACCGGTGCTACTCCCGTCTTCTGAATCTTAGCCATTAATGAGTTCAGGTTGCTTCTACTTTTCACCGAAGAAGGATCAAAAGAACCCCCTGTTGCCTTGTCCAATACTTTCTTGTTATAGATTAATCCGTAGCCTTCCACTGCAAATGGGAATCCCAGCACAGCATCGTTTTTCTTAACTGCATCAAGTCCATTTTCTATCGTATCGGCTACCCACTTCTCTTTACTTAAATCAACGGCTTTATCCAGGAATGTCTGCGTGTCGCCCGGGTCAAGCATCGACATCGTTGCTGGACTTCCTGAGCCGTACATCGACATCAGCTTTTGATATGCAGACGACCCCTCAGGAGCGGTTATAATCTCTAAAGATACTTCAGGGTGCTCTTGATTGTACTGTTTTGCTACTTCTTCTAATTGGGTTTTTATTTCAGACTTGGAATTCAAAAGTGTAATCTTGGTCGTCTGCTGTGATACTGGTGAAGCTGAACAACCTATAAACATCATTAAACATACTAGAGAAATCGCAACTTTTAGCTGTTTTCTCATTAACTTTCCCCCTAAGGATTTACTTTGATAAATTTTATGAATAATATTCAATGTTATCGACATAATTCTCCAGGAAGATTAGTAATTTTTAGTTGGTAAATATCGGAAGGTAATTAAATAGTACAAACTCGTTGTTACGTTAAGTTAACGGACAGGACAGCGCAACGTTTTTTTATCCAGTTGCGTCTTCATATGGGGGAAAGTTACTGCGCAACAAATTTAACCGAAAAAGGAGTAATCATTTATGAAAAAAGCATTCTTTGCGGCTTTTCTTGCAATTTTTTTATTTATTTCATCGTCCACTACTTATGCAGCACAAAATCAGATCAAAGTTGACGGTGTGACTATTACATCCGATGTAAAGCCCGAAATGAAGAACAAACGCGCCATGGTACCTCTACGTGTTATTTATTATAAAAATGCACAATATGATTTTTTAGGCCAAAAAGGGAAAAGCTTAGCTCGTTTTGATATTTATTCTTTAATTAGTCCTGTTCCATCTGAACTTTCAACAGAATATCCAGAGATTTTGATTCATGACGTATCGAAAGATGAGTGGTATTTGTTTAACGATACCGCAAGAAAATCCATTAATCAGTTAATGGATACCGCTTGAAAGAACGGTTTTCTGAAGATTATAAGTAACACAGTTGTATAATGTGATTTTTTCTTATTACACTTTTTCGTCTCCAAAAGATAAAAGGCGAATTCCCAGCTGAACATAAGCAGCACAGGAATTCGCCTTTTTTAACCGTATATAAGATGAACTCTTCATTTTACATAGAAAGCGGAATGACGGTTATTTTTCCATCTGTAGCATTTCTGACTCATAGGACTGAAAAGCATTTTCCATACCCATCACTACATCTTTAATCTTCATGTATCCTTTGGTATACGGCTCCGAATCGCGAATTTCTTCCCACATATAGTGATATTGCTTCATGTCCTCCGTTTCGCATACGACGAAATCGGTGTAGTCCTTTCCAGGCAGTGCTTCTGCATCAAAAAAACGAACCTGAACATGTTCGCTATATTTTTGAATGGTAGCCTGCAAGTCCCTCGCATGTTTTCGACGTTCTTCTCGAGGCAAAGCCAACCAGGAAGGGTAGAATTCTAACAATACAATCATCATATAACGCATATGCCTATCTCCTTTTTTGGTGAAGCTTGAATGATTTATCATTATTGTACGCTGCTCGTCTACAAAGTCTCATTAACATAGGTTAATGCGGATCACTACGCAGCAAACGACTAAGTGATACAGGGGAGACGCCTATGTACGAAGCTATATGATATTGGGCAACTCGTTTGTCCAATCCGGGGTATTTGAGAAGAAAAGCATGATAACGCTCCTTAGCGGAAAGATACAATAATTCGCGCTCCCGTTCCTCTTTTCGAATATAAAGTCTTTCTACACTTTTACGGACGAATCTTTCCCACATATGGCTTGTATCCATAAGCTCCTTCAATACGTGATATGGAATTTCAATGACGACCGAATCTTCCATGGCCTCAATCGAAAAAGTGGATGGTTCTCCTTGGATCATAGCCCCGTAAGAGGTTACGTAATCATCTTCTGGCGAAAAACCAACATTATATTCTCTGCCATCTGCTAATGTATAAAATAAACGGAATAATCCTTCTGAACAAAAATAGGCATGTTTCACAGGCTCACCCGTTTCAATGAGAACCGTTCCCTGCTGAACATGCTTCACACGGGTTTGCTCTACAAACCTGTTCCAATCCTGCTCTATAATCGAGGCATGATGAGCCATTTTTTCTAATGAACGATAATAGGGATGCATCTGCTCACCGCTCCTTGACTTTTATAAAGGAATCGAAGATATTTTTTTGACTTCGTGTATGAAAAACAGGGGTTATCCCTCAGGTCTAAGCAGACCTGCAGGACAACCCCCAGCGACGTGTTCTATCAGACTTCCGTAGCATCCTCTTCCACAAAAAGAGATACCTTGCGGATGCCATCCGCTCCGATCACGACAAGCCCCTGATCCGACAGACGGATTTCAGGGATAACGACCAGTGCGAGCAGTGACAGTGTCATCAGCGCGTTGTTCAGCATGCAGCCGGATTGCTGAAGCGCCCGGCTGATACTTTCGGACTGCGCAGCTACCTCCGCAAACGGAGCTGGGGACATCAGCCCGGCGATAGGCAGCGGGAAGCGCGTCTCACCCGAGGCGGATACGACCACCACGCCACCACGCAGGGCAACAGCCTGCTTCGCCGCCTGGGTCATGAGCTCGTCATCATTACCAATGACGAGCAGGTTGTGGCTATCATGCGCGACGGTCATGGCAATCGCAGCCGGCTCGGTGAAGCCGACACCTGTCACAAGTGCAACCGCGTGACTGCCACTGGCATGATGGCGCTCGAAAACGGCTATTTTGCACAAATCCTGTGCAGGATCTGCCGTGACTTCTCCATTACGGACCGGAACGGTCATCCGCACTTCCTTCGTGTCCACGTGATTTTCCGTAACACGAATCACCCGTACAGGTACATCCCCCTCCTGTACTGGAGCCGCAATGCGGAAATCTGCAGCACTCAGCTCTCGCCCCAGATGGACGGTGTCCATCACTTCCGCAGGATAAACGAAGCCGTCCCAATCGGCGACCATTTGACCGTGCTCGGCCACCAGCTGGCCCGCTGCGATGGTAGCCGTCACATTCACTTCGGCCAATCGGCCATCAAGCAAAATAATGTCGGCAATCGCACCCGGAATGATCGCTCCGATATCCCGTGCCACGCCGAAGCGCTCTGCCGTATTCAGCGTGGCCATCTGAAACGCGGTTACGGGCTTGACGCCCTGTGCAATGGCATGACGCACGACGAAATCCATTTGCCCTTCATGGAGCAAGGATTCTGCGCTGCGGTCATCCGTTACCAGCATCATGCGGCGCGTGTCGAGACCCATTTCCGTGCTGGCTCGGATCGTCTCGGCCACATCATGCCATGCGGAGCCTTGCCGCATCTTGGCATACATGCCGAGCCGGATACGCTCGGCTACATCCTCGGGCGTGACACACTCGTGGTCGCCCGTAATTCCCGCGGCTGCATAGACCGGCAGCCGCCAATCATCGGAGGCCCATGTAAAATGGCCATCCGCCACCTTGCCCGCGCGCAGCGTGGCCTGAATTTCCCCGATCATCACATCGTCTCCATAGACGACACCAGGGAAATTCATGACTTCGCCCAGCCCGATCATATCCGGGCCCCAGCTTAACGCCTCTGCGACTTCCGCCGGGCCGAAGGAGGCACCCGTCGTTTCCAGCTCCGGACCTGTGGATGGGACGCAAGAAGCCACCTGCATGTAAGCAGCCAGCGGTGTCGTACGTGCTTCATCCAGCATCAGACGAAGCCCTTTTAGACCCAGTACATTGGAAATTTCATGCGGGTCAAAAAAACCACCCGTCACTCCCAGTGGCAGTACAGCCTTAGCGAACTCCGTTACGG
The DNA here is from genome assembly GCF_011066115.1 of Paenibacillus sp. EKM212P. Classification (NCBI taxonomy): domain Bacteria; kingdom Bacillati; phylum Bacillota; class Bacilli; order Caryophanales; family Paenibacillaceae; genus Paenibacillus; species Paenibacillus sp. EKM212P. The sequence goes on from NZ_JAAMNR010000001.1 coordinate 424,868, forward strand.
TCAGCTGCGTGCTTTCGATGTGACAATGTCCGTCCAGTAACCCCGGTGCCATATAGCGGCCTTCCGCTTCAATGATTATGGTGTCCTCTCCAATCGTATGACTGACGTCCCTACCGACGTAAGCGATACGAGAACCTTGCACAGCAATAGACATGCCCGGCAGCAACTCGCCCGATACCACATTGACCAGTGTTCCTCCGCGGATCACCAGCGATGCCTTGCGCTCTCCTCTAGCTGTAGCTACCAACTCGGGTACACAGTCCGCCAGCGGTGGGCGTTGAAATACACTCTTCATGTCCATTACGTTTGTAACCTCCGTTTATGCTTCTTACCTGTTTTGCTTATTTGCTTATGTTACTGGAATACGCTCCATAATGCCAGCCAACTCTACATCTATTCAGGCATCGCATGGGTTTCTAAGGCATTTGTCCCCGGCTGATTGCCAATGTCCTCTCTATAGAACACGATCACTTTCTTCCATTTTGAGAGTATACGTATCCGAATCCCGTAAACTCACGAATGGCGTAATCTCCCCTATGCTATAAATATGCAGCAGATGCATCGCTCGCGTACAGGCGGTGTAGAACAGCTTACGCTCACTCTCACGCTGGTATTGTTTCGCTGATCCGTCATAAATCAGGACCGCATCGAATTCCACGCCTTTTGCCAGGTAGGCCGGAATGATATGAATCCCCTTTTCAAAAGCAGGAGTTGTTTTCTTAATTAATTTTGGCTTCACTGACAGCTGTCCTTCCAGCGCTTCGTAGGCTGCCGCGCTTTCGTCAGCATTTTTACAGATCACCGCGATGGATTCATAGCCTTCTGCCAACAATTCTGTGACATTCCCAACTATCAATTGATGCAACTTTTCAAGCGAACGCACCTCGGTTACAAGAGGTTTCTCACCCTTACGGTTAAACGGTACAATGTGCTCTCCCCCAGGGACCATGCCCCGGGTAAATTCCACAATCTCCTGTGTTGAGCGATAGCTGCGTGTCAGGGAAATCATCTCGGTCTGATCTGCACCATACAACTCATACAATGGCTCTGCATCCTGAAGCACCGAAGCATGGGCATAGATGGCCTGATTAAAATCACCCAGTGCCGTCATTTTAGCCTGTGGAAATAGACGCTTGAAGAACGCCAGCTGGAATGGGGAATAGTCCTGTGCCTCATCAATAAACACGTGACGGATGTTGCTATTGGAACGAAAGCCCAGCATCAGCTCACGCAAATATAAAAAGGGTGTCACATCCTCATACGCTAACTCCCCAGCCCGAATTCGTTCCAGAGTTTGTCGACTAATTTCACCCCAGCTGACGGGCAGCTCTGCATGATTCGCCAGTTGGCTCAACAATGCCTCATTCATAAACAGCTCGCTGTAGAGCCGGGTCGTATCTACGAAGCGAAGCGCCTTAATCCATTTGCGCAGGGGCTTTAAGCGGTCACTGACCACCATACGCGCCAATATTTCTCTTTCACGCGTAAAATCGTCGAAGGTATCGCCCTTATTCTTGGATTTACGGCGCATACGGTTATAGGCACGCTGATAATCCTCCGGCTCCATCAGATCCATCTGTTGATCCACCCATGGGGCGGAGCATTCTTCCTTACCAAAGCGGGCCAGCTCTTTGAGCATCCAATCCCGTAGCAGTTCCAATCGATTCGCCAGCCGCACCGTAGAGTCGAATTCATAAAACTTGCGTGCCATTTGCTCTACTGAAACCACCTCACGTCCCTGAAAACGGATGGGTTTAAAACGCATTCCCTCCTGTTCCAAATACGTCTTGTAGCTTGTAATCACATGTAAGAACGTCTTGGACGACTTAAAGCGGATACCCTCCATCCTAGCTTCATACCCAGGCTGTAACGACGCTGAAAGCACATATTCCAGCTGTTCAAATGGATCTTCTAACTGAAACTCCCGGCCCAAACGCCGCTCCAAATATTCCTGAAACGTGGCCTGAAGCATATTTTCCTCACCTAATTCAGGCAATACTGTCGATACATAACTGTTAAACATCGGGTTAGGCGAAAATAGCACGACCTGATCCGCTCGTAAGCGATCCCGGTACTTATACAGCAAATACGCTACTCTCTGAAGCGCAGCAGAGGTTTTGCCACTTCCTGCCGCCCCCTGAACAATGAGCATCCGGCTTCGATCATCACGGATGATGCGATTTTGCTCCCTTTGGATAGTAGCGACTATACTTTTCATTTGAGCATCCGAGCTGCGGCTCAATACTGCTTGAAGAAGTTCGTCTCCAATCGTCACTCCTGTATCGAACATAAACCGGATCTGTCCATCACGGATCGAGAATTGGCGCTTAAGCGTGAGTTCCCCTTCCATCTCCCCGGCCGGGGTCTTATATGAGGCGGGCCCCGGCATGTTATCGTAATAAAGATTGGAAATAGGCGCGCGCCAGTCGTAGATCAGAAATTCCTCATCTTGATTATCCAGTAGGGAGGCAATCCCCAGATAAACACGTTCCGCAGTCTGCCCTTCCTCAGCAAAATCAATTCGTGCAAAATACGGTGAATCAAGCAACTTTTTCAAACGACCTAACGCCTCTGTGGAATGCTTGTGTCTTCGTTCCCGCTCAGACAAAATCTCGGACTGCTGACGCAAACTGGTGGACGTCTCGCCCACATCGTCCGCCTCACTGAAATTGATCGTTACCTCATCCCAGAAGTCTTTACGCATATCGACGACATCTCCGCGCACAGAACCAACCTCTGTCTCTAGCTTCCGAATACGCCCGCTAATCACTGCGGTCACATCTTCTACTCTTCGTTGTTCTTCATTCCATTGCTGTTCAGTAGTCACTGGCATCGCTCCTGTTCCGTTTCCTCCTGCTCCATGCAGGGCTCCCTTGCGTACAAACTATGCTCTATTATGGACCCGGGCATACTCGCGGCATCCCCCTGATCCGGGAAAATTGACTAATCCTTTGAAGCATGCTATAATGTAACAAGAAGTGTAGTTCACAACTTACGCTTATGGTTTCACCATAAAACAGAGCATCCTCTATTGTAGCAAGTTCAGTCCCTGTTCGCAACCAGCGGGCTTTTTTTGTGCGTTCTGGCAACCATCTATTAACCTGTTCTTACATACTTGAATTCATTACATAAAAAAGCGACCGTCCATCTGATTGATGAATGCGGTCGCTTTTCTTTAGGAAATTCGCCTATCTGCTCTCTTCTACAGGATGAATATGATCGGCCAGTCTGCTCAACCTCTCCAGCTGATGACCATAGTCGTACATCGCCGCAGCCACAATGGACAGCCGCAGCATTCCTTCCTGACAATGGTCAAAACGTGTAATCGCATGCTTCATAAATTCGCCGTTGGCTTGCTGAAACAATTCACTTTCGTCCTCATTCGGCTTTAGCTTATCTTCGAATTTCAGTAGAGCATGCTCGTGAAAACGAATCAGCAGCTCCAGATGACTGTCAAAAAAAGCATCCGTTCCTTTTGGCCGTAAAGACTGGAAGTAGTGTCTTTCCACTGCATCCAGTACCTCATATCCTTTGTGTAAACTTCCGAGCATTTGTTTGTATACTACCATTTGTCTCGTTTGACTAAACTTGGAGCGCTTGAGCTTCTTCTGCTCTTCCTCGAACAAATGATATTTGTCCGACAGCGATTTAATGGCTCCCTCCAGATTTCCTTTTTCCTCTTTAAAGACAGACTCCTTAATCTCATCGGAAATGGCAGTACGCAGCAGCAAGGACATGCTGTTAAATACATTTTGAATCTGATTAATAAACTGCCTTTTCGGTTTCGGGGGAAAAACACTAACATTGATGACAAAAGCAGACACAATCCCAATCAAAGTGAGCGCAAAGCGGGTCACCGCAAATTTCCAGTCCCCTGAGGCTTCCATTACAGAAACAACGGTCACGAGTGTCAATCCAACCGTATCAGCCATATTTATTTTCAGACATATCATAAGTACCAATACACATACCAGTCCAACTGCAATCGGCTCATTCGAAAATACCATTCCGCCCAGCAACGCCATGATTGCACCGAGTGTGCTTGTTTGGAGTTGATCCAGAAAATAACGCCACGACCTATATATCGACGGTTGCATGGCAAAAATAGCGGCTATCGCTGCCCCCACAGGCGAATGGGTGTTCAAAAGCGTGCTCAGAAAAAGGGCGAGCGTCACTGCGATTCCCGTTTTTAACACCCGTGCTCCAAAAGCCAAAGCCATCCCTCCTGCTTACCTTTCAAATTTATTCATACCGAATTACTATAATGAAAATTCAATGTAAAGTCCATGCTTTATTATTACCCAAAACAATCGGAGATCAGGAATATTTATGAAATGTACAGTTCCTGCTAGAATACATATCAACAGTATTAACTTATTTGCAACACGTCACAGGAGGAACTCATCGTGCCATGGATTAGCAAAATGTTAGAAGAGCCCCGAAAGTGGCCGCGTAATATCCGATTGTTTTTTATGGCCAATCTGTTGTACCAGATGGGCACAGGAATGTTTTCTGTACTGTATAACCTGTATATCCAAGGGCTTGGCTTTGATGATGATATGAACGGCCGGGTGGTCAGCATGCAGGCGCTGGCGACGGCGTTGCTGTTCATTCCGGTCGGATTTTTGGGGGATCGGACGAGCCGGAAAAATATGCTGGTCATCGGCGCATTATTCAGCGGCCTGGCCTTTCTCGCCCGTACCTTTACAGATACCAGCGGAAGCATGTTGGTATTTGCCGTAATCTCAGGTGTATTCGCCGCCTTTATTCAGGTGCTGGCTGTGCCTTTTTTAGCGGAAAGCATTAGTAAATCCCAGCGCTTAAAAATATTCAGCTATTACTCTGCTCTTGTACTGGCAGCTCAAGTTCTGGGTAGCTTCGGGGGTGGCGTACTCGCAGATGGGCTGCAGACGTGGGGAATCACACCGCTATCCAGTCTACGGGTTGCTCTGTTCCTTGGAGGAATGGCAACATTGATCGCCTTTATTCCTCTATTGTTCATCACAAAAACTACGGCAACCTTAGAAGCACCAGCTCCTGCCGAATCTTCACCTCAAACAGAACAAGTACATACACCGCACAGTACATCCGATATCCCTGCCTTGGAGACGCCTGCTGCTGCTTCTGATCGCCGGGTTATTGGACAATTTGTTCTTGCCCAGTTTTTTCTTGGGTTAGGTTCAGGTCTGGTCATCCCGTATCTTAATTTGTATTTTACGAACCGCTTCTCCGTATCGCTCAGCGCAATGAGTTTACTGATTGCACTCGGCCAGCTCATGACCATCCTCTCCATGTTGATCGGGCCTACCCTCGGCAGCCGGATTGGACTGGTCAGAGCTGTAGTTGGCTTCCAACTGCTTTCGCTACCGTTCCTTCTCATTACAGGCTTTACGAACGTGCTATGGATCGCTTCCATCAGCTTTCTATTCAGGCAAGCGCTAATGAATGCAGCCAATCCGCTGCAAACCGCCATTCTCGTCGAACGTGTGTCAGATAAAAATCGCGGCATTGCCAACTCCATTCTCCAGACGACCTGGATGCTAGGCACCGCAGGTATGGGACCTGTACAAGCCTATTTGGTTACAACATATGGCAACTACTGGGGCTATGCCATCACATTTAGCATGACAGGTGTTTTCTATATTTTGTCCTCCCTCGTCTATTACAGAATGTTCCGAGAAAAGCGCCCGTCCGCGGGCCAGCTTTTACAAAACCCGGCAAGCCCGTAAACAAAATCATGACACAATAAAAGCCGGAGCCTCCAAGCGGACTCCCCTGGAACGTCATAGGATAAATGAGAATGGCGGAGGAGGAATGAAGGCATGCTTCGAGTTGCATTATTTACGGACACGTATACGCCTGACGTGAATGGCGCTGCTCTGACCCTGGAACGATGGATTGGCTATCTGGAGACACATGGAGTATCTACGCTCGTCTTCGCACCGGAGGCAGACCATCATCTGCCCTCTGGGCCGGGTGTAGAGCGATTTCGGAGTATTCCCTTTTTATTGTACCGTGAATGCAGACTTGCGATCCCCAACGCCAAACAGATCAACGAGCGTCTGTCAGCCTTTTCCCCACATCTGATTCATGTCGCTACTCCATTTAACCTTGGCCTGTATGGAACAAGCTACGCAGCCAAACACCATATTCCACTCGTCGCCTCATATCACACCCACTTTGATAAATACCTCGAATATTACAAGCTTCGCTGGCTTGAACCTGCGTTATGGAAATACATGCTCTGGTTTCACAGACATTGCGAAAGGGTATATGTCCCTTCTCAATCAACCATGGAATTGTTGCACAATAAAGGAATGGGACAGCTCGAAATCTGGAGTAGAGGCATTGATACTAACCGATTTCAACCAAAGGTGGACCGGAATGCAGTTTGGAAGAAATGGGGCGTTCATGCAGATGCATTTGTTATTTTGTATGTAGGCAGGGTTGCACCGGAAAAGGGGATAGACACGTTACTGGATTCCTATCTCCAGTTACCCGACGACGTCCGCGCAGCCTCTGTGCTGGTCATTGCAGGAGATGGTCCATTGTATAAGGTCAAAACTGCAGCGGATCTAGGGGTGCCAGAGCATGCAGTCCACTGGCTTGGTTTTGTGAAAGGGCCGGAATTAGCTGAACTCTACGCCGCAGCCGACGTATTTCTCTTCCCTTCCACCACGGAAACCTTCGGCAATGTTGTACTGGAGGCTATGGCGAGCGGTACACCTGTGGTCGGTGCCAATGAAGGCGGGGTAAAAGATAATCTAATCCATGGAAATACAGGGCTATTGTGTCCTGCTGGGGACGCCGCTGCCTTTGCCAAAGCTGTACAGCTGTTGTACGAGGATGCCTCACTTCGTGATGCTATGTCCAGAGCTGGTAGAGCCTACAGCCTGGAGCAGACATGGGACCGTATTTTTGAACGGCTACTGGACAGCTACATGGACGCAGCAACCCTACACCTCGACAGCCGTCCCATGACGCGAATGTAGCCTTCAAAAACAGCGAAATTTCAGATAGCATGATAATGGCGGGGTAAATAAATTCTGCTAATACCTTAATTGCTTCAGCAGCTTGTTATGTACCCCACTCAACAAAATCACTGCGGTCAAGGCGCCGATGAACGCAAGAAGCATATCCCACTGGGTATCCCATACATCTCCCTGTGTGCCCAAAAAGGCTTCTGCTGCCGTTCCGGTTGCCTTGGCTACAGCAAACTCAATCAGCTCGTACACAGCGCTGATCGCAAGACACACACTAACCGTGAGGAAAGTAAGCCAGCTCCCGCTTCCCAAGGCCGTTTTACGCAACAGCACTTCCCTGACAATGAGTGCAGGTACAAAACCTTGTACAAAATGCCCAAGTCGATCATAATAATTGCGCTCCAGTCCGAACGTATCCCGAATCCAGTTGAACAGTGGCATTTCGGCATAGGTATAATGTCCACCGACAATCAGGATCAATGCGTGCAGCCAGATTAGGGTGTATACCAGATTGGTAAACCGAAATCTACGGTAGAAAGCCGCCAGCAGCACAGCTCCCAAAACTGCCGGGAGAACTTCCAGTACCCATGTAAAGTAATCCGCCGGGCGAATTAAAGACCAAATGAGGGCAAGCGCCAGCAATACAAGTAAAACAAGCGGGTAGCGATCATTTTTAGACCATGCCGTTGCCTGATTCATCTTCATTCCTCCTCACCCAAAGCTCTATCCTTCGTTCGTTACGATATGTTTGACACGCCCAACCTGTCCGTCTGCCAAACGCACTTTGATTCCATGCGGATGACGCGGGGAATTGGTCAAAATATCTTTCACCGTTCCTCGCGTCAGCTTACCGGTAGACTGATCCTTTTTAAGCACAATATCCACCTGAAGACCAGCGCGGATATCGGATCGATTCTGTCCGTTCATTGTAGCTATTCCTCCTTTGATTTACATTTTTTGATGATATTCAGCCACTTAGCTGCAATCAAATCACCAGCGACGCCATTCGTCCTGGCGGTTGTTCCCCATCCAGACTACGCACATCGTGGATACATAGCTGACGAGCAAAATGACGAATAGCATCCCACTAAACTCCACAAAATGAGTACGTTGCAAGGAGTCTGCCCATATGGAAGATACCTGTGCATACAGTTGAGAGGGCGCAGAAACAATATCCCATGTGTTCCCTCGAAAGAAACGGCCAATGTAAATACCCAGGCTGCTCAACAAGAGTACCGCCAGCATAAACAGCCAACTAACAAGCCCACCACGTGCACGTTGTACCAACTGTCGTACGGATTCGAGCGATACAAAACCCATTGTCAGGCCAAGTACGGCTACCAGCAGCATTCCCAGTACATGATTCCAAAAGTACGGATTGCCCCAGAAACGTTGCTCCCCGAGAAATGGATATCTGGCGAATACATGCAGCAAATCTGTGATCAAATAGGGTGTATTGGGATAAAAGAAAAGCCATGCCGCCCCCATAACCCAGAGTAAAAATGTCCTCGTTCCCCGCCTCCACGAGCTGTACATTACATCAAGCAGTAACGTCAACAGCATAGGAATCCAGGCCAACATCATATTCCACCAAATAAAAAGATAAGGGCGGCCCCCTGAGGGCAGTCGCACGTTAATGATCCACAATGTACTGATTACGGAGCATAAGGCCAGTGCTAAAAAAACATAGAGTTTTAGTGGATAATTTAACGATCTTAAACGGGCATACATATGTGTCTTTCCCTCCTTGTAACCGTCCTGCCTTCCTGACGTTCCAATTTACACCTGTTCTGGACAGTGTACACCACAATGGCTTCAAGCTCAATGGAAGCGCTCTACCTCTACATCAATGAACACAAAAAAACATCCGTTCTCCGGGAATGGACTTCATCCCCGAAAAATAGATGCTTACTGTGTTTTAGACTTCACTCACAGGTAAAGGCGTAGCTCCGGTAGTTTTAATATTCGGGCAGCATGAATTAGCGTAATATCGCTAACGGCATTATAAATTTCGTCACTAATCCCGTCCATTCGCCATCCGGCGTCCGGGATGCACAATTACCGCTTTTGCTCCATAATGATGCGCATATTCCACAGATTGCACCAGCAGCTCTATCGCACGTTGTCGCTTGGTTTCAACGTCAAACCCGAGCAGAACGGAATTCGTGCCGTAATCCGGATCTGGTGTATGAGGAAATGTATTATGCACACTCGATATGCCGATTTCTCCCCGCTCAATCATAGGCTCAATCGTCGTTAGCATTTCCCGGGTAATGTTATAGTTCAGCTCCACCCTGCTAAAGCCCAACTGACGGATTTCCTTTACAAGTTCTCGACCAACCGTATGCTTTTTTATATTCCAACAGTTAGTTGCTAAATAGACAGATTTCTTACAAATGATCTGTTACCACTTAACTCCCAAGCCTTCTTTTGTTATATATATTAACATTATGAAAGCGCTCCACATATCACAAAAAATAAATTTATATTACAAAAAAAGCCTATCCATCATCTACTTAAAGACGGATAAGCTTTTACTGTTGTCTAACCTTGTATCCAATTGACCAATGAATGTACTGTCAATGTACCCGGCGCAGCTGCCTCAAATACTGAGGCACCGTTGCGCAAAGCCAAAAATTCCACTGTTTTTGGAATACCAGGAGCCAGATCCAGATGGTTGTCGCTGAAAATACCTTCCTGCTCTGCCGATAGCCACACGTGTCTAGCAAGTACATCCGAACACAGCATGAATCTGCTGCCCCCGCTTCCCTGAATCTCTGTCACTTCAATTTTTGCCTGCGGTAAATCCATTTCTTTTGTGTCTGCAAAATAAATTTCACCAGAGGCCACCTGTTCATCATTCTGCGTCAGACACGCGACCAGCATATGCTCCGCACGGTTCAGGCCACTCAGCCATTTGTCGATAGGCAGTATATGTACAATTCCTGCACCGCCTGCTGGTTGATTTACCTTAACGTTCTCTTCACGAATAGCCTGGCTGCTACGGATATGCAAAAGCGTCAGCCGCAGCGTTCCTGATATCGGCTCTAGTGTATCGTTGACCAGATGCAGGGCCTTATTCCCCTGTTCTGTATCTGTTGCACTCAACAGCACATCGGCAAAGCTGCGCTTAGCCGTATATTGGAGCGCCTTCCAACGACCGAAATAGTCCATACTCGACCAGGAGGCAACGGGCCAGCAGTCATTCATTTGCCAGTATAATGTTCCCATGCAATAAGGCATGTGACGACGATGCGCCTCTATAGCTGCTTTCATTGCTTCTGCCTGTAAAATTTGGCTCATGGGAAGAAAACTTGTAAAATCCTTTGGTTCTCGCATGTACCGCTCCATATATTCTTTAATCAGACGATTGCCCGCATCGTTCTTCTGATGTGCCAGCATCACCGCAGATTCCAGCTCTAAATCCTTCTCTTCCGCATAAGTACGAACAGACTTGTATTCAGGAAAGGACTGAAAACCATATTCACTCATAAAACGGCCCACATGTACATGATAATTCTCAAAGGGCTCAGACGCGTGCCATACACCCCAATAATGAATATCACCTGCAGTTGAAGACCGATGGGCATGCTGGTTCCGATCTCTCGTCAGGTCAATCAGCGGGGAGGAGGGCCAATAGGCTGTCTGCGCAGACCAGGTGTGTACCGCCTCCGGTAGAATCCGATGAAAGAGCGTTTCATAATCATCCCACAGGCGTTCCCGTTGCTCAGGTGTGTAGTTCTTTTTCCAGCCCCAGCCTCCATTCTCTTCATAATGCGCCCATGCAGAATCGATCTCATTGTTGCCGCACCATAAGGCAATGCAGGGATGATGACGCAGCCGCTTAATATTGTCCTCGGCTTCCTGTGCCACATTGTGCATAAAACCCTCATCCCCTGGGTACATGCTGCAGGCGAACATAAAATCTTGCCACACGAGCAAACCGTATTCATCACAAAGCTCATAAAATACGTCTTGTTCATAAATACCGCCACCCCACACCCGCAGCATATTCATATTCGAGGCGGCTGCACTGGCAATTTCATACCGATATCGTTCCATCGTAACTTCAGTGACAAAGCTGTCATTCGGAATATGGTTAGCCCCTTTTGCAAACACTGGAATTCCGTTCAGCTCAAAATAAAAGCTCTCTCCTGCTGCATCCCGTTCACGTACAAGACGGATGGAACGCAGCCCCGTTTTTACTGATTTTTCCGCGATTACAGCTCCTTGTTCTTGTTCCACCAATTCGGCCACAAACGTATATAGATGCGGCTCCCCCAGCCCACGGCACCACCACAGCTTCGGCTTCTTCATCTCCAGCTCCAGCTCCACCGTCTGCTTCCCCTTCAGCAGCCGAACTGGCTTGGACCACACCTTCCCGTCAGCGGAAATACGCAACTCGGCATCTCTAATCTCATCTGCATTTTCGATCTCTACCACTGCCATGAGTTTAGCCCCTACCGAGTTCACCTCGTCCTGTCGAATAAACAAGTCTCTCACGATCAGACCAGACCACGCTTCGATCCGGACCTCTCTCCAGATACCGCTCGTCACCAGCCTCGGTCCCCAATCCCAACCATAGTGGTAGGGAGCCTTACGTGCGAAAACGCTTACCTTTTTGTCGGACAAACCACCTATCTCGGACTGATCATTGGGTGCAGGGAGTCCATAACCTAAGCTTTCCAGCTTGGGTACATCTTCAGCAATCGGAGAACGAAAACTGATTTCCAGCCGATTTCCCCCTTGCTGAACAAATGCCTTCACATCTTGTCTCCATACCCGAAACATATTATTGGCTGACAAGACAGATTGACCATTCACTTTTACATCCGCGTATGTGTCCAGACCTTCCAACACCAACTCTACACATTGACATTGAAGCTGATCTGCATTTATCTCAAAATGGGCTTCATATACCCAATCCTGCTTATCAATCCACTGTACCTCCATCTCGTTCATACCGATAAACGGATCAGGAATTTTGCCATGTCGTAAAAGATCGGTATGCACACAACCCGGCACTTTCGCGCTGAGCCACTCATCACTTTGTGCTTCCCTAAACCTCCAGCCATCCAACCCTATCACATTAACCATCGTCACAAGCCTCCCTATAAGCATGATTGGGAACATCTGGATTCATCAGTAACATAACAAAAATAACATTAAGCTAACAAAGTAGTCAATTGTTTTTTGGAACAAATGACAAAATACAAAATAAAAGTCGCCCTCTGCCCCTAAACAGGCTAAAAGCGACCTCCTTCGTCTCCACGGTGTATGGTGTCATAACACGTACCTGGACATTAACTATATGTGATTGTGCTGATGGAACGCTCACGGTCATCATTTTCCCGACTGATCCGGGGTGCATGAACTTCCCGTACGAATAGCTCAGCATGTAGCAATTTTTTCTCGACAGGCGAGTCCGGGTTCGTTATGCGCCACAACAACTGGTCCACTGCACGCATTCCCAGCAATTCCTTATCCACTCTCACCGTGGCATAAATCGGCATTTGTTCATTCGTATCGTCAAACCCGGTCACTCCGCAACGCCTCGGAACGTCAATCCCCTTTTCTTTCAGCACATCCACGACTTGCGCAGCAGTCACATCATTAGCACATACAAAAACCTCAGGCAGTTCGTCCTCAGACAACTTGTCCATTTCCTCAGCAAGCGCCTGCGCTCCTCCGTGAAGAAGGGCTTTATTCTGCCGCAATTCTACTCCGCTCATTTCCAGTGTGGAACGACAAGCTTCCCAGCGTTCGTAGAAACTGTGAGCGTCATCAATATGACCCACAAACTGAAAGCGGGTATAGCCCCTGCACAGCAAGTCCTTCATTAATTCACTCATGCATGTGCGATTATCTGTAAACACCGTATCACTTAAAAATGCAGAATCCCAATGATCTACCATAACGACCGGAATACCCATCCGATAAATGTTCAGCAACAACGAAGTTGAAATCGTTCCTACTGTGATAATCCCTTTAATCGCCTCCGGGTTCAGTAGAGAAAACGTATCTTCAGTCGAGGGCTCCGTTAACGTGATCATATCCATACCCTTACGGTTCAGACGCTCGGAAATCCCTTCAAATACAGGCCCCCAGTACCTGGATTCCCTGTTCTGGTACCTAATATTCGGAAATAACACTAGCACGGTACCCGACCATTCTCTGGGATCTGTGTCCCGAGGCTCTACCCCTGTCATTTTGGGATGACTGCGAAAATAGCCCATCTGGGCAGCAAGCTTGACCAGAACCGCCCTTGTCTCTTCACTTACACCGGGTTTGCCTGACAGTGCACGCGAAACAGCGAACTTTGAAACGCCCGCCGCATCCGCAATTTCTTGCAACGTTACTTTTCCACGCATCTTCTCACCCAACCCTATTCGGAATCTTTTTCTACCTTAGCCTTTCTAATACACGGGTGTACCTATAAACTGGTACCATCGTAGCATACTTTGTTTTAGATCATCAAATGATAGATTTGTACAATTCCACACCCTCCACCAAAATATGTTTGCTTAATAAAAAAACAAACCGCATAACAAACAATCATAAATAACTTGACGTGAGGTTTTTTATTTCCTACAATTTAATATTGAAAGCACTTACATTGTGTAAATCATACTTATTAAGGGGGATTTGCAAATGTTCATGAACAGGTCGGTACGTCAGAGCTCCATCCTGCTCCTGTCTTTGCTGCTGCTCGTTACAACGGGCTGTGCGAACGGAACAAGCAGTAAGGCAGAAAAGGAAGATCCTAATGACACCAGCCCTATTACATTTACTTTCTTTGGCGGTGATTCCAGCTCTAACTGGAACAACATGAAGGATGCTGTCGGGCAGGAAATTATCAAGAAAACGGGCGTTACGCTAAATGCTGAACATGCTGTCAATGGCCGAGGCGAGGAAAAGTTTGCTTTAATGGCAGCGAGCGGAGAGTATCCAGATCTCGTGTACCCCAAATCAGACATTGGCAAGCTGGTCGATGCCGGAGCACTCATTGACCTAACCGACCTCATTGACAAATACGGCCCTAACATTAAGAAAGTGTATGGAGACTATTTTAATCGTATTAAATATAGTAGTGAAGATCCAGCCATCTACACGATCCCGACCAATTTGGGTGTGGATCACATCGCGTTTGATGCACAAGCCGGCTTCGAAATCCAGCATCAGGCACTTAAGAAGCTTGGATATCCTAAAATCCGCACCGTTCAAGATTTTGAAAAAGCACTTAAAGATTATGTCGCCAAATACCCTACTACCAATGGCCAGCGAACCATCCCCCTATCACTTGATGCCGAAGACTGGAAAATTCAAATTACAGTGACTAACCCGGCTGTTACTGCTACAGGTGGACCCGACGATGGCGAATATTATATTGATCCTAAAACACACAAAGCCATTCTTCACTACAAGCGCCCAGAAGAACGTGAATATTTCCGTTGGTTGAACCATATGTACAATGAAGGACTGTTGGATAAGGATACTTTTGTGCAAAAAAGTGATCAGTATAAGTCCAAAATCGCCGCAGGCCGTGTCATCGGACTCATTGATCAGGAATGGAACTATCAGGATGCCGAAAATGCGCTCAAGGCAGCAGGTAAGGATGAATTCACTTACGCCCATTTTCCAGTCACTTTAAATGAGAAATACGAGGATCATTCCCTCCAGCCCATTGGCTTCGATACCGCATCCGGGATCGGAATTACAACCTCATGTGAAAATCCGGTGCGAGCTATCAAATTTCTGGATTTTCTGGCCTCCGACGAAGGACAAATTTTACGCAATTGGGGAATTGAAGGCCAGCATTACAACGTAGAGAACGGCAAACGAGTCATTCCGGCGGATGTGCAACAACGTAAAAACACCGATAATGCTTCTTTTAGCAGAGAGTCAGGTATCGGTTTGTACTGGATATGGGGGCCACATTACGGCGATAGCGTAAAGGACCCTTCTGGCAACTATTACACAACCAATTATCCGGAGATGATTACCGAAAATTATAGTCAAGCCGAAAAAGAGTCCCTTCAGGCATACAAAGCCCAGACGTGGAAAGACCTGTTCCCGAACGAAAAGGATTTTCCGGTAAAAGAGTGGGGTGCTGCCTATAACATGCCTGTTCCGACCAATACAAATTATAATGTTATTTATCAGAAGTCGCAAGACATTGTACGCAAACGGATTCCTGAGGCCGTACTCGCCAAGCCAGATCAGTTCGACGCTGTGTATGACCGCATGCTCCAAGAGCTGGATCAGGCGGGTGTGCCAAAAGCTGAAGAAATCTACACTGGCCTAATCCAAAATCGCCTGAAACTGTGGTACGGCGAAAAATAGGGTTTGTCTTTTAATGAAATATTATAGGGCTGACAGACAATGCTGTTCAGCCCTTCTACATACTTATCTGTAATAGCCCCTGTGGGTATCTCAAACAAAAAAATACTTACAAAGAATACAACTAGTAAGAAGTTCGCACTCTGCAAAGAAAGTCCTTTAGCTAATAGAAAAAGGATGAGCGTAGTCCCCGTGATTTCACTCATAAAAAATTGAAGAAAGCTGACGGAGTAAAATAGCTTATGAGATTGCACTCTTAGGATTCCGTCGCTTGCTCTGCAGCCTCGTATTCGCTTCGCAAAATCCCCATCTGAATAATGTCATAGTATTGCCCTTCCCTGAATAGCTTTTCCCGTAGCCGCCCTTCCTCCTTGAAGCCGCATGCCAAATAGCAACGGTGTGCACGTTCATTGAACGCATAGACCTCCAGCTCCAGCCGATGCAGATTCAGCGTATGAAATGCAAATTTTTGTAACAGCCGGATCGCTTCCCGTCCGTAGCCTTTGCCCAAGTCACCGTCACGCCCGATCACAACACCAAGGGTGGCGTGCCGATTTACCCAGCTGATTTTGAATAAATCCAGTTGTCCGATATAGTCCAGTGTGTCTTTATGCGCAATGACAAAACCTTTGATCTCGGGGTTGCCGTCAATCATCATCTGCACAAAGGATTCGCTATTCACCTGTGAATGCGGGTAGATAAACACGTCGCTTAAACCACGTGTGATTTCCGGGTCATTGACCCATTTTCGGATAGCTGGTACATCTTCTTGACGGTATTCTCTCAATACAATTCGTTTTCCAATGATATGCGGCATCGTAATCTTCCCTCCAACTATGTATTTGTTTTGGCAATACTAACTCCCCGCCAACACCTTTATGCTTCCATTACTCTTACAAACTCCAGAAAACGTGTACCTTTATAATGAAGCTCCCCACGATCCCCGATCACAATCATACCAAAGTCCGTATCCTTCACCTCCAGCTCCATACGCTCACCCCCCGTCAAACTCAAAGGTGATATAATAATATGTCGAAGCTGAAAAATCGCCTGATCCCCCACGTACTCTCGTCCGTTTATCCACAACCTTACATGAACGTTGTATCCGTTCGGCTGCTTGATTGGACAGGCCCGCTCCTATCGTTTTGACAATTCCCATAATCATTACAATAGCAATGAGTCCAAATACGATAAAAAAGATCATATTAAACGATTGAAATTCCATAAAATCATTTCCCATCTGCTTCATCCTTTCTACAGTAAAATGTAAATTTTCCATTCTATTGCCCATTGACAAATCGTACATCTTCACCCTCAAAAACTCCAATACTTTTTTAACATACTTACGAAAAAAAAGTTCTTTCGCTCTTTTCCGTACCCCGCTTGGACTTATACCCGATCTGGGTCCGCTGATCCCCTCTAGACCGATTGACAAAACTATATATAGATATAAAATAGAGAATGTACTCTAAATATAGTGTAAAAAACGTATTTATGCCCGATATCTTGAAGATACAGGTATGAAAATACATGTAAATATAGAGTCAAAATCTTAAATGGCGCAGCCAGCAAGGGATTCCATCTATAATAGATCCCAGGCAATGCGTTTTCTTTTTTCGTTAATTGTTTAAGGAGGTTGCATACCATGCTGATTGCATATGATTCGAAAACCGGCAATGTAAAAAGATTTATAAACAAGCTCAAGCTTCCAGCGGTTCAGATCGAGGAGCAAATGACCATAGAAGAACCTTACGTACTTATTACATATACAACTGGGTTTGGGCAGATACCTGAGAGGGTATCTTCCTTTTTGAAAAAGAATGCTCAAAACCTTGTTGGTGTAGCTGCAAGCGGCAACCGTAACTGGGGTGAGAAATTTGCCAAAAGTGCGGATTTGATTGCCGATCATTATAATGTCCCCGTGATTAGTAAATTTGAATTATCTGGAACGTTCGGAGATGTAGAGCGTTTTAAACAGGAGGTGAGCCGAGTTGCGGCATATTGAATTGAACAACATGTTGATGAAACGCGATACAGACGGCTTTTTCCAATTGGAAAAAGACCAAGAGGCTGTAGCAGAGTTTATGAAGGAAGTTCAGGAACGGAGTTTGAAGTTTGCTGACACAGCCGCTCAAGTGCTGTATATGATTGAGAATGATTATTACGAAAATTTCTATAACAGCTACACGGCTGACGAAATTAATGATATTTTCCATATCACTCATAGCTATAATTTTAAATTTCCTTCCTATATGGCAGCATCCAAGTTTTACACCGACTATGCAATGAAGAGTAACGACCGGAAAGTCTATCTGGAACATTACCCTGACCGGGTTGCTGCTGTCGCGCTGCATTTAGGACGCGGTAACGCCGATACGGCACGCCTGTTGTCCCGCTCGATGATGGAGCAACGCCTCCAGCCAGCAACACCAACCTTCCTGAATGCAGGCAAAAGCCGCCGTGGGGAATTGGTATCCTGCTTCCTGCTCGAAATGGACGACTCCCTGAACTCAATCAACTATGTGCTGAACACCTGCATGCAGTTGTCCAAAATCGGGGGCGGTGTTGCGGTCAACCTGTCGAAACTGCGGGCACGCGGCGAAGCGATTAAAGGCGTAGAAGGCGCAGCAAAAGGCATTATGCCTGTGCTGAAGCTGATGGAAGACGGTTTCTCCTATGCAGATCAAATGGGGCAACGTAAAGGCTCTGGGGCAGCCTATTACAACATTTTCGGATGGGACGTGCTTGAGTTCCTGGATAGCAAAAAGATCAATGCTGACGAAAGAGTACGTCTCAAGACACTTTCTATTGGATTGCTGGTGCCAAACCGCTTTTACAAGCTGGCTCAAGATAATGAACCGCTGCATGTATTTGCTCCTTACAGTGTGTTCAAAACCTATGGAACGCATCTGGACGACATGGATTTGGATGAAATGTACGACACGTTGCTCGCTGACGATCGGGTGAAGAAAAAAATAGCGATGAGCGCACGTGACATGCTGACGAAAATTGCCATGATTCAGTTGGAGTCTGGTTATCCATATATCATGAACAAAAGTAACGCGAACCAGGCACATGCTCTTAAAAACGTGGGTCAAGTCAAGATGTCGAACCTATGCACGGAAATCTTCCAGTTGCAGGAAACTTCCGAAATTACAGATTACGGCCAACAGGATACCATCCGCCGGGACGTGAGCTGTAATCTAGCTTCTCTGAACATTGTAAATGTGATGGAACATGGCAAAATCCGCGAATCCGTTCACGAGGGTATGATTGCTCTCACCTCGGTCAGCGATATGACCCAAGTAGCTAATGCACCGGGTGTTGCGAAAGCAAACCGTGAAATGCACTCCGTCGGACTGGGTGTTATGAATCTGCACGGCTATCTTGCCAAGAACAAAATTGCGTATGAAAGCAATGAAGCGAAGG
Source organism: Paenibacillus sp. EKM212P (assembly GCF_011066115.1). Taxonomy (NCBI): domain Bacteria; kingdom Bacillati; phylum Bacillota; class Bacilli; order Caryophanales; family Paenibacillaceae; genus Paenibacillus; species Paenibacillus sp. EKM212P. Next base: position 443,620 of record NZ_JAAMNR010000001.1, read on the forward strand.
ACTTTGTCCGTACCTTCTTCATGACGATGAACTATCATTCCATCGAAAAAAGTATGGAAATCGCGAAAGCAGCTGGACAAAGCTTTTATGGATTTGAGGAATCGGATTATGCGACAGGCGTATATTTTGACCGATACCTGAACACAGATTATCGACCAACAACTGCACGTGTACAAGAGTTGTTCAAAGACATCTATGTTCCGACTTCAGCGGACTGGGACAAATTAAAAGCAGATGTGATGAAAAATGGTCTGTACCACGCCTATCGGATGGCGATTGCGCCGACTGCTAGCATTTCGTACATTCAAAATGCAACATCCAGCGTCATGCCGATTGTTGAGCAGATTGAAACCCGTACCTATGCCAATTCGACGACCTACTATCCAATGCCTTATTTGCAAAAGGATAACGTGTTCTTCTATAAATCTGCTTATCAAATGGACCAGTTCAAAGTGCTTGATCTGATTGCAGAAATCCAGCCGCACGTGGACCAAGGAATTTCGACCGTGCTTCATGTGAACAGTGACGTGACTACGCGTCAGTTAGCACGTTGCTATCTGTACGCTGCACACAAAGGACTTAAATCGTTATACTACACACGCACCAAAAAGCTGTCTGTGGAAGAGTGCCTTACCTGCTCCATCTAAAGCATAAATGGTAACAAGCTGTAGTATAAAAATTAGATTTTGAATAGATATAGATGCTTTGCATTAGAAGCTGTATCCAGCGTGTGGTTCAGACCTTTACGGGACTGGACAGACCCTCGCGGATACAGCTTCCGTATGTCAAGCATACGATGATTCGCCTGCACTATTTCAATGTGTGTTTCCAGGGAATCTCGCAAGCTGAAGGGAGAATGCTAACAATGACAGGTATACAAGCTGTAAACTGGAATCGCTCGGACGATGATTTCACACTGATGTTCTGGAACCAGAACATTATGCAATTTTGGACGGATGATGAAATCCCGTTGTCTGACGATAAAATGTCCTGGGTAACCCTCAGTGATATCGAAAAAGAAGCCTACATGAAGGTGCTGGGCGGATTGACGCTACTGGATACCATTCAAGGCGGCGTGGGTATGCCGCAAATTATGGAGCATGTGGACGGACTGCAACGCAAAGCCGTACTAAGCTTTATGGCGATGATGGAACAAATTCATGCCAAGTCGTACAGTAGCATCTTTACAACGCTAGCTTCGACCGAAGAAATTGACGGTGTATTCCGCTGGGTGGAAGAAAATCCACATCTCCAAACCAAGGCAGAAACCATTCGTCAGTATTATATGAATATCCACACACCGAAAGACCTGTATCTCGCGATGGCAGCGTCGGTGCTGTTAGAAAGCTATTTATTTTATAGCGGCTTCTTCTACCCTCTTTATCTGGCGGGCCAGGGCAAGTTAACATGCAGTGGAGAAATTATCGATTTGATCCTACGGGACGAAAGTATTCACGGTGTGTACGTAGGTGTACTGGCACAGGAGATTTATGCAGAATTGGATGAGGAAGAACAACGTGATCTTTACCAGACGCTGGTAGGCTTGTTGCGCTACTTGCACAATAATGAGGAACAATACACCGAGCAAATTTACACGCCTATTGGACTCGTAGACGATGTGAAAGTCTTTTTGCGCTACAACGCCAACAAGGCCATGATGAACTTGGGCTTTGATCCACTGTTTGAAGAAGAGGAAGTTAATCCCATTGTATTCAACGGCATCAGCACTCACACTAAGCAACATGATTTCTTTTCTAAAAAAGGAAACGGCTATGTGCGGGCGATGAATGTAGAGCCGCTGACAGATGATGATTTTAATTTTGGCGTGTAAGTACAAATACGTGAAATTAATTTAGCAAGGTGATACTATGAAGAGCCGTCCGCATGCGGATGGCTCAGACTGTAAACAAAGTAGATAGTATACATATTTTAGGATTTTGCAAAATTCGATTCCAGTCGCTCCGAAGTGCAAGATATAGACGAACTAAACCATTTCGATCTATATCTTATTCATTGGAAGTCGCTTATGGGATTTTTGCAAAATCCTTATTTACTTGCGTTCGCTTATATAAAACTGGTATTGCCGCTGCTATAAGGATTATACCCATAAAAGCGGGTGCGGCATGACCAAGTGATACATAGATTTGACCTCCAATGATAGGCCCCATCATTCTTGCTAAAGCCTGAATAGATTGACTACCTCCTTGAATCCTTCCTTGTTCACTAGAATCAACAGACTTGGAGAGCATCCCATTGAATGAAGGCCCAAAGACTGAATCACCAAAACCAAATATAAACATTCCAGCGATAAAAAGAGGATAGAATGAGAACAAAGCCGATGCTGCAATAAGACTATAGCCTATAATCTCCGAAACCATTCCAAGAATGGCTATCTGTTTATCACTAAGTTTTCTCAAAAGCTTTGGCATGATGAAACCTTGTGAGATAATGTCTTGGACACCCATAATTGAGAACATAAGTCCGATTAGTGCAGGCTTCCAACTAAAAGTATCCATTGTAAATTGTGAAAAAACGGCCTGTAAAGATCCGTTGGGTATCCAAAGTAAGAACGCCGAAATAAGTAGCCTGTTTAAGTTTTTCATGGAAAGCAGGTTTGCAAGCTGTATGAATGGATTAAGTCTTACAAAAGTAATTTCTTTCAGTCTATGTTTCTTATCAAGGCTCTCAGGCATAAAAAAGAACCCATATATAACATTCACTAAAGTTATGATTGCTCCAAAATACATGGGTATAGAATAACCAAACTTGGCGAGTAATCCGCTTACAGTTGGGCCAATGACAGTGCCTACACCTACAACCGCACTCACCCATCCAAAGTATTTGGTTCTCTGTTCTGGAGGAATGATGTCTGCAAAATAGGCGAAGATCGTGCTTATGCTCCCACCTGTTATACCCTCTATTATGCGTCCCGCAAATAGTACCCATAGAGCTCCTCCCATGCCAAAAACCAAGTACCCGATTGCGGAACCCAAAAGGCATATTAAGAGCAATGGACGACGGCCATATTTGTCACTCAGAGCTCCAAGCACGGGGGCCGCAAAAAACACGCAGAAGGCATAAACAGAGGTCAGCAGCGTGACAACGATAGCTTGTTCTCCCGGATTGCTTATATAAGGCTGTACTAAGAATGGGACGACAGGTGCTATGATACTGAAGCCTATTCCGCAAAGAAACACAGAGATAAGACCGAATATTAAAGCGTGTTTATCTACGGTTTGTTCTGTGTTCTGTTCATTGTGTGATCTAAATTTGAACATTAAATTCTCCCCTCAAAAGCTATGTTTTTATTTCCTTGGAAGCAAAAATATCGTATCACAATTTTGCTTCCTCGGCAACAAAATAATAGAAAAAAAAGGCAGCCTGTTCTCAATAGAGCCTGGCTGCCTGTGATTTGATTTTCATTATTCAGATTTATTCCGACTTAATATCTATACCCTGTTTCTTTATTTCTGCATCCAAATGCCTATTATACTTTTCCACGAAGCTAAGCATACTATCAAATTGTTCCTCGGTTACCTGTTCAAACACGGCTTTATCTCGCTCTTGAAACTCTTTATGAAGGTCCTGATGGATTTTATAAATTACTTTCCCTTGCTCCGTAAGCCGAAAATAGATTTCTTTCTTGTTATCCGGCTTCTGGTAGCTTTCGATAATGCCTTTTTTTATGAGCTTCTTAGTTATTTTACTTATGGCACCGCTAGTCATATAAAGGGACTCCGCAAGTTTTGTCACGTTGGAATCTATATTTCTTTCAATGTATTCGATGCAATGGACTTCAGAAGACTTATAACCCTTAAGACTGTCTTCCATCTTATCCTTATTAAGCCACACCATCTTGTTATATAAGTCCCTGAAACCCATTATGACCTGTTCTTCTTTGCTCATGGCCTGTCCTCCCACCCGTTGGTGCATTAACAACATAATATAATATATTTTTGTTTCTATTTCAACAAGCGTCTAAGCATGCAGTAAATAAACCTAATCTACTAAACGGCAAGCAGGGTAAAAAAGATATCACTCCCCATGCTGTATGTATATTTATTCTTCAGACGAGGACATACACGCAAAAAAACGGCCAGATCGCTAAAGTAGCGGAATCAAGCCGTTTTCCATTTCTTAAGACCGAGCCTCTGTGAACATTTGAAAGGTGACACCAAACTTGTCTGTTACATTCCCATAAGCTGGACTAAAATGGGTTTCCTGCAAAGGCATTCCCACCTGTCCTCCTTGCTGTAGAGCATCAAACATTTTTTGAGCTTGCTCCACACTATCGGTTGTAATACAGATGCTCACCTGATTCCCACTGCTAAACGGTGATCCGGGAAAGGTATCAGAAAACATGAGCTCTGTCTCACCCACTTTAAGGGTAGCATGTCCCACACGTTCCTTGACCTCTGCGGGAATGGGAAAATCGGGGTTTTCCGGCATTTCCCCAAAGGTTTGAATAAAAAGCAGTTCCCCATTCTCCACGGCGAAAGAAAGCTCTCTCTGGAAAATCAGGCTTATGTACATATTCATATTGAATACCCTGTAGACGCTCTCGATGTTCGGATTGAAGACTTGCCAACTCTTCCACTCCAACCATAATATCAATAATAGCCTTGGCTCCCAGATCGGGAACGGACGTACTACCGATATGCTCTATGCCAACACATACATCTCTGAGAGCCTCTACAATTTTCCTTTTCTCTCGCATATACTCTTCAGCCCACTGCGGGTCATACCCGGATATTTCCACCTGCGAGGACATACATGAACACACCTCCACTAGCTTTCTAAAAAATGCCTTCTAATCGTGCTTGGCACAAATCAGAAGGCATTCTCTTGTTCAAATTAAAAATCATTCAGCAATTCCAGCCCTATCATTTGGCTTCTCAATCACGATCAGACAGGTGCTGTCTGGCAAAGGAACCCGCTGGCCCTGCTCATCCATGAACTCAACACGGCTGGACAGCGCCTCGGCATAGCCCTCCTGTAAATAGTGGCGGCTCACCCTGATAATCGCTTGTGGTCCAAGTGTGTTACGAATACGCTCTTCATACTGTGACGGGGTAAAATAACCAAACTGCTCCTGCACTTCATGCACATAGGCTTCCGCCCCCCATGTATAGGTATATAGAAATTCCATCGCATCGTTTACTGGCAAAACAGCCTCATGCTCCCCCACACGCTCTATTTCAATGTGGCGGCCCGCAAAATCTTGCGCATACCGCATCAGCCATTCCATTCCATCCGGCTCCAAGAATCGAATTCGTCTGCGCTGCTCTACTGGTTCGGTCATAATACCGTCACGAATGATGATACGCCCGCCGGGTGCAAGCACACAATAGGCACTCTGCAAAGCAGCCTCCACCGTTTGCGGATTGAACCGAATTCCATCTCGTTCGATGTAGGAATAGAGCTCGTGAAGAATCGAAGAGAATATAACCGTGTCCATACTCCCCGTTTCCACATATTCCTCCAACCGAAGCGCATCTCCTTTGATGACATCCCAACGATGGCGCTCCAATTGCTTTTTACGTTTAAGTGCCTCAATGACATTCACAGAAATATCAAGACCTAATGGCTTCGCATCTGGTCTTTCCTGTTCGATCAGATCCAGCAGCACGCCCCCGCCGGGTCCAATATCCAGTATACGGGTTCCAGTCACATAATCCAAAATGACCCTTTTGTAATCTACGGTCTGGTTCATATCTGTAAGATACGTTTCCTCATTGTGAAAGCGATCATAAGCATCACGCCGTAATCCGAACAGATCGAACAGCAGCAGGACTGCTTTGTCATACAGAGGCGTTTTTTCTGCTTCAATACAAAAATCGATTAGTTTCTCAGCCGCAGATGAAAATACAAAATTAAAAAATACAGTACTCGGCAGCTCCTCTTTATGCTCCACGATCACACTTAAGTGAGGATTATGCTTCCGTTTTCCTTTTGAGATGTCCTGCCAAGACAGTGCACTTAAATATTTTTCTATCATTCGTTTTTTATATACGTTAATTTTCTTGACACCACGATAGTCATAATACATCGTATTCATGAGCGATTCGAAACTGATATGGCGAACGGTTGCAGGCTGTTCCTGCCCTGTGCCATCCCTCAATGTGAGTAAAAATACCTTTACCAGTTCTTGAAGTGAAAAATCCTGCAAAGCTGATTCTACATACCAAAGTGTCCGATTCTCCAAGGGAGCCAGCGCCTTCTCTACATTCAACTCCCGCTCTAGTTCTGCGTAAGCCTGCTCGAACGGCTCCCCTTCATGAATGGAAACCGACCGTAATCTCTCCAGTCGCTCCTTTACACTCCAGACTACAGGTGCGTTATCCCATGCAATCCAGCCGATCAGCTGCTCCACTTCACTGCGTACTTGGTCCCATAATGCAGGTTCTACCCCGGCGATAATACACTCATTCAGAGCCCGTAAAACAAGCTCCAGTTCCTCAGGGCTCAGCCAGCCCTTACGAGTAATTTCAAGCAGCAGTCGATTTTCCGCAAAAGGAATTTCTCCCCGTATATATTGCCCAATCAATCCATGCGTTTCAATCAGGATCCGGGTCATGCTGTTGCGCGGGTAAGCAGGGGATTCTGCTTGAGCCTGTCTGACATACAGTTGGGAGGAGCCAATATTATGTACAAATAAATTAATGCCCTCATGCTGCCAGCGTAGCCGTTCGCGGACTGTGCCTCCTTTGGCTGTCTCAGACCATACCAATACATCCTCCAGTAGCTCTTTAACCCAGAATGACAATGGAAGTCCGTCCAAAATAAGCAACGTACGCTCCACGTAATCCAATACAGGATTGGCATCCTTTAACTCACCTATGGATCGAATGCGTTCCAAATTTACAATACGCTCCTCAGCCGAAACAAGCAGCTTTAACCAAGTCGGTGTATCCCAGGCCAGATCATTTTCTTTCCTGTAATTAGCAATGGCTTTTAACGATTGCAGCATTTTTCTCACCTCGTGTGATTCGGATTCGGTATGCACAGGAGACTTTGGATAAGACATTTGGATTAAACCTTGTATATATTACACTTTACCATACATTTGCAGCTTCCATCTCGTGGAAAATATTAAACATTTGTATCAATCAACCGCTTGACATACTTTCCAAACTCATACATAACCCCCAAGTGCACTTTGGCCTGTGTATATTTATAAATAAACCAAGGCAGCGATGACACATAATCATGAATGGCTACGACGCAAATATTTGTACCGGGAATTTGCAGGAACTCAAGCCTGCCGTGATGGTCTTCCCTTACAGTAGCAAAAGTACCTCCTGTGATTCGATAGAGTGCAAACTCAGAGGTGCTCTGCACACGGTCATAAGTCATTTCTAACAACGGCTTTCGACTACCCAAAAGATACAACTGATAGGTATCCGCGCCCCCTGTCTCGACACGCACCCAAGGTTTTGCAAAGACCGGAAGCCAGGCCAAATAGCGCTCCCCGGCCCATGTTGCATCCTTACCAGGCGGGAGTTTGATCCGTTGCACCGAGCGTACATCAGATTTTAATGATCGAATTGCTGACTTTAACGGCTTTTTGGACTTGCTATGGGAATTCTTCTTATGCCGATATTCTTCTTCCTGTTCGAGTGAGATTCGAGCTGCCTTGTCAAAGGAAATCTTCCCATCGCTGATGCCTTGAACCTTATGTTTTCGTTGCGCCACCATCGGATGAGCCAAGCTTTCGATCAGCGGATAAGCCATCTCTTTGGGGGCTCCAGTCACTAGCGTAACCCAAAGGCGGGACAGTTTGATCGTCAGCAACGGCACATTAAAAAAACGACGCTTTTTATCCATTATTTCTGCTGTTCTTTGCATCATTTCTCTATATGTCATAACCTCCGGCCCGCCTACATCTACAATTTGTTCATCAAGAGTACGGTTGCCAATGCTCCGATCCAGCGCATTCAAAATATCCTCCAATGCAATCGGGTGGGTCTTGGTTCGGGTCCAACGAGGCAGAATCATGACTGGTAATCTGCGAACGAGCTTGACCAAAATTGGAAACGATGAACCCTGTGGGCCGACGATCAAGCCTGCACGAATTGTGGTTACAGGTACTCCAAAAGACTTCAATACACGCTCAACCTCCAGACGGCTGCGTAAATGTCGGGATAGTTCATCCTCACTTGTATGCTCGGGAAGGATACCGCTCAAGTATACAATCTGCTTCACCCCGTTATTACGCGCTGCCCGGGCAAAATGCTCTGCCAAAATCACATCCATATCCTCAAATGTTCCTTGTGTCAGCTTCGCTGAGGGCAGCATGGAATGAATGAGATATACGGCATAATCCGCTCCATGTAATCCTTGATTTGCATCCTCCATGGAAAAAAAATCACACGAGCACCATTCCACGTGCTCTGTATTTTTACGCTGATCTCCACTGCGGGATAAGGCAATGACATCTGCATGCTCAGTCAGCCTCTGCAGCAGATTATGCCCGATATAACCACTGGCGCCTGTCAGTGCAATTCGGGATCTGCCTTTTGGATACAATGCTTCACACTCCCGCTCTACTTGTCTTATCTCAGGTTCCGGTCGATACTGCTCATCTATACGACTTTGTCTGTCATTACGTTGCTGCTCATTCACTACACACCGCTCCCCACTCGTTATCACGCTCTGTGTTTCACATACCCTGATTTACAGTACCCGTAACAAGCCCCATGACAAGACATGGAAACGTAAACTAGACAGTGCCACCCCAGACAAAACAAATGACCGTAACTTCCATATAAGGAATTACGGTCAGCCTGTTTACTTCCATATACAGTTTAACGGATCGACTCCCACTACCTCCATTTTCCGAACTTATCATTCTGCACTGCATTAAGCTGTCCAAAAAATACCTGCTGGATCTATTTCTACCTGTTCGAGCTGTTCTTCAAAGCACGGATTAGGTGCAATCTCTTTTACACGCTGCCAGCTTTCAGCCTCTTGCCGGGCATATACATGCCAATGATTTTCTTCCCAGCGAAATTGAACAATATCCGTGCGATCCCACAACTCAGTTTCATTAGAAGGCCTTTCTTCCGTCAAGATCAAACAGTTATCCTCTATTTGATAAATAAGCCGCACGTCAGAACGCACGTAGCCTGGCACCTTTAGCGCAATATAGCCATTCAGCAGGTATTCAACCTGTTTAACGGTAAACGGATCAATCCGCTCGTTCACGAGATTTCCACCCCTTGATCAATTCGTAAATATTACGATTTAAATATAGCAGAAATCGAAGTTTTTGAAAAGAATCCTCCTTGCCGTCCCAAAAGCAAAAAGATATCCTCCAGCCTGAAGGCTCAGAAGATATCTTATTACCCTTGTTATACGCATCAAAATCATGGTTTCCTATGATCTCCAGAAAGTTACAGTGCCGCTGTGCAACACGTCAACCATCTATAAAAGATTTCGCTTATTTATCAACAGAAACGCCATCGGGTACTGGAATACCAAAATCAGGTGTTCCATCTTCCTTCCAGTTGAACGGCTGAACACGTGTATGACGATTCGGGTCATACAGCGGGTCGCCTGTAATTTCCTTGTAATTCCGGGCGTGATATACGATTACATCGCTACCGTCAGCAGCAACCGTAAAACTGTTATGACCTGGCCCGAATTGTCCTGTTTCCTCATTGGTGCAGAATACCGGCTCAGGTGATTTCGTCCATGATTTCGGATCAAGTAAATCCGCATTCTCATCTGCTGTCAACAGGCCCATGCAATAATTGTGGTCAGTGGCACTAGCTGAATAACTGATAAAGATCCGCCCATTCCGTTTTAGAACTGCTGCTCCCTCATTCACCTTAAAACCGATGATTTCCCAATCATATTCAGGAGTGGAGATCATGACCTGCTCACCGCGCAGTGTCCATGGATTGCTCATTTCAGAAATATACAGATTGGAATTACCGACGATGTCAGGGTCCTTCTGAGCCCACACATAATACAGAACTCCATTATGCTGGAAGGTTGTCGCATCGAGAGCAAACGTCTCCCAACGGGTTTTGATCTGTCCTTTCTCCACCCATTCCCCTTCCAGAGGATTAGCTGAATCATTTTCCAGCACGAACATCCGGTGGTCGAACAGGCCTTCCTTCGTTTCCGTTGTACGAGCTGCTGCAAAATAAATGTACCATTTGTCGTTAATATAATGAATTTCCGGTGCCCAAATGTTCGCACTTAACGGGCCCGTTTCATATTTGTGCCACACTGCGACAGGCTCTGCTGTACTCAAGCCTTGAATAGTACTTGCTCGTCGAACCTCAATGCGGTCATACTCTGGCACAGATCCGGTGAAATAATAGTATCCGTCACTATGCTTGTAAATCCAAGGGTCTGCCCGTTGCTCAATGACCGGATTATTAAAGGGTACAGATTGATTCATGGTTTTTCTCTCCTCTATGTGTAGTATGTAGTTCATACAATTAATCGCTGATACGCTTTCCCCAAATGGAAATTCCCTTTTCATTCATACCCGTGAAAATTAGAGTATGGCGACCGAGCTCCCAGTCCCATGAAGGAAGCAATAACAGTTCTTCCTTTGTTCCTTCGGATGTATTGCTCCAATCCATTGTTAGAGTACGCTTGCCATCAAAGCTCCAGTGACCTTCAAGAGAACCACTGGTTGCCCGCCCTCCATCTTCCAAACGGAGCGGTTCAGCTTCCACCTGACCATCTACTTCCTGCCTTATCACGATGCGCTCCCAGTTGCCGGATAATAGCCTTTTGGGTATATCCTGCTCCTTTTCCCCCGCATAGCGCTCCGGAGAGACGACCGGCCAGCCCTCTGCCGTCCATAATATTTTGCGTACATGCAGGTACGGCCAGCTCTTGTCCCTTTCTCCCCGCGCATGATGTACAATATAATAATCCGCACCGTCCTTCAGGATAGAATTGTGACCTGGCGCAACCCAGCCTTCTACTTCGCTGAACCGATAACCGCCCAATACCTTGTTTCCGATCTCGTATTGAGGCAAATAGCTGGTATCTGCCATATCATGTCCATTCATGTCCACATAAGGGCCTGTGATAGAATCTGAGCGAGCAACGCGAACATTGTAGTCCTCGAACAAAGAATCATACGAGACGAACAAGTAGTATTTACGGAACATTGGATTGTACACAATGTAAGGCCCTTCTACAGCACCGTCCTCAGTTGCCCGATCTCTGGCAGCGATATTTTTACCATAGCCAGATTCTTTGAGCTTTCCAGTCTGGGGATCAAGCGGTGTAATATAAATACCGCCGAAAAAAGAACCGTATACCATCCATGGATTTCCCTCTGCATCCAGCACCGGATTGGCATCAATCGCATTCAGCTTGTCATCCTCTCCCGTTTTAACGACCAGCCCCTCATCCTTCCAAGGGCCTTCTGGGGAGCTGGATGTCTGCAATCCGATCGCAGACCGTGTGCTGCCAAAGGTAGAAGCGGAGTAATACATCCGATAGGTATCACCCATCTTGATGATGTCCGGTGCCCACAGATTGGTTGCTGAGGACCACGCCTCCGCTTCCTTTGGAATGCCGGGGAGTGCATGCTGAACCCAGTTCCAGTGAATCAGATCAGTCGATTTGCGTACCATAACACCAGGTCTCAATTCTCCACCTGTCTTTACATCCGTTGAGTAGACATAATAGCCTTGATCTGTTTTGATAATCGCCGGGTCATGTGCATTGTTAATGGTCCAGCGCTGTTCATCGTTAATCGTACTTTGATCATACAATTGATCGGGAGGCGGAGCCTGCGGATACACAGGGTCCGGAGTGTTATCCCCACAGCCGGATAGACCCAGCATGAGCAGCATAACCATAACTGTTATTCTCCTCCTTCCTTTACCCATTACATATTGTGACTGCCTTACATCGTTCATCCGTACCCTCCAAGTGTCAATTAACCTTTGACACCCGAAATGGCAACCGATTCAATAATTTGTTTCTGGAAGATCAAGAATATAATCAGTACAGGTAACAAAGCTATAATGGATGCTGCCATTATAAGCGGATAGTCCGTCTGAATGGCGTAAGTCGCATTAAAATTCGCGATAACCAGTTGCAGTGTCTGCGTTTCTGGTGAGTTCAAGTAAATAATCGGTGCCAAATAATCGTTCCAAATCCCCATGAACCATAAAATAAGCTGTGCCGCAACTGCCGGCTTAATGAGCGGGAATGTAATCGACGAATAGAGTCGGAAATAAGAACTTCCGTCAATTTTCGCAGCTTCGATAATGGCATCCGGTACGCTAAGCAAGTACTGCCGCAGGAAAAAGATCATAACTACATTTCCGAACAAACCTGGAACGATCAGAGGCAAAAGTGTATCGACCCAGCCAAGTTTGGAAAACATCATAAACTGTGGAATCATAACCGTTGGGTATGGAATCATCATAGATGCGATGAGTGCCAAAAACAGTTTGTTTTTATGAGGGAATCTCAGCTTTGCAAATGCAAAAGCGGCCACACTGGATGTGAAGGTACCTACAACGGTAACACTTACAGCCACAATCACGCTGTTCTTGATCCCGCTTAACAAAGGTCCTGCTTCCCAAATTTCTTTATATTTCCCAAACTGGAACACCTCTGGTATCCATACTGGTGGAAGAGCAAAGACATCCTGCTTTTCTTTCACCGAAGTGGACAGCATCCAAAGCAGCGGCGCGATCATCACAATCGCTCCAATCGCTAGTACAATAAAGATAATGATATTGGTAACTTTCGTTTTTTGACTATGGGACATAATCAGACTCACTCCTTTCCGCGAAAATCAATCCCCATCAAAGGACGATTTTTCATTCATTTTAAATTGAATCAAAGTTACGATAAAAATGAAGATGCCGAGAATCATAGCCATCGCGGAGGCATATCCCATTTGCAGGTTTTTAAATGCCTTATCCCAAATATAAAAGACGATTGAGGCGGATGAGTATTCCGGACCCCCTGTAGGTGTCATAATGTTCATTTCAGTAAAGATTTGCGAACCACCAATGATATTAGTTACGACTAGGAAGAAGGTTACTGGTTTCACCATTGGCCATGTAATATTGCGGAACATCTGGAATCCGCTCGCTCCATCTAGCTCTGCTGCTTCATAATAAGAGCGAGACACGCTTTGCAGGGCTGCCAAATATAGCAACATCGTATATCCGAGACCCTTCCAGACGGTCATGAGAATCAAGGCTGGTTTGACCGTATCCTTATCCATCAGCCAGTTAGGACCCTTAATACCGAATATTTCGAGGAATTGGTTCACCAAACCGTAATCTCCGTTGTACGCCCAGTTCCACATAATAGAAACGGCAGCCAATGAAGAAATAACCGGGATATAGTAAATCACACGAAATGTTGTCGTACCTGGAATCTTGCGATTCAAACCTAGTGCCAGCAGTAAAGCTAGTACAAGACCGATTGGAATACCCAGCATTAAGAAAAGAGTATTGTACATCGATTTATAAAAGAGCTCATCGCTAAATAAATCTTTAAAATTGTCGAGGCCAATAAAGTTCATTTGTCCCAATCCGTCCCAGTCTGTAAAAGAGCCGTATAACGAATAGACAAACGGGAATAACGTAAAGATTAGCAGACCGAGAATAGGTGGAAGAATAAATAAGTATCCATATACCTTCTCTTTGCGGTAGAGATTAGATTTGGTTATCACAGGGCTCACCTCTGTTTCTAATTTGGAATGAAGATGATGTTAGCAGCATGATATTTAGCCACTAACATCATCCTTTTTTCCTCTATTTACGCATTATTTCTGTGATTTTTTCTCTTGCTCCACCGCTTTATCCAGCAGTTTCTGCATCTTCGGTTGTTCTTGTTTCACATAATCTGCCGCCGTAATTTTACCATCCAGTACAGGTTGAATATCTGTGAAGAAAATATCGTACCATTCTGCATTATACGTATAGTTGCCTGGTAATGAGCGTCCATAGTCATTCACGATATCAATAAACTCTTGTTTATTGTTAGGCTTGGTTTTCGTATCTTTGGACCATTCATCAGCCATGTCCAACAGATTCGGAATTTGTACCTTGGCATCTACGAGCTGCTTCATTCCTTCTTTAGAAGTTGTCAGATAGTTAACCAGTTCAACAGCTTCATCCGGGTATTTTGTTTTAGAGGAAACGCCGATACCCAGAGAACCAATCCATGTTGCCGATTTGCCAGTCGATCCGGCTGGGAACGGCAGCAAATCATATTCAAATGGCAGTTTTTCAAATGTACTCATATCCCAAGGACCTACCGGGAAGAATGCCATTTCGCCCTTCATCCAACGTTGGTATGTGTCCAATGTTTGTGATTGTTCAATACCAGGTGTGATTTTATATTTGTTTTGCATATCAGCAAAGTACTGAAGCGCTTCCGCAAATTTCGGATCATCAATCGTTACTTTAGTTTTGCTCTCATCCAGCCAATCAGCCCCATTACTCCATACAAAGGCTTGCAATGCCCACTGAACGTTAAAGCCTGTACCGTATTGATCTGGCTTGCCGTCACCATTGGTATCCTTGGTCAACTCTTGGCTAACCTTGATAAATTCATCCCATGTATACGGTTTGTCTTTGTCAGGCAATGGAACGCCCGCTTTTTCGAACATCGTTTTGTTGTAGCCAAGTGCGAATGGACCTAAGTCCTTCGGCATACCGTAAATATCTCCTTGACCGGCCATTTTGCCGTCATAGCGATACAAATCTATACCGTATTTCCAGATGTTATCCAGTTTAATATCCTTGTTCTTCTCAATGTAAGGAGTGAGATTCTTCAACACCCCACTGTTTACATAAGCTTTCACGTCTCCAGGGGCAAAATAAAAGATATCTGGGAGGTTGTTTCCTGTAATCGCAGCTCTAAGCTTTGTAGCATATTGATCTGCTGCCGTCACGACCATTTTAACCTTTACGCCAGGATGTTCCTCTTCAAATTTCTTGATTACTTCCTTATAAGCCTTTTGTTCATCTGTTCCACCACGGAACATGAAGGTCAGTTCCTTACTTCCATCACTACTGGAACTTCCCCCACTACAACCAGCCAGTGCAGCCACCATTAACAACAGAACAACCATTGTTATTGCAAAACCTTTTTTCTTTATCAACCCGACCCCTCCTAAATTTAAATGAAACCGCATACAATCGGTGCTAAAATAACTTCATACCACTCGGCCTAATCTTTAACTGTGCGGTACACAACCCGTTGTTGATTGCCGCTGTGATTATCATCCCTCTCATGTACCGTATAATTAACATTTTTCTTTATCAATAATGAATTCGTTTACAAACAAAATATAGCATGCCTTTCCTCAGTTCGTCAATGTATTTTTCAATCTTTTTAAATAGTTATAAAACATAGGTTAGAGTAACATGGAAAGCAAAATTAAATCGTATTTAAGTTTATTTACATCAAAAAAACTAGAAATAAATCTTAAATGCGATTTGTTTATGAAGTAATCCCTAATTTGGAGTTCAATTCGCTCCCCTCTTGGTTTAGTAAAAAAAATTTACAAAAAAGAAGTTTACTTCTTTTTGATTTTATTTTAACATAAATCAAAGTAAATATATAAGCGCTTACATTACAATTTTTATAGATAAGGATGGTCTATAGCTATGATTTATATTAAGGACTTAATGTCAGGGTTAGATATTTTTAAAGCACTGGGTTCAGAAATCCGCATTCAAATTCTCGAGTTACTTGCTTACCAGGGACAAAGTATGAATGACATTGCCAACAAACTTAATTTGAGTAACGGTACCATTACAATGCATATTCGAAAATTGGAAGAATGCGGTCTTGTGGAGATCAATACGGTGAGCGGCAAGCACGGTACCCGAAAAATGTGTTATTTGAACAAGGATAAGCTGATGGTAGATTTGCGCAGCAGAGAACAAAAAAATGTGTATGAGGTTGAGATTCGCGTAGGTCATTACAGTAACTATCAAGCGTCCCCCACTTGTGGATTGGTGACCCGAGACAGCATTATCGGCGATTTTGATGATCCACGCTATTTTGCAGATCCCGGGCGGCTGGAGTCGGAAATGATCTGGATGGCCGAAGGCTTTTTGGAATACCGCATCCCCAACTATCTGAAAGCGAATCAATCCTTTAAAGAAATTCAATTCTCCGCAGAACTAGGCTCAGAAGCACCCTGCTATTGTGAGGAATATCCCTCCGACATTTGTTTTCACATTAACGGTATCCCTATTGGGCACTGGACCAGCGCCGGAGATTTTGGAGAAGTGCCGGGGGTTCTCAATCCAGATTGGTGGCCACCGCATTTAAATCAATATGGTATGCTCAAATTAATTCGCATCAATCAGCAAGGCAGCTTCATTGACGGGTGCCGCATTTCCGAAGTCACAATAGACGATATTAACCTTAACTATAAAAGCGACATTACACTCCGCTTATCCGTAACCGATCAATCGGAAAACAAAGGTGGGCTCACTATTTTCGGCAAAAGATTTGGGAATTTCAGTCAGGATCTGCTTGTGCGTGTGCTTTATGATGTGCACGGGGAGGACAACGCCAACTCCTGACACGCCACATGTAAAAATAGGCCGAAGCCTGTATTCATTGAATACATGTCCTCGGCCTAAATATCCTGATCCTCACTTAAAGAGATATAGATCAATAAATAAAAAATGACTGCTATCCCAAACACCAACCAGCAAAAGGACAGCAAATGAAGCCTTGTTACTGCATGTACTCCCCATCTCCAAATATCCGTAAGGAGCACCAGTGGCTGCAATAATATATCCCAGCTATTCCAGCGAGCAAATCTACCAATATATACGCCTATGCTGGCCAGCCACAACAACACAAATACTACAGCCCATGCGAGCCCACCTGAACAAATCCTCCTCAGCATATGGTGGATCACCAATACACAAAGGGATGTAAGAAAAAGGCCAAGCCCTGCTGCTGAAAAAGACGTAAATAAGATTAACCAAAATTGTGTGTTCAACCAAAAACGTGTATCAGGATTCACATCGTAAAAACGAAACGCATGAAGTAACTCAGTCACCAAATAAAGAGCATTCGGCAGAAAAAACAACCATACAATTGAGGAGAAAAATAAAAGAATAGTTCTCACTTTTGTACTTCGCAGTCGGGATAAAGCCATCATTCCCAGAGTGATAAAGACCGGAACCCAGGCCAGGAATATATCCCAATACAGAAATTGATACATCCTCGTTCCGCTTGTGGACTGTAAATACATAATGAGTCCGAAACAGCCCAACGTAGCTACAAGCAGCACTCCCAACAAACTGGGCAGCTTGTAACCCTTCCTTCTTAACAGCAAGTTTCCATCTACCTCCTGCCTGAGCATGCGTATATACGTCTTTTTAACCCCTATTTTATAGCGCTTTCATATTTAGAGAGGGCCTTTGTCTATTTACTCCACGTTTCGTATATCCTCGGATACATGGGTTGTTATCGTCAGTGCATCAAAGGTAACAGCACAGCCCTCCCCCACCGGAGATTGAGCAACAACTCCGACTTTGAGCTGGTTAGGAACATTCATACCAAAATATCTCGCCAGCCTCCAACGCTGACCGTCTGATGAATAATGAAATGCAAAGCAATTTCCAGCTCGTGCCACTCGTAAATACGGATTGGACACGTCCATCGCCCCAGAGACACAATCATCGGATGTATCCCGAGTGACCACACTAAGAATAGATGGAGTGCTTTCAAAATATTCAAAACACAGCTTAGCCCAGTGGGTATCATCCGCCATCATCATCAAGCATCCTGAATCATAAGGCTGCTTCATATCAACACGAACCCTCGTCCATATTGTAAAATCACCTTGAAGCGTTGTATGCAAAAAGGGTGCGGACGATTTTACCGCTGCGCCAGACGGATCCCTAAAGAAATCTGCCTGCGAAGGTGCAGAAATTTGCAAAGACTTGGAATCATCGAATCTCCATTCAGCCGGCTCATTGATCCAGCTCCAATCCGCCGGCAATACTTTACCGCTAAAGCGTTCAAATACGTTCATATGGATACCATTCCTCTCTGGCAATATAGTCATATAACACATTGAAATCTGGGGCACAATCCCCTTGATACCACTATATACGTTATTTTCCAGTCGTCAATAATGATGATCTGTCTTTAATGTTTATAAAAAAAAGACTTGCCATCCTGAAATGTTGTGCTTATAATTACACCTAACTTGATACGGTAACAAATTTCAATGACGAGAACGAGTAAGCTATACAGCGGATTTGCAGAGAGTTGGGGCAGGTGAAAGCCAACATTCCGAGGGTAGCCGAACGCCATCTCTGAGAAGCGGGCTGAACCTGAAGTAAGCTCTGCCGCCTTTCCAGCGTTAACCGGAACACGTATTGATGGATACGTGAACAGAGTGTCATTTCGTATGGAATGAAACTAGGGTGGTAACACGGGTATAAACTCGTCCCTTTACAGGGGCGGGTTTTTTTGTTTTTCAAAAAGGAGGAAATCATCATGACAAATGTATCGACAGCAGTATCTATAACCGATTTTTTGACTCCAGCTGTACGGGAAATGCCACCTTCAGGCATCCGTAAGTTTTTTGAATATAGTACAGGCAGAAAAGATATTGTATCGCTTGGTGTCGGTGAACCTGACTTTGTAACCCCTCAACATGTCAGAAAGGCCTGTATCACAGCACTGGAAAATGGTAAAACATCATACACACCGAATGCTGGACTTCCTGAGCTTCGTGAGGAGATTGCCGGGTATCTGGAGAGCAGCTTTAGCACATCCTACAACCCGACAGATGAAATCATGGTTACCATTGGGAGCAGTGAAGCACTGGATTTGGCACTACGCGCTCTGATCACCGCACACGATGAAATACTCATTCCGGCTCCATGTTATATTTCGTATTCGCCCATCACGTTTCTAAACGGAGGGCATACCGTAACCGTTGAAACCTCTGCGGATCAGCAGTTCAAGCTAACAGCTGAGGCACTCCAAGCCAAGCTGACTCCACGATCCAAAGTGCTTATTCTCTGTTATCCGAATAATCCGACGGGTGGGGTGATGACCTATGAGGATTGGTTGCCGATTGCCCGCCTGGTTGAGGAGCATAATCTTGTCGTTATATCAGACGAAATTTATGCTGAACTGACCTATGGACAGAAGCATGTAAGCTTCGCTTCTCTGCCGGGAATGAAAGAGCGTACCCTGCTCATCAGCGGCTTTTCCAAAGCATTTGCGATGACAGGCTGGAGGGTCGGCTATGTGTGTGGCCCAAGAGAGTTGATTTCAGCTATGCTGAAGATTCATCAATATACCGCCATGTGCGCTCCTATTATCGGGCAAATTGCCGCTATTGAATCCCTGCGTAACGGGCTGGAGGAAAAAGATCGTATGATGGAATCTTACAATCTGCGTAGAAAATGGTTCGTTGAAAGCCTATGTCAGACAGGACTGCCATGTCACGAACCAAATGGTGCCTTCTATGCTTTTCCCTCCATTATGCACACAGGGTTAAGCTCAGAGCAGTTTGCCAAGCGGTTGCTGGAAGAAGAAGGAGTCATTACTGTACCCGGTTCCGCATTTGGCCCAGGCGGCGAGGGCTTTATCCGCTGCTCATATGCGTCATCGCGAGAACAGTTGGAAATGGCTTTGGAACGCATTAGCGCATTCTTGAAACGTCTATAAATGCGATTTTTCCTATCATAAAATGAATATGAACACTGGATGAACACTACCGTAGTAGCTTCTGAATAAGCTTTTTCTGGTGTGCTGGCAAGCCTTCTGGCCATTCCCCTACACGGCAATAACAAATGTTGGAGATTTCGGCGCTTGGTCGGAAAGCACCCGGGAGTCCGGACATTCTAATCTTTAGGATGTCCGGTATTCAGAACGTTTTGCACAAAATCAGTCTTGGCCTCCGTGTACGCTTCACGATCACGCTGATTTTCCATCGCCAGCCGCCTTTTTAATACATCATATTGCTGAATCAGCTCAGGCTGTTCACGAAGTCGGTTCCGAAACAATAGCTGCCGATCCCAATGCTCATCAGATTTCAGTATGAGATGCAGATGTCCCTTTCTTTGATCCTGTTCCACTTTAACCAAAAATCTTCTCCATTCCCGACCGTCCAATTCAGGGGGAACATAATTCCAGCCTGCTGGTTGTAAAGCAGACACGATCTGTTCCAGTTGATCCCAAGATTCTAATTTTGCCATTATGTCAATAATGGGCTTAGCGGAAAGATTGGGAATTGCCGTGCTTCCTATATGTTCGATTTCCGTCACCTTAAACGGCAGTAATAACTCCCGCAACTGGTAAATGATCTTTAAGCCCTGCTCTGACCAGGCAGGATCAGGATTCACTATTTTTACAGGCTCCGTAGCCCACACCGGCCAATGTTCCTGGTTTTGCTCCTCATGCATTCATGATCCCCCCTAATTTCTACTCATGTATTCTCTCATCCAACTGTATCTTTTTTAATATCCTTAACACTATCTTGTAACTTACGGGTATATAACTGAGCAATTTCCGCATCAAAGCAAACAAAAATAATCTCATTCAAAGCCGCATGTTCACGTACAAAACGTGTCACTTCCTGTATAGCAATATCCGCCGCCTTTTCTTTCGGGAAACGGTAGATGCCTGTGCTGATATTCGGAAAGGCAATGCTTCGTGCATTCAGCTTTAAAGCTAATTGGAGTGCATTATGGTAGCATTTCGCCAATAGCTCCTCTTCCCGATGGTCGCCGCCATTCCACACAGGACCAACGGTATGAACAACATTCACGTTTATCTAAGTTCAATTTGGGTATTCATTAATCCTCCTCCTCTCGTAAAAAATCATCTTAGATAACACCCATTATTAATATCAAAGGTCGCTCCCGTATAATGCCTGGATCTTTTCGATAGCAGAAACAGGACAGTATAAGCAACATCTTCTGCTTTTAAAGGCTCAGGAATTAGCTGATGATTTGTATATTCCTCCTTTCTCCAATCAGGAATATGATCCATCATTGGAGTACTTACCATCGTTGGTGCCACAGCATTAACTCTTATATAAGGTGAAAAATTCATGGCACAGCTTTTAGTAAAGCCCAATATTGCAGCTTTTGATAATCCATAGATCGCATCTGAGCTTCCTTCCATTCCAGAAACAGAAGACATATTTACGATAATTCCCTGATGCTTCTTCTCAATCATGAACTTTCCAAAAAATTGCGAGAAATATACACATCCCTTAATATTTATGTCCAGCACCTTCTCTATTTCTTCCATACCATAGTCGAGTATATTCTTTCCTCTATAAACACCTGCATTATTGACTAAAGCTGTTATGTCCGGGTGTTCTCCCTTAATGTATGTAAAAAAATCAGTTACTTCCGTATAGTTACTTATATCTATCAGATAGGTGTACAAACTTGGTGAATTCAGTTCAGCCTCAAGTTCGTTTAAAGAACGTTTATTCATATCACACGCAATAACACTTGCGCCTTCCCTTAGACATTGCTGAGTAATTTCCTTTCCAATGCCTGAAGCAGCTCCTGTTATAATAACTTTCATTTTATTAAGCAATGAAGAAACCCCTCTCTCGTACGGTATATAGTTTTACTCAAAATACCTCTCTCAAGTACTATCAGCTATATGAAAGAAACTTACTTCAGTAACATAAGTGCAGTCGCAACCGAATGATCCACAAAAGAACGCTCTGGGCGCGACTTCATCATCACGGTAATCCCGATTAACAAAGAGACCAACGTATGGGCCAAAGCTCGTGCATCCATAGCCACCTCAAGCTCCCCAGATCGAATACCACGCTCGAGGGTTTCCTGAAAGACGGCAGAAAGATACATCTGATGTTCTCTGGTTAAAATCTCAAATTTCTCATCATGAGGGGCTAATTCTACCATCGTATTAATACAAAAGCATCCTCTATTAGGCCCATCCTCGTACTCTTCTGCCACGACTCCTCCAAAAAAATTGTAAAACGCTTCTTTTACAGAAGAATTGCTTTGTAGTCTAGAGCGTACATAAGCAGCGTGGGATTGCGTATATTTGCGCAGCGCAGCTTCGAATAATTGCTTCTTGTCTCCAAAGGCAGCGTAAATGCTAGGGCGCTGAATTCCCATTTTGGAGGTTAAATCACTTAAAGATGTAGCCTCGAATCCCTTTTCCCAAAAAATTCGCATCGCTGCATCCAACGCTTGATCTTCATCAAATTCCCGTGGTCGAACCATAAGCAGCTCCTTCTTTTCATATCGTTCAGTATATTAAGATTGTATGATCACGATAAGAAACTGTCAAATATGTACATGATGAACTCTTGACATTTCATATATAAACGAGTTATATTGACCTAAATTCATTACATACCAATCGGTATATTATACTCAACGGTATGTAAATTACAGAAAGCGACGTGGTATGTGAAAATGAAGACGTCAGAAGAAAAAGCGGTACTCCTCCCTCATCAAACGGTAGCAAATGCTGCCGAAACAGCCCCCATTCCCTCCCTGTCCCGATCTGTGGCACTCTTGTTTGCCATAGCCTGCGGGCTGGCTGTCGCTAACATTTACTATGCACAGCCATTGCTGGATGCGCTGGCAAACGAATTTGGCATTACTCACTCATCGGTAGGCATGGTCATTACTATCACGCAAATTTGTTATGCGTTGGGATTATTGCTGCTCGTCCCGCTTGGCGATCTTTTGAATCGACGGCGACTGATTACAGGGCAAATGCTGCTATCCGTGCTGGCACTAATCGTGGTTAGCTTTGCTCCTACCCGTACAATACTGCTTATGGGAATGGCAATGGTTGGTCTGCTGGCTGTAGTCACTCAAACACTCGTGGCTTTCGCCTCTACCTTGGCTAATCCGACTGAACGTGGGCGTATCGTAGGTCTGGTGACCAGTGGAGTCGTTATCGGCATTCTGCTGGCACGAACCGTGGCCGGTGTATTAACTGATCTGGCAGGCTGGCGTTCAGTTTACCTTGTTTCTGCTATACTTACGCTGTTTATGGCTGGAGCTCTGTTGCGGGTGTTGCCAAAGAACGAACCCACAAGTGCGACACTTTCCTATCCGCAACTGCTCCGATCGGTTATCGTACTATTCTTGCAAGAACGAATTCTGCGTATTCGTGCTGTCCTTGCATTGCTCATTTTTACGGCGTTCAGCATATTGTGGACTTCGCTTGTGTTACCTCTCAGTGCACCCCCATTGTCTCTTTCACATACTGCTATCGGGGCCTTTGGTCTGGCTGGAGTCGCCGGGGCATTAGCAGCAGCACAAGCAGGGCGTCTTGCCGATCAGGGCTTGGGACAACGGACGACGGGTATCGCACTAGTTGTGTTGCTGCTGTCCTGGTTACCTATCCGCTACACCGAGCATTCTCTGTTCGCTTTAGTTCTTGGCGTCATTCTTTTGGACTTGGCGGTACAGGCTGTACATGTCACCAACCAAAGCTTGATTTTCAATGTGCGCCCTGAGGCACGGAGCCGACTTACTGCAGGCTACATGATATTTTATTCCATTGGTAGCGCCACCGGGGCCATTGCTTCCACTCATATGTACATCTATGCCGGATGGAACGGGGTGTGTCTATTAGGATCTGGTGTCAGTGCTCTGGCTCTCATCTTTTGGGCTTTAACTCGACGTTCAACTTGAAGGGGAGACTACTATTGATTGAATCAGAAGAAAACCGCCGGGTCCACGACAATGACCGGCGGTTCTCTTCTGTCACAACAAAATCATCACTTGATTGCAATATAAATCAAAACAGGTTCATCAGGACTGCCATACACTTCAAAATCACCTGTGTATGTCCGCTCCCCTTGTCCCGTGGCAGCCCACTCCCAGATCGTCTGCCATACACGGAAGACAGAAGAGGGTTCCTGAGTTGCCTGAAAAATGGCGTAGCGTGCAGCCGGAATGACAAGTTCTTCAAGGTCATCAGGAGTTTGGAAATCTACAGCCGCTTCCTTCCCGATAAAAAACGTATACTCGCCTAAAGCTCCATTTTCATAATCAGTATAGCAACCATAGACAGAAGCATGTCCTGCTTTTTCCTTTATCCGACCAGGCACGTCCTCACTCCAAAAACGTTCCCACATGTTTGGAATGATCCCGTGAGATGTTTGTTCATTCTGATTACTTGTACGTGCTTTCAGCCCAATCAAACGGATATCACCTCGATATTCCTCCCGAATGGGTCCATCCAGTGTAAGCCCCGTATCCTCTGAGGACCGCCATCGTTTTAAATACGGCAGGTAATTGCGCAGCATCGAAGTCGCTTCTTCTTCCTGCATCCCCTCCTCTACCAGGATAGGCACACACTGCTGAATCATTCCCTCCATAGTCAATTCAGGCTGTACAAATTCGCCTTCCTTGTAACAATACTTGCAATACTCATCCGTTTTATGATGTTTTGTATCCGTTCCATATTGGTCCTCATGCTCTAGCGGCATCCCGCAACTTTGACAAGCTTTATCCATCCTCGTAAATCCCCTTTCGCTAACTGATATCAGGTATGCCACCAGTATAACGAAACAAACCTGACAACTATGGGTCAGGTTTGTTTTACTTTAACTAAGATTTCCTTTATGATTCCTGAACTTCTTCATAATTAGACGCAATACGCAGCGCCATCTTATGAATCTTGTCACGCAAATGGGCTGGTTCTTTGACAACCACATCCGGTCCCAGGCTTAAAATAAATCCGTACGCCCATGCATCCTCAGGAAACGGGACCGAAACCGTATAGATCCCTTCCTCCTGCTCGGTCAATGCTTCTACGCCAAACCAGTCCTCCGCCAGATGCCTTGAGTCACGGTTAAATTGTAGCGTAAATGGTTGTACGGCTCTGGATACCTCCATCCGCCCCTCATTCCACGGCAACACTTCATAAGAAAGATCCCTGCGAGCAAAAACTGTCTCTGTAACCACAGGGTCACTCATGCGCGAGAGTTTGAATAGACGAAACTGCTCCCTATCGGGACAATATGCATATACAAACCATTGTTGTCCTTTCAGAACGAGCGTATGCGGTTCAACATCCCGTTCCGTTATGGCTCCCCCCGCATTTCGATAGGTAAAGGCGACAGTGCGCGCTTGGCTCATTGCTTCTTTTACCTTTATCAATTTGCCTTCCTGCGCAGCCCGATTTCCCCATCCCGAATGATCGACGATAAACTGTGTGGTATGGACACTAAATTGCTCTTTCCCAGATTCCGGTATAATACTTTCAAATTTATGAAGTAACCGCGACACATTCGGGCCGCCCAACGACGAGGACAAACTCTGCAAACCCATCACGATATCCTTTATATCATGATCCGTCAGCATACTGCGATCCAGGCGGTATCCTTCCATAAGACCGATTCCCCCGTTGGCTCCCTGATAAGTGACCACCGGAATACCTGCCATACTAATCGCTTCAATATCTCTATAGATCGTCCGGATCGAAACCTCATATAAATCAGCCAGTTCCTTCGCTTGTATTCTATTTTTCTTTAGCAGCAAAATGACGATAGAAAGCAATCGGTCAATTTTCATTTTTTCAAAACCTTTCGTCATTAATAAAAATAAGCCATGAACTCCTCATCATATCCCTGACCGTGATATTCCAAAGCATTCTTTTCTATACCATAGGTTTCAAATCCCAATTTCCTATACAGCTCAACAGCAGCTTGATTGGTAGTCACCACACTCAGGTTGATTTGCTTCAAACCTTCCACTTTTCTACCTTGGCTGATAACTTCCAATAAAAGTTTTTTAGCGATCCCCTGGCCTCGATAGGTCGATGGTACATAAACTCCCCAAATTGCTCCCTTATGCTGCGTCTTTATTTTCTGCTCTCTTCTAAACCCGGTCATGCCAACCAGCTGATGATCCTTTGTAAATGCACCAAGTATGTAATGATCTCGTTTATTTTGTATCTGCTTCACCACATCAGATAGCGGAACTAGTGCGGCTTCCTCATAGGAGGTTCCAAAAGCTTCGGGGTTCATTTGTAGGGCTTCCAGTCTCAAATTCCAATAAGCCTCAGCGTCTGCTGGTTGTATGTTTCTGATTAAAACCATGGCTTTCCGTCCCTCCAAATGTTTTCCTTCATCTTACTCTATCTCTTATCTAAAATGAATCTGTTATTCTTCGATTAAAATAACCTCAGGTGCTCTATCCAGCCGGATAGAATGCCTGAGGTTTGGTTTCAATAACTCCTTACATATTATGACTCGTAGCGCTTCAGCACAATGACCGCATTATGACCACCGAAGCCGAAAGAATTAGATAGCCCAATATTTAGTGGAGCCTTGCGCGCTTTGTGAGGCACATAATCCAGATCGCAAACCGGGTCCGGATTGTCTAGATGCATCGTTGGTGGAATGATGCCTTCCCGTAGGCTTTGCACAAGCGCAATCGCTTCGACCCCGCCCGCAGCTCCCAGCATATGACCCAGCATGGACTTATTCGCAGTAACCGGAATCTGATAGGCATAATCACCAAACAACTTATGGATTGCAAGGGTCTCAGCGGCATCCCCGACAGACGTACTCGTTGCGTGGGCGCTAATCACGTCCACTTCTTCAGGGGAGATGCGGGCCGAATGAAGGGCTGCTTTCATCGCCAAGTAAGCTCCGGTTCCTTCGGGATGCGGTGCAACCATGTGATAAGCATCCGAACTGGCTCCATAACCGATGACCTCACCATAGATTTCCGCACCACGGCGGATAGCGTGTTCCAGTGACTCCAGTACCAGAATACCTGCACCTTCGCTCATGACAAAGCCGTCTCGATCCTGATCAAAAGGTCGACTTGCTATAGAAGGCTCCTCGTTACGTGTGGACAAGGCAGTCGCATTAGCGAAGCTTGCCAAGGCCAATCTAGTCACCGCCGCTTCAGTTCCACCAGCAAAAATGACATCCGCATCTCCTGTGCGAATCGTCCGAAACGCCTCTCCAATTGCTGTATTCCCAATAGAGCAAGCCGTCACGGGTGAAAGCGTAGGTCCCATCGCTCCAAACGCGATACTAATTTGAGCAGCTGCCATATTCGAGATCATCATGGGTACCAGCGTCGGGCTAACTCTACCCGGTCCACGATGTAGCAGAACATCTACATTGTTCACCAACGTATCCAAACCGCCGACTCCCGATCCCACATAGACACCTACACGCTCCAAATCGGTGTGATCCAGTTCCAGACCGGAATCCTTAAGCGCTTGTTCTGCCGCATATAATGCAAACTGAGTAAACCGATCCATTCGTCTAGCATCTTTACGTCCCCATTGCTTTTCTGCATCAAAATCCTGTACCAGTCCAGCAATTTGTGCTTTCAAATCGGACACATCGAATGTATCAACTTTACGTATACCTGAATTGCCTTCCAGCAAATTCTTCCACAACGTGTCCACTTCATTACCTATTGGGGAAACGACACCCATACCTGTTATCACTACTCTTTGCATAAGCTATTCATTCCTCCTGCTCGGTGACTTACTTATAATCCTCATTTTACCCTTGTCTTATCCTATTACAAGTGTTTGTTTATCCTGGTATAATGAACACTACTATAGTAAACGCCTTATTTGCTCACTTCGGATATACCCATTGAATGGAGAGAAAATACCTATGAAAACGGAAGCACGTCTGGAAGCACTATCTGTTTTTCTAAAAACAAAAAGGGCCCGCCTACACCCACATATGGTCGGTCTCCCCCAAGGATCACGTCGCAGAACACCAGGCTTGCGCAGAGAAGAAGTCGCTCAGCTGGCAGGTGTCAGTACGACCTGGTATACCTGGCTGGAGCAAGGACGAGATATTAAGGTGTCCGCCTCTGTGTTGGATGCTATTGCTGCCGCATTGCAGTTGAACACAGACGAGCGCAAATATTTGTATGATTTGGCGATCGAGGCCGGGTCTCACAGCCTTCCTGTTCCTGCAGAGCAGGCCGTCATTTCCCCCTCTCTGCAAAAGATCGTACAAGAGCTACACTACTGCCCTGCTATTATTTCAGATCGGCGTTGTCATATTGTCGGTTGGAACGCCGCTGCTGCTCATGTTTTTATGGATTTTGCCGAGCTACCACATGAGCAACGCAATATGATTGAACTGCTATTCACCAAAAAGGAGTTTAAAAGTCTAGCCGTGAATTGGGAACACTTTGTAAAGGGGTTCCTTGCAATTTTCCGCGCTTATTACGGACAATACGTAACAGACCCCTGGTATGCACAATTTATACAAAATATGAGTCAGACCTACCCAGAGTTTAACGAGCTTTGGAATCAGAGTGAAGTAAGCTCCGCGCCGGAGGTGCTCATTGAATTTCGTCATGCCAAGGCTGGCAAAATGCTATTTGACCTGACTTCTCTTCAGGTACAGGGCAGTGTTGATCTCCGTTGCAGCATCTACACGCCTATTGCGCAGACCTCTACGGAAAGTAAACTCCAAAAGTTAATGGAAGGCAGCTAAAGGATTTCATCCCTCCTGTTATGAAGATATCTTTTTCCGTCCATACTACATCTACGATCTGTGCTAAATAGATGCCACATATGTGACAGAACCAAGAGCTTCAACTGTGCTACTACCAGGAGGGAGGGAATCATCATGAAAGCCAAATCGACAAGTTCCCCGCACATACCTAATCAAGCGCCACTGCCTGTTCCGGTGCAATTTGATCGAAGCTGGCAGAATGAGCTGGACCAGCGGCTGCGCAAAGGTGGCCCTTGGGGAGATTGGAATCTGTATCAGCTGGCCATTGAGGCTGAAAAAGTCAAACTGGTGCCGAGCTTTGATGAGCTTCAATGTCTACAGCATTTGCAAGACCTCACTCCACTACCCCATCAGCTGGATACCGCTCGAAAGGTACTGTTTCAAATGTCCGGACGTGCCATTCTTGCCGATGAAGTCGGCCTAGGCAAAACAATCGAAGCTGGAATGATCCTAAAGGAATATCTGGTTCGCGGGCTGGCTTCCAAAGTGCTTATTCTTGTACCCGCATCTCTGGTCCTACAATGGGTACGTGAGCTGAACAGCAAATTCGGTATTCCCGCTGTCGCCCAGAAAAAAGCGTATTCTTGGTCTTCCGAGGTCGTCGTGGCCTCTATGGATACCGCCAAGCGGGAGCCCCATAGTAACATCCTACTAGATACCGATTATGACCTGCTCATTATAGACGAGGCTCATAAGCTGAAAAATAAAAAGACATCCAACTACCAGTTCATTATGAAGCTGCGTAAAAAATATTGTTTGCTCCTGACAGCAACACCTGTACAAAACGATCTGTCTGAGCTGTTTAACCTGATTACACTGCTCAAGCCTGGTCAATTGGGAAGACATGGCGATTTTTCAGCCAACTTTGTTGTAGATAAACGTCTGCCCAAAAATGAAGATCAGCTCAAGGATGAGCTATCTAAAGTCATGATCCGCAATCGTCGCGGAGAAGGCCCGGTTCAATTCACCAAACGAAATGTTTCCAACATTCACTTGGAACTTTCGCCGGAAGAGCAAGCGCTGTACGATGGGGTGACTTCTTTTGTGAAAGAGCAATACCAGGCGAATGGCGGAAATTTAAGTAGCATGCTTTCTCTCGTTACCCTTCAACGGGAAGTGTGCAGCAGTCGGGACGCTGTGTTCGTGACGCTGGTCAACTTGTCTAAAAAGATGGCCCCAGACTCTCCCCTACGCGATCGTGTCTGGGATTTGGTTGCACATATTAAAGCGATCAAGGCCAATTCCAAAGCAGAAAAAGCGCTCGAGCTTATCCGTCAGATGAACGAAAAAGTGATCATTTTTACAGAATACCGGGCCACACAGGAGTATTTGCTGAACTATTTCCGTGACCGTGGCCTATCTGCTGTTCCTTACCGAGGTGGTATGAACCGCGGACGCAAGGATTGGATGATGGATCTGTTCCGTGGGCGCATTCAGGTCATGATTGCCACCGAAGCGGGTGGTGAAGGCATTAACCTGCAATTTTGTCACCATATGATTAACTTCGATTTACCGTGGAATCCCATGCGCGTGGAGCAGCGGATCGGACGGGTACATCGACTTGGACAGACGCATGATGTTAATATTTTCAACTTGTCCACAACCGGAACGATTGAGGAGCATATCCTGCATCTGCTGCATGAAAAGATAAATATGTTTGAGATGGTCATTGGCGGATTGGACGTTATTCTTGAGAAGTTTGAGAAAAAAGAATCCATTGAAAAAAGTCTGTATAAGATCATGCTTGAATCCAGTAGCGATGATGAAATTCGCAAAAAAATGCAAAAGCTGGGCCACTCGCTGGATTCCATCAAACAGGAAATGGAACAACTGCGCACAGACCAGCCAAACACCGAGGATTTATTAGGCCTAGCAGGCAATACGGTTCCTCCGGGCAAAGCTCGACGCAGTGTGAAGGGAGGTCGCTAGTTTGACCATGAATGCACAGCAAGTCCAGCGTTTTGTACACACCTATCTGGAAGCTACCGGATGCAGTGTCATTGAGAGGTCGCCTCATCATGTAACCGTCAAGCTTTCTCCAGAAGCGGATAAAGCCTTAACAAACCGCCCCTACTATTGGGGATACGTAGAGCGTACTGGTGTTCCAGCGCAGACGATGTCCTTCACTTTCATCTTTGATGGGGAAGCCTATCGCACAGAACAGGAACGTTTAGCGGATCATACGCCACCAACTCCAGCATCAGGCAACGCAGCACAAGATCAGGTCATGGGGCGTTACTTCGGTCATGTACCGACATTACCACAATTGGGACCTGGACGTATTTTGCAGGAGGAGCTTCGATATGGAAGCCGTCGGCTGCATCAAATTTTTGAAGCCGCACGGGATGGAGGAAAATATGTTTATTTGTTTGAGCAGCCTGATGCCCGTCAGCTGTCTGCCCGCTCTCCCGTAGTCTATGAAGCTTGGCTCAGCATCTGCTATAAGATTGAATTCGCCTGCGATTTGAAGCGTGAGGAACTTCAGTGGCTAGGTATTTCGCTTAAAAGCGGCACCATTGTAACCGATTTTGGCGCCATGCTCGAAACTCGGCAGCTCAGCCCGCTGCTGGCGGGCAATATGCATGTGCAGCCTGCCGAGCTATCTGTCCCTGAAGCTTCTAGCTCGCTTGAAAGCTATCTCACCGAACAGCTCCGTCAGCAAGATTATGATTGGGCTGAGCAGGCGAAGGAACGATTGCGCGAGGAATTGGAGGTTATTGACCACTACTACGATGATCTAATCAAGGAGCAGAAAGAGGAAGAGGATAAAAAAGAAGCCATATCAGAGCAGCATCAAGCCCGCCGTAAAGAAATGGTATGGCAATATGAGCCCAAGGTACTCGTATCCGCCATTAACTGCGGGATATTTCATCTGCGGTAACCGATATCTCTTGCTCCTTCGCAGGAGAGTTGCAGAGGTATCGTCAGCTTGTAACATCTTGCTTCAGCCTACATCAGTTTCCGCTGCTGTAACCACAAGTTTGGTTAAACATGTCTCCTATGTATCGACAGCAAAAAGCGAACCTGGATACGACATTTGCGCCGACAAGGTGCAGCAGTCTTTTTATCGGACAGGCTGTATGCTGGATAAAAAAGAATGCCTCCGTCGGGCAATCAAGCCGACAGAAAGGTGGATTACATTGAATAAGAGTCATTCCGGGCACTATAGCATAGGTATGATCGCAGCTGTTCTGATCGGCCTGTCAGCAGTCTGTCCGTTCACTTCCATTCATGCGGCTCCCTCAGCCGCACAAGGCAACAATTTAAACTCGGTGTCTCTCTACAACGAAAGCTCGTGGGTTCCTCCATTGAATTCCACGAGTCCTATTACCCCTTCCCCGGGTGACGTTTCAGCAAGTTTTCCTACTGAGGAGCAAGGCGTACCCGCAGACGTAAAACAGACTGCGGACAACACGGTACAATCCCTATCATCGCAGCCCCCTTTTGCCTCGTGGAAAGATGCTGAGCTTAGCTATCATCCGCTCGGACCTGGAACCCATAGTTGGCTTGTTCAAGTAAACCGTGCGGGAGAATACATCGGCTACCTGATTATCGGCTCAGACTCCAATGGCGCATATCAACTCAACGAATACGGGAATGGTCCGGGCGGGCCTTATAGTATGGCTGTACTTCGTCAATCCCTGGTGTCGCTCACAGATACTGATCTTTCATCTATCGACAAGCTGCAAATCACACCTATGTATGAGGAACCGCTACTAGCCTACTGGCTGGTGCGTTCCTCTACAGGCAGCGAAATATGTATTGATGCTGTGACTGGCGATCCGTTACCTGTAGAAGTGGCAGATGGGAGTTGGAAACATAAGCTCCAGAACAACGCATTCTCTTCATCTGTACCCTTTTTGAAAACAAAGGCGCAAGCGGTTACGGTCTCGTCTGCTCCTTTTGATCCCTATGACGATCTGGGTTGGCTTCAACCCAAGCAACAACTTTCTGTCCGTGACACAGCCCAATTTATGGATACACTGAGTACTTCACCGCGTATTATATTTTCTGCCACAGGTATCAATTTTGCCTTTGGAGGTCCCTTATCCATTAGTGGTTATCAGTGCTGGATATCTCCAGATCATCCGTCCCAACCCAATTTATATGCGTTAACCTACCATCATGGACTTTCCCGATTTGTACCATTAAAACAGTTATTGTCAGCTGGCGAATTTTATCGTTTGGACTCCTAGTTATTAAGAAACACGAAAAAGATCGGAATGATCCCTACAACATAAAAAGAGACCTCAAATGGCATACCCTATGCCTCTTGTGGTCTCTTTGGCGAGTTTAATGTCGCTCCCTTCGCCCTCTGCGTGTGGATTTCATCCACATTTTCAGAGCGAGAGGCAACATGCCAAACCATTTGCTCCCCCACGGCTCTCTGGCTTGTTTTTGACTGCGCCGAACATCACGCGGCGTTTCCATATAGCGAACAATCCGCTGCGTAATATACGTCACCAGTTCGTCACTCTTCGCCATCCTTCATGACCTCCTCCAATCTGCGCCTATTATTTCCATTTACGTTGCTTGGAAATATCGGATTTACACGTTAGGTGCAGATAAAACTAGCTTGCTCATTTTCCAAAAAGTCTAACCCCTGTGGGAATAACTATGCATGGTTTCCCTTAAATGGAACATACTATCTTCAACATAACAGTTACCCCAAGGCTAATTGTCATATTTGAAGGCAGCTACGCTACTTTAGGTTTGATGCCTGTTATGCATGGTTTTTCAGTAAATAATCAATTCGTCCATTGGAGGAATAGAATGTGAGGAAAAAAAAGTTAAACAGAATATGGCTGACATGCTTGGGGTTCAGTCTATGCATCCTTTGCAGTGCTGTATTTGCCCCATTTACCTGTATAGCTGCTCAGCCCGACGAGAAAAGTAACGACCCGAACAAGTATACAGAGGGTCCACCCAACGTACATTCGTCCTATCACGCTTTTGCCAAGCCCGTTGTCCTGATTGATGTAGGCCATGGCGGTGTGGATGGTGGAACAAGTCATAAAGGAATTTTGGAAAAAGATATCAATCTCGCCATTGCTCAAAAGCTGTACTTGATTTTACGCTCTCAGGGATATCCTGCTGTCCTGAATCGGGACAAGGACTACGCACTGAGTGACGACAACCGTTGGCTGCAGTCCAAATCCCGGCACCTTAAAGACCTCGCCCAACGTAAAAGCCTAACAGAACAACTGCCCACCGCTTTGGTTGTAAGCCTGCATGTCAATTGGAGCAAACGTGCCGAAAAAAGGGGACCCATTGTACTGTATCAGGATGAAGGCAGCAGCTATCTGTTAGCTGAACGGATTCAGCATTCATTAAACCGCTTATTTTGCATAAATAGAAAAACAGTGTACGGAAAACCCTTTTATCTTTTGAATAAAATCCAGCATCCTGCTGTAATTGTTGAAACCGGATTTATAAGTAACGAACAGGACAGAGCTATGCTTTCCGAGGATCGTGGTCAAAAAAGCATTGCCGAAGCTATTGCCGAAGGCATTATTGCGCATCTGACGGCATGGTAGTGTTGGTGGCTGGGTCTCCCGTCCATCCCCATACAGCTCGTACCAAATCGCTAATACCCACAAATTTGGCGTGCTCCTTTAGCTTGGGAACCGACGAATGAAGAGCGGAGGATGTGTGCATACCAGACACGCCAACGTGCCCAATCGTTACGCAGGTGTTGTGCTCATCCAGCCATTTAACCACTTTTGTAAGTTGCCGATTCACATGGGCGAGGTTATGGACATCATCCAGAAAAACATCATTTCGTACTGGTGGCATTCCCTTTTTAGCGGCAAGCTCAGGGACCACTGACCGATAATTAGTACGGCTATCGACAAAAAATAGTCCATGCTCCTTACAAACATCAAGAACAATGGACATAATGCGCTTATTAGAAGTGACCTTGGAACCCATGTGGTTGTTCATCCCTATCGCAAAAGGAACATCCTTAATGGCTGCTGTCACCTTCGCACGTACTTCTTCATCCGTCATATTAGCCTTAATTGCTCCAGGCCCAAGCCATTCGGGCTTCCCTTGCTTTGGCTCCATTGGAAGATGGACGATGACATCATGACCGCGCTTATGCGCTTCCATAGCGTCCTGCTTGGTTGTAGGCAGGAAGGGCATCACAGCAACGGTAATCTTAACGGGTAAATTTAAAATTTGCTCAGTTCCTTTCATATGGTTTCCCAGATCGTCAATAATGACAGCAACCATCTTTTGCGGATCGTCCTGTTTGTCTATTGCTTCTGCAACACCAGTACTACAGACCATCAATAACATGCATACCGAAATACAGAGTACTACGGTTCTTCGCATTTTGGAGCTTGAATGGAATACAGGTACATAAGCTGGCTCTTTCCGAGCGCGAGATTCCTTTAAAGCCTTTTTTATTATATTTCTCATGTGCAGCTTCCGTCGTGTACTCATTGCGGGTCAGCCTCCTTCTCTGTCCCTTCATTGTGTGAGTAACGTCGTCTAAATATGTATAAGGCAGATTCATGGAATACTCCCTGATCTGCCTTATCGTGCGTAGAAACGTATAATAAAGCCGCTTACCAGTTCTTATCAATAAATTCATCACGACCTGATTGGGCCCGATCTTCCTTATAGTGCTTCACGTTTTTCTTGTGGTAATCCTGATGATAATCCTCTGCAGGATAAAAAATCGAAGCAGGAAGAATCTCCGTTACAATTGGCTTATCAAAGGGTCCACTTTGTGCCAACTGCTCCTTGGACTGTTGTGCAAGCTCACGTTGCTGCTCTGTATGATAAAAAATTGCGGGTTTATACTGTGTACCCCGGTCCTGAAATTGACCTTCCCCGTCGGTAGGATCTGTTTGCGGCCAATATAATTCGAGCAGCTTTTCATAAGGAAACAGCTCAGGTTCAAAAGTAATCTGCACCACCTCGTAGTGACCTGTAGTTCCTGTTTTAACCTGCTCGTAGGTCGGATCAGGAATCGTTCCTCCAGTGTATCCTGACACAATGCCATGAATGCCCGGCTGCTCTTCAAACGGAGTCACCATACACCAGAAGCATCCACCTGCAAAAGTCGCTTTCTCCATCTTACATCCAACCTTTCAATAACTTCATCATAAAGTGCGTTATTTTCTATCATATCTTAAAAGATAACCTTATAAAAGAATTGTTTATGAACTTGAGGAATTCGCAAAAATTCCACCTAAAAGAAATCAAGTAATTTGTCAGAATCCTTTATGGAAATCCATAGTTTGCGGGAAGACAAGAAACGTGTTCAGCTTAAACTATGAGCAAATCCCCGGAAATATAAGAAAAAGGCCTCTAAAACTGCTACGAGAGCAATTTTATAGACCTTTTCTAATAGATGCGGTCGAGAGGACTCGAACCTCCACGGGGGGTTAGCCCACACGGACCTGAACCGTGCGCGTCTGCCAATTCCGCCACGACCGCATATAAGTTGTCGTTTATCCTCGAAAGATCAATCTTTCTTAGCGACAAGATAGATCATACCATGCTCATATCAAGATGTCAAACCTTTTATATTTGTTAATTTCCTCTTGATAAAAAAGGAATAATAAACTAAAACAAGAACATAAGTTCTCAGGAACGAAGGTTCCTTTTCTTCATTCGGTTATGAATTATCATCACATTTTCCTAAGGCGGTGAATGGTAATGATCTCTTCAGATACTACTCAGCATGAATGGTCTCTTGTGAAAAGTTATCTGCTCCTTACCTTTATTCAAAAAGTATTTGAGCGGGACAGCCTAATTCTTGAAGAAAGCGGTATGCTGAAAACCCCTGATCTTTATGTCGAAATGGTTAATGCAGGTGTAGATCGTACCGGGATCCTGCTGTCTGAAATAAAACATGAATTTAATAAATATCACATTCATGTTCTGGACATACAACAAAACCACTCCGGCGTTCACGCCACCTATATAAGTAAAGGCAATAAAGAGCAGTTCAGTATGGCAATGCCAGCGTTCCGCAAAGAAATGTATGAACGGATGCGAGCATGTCTCGGGCTCTCAACCTCTATGCCCCATACAGCTGCCCTTCCTTTACTAGAGAAACATCGCCCCGAATTACCAAACAATTCAACATCCAAACCTCTACGCATCGTTGAACGAAGTTTGGTTACATCCTCTTTGGCTTATAAGCGTAAAACGTCTCGCCCTGCTGCTTTTGCCGCAAGCAGAAGAGCATAATCCCCGCACAACCAATACGCAAAAGAAAAAAGCTTCCGCAGACACCAACTGTGCTCGGAAGCTCCTTTCCATATTCATCATATATCCAAATCGATCTATAACCGCTATGACGAAGTATAAGCTCATCAATTAATGATTCGCCTTATTGCAACGCCTTCTGTACACGCGTTACCCCTTGGCTTAGAGCATGTCCTCCACCTACTGCTGCGGCTACAGCAATGGTCTCCATAATTTCCTGATCACTGGCTCCTTTGGACCGCGCCTCGTCCACGTGATAAAACGTGCATACTTCATTGTTGGCAAATAAGCCAATGCCTAGCGCAATCAGTTGCTTGGTTTTCTCATCTAGGCTGCCGGCTTGAAAGCACTCTCCGGTAAAGCGATGATATGCATGAACTACCTCGGGCAACCGATCTTCCAAATGGCTGATTTGATCCTTGTATGCATGTACTTTTTCGTCCATAACCGTCATTGACACAGCACGTCCTCTCTGTTGGATTTTCCTTCATTACTGTGTCCGATTTAGAGTTTCTGTATGCCTAATGAATCACCCAGTTATTTTTATCCAACACTCATTTGAGAACCCATTCCTAATCCAGATCTATCGGATTGTAACGCGGCTCGCTGAATGACTGGTATGTATAGCTGCGATCCAATTTGACCACACGTCGATTCTGGCGACGAATAAGCACCTGTTCCTCATCCCATGCCAGTACAATGCCCACAACATCGTTGGACTCCAATCCATCGCGTACGACACGCACCTTTTCACCGGAGAGTCGATAAGCATCCAATTCTTCGTCCATAATCATCCTTGTCCCCTCCTTATTCACTTTTTTAACATAACGATCATGGTTCTATATACATGAAAAAAGTTTAAAAAGAGACCTAAACGAATCATTTAGGTCTCTTCTCTCTTACTACTTATATGGATTGCCAACATAGCGACAAATTATCCCGACTGATTCACACTGTGATCATGTTCTTTTGTATCGTTCTTCTCATACCAGAAGTCCAGCACTTGTGCAGACAACACTCGCTGATCTACATACTCCACTTGGTGAGCAGTAAATTCTTCTTTCCAAGAGAAGGACAATTCTTCGCATAGGTTAACCAACGTCAACAACTCAGACCAGGCCACATAGCGTTTATACCAAAAAAAC
This sequence comes from Paenibacillus sp. EKM212P, assembly GCF_011066115.1. Lineage (NCBI taxonomy): Bacteria > Bacillati > Bacillota > Bacilli > Caryophanales > Paenibacillaceae > Paenibacillus > Paenibacillus sp. EKM212P. The sequence continues at coordinate 481,474 of NZ_JAAMNR010000001.1, forward strand.
TGAGGATGTTCAATCATATAGGGATACAAATCGTCGAATTCCGTATGCTTACAATCCAAGGCACGCTCAAAGTGTACTTTAGCCGCTGCCAGTTTTTCCAGAAAAAACTGTTCGGTCAATTGTTCTTTCCCCATGTTGCTGCCTCCTCTCCAAAACCTTATCTATATTATAAGCGAAATTGAAGCTCATGCAAAGGTTATTATTAGAAATAAGGATCAGGAGTTTTGAATTGTTACTATTCAGCAAACTCAATCTTGCCGTCAGCTAACGACGAAATTTTGACCAATGACTCTACACGAATACCCTGCTCACGGATGGTTCTCGCTCCGGCCTGAAAGCTTTTTTCCACCGCGACACCAAATCCAACCAACTCCGCTCCAGAGCGTTGAATGATTTTAACCATACCTCGCGCCGCATCACCATTAGCAATAATATCATCAATGAACAGAACACGGTCATCTTCGTGAATAAATTGACGAGACAGCATAATATCCGTAACAATACCTTTTGTAAACGAAGGTACACGTTCACACAGCGCGTCTGGATCAGCTAATAGGGTCTTTTTACGACGAGCAAATACCAACGGTACACCCAATTCCAATGCTGTCGCAAACCCGATGGCAATGCCTGAGGACTCCACGGTCACTACTCTGGTAATCTTCTCTTCCCGGAAACGTGCTGCAAACTCTCGTCCCATTGCCATTGTCAGTTCTGGATCAACCTGGTGATTAAGCAAACCATCCAGCTTCAGCACCTGATCTGATGCAATCACGCCTTCATTTAAAATTCGTTTCTTTAATACTTCCATTACATGACCTCCCACGGCAATCCTATGCGGTAAAAGTACCATACTTCACCCGCCGCTTTCAAGCTATAGCTACTTTCCATGCGGTCATGTGACATTTTTTTTACGCTTGTTCCAGAACCATGCGGTGATTCCTCCCACAACGATTATAAGAATAACGACCAGCCCTACCTGATGCGTCACCTTCTCCATTAGCTTCGCCACCTGCTCCCAATGCATGCCCACCGCATGTCCAATTCCCAAAAATGTACCGCACCACAGCAAAGCTCCTGCTGATGCATAACTGATATAGCGGAAAACGCCTAAACGGGTTGTACCTGCCAGATATGAGGATACATGTCTCAAGCCGGGGACAAAATATCCAAACAGGATTCCCCAGGTACCATAGCGCCCAAACCAATTTTCAGAAGAGGCAATCCTAGAAGGCGTAAGCCTCACCCATTTTCCGTATCGATGCAAAAGTGGTTTGCCCAGCAGACGCCCCAGTGTGTAGCTAAGCATCATACCCGTCATACTACCGAAAAATGTGACTGCCAGTGCAGCAATGAAGTTGTAGTGCCCTTGAGACACGAGCCCGCCGAAGGCGATCATTAGCACTTCGTCGGGTATCGGCATACCCGCTACTCCAAGTGCAAGCAAGCCGAACATTGCCAAATATCCGTATTCCAGTATCCATGCAAGGATTTGACCCATAAATTACGCTCCCGTCAAGCTATTCATTAATTCACTTTAATTATTTTCAGTCTCATCCAGTCATGTCCTATTTCAGTTGAACATAGTTTGTATTATATGCTCGCTGCAGCGTTATTCAAGCAGGCAAGGAGGGACTGAAGATGAAACGTAATATTCATGTTTTTCAGATTGCTTTTACATACATCGGTACAATCGTCGGTGCCGGATTTGCTACCGGACAAGAAATTCTGCAATTTTTTACGCAGTATGGTCGTTGGGCTACACTCACTATTATGCTATCCACAATCATATTTGTATGGTTGGGTACGAAAATGATGCTGATCGCTCATGATATTTCAGCCAAATCCTACGAGGACCTGAACAAACATCTTTTTGGAGCCAATGCCGGGAAATGGATTAGCTGGTTCACACTCATCGTGTTGATTGGCGTAAACAGCGTCATGCTGGCAGGAGCCGGCTCTGTTTTTGTAGAGCACCTTCACCTGCATTACCAAACCGGACTGCTTATTACACTGATTGGTACTTATTTGCTGCTAAGTAAAGGCATTAAGGCCATCTTGCACATGAACACCGTGGTTGTCCCTCTGATGATCATCATGTCTCTTCTGCTCGTTCACAGCACGCTCTCCATGCCCAATCCTCAGAGTTTTATTACGAATACGACAGATCACAGTACATTTCGAACCTTGCTCTCTCCACTGCTGTACACGTCCTTTAACCTAACTATGGCCCAAGCCGTGCTTGTACCACTTGGCAGCCAAACCTTTTCCCGAAGAACTATCCGCTGGGGCGGAGTTTTGGGCGGAGTTGGTGTCGGGTTTATGCTAATGGCTGCACACTTTGCCATGTCAGCACATATGCCGGGTATTCAGCAATTTGAAATCCCTATGGGAAGCATTGCTTACCGTCTGGGTGCCTTTGTCGAAATCATATACATTCTACTCATTTTCATGGAAATCTTCAGTACCTTTGTAGCCGACATTTATGGAGTCAGTCTGCAAATTCGTCAGCATGTCCAAATTTCGCCCAAGCTCATCACACTATTCATTATGCTCACCTGTTTTTTAATCAGTCAGTTCGGCTTCAGTTCACTGTTATCTGTCCTTTATCCTATTTTCGGAATGCTCAGTCTGATGTGGGTTAGCAAACTGATCATAGCAGGACGCAGGAGACCTTTCCGTTCCTCACGTCCTCGCTCCAGCTTTCGGCATTCCGATTCCAAACCAGGTGGTACTCGTCATGGTTAATGTGGAAATTTCAAATACATTTTCTTCAACTCGTTAACCGCCCGACTTAAAGAATAGCTTGATTTAGCTTTATCGCAGGCAGATCTAGCCAGCTCATAACGATAGGCAGGGTCAGCAATGACCTTTTCTAATGCGTCTGCCAGTGCCCTCGGATTGTCGGGTGGCACGAGCAGACCATTTACCCCATCTTCAATCTGCTCCGGTATTCCTCCCACTTCTGTACCTACCAATGCCAGACAACTTAACGCTGCTTCCGCAAATACCGAACCAAAGGCCTCCGCCCGAGAAGGCAAGACAAATACATCAAAGAAAGGCATAAACTCTTCTGGATGAAGGGTATATCCATAAAAAATCGTCTCATGGTATATATCGAGCTGTCGCGCCATCTCTTCCAGCTCAGGGCGAACCGGGCCGTCTCCAATAATATGAAGCACAAAATCCAGATTTCTTTTTTTAAGTTCAGCACAGGCCCGCAATAAAATATCCAGTCCTTTCGCCGGAACAAGGCGACAAACGGTTATGAGCTGTGTCACTTCATTTTCGTGTGGAATGGGTTTGAAGCGCTTCTCATCATATCCATTCGGAATGACTGCAATGTCTTGCGGATTCTGAACGTAAGGAGTTAAGTAATGCTGAAAAGAATGAGATACCGCTATCAGGCGATCCGCCTTCTGCTCCATTTCCCCATACAGTGACACCAAGAATTGGTGTTCAGGCCCGTTTTCCTCTATTTTCCCGTTTAGAATTAACTCCTTCTCATAGGAAGAGTGAATCGTCTGTACGAGCGGAATGTCAGGAAAAACAGTTTTCATGGCGATTCCCGCAATCGGATGATGAGCATGAATGAGGTCATAGGGCTTCTGAATACGAAGCCGGGTCCACCACAAATAGTCACGGTACGTCTGAATATATTTTTGAACGATTGGATATTGTTCATATTTCGTCCAGTCAAAGGTGTCAAAAGTTACTTCGTCCCTACCCTTGTTACGAATCCGTTTAGGGATTGAAAATAGCTCCATTTCCCAACGGGGGGATGTAAATCGCTCTTGCAGATATGGAATCATGGATGAAACACCTCCCGGTTGCTCGGGTGGGAAAAAGAGAGCCTGTAGCAATTTCATGACGTGCTTCCCCTTTCAAGCATTAAACTGCCCGGATCACAGATTGTATGTATAGGTTTCCGGATTTTCTGAAAGATGATATATTGAGAATAAATGTTAGTCACAAAAGAAAATTATAACATTTTAAATAGGATAAATCCTGTCTATTGTATCGGAACGATATCAACCGTTCAATAGATTGACTATTTTGGCAAATGGAGTCGGTGATGTTGACGTTGTTGTCCTTATCGGGAACCTTGGGTTTCCCATCTCTGGCCGGGGCCGTAATTGCAGCCTGCGGTTTGTATATTATACTCATGATGGCACTGATGTGCGTGATCATATATAGCAGACAACGAAAAAAAGCCTATATCCTTTTTTCGGTTGCCGCTATTATTATTATGACATATGAAGCCATGAATCTCTATTCAGCAGGTGGAGGCAAGATGCAACTCCAAGGAATCGTGTGGAAAAATGTGCTGGAGGCGTCTGCCTTCGTGCTCATCAATGCCGCCGTATTTCAACTCTACCGGAAGCTGAAACGCTTGCAGACATGGACCTTGCTGCTGCTGGGTGCGTTATTGATATTGCCGGTTATTGCCTGGACTGCAGGTTTGTTGCCCGCTTGGATCAGCGCAGCGAAACTGGTTGGGTTCACTCTGTTTTATCGAGTACTGGTACTTATACTGAGCCTTGTGTTCATCACCCCACGAATCGGACAGCCAAAGAAGTATGTAGCGGGCTTATTCATGTATTTGCTCTGGCTTGGCTATTTGTGGCTGCGAAATGACATCCCTGAAGAAGCTGGAAGATCAAACACAGTCCTATATATGTCATTTTTACCATTGCTGTACTACACTACGTTATTCCTCATCCTGTTTGAACGGATTGTGGAGCTGCTCCAAAGGATTTACCGTTCTTCCATCACCGATGGCCTGACAGGGCTATATAACCGTAAATATTTTTCGGGACGACTACGGCGATATATGGAACAAGGAATCCGCGTGTCGGTCATTTTTTGCGATATTGACAATTTCAAAAAGCTGAATGATACGCAGGGCCATGCTCGTGCGGATGAAGTACTCAAACAGGTGGCACAGATTATGGAGGATGAACTGGATGAAATCGGACTGACCGGACGATACGGTGGCGAGGAACTGGTCGCAATGGTTGTGGATCGACGTGCCAAGGTTGGACATGTCGCAGAACGTATCCGCGAGCGGGTCGCGGAAGAAAGCATTGTCACCATCAGTGTCGGACACAGTACAGTGAAGAAGGAAATGAACCCGGATGAACTGGTCAAGCAGGCCGATCAAGCGATGTACATATCCAAAACGACAGGTAAAAACAAGGTTACAGCTTATACAGCAGCCGATGTGAAAAAGAGTCGGGCAGCACGCGCACAATAATTAGTAAACTGCGATTCAGTGTGAACGTTGAGTTTGAATAATTCTCTGTCTGGTTGTCTATATCATAAAATGACGCACAGGAATCTCATAAGAGCCTGTGCATCATTTATATTTAATCTGCCCATCAAACTTCTGACGTTGCAGATGCTATATCCCGGCCGATCCATGACAATTCTTCGCTAGTCAGCTCTCGATAGCTGCCCATTGGAAGCTGTTCATCCAGCTTCAATGGGCCCATGGCCGTTCTTTTTAAATAGGTCACCTTTTTACCAACCGCCTCGAACATACGCTTTACTTGATGAAACTTCCCCTCATGGATTACAAGTGAAATATAAGAAATGACTTCCCCATCTGCCTGGTGCGGATGTTCATGGCGAAGAATGGTCAACTGTGCAGGAAGGGTAACATACCCATCATCCAGTTCCACCCCTGCTGTAAATTGATGAATATCCTCCTCCGTGACATCACCCGACACGGTAGCCTCATACGTTTTAGGGACATGCCGCCGTGGAGAAAGTAGTTCGTGCGCTAGCTTACCGTCGTTGGTCAACAACAATAGCCCTTCTGTATCTTTGTCTAAGCGTCCAACTGGAAAAGGCTCAAAGTGTCGTTCCTCCGCGCTCAGCAAATCCAGCACCGTCCGCTCCCTTGTATCTTCGGTTGCAGATATAACGCCCGGTGGCTTGTGCAGCATGATGTAAATATACTCCCGAAAAACAACACGTTCCCCGTTCACTTCAATCTGATCCTGGTATGGATGAACCTGTAAGCCGCTATCCTTGGTGATCCTCCCGTTTACCGTGATCATCCCTTGCTTCACCTGTCGCTTGATATCACTACGGGAGCCATATCCCATATGGGTCAAAACTTTATCCAAACGTTGCGTTTGTCTCCCTTTTCCACTCATACCGATGTCCACCTCCAGCCTGTAGGGTATTCATTTTTGAGCATGCCGTCCTGCCATTTGCCCCACCCAGCCGAATAACCATCAATGCACACGAGAGTATAGCCTTTGGGCTGGACTTCGTTCCGCAGTGCCATTCTCTCAACGGGGATGGACAAGGTCTCCCCTTTTAAATAGCGGATGGCCTCAGCATCTGAACTGGAGAGATTGATGCTTCTAGCCGCCTCTGAAGGGCGTAATGCTACCGCCAGCGGGTGTGAAGGCACAAAGCGACCATTCTTGTCGGTACCCATAAACCAGCCTGGTCGCACCACCTTAAGGCCGTCCAAACGATGGGATGCCAATGGCGACTGATAAATACGATCTCCATAGACCACCGTATAGCCTGTAAAGGACACCTCCAGCTGATCCTTCACAAATTGGTGATAGGACTCCACCACATCTTGTGGGGAGCGTGCAGCGGATTTTACATTCTCTTTGCCAGAACGAGACTTATTACCACCCAAGCCGCGCGCGGACTTTCCTTTACCGGACTTCCCATCCATTCCTTTTCCACTTCGTTTAGGCTCACCAGTCGCATGTCTTCCTTGACCGCTTGGCGTCAGTGCTTCCTTGACGGACAAAAACTGCTTTTTCCGTGGATACGCTGCATCTATGTTCAATGCCCTGTCATTCTTGCCCTCAAATTGAGTCAAATCCCCGGATTCAGTGTGATCTTCAGTCCCAGTGACACGACCACCCTGGTGTTGCAACACAGCGATAAAATGGCCTTCTCCCTCTACGAGATGCGGCCAAAGGCGTGCTGTTCCCCGCAGTTCGGGGTGTGATGCCGCTACCTCTTCACTCATCCATTCCGGGTGGCCTGGTGCAAAACCTGCTTCCGATGGAACAAGGACTACGTCAAAATCGGGATGAGCCTCCAGAAATTCTGCGATCATTCCTTCATTTTCTTCTGGCGCAAAGGTGCAGGTCGAATAGACAATTCTCCCTCCTGTGCTCAGCATCGAGGCCGCTACACGCAAAATGTCCCGTTGCATGACTACACATTTATCCACCGAATGCGTTTCCCATTGTTTTGCCATATCCTCATCTTTGCGGAACATACCTTCTCCCGAGCAAGGTGCGTCAATTAGTATCTTGTCAAAAAAATGAGGAAAGGCATCGGCGATTCGATCCGGGCTTTCATTCAGTACCACGGCATTACGCACACCGTACAATTCCACATTTTTAGCCAACGCTTTGGTTCGGTCCGCGCTAATATCATTTGTCACCAATACGCCGCTTCCTTGTAGTTTGGCAGCTATTTGGGTCGATTTCCCGCCCGGTGCGGCGCACAAGTCCAATACAGCTTCATCTTGAGCTACATTGAGCAGATCAACCGGAGACATTGCACTCGGTTCCTGTATATAGTACAGTCCCGCATGGTAGTAAGGATGTAACCCCGGTTTCGTACCGTGCGGAATGTAAAAACCCGTGGCACACCATGGAATTGGCCGCAGTTCAAACGGAGAACGTTCCTTAAAGTCCTCCACCGGAATTTTTAACGTATTGACGCGAATCCCGGAATGGGGCGTGTGGTCATAGGCGGTCATAAATGCTTCAAATTCGTCGCCGAGCAGTTGCTCCATGCGCTTTACAAATGCTGTGGGGAGCTGTACACCCATAATCGTAATCATCCTGTCCTTTTAAAATAAATTTTATTGTACCATATTCAACCTGTTATCCTGCAATATCGGTGTGATTTACGAACTTTCACTACAAGCTGTAATGTTGTATAATAATGAGATTCATAGCTACATATTTTGAATTTTGATAGGAGAGATTGCATTGAACGCACAAAAATCCAACAAAAAAAAGCTTATACCTGTCATCGGCTTTTTTGTTGTGCTGGTCATTTTGCTTGGAGTGCTGCTCGCTTTAAATTCAGGCACTAAAAACAAGCTGTATGGCGTTTCCACAGCCTCGTTAAATCCTGCTACTCAAGAGCTGTTAAATGACCCGAACTATCAGCAAATTATTAAGCCGGAAGATCTACAGAGTAAAATTGACAAAAAGGAAAACTTCTTCGTCTATCATTTCGCGTCCGACTGTGTGCATTGCCGCGCCACTACCCCTAAGCTCTTGCCTTTGAGCAAGCAGGAGAACATTACGATGCACGAATTTAACCTGCGTGAGTATGAGGATGGCTGGGACAAGTATAAGATTGAGTATACCCCTACGCTCATTTATTACGAAAAAGGCGTGGAAAAGGAACGTATGGTAGGCGGGTTGAAGGAAAGTCCTTCGGACAATGGGTACACACTCGACGATTTCAAAGCCTTCTTTGAGAAATATAAAAAGAACGTAACCTCCTAGTCAAACGTTCACACACCTGAAACGATAAAGCAGCCCGATCCCCATGAAACGGATCGGGCTGCTTGCTTATCATGTGCATGTGCTTCAAACTCAAGGCGCATCCTTCGTTTCCGCCGAGACAGAGCCTGAGCCTCCAGTTGCCTGTCTTCGCCTAATTGAAGCTGCCAGCGCCTGCTGACGCTGCTCATGCTTTTCCCCACGCCGAGGACCTCTCTGCTGCGGGATGTTGACTGGAATGGACGACGATGCCTTCTCCACGGCCCGGCGCAGCCCGGGCTCGACGATTTCTATCGTCAAATCCCGATAAACCGGCGGTTGGTGCTGAAGCTCTTCCGTACCGGTCATAACTGCTTCAGCAAGCTGACGGGCGCAAACGCGCGCCTCGTCCACCAGCTTCGCCATATTAATGCCCAGCGCCTGCGAAGGAGCATACTCCAGCCTGTGGACCGCACTATTCAGCATCATATGTCCACCACGATAGTTACCATTCCGGAAATGATACAGTCCTACAGCAACTTGCAGCAAGCCTTTATATACAGGGTCACGGTCCAGCTTAAGCCACAGCTCTTCCAGTACCTCATGACATTCAAAGTAATCCCGATCCCGATTGAAGTATACCAAATAAGTCACGTACAGCGGTTCGTAGGAAAGGTTTTCCATTTAATACTCATCCCTGTCTTCTTCCTTGGTAGAGGCTTCTAGCATCTCTTTGACCTCATCGTGAAGCAGCTTGATTCCTTCCATGTCGTGCCGTTCCCACAGTTCATTAAATCTGCGCTGCGCATCAATCGTTTCACTGATCTTATGGTAGAAATACAGCCGGTGCATACCTGTTAGCACTTTAGAAACGATATTGGCTTCATCCTCGAACTTTTTCTGCGCTTCCAATATTTCAAGACGCATAGAAGACATCTCATTATCCAATACAAAGGCTGCCTCAGCTGCCTTTTTCAATCGTGTGCGCATATTATCAGGCAAGCTTTCACGATACTTATAGCTAAGAGAATGCTCTATGGTTGCCCAAAAATTCATAGCCAAAGTACGGATTTGAATTTCTGCCAGCACAATCTTCAGCCCCACTGCGGTTTGAACCGGATACTCCACAATCATATGAAAGCTGCGATAGCCGCTGTCTTTATAATTGGTGATATAGTCCTTTTCATACAGTACGGTCAAATCCTTACGTCTTCTGATATATTCGGCCACCCGCCGAATATCCTCTACAAATTGACACATAATGCGAATGCCTGCAATATCCTCGATTCCCGTCTCCAGCTGATCAGAAGGAACCTGTAATCTCTTTGCCTTATCGAGGATGCTTGATATTTTTTTAACCCGTCCGGTTACGAATTCGATAGGAGCGTATTCCTCGCGCTTTTTCAGCTCCGCACGCATTGTTTTGAACTTGACCTTAAGCTCTTCCACCGCCTGATCGTATGGCAGTAAAAATGTTCCCCAGTCTCTTCCGTCCATCCCCGTACCTCCTGTCTCTTCCGACAACGCTTTTTTATCTGTGATCTGCACCAACAGCCTCGGTAATGTGTCTAAAGCCGTCCTTTCGAAGCAGCTCACGCAGGCCAGCATGTATAGCCCTATTTACTTCCGGCCCTTCGTAGATCAATGCTGTATAAATTTCAATCAGGCTTGCGCCTGCTTTAATTTTGTCATAGGCATCACGACTCGTGAAGATGCCGCCCGATCCGATGATAGGCAGCTTACCTTCCGTCTGGCGGTACACCCGTCCGATGACCTCTGTGGAACGGTCACGCAGCGGCTTACCACTCAGCCCTCCTGTTTCACTCGCATTTCGGTGCGTCAGACCAGCTCTGGATATTGTTGTATTGGTCGCAATAATGCCGTCTACTCCACTGGCAGCAATCGCATCTGTCATATATTCCAATTCCCCATCCGATACATCTGGCGCAATTTTAACCAGTACAGACTTGGCATTGCCATACTTTTTCGCCTGAACTCCCATCTCTGCCCTAACCGCTTCCAATAGCGACTTCAGTTCATTACCATGCTGGAGCTTTCGTAAATCCGGCGTATTCGGCGAGCTAATATTCACTACAAAGAAGTCCGCATACGGATACAGTGCGGAAATACACTTTTCATAGTCCTTATGAGCATCCTCATTGGGCGTGATTTTATTTTTGCCGATATTAACTGCGACCGGAACAGGTCGATGTTTGAGTGCAGCCAGACGTTTGGCCATGCTCTCAGCACCCAGATTGTTAAAGCCCATCCGATTGACTAACGCCTCATCGGGAGGCAGTCGGAACAACCGGGGCCGATCATTGCCGGGCTGTCCCACAGGTGTCACCGTTCCCACTTCCATAAATCCAAACCCGATGGAAGAAAAACCAGTAACCGCTTCTGCATTTTTATCCAGTCCTGCAGCCAGTCCAATCGGGTTGGGAAAATGAATGCCAAACAGATCAACGGCAAGATCCTCCGTTTCCTTGACTCCGTACATCCCTCGCAGTGTCGCTGCTCCACCAGGGAATGAGCCCGCATGTTTTAAGCCGTCAATGACTACATGATGGGCCGTCTCTGGACTCATTTTAAAAAAAACAGGTTTCGCAATCCTTCGATACAACACGATTCATCCACTCCGTTCTATGCCCTTGCACAATCCTAAAAAAACATCTCTACAAAATAGTTTAGCTTTTTCCATACCAAAAAGAAAGTAATTTGCGAGGTGTAGCTCCAGAACAATTCAGTTGTCATGGAGATGTCATTGAAAATGTATAATCAAACCATTTACAATGGACATAGTAAGACAAGACCTTAGCCCGTTAGAAAAGAGGGATTGCTGATATGAAGACCAAGCGCAAGCCGCCTAGTCTGCAAAAGAAAAAGGATGAGGTGAACAAGAAAGCGATTGTATGGACCGCCGTCAGCTTTGTTCTCCTCATCATTGTGATTATTCTGGTCATTGTTTTAGCACAAGCAGGAAATCGTTAAACACCAAGTAGCAATAGCATCAAAACGTTAATTTAGCCAGTGATAGGTTTTGCGGGGATTCGTCTGGTCATGCTGCGGCTCACTTGTAAATCGAGAACCAGGCACAAGCACTTGATCAGGCAATCCCCCGTTACCAATAACTACCTCCGTACCCGAAGGTACGAGTGCAAACAATTCCTCCACATCCTCTTTACCCATTCGGACGCAACCCAACGACTCATTTTTGCCAATGCTGTCCGGCTCGTTCGTGCCATGAATGGCATAATTCGTTGCAGACAGTTGCATTCCACGGCTGCCAAACTCACCGTTGGATTTGCCGTTCGGATTTACTACTTTATCGGTAATCACAAACTTCCCTTCTGGTGTTCTTTCTCCGCCCAAACCGATAGGATAATTTCGAATAAGTACATTGCCACTTACCAGGGCGAGCCTGTGCTTGGATTTGTCCACCACAATTCGCAGCGGTTGCCCCAGAAAAGGTCGTCCGTGCAATGACGATGCCAGTAATGGACTGCTTTCGGCCGACGAGTCAGCGTCTAAATCTACTGCCTTCCCTGTTCCCTGTCCTGGTGAAGCAAGTAAATTACGCATAGGTGTAAAAGCCTTCTTCATCCCGTCTGTCGTACCGTACATCGTGTTAGCGGGAAAGTCTCGAGTCAGTTCATCAAGACTCTGGGGAAGACGTTGATGCTGTGAGCGAAAAGCACGCATGGAGCTATTCAACACAGCTAATTCCTCCTGTCCAGCAGCCCATTTTAGACCTGCTTTGCGAAGATTTTCACTGTCTGACGGCTTGCAAGCACACGCAGCGGCGTCGTAAGACTGAACAGCTAATCCACCGTTTCCTTTGTTCTGTACACTAAGTAAGGGCTTCATACCCTCTCTCCAGAGCAGCCATGAGCCCCCTTGCTCCATACCCAACACTGTAGTCTTGGACGGCAGTCGGCTAGTCTTAGCCAACAAATCAGTAAGCCCCGTTCCAACTCCACTCCCTTTTCGAGCTTGAGCCGTAAACACACCACCAACCACACCGATCTGGGCCATCTCCTTCGGATCAGCAGTGGCCACTTTCGTAACTTCAATATTATCAATTGCTGCCTGCTCAGTTCCAGATGGAACAGATGCATTTTCATTTGAAGGTCTCGGTGAATTGGCTGAAGGAACCCATATGAGCAGTAGTACCATTAACGCAGTTAACAGGTGGCGTGTTCGAGCCGTCCTTCGCTCCTTCTCCTTGGACATCTGAACCAGTTTATCCTGATATTCCATCCATACGTCTGCCGGAATCTGTTTATGCTCGAAGGCTTCGAACACTTCTCCTGCGCGATTAAAGCAATAATTTGCTTTGCCCTCCTGACCGCTGCTCTCATACTCTTTGCCGAGTAAATACCAGGCCATTTTATTATCAGGGTGTTTTTTTACATACGATTTAAGATGAGGCGAATGGTTCATCGGATCCTCCTGATCGTGTAATCTTGCATACTTCCTATTATGTATATCGGCAAAAATAGACTCGATGGACAGCACATAAAAAAACAGCACCAACAGCTTACTTTCACCGTTATACGGCGAAGGGAGCTGTCAGTGCTGTGCCTATCGAAGAAGCCTACGCTTAACCTTCTTTATTGAACGGCTCGTCTGCTACTTTGATGGAATCTGTAGGGCAACCGTCACAAGCATCCTGCATATCATCAAACAAATCTTCTGAGATCGCCTTGATGCCTTGGTTTGCATCCCCTTCAAAGATCACTTCTGCCAAACCTTCATCATCATAATCATAAATGTCTGGTGCTGTAGCGCCACACGCTCCGCAAGCAATGCATGTATCTTTTTCTACCCAAGTGTATTTAGCCATAACTTTTCTCTTCCTCCTATACAATCAAACAAACCAGCTTTTGCATTCTATTCACATATTAATACAAACCCAATATTATTACAAATTATTTTCCTTTATCCTTCATGCAAAAAACACTTATAACGTAAGCTTCTGATGTTTGCAATAAATCACCCAGAAGTTCACTCCGGAGTTGGTAGATTGTCTTTTTGCAGCGAAGTTCCGCGCAACTTGGAGTTGCGAAGAAGTACCGAAGGATCATCTCCCAGCATCCCAGCGGTCAAAATTGCATTTTCACCAAACTTATCGCGCAGTGCATCCATCGTCTTCAATAAGCTTTCCTTCTTAGGCTGATCCTGGTATTCAAATAGATCCATTTGAACGGCCGCTTCCTCCTTTGGAATGAGCTGCTGTAGCGTAATCCCCAGCAAGCGCACAGGCTTATCTTCTCCCCAATGGCGACGATACAACGCACAAGCTTCCTTATATATGTCCTCTGCACTTTCCGTAGGAGTGCTCCTGACTTGAGAACGCGTAAAGGTCTTCATATCCGGCGTCCGAATCGTCAATTGTATACCTCCTGCCAGCATACCGTGTCGTCGAAGCCGCCGGGCTACCTGATCACTAATGTTAAGAAGTACCCGTTGGGCTTCTTCCAGCTTTACCACATCCATAGGCAGGGTAGTCGTGTGACCAATGGACTTGTTTGGCTCCCGTTCAGTGCTGACTGGAGAATGGTTAATCCCATTAGCGGCCAATTTTAACCACGAACCCGTCACACCAAATACGCCAACCAGCATATGCTCATCAGCCTTAGCTAGTTGTCCAATGGTGCGAATGTTCATTTGTAGAAGCTTATCTGCCGTTTTGCGGCCCACACCAAACAATTGACCACAAGGAAGGTTCCACAAAATGTTGGGTACATCACGCAAACGTAGAATAGATATCCCGCGTGGTTTTTTCAGATCAGAGGCCATTTTGGCCAGCAACTTGTTGGGAGCAACTCCAATTGAACAGGGCAGACCCAGTTCGTCCTCTACTCTGCGCTGGATTTCCTCAGCAATTTCCATAGGTGTTCCAAACTGTTTGGAGCCAGAAATATCCAGATAGCACTCATCAATTGAAGTTGCTTCCAGCATAGGCGTATATGAATAGGCAATACTCATAAATGCCTTGGAATAACGACGATACAAGTGAAAATCAGGCTGTATTACGATGAGCTGCGGACAGATCCGACGAGCCTGCTGAACGACCATCCCTGTTGAAATGCCCAATCGTCGAGCTTCATATGAGCAGGTTACAATTACACCTTTGCGCAGCTCACTACTGCCTGCCACTGCGGTAGGCAGTCCCTTATATTTCTCCGGCTCCTCCGCTGCATGAACGGAACAATAAAATGCATTCATATCCACATGCAGAATAACTCGTCCACCAGCCGGATAATAAGCACTGACATCTTTCATGCTCAACCCTTCTTTTTAACTGTAAATTCACCCGTCATCGCGGGAATATGTGTTTTGATTTTATACTTGAAATACCCTTAAATGCTATTTCTATTTTACATAAAAAATAAAGGTTTTGCGGCTAAAAATGATAATTATATATTACAATTGAAGTCATAAGTTGATATAATCGACTAACATACGAACACGACAAACTAACGCTTTCCTGTTTTTAAGCGTTAAATAACTAAATTAATGTGCTTAAAAAAGCAGAGCATCACCAATCTGAGCAATCCGCAAAGGAGGAGTCCCTCATGTCCACCGCTATTTCTATCTTTGACACAACGCTGCGAGACGGCACTCAAGGAGAAGGAATTAGCTTGTCTGCTGATGACAAATTGAAAATCGCCAAAAAACTCGATGATCTCGGTGTTCATTATATTGAAGGCGGGATTCCCGGAAGCAACAGCAAGGATATCGAATTTTTCAAACGGGTACAAGAGCTAGGCCTTCAGGCAAAGATTGTCGCCTTCGGCAGCACGCGCCGCAAAGATAGCATCGCAGCACAGGATGTCAATCTACAACGAATTCTGGAATCCGGCGCTCAGGCTGCTACACTTGTGGGTAAATCATGGGATTTTCACGTGCACACCGCCCTACAGACGACACTGGAGGAAAATCTGTCTATGATTTACGATTCCATCGCCTTTTTAAAGCAAGGGGGCATGGAGGTTATTTTTGATGCCGAACATTTTTTTGACGGATATAAAAACAACCCCGAGTATGCAATCGCCGTTATGAAAAAAGCAGAAGAAGCAGGCGCGGATTGGCTCGTGATGTGCGATACAAACGGCGGTACCCTACCGCATGAGATTCAGGAAATTGTCACTATGCTGCAAAGCCAGATAACGAGGTCGCAGTTGGGTATTCATACACACAATGACTGCGAATTGGCAGTAGCGAACTCTCTAAGTGCTGTACAAGCAGGCGCAAGGCAGGTTCAGGGTACCATCAACGGCTACGGTGAACGGTGTGGTAACGCTAACCTGTGCTCCGTCATTCCTAATTTGCAGCTCAAACTGGGCTACGACTGTCTAGATACTGAGAAGTTAAATCAACTCCACAATACAGCCCGCTTTGTGAGCGAAGTCGCCAACGTCAATATGCCTGTGAACCAGCCTTATGTAGGCAATGCAGCTTTTGCCCATAAGGGGGGCATCCACGTGTCAGCCATTCTGCGCGACTCGCGAACTTATGAGCACATCGCTCCTGAACTCGTGGGGAACAAGCAGCGGGTCTTGGTCTCCGAACTGGCTGGGCAAAGCAACGTGGTATCCAAAGCGCAAGAGCTGGGCATCACCCTTGACCCATCTAGTGATGAGGCACGTGGCGTAATTAGCCGCATCAAGGAACTGGAGCATCAGGGGTACCAGTTTGAAGGCGCGGATGCTTCGTTGGAACTGCTCATTCGTGAAGCAGGTGGTGAAGTGAAGGAAATGTTCTCTTTTGAATCCTTCAAAGTGCTGGTAGAGAAAACTGCCGGCCGCCCGGTCGTATCCGAGGCATTTTTGAAACTGAATGTCGCAGGGACGAGTGTCTATACCGCAGCTGAAGGTAACGGTCCTGTCAACGCGCTCGATAACGCACTCCGCAAGGCTCTTTCTCAATATTTCCCTGCCTTGCGGGACATGCATTTGGCTGACTACAAGGTACGTGTGCTTGACGAAAAGGATGCCACCGCCGCCAAGGTACGTGTGCTCATTGAGTCTAAAAATTATGAGGACGTCTGGAGTAACGTAGGCGTATCCGAAAATGTAATTGAAGCCAGCTGGGAAGCTCTCTTGGACAGTTTCCGTTACGCATTATTGGAAGCACCGACTCCAAAAAACGATCAGACAGAGCTTACTCATCACGGATTAGTTAATCACTAATCAGGTGCTCGCATGAGCTTATAAGGTGTCTTTGGGGTCTACTCGGCTCCCAAAGACACCTTCTTTTTTTCAAGAGTTTCTATTTTGCGTTCCAACTCCTGCTCACTGAGCATGCCGATTATGATTTCGCGGACCTGTCCATGATGATCAACCATTACATGGGTTGGAAAAGCTACCCCTCCAAATCGTTCAAACAATGCTCCTTGCTCATCAAGTAAAATGGGAAATTGGAGAGCCAAAGAGCGGGAAAACTTCTGTACATCCTCCAATCGATCATAGCGAGTTACATTGATACCATACACATCCACATCATCTTTGTACTTACTATACAACTCATTCAGCATAGGCGCTTCTAATCGGCACGGATCGCACCACGAAGCCCAAAAGCTAATAACCAAAGCTTTATTGCGCGTGGCCCCTACATCGTAGGTCTTGCCGTTTAATCCCTTTAAAATCATAGAAGGAAGCCGCTGCCCAGGCTTTATCTTTTTCATTACCTCTACCGCATCTGCTGTTTCATCCTCTACCTCTTTCTCAGCTTCAAGTCTTTCTCTACCGTATTCCTCTTTTAATGGTGCATTTTCCATGGACAGGTTTACTGCATAAGTTGTGTTTTCAATAACTCCCCACGAAGCCCCAACCACAACCAGCATAACCATCGCTCTGATGAAAAGAAATCTTTTCACAGTCTTATCACCTGTCTTTCGTCTAAATAACCCTTACCTTCTCCATAGGATGCCCATACTGTTCCCACCTCTAACCTTCTAAATCTGAACAGGACGCAAAAAAACAGCAAACCCACGAAATCGCGAACTTGCTGTTTTTATGCTATGCCTTGTACTGAATCAGGCATGACTTAAATGCGCGTAGACATCTGCCAAATTGGTCACATTACGCTTCAACATTTCCTGAACATACGCAACCCACAGCTTAGCCGTCATTTTCGCATCCTCTAACGCATGGTGCCGCCCTTCAATCGGAATGGATTGATAGGTCAACAATTCATCCAAACTGTAAGTTTGATGTTGCTGTGGCTCAAGCCATTTGGCAAGCATCATCGTATCCAGAACACGGTGAGTCAATTGAACTTTAGATGTTTTCCATAACGCAGCATTCAAAAAGGCCTTGTCATGAGCGCTAGCATGTGCCACAAGTACTCGCCCACCTACAAAGGACATAAAGTCGTGCAGTCCGTTCATAAGCGGTGGAGCTTCATCCGTCATTTCCCGGGTAATCCCAGTTAGCTCGGTAATATGCTCAGGAATCACAGTCCGTGGATTAACAAGCGTATAAAACTGCTCTTTTTCCATAATCATGTCCCCGACAACCCGAATCGCCCCGAACGATAAAATCTCATCTCCATGCTGTGCTGAAAATCCCGTTGTCTCCAGATCAAAAACTACCGTCTCCAAACGATCCAGCGGGGTCCGCAATACTTCAGAGCGCCGTTGCTCCCGGGTTAAGGAGCGAATAAAAGCCATCTGCTGAGCCGTAGGAGCCCCCATTACAGATGCGATCGCAGACGGCACTCCTCCTCTGCGGAGAGCGCTCCAGAAGCCACTTCCCTGCGCTGGTTCCTTCATGACCTTCTCCCTTCCATAAATCGCAACTGCCTTTGCAACGCTCGATGTAGCCGCCGTACTGTCGAAAGCGCCTCGCGCAACTCATGCCAGCCTTTACTTTGTTTCAGCGGCTTTACAGCCAGGTAGCCATTGCTGACCAGCAATCCATCATTCTTCTTCACCGGAGTAGCCATTCGAAGCTGAAGCGCGATCCGAAAGGCTCGCTCGCAAGCATCGAGCAAAGGCAACGGCGCCGCTTCCAATGATGCGAGACGACTGAGCCTTTTGAGGGTGGAGGTTTCCTCTACACCATGTTGCAACGCCAAAAAACGGACTGCGTTCACCAGCGGAATGTACAACCCGTATTTCACATCAAAATCGCCCGCATGCTCACCGAAGCGCTCGGTAACAATCTGACCTAAAATATTAAGTGTCGCTTTATGCCTCACCGTGTTCCGAAGTACCGCCGAGGGTAAATCAGGATGTTTTCGGAACAGCTCATAGAAACTTCGTTTCCAGTTTGCAGATAATTGTTCATCTCCAGCGATATGCCTCATATCAGACGAGATAATCAGATAACGGATCGGCTCCCAAGCAAAATCGTCCGACCATTTTGTTAGCTGTTCTTGCCATCCAGACAATGTTTGGCGCCAAAACGGCTCCGAGCACATTACTTTCCCCTCACATTTGGGATATCCCAAATACTCTAACATCGCAGACACTCTGCGACCAAACTCTCTAAAATACAATTCTTTATCAGCAGATATTGTGTCACTGATAATCATACCGTTATCCTGGTCACTCCACAGCGTCGATTCCGAGCGCCCCATACTTCCAAAGGCTATAAATGCATAAGGGACGGGAGGAGGGCCGAAGCCATCCTCAACCATCCCTTTTTCACACATTTGTACAGCTCTGGCCGCGATGCGGTCATGCATTTCATTCGCCGTTCGTAACCAGTCTGATAACGGAGCGGAGGCTTGGGAAGCCAGCAGCCATTTTTGAGAGTCGACCCTGGCCTGCCTTAGCGATTCAGGCGTATCTGCTTGATCAATCGCTTCAGCGGAACTCACCCAAGAGGCCATATTTTGCAGTTCCATACTTCCATCTCCTCCGCTCATCCATACTGGTTCTTTATATTTTACATATTAGTTCACAATTCCAGAACGCTTTTCAGCCTCGGCAACCAACTTCATTTGCTCAGGATAGCCGTACGTACCGTGTTCACTGATATCCAGTCCCATCGTTTCTTCCTCTTCTGTAACGCGAATACCCATAATTGCTTTCATCGCACCCAGAATAATGAAGGAAATGACGAACACGAAAGCCAAAGTGCCAATCAGTCCAAGCAGCTGTACTCCTAATTGTGTAAATCCACCACCATAAAACAGACCCGCTTGACCTACACCTGTTATTTTTACAAGCTCAGGAGTAGCGAAGAACCCTGTGGACACTGCGCCCCACATCCCTGCAACACCATGCACAGAGAAAGCATATACCGGGTCATCTACTCTTGCACGCTCGAACCATTGCGCTGTGAAGAAAGTGACGATCCCTGCAACTGCACCAATGACCAGTGCCGCCCAAGGGGCTACAAAGGCACAAGAACCAGTAATAGCAACCAAAGCCGCCAGCACACCGTTTAGCATAGCAGGAATATCTGCTTTTCCATATACCATCCAGGATACGAGCAAAGCGAAAACCCCACCTGCCGCAGCAGCAATATTGGTAGTCAAAGCCACATATCCAAAGAATCCGTCGTTCATAGCCGATACAGCACTACCTGGGTTAAACCCAAACCAACCAAACCAGAGAATAATAACACCCAAGATAGAGTACACCTGATTATGACCAGGGATAATGTTCGGCTTGCCATCTTTATTGAACTTTCCCAGACGCGGTTTGAGCAGCAGTGTAGCGACGAGTGCCGCCGTAGCGCCTGTCAAATGGACTACCGTCGAACCGGCATAATCCTGCATGCCTAACTTACCAAGCCATCCGCCGCCCCACACCCAGTGAGCTACAACCGGATAGATCACGATAGAGAACAAAATACCGAAGATAATGTATACACTTAATTTTGCACGCTCTGCCATTCCCCCACATGCGATAGAAAGTGATACCGCAGCGAAAGCAAAGTGGAACAAAAACATAATTGTAATCGGAACATCCAGACCTGAAAGAGCATCAAACGATGCAGCAGCATTCGTACCACTCATGAAGAAACCCGTCAGTCCCATAAATCCGTTGCCGCCATCATTACCAAATCCGAATCCAAATCCAAGTGCCCAGAAGGACAAAGCCGCAACACCTGTGGTGAGAATCGTTTTACCAGCGACATGGCCTGCATTCTTCATTCGTGTCGAGCCTGCCTCCAGCAATGCAAATCCCGCTTGCATAAAAAATACAAGTATAAATGCCAAGAACGTAAAGGCCGTGTTTAGCCCGGCTTGAAGTTGAATATTTGTCGGACCGTCAGCAGCAAACGCACCTACCGGAAAAGCTAATACTGTCAGCATGGCCAATAATACAACTAACCACTTTTTTCTCATGAAGCCCACTCCCTCGAATGTTAAGTTTCTTTACATTTCGTGAAATTCTTATTGTCATTATAATCAGAATACATGAAAGTTGACAAGATTTTTTTTATTATGTTAAAAAAATATGGTCCCAAACACTTCATGTCACATTTACTAACTATAAAAGTTGCTTGTTTCTGTCCAGAAAAAAGCATGACGTTTGACTGTATGGTTGGGAATCATGTAAAATATTCTTTATATACACTCCGTTTGCAAATGCTAATATTGAAGGTTGAACGAAGAGCGCGAGGTGAAGACAGATGGGGATATGAAGCTGTATCGAATTGGTGAGCTAGCCAAGGCGGCTGGTGTCAGCGAACGAACTATTGATTATTACACAAAGCTTGGTTTGATCACACCTGAAGAACGATCATTGAAAAATTATCGGCTTTATAATGATGAAACCTTAAACAGGCTTGAACGTATTAACCAAATGAAACAAGAGAAGTATAGCCTTGAGGAAATCAGACAGACACTGATTAAATGGAACTCGGTCGCGGGGGAAGAGCACGTCACTGACAAACTAACGAGTCTAGAGATGCACATGCAGCGTCTAGAACGTGAAGTCAATGAACTACAGCCTCTTTTGGGGCAGCTCAAGCCCGTTCAAGCGCGCAAGTTGCTTACTGGTCTACTACCACAAAGCGCCGCTTGTATCGAAGCTCTGAAGTATCTGCTGGAGCATAGTTCTATGATGTAGATGCCCGGGCTATGACGAACAATAATGGAGGGTTGCTTTATGATGGGTATGTATATATTGATTATTCTTGCGTTCGGATTATCCTTATGGGCGCAATTCCGTGTAAAAGGTACTTTTAATAAATGGTCTGATGTCCCAAATGAAAATGGGTTGACCGGTTATGATGCAGCTCGGCATATGCTGGATCGCAATGGTTTGCATGATGTACCTATTGAACCAGTACCTGGTGCGTTATCTGACCATTATGATCCGATGCAAAGAGTCGTACGACTGTCCGAGCCCGTTTATTATGAAAAATCCATTTCCGCAGTTGCCGTAGCTTGTCACGAGGTCGGTCATGCCATTCAGCATAAAGAGCATTATCCCATGCTAGCACTCCGTCATCGGATCTTTCCGATCGTAAACTTCGCTTCCGGGATTGCACCGTTTCTGCTGATTGCCGGTTTCTTATTCAGCTACACAAACCTGATTGGCTTGGGTATTATCTTTTTCTCGGCTACTGTTGCCTTTCAATTAATTACATTACCGGTTGAATTTAATGCTTCCAACCGCGCCCGGGAAATTATGGTTTCCGAAGGGTTTATCCGTAGTGATGAAGAACGGGGGATCGCCAAAGTATTAAATGCTGCTGCATTAACTTATGTGGCTGCAGCTCTCGTTTCCTTGCTGGAACTAATTCGCTTAATCGGTATCTTTAACAGCCGGGATTAATTGCTTGTGTTGCAAAAAGGTTGTTCCTCCACCAAGTTAACGGTAGAGGAACAACCTTTTTTTCTTTATCTAAAACCAACCAGCTATACTCACTGCCCTAAATCCGCTTTTGCACTTCCATTCGGAGTAGCAACACTACCTTTAAGACCAAAATATTGCAATAAAAAAGTCCGGAATGACTTTGCAACTAATGGTAGCTTGTCATCTTTGCGATGAATCAAGCCTATAGTTCGCGTGACCTCTGGATCAACAATTGACACTCTTGCAGGTTGAAGCGGGTTGGTCTGAAACAACGCCATTTCAGGCAAAAGACTGACTCCCATACCAGCCGCAACTAATCCGCGAATCGTATCTGTCTCTTCACCTTCAAAAGCAATATCTGGCGTAAATCCTGCCTCCAGACAAGCCTGCCAGACAATCGGGCGTAACGAATATCCATCTCTGAACAGGATGAATTTTTCTCCTTTAAGCTGACTCAGCGTGATGTGTTTGGCCGTGGCTAAAGGATGATTGGGCGGGAGAACAGCAAACAACTCCTCGGTCAGCACCACATCCCCCTCTACATGATCATGACGATCCGGAAAAGGAGATACAAAAGCCAAATCCACCTCACCTGCTAACACATCACGAATTAAACTCGGGTACATCCCCTGTTTAAATCTGAATTTAACATTGGGATACCGCTTTCGGAATTCAGCCACCACCGTAGGAATAAGATGAATCCCCAAACTGTGCGGAAAACCGATGCGGATTTCGCCCCCCTCAGGGTCCAAAAACTCATGAACCTCCAAAACAGCTCGCTCTAGATCTTTTATAATCGTCTCAACCCGTTTGCAAAATAGCTGTCCCACTGGCGTTAGCTGCAAATTGCGACCCTTTTGCATAAAAAGATTAACTCCCAGCTCCTCTTCAAGCTGATGAATTTGCCGACTTACCGCAGATTGCGCCACATGTAGCTCCTCGGCTGCCTGAGTGACATGTTCTTTTTGCGCTACCTTCATGAAGTATTGCAACTGTCGTAATTCCACTCCGATATTCGCTCCAATCTGTTTTTCAACATCCGGAAGAAGACGTCAATCGAACATCATCCTCTTTCTTACCCTGCTAACTTACGGTAAAACTGTCTTTAGTGACGTTTGCGTTGGCCAGTCAATCTGATCATTAATCCATAAAGGAAAAACCCACTGAGTAATCCCCCGAAGTGAGCCGTCCAGTTAATGTTCGCTACAGCGAAAGAAAACAGGATACCAAACCCAAGCAGCGTGTACAGCGTTTTGCGCGAGGCGTCATCCATCAGTGACCGCTGGAACAGGGCAACGTATAGGAAAGCTCCATAGATGCCATAAATCGCTCCTGAGGCTCCTACAGAGACTGTCGTTTCCGCCATCATGTTGTAATGCGCGATGGACAGTATGTTCCCTACAATGCCCGTGACCAGATACAATAACACATAGCGGAAGGACCCCAGCAAACGCTCCAGCGGAGGAGCGAATACGAGTATGGCGAAGGAATTGAACAGAAGATGATCAAACCCTGCATGTAAAAACATGGCTGATACATATCGCCACAGCTGATCAGTGAATGGCGCTTCATTAATCAAAGCTCCATATCGGATCAGCGTCAAACTATTTTCCGATCCACCCTGTACGGTGAGTACAATAAACATCACAATATTAATGAGCAAAATCAGACAGGTCACTGGGTAAAACCGTAAATAACTTTTCCAGTTCTCATAACGTAAAAAAATCAAGGCAATCCTTCCTTCATGGGTGTCTCCACCTTATTCAAATTGGACAATGTCTTTTATAAAAGATTATAATAGATTTCGGCAACGATAACCAATGCTAAAAACCAAGGAGGCTATTACATATGGCACAAGAACGTACAGGAGCTGCTACTTTTAAAGGCAATCCTTTGACACTCTTAGGTCCTGAACTAAAGGTTGGAGATCAGGCACCTGATTTCAAATTACAGAAAAACCTGCTAGAAGCAGCTACGCTCCAAGACTTTGCGGGCAAAGTCAAATTGATCAGTGTTGTTCCTTCTTTGGATACAGGCGTGTGTGACGCACAGACTCGACGTTTTAACCAAGAAGCTGATTACCTTGGGGATCAAGTCGTGGTGCTAACTGTCAGCGTCGATCTGCCTTTCGCTCAAGCTCGTTGGTGCGGTGCTGCCGGTATCGACCGCGTATTGACACTGTCCGACTATAAGGATCATTCCTTCGGCGAAGCTTATGGTGTGTTCATCAAGGAATTCCATTTGGATCATAGAGCTATTTTTGTAATTGATCAAAATGACAAAATCGCTTACGTAGAATACTTGAGCGAAATGTCCGAACATCCTGACTATGACCAAGCGATTGCAGCAGTGAAAAAACTCGTCTAAATCAGACTGAATATTAAAAAAGCGAGTGAAGGGTTGCCTTCCTCGCTTTTTTTGACGTTTGTCTGCCACATCACTGCTCACGCATCTACAATTACTGCACGACCTTATGAGCGGACAGCTTCTTGTCAATCACAGCGAACAGTTGCAAAATGATGCGGTAATTCGCGCCCAAGTCCCCTAGCGATCCGCGTGAAGCAGAATAAATATCCACCGCACTCCGAACTGGCGAGATGGACAATATGGAAACGGTAATGTCGACGGTTCTACCGAACGCCGTTCGCTTCTCTAACGTAATCTCACCTACGGATGCTACCTCATGGAGTACCTTGTAGCCAGGAATTTTTTTCAAAATAGATGATACTTCTTCCCAAGCCTTGTCTCTCGATAAGTTATAATAGCGTGTCTTCATTTGGGGGTCCTTGACCCGGTCGCTTGTACCTTCTTGGCTGCGCACAATCCCTACCAGAGTCCTCTTCAACGACAAGACATTTCCTCCTTCACGATAATCGTTGCCATAATGCAGCACATCGGTTTTTTTGCTGCAAGCGCTTTATAAAAACGTTAAACAACAAAAAGTTAACCGACCATACCTGTGGTATACGACCTTAGTACCTCATGTCTTAGTTTAACATTGTTGCATACAAAAAACACCCTGTTTCTGCACGAAGCATGAACAGAGTGTATTCATTATCTTTGGAGTACCCGCCGATGCCGTCCGACCATAGCGTCTTCTGAACCTGCTTTAGCAGGTGGGTGACCGCAGAATAAACTTTTGAAGTCCCCTTGTCAGGAATTGACAGGGCTTTTCAGCTATTCATCCGTATAGATCTCCCTAGACATTGTCATTGGTTCAAAACAACAAATGACCGTAACGTGCATCGCAGGATGTGACCTTATTATAGCGCTTCTCACTCAGAAAGTAAATGCTAGGAGAAATATGTTTTATTTTTAGGGGTTATCACTTTTTTTGTCTTCAATGCTTGCCGTATCTTCATCTTTCTGCTTCATCTTTTCCATTTGATCCTGCATTTTGAGGAACGTTCCGTAAAAATTAAAGAAAGCGAACCAGGCAACCACGCTGCCAATGAAGAATAGGAAAAGCACAGGATATTTGACTCCGATAAATATAACAACAGCGCTGCCGAGCAGGGTAGAAAATACACGAAATGGTCGAATCAGCGTCAGTAACACCGCATTTTTAATAATTTGTCCGGTAGACATATGATAATGAGCCACCATAGAAAAGAAGTTAAACATAGACACAAGCAAAATAATGATAAGAATAAGCATAATCACGCCCACGATTTGCAAGTTGCTGAGTTGTGTCATATATACGGTATAATCCACATACATGATGACAAACAGTAACGTGTAAAAGATACCCCCGATCAGACTCTGCTTATAGTTCTCTTTGTACCCTTTAAAAAAGGTACGAAACACGCCTGTATCGGTATCCCCCATTACCCATTTGCGAACCACTGTGAACATAGCCGATGTGGCTGGAAATAAAGTAAGCGGTGCCAAAATAGCCATCGCCCAATTCATTTGTAAAGACTCATTAGCCAAATTCTGATTCATTACAAGTAGTTTCAGTATGAGGCAGAACACAAAAGGCGACGAACATAACACCCATAACAAATTTGTAGCCGCCAGTCGGGTAATCCACTCGGTCAGGCGGTAAATACCACCCATAGCTCCTTTAAACTCCAATGTCAGTCTCTCCCTCCGCAAGCCTTGGCAGTTCCAAGACTCATGTTGCTATGCCTATAAATTCCGGCTCTTGACTATATCATACCGTATTTCAGCCCTAATACGCCAGTGAAATCAATACGTGACCCATTAATGCAGATCGCTAAAAAGGTTCATTCATACTAATTAATCATAACAAAAAAGCCGAAGCTTCATCTGCTTCGACTTTTCATTATTTCATTTCTTATTCGGAAGAAGAATCTTCACGTCTTGCAGGACGACGAGTTTCTCCATTGCTGCTCGGGCGTGGTTTGCGATCTCCACTGTAGCGGCTTCCGGAATCACGGTTGTTGCCACCGCCTTCTTTGCCACGGCTGTAACCGCCATATCCACCTTTACTTCCACTACCGCCAGAACGGTTGGAATTGTAACCACCGTTGCTGCGACCGCTGTAGTTGGAAGGCTTGCGACCGCCAGAACGCACGTCTGGTTTACGACGTTTTGCACGGATCGGATCTTCTGGAGTCAGTTCAACCGACGCTTCTCTCTTCTCACCAGTCATCAGCTTCAGAGCTGCGGAGAGAAGTTGTACAGAATCATATTGCTCCAGCATTTGAATAGCCAAACCTTTATACTCGTTCAACTCACCGCTTTCTACAGCCTCCAGGAGACGTTCAGCAATGATACGTTGTTTGCCTTCCAGAGCTTCAGCCAACGTTGGAAGCGGCTTGCGTGGAATGCGGTGACGAGTTACACGTTCGATAAAGTGCAAATGGTCAATTTCACGAGGCGTTACGAAAGACCAAGCTTCCCCTTCTTTACCTGCACGTCCAGTACGTCCAATACGATGAACATAGCTTTCTGGATCTTGCGGAAGGTCAAAGTTCACAACGTGAGTTACGCCGGAAACGTCCAAACCACGGGCAGCTACGTCAGTCGCTACGAGCACGTCGATGCTTCCGTCACGGAATTTACGCATTACAGCATCACGTTGGTTTTGAGACAAGTCACCGTGTAAACCGTCTGCAGAATATCCGCGTTTTTGCAGAGCTTCAGCCAGCTCGTCTACCCGACGCTTGGTACGACCAAAAACGATAGCAAGTTCTGGGGATTCCATGTCGATCAAACGGCTCAATGCTTCGAATTTTTGACGCTCAGGAACTTCGATATAGGCCTGATCAATCAGTGGAGCACTAACTTGTTTAGGAATAACTGAAACATGCTCAGGATTTTTGAGGAATTGCTCAGCCAATCTTTTAATATTAGGAGGCATTGTAGCCGAGAAAAGCATCGTTTGACGCTCGTCTGGAACTTGCTTCAGAATGGATTGAATATCTTCCATGAAGCCCATATCCAACATTTCATCTGCTTCATCCAAAACAACTGTGTTTACATCTTCCAGCTTGATGGTTTTGCGATTAATATGATCAAGCAAGCGTCCTGGCGTACCAATAATAATTTGAGGTTTCTTTTTCAAAGCACGAATCTGGCGTACGATATCTTGTCCACCATAGATCGGCAAAGTACGAAGACCTTTGAAACGGGATAGTTTTTCAATTTCTTCAGCCACCTGAATAGCAAGCTCACGTGTTGGTGCCATGATCAGGGCTCTGATTTTTTCGTCGCTTCTAGAAATTTTGTTAATCAGCGGAATACCAAACGCAGCGGTTTTACCAGTACCTGTTTGGGCTTGGCCAATCATGTCTCTGCCTTGCAGTGCAATCGGGATGGATTGGGATTGAATTGGTGTTGCTTCTTCAAAGCCCAGTTCTGTAATCGCCTGAATTACTTTCGGTTCAAGATCAAATTCTGCAAATGTCGTCAAATTTATTCAAACTCCTTCATAATGGTGGATGTGGTGGACAATCCACAATGTTGTCTGTATTCTTAAGTAGCGATATTATTGTATAAGTTTTCCCCAATACAGTGACAGTTTATTTAGACCTATAACTGTATCTTTCTGTAATGAATTTGGAGAACCTATCCGATACATCTTAAACGAATTTATCCTTTTTAAAACAGTTTAAATTTTAAGTGTTTCTCTGGACATAGGTCCCTACTCAAGAATATCCACATCGCATTATAGCACAGAACAATTCATGAATACCAGCAAGTTGCTTCCCGTATAATTTAAATGAGGTGAAAATAAGTTGTTAAAAATAGTGTTAAACTGCTTAATTGTCATTCTTGGAGCCGCTGCCATTGCATGCGGTTTTAATCTGTTTCTCGTGCCACACCACTTGCTGAGCGGGGGAGTAGCCGGTCTTTCCATGTTAATCGGCTACTTCACAAAATTTGATATCAGCGCGATGTATTTTATTATCAATATTCCGATGCTTATTGCAGGCTGGTTTATTTTAGGCAAGCGTTTTATTAGCCTGAGCATTTTATCCGTTGTCGTTACAACGTGGATTTTGGCCTGGGTGCCGGTGCAATCTGTCGTGTCGGACCCCCTACTAGCCTCCGTTTTTGGTGGGGTGATGATCGGCGTTGGAGCAGGAATTTCCTTTCGGGTAGGGGGTTCTACGGGCGGTTTTGACATTATCGGTTCCATCGTCACTCGTTATCGTGACTTCCCCGTAGGAACTGTACTTGTTGGCATGAATGGACTGGTCATTCTTGCAGCAGGATATTTGAACGATGATTGGAATATTGCACTTGCGTCCATGCTATCTATTTTTGTGACTGGCAAGGTATTGGATCAAATCTATGTCAGTCACACGAAGATTACCGTCTACATTATTACAGAACACACCGACAAGCTACTGGAGCGGATGTTAACCACACCACGCGGTGTTAGCAAAATAAAAATTGAAGGCGCATTTTCACATACCGAAAAGGACATGCTGATGACTGTCACGACACGCTACGAGCTAGTTGAATTAAAACGGATCATTAAAGAAGTGGACCCTTCAGCTTTTGTCAATATTGTGGAAACGGTTGGGGTGATGGGTTCATTTCGCCGAAGATAAGCACAAACCCAAGTGTCAAAATACAGTTTCTGTGGTACACTATATGTGCGCTGTTCCCATAGTATATAAAGACCAGCTTTACCTGCTATTTCACAGGCACTTTGCTTTTCCGAATCGTATTGAATGATTCTTTTGGAATGATTCCGAGCAGGAAAGGGTGATTTTTGTGGAAATGGAAACGGTAAAACTGTCCGACATTGTCTTAAGATGGTACCCAGAAATGCTCCCTTCTCTCAAAAAGGATGAGCTGAACTCGATGATTGTGCTTCGGGACGGGATGGCCATACTCAAGCCAACGGATGCGCTAGAAATTATTCAGTACAGTATTTGCGAGCATCAAGACAATAATTATCTTCAATAAATTTCTTTACCAAGTGCCGCTTCTTCCGGTTACATCTACAACCGCGAAGAGAGCGGCATTATTTATGCATTTTTATGGATTCAATGAACACAGGTTGGGTTAATCATGTAAGACTGTGCCTGATGATTCCAGTATTGGTTACAAGCGTGTTGTTTTTCGATACATAACTTTACGTATAATCAGGTAAGCGACATACATAAGGGAGAGAGTTAGGAAATGAATATGATTTGGGCAATTATGCTATTGGCGATGGGGATAGGCGGAAACGGCGATCAGTCAGCCAACGCTCCAAATGTAAAAGATACGGTGGCAACAACAATTAGTAGTGCCATGATCCAGGCTCAGCACAATAATATGAAGGTGGATGCCTCCAATCCCCCAGTTAAAATTGACCCACAACCGACGACTCCTGCTATCAAGGGCATCTATGTCACGGCTTATAGCGCAGGCGGTTCGCGTATGACTCAGCTGCTTGAACTGCTTGACAAGACAGAGCTCAATTCCATGGTTATTGATATTAAAGACGATGCAGGTTACATCACTTATCCAACGACCAATCCCGAGCTGCTCAAATTGGGCAAGCCGCAAAAATTCATTCGGGATATTTCCGGTTTGATGGACCGATTGAAAAAGCATAATGTTTACCCGATTGCTCGTATTGTCGTATTTAAAGATACGGTACTAGCTAACAAAAATCCCGAGATGTCTTTCCGTAACCCTGACGGCTCTGTCTGGAAAAACGGCAAAGGAGACGGGTTCGTCAATCCCTATAATAAAGAAGTATGGGATTATAATATCGCCATCGCTAAGGAAGCAGCCAAACTTGGTTTTAAGGAAATTCAATTTGACTATGTACGTTTCCCCGAAGGCTTTGAGAAAAGAGCAGACAAGCTGAAATATACTAAATCAGATCAATCCCGCTCGGATGCAGTCGCTGAATTCGTACAATATGCCCGTAAAGAGCTTGCACCATTAGGTGTACGAGTATCCGTAGATATTTTCGGATATGCCGCATCCGTTCCTGCTGCGGAGGGGATCGGGCAAGATTTCACTAAAATCTCCGAAAATGTGGATGTCATTTCGCCCATGGTTTATCCAAGTCACTACACCACAGGCTGGTTCGGTGTAAAAGACCCCGATAAGAATCCCTACCAGACGATTAAAGGCTCCATGGCCGATACACACAAAAAGCTCGATCCGACGGGCAAGCTAAAGCCAATTATTCGTCCTTGGATTCAGGATTTTACCGCAAGTTGGTTGGGGAGCGGACATTATGCCAAGTATGGGAAAACTCAAGTAGAGGACCAGATACGAGCGCTTAAGGATATGAAAGTGGATGAATATTTACTCTGGAATGCCACAAACCGCTATACCAGCGGAGTAACTTACAAATAATTTATCTCTCCGGACTTTTTATTATTTTATATAAAATTTAGAAATCATATCATTATTTCGAAGGCTGTCCCGTTGTTTGGCGAACGGGTGCAGTCTTTTTTATTACTGTTCAAATATAGCGGTATCCCTTACAATAAATACTTACATGTTATGATATATACGAATAATGAATCCCTAGTAAATGAGGAAAACAAAAATGCAATTGACTCTAACAACGGGGCAGAAATGGAAGCAGCTTTTCTACATTTTGCTCCCTATCCTGATTACCCAGCTTGCACTATCTGCCATGACTTTTTTCGATACGAATATGTCAGGGCACTTTTCCCCTGCTGATCTGGCTGGAGTAGCCATTGGAGTAAGTCTGTGGATTCCTGTACAAACAGGCCTTAACGGAATACTTATGGCTATCACACCTATTGTATCTCAATTAGTGGGGGCACAGCGCAAAGATAAAGTCTCCTACTATGTCATTCAAGCACTTTGGCTCTCTCTCTCCCTGTCTATGATCGTTTTGATTGCTGGCATCATTTTGGTCAAACCTATTTTGAACGGTATGAACTTGGAACTTAGAGTTCATAATGTGGCCCTATACTACCTTTGTGCCATGGCCTTCGGGATTGTTCCTCTATTTGCCTACACTGTACTCCGAAGCTTTATGGATGCATTGGGACAAACCCGCTTTACGATGTTCATCACGCTCATGTCGTTACCCATCAATGTATTGTTGAACTATCTTCTTATTTATGGAAACTGGGGTTTTCCGCGTCTGGGAGGTGTAGGCTCCGGAGTGGCAACGGCAACCACCTACTGGATCATCATGCTGGTCGCCGGTATCACTGCGCATCGTGGAAAAATATTTGCCGAATACCGAATCTTCAACAAAATATACGGGATTGCTGCTGGTGCTTTGAAAGAGCTCATCAAGATTGGCGTACCGATTGGATTTGCTATATTTTTTGAGACTGCCGTCTTTTCAGCCGTCACTCTCTTCATGAGCAGTTATAATACAGCTACCATAGCCGCACATCAGGCCGCCATGAACTTTGCATCTACGCTGTATATGATTCCTCTCAGCATTTGCATGGCACTTACGATTCTAGTTGGCTATGAAACAGGAGCTACTCGTCCGCGGGATGCCAAAGCTTATAGTGTAATGGGGATCAGTAGCGCAGTAGGTCTATCACTGATTACAGCTATTGTACTCCTTATCTGGGGTGAACAGGTCGCTCGACTTTACTCCACCGATCCTCAGGTCATTCAATTGGCACAGCATTTTCTAATCTATGCGATTTTCTTTCAGATATCTGATGCTGTCGCTACACCTACACAAGGAGCGCTACGCGGGTATAAAGACGTCAATCCAGCCTTTTTGCTCACATTCCTCTCCTACTGGGTCATTGGGCTTCCTGTAGGATATATACTCGCACGCTGGACTTCATTGGGGCCCTACGGCTACTGGATCGGTTTGATTACAGGGTTGGCAGTAGGTGCTATTTTACTTCTCTGGCGTCTGGTGAAAGTACAACGTCGTTTCTCCGAAAAAAAACAACACGCAGAGGCTATTTAGCCTTTGCGTGTCTCGATTACATATGCTGCGCCTAAAGTTATTCGTTTTTTCTCCACAATCGCCACTTCGTTCAGCTTGGGAGGAAATAGAAAGTGTCTCTCCACATGTTGTTCAATCTCCTCAAATGCCTGTTCTTCATTTTCAGCAGCAAGAATGACGGTCAGCGCTCCTTCCGAACTGTCCACTTCGATTTTGAATAGGTACATGTATGACTACCTCCTGATAGGATTCAAAGCTAAAAAAATAGCGGATGACTCGGGTCATCCGCATAATTTTGATCTTTTCCAATATCAGAGCCGATCTATTATACATAGTGGCTCTTATTATTGGGACAAACGCAAGGCAAGCTCATAAAGCTCCATGTTGAAATCTTTTTTGGTATTTACAACCTTGTCAATATCTGTAGCTACCAGCTTACCGTCGATCGTTCCGCAAGCTTTGTCAGATATGCCCTCGATCAATTGGCGAACAGCAAAGTCACCCAAACGGCTCGCAAGGTTGCGGTCAAATGCGGTTGGTGTGCCGCCACGTTGAATGTGTCCAAGCACCGTAACACGCGGCTCATAATCCGGACAATTTTCTTGGATTACCTGCGCTACTGTTTCGCCTTTGCCTACACCTTCAGCAACAATAATGATACTGTGGCGTTTGCCATGCTTAAAGTTTAGCTTCATCCGATCGGATACTTCTTTCAGGTCAAACTCTACCTCAGGTACCAAAATCGTTTCCGCGCCGGAAGCCAGACCCGCATGCAAAGCAATATCTCCACAATGACGTCCCATAACTTCTACGATGGAAGAACGTTCATGGGATGACATCGTATCACGCAGCTTATTAATAGCGTCCACTACGATACTAACCGCCGTATCAAAACCAATCGTATAGTCGGTGAAGGAAATATCATTGTCAATCGTACCCGGGAGGCACATGGTTTTAATTCCTTGCTTGGTCAGCTTGTTAGCTCCTTGGTAAGAACCGTCGCCACCGATCACGACTACGCCATCAATTCCGCGGTTACGCAAAATTTCAGCGCCTCGCTTCTGCCCTTCCTCGGTCGTAAATTCCAGACATCTTGCAGATTGAAGTACAGTACCCCCACGTTGGATGATATCTCCTACGCTTCTCAGATCCATTGGAAAAATATCGTCGTTCAAAAGGCCTTGATAACCGCGTTGAATCCCGAATACTTCCAGTCCAAAATACAATCCGCTGCGCACGACGGCGCGAACTGCAGCGTTCATCCCTTGTGAATCTCCACCACTTGTTAATACTGCAATTTTCTTAACTGCTGTCATTTTTATGACCTCCTCAAATTAATCATATAAGCCTTCTTATCCATCGACTGTTTAATAAGAAAAACAACCGCATGAGCGGACTATTTTTCATTAAACGTTTCGAAACAGCGCGAACGTCCTGCTGCTCGCTAACTTTAGGGTCGGATAAATATAAAGCCAGCAATCCCTCGATAATCATCCGGTGAAAGGAGCTGGCAGGGACATCTGCAATATCAGCCCGCGCCCGATTCACAACGTAGGCGATCCGGTTCAGCATCATGTCGGTATCTTCATAATAATTGCAAAAGTTAAGATCTCCGCCCTTCCGGTCTTCGTCTTGATCGATTAGATAATCCAGCAAAATATGAAGACTGCACACATGTGGAAAATACGATGCATGTATTGAGGCAGCCCCTGCATCTGTCAGATGCTGGTCGCTGGCAGCAAGAAACAGCATAAAGACCCCCAGAGTTGAACCGGTAGCCGCAGCAAACTCATTCCAGCGCAACTCTGGTGTACGGTCTTTATGAAGCGACCACCAATCCAAAAGCGCTTGTTCCCGCAGCTCGGGTTTAATATGCTTGTATACTTGCAAATCCGTGTATAATCGAGCCAAATCCTGAACGTAAGGCATAGCCGCCTCATAGCCCGGAAGCCTGCTTACACAAGACTGACAGGTTGTCACCAGCCTGGTCAAATAACCGCCATCCTCCTGCTCACGACGCAACTCATAATAATTCACTGGCCTAGCCGTCGGATTAACTGCATCCAGCATAGCCTGATGCAGTAGCCTGAAATCATCCGGGTCCATGGACGTACTGCGATCACACAGGTTGTCCAGATAATCACTAATGGTCTGATACGCTACGATCAGCGGAATTAGCGTCTGCCGGGCAGACATATTGGCAGCGGCATAAACCGCTCCACCCACGCAGTGAAATGTCTTATCCGCTATGCTTGCAAGCGCCTGGCTTCGCAGCTCAGGGTCCGGAATTTGTTCGGCCTTGCTCTTCCAGTTACTCAATTCTAGTTTCGTTTCAGGGAGAATGTGCTTGTACATTCGGCTCATTAGACCTATGGGGCCTCTCGGTACTTGATAACGTCCTTGCTCAACATAACTCAAATGACGGTGCCTCCACATTGTTGTCTACGTAATTATACCTATCCAAACCATATCCATTATAATATGATCGTCCTTTTAGCACAAATGAACAACCTCACTTTTTTCTTTAAAATTCAAGAAAATGAGCTATTCTTACAAAAAGAATTTTATACCTGTAATGTTTTATTAGTCAAAAATAGGAGTTACACAAAATCTATCCTTATAAGAGTCTAATCGCAAATAGTATAAATGGCCTACCTATCCCTTGTCCTCTGCGGACTTCATGGCTTGGATTCCCTCTCCCATGCTTGCCTGCTTCCATTTCCCGAAAGCATAATAGTAAATGACTGCTACGGCAGAGATAGCAAAACCAACAGGAAAGCTCCACCATACAGCATCTAGACCATACTCATCGACAAATACATAGGCCAAAGGTATACGAATGCCCCATAATGAAATAATGGTAATTAAAAGCGGTATCATGACGGAACCCGTCGATCGAACAACACCTGTAATGACATTGGTAACACCGAATATAACAAAAGACCACAAGGTGATCAGATTAATCCGCATACCCAATTCCAATGCACCCCCCGTAGATGGAAGGAACATGAGCAAGGCCTGATGATTAAACACGTAAATTAATACCACAGCTCCACCAGTCAACACAAAATTATACACAATCCCAATCCAGGTTGTCATGCGCACTCGATCCCAACGTCCGGCTCCGATATTTTGAGCGGCAAAGGAAGATACAGCTGCACCTAACGCCATTGCTGGCATCTGCACATAGCTCGACAAATTATTGGCTGCTGTATAAGCTGCTGCTGCCACTGTCCCGTAGCCGTTAATCAGATTCATTAAAGCAATCGCGCTGGTGGAGACAGCAATCATTTGCAACCCCATCGGCACTCCCTTACGGATTAGGGTCCAAATAATCTTCCAATCAAATCTGAGTAAATGAAGCTCTGAAGATGTAATGCGCAAAAAATATTTTACTCGATATAGGTAAATGAGGATCAAAACAAAGCTGATCCCTTGAGCGATCAGGGTAGCAGTAGCGGAACCTCCAATGCCCATAGCAGGAATCGGTCCCCATCCGAATATTAACAGCGGGTTGAGTAGTACATCCAGTACGACGGAAACGATCAGAAAATAAAATGGTGTTTTGGAATCTCCAGCCCCTCTCATTACAGTCATTATGTAGTTATAGCCGTACAAAAAGGGCATGCCTGCGAAAATAATACGCGTATACGTGATCGCCATATCCACTGATTCGGCAGGTGTATTGAGTACATGAAGAATCCAAGGCGCACTCAAAAATCCGATAATACCTATAGCAAAAGCGAGCACCAGAAAAAAGACTGCACTTGTACCTACTATACGCTTGGTTTCAGCTACGTCTCCTGCTCCGATATTTTGTCCGATCATAATAGTGGCAGCCATGGTAACGCCAAAAATCGAACTGATAAGAAAAAACATTATAATATTTCCGTTGGAAGCGGCAGTCAATGCGGCTTCTCCCAGAAACTTCCCAACCCAGATCGAATTGATCGTTCCATTCAGGGATTGCAGAATGTTTCCGAACAGCATCGGCAAAGAGAACATAAACAGCGTTTTGGCAATAGGACCTTCAATCAGGGAAGGCTTACGACTAGCCTCTGCTGCACTCATTTTCTCAACTCCTTCAATTTGAAATGTCTTCTGCCTAGTTTTATTACGTATAATACCCTATTCCTGCTCAATCTTCTCATATCATAAACGTATTTACGCAAAAAAGCGCAGTCCCTTAAATTAAAGGAACTGCGCTCTCAATTCATAGTTTAACCGTAATATATAAGACATCCGTAGAAACGGAACCATTCTTACAATTCAGTTACACTTACAGTTTGATTACGTTAGCTGCTTGGGGTCCACGGTTACCTTCAGTAATTTCGAATTCAACCGCTTGACCTTCTTCCAAAGTTTTAAAGCCGTCGCCTTGGATTGCGGAGAAATGTACGAATACGTCCTCGCCACCATCCATTTGAATGAAGCCATAACCTTTTTCTGCGTTAAACCATTTAACTGTACCTTTCAAGTGAACAACCTCCTAAAAATACCGCCATCTATGGCGAATATCCATATTATACTTCATGCTTTTTCACAATGCAATTGATGTTTTTCCGGGTTTTTCGGGCTGGAATGATTTGCTTTTGCGGCGGAAACTGCGGTATCATGAACCAAAACATCTATAAAATCGGAGACATGCATATGATGAAAAAACACGAAATATACAAAAAAGACAATTGGAACATGATGACTGTCGAGGTGCAGGGCCGTTACATCGTTCTACGGGAAATATCCGATGATTGGGGCGAGGAAGCCCACACGTTTTTAAGCCGTCCGGCGCTAATGCATTGGGCTCAAAATCGGTTTCCCAAGCAGTCCTTTCAAGATAATGAGGAAGAGTGGCAGCGGATCATGAACGCTTTCAAACAGGTCTAGCCTATTCATGGTGTCCAACAGCTATCTCATCTTCATTATTCTGGCCTTTACGCTGGGCGGAGTGCTGATCATGAAGCGTGATACGATACCGACTCCTCTCAAAAAGTGGATGGCCCTCACTGCTGTAATCATGGTTTGCCTTGCCTTTTATCTCATTGTATACAGCTTATTAAATATAGGTTCCAACCCACAGTAAGGAAAATTATACTTTCGGGCGTAAGAGGTCATACTATGGCATAATAAGCCATGGTATAAGGAGGATCTGCCGTTACATGCATCCTGTAAAACCTCTTGCCCTGCTGCTTACGGTAAGCGTGGCGGTTTCTTCGTTTTGGCATCCGTCCCTTACTGCCGCAGCCCTACCCCACATTACGTTCGATCAGAGGAGGCTCTCCATGAGTGAAATTGTAAAACGCGCTAATGCGCCAGTGGAAAATACATGGAAACTGGAAGATTTGTTTCCCAACCGCAAAGCATGGGATCAAGAATACGAAGAAGTCAAACAACTAGCCAAAAAGGCTGAACAATTCCAAGGCAAGCTCAATTCAGCAGAGTCGATTGGCAGCTGCTTTAAATTGGAAGATGAATTGTCGCTTAAAACCGAGCGTGTATATGTGTACGCACATCTGCATCATGATGAGGATACAGCAGAACCTACATACCAGGGTCTTTCGCAAAAAGCCAAAAAATTAGGCGTTGAGGTTAGCGAGTCTCTTTCTTTCGTGACGCCTGAAATTTTGGCATTGCCGGATCATCAGCTCGATGCCTTCATTGAAGATCCGAAGCTTGCAGATTATCGGTTTACACTTCAAGAAATGAAGCGGGAAAAAGCACATATTCTGGGCAAGACAGAAGAAGCGTTGCTCGCTCAGGTTGGCAATCTGGCTCAAGCCCCGCAAACGATTTTTGGCATGCTCAACAATGCCGATCTGAAGTTTCCAAAAATTAAGGATGAAAACGGCAAAGAGGTTGAGCTGACTCATGGCAGCTACATTCAATTCCTCGAAAGTCCGCATCGCGAAGTTCGCGAACGTGCTTTTAAAGCGGTATATGACACATATGCCAAAAATAAAAATACAATTGCTTCTACACTAAGTGCCAATGTAAACAAAAATATTTTTTATTCTCGTGTTCGCAAATACCCTTCTGTACTGGAAATGTCACTGTACGGTGACAATATTCCGAAGGAAGTGTATACGAATCTCATTGATACCATTCATGAAAGCTTGCCCCTGCTCCATCGCTACATCAAGCTGCGTAAAAAGTTGTTAGGTGTGGATGAGCTCCATATGTATGATTTGTTCGCTCCACTTGTGGACGAATACAAGATGGACATTACGTATGAAGACGCCAAAAAGCAAACAAAGGAAGGCCTTAAGCCACTGGGCGCGGACTATCTGGCTTCGTTGCAAAAAGGCTATGATGAGCGCTGGATTGATGTATACGAAAACGAAAACAAACGTACTGGTGCATACAGTTGGGGAGCTTATGGTACCCACCCATATGTGCTGCTGAACCATAAAGATAACCTGAACAGCATGTTCACACTTGCTCATGAAATGGGGCATGCGTTGCATTCGTACTATTCAGACAACGCATTGAAGTATAGAGATGCACAGTACACCATTTTCCTGGCTGAAGTGGCATCCACAACCAATGAAGCGTTGCTAATGGACTACCTGCTGAACAAATCAACCGATCCGAAAGAGAAAATGTACCTTCTCACCTACTATGCAGATCAATTCCGCACAACGGTATTCCGTCAAACCATGTTTGCGGAATTTGAGAAAATTGTACATGAACGCGCTGAACAGGGAGAATCCCTTACACCGCAGCTTTTATCAGAGATTTACTATGATCTGAATGTGAAATATCACGGGCCTGGTATGAAGGTAGACAAAGACATTGAAATGGAATGGGCACGGATCCCTCATTTTTATAACAGTTTTTACGTCTACAAGTATGCTACTGGCTTCTCGGCAGCAACCAGTTTCTCGAAACAGATTCTGGAGGAAGGCCAGCCAGCCGTTGACCGTTACTTGGGCTTCTTGAAGAGCGGTGGCAGCGATTATTCAATCAATATTTTGAAAAAAGCTGGCGTTGACATGTCCTCTCCGCAGCCGATCCGCGAAGCGATGAGCGTATTCGAAGAAGTCATTACAGAAATGGAAAAGCTAACTGAAGGAAAGTAAAACCGTGCGCACTTAAAATCCAGCATTGAAATGATGCACGGATAAATCCCTTGTCCATGGCGGGCAAGGGATTTTATAATGTAACGGGAGGAGGTGGCATTTTGAAAACACAATGGTCTTTGATCGCAGCTCTTGTTATTGCTTTGTTAACAGCTGTATTTGCTGTTATTAATGTGAATTCGGTTCAAGTGAACCTTCTATTCAGTATGGTTAGCATTCCTTTGATTTTGCTTATTCTTGGTTGCACTCTTCTAGGTGGACTTATTGTCGGTTCTTTCGGTATTTTCCGCCAATATAGGCTTCAGAGAGAGATTAAACGTCTGACTACTCAGCTTCATACACTACAAGAAGAGCACACATCCACGGTGGAAGCAAACGCGGATGTGACCTATAACTCGACGGGTTCTTCCAGCACAGGGTCTACATTCGACCAAGATATAGAGCAACCGTCCTCTAACCCTGATCGGTTGTCCAAATGAGGAGGAGCAACAAATGACGATTCAATTAAATGAAGATTATATGATGAACTTTTTAAATCAGCTACTGAACACACCCAGTCCCAGTGGGTATACACACCATGTGATGGAGCTGATTCGTAAAGAAGCGGAAAGCCTCGGGGTACAAATCGAATGGAATGCAAAAGGCGGTGCCATCTTGACTCTGAAAGGTCAGGAAACGGACCATACGGTGGCGCTGAGCGCACATGTGGATACATTGGGCGCA
Source organism: Paenibacillus sp. EKM212P (assembly GCF_011066115.1). Taxonomy (NCBI): domain Bacteria; kingdom Bacillati; phylum Bacillota; class Bacilli; order Caryophanales; family Paenibacillaceae; genus Paenibacillus; species Paenibacillus sp. EKM212P. The sequence continues at coordinate 521,863 of NZ_JAAMNR010000001.1, forward strand.
ATGGTGCGTTCCATTACAGCACAAGGCACCCTACGTCTGACATCCGTCGGCGGCTTCATGATGAACAGCATTGAGAACGAATACTGCCTTATTCATACCCGAAGCGGACAAACGTATACAGGCACTATTCTGTCCAGCCATCCATCCGTGCACGTCTATGATGATGCACGGAGCTTTGAGCGCAAAGAGAGCCATATGGAGGTACGGATTGACGAGCTTGTCGGGTCAAAAGAAGACGTGCTTCAGCTCGGTATTGCGGTGGGCGATTTTATTTCGTTCGATGCGCGTCCAGTCGTAACACCCAGTGGATTTATCAAGTCACGCCATCTGGATGATAAAGCTAGTGTAGCTGCACTGTTTGGTTTACTGGAATCTGCTGTACATGGAAACTGGAAGCCTCGATATACCGTTAAATTGCTCATTTCCAATTACGAGGAAGTGGGGCACGGAGCAGCTTACATACCTGAAGAAATCAGTGAGATGATAGCTGTCGACATGGGCTGTATGGGTGAAGATCTGAGCTGCAAGGAAACGGATGTTTCTATCTGTGCCAAGGATTCCTCCGGACCTTATGACTATACTATGACGACCCGTCTGATTGAGCTGGCCAAAGAGCTGAATATTCCGTATGCGGTAGATATTTATCCGCACTACGGTTCAGACGCTTCGGCTGCACTAAGAGCCGGTAATAACATCCGTGCTGCGTTGATCGGCCCTGGCGTACACGCCTCCCATGCCATGGAGCGCACGCACAAGCAGGCCGTGGTGAACACTGCACGTCTGCTTGCAGCTTATGTGATGGTTTAATTCGAACGATAAAAACCGACCTGTTCCACTGGAGAATAGGTCGGTGAAGGCTTAGTGAAAGGAAATCACAGCTATGGATCTGAAAAAACTACGTTACTTTATCGCAGTAGCGGAAGAACTGCATTTTAACCGTGCTGCGAAAAAACTGAATATTACCCAACCTCCCTTGAGCCAACAAATTCAAAGCCTTGAAGAAGAACTTGGCGTGAAGCTTTTGGAACGAACCAAGAGGCAAGTTCGACTTACATCAGCAGGAGCGATATTTTTAGAAGAATCCAGAAACGTGGTTGCTCAATTGGAAAGATCCATCAAGATCACACAGCTTGCAAGTCAGGGGAAATTCAGACAATTATCCATCGCTTTTGTAGATTCAGCCTCTGGCAGTCTGATGGTTAATGCCTTGAAGAAATTCCGAGAGCGTTTTCCAGATGTGAAGCTTACGTTATTTGAAATGACATCTGTCCAACAACTGAAAGCTATACACGATGGCAAAGTTCACGTGGGCTTCCTGCGCTGTGCAGATCCATCTATACATATCAATTCTCGTCTTTACACCAACGAATCACTCATGGCCGTTCTTCCTCAAACACATCCGTTAGCCCACCATTCAACCTTGTCTTTACGTTCTTTAGCGGACGAATCTTTTATCCTGTCTCCGCCTCATATGGGAGCTTCTTTTCATAACCTCATACTGGACTTTTGCGGACAACACGGATTTCAGCCTCAAATCGTACAGGAAGCCGTTCAAATGTATACGATCGTTAACTTGGTAGCGGCCGGTATAGGTATCTCCATTGTCCCCTCTTCCGTTTCTGTCTTTCAACGCAGTGATGTCGTATTTCGTTCCTTTCAAGAAGAGTCTCCGTCCATCCCACTTTATGCTGCATGGAAAACAGGTACACACGAAACTGTTCTGACTCATTTTCTGGAAGTGGTTGAAGAAACAGCTTGTAACGAGGAGTTAGACATGTAAATCTCCTTGATCGTATATCTTAACCTGTTTTTCTCGGATCATGTTCAACAATACCATTTAAAATGCTATCCAATTGTCTCATGACCTGCTCATCTAGACGGACACCCGCCGCTTTTACGTTCTCTTTAACCTGCTCGGGCTTGGAAGCACCGATAATAGCTGAGGACACTTGCGGGTTTTGTAAAACCCATGCGACTGCAAGCTGGGGTAGCGTCAGTCCGCATTCTTCTGCAATCGGCTGAATTTTCTTTACTGCCAAAAGGACTTCTTTACCTAACCATTGTCCAGCCAAACGTTCGAAAAATGATGACCCTGCTGTCGTAGAAGCTCTTGATCCCTCGGGTAACGGCTTGTCTGCTGCATATTTACCAGAAAGAATACCTTGTGCCAGAGGTGACCAAACCACCTGCCCAATCCCTTCCTGCTCACAAGCGGGAATCACTTCAGATTCAATGACACGCCACAGCATGGAATATTGGGGCTGACTTGCCACGAAAGGGACCTTTAATTCCTTAGCCAGAACGGCTCCTTGCTTTATCTGCTCTGCTGTCCACTCGCTTACTCCTACATACAAAACCTTCCCTTGCCGCACCAAGTCGGATAAGGCCAAAAAAGTTTCTTCAAGCGATACGGTTGGATCAAAACGGTGTGCATAATATACATCAATATAATCCGTTTGCAGGCGTCGAAGAGAAGCATGACAGGCCTCCATGATATGTTTGCGAGACAGCCCTTTATCATTCTGTCCGGTACCTGTGGGATGAAAAACCTTAGTACATAATTCAATACTTTCACGGCGTATTCCCTTTAAAGAATGACCTAAAACCGTTTCCGCCATGGTATCCGAATACACATCAGCAGTATCAAACGTGGTAATCCCTGAGTCTAGTGCAGCGTTTACACAGGCTTGCGCTATAGTATCATCCACTTGAGCACCGTGGGTAATCCAGTTTCCCAATGCGATCTCACTTACCATTAATCCACTTTTTCCAAGTTTACGATATTCCATTTTCAATTCCTCCCTCCCATATGCAATCCATTATACCCACCGTAATTTAATATTAGAAATATATAATTCACGCACTTTTAATATGAAAAACATATTAATAATTCGATAAAAAAAGCAAGCCTCCACTCTGAATGGTGACTTGCTTCTGTATTTTTAAGATTTACTTTGTTCAATCTGCTCGGCCAGCTCATTCAGGTAGGTCCAGCGTTCCATTTGGTGCTCCAGATGCTGTTCGGCCTTCACTTGCTCAGCCATGAGCTCCTGTAGTCGTGCTGAATCACTGAAAGACTCTTCCATCTGTCGCTGAATGTCGGCCAACTTCTGTTCGGCTTGTTCAATCAGCTCATCAATTTGCTCATATTCCCGCTGTTCCTTGAAGGTGAATTTGAGCTTGGTTTTACTTGTCTCCTTGACTGAATCAGAAGGACCCGCAGACTTAGGCGCGGAAGAGCGATTCGAGGAAGCCGTACTCGTCGAGACAGACGTATTCACAGAAGATTGAGCATTTTTACTGATCCATTCTGCATACTCGCTATAGTCCCCTACATGTACTCGTACCTGTCCATCCCCTTCAAACGCCAGTATTTTGTCCACTGTCCGATCCAGGAAATAGCGATCATGAGAAACAATAAAAACCACGCCTGGGAATTCATCCAGATAATCTTCCAAAACGGAAAGGGTCTGAATATCCAGATCATTTGTTGGTTCATCCAGCAATAGCACATTCGGTGCCGACATCAGAACACGAAGCAGATACAAGCGCCGTTTTTCGCCTCCAGACAGCCTGGAAATAACCGTCCATTGCGCGCTTGGTGCGAACAGGAAACGTTCCAGCATTTGTGCAGCTGTAATCGTCGAACCGTCTGCTGTACGAATCACTTCGGCTTCTTCCTTAATATATTCAATGACACGTAATGATTCGTTCATTTCCTGATGTTCCTGAGTAAAATAGCCAAGCTTCACCGTCGGTCCCAGCACAACGTTGCCGGAATCCGGTTCTATATGCTGCGCAATCATTTGGAGCAGAGTGGATTTCCCACTACCGTTAGGACCTAGGATACCAACACGATCACCAGGAACCGCAATGTAGCTCAAATCCTGTATCAGCTTACGAGAATCTACCGATTTGGACAGATGCTCGATCTCCAATATCTTTTTACCCAGACGTGTGGAGGCGACGGACATATCTACAGATCCAGAACGAGCTTCCGGTTGCTGATCCCTAAGCTGCTCATATCGGTCAATACGCGCTTTCTGCTTGGTGGAACGAGCCTTTGCTCCACGGCGAATCCATGCCAGTTCATTACGCAGCAGGTTCTTCCTTTTTTGTTCCGTAGACGCTTCCCGCTCCTCACGTTCTGCCTTCAGCTCCAGAAAACGGGTATAGTTAGCCTCATAACGGAAAAGGCGGCCATGATCCAGCTCCAACATGACATTTGCAACTCTATCCAGAAAATAGCGATCATGCGTGATCATTAACAACGCACCACGTCTTTTTTGCAAATATTGCTCCAACCATTCAACCGACTCATTATCAATATGGTTTGTAGGCTCGTCTAGAATGAGCAACTCGCAGGGTTGGATCAAAGCCGCTGCCAAAGCCACCCGCTTGCGCTGTCCGCCGGATAGAACGCCCATACGAGACTCAAACTGGGTGATCCCCAGTCGGGTAAGTATATTTTTGGCCTCACTCTCGAGCTGCCATGCCTGGAACGTATCCATTTGCTGACTTGCTCGCAATAGATGGTTTTGAAGCTCCTCGCTACCCGGGTTTAACTCCAACGACTCCATGGTTTCCGTATATTCACGGACCGCTTTCATCTCAGGCTGGTTGCCATGAAAAATATGCTGGAGTACCTTCATTTCGGGATCAAACTCCGGATTTTGTGCTAGATACTGAATTCGCACATCGTTGTTCACTGCAATATTGCCATCATCTGGCGGCTCTAATCCGGAAATTACCCGTAAAAACGTTGATTTACCGGTGCCATTTACACCGACGACCCCTATTTTGTCACGTTCATCCATACCAAAGGAAGCATCCTCGAACAACATTTTCTCGCCATAGCTTTTCGTTATATGTTCAACGGTCATAATATTCATACGGATTCCCTACTCTTCCCCAATTTTGTGATGCATCCTGTTTATTTTAACACAGACACAGCCAATGATTAAAAAAACCGTTACCTGAACGAAGTCAGTACGGTTTTTTAGCAACAAGATGTGTCAGGATTTTTCTATTCCGGCTTTACAGCCATGCATAAATAAGTTCGCCACTAATTCAGCCGTCTGATCCACGTCACATTCGCGGAAATCTTGATTCAATAAAATATCCATTTTTAGGCGTTCCAACATACCAATGAATGCCTTCGCATGAAACTCAGACTGCTGTACACCCTCTGACGACAGTTTATTTTTGACCAAATCAGTATAGTCCTGAATAAATCCCCGCATAAACTCCATTAGATCGGGATCACTGTTGGGGGTCATAAAAAATAATTTAGTATGCTGCTTACGCTTGTAATAGTAGTGCAGATGCAAATTCGCCATCCGCAGCAGTCCTTCTCCCAAAGTACGATTAATTAATGCACCTTGCATTTCGGCTAGGTATTGCTCACAATCTCTACGTGTGACTGCTGTAAATAGCTGCTCTTTGCTTTTAAAGTACAAGTATACTGTGCCTTTGGCAACTCCCGCTTGTTCTGCAATCTCGGAAATTTTGCTTTCATAGAAGCCTTTGGTGCCAAAGACGGCGTAAGCTGCGTCCAAAATAGCTTCATATTTATCTCCGTGGATATCGCCCATCTTAGCACCTCCTTATACAAGGATTGAACACGGTCAATTCTTATAACAGTTAATTCCTTGTAACGATCTCCAACCCTGTGTTCAGAGTATAAAAAAAATACCTGCAAGAGCGACCAATCCTCCGAAAATAGAACTAATACTATTCACCCGATCATTGCTCATCCAACGCCAGCCTCGTACATAGACCGTCGTTTGTCCACAATGTGAGTCTACTTCTACTTCTCGTCCGCAAACCGTGCAGGAACGCATCATTTGCACTGTAGCACCTAGATAGGAATCAGCAAAGGCCCCGGCGCTACCGGATATACCTCCAACCAGTGCCCACAGCCATAACGGCAAGCTCGGGGTTCCTATGACGTGTCCAAAGCCCCATGCACCTATGCCGATCAGTACACCCCCAGCCAAGGCCGCAGCCGTTCCCAATACAGAGACTCCTCCTGAGGTTCCGGGTGCTAGCACCTTCCCGTTAAGCACCGAACGGGGTGGCCTACGACTCAGGCTGCCAAATTCCGTTGCCCACGTATCGGATGTGACCGTAGCCATGACACCGACAAAAGCCAGCTGCCACGTAACATGGGGCCATATCGCATAACACAGGCATAACAGCATACCTAATCCACCATTGGCCCATACTTGGCCTGCATCCCGGTTTCCGGTTTTGGCATACGATTTTTCCAGTTCAGCCTTGCGCTCCTTTTTGAACCTCGACAGAAGGGTCGACGTGATAAAGAACAAGAGCAATGTGCCGAACCAGAACAGGTTACCCGCCCCATAATATACAGTTCCCATCAGTACAGCCGCGGCAAAGCCAGATAAGGTTAAGGATTTTTTATAAAATGCAGCTCCGGCCACCACAGCAGCACAAAGCAATCCGATGATCCAGTCCATGATATACCTCCGCTTTTGAAATGAATCTCCGTTTTTCTTTTTCGTTCTCTATATTATTGTACAACGCTCTACGCTTATATAAAAGCCGTGTCCCATGCTTTGGCACAGGACACGGCCTTCACGATGCTTATAGACGGGAATCGCTCTTTACTTCCCAACCACCAAGAACATTCCCTTTTTAATCCTCTTCATAGATGCCGTTCACAAATTTATGCGATGGTGAAGCTTCCCTGACGATCACTCCCCCAGAAGAGTTCAAAGCGATCCCCGCTTGTTGTAGGCCCAACACCTGCCGGAGTACCTGTGAAAATAATATCACCCTCACCCAGCCCATAATGAGTCGCTATATATTCAACGATATGCTGGATAGAAAAAATCATATTCTTAACATGTCCACGTTGCACTTCCTGTCCATTTTTGAGCAAGGAAAAATCCTGCTGCTCCAGCATGTCCAATTTTTCTAAAGGCAGGAATGGTGTCACGGGAGCAGACGATTTGAAGCCTTTGGCGGCGGTCCATGGATGGCCTTTTTTCTTGAGAACACTTTGTACATCACGCAGGGTAAAATCAATGCCGAACGCAAATGCGTTCAGACATGTATCTGCGGACATGCCTGGTTCGTATTTACGTCCTACAGCCACAACCAGCTCAGTCTCAAAATGAATATCTCCTTGCCCCTGAGGAAGCTCCAGCGTGGCGCCATCCAGCGGCACGACTGCATGAGACGGCTTCAAAAATATCATCGGTTCTGCGGGAACCTCATTACCCAGCTCCTCCGCATGCAGCTTATAATTGCGTCCGACACAGTAAACATTACGAATATCCACGTTCATCACGATCCGTCACCCTTCCCGCGTATGTAGTTCAATTGATTAACGAATAAGTTTACGTATATAGTGCCATATTCGGTGCTTGGAAAGCAAAAAAACCTGCTCCCAGCGATCCGGCCAATTGGTGCAAATCATCAATTCAGGATGCAATGAGGACAATCTCCGCATTATGCGGCGGTCATCCACCGTCCACGCCATAACAGTAATACCGCGTCCGGTGAGATCTTTCATCAGGTTTCGATCCAAACGCGGATAGCCCATGGATAAAAAAGTGCATTGTAGCTGCTCCAGTTGCATTGCCAAATCATCTGGACGCGCATCGATAATCAATCCGGTACGGATCTCAGGAGACAGCTCCTTAGCCCGGCGTAATGCGGCACGCTCAAAAGAAGTTAATACCACCTCTCCCTGCATCCCTCTCACCACAATTTCACGGAGTACGGCTTTCTCCAGTCCTGGATACATATCTCCCGCTGTTTTAATCTCAATATTGAGCGATACGCGGCCACGACATAAATCCAGTACCTGTGCGAGGGAGGGGATCTTTTCTCCACGGTATTCTGCACTTTTCCAGCTACCAGCATCAAGTTGTTGCAATGCTTTCCAGTCCGAATCCTTTACTCGCCCTGTACCATTCGTCGTTCGCTCCAGCGTAAAATCATGAATTACCACCGGAACACCGTCCTTTGACAGCTGTACATCCAGCTCAACCCAGTGTACAAACGGCTGCTCCAACGCAAGCTGAAAGGCAGCCATCGTGTTCTCGGGAGCAATCCCCGAAAAACCGCGGTGAGCCACGCACAAATGATTCATCTTGTTATGACCTCCATCCACAAAGGAGTTCCTCATACGATCGTTCCGTCAATTCCCATATAAAAAATTTCTTTTCGAACTTCTATTGAGCGCTTACTGTACCATCCGTCCCTATCGAGACATTTCCCGGTGACAGTGCCGCCACTCTCTGCAAAATTTTGCTGGCCTCCGTATCCTTCAATGGGATCGGTTGACCTAGCTCCGCCCGGTAAGGGGTCAGTTTCATTTCGCAAGCCCCTTTTCGGGTACAGGTTGCCTGAAATATCGCTGTATCCCAAGTGGCCGGCACCGTTGATTTAGAAAAAATAAAATTGCCTGTGCTGTATGCAATCCATTTACCTTTATATTGTTCCATCCCTTGAAGCACATGTGGATGACCGCCAATGACAAGATCAGCTCCAGCATCAATAAAAGCGTGCGATAACTCGGTTTGATGAGGCTCAAGTGCAGTAGCGCGCTCCTTCCCCCAATGGGCAATGACGATCACCAGATCAGCCTGCATTCGTGCCTCACGGATGGACTTTACGATAGCGGTCGAATCATAGGCTCCTGCTACACCAGGCAGTTTGGCGCCCGCATTCCAGTTGGCTTCAGGCATGACACGTGTAGCCCCCAACAACGCAATTTTGATCCCTTTACGTTCAAAATAATGTGGCGCATACGCTTCTTTTGCATTACGTCCGGCTCCAGCATGGGCAATACCTTTTTCATCCAGATATTTCAGTGTATCCAGTAATCCGCCTGTGCCCTGATCCAAAATGTGATTGTTGGCCAAATTGACTGCGTCTATCCCTGCCGCAGCCAACGCAGTTAACGCCTTGGGCGAAGATTTATACACATACGTTTTATTTAACGCACCCACACCATTCGTTGTCACGGGCGTTTCCAGATTGGCCATCGTCAGATCGTCTTTATGAAACAAGTTTCCGAGATATTGATATGGAAAATCAAACCCATTCTGCTCCAATCGCTGCTCAACTTTACCGGAAAATTGCACATCCCCTACAAAGTGAAGCGTGACTGTCGGAGAATCTGCATCGTCTGTTTTTGATTTTTTTACATCCTCCGTTCCTCCCTTATCGGCGGATGGATTACCGTCGTATACATCCTTGGACATATCGTTCCCTGCCTGCCCGTCTTTCCCCGAGGATAATTTTGCTCCTGAAGAGCTGCCTTCGGGAGCATTTGTGTCAGACGTTGTCGCGGGACGATGGCTTGTGTCTGAAGCAGCAGATTGCTTCGTTTCATTGTCAGCAAATTGCTTATCTGCATGGGGGCCTTCGTCCAGCTGTTTATTTGACAAGGCTGTATCATTTTCACTGACCGAGGGAGTAGACCTCTCTTCACTAGCAGATCCCGTTTGGATTTTCTTCTCCGTTTGCGAATACCCGCCATTTTCCGCAAGAGAGCCACTGTTGTCGTGTTCAAGTATGTAATAATAACCGAAAAGACCTACGATCATAAGCAGTAGTACCAGATTCGTAAAGATCCAAGCCTTGCCTATTTTTGGTTTTCTTGCTTTCTTGCGACCTTCATTTCGCTGTGATCTGGGAGGGTACATTCTTCACTCCTTCTATGCTATTGCATTTGCATAACTTCTTTATTAGCTGGCGAATTTACACCTTCTCCATTATATATCAAATTTCAATATAAATAGAACCCCTCGCCTGGATCGCGAAGGGTTCATCATTGAACATTTACACCTGTACCTTGACCGCTTCCTGCTGTGTCGTTTGGACGGCATGGGAGGCCCATTCCTTAGCCTGACGGATGCAATCCGGTAAACCAATCGCATCATAGCCAGCGCCCAAAACATACACTCCTGGCATGGCAGTGCGTAACTCTTCCCGCAAATCAGCTATAGCCTGCGGGTGCCCTACCGGATATTGAGGCATGGAATTGCGAAGACGTGTAATTTCCGTGAACAGCGGAGTTGCTGTAACTCCCATCATATCTTTCAAATCCTTACGTACCAGTGCAATCAACTCATCATCCGGTAACTCTACAGTGTCTTCAGCCCCTGCTCGCCCTACATAACAGCGCAACAACACCTTATCATCCGGGCTAGTATGTAGCCACTTGGCAGACGTCCATGTACAAGCGGTCACGCTGCGTCCTTCTTTGCGAGGTACCAGAAAACCAGAACCGTCAAAGACATTCTCAATATCTGTTTTATCGAAGGCCATGACCACGTTTGCTACGGAGACGTAATTAACGGCTTCCAGTGCAGCCACATTGACATGATCTCGCAATAGCGGCGCAGCAGCAAAGTTGGGAGTCGTTACAAAAATATCATCTGCCTCCAGCGTCTCTCCATTGTCCAGCATAACTCGATATGGGCTGTCTTCACTTTCCGTTGTCTTTGTGAATTCTGTAACAGCAATTCCGGTGCGTAAATCACAGTCGTACAAATCATTCAGCAACGCATGCACCAAACTTTGCAAGCCTTGACGGAAGGTCAGAAAGACGCTTTTTTTCGTACCCGTATGTGTTTCAGCTGGTTTTCGACCTGTCATCATCCCGTGAATGAGACTTCCGTATTGCTGCTCTACCTCAGCAAATTGTGGGAAGGTCGCCTGCAAACTTAGCGTCTTCATGTTGGCAGCATAAATCCCCGCCAACAGTGGCTCGGTTACATTCTCTAGCACTTCTTTGCCCAGTCGGCGTTCAATAAAATCACCCAACGCCTCATCTCCCGGTACACGGCGAGGCGGAAGGACAAAATCCATCATAGCCCGCATTTTCCCGCCTAAAGAGATCAATCCACTGCGCAAAAAGGGTTTCAGCTCCGTTGGAATCCCCAGCACCAGGCCAGGAGGCATCGGATGAAGCTGTCCTTCATGCAAAATGTATGTCTTTTTAGCCTCAGGATTTGTGCTCACTAGCTCATGATCCAGCTCCAGCTCTTTTGCTAGGTCTATCATGGCCGTTTTACGGGCCAGAAAAGAATCTGGTCCCTTTTCAATTACAAAACCATCTTTATGCAGCGTTTCAATCTTCCCGCCCAGCACGGAAGCTTTCTCCACCAGCGTGATTCGAGGTGTGTAGCCAGCTTCTTTGTACATTTTTCGTGTATAAAAAGCAGTGCTAAGCCCGGTCAAGCCTCCGCCTACAATTACAATATTACGTAACTTTTGCTCCATTATGCCCTCATCCCTTTTTCCATTGGTCTATGATGACATCACTAAGCGTCTCCATATACAGTGGATCACTGTTGAGTGAATCAATACGCTGAAAACGCATATCCAATTCCTTCGCCAACGCCTGTGCTTCAATATCCAGATCGTATAACACCTCTAAGTGATCAGAAACAAAGCCAACTGGCGCAGCCAGCACATACTCCACTTGCTCTTCCTTAAGACTGTGCATGGTATCCAAAATGTCTGGCCCCAGCCATGGTTCTGCTGTACGACCGGCACTTTGCCACGTAAACTGCCAGTTGGTAATTCCCGCCTTGTCCGCAACAGCCTGCGAAGTAGCCATTAATTGCTCCACATAGGGATCACCGATAGCCAAAATCCGTTCAGGCAAGCTGTGCGCACTAAACAGAACACGAACCTCATCCCGCTTGGCTCCAGCTTCTTCAAAAAGCGCCAGTTTGGCGTTCACACGCTCAGTCAGCGTCTTAATCAACTTAGGATGAAGATAATAGCTCTCCACAAATGATATGGCCAGATCCAGTTCCTGTGCCTTAGCCTGTGCGCGCTTAATATAAGTGCCTACACTCATAACGGAATAATGCGGAGCCAGCACGACACCTACCGCTGCACGGATGCCATCTTGCACCATGGCTTCCACACCGTCCTCAATAAACGGTTTGGCATGTTTGAGTCCCTGATAACAGACAAATTCAATGTCCGGGTTGCGATTTTCCCGATTTAAGGTTTCCTGCAGGTTTTGAACCTGCCGATCCGTATTCTGACGCAGCGGAAACACACCGCCCACAATAGCTTCATAACGATCCTTTAATTCCTTTAATTGCTCCGGCGAAGGAGCATTACCACGACGAATATGTGTATAATAGGCTTCCACCTGATCCAGACTCTCCGGCGTCCCGTAGGACATGACCAGTACACCCACTTTGGTTTTCATTAGTAGACCACCTCTTAACATTTCTAATGTATTAATTTTTTGACAAAACCGAACGGGAATACTCATGCACATAATTAGTAAGCTCTCTTAGCTTATCTAGCGAGGCTTCAGGAAATAAACCGTGACCGAGATTGAAAATGTAACCCGGCTCCAAGATGCCTTCATCTACAATGGTTTTCGCATACTGCTTGATAACATCGATTGGCGCAGTAAGCACATAAGGATCTAGATTTCCCTGTACACCAAAACCGTTGCCCAAGCGACGACGTCCTTCAGGTATACTTACCCGCCAGTCCAGTCCAATCACATCGGCTTTTAACCCATTCAAGTGTGGAAGCAATTCACCAGAGCTTACGCCCGGGAAATAAATTTTAGGTACATCCAGATCAGATAATTCATGGAAAATACGTGTGATAGTCGGCAGCACAAAAGTTTGAAAATCATAAGGCGAAAGCGCACCTACCCAGCTATCAAACAATTGAAAAGCCTTACCGCCATTAGCGATATGAGCTCGCACGTATGTAATAACCATGTCCCCTAGCTTATCCATCAGGCGATGCCACAACTCAGGCTCTCCATACATCATCGCTTTGGTGCGAATATATCCTTTGGAGGGTCTTCCTTCTATTAAATAGCTTGCAATGGTAAAAGGCGCTCCAGCGAATGTAATTAATGGCACGTTCAGTTCACGGTCCAAAATACGAATCGTTTCCAAAATATGACCCAAATCGCGTTCCACATCAATCGGACGCAACTTGTCTACGTCTGCAGCTGACCGGATCGGATTATCAATAACCGGACCAATATTTTTGACAATATCAAAATCAACCCCTAGCGAGGCTACCGGATTCATAATATCAGAATATAAAATTGCAGCGTCTACCCCAAGCTTGCGCACGGGCATTAAAGTCACTTCTGCGGCCAGCTCGGGCTGGCGGCATATTTCAAGCAACGTGTATTTTTCTTTAATTTTGCGATACTCAGGGTCATACCTTCCGGCCTGCCGCATGTACCATACGGGAATATGATCCACAGCTTGCTTGCGGCAAGCGCGGATAAAAGTATCATTGTAGGTCATGACTTCAGCCTCCAGTTCGAATCATAAATACTATATTTTATTATGCCCTTTTTCAAGAGTCGTAACAACCGCAGCTCTCGAACAAACCATGACAAACCCATGACATTTGGATAAAGTTTCAATGAAGTGTGCTATACTAGAGAAATGGCTTTTTTAAAGCTCGGGAGAAGTTATGCTTTGATAAGTAGGATTTACAACAGGATGAGAATGGGCAGAAAGGAAGTGAAAGCACATTGAAAACGTGGGAGACATGGAAAATCAATCTCATTGTGCTTTGGTTCGGTCAGTTTCTGGTCAATGCGGGTATTACGATGATTACTCCGTTCCTCGCCCTGTATCTGGCTCAGGACCTTCATGTGAAGGGAGAGCACGATATTGGTCTATGGGCCGGAGTTATTTTTGCCGCTAACTTTTTGACCTCATTTATGTTCCAGCCTTTGTGGGGGAAGCTGGCTGACCGATATGGACGTAAAGTCATGCTGCTTCGCTCAGGCTTTGGTATGGCTTTGGTCATCGGATGTATGGGTTTGGTCACCCACCCGTGGCAACTGCTGGCGCTTCGCCTGCTGAACGGTACGATTTCGGGTTTCAATCCGGCATCGATTTCCTTAGTGTCGGGTACCACTCCCAAAGAGCGAACCGGATTCGCTATGGGAATTATGCAATCCGGTCAGATGGCTGGCACGATTCTCGGCCCTCTGCTAGGCGGATTTTTGGCTGACTGGGTCGGATTCAGACCGATCTTTTATATTACAGGCACTCTAATTTTTATAGCCTCGCTTATCGCAATGTTTCTGGTTAAAGAAAATTTCAGCAAAACGGAAGCTGCACGCATACCACAAATTTCGGTTCTTGCCGGATTAAAGGAGTTAAGCCATACGCCCCAGCTTCCGGCTTTGTTCACCGTAACGTTTTTGCTCCAGTTTGCCATGATCAGTACGGTGTCTCTGCTGCCGTTGTATGTGCAAAAGCTGTATGGATCGGCAGAAGGAATTGCGCTGATTGCCGGGTTTGTTACGGCTATTACAGGTGTATCCAATATGGTTGCTGCACCGCTCCTTGGAAGACTGAGTGACAAGATAGGAGCACACAAGATCTTGACCATTGCACTGCTTGGAACGGCGGTTATGCTTATTCCGCAGGCTTTTGTCAATGAAGTATGGCAACTTGTCATTATCCGTTTTTTCATGGGTGTATTTATGGGCGGTCTGCTGCCAAGCGTAAATGCGCTGATTCGCACGTATACACCGGAAGGAATGGAAAGCCGTTCTTTCGGCTTCAATACCAGTTCGCTGGCGCTCGGCAATATGCTGGGTGCTGTCATTGGCGGGGTACTATCCGGTTTTATCGGCATCGAAGGACTGTTTATCATGTCAGGCGTCCTGTTAATCGTCAACATATTCTGGGTACGCATGAAGCTCTTTGATCGTAAGGCTGCGCCTGATTTCAGGTAAGAAAATCTTAGGGTAAGACAAGCTTGCCTTAACAGACAAGAACCTCCTTGTTCACGCTGCCGTGGACAAGGAGGTTCTTTTTTTCATAGCTATACATATGGAATGCATGCTATTTAACTCGAGCTAGCGCCAATCCATCATAAGCTGGCAAAAGCGTGCTGACCAGCCGTGGATCTGTTGCTATCGTTTCATTAAAACGTCTCACGGCCTGGACGGCAGGGCCGTTCTTATCCGTATTCAGCGTCCGTCCGCGAAGGAAACAGTTGTCTCCCGCAATAATGGCACCCGGATTCGCCAGAGCAATCGCATATTCCAGATACACTGGGTAATTTTCCTTATCTGCATCAATGAAGAAAAAATCGAAAGTTCTTCCCTCTTCCTGAAGTTCCTTCAAGCTGTCCGCTGCGGGTCCGATACGATATTCGACACGGTCACCGTATCCGTTGTTTTCCATATGTCGATATGCCAGCGCTGCGTACGCTTCTTTCAGCTCCAGTGACACAATGCGGCCCTTTTCTCCCAGCCCACGAGCCAGACATAATCCACTGTAGCCGCCTAATGCGCCGATTTCCAGTACATGCTGTGCGCCAGATACTTCAATTAGAAAGGTCAACAGTTTTCCGTAAGGATGGGCAACGGATACTTCCGGCATACCTTCTTTAACGATAGCCTCCCTGATACTGCGCAGTGCTTCATCCTCTTGTACCAGCTGGTCTACATATTGTTCAGGCGTCATATTTGGTGTAATTTCCACGGTTCATCTCTCCTTCTTGCTTAATCATAACGTAGGTTGGACGTGGTGTCCTTCGTAAATTTTTCACCTTAATGATTTGTCTCTTCGAGTACAATGACCTATACTATAGGGATTGAACCAAGCTTACATGATTATGGGGACGGAGTGAATACGTTTAATGACTCAACTGCAACTAATTGCAACTGCGCCAATGGGACTTGAAGCCGTCGTGGCCCGGGAACTCAGAGAACTCGGGTACGAAGATCTGACCGTTGAAAATGGCCGCGTCGTTTTTACCGGAGATTATATGGATATATGCCGGTGTAACCTGTGGCTTCGCACATCAGACCGCGTGCTTATAAAAATGGGTGAATTTGCTGCAACTACCTTCGACGAGCTGTTCGAGGGTACCAAAGCATTGCCTTGGCAGGATTGGATTCCTGTAGATGGTGAATTTCCCGTAGAGGGACGTTCGCACAAATCACAGCTTAGTAGCGTACCAGCCAGTCAGGGAATCGTCAAGAAGGCGATTGTAGAGAAGCTCAAGGAAACCTACCACACAGATTGGTTTGCTGAAGATGGCCCTCGTTACGTCATTGAGGTCATTCTATTGAATGATCGTGCGTTGCTGACACTTGATACGACAGGTCCAGGACTGCACAAACGCGGCTATCGTAAGCTCGTTACAGAGGCGCCTCTCAAAGAAACGATGGCTTCTGCTCTTATTCAGCTTAGTCGCTGGAGCCCTGACCGACCATTCTATGACCCATGCTGCGGTTCCGGTACTTTGTTGGTCGAAGCTGCCATGCAAGCCTGGAACATTGCGCCAGGCCTGAGACGTACCTTTAACTCGGAAGACTGGCCTGTCATTGGCAGAGAATTATGGGATCAGGCTCGCGACGAGGCGATGGATTTGACCCGCGATGACATCCCTTTTGAAATTGCAGGTAGCGATATCGACCCAAATGCCATACAAGTTGCTGAGGCAGCTGTAAAAGCAGCAGGCTTTGCTAAAGACATCCCTCTTAAAGTGATGCCTGTAACTAAAGTCAGACTCGAAGGACAATATGGTGTGATGATTACAAACCCACCTTATGGCGAGAGACTGAGCGAGCAATCCGAGGTGGAAAAGCTGATCCGTTCGCTCGCTCGCACGGCAGCCGAAATGAAGACTTGGTCCTTCTTTGCCATCAGCTCCACCAAGCAATTTGAGCATTATTGGGGCCGTAAAGCAGACAAACGCCGGAAGTTGTTTAACGGCCGGATCGAATGCCAATACTATCAGTATCTAGGCCCTCTGCCTCCGCGCCGCAAAGATACTTCGCCGTTGCAGCCTTAAATATGATGAAGCCTAGGCCAGGAAACGAACTCTCTGTTCGTTCTTCTGGCCTGATTTGTGCTGTATTTTCTTTACTTAATCATTGAAATGCGCGAGATGAGCGCTATAATAATTAAAGGCATTTCGGTTTTAACATTACGTTAATATGTAGTTTATACTAGCCGAACATTTCTGCCGGAGGGGGTAAAGTGTTGGTTATTCGCACGTCCAGTGCAAGTCGCACTGGTAACACGTTCAGCAGAGTGCTGCTGTCTCGATATTTTGGATTAGGTCTGTTTTTTGTACTTATGATCGGCAAGCTCGTACTGATTCACTATAACTTGCATGCCCAAAATATTGACATGAATCCGCTGGATTATGTCATCGCTATGGGTTCTCTTTTACTTGTGAGCTTCTGGACCTTATGGCTACCACGTCGCGGACGTTTGATTGCTCTTGTGGTGCTCGATATTTTGCTCACCGCGCTCATTTATTCCGACATGGTTTATTATCGGTATTTCCAGGATTTCATTACGATTCCCGTCTTACTTCAAGCCGGACAAGTTGATTCTCTGGGCGGGAGTATCGCATCCCTTATGTACTGGTGGGATATTTTCTTTTTTGCAGACTG
The DNA here is from genome assembly GCF_011066115.1 of Paenibacillus sp. EKM212P. Lineage (NCBI taxonomy): Bacteria > Bacillati > Bacillota > Bacilli > Caryophanales > Paenibacillaceae > Paenibacillus > Paenibacillus sp. EKM212P. Next base: position 539,294 of record NZ_JAAMNR010000001.1, read on the forward strand.
GATTCTGTTCATTCCGTATGTCATATTTGTGGCTTCGTTACGACGTCGACTTACAACGAATGATACTTATTTAGAAGCATCCCGAAGCTCGTTCACAAGGAGGTTCCTGCTTCGCTTCTCCAAAGGGGCATTGGCCTTCCTGATTGGCTATGTATTGACATTTGGGCCGATCAAATATTATACCTCCACGTGGGCAACTGGCATATTTGTCGGCAACTGGTGGTCAATGGCCTTGTACAACGTAACCGGATTGATCGGATTTCATGGATATGACATCTACCGTTATGGTCAAGATCACCTTGGTCCCCAGCCAACATTGGCTCAAGCGGAATCTGATAAGGATAAGGAATGGTTTAATCAGCACCAAAAGTTGCTTCAGGTTAAAAATGATCTATCTGGCAAGTATAAGGGAAAAAACGTGATGGTCATTCAAGCTGAAGCGTTCATGAACTTTTTTATCGGCAAACAGATCAACGGTCAAGCGATTACGCCTAACTTTGACAAACTGACGAAGGAAAGCATGTATTTCAACAATTATTTTCACCAGACTGCGCAGGGTCGTACTTCGGACGCGGACTTCTCTACACATGCTTCGCTGCATCCGCTCCCTACTGGCTCGGTATTTATCCGTTATGCGGACCATAAATTCGATACGTTACCTTCCATTTTGAAGGATACTGGGTATAGTCCCAATGCGTTTCACGTGTACGATAGCAGCTTCTGGAACCGTTACACCATGTATAAGGCAATGAACTATGACAAGTTCTACAGTAAAAAAGATTTTAAAATAGATGAGCCACTCGGTTGGTCCTTGGGAGATAAATCCTTTTTCCGTCAAACGCTCAATGATCTCACCACCGAAGTTAAGCAGCCGTTCTACGCCTATATGGTCGGTATCTCCAGCCATCATCCGTACAACCTGTCACCTGACGCGGTAGATTTGGACGTTGGCGAGTTTGAAGGTACCATGTTCGGAGACTATCTGAAATCTGTCCATTATGTAGATGAAGCACTGGGCGAATTGGTAGATCAGATGAAGAAAGACGGACTGTGGGATGATACGATCCTGATGTTTTATGGGGATCATGACAATTCTATTAAAGACAAAGCACTGTATGAGAAGTTTTTAGACAAGCCACTTACGGATCTCGACATGCAGAAAATCATGAATCAGGTACCATTGCTTGTGCATCTTCCTGATGGAAGTCAGGCGGGCACGTATTCGGAACCGGCAGGTCAGTTGGATCTGACGCCTTCCGTCATGCACCTACTTGGGATTTCTACAAAACCATATCATTTTATGGGAAACGATCTGTTTAGCGGGAAGCCTCGTATGGTTGTACTGCGTACTGGTGCTTTCACCGATGGACGAGTGTACTACATTCCATCGGAGGACGGTACATTCTCCAAAGGAACCTGTTACAACCTGAGTACAGGCCAGCCTACAGATGTCAACGCCTGCGGACCGGGCTATACCGAAGCTCTCAATCGGTTGAACATATCTGATCAGGTTATCACATACGATCTTATTCGCGAATGGGAACCACAAACAAAGAAGTAACTCCTTCTGTATCTAATAGACTTTCTGTGGGAGGTTGCTGACATAGCATCCTCCCCGAACTCTTTTAAGGATGCCGATCGCATAACCGCCCTGCATATAACAAAAAAGCACGATCCATCAGCTTGTAGGTGCTGTGGATCGTGCTTTTTTATATGGATTGTCACTCGACTGCGCTCGTTACCATTCACAAATGCTTAGGAACGCAACGTTTTTTTAGCCTGTTCAAGCCGTTGTACCTCTTCACCAAGCATGTCCTCCGCAACTTCTACTGCATCGTCACCAAGGCTATCCTTCGCCTGCTGTATGGCATGTTCCGCATGAGTGCGAGATTGCTCCGCCTGTTCAATCAGTTGCTCAGCCGGATGTGACAATGCTTGAGAGACGGCATTGTGCAGCCTGTCCACCGAGTTTTGTGTTTGAGCCTCAACGCTGTGATTGTCGAGATTGGAATCATATTGGGCCATGAGTCACACCTCCTTCTGGGCAGTGTTCTACATCCATTAGCATGGATCAGAAGAAGGGGAACTATTCAAAAATTGCAAATGCTGCGTACTGGAACTATTTGATAAAGCGCGCAGCCTTCTCCAATACTTCATCCTCTGTGGCCGCACTCACATAACGTCCGTTCACATACACAAACGCCCGTTTTCCACAAGGACCGCAATACGATTTGCAGCCGATTTTGATCTCGGCATCTGGTGCCATCTTTTGCAACTTGGGCAAGATCGTTTTCAAGCGGATATGATTGCATTCATCACATACGCGAATATCATTGGCCATCTGTCATCCCTCCGAGCTCCGGCTTAGTGGTCGCCGTGATTACCTTGGGAAGGGTTAGTAATGACAAATCCTTCTTCGGGGAAGTACAAGTAATCAATTTTTACACCATCCAGCAGCGGCTGGCCGTTTTCCAAAATGACGTCAATGCCTTTATCTGTAGATACGACAGTATCTGTTTCTTTAGGCGTGTCCAAATCCAGCCCGTAATGAGCATGATCTCCATGAGCATGAGTAATAACAACGCGCAGGCTCTTCCCTTGGTTCTCTTCCTTATCCAGTTCAAGTTTCAATACTTTAGCTGCGTTACGAGTAATTTTGCAGTTCATCAAACTTCATCTCCTTCATATTCATAAAATGTAATGTGGTTCATTGGATACATATCCACACCACACAACCTAGCGGGTAAAATCAACAACTCAAATAATTAGCCTCCATCCCAGAGGGAAAGAGGTACTACGGCGGCACAGCTGCGCCTGAAACATCATTATGAGCCAATAGATCACAATTATGTTCAGCATAGCAAAAGGCAATATTCCTATTGTAAAGAAAATCGTGAAAAATCGCAATCACGAAATTCATAAGCTTATCTACCGAACACGTACACGCTGTTTTTCAAGCACATCTGGATATTTTCGTTCGGCACGGGTGACAAACCAATTCATAAGCAATAGCGTCACACCAATATCGTCGATGGGCATAAACGGCATGACATCAGGTAATACCCAATAGAGCAACACAGGCACCGCAAAGAGTAATTTTTCTCCCAGCGGAATCCTTGATGAAGTAATCAATCGGGGCATACGACGAAATACATGTGACCATTGACGGAGAGATAGTAGTCTTTTCCACTTCATAGGTTGTTCACTCCATTTCCAATGCTCCTAAGTAAATATACCCCATTGAAGGGACATGTAAAGAGGAACACTTATAAAAAACGTGTTCCTCCTAATACGCGCAAATGATTCGATACGTTTCAGTAGGCCGAATTTTTTACCATGACAGCACTGTTGCCATTAACATGCCCACTTCTGCTGCAATATCATCGTAATCACGCATGGGCAGCGGATTTACACCTAGACCGACTTCAACGGTAAACCCTGGTTTACCAAATCGCTGTATAAACCAATCCTTGTACCCTGCATCGCTACCACCCAGTTTTACTGCCCGGTACCCTGTTGCGGCAGCTAGCCGTAAGGCCCAATCTCGGCTCTCCTTAGGCTCTAGATCCCGGTAATTCCAATAGATCTCCTGTCCCTGACTGTGTATGGATAACACCATGTCGAACTGTTCGCGCTCCGTCAGATCGGCAAGCGCCTTGGACTCTGGTTCAGACAAAGGTGCAGGTCCTGCATAGTCTCGTCGAGACGGACCTGTTTTACCGCGTCTGCGTACCTCTTCTTCCCAATATGCCGGAAATTGATCGTTGAGGTCAACACCACGAATATTGGCCTTCCAACCGCGATAATCAGCACGTCCTTCATTCCACTTTTCGAGGTCATGATACAACGGATGAGTTGGGAGTACACCTTGTTGCACCAGTTCTACCCCATCCGGGTTGACCATCGGGACCACCCATAAGGATGTATGCTCCAGCAGATCCCGCGGAGAACCTCCATACACCCATTGAGAGGCCCCTGCATGTTCTCCAGTCCCATCGATCCCTTGTGCATATTGCTCTATAAAACGCAGCAAACAAGGCGTCGTCAGCCATTCATTAGCATGAACAGAAGCATTGGCATGAATTTTACGCGTTCCCTGCCCAATACGTACATAAGGAATATCCTTCCCCATGACACTGGTGCCAATGCTGCCAACTTCAATAAATGGATATCTGTGGGCCAAGGCCGCTAGGTCTTCCTTTAAATCTTCATATCCATACTCTCCACGTAATCGTACAATCTGATCCTGATGGTCTTCAGGAATAACAATTGTTTTCCCTTCCGTAAAATCATGCTCCGCAAGTCCTGGATTCGCTAGCCGTAACTCATCAAGCTCCACACCAAACTGCTTGGCAATCTGGCTTGCATATTCACCAGGCTGAATAACGTATTTACGATCCGTAGACGGACGAATATATAACACTTGACCACTAATCAGATAGGGTTGCGTGGCGGCCCACGGATTATCTACGATTAAAGTATCCGCCGATAGTTTAAAAGCCGAGGCGACCCGGTGCAATGTATCTCCTTTTTGAACGATATATTCCCTCATCTTACTACGCCCCTTCCATCTGCCTTACTGCATGTTATGCAGACGCGGCGTGTCTTGATGTAGCGAAAAGCAAAACAACCGACTTCATTTGTCCAATGACAAAAAAAGTCGGTTGTCTCGTTAATCCAAATTGGTGACTTGCCAGACGACAGGCGTTTGGCGAATTTGCTCCCCGAGCCACTGTGCGGCAATGCGCTGAAACAATTCAGGATCGCCGGAACAAAAAAGCTGATGTACCGGCGTTTCGTCCCCAGCTTCCAACTTGCCTTTGTTATACAAAATGGTGCTCGTCTCACGCGCCGTTTCATCTGCTGAGCTAATGAGCTTCACTGCAGGTCCCATGACTTCTTGAATCGTTTCCTTCAAAAAAGGATAATGCGTACAACCAAGAATCAGACAATCAATCGGATACGTTTGAATAGGTCTCAATGTCTCCTCCACAACCTGCGATGTCGTCTTGGAGCGGAATAACCCTTGTTCCACTAATGGAACAAGCGCAGGACAAGCATGGCTCACCACGTCTACATAAGGAGACAATTGCTTGAGCGCAGCTGTATACGCTCCGCTTCGAATCGTACCGACAGTCCCAATCACCCCGACATGCCCGGTAGCAGTCGCGCTGATCGCAGCACGAGCCCCGGGGTGAATGACTCCGATCACCGGAATGGATACCTTTTGGCTTATATAGTCCAATGCCGCGGCAGTAGCCGTGTTACAAGCAATAATAATGACTTTCGGATCAAATTGAATCAGAAAATCAACCATTTGCTCTGTAAATTTTTTAACCTCTTCCGATGGTCGGGGGCCATACGGAGTGCGCGCAGTGTCTCCAAAATAAATGATTTTTTCCCGTGGAAGCTGACGCATAACTTCTTTTACAACCGTCAAACCTCCTACACCGGAATCCAATATTGCAATCGCTTGCTGCACGTACACACCGCTTCCTTTTTTGTTCAAATATGAGTTGTTTCATCTCGGAAAGCTATCCGTTGCTACATACCTTATGTCGTATTCGTGTAAAAGGTACCCCAAAAGATTACCCTAAAACGAGGAAGTGATCAATAAAAAGGCTCCACCCCAACGGGGGAAGCCACGAATTCAAACTGTATTCTGTGTTTCACCTACGTTTTACAGACCGTTACAGAGCATCTTTTTCCGTATCTTCTTGAACAGTCGCTGATGAAATACTAACCTCAGGAATAATTTCACCCTTTTTACGCCATTGCCCGATTTCATGAATGACGGCTGAGGCTGTCTCCTTAATTTTGTCAGTATACTCAATTGAGGTGTCTGAAATTTTCTCCGCTAGCTCCTGTCCCTTATCACTTACGTTGCGCGCCTGATCTGTAATATTCTGACGCAGCTCACGACCTGACTTAGGGGCAAATAACAAAGCAGCAACCGAACCAACAATGCTGCCTGCCAACGCGCCTCGGATAAAACTTTTGCAGTTCTCCTTCATCATCATCTCTCCCTTGTGCCCGGGCGAATGCCCATCTGTTAGTGCATTATAAGCATGGAGAGCTTGTCATGATACAGAAAACAAGCCTGAAAAGTTTTACTTTTTTTTAGAGCGGATACGATACAGGCAACAACGGCCCCCATCCGCTAAACAATCCTCACGAATAACCTCGGCATCAAGCAGCTCCTCAAACATTTGCTGCTCGCATTCACAAGCCTTGCGGTAACGGCCTGCAATTTGAGAGATAGGACAATTGTATTCCACAATAGAGTAGCTACCATCCTCTTCCTCGCGCCACTCTGCCATATATCCGGAAGCATTTTGGATGCCCGAAAGCTTTTCCACACGTGAAGCCAGTGTAGTCTCCCCCTCCATGTGAGGGGCGTAGCGCTTCATCATTTTACGTTTTCTACCATCAAACAGCGAGTAAACAGCTTCCATTCCCTGTTCTTCATCCAGCTCCTCTAACAGTTCCAGTAACAGATGATCATAATTACGAGGAAACTGCTCGCTTCCCTGCTCGCTCAGACTGTATAAAAACGTCGGGCGTCCCATCGCCTGTCTCACGATCGTAGCCACGATCAGACCATCCTGCTCCATCAATTTGAGATGCCTGCGCACTCCCATTTCGGTAATGCCCAATTGAGCTGCCAAGCTTCCGACGCCCACAGGTCCCTGGGTTTTCAATAATGTCATGATCATGCGCCTAGTGGGCATTTCGGGTACGATATACTTATCCGTCACTTTTGCCTTTACACTCCCTCGGGCTGGGGACCCAATTCCTTATTTAAATAATCATGCACGTTAGATGCAAAAAGCTCCAGCAACCCAGGCAGCTTAGGTGTAAGCGGGTGAAGGCTTGTCCGGTCCCAATGAAAGTACTCCTGTACTAGGGGTTTACGTAAGCCTACCAGCTCTACTAGCGAATGAAATACGGTATCATCCAGTACACCTTCCTCATGAATGATACCGATAATATCCTCATAGCTACTGGCGTCACGCATAATAAATCCGTCGATGATATAGCTTCCTACGTCCGTTACCGTCTCAATCGCCAGATGAAGGCAGCGCTCCTGCACTAGTCCCTGCAACAGATCGCCGTTCCAGGCAGCAGAAGTCTGGCGAAGTCCGGCGACAATGTCGGGAACAGCCCCTAGTCGAAGCTCAATTTGTTCCCGGTTGACATAATACAAGGTCCTGCACCTCCAGTAATCGCTTTAGATTTCATAATCAACTGCGATAGATACATCCTTCACTTCATTCATGTGTACAATAATTTCCTGATGCACAGGGTGTACCTGATACGTTTGCAAATCCTCCAGTGTTTCGACAACAGCGGTAAGGGAAATATCATAAGAACGTTCCGAACGAATCACATCAATACCTACTTCGAGTGACAGCAGCTCTTTGATTTTGCCGTTCATACTGCGCAAAATGGATGCTGTGTGCTCAATGCTTTCAGGGGAGCGGTCTTTCAATTTGAACAAAACAATATGTTTAATCATGCGTATAGGCTCCTTATCTTAAAATGTTCTCTTGAAAATTTTATCATAACGCCCCACATACGGAAAGAAACTTTGTAATTCTAGCGATCTTTTCCACCATTTTTACCATCAGACTCCTTGTCCTTTAATAGGGCAAAAAAATTCTTGAGCTTCGGTGGGAGCGGCAGACCCATTCGTGAACAGTTTTCCGTAATAGAGATCAATTCATTGGATAAATAAAAATACGTTGTCGCCCCTTTCATGATTTCGGTACCCATCAGGAGATCCACGTGATGCGCCAAAGAAATTACCATAAGCATTAAAGCCTTTCTCGCCAACCCCCAAAAACCGGCTTTACTGCTCAAACCTTGCCCAGTCTTAATTGCTGCGGCGACTCCAGTCACATAATCAACAGCCATTGCAACCGTGAATAGCACCATTAGCTGATTCCAGCCGCCAAAGGCAAACGTAATAAGGGCTCCTGCGGTAGCACAAATCATACTAAACATACTCGGATTAATATTCATACCTCTCCTCCTCTCGGGGCGGTTACTGTAATATATGCAGTGACGTGGTAACCCGTAAAGTCATATGACCTGTGCATAGACATGAATTCATAGATTCATATAAAGCGTGCTGCAAACTTCACAACTCCGAGCAAATACAACAAAAAGACACCTTCAAAACCACTATATAAATGGTTAGAAAGGTGTCTTTTCTTTCATGCTATTCAATTAACGATGATCATTCCAAAAATTAAGCGGAGTCATGTTATCATTCAACGGCTCGAACGAATAGCCTTCTTTCTGCAAAGCAGCCATGATTTGTGGAAGCACCTTGATCGTAGATGGCTTATCATGCATAAGAACGACTGGTGTTCTGCCTTGCTTTTTCAATCTCTTAATATCACTTAGGACAGTCTGTACAAAATGCTCTGGATTTTTAGTATAACGCCAATCATTGGAATCAATGTTCCAGTCCCAAATATGATAGCCTGCGCCCGTCAGTTGATCGCGGTATGCTTTCTTCAAATATGGTTTGCTGCCATAAGGTGTACGAATCAAAGAAGTGCGTTTTCCTGTAGCCTTAAATAAAATTTCGTTATCCTGATTCATCTCTGCGAGTGCTGCTGCAGGGGATGCATAGATTTTCTTCACCTGATGCGTCATCCCATGCAAGCCCAAACCATGACCTGCCTCTACCATTCTTTTCATCACTGCGCTATGTTGACGAATTTCAGGTCCCAGCATGAAGAACGTAGCCTTCGCATTATATTTATCCAAAATATCCAACAGTTGCGACGTATGCGCCGTTGGGCCATCATCGAAGCTCAAATAAATCGTACGGCTGGATGATGAGGCAGTTCCCTTGTTGCCTGTATTGCTGGCTTTGTCCGGTTTGACAGCTGCATACTGTTTAATTTCTGTTGCGAATGTATTCAAAAACTGAGCATCAGACAAACTAGCATTTGCGTTCTGAATTCGATACAGATTACTTGTTGGAAGCGTAATAGTGAAGCCAAACGCATCGGTCAAAGTGCGAATGGGCACCATTGTACGATCTCCACGCTCGAACACATCCCCCTTGTTCAAATCCAGCGTAAAGCTGCGATTATGTCCAGTCAGTACCAATGTATTTCCGTTGGCCGAAGTAGAAATCCCCATCTTTTGCCCTAATGTAACGATAGGAACATACAACTTATCATTTTTCATTACGGGCTGAATGGTATTCGAATCTAGCAACACATCATTGACCCCCAGCAAAGGAGCCTTCGCTTGTGCACTCGCCGTATTCGTATGTATACCTAGCAAACCCAAACAACAGATTGCCATCAAGCATACAGCCATCCATTTTGCATTTAAAAGCTTCATTCATTACACCATCCTGTGCTGTATTTTATAATGTGCGGGAGCTATCTCTAGCTTGTCTATGAAGTTATACAGACATGACGATATAGACATGGCAATATAGACATTCACTCAACATATAGAACATAAACGCATATGAACCGACTGAACCGGACGTCTTTTCGTTCCCCCTATATATATTAATAGATTACCAGACTATAGTAGGTAAATATAGTAAAACAATTTGAAAACAATCTCGCAATCCATCTTACCAAATAAGTAACAAAGTTGTGAATAAATCGACTGTGTTTAGAAGGATAAAAATGAAATGGATTGTATGCCTTCTCCTATGAAGAAGCTATATCCCCCAAATGTCATAGTTATGTTACTAGATTTATAGAATTATACGGAGACGCAAAAAAAAGCACCTGAAATCACCATAAGGAATTTCAAGTGCTTTATAATTTAGTTTTAAGTTACTCGTATAGTCGTCCTTTGCAGCTTTGATAATGACATAATATACACGCGTTGAAAACTGGTTATTGCTAAACAAGCGAGGATTAGTCTCGTTTGTAGTCTAAGAAAGCCCCTTCTCAAAAAAAGGAATTTTTCATCTTCCTCATTATTTGGCTTCAGGAAAATTATCCTTGATTGGTGGGGTAGAGTCCCAGCTTATCAGTTTAATATGGTATTTATCAAGTAATTCATTTGAATTGGAAAATTGAGTGTTAATAGTCCTTCCATCATTTTCAAAAACTCTTCCATCTTTTTTAATGATAAAGCCTTCTTGTTCAATAAATATAGAGTCAGCAGCAGTTTGCTTATACTCGTCAGTACTATTCAAATCACCCATATAGTACTCTGCAATCCCTGGATGATAGGATATTTCTATTCTGCTATTGACTTCTAGCACCGGTAGTAATCTATCTCCACCGGCTAATCTTTCCTTCCACTTACGATATTTGCCGCGAGCTTCATTTGAACCGATGCCATCATATTCGCATATTAAAGTATCTTGAATAACCTTTCGTTGCCCGTTAATTTCATATTCCAAACGAAATGGAAATTTCCCATATGTGATTTCAGGGTGTGAAGGATTAGGTTCTAATTGATTCCCTATGAATATTAGAAGCCAAGGTAAAGCAATTAACAATATGATTGCAAATATCAACAACAACGGAATGCTTAGATATAACAATGTTTTTTTCACTTTCATTTATCCCCCGCGTCTCCCTATAAGCTAGTACCTTTGTTAATCAGCACGTATTCCATCGTGCCTTTTTTGTTTCTAAAATACCCCTCTTTTTAATCCTTCTGAACATACAGTTGATATAGCAATATTTTACCCCCTTCTTTTCAAGGGCAATTGTTTTCCTGTTCTCTCTCTGGTAAGGTTAGTTAATTCATATTTTTGGTCCTGACGTTAATCGTACAGGATCACTATCAACATTATTACACAGCCATCCCCGTTAGGCATTTCATCCACTAAATAAAAATCACAAAGTAGTAACGACGTCGTCAATATTGTTGATACTATATATTTCATCCCATTAAATGGTACCCGTCTTGCGCTATATACGTTAATGATATTAATACAATTATCGTGTGGAAGGGACTCCAAATATGACCAATGCAGCTGTTTCTAAAATATCATAACTATGTTGAATTAGAATCGAGATCATCCATACGATTTTAAACCAAATGAGCATCCCCATTTCCCACCTCCTTTACTCCAGTCTTATATATGTTCATTTTTGTAAGTTGATTCTGTGATTTTTTTGGAGTTCGTTTTAGGATGACAGTTATGTCAATCGGCACTGGATGGGGATAAAAGAAAGACCTTGAGGATTGTCACCTCAAGGCTTATTGTAATGATTCTAATCTATAATTGATATATTGAATCGCTTTTTGGCTTTTTCAAAAGAATAATTATAAAAAGCACGTTTATTAGTAAATCCTAAATAATACTGATAGTCTTCTTCATCAACAGAAGAATAGTACTCTTGATGAAATAGAACGTTCGAATAATGTTTAAATTCTTCACCTTGCTTAAGAATAATACATCTAAAAAAATTATCAATTTCGATCGCTCTTATAATTTCTTCTATTTCTGTTGCTAAAAACCATATTATTTTTGGTGGTGTATTTAGTTTATCCCAGTGTGGAATCGATTCATTCCATGGTAAAACCCATTCCGAGTTCACAAATACACATCTATCAGAAATGAATTTTTGTGTATCGATATCTAACATATGCATGTTTCTCTCATAAAAGGAAAATAGCAGTATTGAATCTTCCTCTATGAATGTACTTAACAACAGAGCCACATTCTCACTAGGCTCTTGGTGCTTAATCATCCCATAAGTGGGTTTAAAAATAATCTCCAAATTTAATCACCCTTAATCAAAATAATAATGTTGCGATGTAGTTTTTCCAGTCTTAGGGTCAATATATTGAAAATGATTAGGAACATATTTCTCAGGATCATTCACATCTTTTTGGAAGTAATGAACCTCTCCTACTTTTTTACCATTTTTATCGAACACGTTTGTCTTCAAAATATCCGTTCTATATTGTGAACCTTCCTTAAAGCCATTTTCCCTTAACCAGTTTTTTTGTAAACCTACACTAGTCCATTTTTTATATTTACTCACATCAGCAAAATTACATCCACCAATATTATGAACCCATATACCCAAATCGCTTACAAAATACGTGTGGAAATCGGCAACAGTAAAGTTATACACCTTAACTTTTTCATCGTGCTTTACAATATTGATCTTATCAATCGTCAAGTTATTTCCGTTGCTCTGCTGTAGTTTATCCCCCGCCTGCAAGTCCGTCGCTAGTACCCAACCTTTACCTTCAACCCAAAACGGATGATTGTCAGTTGTCTCAATGATTTGATTGCCCACCGACAACTTATAAGTAGTATCCTTCTCGTTGCGATGAAGGGCGGTAACTTCCTTATATGCTTGCTCGCCAGTCTCTTCATTCTTGGAAAGAACCTCATCTCCGACTTCAATGTCTTCGATAGGTTTCTCCCCTTCGTCTGTTTGAACCTTAGTGCCTGCGGTAAAGCAATTACATTCCCCTGATTTTATTTTACCACTATACTTCCCTCTACCAGCAGACTTCCCACCAAAATTGCCAATCATACCCATTGCGGCCATGCCAAGAACTTCGGCATCTGTCCACTTTTGGTATGCACTTAATAACTGATCTTTAGCCCAATCAGACTTGCCAGAACTATTCTTATAGTCACTTGTTCCCGTTAGCAGGTCGTATAAGTAATTGTACTGGTTTGCTCCTCCATAAATGGACACAAAATCGTAGCGTTTTCGTATGAAATCCTTGTATACCTGATAATTCTGATTCTTCTTGCTGGAATTCGATTTAAGTCTGGCTTCATTTAGTAATATTCTAAGCTCTTGATAATCTCTAGTTTCAAAAAAATGTCCACTCGGATCCACATAGAATAGCGGATTATTAGCTACATACGCATACCAGTTCAAGCTCTGCGGATTGCTGATCTCGCCCTGATACGTATCCTCGCCCATAAAACGGGCTGTGCCCGGATCGTACCAGCGAGCCCGCAGGTACTGAAGCCCAGTCGTGTCATCCCAATACTCGCCAGCGTAGCGCAGCACGTTCGGTACGGTCTCTTTGACCTTCTCCGGGCCGCCCCAGATATCGTAGCTGTAGCTATTCAGTTCCTTGCCCGAGCTATCACTTAGGCCCACCACATCGCCGTGACCGTTCAGCTGATAATATTGCAACTGCCCGCTTGCCTTGTCTTGTCTCGCCCACAGTTGACCAGACAAGTCATACACGTAAGCATACGTGATCTTCGCTGCTCCACCTTCGACCTCAGCTTCCGCAATCAGCTTCGCTTCTTCGTCATAGTAATACCGAGTCGTTTTGCCGCCCTCTGTACGCTCGTACAGTAGCCCGTCTCCGTTATAGCTATACCCGACCTCTTTGCCTTCACCGCTCACCTTTGTCAGACGGCTGACAGAATCATACGTATATTCAGCGTTTTTCATGCCGAACACTTTGCCACTGCCTTCGGCGCTTCGGTTTCCATTCGGATCGTAGCCATAGGTCTTATTCTTCTCACCAGCGGCTTCGCTGGCAATCCGATTTGACGGGTCATATCCAAACTGGTCTGTTGTTCCGTTTTGTGTACGTCCGATGATGTTTTTATTCCCATCCCGTTCATAACCAAATTGGTGTAGCGCCGTACCGCCTTGCTCCACCGTAACCCCGGATAAATCCAGTCCGTTATAGCTGAATCGTGTACTCAGTCCTCTGCTCGAAGACTGACCTTTTAGCAAACCATTAGGAGCATAATCAAACGTCATGCTATCTAGTGATCCACCCGCAGCAGCACTCGCTTCTCCCAAACTCTGTACATTTGCCACACCGGTCCCAGCGCTAATGTCCATTTGGGTAACTCGGCCCACACTGTCCAGCTTGGATTGAACATGCATAGACGTGCCAGCAGCATCTGTTAGCACATAGCCTGTACGAGACTGCTTGTTGTATTCATAGCTGATGTGCGTACCATCAGGGTACTTCAGCCCAGTCAACGACCCATCTGATGGATTATAGGCATAGGTGGTCGTTCCCTGACCATCTGTCATGCTTTTTCTTCGTCCTGCGCTGTCATAGGTATAATTGGTTTTAAAATCGGGACCTGCCGCTTCGGTAACTAATCCGTCAGTGTTATATTGAAAGGTAATGGCATCCGATTTTCCTGTCAACATACGGGAGATAGTTCCATCCGTATCGTAAATATTTAACGTAGTTCCTCCGCTTGATTTTTCAAGTAACGTACGTCTGCCCAACTCATCATATGAATACACATTTTTTTGCCCATCTGGAAACTGAACGGTCTTCAAATTTCCGGCTAGATCATACACATAGCTGACCTGCTGTCCGGATGGATCAGTGACCGAGGTCATTTGTCCCAAAGCATCGTAATCATAGAGCGTGCGTTGACCATTACCGTCTGTACGGCTAGTGACCATACCCGCATAATTATAAGCTAACGATTCCAGCGGCTGAAATGATCCATTTTTAGCTTCTTGTGTGGAAGTCACACGACCTAAAGCATCTGATACTTCACGCACACGATAACCGGACACATCCGTCTGAGTGACAGTACGATCCACCGCGTTATACGTCACGGTATCTGTTGTGCCATCCGCATAGGTCGTCTTCACAGGTCGTCCAAAGGCATCATAGGCATAGCGAGTGGTTGCTTGTTCGGCATCCGTGCTTTCTACCAAATCCCCATTCTCATCATAACTATAACCATAGATTGCATCACCCACTTGCTGCTGGAGCATTTGCCCGAACGGATTATACAATCTTTCGGCGCTGATACCATCGGGTCCGGTGACAGTGACATCATTCGTATCATCCTTGTACACCACGACGGTTTGAGTTCCATCTGGATAAGTAACCTTTGTTACACGTCCCAAAGAATCATATACATAGGACTCTGTTTTGCGCTTGGCATCTGTTTGGGACTTGATTTCTCCAGTCGGATAGTAGTCATACGTGTACTCAACACCTTTAGGCAAAAGCTGCCTTGTTGGGAGCTGAGAACCATAGGGAGACTTATAATCAATAGAAACATCCGTATAGTTTCTGTCATCAATAAGAACTTTCTGACCACTTACATTCCCTTTTGCATTGTAAAAAGTATAGGTATGTGATAAAAGCTTCCCTTGCTCTGTACCTTCATAGTTTTTCAGTTCATACAATGCGCCCTCTGCTTTATAAGTTCGAACTGTCGTTCCAGTTTTTCCTTCACTTATTTTAGTAACCGTCTGGGTAGGTTGAACCCAGAAAAAAGGCTCACTAGAGGTTTTATACGTATGAGCAGTCTCCAATCCAGTACTTTGGGATACTTTTAGTGGAAGACCATATTCATTGTAGTCATAGGAGGTGGTTACAGGTTCTGACGAAGAACCTCCTTCCGTATAGGACTCTTCCATTTGCACAGGCAAATTCCAATCCATGGCCTCATTATAGGTGTAGTTTATATGATAGCCGGTAGAATCACCCTCTTGATCATAGCGGTTAA
This sequence comes from Paenibacillus sp. EKM212P, assembly GCF_011066115.1. Classification (NCBI taxonomy): domain Bacteria; kingdom Bacillati; phylum Bacillota; class Bacilli; order Caryophanales; family Paenibacillaceae; genus Paenibacillus; species Paenibacillus sp. EKM212P. Next base: position 554,736 of record NZ_JAAMNR010000001.1, read on the forward strand.
GAACAAGCTTGTCTGGTGTGTTATCTCCTCTAAAGACTTTACCAAAATGGAAGGTTTCTGTTGTAGGCGTCCCTTTGGCAACCACCGTCCACTCAGCATTTTTGCCATAACTGGCTAGATCTTCTCCGGAATACGCGAAATCAATTTTATTTAAAAAACGATCGCCGGCAGTTGTACTGTACATATCAGCGCGTGAAGCCACCTTGAACACGCCTTGTGTACCGTACACGCCTATCTGCTTGTTATAGGCTTCATAACGAATGTCTGTGATCGATGAAGTAGGTCGTACAATTCGTGTAAGCAACGCGGTTTCATTGGGCTGCAGGGCTCCAGTCTTTCTTTCACCATCTACGACCACATTAAAAGGAGCATCCATGAATGTATACGTATAGCTTGTGCTTCGGGAAAGAGAATCCAGTACTTCTGACAGCACCTTGCTGCTTCCCTCACTACTTTGACGATAGGTATACTGATGGTCCGTGCCTTGCTCTTTAACAACAAGCTGTCCAGCATTGTAAGTGAAATCAAGTTCTTTGCCATCATTGTTTCTAATCGAACGAATAAGCTTTGCTCCGCCAGAACTTGCATAATCAAATTCCACTCGATTCTTATACGCATCCTGGATTAAAATCAAATAACCGTCCTGATCGAGATAATAGTCATTTCCATTCAACACTGCTATTTTGTATGCACTGCTTACTCCCTGCACACTTGCGCTTTGATCTGTACTGATCTTCAGATCTTTGTATGCATATCCTTCAAGCTGCAAATCATCTCTCAGTTCATAGGAGCCTGTTCCCGGAATATACAAATACCGTTTACCATCCTGTTTCTGCATATGAGGAAGATCCCATTTCCAGCCTCTCCCTAGACCAGAAGCTGCTTCTTCCTCGCGGATGGCACTTATGTTTGTATACAACCCTTCATTTTGCTGCACACCAACCTGATTATTTGCCAATGAACTGTTATACACACGAGCCAATGCAAAGGGCAATGACCCCGGCAGTACCAAGTCCGTATTTTGAACAACGAGCTGTCCTGAAGCGGTGGACACACTGTTGTCACCATAATCCATTCCATAACGCGATGTATCATCACTCAACCTGCTTTGTGCAAGCGCCGCCTGATCAAAAGGAGCATACACATCTGTTGTAGCAGATACCTGCAACAAACTTTGTTTAAGTAAATCCTTCCCGATCAGTCCGTTTTCTCCTGGAGTCGGAGCATATACGGAATCAATTACACGGGGGATGGATGGTATATCCATCTCAGTCGTGTCTGGAGCCGGTGCTTTACCCTCTTCCTTATCTAGCGGTTGTTGAGTTGCCTTTTCATCCTGGGCGGTCTGAGTGGGCTTTTCACCTTCCTTCAGCTCAGCCGACTCATCAGACGGTTCCGCCTTTGCATTTGTGCTCAATGTCAGCCCATTCTGCTGTACCCACAAGCTTGGACTTTGTTCCGGTAATGAATTTTCTCCACCATCTTTTTGCCAAGCTTTATAAATATCATATAAAGTATAGCCTTTGGATAACTGTGCATTGACCCAAGCCTGATCCTTACCTGTTTGCTGTGCAAGCCATGCTCTGGTAATAATCTGTGGAGTAGAAGACTGAGAAGCTACTGCATCTCCGTTCCCTTCTTCTCCATATGCCCATGTGCTCCATGGACCCAGCAACATTGCCATACATAGTAGACTACAAATATAACGTTTAAACACTCGCTCACCCCTATTTAATAATGCCTGTACATCCAACTATCTGTTATGTTTTTTCGAAGCAAAGACATCCTTTTAATCTGTAAAAGGAAATACCTTCTTCGTCCGTCTAATGACGTTTCCGTTTAAGTCATAATCCAGTTGAATTTGATCACTGGTGAACAAAATAACTTTATTCAGTCGGTTCCCTTTTCCATATTCATATGAAGTATCCTTACCAAGCGCCATATGTGCTGCCTTAATTACGGTTTGTAATGCGCCGCTATTGGTTTCTGTCAACTTCACATAAATCGTTTGGCCTGCCTTCATCTCATACTCTAAGACCGTGTAATCCCAACCATATATTTGTGCTTGCTCTGTTGAAGAGACAAGCTGGTTACTAAAATCAGGGTCCGTAAACAAGCTTACAATGGGTTGCTGCGCAGCAAAGTTGGATTTCTCCTTCACAGCAAAACGGTAAATCCCGTCTTCTTTGGGTGTAAACCGATATTTCCCTTGTTGGCCTGCCGTAAAGTCAGCTTCTTTATCTATGAGCTCAATTAGCTCGTCCAGCTTGCTGTCATCGTTATTTTTTACGGCAAACACACGATAAGGCGCTCCAAAGTTAACAGCAGGAGCAGCTGCAGCTACGGCAAGATGAATATTGGCATTAGCTAGCACTTGCTGTTGATTATCTATCGCCTCTTTATGTTCACGAATCACTTTTCCAGCCTGATCCGTAACGGTATATTGATACGTTCCACCAGCCGCCTTCGCATTCGTCACGATAGGGGCCTCCTGACTTCCGCGATTGATCCATATCTCCTGCTTGCCGCCAGACAAAGACGTTTTTAACAACGCCGGTTCTGTGCTTGGCTCCGCTTTAATTTCATTCTTGAAATGAAAGGTCACGGCTTGCGGCGAAGTGACAGTCACAACAAGCGTATCTCCGGCTCCAAGTGAGATTTCAGGTAGAGAAGCATCCATACCTGCTCTATCCACCTTGGAATTTACACCGCTACCTTCTTCATATATGGCATAGTCGTAGAGGCGGCTTTCGTTTGAAGCATCTGTCGTTAATGAGGAAGCCTGTGAACCAGTATTATGGAATACATAGCTTTCTCCCTGCTTGACAGTGACTTGATTGCCTGTCGGCACCTGAGCATCCTCAACGTCGAATATTCCTAACACAGCTCCATAAGTCACTGGCACATCCGAAACCGTCGTTACAATGGCATATCCACCAGCCTGTACCAACGGCAATTGAGTCGTATCACTGGCCTGACTGTACACCGTACCGTCTGCCTTGTAATTCATGTAATTCCACTTCATACCGCTGACTGAAATGACATCCAGAGCCTTGTCCAAAGTGCTTACATTGATAAATTTCCGGCTTTCACCGCGTTTCAATGTAATTCGATGGAAGGCTGCCTGTGCGTTAAGCATAGCCTCTACCTTACTGCTGTAACTAAAGGTGATTGGCCGATCGGATACATTGGTGACAATGGCTTCACCGCCTGCAACAATCTCTGGGTCCACTGTATTGTTGAAATGATCTGATGTCAGTAAACGAAGCCCTCGATAGCTTGCCGAATCAAAGCGTGCACTTCCACTACTTTTGTCATGCCGCAATGAATTCGATTTGCTATCATGATTGCGGAAAATGTACGAATCCCCTGGCTCCAGCGTCGTTTGCCCGATACCATTATCATCTTCGCTCGCCTTAAAGCTCCGATAGATACCACCAAACGTGATTGGCGTGTCACTGGTTACCGTCACACTGGCCTTTTTACCTGCACCAACCAAAAAGGTTGAGTTTCCGGTATTGCGCCTGGATTGCTCTGTACCATCTGCTTTGTACAGAACCACATCATATTTTCCTTTAACGGTACTGGCTGTGCTATGCAGATTCCTCAAATGATCACTAATATTAGTAAAAGCATAACTTTCGCCTTTAGACAGTGTTACGCGTAAAAAGGCAGGATCATTGCTAGTTTCCCAGGAAAAATCATCTGTATAATCAAAGATAATAGGACTCGGACCGATCACAGTCACAATGGCATATCCCGAAGGCGGGATCATGGGACCAGACTGGCTGTTAAAACCAGAGGAATTTACCGTTCCATCCGGCTTGTAAATAGCATAGTCGAACAAGCTTCCTACCTTTTTGGAGTTATTGTAGATCGGATTCATTAGCGTACCATTATTGTGGAAAATGTAGCTCTTGCCCACCTCAAGCTCCACACGGCTGATTGCATCACCACCCACAGGACGAGCAATAAAATTGCGATATGGAGCCCCATATGTAACCGGATTTGCAGTGACCTGGGTAATTACCGCGTATCTGTCCACAGCAATCTGCGGCTTCGCCGTAGTGCCACTGCCACGTGAAGCCTCTGTTCCGTTTGCCAGATAAACAACATAGTCAAGTTTATCTTTAGATGTACCGTCACTTTCCACCGTATCCAATCGGGTTCCCACATTGATAAATTGGTAGCTTTCCCCCTGATTTAGGGTAACCCGCGCATAAGCCGGCTCGCCGGTGCTTTCTATACTGTATTTGCCGTATGGAAATCCGAAGGTCACCACATTGGCAGTGGAACCTGTAATAATCAGTTCCTCGCCATCACCCAAAGAGGGATGAGCAATGCTATTAAGATCAGATGCGGATAAAGTTCCGTCTGCCTTGTATTTTGCGTAATCAAAACGGCGATTGTCTGCATTTGACCCATCATGCTGAATCGAACGGGCAGTCCATCCTTCATTCACAATCCGATAGCTTTCATTTTTAGAGACCGTAACTCGCTCTAGTGCCGGGTCCTCCGATGTACTGTAGGTGAAGACGTCCGTTACTTTTACGGTTAATGCTGCTGTTCCTGTATTCGTAATAAACGCTGTGCCTCCTCCAGGAACACCAATGGGGCTAATGCCATAGTCCATATGGACAGTGCTGATGTCTCCGTCCTCTTTGTAACTTACACTATCGTACAAAATGCCTTTTGATTGAGAAGCGTTGCTATATATGGACTTACTGATCGTATCTGTATTCTCGAATTCATAGGTTTCCCCAGGTTCGATAACGATTGACGTATACTCCACCGTTGCCGCCAAGCTCATCATGAGTGCATTATAAACGCTGTTTGTCGCAGAAGTGGGCGGATTGAAAGAAACTGTTCCATCAGAAAGCTCCTGTTCCTCCTGTACCAAACCTGCTTGGTCCAGTTGCATTCCGTCCTTTAAATCTTGTTTTTCCGCTCCTGCCACACTAGGCAAGCACAGCAAAGTGTTCGTTGCCAAAAGTGCCGTCAGAAACCATACCATTACCTTTTTACAAATCATCTAACTGTATAACCTCCCTTTCTCTCGTCAAAAAAATTGCATGTTGGGCTGCAAAAACCCACTTTTCTCTCTGTACATCCTTACAATCATAAGAGAAGAACATATTACCTCCATTTCCATAAAAAATGTCACAATTTAATATATCGGCACCTTAAACTTCCATTTTTATAGGCCAAATGGACCTTATTTTCCATAAACCGGTTAAGCCCATGGGATTAAAAGAAAATCAGGAGAGGAGTCACTTGCAAAGCCCCCTTCGGGTATAGTAGTATGTGGTTAAAAAAAATCGGAGGGTATATGCCTAAACAACAAGATAAACATTCCATTCAGGCGTGGTCTCTGATCAATCGCAAATATTTGGGAAAAGGCGTGCGTGTCAAACGTTTTCGTAAACCAACACGCTGTCAAGTGCGCAATCGCGTTTTGCTTGCCGTTTTGATGGCTAATGACATTAAACTGTCCCAACTTGCCGAGGAGCTTTCCATTTCCTCCCGTAGTGTCAGTGCGTGGGTATATGAAGGACGCATTCCCGGCAACACTAATCTGGAAAAGACGTGTAATACACTTGGTTATCCGCACCATATTCTATTTAATGAAGAGGTTGTCCGGCGTTCACCACTCATCTGTCAACCATCGCCGTCCCGTTTTATGAAACGGACTGTGACTCGTTCTCCGGTTAAAAATCGGATTTTGGCGGGTCTATGCATGGTACATGATATTTCGGTGACCGATGTGAGTCATTGGATTGGCGTTCACCCCGGTACATTTCGGAAATGGTTGCATCAGGGTACCGTTCCTTCGCAAACCTTCCAGGATCAGGCGGAACAGTTTTTCCGTATTCCAAAATCCATTTTGTTTGCTGATGCCATGCTGAAAAAGTAAAAATGTCCGTAAAAACGAAACGATTGTAATTTTCATGAAAGTCTTTGAAAGGAACGCATTACCATCTTTCATCCACTGAGACTTTCACATCATGTAATTCACAGAATATAAAATGCAAAAAAAAGCACAGTCTGCCGATTCCTCGGTGTACTGTGCTTTTTAGATAACAGAGTTTTAAATACTTCTTGCTTATATTTTGTCAGCTTCTTAAAAATAAATGCTTGCCGTTTCAGTTGAACATCTGGCTTCTTCCTTGATGGTCTTTAGCTTTTTCATCACCGGGTTGCCTCCACGTCCAAAGTAGTCGTGAAGACGGCTGTATTCCTCGTACAGCTTATCATACACGGCCGCGTTCTTAGGGATCGGCTTGAAGCTCTCGTCCCGTACACGAGCCATATGAAGCGCTGCTTCGACGATATCGTTGTACCCTCCAGCTTCAACTCCCGCAGCCACTGCTGCGAACATGGCCGCACCCAATGCAGGAGTTTGGGTGGAAGCCGCCACCTTAATCTCACGTCCGGTTACATCCGCATAAATTTGCATCAAAAGACGATTTTTCTGCGGCAATCCACCGCACGCATACAATACGTCTACTGGCACGCCGTTATGATGGAACGCATCGATAATTTTACGTGTTCCGAACGCAGTTGCTTCCAGCAATGTACGATACACTTCCTCTGGCTTCGTCAGCAACGTATACCCGACAATCAGCCCCGTCAGGTTGGTGTCGACCAACAGAGAACGGTTACCGTTCCACCAATCCAGGGCCAGCAATCCGGTTTCGCCCGGTTTATATTCAGCCGCTTTACGCTCCAGCCATACATGGACGTTCACACCTTCCGTAGCTGCCTGCTCCTTCACTTCGCCCGGAACAGCATGATCCACAAACCATGCGAAAATGTCTCCTACCGCCGATTGTCCAGCCTCATACCCGTAATAGCCCGGAATAATTCCGTTCTCTACAACGCCACACATACCCTCTACTTCTTTTTCTTCCTCACCGAGGAGCATATGGCAAATGGAAGTTCCCATCGCCATCACCAGCTTGCCTGGTGTGACGACGCCTACTGCCGGAACAGCCGCATGTGCATCCACATTGCCTACCGCTACTGCCGTTCCCGGATTCAGTCCGAGTTTTGCAGCCATATCCTCTGTTAATCCACCCGCACGGGCACCCAAATCATAAATCTCACCGCGCAGCTTTGTATCCGTTAAATTTTCTAAACGCGGATCGAGCGCTTTGAAAAATTCACGATCCGGATAACCCTCGCGATGATGGTAAATAGACTTGTACCCAGCTGTACACTGATTCCGTTTCAGTTCCCCACTAAGCTGGGAAATTACCCAGTCGGTCGCTTCTACAAAGAGGTCTGTTTGATTATAAATGTCCGGTGCCTCGTTCAGAGTTTGCCAAATTTTTGCGATCATCCATTCGGAAGAAATTTTCCCTCCATAGCGGGGCAGAAACACCTCTCCTCGCTGCGAGGCAATGGCATTTAAACGGTCCGCTTCATCCTGTGCTGCATGATGCTTCCACAGTTTCACCCAACTATGCGGGTTATCTTTCAGGTTCTCGTCAAAGCACAACGGTTGTCCCTGCGCGTCAATCGGCAGCATCGTGCATGCTGTAAAATCAATTCCGATCCCGATGATATCGTCTGGAGAAATGCCAGTCTCCTTCATAACGGCAGGTATAGAAATAGTCAGCACTTCAATATAATCAGCCGGATGTTCCAGCGCCCAATCCATTTCCAATTTGCGTCCGCTACCAGGCAGCACTTCATCCATAACTCCATGACGGTAAGGTGTTACATGTGTAGCAATTCAGCTCCGTCAGACAGGTCAACAATAACCGCACGGCCGGACTCCGTTCCATAATCGACACCAATTGTATACTTGCTCATTTGTGTGCCTCCTCCTTTATCGTTGACCATCATAAGCGTTCGCCCCATGCTTGCGCAGAAAATGCTTACCCAGCAGTGCCAGATCCATTGAGGTGAATTCTGGATTCCGAACGAAAGAACAGTACAATGCCAGATGTGTATGCGTATCTGACGAAGAGCGAACGCAAATAAACGCCTTGTAGATTCAGCACAATCAGTTGCTCCGCTTTCAGTTTTTCATAGTCCACGCCCTTGGAAGAGCCAAATTGGCCTCCCATACTTCCTTTTTCAATTGTTCTAATATGTATAAGACACACCTTTTACTATCATTTCTGAAATCTGCAATGGAGGAGGTGACTGAAACTAACTTCAAATGGAAAATTACAGGAAGGTCTTAACGACCCTTTATCCTTGGTTCCGCTTTCATTATATGATTGTACGTACAACTTAGCTAGTCTTTTTTTATGTATTTTCTCGATAGATTTATGTACTCATTTTCAGAAAAAATATAACAAAAACAGCCTATTTCTGCAATCCAGAAAACAGACTGTTCGGTATGACGAGGAACATGCCATCAAATATTAAGCGTTAAAGCTGTATACTTACTAACTTGTCCTTACATGTTAAGAAATAAAACCGACTGATCTTCCAGCCTAGTGTTCTCCAGGCATGACCTGGACAGGCCCAGTAGATTCACGAACGATGAGCTCAGGAGGTAGAATTAACTGACGATCTTCTTCATGGTACCCCTTCTCTTCAATCATCGACAGCATGGTATCGGCAGCACGTAACCCCAATTCTTCCTTTGGATGCCGAATTGTCGTTAGCTTGATTTCCGTTGCTGTCGCCAAAAATGAATCATCAAATCCAACCAGCGATAGATCATTGGGAATGTTCAGGCCCGCCGAACGTACAATATCCAGGAGTCGAACAGCCAACTCATCATTATAGGTCACCCAGCCAGTAGGACGCTCACCCGCCTCCATCGCCAGCAGCCTAGACGCACGTTGTAGCGGAATCTCATTTTTTTCTTCTGTCCGGTAAGTCGTTACTGCGTTCGGGTGTAATGTCACTCCATATTTGCGGTGAGCGGCCACAAATCCCTTCATACGAAGAATCCCCTGCATATCATCGGTTTTGAAAAACCCAGCCAAGCGTCGATGTCCCAGCTTAATCAGATGCTCGGCCGCCAAAAAACCACCCTTTTCATCATCTACCCGCAGACATGGCGCATCCATTTCCTCATAACGCGCATTGATCATCAAATAAGGGATTTGGCGATTTTCCACGGTTAAATAATAGTTCAGATTGGGGTTACGCTCTCCACTTTTGGTCGGTTCGATAATAATTCCGCTCAGCGGTTGACTCAATAGCATTTCCAGGCACTGACTTTCTTGCTCAGGGTCATTACCTGTGCTTGACAGCAGCATCTTATAGCCCTGACGACTCAATTTAGATTCAATTCCCTGTACAATGGATGGGAAAATATAATCCGATATATAGGTTGTAACGACTCCAATCGTCTTTGGATCTTCGGGCTGCTTGCTGTCCCGTGTCGCGACAAAGGTTCCCTTGCCCTGCATCCGAAACAGCCAGCCTTCCTGCACCAGCTCACCCAGCGCCTGACGCACCGTTTGCCGACTAACGGCAAATTGTTCAGACATTTCATGCTCAGATGGAAGCTGGCTTTGTGGTTCCAGTTTAGATGAATGAATCCATGACAAAATTTCCTGTTTAACTTGTATATATTTGGGCGCCATAATTTCCTCCGTACTTGCAATATCGTGTACCTGTTCATATTCCACGATTATAGCATACCGTTCATTTGTACATACAAATGTTACAGGAACAGGATATCGTCGTATTGCTGCCGGAGGTGTAAACCCATTCGCTTATCCCTTCCTTGCCACACATTAACTGGCCGAATATCTAAGGACAATTTGTGTAGATGTTACACATTACGAACGAAGCAATTGATGTTCATTCATATACTTGAGTCCAGTATAGCGATCACGCAAGGTATGAGCCGTGCGCAATGCACGAGCGAGCTGTTCCTCCGTAACCCCGAGCTCGGCAATGGTAGATGGGCCTCCGACCTGAGCCAGCCATGCGCGCATCTGCTCCGACGTAGGCAATTCCCGATACACCTTAAATGCCTCTTCATCCTGACTGGCTGCTAAATCCCTGTACAGGTCAGACAGCAATGCGGATGCTACGCCCACTTTGGCACCATGCAAAACTTGCTTGCGTCCCTCTGCGATAAAATCCATTTCAATTCGGTGGGAAATATGGTGCTCTCCCCCTGACGCTGGACGAGAATGATCTATCATCAGCATCGAAATACCGGATGCAATCAGCGCATTCATCAATACCTCGACCCCAGCCTTGCTACCTGCCGCAATCTCATCGACATGTTCTACACAGTCACGCAGAGCCTCCTCAGTAATGCGATTAGCCACAGGTGAAAATGGCTCGTTTCCCAAATCTCTGGAAACATGCCAGTCCGCTAGTGAGGTGAACTTACCAAGCATATCGCCAAAACCGGCCGCAGTCATCGTCTGTGGCGCATTTGCCAGCACGGACAAATCAGCAAAGATCGCCTCTGGCGGAACTGCTTGGAATGTCTGCTTGCTGCCATCCACAATTAGTGGTGCGCCTGCGGAGGTAAAACCATCCACCGAAGCAGCCGTCGGTACTGACAAGAACGGACGATTCATTTTATAACATACGAAGCGAACCAGATCATGAATCGTGCCGGAGCCTACAGCAAGTACAGCCTGACTCTTATCCGCCACACCCAGCAGCACCTTCATAATGTAGGTTTCATCAGCAATGACATCCCCTACAGCATTCGGAGGTAAGCGGACGACATCAACTGTCAAACCTGCCTCACGAATCAGCTCAGCCACTTTTGTTCCAGCCGCCGCCGAAGTATGCTCATCTTCTATCAGAGTTACATGACGATAATCCTGTTGGTTCAGATAAGGAACAACAGACTCCAGTGCTCCATCCCGTACCTCAATAAACAATTCAACCTTTCGATGAGGATGATCAGCGTTACTAGCCTGCGCCTCTTCGTTCCACAGCTTGATCTGCTCATTCATATTCATTTCATCTACCTCCTGAAAAAGGAATAATTTGCACAAGAATGATCCATAATGATTAATAGATTCCGTTTGAAAACGATTACTATTTAATTGTACGCACAAGTGTATGTCCAAGTCCAGCGAAAAAAGTACAAGTTGCTTTTTAATTTATACATTCGAAAGGAACATGTTTATGAAATTTGGAACGGATATTGCCTGCGCACTTGGTTTACTGGCAGGTACAACGTTTGGCAGTGGTATTGCATTTTTGTTCGGCTGGCAAGCCTATCGAGCTCTGACTTCTGTTGCAGTCTTTGGCGTTGCGGGGATTGTCATTACCATTGCCGTTTTTCGCTTACTGCACCGTAAGTCACTTTCCACATCTAATTCTCGATAAATGCCGTTAGTGAAAACGAGTGCAACTTGTTTTTTGCCAATATACATAAAAAACGGGTCTCTTAAGCAATTGCATCGCTTGAGAGTACCCGTTTTTGTTTTACAAATATCACTTATGAAAGTGTATCAACCTATGGATTAACGTCTAATTCATAATCAATTTCATCAAACCCGAATCCAAATAATTGGAGGAAATCCAGACGGTATTGTTCGAGATCACCCAATTCAGATACATTTTCTGTAGTGATTTCGGACCAAGCCGCTTTGACAGCCTGCTGCACATCGTCTCTCATTTCCCAGTTATCCAGACGGATGCGTCCTTCTTCATCCGTTTCCACAGTGGACCCACTGTATAGCGTCTCGAACAGACGTTGTGCCTGCTCAATACATCCCTCGTGCAGTCCCTTTTCCTTCATGACCTTAAACAGCAAAGAAATATACAAAGGTACGACTGGAATAGCCGAACTGGATTGTGTAACCAAAGCTTTATTCACAGAAACGTAAGCTTTTCCATGATAACGCTCCAATTGCCTTGTTAAAGTATGTGCTGTAGCTTCCAAATCATTTTTAGCTTGGCCAATGGTTCCTTTACGATAGATAGCCTCCGTAATTTCGGGACCAATATACGAGTAAGCCAGTGTGGTTACCCCTTCAGCCAGCAGATCAGCTTCTTCCAACGCTTTCAGCCACAAGGACCAATCTTCGCCACCCATTACCGTAATGGTGTTCTCAGTTTCCTCCTGCGTAGCCGGTTCTAGCGTAATTTCTGATACGACACCTGTATTCGTATTCACTGTTTTATTAGAAAAAGACTGTCCGATAGGCTTGAGAACGGAATTAAAGGTCTCACCCGTTTCGGGATGTGTCCGTCGCGGTGAAGCGACACTATATACAATCAGGTCTACCTTGCCCAGCTTTTCCTTTACCAGCTTCAACGTCTCCTGCTTAATTTCATGAGAAAAAGCATCTCCATTAATGCTTTCTGCTATGTAGCCAGCTGCTCTGGCCGCTCTTTCAAAGGCTACCGTATTATACCAGCCTGCTGAAGCCGTGCGCCCCTCTGATGCAGGACGTTCATAGGATACCCCTATGGTGTCCGCTCCCAGACCGAAGCTCGCAGCAATACGAGAAGCCAGCCCGTATCCAGTAGATGCTCCGATCACAAGCACCTTTTTAGCTCCTTGTATTGATGTGCTTTCTTTGATGTAGTTGATCTGACGGTTAACATGAGCCGCGCATCCTGCAGGATGTGCAGTCGTACATATAAAACCACGGATTTTCGGTTTAATAATCATTGCAAGGGTCCCCCTACTTTAGCATTCATTTAATATGGATGTAATGGTTGTCCAGTCATAACTATATAGCAAATCAGCTTGCGGCTCAACACATAACATAACACTTGAAGACAGCCGAAGAAAACTACCGTAAACATCATAGTCTGCAACGCTTTTTTACTCCACTATTCATTTTGAATCATTTTCTAACAACATCACATCTTCTCCTTGCTGTTGTCTTATTTGGATATTAGCCCTTCCCCAAGAACACATTAAGTCAATAATTTCATTTGCTGTAATTCCATATTCCGTTATATAATACTCCACTTTTGGAGGCATTTGATTATACACATGTCTACCTATGATACCATCCTTTTCAAGTTCGCGAAGTTGCTGTATAAGAACCTTTTGAGAAATGCCTGAAATACTACGCTGTAATTCACTTGTCCTTTTTCTACCAGACATTAATAAACATATGATTAATGATTTCCATTTACCTCCGATGATCTCAAGTGTTGCTTCTATGCCTAAATTATATTGTTTCATAGTACCACCTCTTCAACGCTAAAAATAACAAAGTTTATCTAATTAATTCTATAATCGCATATCTTCACTTTAAGTCCAATGCATACTTACAAGTAACTATCTTACTTTATTGTGTGTATTTACTTTTTTTGAAGCATACAGAATAATAATAGAGCATCTACAAAGGCAAATATGTTACGTAAGAAAGGTGATTTATGATGAAAACTCTTGTGATTTTAGCTCATCCCAATATCGAAGATTCCAGAGTAAATAACAGATGGAAACGAGAATTACTTCAATATACCAATGAAATTACAATTCATGAGATTTATAAAGAGTATCCAAACTGGAGCATTGATGTTTTAAAAGAACAACAGCTACTTGAAGCATACGATAATGTCATATTTCAATTCCCTTTGTATTGGTATAGTTACCCTCCTTTATTAAAAAAGTGGTTCGATGATGTTTTTACCCATGGATGGGCTTATGGTTCAAAAGGTGATAAGTTAAAAGGAAAGAAGCTAGGGATAGCCATGTCCATTGGCGATAAAAAAGAAAATTACTTACCTACTGGTTCCGTTTCTTTTACTGTAGATGAAGTTATAGCACCTTTTAAGGCAAGCGCAGTGCATGTTGGCGCCATAACATTACCCTATTTCGCTGTCTTCGGAGCCTCGTTTCAAGCAAGCGACGAAGACATTGATCAGAGTGCAAAAGACTATATTAAATATATATTTCAGTATAAATAAAATAGTTATAATGGTACGCGCATCTTAACCATATAAAAACAGGCTCTTGGTGGCATCCAGCCAATCCAAGAACCTGTAAATGTTAGGATATGATGCGGTCGAGAGGACTCGAACCTCCACGGGGGGTTAGCCCACACGGACCTGAACCGTGCGCGTCTGCCAATTCCGCCACGACCGCATATTATGTATTCACACCGATGTTTTTCAATCACGGTAATTTAGATTATATCTTCCATAGAACATAAAATCAAGCTATTTTTATATTATATTTTCTATGAATCATTTCCGTAAATATAAGAAAATCACTGGATATCACAAACCAGATATGGTAAAATGGGTCCATCAGGAAAGGAGGTGCGTCAACATCAATAATCACATGTTGAGCGTATCCCTTACCCGGTCCGTTATTCTCTAATTTACAGAGTTGACGGAGGCGCGGGATACGGATCAAAGCTTTAAATAAGCGCCACGGGTAGAAAGACCGTCCTCGGACGGTCTTTTTTATTTCAGCATCATCTATAAGATTACATACTGCACTGTGAAAGAGGAGATACGATGTCGATTAGACCCGCAAATGTGGAAGAGCTCAACGAGTTGGCAGCCATCTGGCTAGATGCTTCCATAGAAGCCCATCATTTTATTGCTCCGCAGTATTGGGCATCACAAGTTACCGAGATGGAAAACAGGTACCTTCCTCTCGCTCAAAACTACGTTATCATACAAGATGATCATAGCATTGGCGGCTTCGTCTCCATGTTGGATGGATACTTGGCGGCTCTGTTTATACGTGTTGATTCTCAAAGAAAAGGCTATGGCAAGTTACTACTAGATTGGATCAAGAAGCAACATGATGAGATTCAATTAAAGGTATACCAGTCGAACACGAAAGCATTTAACTTCTATACTAAAAATGGATTTACCATTCAAGCGGAATCTGTTGATGCCGAAACTGACGAGAAAGAATTTGTAATGGTATGGACAAAACATGAACGATAATGAAGCACCTCTAGCTTTTTAGAACAAAGGCTCCGCTCCCGTACCCATACGGTATAAGCAGAGCCTTTTACTTTTATCTACTAGCTGTCTAGTCTCTTATTTAAGCCCATAAACCTCGGTATATAAAATCTCTTTAAACGGAGCAAACGCCGATTCAGCCAACGCACCTGGATAGCTCATAATCTGAAGCCGCAGATCCGCCTGTCCTTCTCTTAAAGGGGGCTGTACATATTCAAAATGGTTCAAATGGAACCCCAATCGTTCGTAAAAGCCAATTCTTCTCCGTGACCATTCATCCACTGGCGGCTCAACCTCCAGCACTACCGGATGATCAGACTGTGAGATAAATCTACTCATAAGCTTTTTGCCTAATCCGCCACCTCGTATACGGGAATCTACCGCAATGTGCTCTACAAACCGAAAATACGCGAATTCCCAGCCCGCCAAAAAAGCGACTATATTCCCCTGCTCATTTTTTTCAGTGATAATACGATAGCTAGGACGCTTCAATAAAGCCTTTTGAGCCTCAAACGTCCTGCATTCTGATGCTGGAAAAGAAGACTCCATAATCGCATATATTTCAGAAAAATCGGGTTCATTTATCATATATCCCTAGCTCCTTTACCTCTAAATCCCCCAAACGACAACAGCCTGTCTTTCATTAAGAGGAAGAGGGATGTTTAGACCTTGTTTAATTCCATAAGCGTCAGCAATATATGCTCCAACAACTCTGGAATATCCTCCATCTGATCTTCGTTAATTTGCCTGGAAAATCGGAGTTCAATCCTGTTTTGGTATGTAGAAGTCTTCTCCCCGTAAATCTGACTTAATGTCTGTACTGGTCGAAGTTCGGGCTTCCAAATGTCGGTCAGTATATTTTCAATCCGGCTGCATTGTGTCTCAATCTCTCGAATCTCCATATTAAAATACAGCAATAAGCTACATCCCGGAGTTTGATCTTCCATTTCCAAAATTTCTGCAGCCAGGTTGTTTAAATCCATCTTTAGTTGAAGCTCTGCCGTCACACCCGGGTGTTCTCTCAGTCTGAATTGGACAGCAAATTCACGTGACATCACAGACATTTCCAATCTGTCAATCCGCTGTGTAATGTCAATACGTGAATCCAGATTATCCAGATCGTAAACTGCATTTTCTATAGCCACTTTTAAATTATCGAAAACGGTCGGGTCGAACATTTTTCCACCTCCAATTATTGAGTATAACATAGCTTCTGTTATCCCTAAAATAGAATGCCCCTTTTCATGAAAGCATATTAAGATGGAACTTTATAGTATACAGCAAGTTGGTCAATTTATATGTCGAAGTTCGGTGAATAAATTTGTAAAAACACATAATTGTGACAAAAAAATATATACTTTCGTTTATTATTCCAATTTATTGGAATGTACTATATAATACTGGATGAGATTAGTAATATATATCATATAAATCCCACAAAACAAAAGAAGGGAAGAGATTATTAAATGAAAAAGGCAGTTTTTTCTACACTAGGTCTTGCACTCCTATTAAGCACATCCTCCGCTGTTGCATCTGCTCAAGAAGCTCAAGAAGGAGCACCCGCTTTACAAAAGGAATCTATCCAGCTCTTTGGAAATGGGACTGACAGAGAGCCTAATAACTGGTTCGATGAAGCTAGTGAAATACTGGCAGGAGACGACATCTATGGGGAAATAGGCAAACACATTGATGGAGGTTATGACAATAGCGATTATTATAAGTTTAAAGCCTTTCAGTCTGGTTGGTATCAATTTAATATTCAAGGGGACATATACCCTAATACATGGCTGAGACTTGGTTTGGCTGACAGTAACGGACACTTCATTAGATATGCAAATGATCGTGAATACTCTTTAGGTAAAAATCTTGAAGCTGGCAAATGGTACTACCTGGTCGTAGAAACACCCGGTGCTGAGTTAGGACAATTATTCGACTATAAAATTACTTCTACGATCAAGTAGATCAAAGGATAAATTGAAGTTAACAAAAAACACGATCCTTTTTCAGGACCACATTTTTACAACTTTTAACAACTCTTGTCTTACCACAAACGCAGCTATCCTCGTAGGAGAACTACGAATGAACGCTAACACCTTCTCCGTGCTTATGGCTCGTATAAGCTTCTGCATCATGGAAAATCACCATCTTATAACAAGAATTCTATTATACTCACGTATTGTTATTTCTTTTGTGTATATGATTATTTAGTGAATGATATAGAATAACAACCTGAAATTAATATGTATACTTAAATGAATATAAACCAAAAAAGTGAGGGCTCTTATTCATGAAGAAAACATTATTAGCTTCATTAGGTCTTACACTTATGTTGAGTACTACTGCCAGTGTCGCTTTAGCTGCAGAGGCAGATTCTGTACCAGTTGCAAAGGAATCCAACCAACTCTTCGGTAATGGAACTGACAGGGAGCCTAACAATTGGTATGATAAGGCCAGCGAAGTTTGGCTAGGTAGTGATATATACGGAACCATAGGGGAACTCATTGAAGGAAGAGACTACGATACTTACGATATTTATAAATTTAAGGCTTTTCAGACCAAGTGGGTTGATTTTAAAATTGAAGGGGATAAGTATCCTAATGCATGGTTAAAATTGACTCTAACAGATAGCGATGGTCATATGATTAAAACAACAGAAGAAGGACAGAATACTTTAGGTAAAAAACTTGAGGCTGGCAAAGAGTACTACTTAGAAGTGGGAGTGCCAGGCTACGAAATCGGTCAATTGTTCTGGTACAAGATTTCCGCCAAAATTGAGGAATAAAGATACTAATTCAGTTTCCTATACAATAAAGCCTCACTCCTAATTTTAGGGGCGAGGCTTTTTGGTTTGCTGTATATTAGTAACCTTTTCTTACGACAAACGCGAGCTAAAGTCCTCGTAGGAGAACTGACGGATTACCTTGATGCCTTCTTCGTCGTTGTAGCTGGCGATGGCTGGCAGGTTGACTCCGTTGAACATGTGGTTTTTGACCATCGTGTAATGGGCCATGTCGCAGAATACAAGCTTGTCTCCCGGCTTCAATGGCTCTTTAAAGGAATAGTCTCCAATCACATCTCCAGCCAAGCACGTAAGCCCACCAAGTCTGTAAGTATGTGCATACTCGCCAGGCTGGCCTGCATCGATGATATTCGGGCGATATGGCATAGCCAGCACGTCAGGCATATGACATTCAGCCGAAGTATCCAGAATGGCAATATCCATTCCGTTTTTCATCGTATCCAATACGGTAGCCACCAGATATCCAGTATTCAAAGCAATAGCTTCGCCTGGCTCCAGATAAACCTGCACACCATATTTATCCTGAAAATATTGAATACAGCGTACCAGCGTGTCCAGATCATAGTCTTCTCTGGTAATATGGTGACCGCCGCCGAAATTGAGCCATTTCATGTTCTTAATGTATGGCCCGAATTTCTCATCCACGACTTTAATGGTGCGCTCCAGCGTATCTGAATTCTGTTCACACATCGTATGAAAATGAATACCATCCACGCCATCCAGATCCTCAGGTCTAAAGTTAGCCAGGGTCACACCCATTCTGGAGTTGTTGTAGCAAGGATCATACAACGGCGTTTCGATTTCCGAATATTCCGGATTAACTCGAATGCCGATGTCGATTTTTTTGGAAGTTACGCCTTGCACTCTGCTTTTGTAGCGTTTCAGTTGATCAAAGGAGTTGAAAACAATATGGTCAACATATTCCAATAGCTCATCAAATTCACTGTCTACATAAGCAGGTGCGTATACGTGAACTTCCTTGTCCATTTTTTCGCGACCGAGTCTGGCCTCGAACAACGAACTGGAGGTTACGCCTTTTAAATATTTGCCAACCAGAGGAAAGGTCGAAAACATCGAAAATCCCTTAAGAGCAAGCAAAATACTGCAGCCTGTCCGCTCTTGAACGGAATTTAAAACCTCAAGATTTTTGACAAGAAGTCTTTCGTCAACAAGATAACAAGGTGATGGAAGTCCTGTAATATCAATATTCATCGCAGGCCTCAATCAAGCAACGTTGGCGTAAAGTTCTCTTGCCATGGCAATCCGTGTTTATTTAGTGCTTCCATGAATGGATCTGGATCAAATTCCTCAACGTTGTAAACGCCTGGTTTTTTCCAGATACCTTTGATAATAAGCATTGCGCCGATCATAGCAGGAACACCAGTTGTGTAAGAAATGGCTTGGGAGCCAACTTCAGCATAACATTCCTCATGATCACAAACATTGTAAACATAATACGTTTTTGGTTTTCCATCTTTCACACCTTGGATGATGCAACCAATGTTCGTTTTGCCTTTTGTTCTTGGTCCCAGAGAAGCCGGGTCTGGCAAAATAGCTTTCAGGAATTGCAGTGGAATGATTTGTTGTCCTTCGTAATCAATAGGCTCGATCGAAGTCATGCCTACGTTTTGAAGTACATTCAAATGATTCAGATAATTGTCCGAGAACGTCATCCAGAAGCGGATTTTTTTCACGCCTTTAATATTCACTGCAAGAGATTCCAGTTCTTCATGGTACAAAAGATATATATTTTTCGGTCCAATTTCAGGAAGGTCGTATACCTTTTTCTCAGAAAGTGGCTCAGTTTCAATCCATTCTCCGTTTTCAAAGTAACGGCCCTTCGCCGTAATTTCACGAATATTGATTTCCGGATTAAAATTAGTTGCAAAAGGATATCCGTGGTCCCCTGCATTCGCATCCACAATATCAATCGTATGAATTTCATCAAAGTAGTGCTTTTGAGCATAAGCCGTAAATACTCCAGTTACGCCTGGATCAAAACCGCTGCCCAGCAGAGCTGTAATTCCTGCTTTTTCGAATCTTTCTTTGTAGGCCCATTGCCAGCTGTATTCAAACTTCGGCGTATCCGGCGGTTCATAGTTCGCCGTATCAACGTAATGAACACCTGTCTCAAGGCAAGCATCCATTATCGTCAAATCCTGATAAGGGAGAGCCACATTGATAACTACATCCGGTTGAAAGCTTCGAATCAAGTCAATGACCATGTCGGTGTTGTCAGCATCAAGCTGAGCCGTTTGGATCTTCGTACGACCTCCACCCAGCTTCTCTTTAAGCGCATCGCATTTCTCAACAGTTCTGCTTGCGATACAAATTTCTTCAAATACATCTGGGTTTTGGCAACATTTATGCACCACAACGCTGGCCACGCCACCGGCGCCAATAATCAATGCTTTTCCCAAAATAAATAACCTCCTTATTCCATACGCTAATCGCTAATCATTCTTGCAAACAAAATGATTATAAAGACATCCCACCAAATAATCAAGAAAAACGACAATTTGCTGTATCAAAATTCACAGGAACATGTCACAAAAACTTTACAAATCTCAAAATTAGGCATAAAAACTCCGTAAAGTGTGCAGAAAACAAACATTACCTCATACACTCCAGGGAAGTCAGCACGTATTTAACGGAAGTTTTTTTGAATCTAATGCTCATAGTCCTAAAGAGTTAATACTATCTTATTTCTAAACAAAAGACCACCCCTCCGCATCCTATGAAGAAGATTCATGGGGTGGTAAAATAATGGGCTGATAGCGTAATGCCTCATCTACGATCTCAGCTGCACTCAAGTCACGGTCATCCCAGTAGATCAAATTACTGATCCCCGGATGGAGCGTATTTTGCATCACTATGGTCAGCATACTGTCGATTTCCTCTTCTGTTCCCTCACCTCTGATGATTTTTTCCACTAACTCTATAAGCTCACTTCGCTCTAAATTTTGGAGTTCCTTTCTATCTCTATCCAGACTCATATAATTGCCCTCCTTTAATTGAGTATGATCGGCATTGTGTGGGCCCATCCCTTCTTCTGTAAGCGCTATATGACCTATTATGGAGATTTAAGAAGTGTTTATGATAAATAAAGCCGCCCCCAGTATGGGAACGGCTCTATACAATAATAAAGCTTGTTAAACCATGATTTTGCAAATATCGTTCGTGAATTCAACCGGATCTTGCAGTGGCAAGCCTTCGATCAGCAAAGCCTGATTATACAGTAATGCCGTATAGAGGTTTACCTTCTCCTTATCCTTGTCAAAAGCTTCTTTCAAAGAGTTGAACACCGCATGGTTTACGTTGATTTCCAGCACTTTATTCGCTTTGACATCGGCGTTATTAGGCATGGCGTTCAAGATTTTTTCCATCTCAATCGTCACTTCGCCGTCTGCGGACAGACATACCGGATGTGTCTTCAAGCGCTTGGAGGCTTTAACACTGGATACCTTGCCTTCCAGCAAGCCCTTCATGTACTCGAACAGCTCTTTGTTGTCGTTTTGTTCTGCTTCTGTTTCCTTCTCATTCTCGTCAGGCTCAATGCCCAGATCGCCGCTCGAAACAGATTTGAATTCTTTCTCTTTGTAGCTTAAGAGCATTTTAATAGCGAACTCATCAATATCATCGGTGAAGTACAGAATTTCGTAGCCTTTGTCAGCCACCATTTCGGTTTGCGGCAGTTTTTCAATACGCTCATTGGACTCCCCGGAAGCATAATAGATATACTTCTGATCTTCTGGCATACGCGATACGTATTCGTCCAAAGTAACCTGCTTTTTCTCTGTTGAAGAGTAAAACATGAGCAGATCTTGCAGAGTTTCTTTATGTCTGCCGTAATCGTTGTAGACACCAAATTTCAATTGTCTGCCAAATGATTTGTAGAACTGATCATATTTCTCCCGGTCATTTTTGAGCAAGGTTAGCAATTGGCCTTTGATTTTGCTTTCGATATTTTTGGCAATCAGTTTCAGCTGACGGTCATGCTGCAGCATTTCTCTGGAAATGTTGAGCGACAGGCTTTCGGAGTCGACCATACCTTTGACAAAGCTAAAATAATCCGGCAGCAGGTCAGGAGATTTTTCCATAATCAGCACACCGTTGGCATACAACTCCAGCCCTTTTTCATATTCCTTGGAGTAGAAATCAAACGGAATATTTTCAGGAATAAACAGAATAGCTTGGTACACTACCGCGCCATCCGCACTGACGTGGATATGCTGGAGCGGCTTGTCGTAGCCATAACGTTTTTCCGCGTAGAAATTTTGATAATCCTCGTCGGTCAGCTCGCTTTTGTTTTTTCTCCAGATAGGAACCATGCTGTTAATACGCTGTTCTTCTTCGTAATCCTCGAACTCGTTGTCGCTTCCCTCTTTCAGACGCTTGCCTGTAATATCCATTTTAATCGGATAGCGGATAAAGTCGGAGTATTTTTTAATCAGTGCTTTTAAACGATACTCGTCCAAATATTCATCGTAGGACTCATCTTCGGTGTTTGCCTTGATTTTCAGAACTATCTCGGTTCCAACCTCGTCCTTCTCAGCTGCCTCAATGGTATACCCGTCTGCACCTGTGGATTCCCATTTATATGCAGTATCGCTTCCCAAAGCCTTGGTAGTCACTGTAACCACATCGGCTACCATGAAAGCTGAATAGAAGCCGACGCCGAATTGACCGATGATGTCATGACCATCCTTGGATTCATTTTCATTTTTGAATGCCAGTGAACCACTTTTAGCAATAACACCCAGGTTATTTTCTAGTTCTTCCTTGGTCATACCAATCCCGGTATCACGCAGGGTTAGCGTTCTGTTATCCTTATCGGCAGTTACTTTGATATAATAATTTTCTTTGTCAAAGACCAGTTGATCATCCGTCAATGCTTTGTAATAAATTTTGTCAATCGCATCACTTGCATTGGAGATCAGCTCTCTTAGGAAAATTTCCTTTTGCGTGTAAATCGAGTTAATCATCATTTCGAGCAGACGCTTGGACTCAGCCTGAAACTGTTTTTTCTCCATTCGGATATCTCCTTTCAAATATGAACCTATGTAAGGCCAGCAGATATGAGCTATGCAAACGATTCTACTTTGTTAGCACTCCCATCTTTCGAGTGCTAGCCTACCTTTTTTATAACATTCCTCATTTTTTATGTCAATATCTCGGTTGGCTGAGCAGTAAAATTACATTTTAGGAAATCGCTAGTGTCTAATGTGCTTAAACATCACGTTAAACATTTCGACAGAGGAGGGAAACAGCCCCTGTACATGGGGAAGCAGATTACTCCTGATCCGCAGCTCATCCTCATCCAAATGCTGTAGGTCCTCATGAAAGAACCAAACAATAGGATAATCACCGTCCTTATGTCTGCTGCCTGCATTTAAACAAACGGGACCCTGGTCGTCCTCTGCTACTGCAAAAGGAATGTAGCCTGCTGACAACAAGGGTGACCACTGATCGATTAAATCATAAAATGCTTTTAAGCCCTGACCTACAGGCAGACGTGGGAACTCAACAAACGTACAATCGCTCCAGTATACTCCCGGGATGGACTCATTATCGAATTGTAAAGATACATAATGGTAGGACATGATAAAACTCCTTAGCAGGGGCGGCAGCTCAAAATGGTATTTTTCCTCCATCTCCCTAACTTCCTGTTCAGTAATCTGTGAAGGGAGAGGCTTCCACTTGATCCATCCCTCCTCATCGACATTCCCATCACGCATTTCAATCGGTACATTTTCTTCCACATCCATAAAAAAGGCTTCATCCATCTGAGCAAATAGTTCCTTCATGGATGTACGAATATCCGCTTTCTTGTCCATGTCTTCACACCTCTTTCCTCTCTATTCACATTTTGCATCATGGGTTAATGCCAAATGCCCTCTATCTGAAAATAGCATTTTAATCATGTGCTGCTACACTTTTTAAGTTCAGCTTATCAGAACTTGCTTTTATCACCATTTGCGGAATATTAGTATTACCAGCGCAAGGGCTCATAGTTCCGCCAGATCACCCAACGCGCTGTCTCGTGAATTGGAGCGGTGCCAATACTATATTCGTCCTTCGTGCCGCTCTGCAAATCAATCAAATGAAGCATACCGCCATACGTTCCAACCGCCAACATACCTTCATCAGGTGTAACTGCCAGCCCGGATATCGTACTGCCGACAAAATAGCGCCAAAGTTCACGACCCTCCCTGTCAATCAGACGGAGATAACCGTAGGCATCACCCAAAATAGCTCCTTGTGTCAGTGCTGTTGCAGCGTATACTCGCATTTCTTCATTCATCATCGGCCATTCTTCCTTATTCTGAGCCAGACCCTGCTCCACCTCAGCAATCGACACTTGAATGGTGGCGCCGTTGTAGAAATGACAGGCATTGTACCAGACGTCCAGATCATCTTTGGAAAATAGAGCATAATGCGGATAACTAGAACTTGGCTCCAATGTATGCACCGTCTTATCGGACAGATCCATAAGCATATGCTCACTCATCTGGCTACCGTAAGCAATCCAACGTCCATCCCTCGACACAGCTCCATGGGCCATATCCACAATCGTGTCTTCCAGCTCTAGTTCTTTTCGTTCAGACGCCTTGGGATGGATCAAATCCACCTGATCACCAGCCAGCAAATAAACGCCGTAACCGCAAACCAACAGAAGTCGCTGTCCATCGCCAAACGGAATCACTTCATCTAATATATCCTCAGGATGCTCCTCATCTCCCAAGCACTCCAGATCAGGAATGGATGCTTTTAAGCGTCCTTGTATATCCTTCCACTGAAAATGTGCTGTCTCTTCTCCTTGCAGATTTCGGTCCGGTTGACGAACAATACGAATCCCCTGTTCATCCACCAACGCAAAATAAGTCCCGTCCGGCGAACAGCCTACTCGATGCAGTCCGGGGATTTGCAAGATTCTATCTTTTCCCGTCACATAGACCGTCCCACGTTCCCGAGGATTGCCCGCATGTAGAATGACTTCATTGCCTCCATTCACAAAAGCTATTGGCCTAACGGCTTGCAAAGCCTCCTCGAACGCTGGTGTAAGCGGCCAAGACGCGGCTGGAATCTCTCGACGTAACTGCTCTATTTCACCAGCCTGATTCGCCTCCTGAATCATACGAAAAATATCTTTGGCCATCTTGGGGCGTTCGTCCTGGTTTGGCTCTGATTGCTCCTGCTGCCATTCACTTTCCATGCCGACTCTGACAAATTCATTCACATCTGCGGCATACCTTTTTCCTTCCTGTCGCCACTTTGCTGCCATTTCATGATTCAACCAACTCATTTGCTTCCCCCATCCAGTGTATGTATGCCCTGTTTGTTCTACAGGCTTTGTTCATTCTGTTAGGTGGTTTCTCACCTTTGTCAGCACAGACCACAGGTCTGTCACTGCCTTCACCTCTTCATAGTCCAGAAAGGCATCTCGTTTGTCATAGTATTTTACCGCTATAATCACCATCTGAAGCGTCACTGGCTGTCCAGCAGCCTTAAGGACTTCCACAATACTTTCGAAGGTCGCCAACTCAAACCAGGTTTGAACCTGACGATCCGGCACCCACTTGGGAATATACTCGTCCTGTTCGTTGGTTACGACTGTACCCTCCTCTGCACATTCCTCTAGCCAATGCTCATCCCAATAATAAATCGGTGTGTGAACAGGGTCTTGATCCCATTGATCCACATTCACATATAACCAGTTATTATGCAGTTGCCCCACGCTACGCACCAATTCCTGCAATCCTTCAAATACACGATAAGACGGGCGCTCTCTGCGACGGTAATCCTCAAGTCTTGTCTCATACCTGCTCATCTCCAACCTCCCGCTTCCTATACCAGCTAAACACTCA
The DNA here is from genome assembly GCF_011066115.1 of Paenibacillus sp. EKM212P. Classification (NCBI taxonomy): domain Bacteria; kingdom Bacillati; phylum Bacillota; class Bacilli; order Caryophanales; family Paenibacillaceae; genus Paenibacillus; species Paenibacillus sp. EKM212P. The sequence continues at coordinate 580,245 of NZ_JAAMNR010000001.1, forward strand.
AAATTCGCATAACATACATTTACAACTTATAAAACCCGATATAATTACAAGCACCTCGTAAAGTGTCAAGACTACATAAGGAGATTGATCTATTCATGAAAAGAATCACCGCACTTGTTATCCTGTCCTTGCTATTACTGGTATCCCCGATCTACGCTGCTGCCCCAGCACCTATGCTGGTCTATGTGGACCAGAGTAACCACTCCTTCATCCCGCTTCGTCTTCTGAACAGCTATGAAGGGATCACATTCAATTTAACGGCAGCGGACAAAAAAATAGAAATTGCGCAAGGCAATACTCGGATCACCCTATTTGCCGGGAAATCTACTGCCAAAGTGAATGATCAAACGGTCCATTTGCAAAATGCTCCTTTTACCGATAACGGTTCGACCTATGTACCCTTGCAGTTCATCAGTCAATATCTAAACCTGCAAGTCTCATGGCAAAAGGAAACCTCAGCTGTACGCATTAAGCAAGGTGCAAAGTCCGTCACGCTTCCGGTACATACTGGCAAGTTACCCGGAAACACTACACCCATTACGACAGCTCATAAAAGCTTCAAGGTCGGGTCTCGTACATTTTCCGCTAAGGTGGTCACCATCTCTATGCTCCATCCCAAGGTAAGCCTGGACGTGGCACTGGCAGGCGATTCCATTGGTAAAGTGGAAGACTTAAGTAGTCTCGCCAAACGTAACCAAGCGGTTGTAGCCATCAATGGTACATTCTTTGACGCCTATACCAAAAGTTCCTACAAAACGCCTTACGGCTATCTGGTCAGCCATGGAAAGATGTTGAAAAAAAGCTCCGGCGACCAACGGACGGTCTTCACCTACGATGCCAACCATTTATCCGAGCTAATGTCGGGTTCTGCCTTTGAACAACGCTTAAGCCAAGGCAGTGTCGAAGGTGCCCTTCAAGCCGGGCCTCGTCTGGTCACGAACGGTCAGGTTTCCCTAAATGTCAAAGCCGAAGGCTTCAAGGACCCTAAAATATTAACAGGCGGCGGCGCCCGCAGCGCACTCGGGATAAGTCGGGATCATAAGCTAATCCTCCTAACCACAAGTGGAGCGACTATACCGCAGCTCGCCCAAATGATGAAGCAGGCCGGCGCTTATCAAGCCATGAATCTGGACGGCGGTGCTTCCAGCGGGCTGTATTACAACGGCTCCTACCTCACCACACCCGGCCGCCAAATCAGCAATGCCATTATTGTAAAGTATCAATAGACAGATAAAGGGCTGTCTTCACGGATGTGTAAGCCGTGGGGATAGCCTTTTATCCATTTTCCTGGTTTCGGATGTTCCTGCTTCCACCTGTTCAGGCGGCTTGTATGGGCCGCTACGGGTTGCCTGCAACCTACAATCGAATCAGACCTGTAAAGCTATTGCTGCCTTCGCTTCCTTTTTTTAAAGAAAGATAAATACGATTGTCTTCTCTGCTCGCCAAGCATTCATAAAATCCCGGTTGCACAGAAAGGAACGTCCCTCCCCATACGCATTCAGGCTCCAGTCCACCACTTGTGGCTTCCTCCCCTGCTCCAATAAATAGGTTGCCTGAGGGAACCTTCAAAAACAGTCGTACAGCAGGCTTGTCAATATGATCTGTCATCAAAACCTCATAGGTCCCGTCGGCTCCCAGATTCAAAAAAGCTACATTTCCCGCATTCAACTCGCCCAGCTCGTCCTCTTCGATGGACCACCAATCCGGATCATCGTCCAAACGATGCTTAAGAGCTTGCGTATCAAATAAGCAAAGAGTCGCCGTGTCTGTCGTAAATTGAAATGGACTGCTTGCCATATTCATCATGCGATCCTCCTGATTTTGGTCAACGAATTTCTGTTTTTCCACGTCTTACGCTATCCGTATTGCCATATATTTGAGGGAAAATCTCCCTGTATGTAAAGTATAACAATGCTTGCAGGGCCAGACAACATGTTGGGCTAACACCTATTCTGCATAAAAAGCCCTCCCTCACGATGTCGTGAAAGAAGGCCGATTTGTGGATTTAAGCGATGCTAACCTGCTGTTAGATCAGAAAAGACTTAGTAATAATTACCAACAAAATGAACAATACCAAAATCGCTCCTGTGGATGTCCATGCTCCACCGTAACCTACTTCACCCATGTCTGAATCCCTCCTTGCGTTAAAGCTTACTCTTATCGTATGAAGAAAAGCGGATAACGACAGGGCGAATCGGCAAGTTTATTTGCCATGGAAGGACTACTCAGAAAATGGACTGATACGTTTGAGATAGATCGCTAATGACTCTGGATGACAACTGGCAGAGAATGTCGTCCGTTCTTCGCAGCAGCCTGCTCACATCCTTGTGCTTCATCTTTTGAAGGAGAGAGCTTTCTAGCTGAGATGAAAGAAATTGAGTGGTGCCTATAAATACAACAACATCCAATCCCGGGTTGGTTTCGGTATGTAATAAGTGCAGCAGATCAGTCATAGACAGTAATCCGGGAGGGAAACGGCTGTTGTTTTCTTTCATATATAGTGCTTTTAACATGGAGGTCAAAGCCCAGTCACATAGGATAATGCAGCATTGGACTTGATTGTGCTTGTACAGGATTTGGGCTAGTTTCATGTGGTATTGGGATAGAGTGTGAAAATCCGTTATTGAATGATGTAGGTGTTGTGAGGGTCTGGACGGTTGAGTGGGACTTGGAATAAAGGTAGAAGGAGCTTCTTTCATATCTATTCCTCCAGAGAATTTAAAGAATAGTCTTATTATACTCTAAAATAATACTTATAGATATTATTATTATTTATTATATTCATTATTCAATGTTTTCATTTGGATATCTTGTCTACACTTTTAGAATAGTGAGGTGTAGACGATGGAAGATAAAGAAGTTCTTAAATTAGTGGGTGCCAGAATACGTGCTTTGCGAAAAGAAAAAGGATTGTCTCAGGAGTCGCTTGGGGAAAAAGGTGGATTCCATTTTTCATACATAGGGCAGATTGAGCGTGGAGAAAAAAACGTATCTTTAATAAATATAGCTAAAATTGCTAATGCACTGGATGTTAATTTGATTCAGCTTTTTGCTTATGTAAATGAGGATATTAAGGTTACAAAGCATGAAACTGATATACAAGAAATCGTAAAAATACTCCAAAAATCGAGTCCAGAGAAAGTACGCTTGGCGAGGAATGTGATACGGGAGATTACAAATTAAAAGGATTTTTTAGCAAAAATAAAGGAGCCACCTTTAGTTAACAAGGCAGTTCCTATTGCACTATTGTTTTACGTAAGTTCAATACCCTATCGAAAATTAAATTAACATATATATATCCAGTATTAACTTAATTTCAAGTTTCTTATATAAAAGCGCGAATCGAATACGAAATTGCAAAGGATTTCCCGCCATTATGAAATTATTGGCTTCTAGGTAGTTTCTTGCGGTCATTCAATTTAGATTTTCTTTTTACCCTTTTTGTGGGCAATACCATACGAACATTTTTTAGCTTCGTTTTTCTTTGAGCACTATTTGTAATAAGGTTGACTGTAAAGTTCACGAAACCGCGTTGGATGTTAAGTGTTTTAAAACCAACTCTTCTGCAATTATTGCATAGATTACCATTAATATTCCAGATCCAACATCCACTGAAGTTATAATTAGGAACATGTATGGGAAAACTACCTGACCACACAAGATTTCTTGATACGCTCTCAGCGTAATAATATATTGTTCTATCCCCTACGTTGCCAGTAACAACTTCCCTCGTTTGACCAGGCGCCAGACGGTACCAGGTAGACAATATACCCGTTTGTCCCACAAAGACAAACCCACACCTACTCGCGTGATAGAAAATGGCTACCTGTACGGTAGAATTGGTGCTGTTTCGAAAATAAAGACTCATTTTTTTGTCACTCCCTCTTAATACCATTCTACAATCCATTGTATGCAAGAGTTGTAAATAGGAAGTGGACAAACATAAAAGAGTCTTAGCCTTTTTTAGGATACTCAGAGATTATGCTTTTTTAGAGTTTCCCGCCATCAGTTTAGCGAAACCATATGACCATGTTGTTTATGTTATAGAATTCAATCAAAAGAAAACCCCCACCTAATCTTGTAAAGATCAAAAAACACGTCCATATATGACGTGTTTTTCAATAAAATATCCTTAACTAATAGAACCTTTTAAATATCCTAAACCAAACCTTACTTCCAAATCTCGTCCGCAATTTCTTTAATGAAAGCAAGCTTTTTCCACTGCTGCTCTTCTGTCAGAATATTGCCCTCTTCTGTCGAAGCGAAGCCGCATTGTGGGCTGAGGCAGATATGGTTGATGTCCACGAATTGAGTCGCTTCCTTAATGCGGTTAATGACCGTCTGCTTGTCTTCAAGTTCACCTGTTTTGGAGGAAACGAGGCCCAGTACGACCTGCTTTTGATCTTTCAGATGCTTAAGCGGTGTGAAATCACCTGCACGGTCGGTATCGAATTCGAGATAGTAGCCGTCGATGTTGTCGATGCCGAACAGGGTTTCGGCTACAGGCTCATAGCCGCCAGAAGATGCCCAGGTGGAATGGTAGTTACCACGGCATACGTGAGTCGTAACGACCAAATCGGCTGGAAGATCCTTCACCGTTTCCTGATTCACACGGGCAAACAGCTTTTTGGTATCTTCCACATTTTCACCTGCATGCTGTCTAGCTTCCCAATAGTTTTTATCACAGAGCATCCCCCATGTGCAATCATCCAGTTGCAAGCTGCGGCAGCCCTCATTGTACAACGCTTGAATCACGGATTTGTAGGCTTTGGCGATATCCGTCACCAGTTCATCCAGATTGCTGTAATACGTATCGGTTGTTTCTTTATTCTCTCCGCGCAACAGCTCGGCTAGGAACTGTGCAGGTGCCGGGATCGTTTGGCGCGCGATGGCATCCTCACCTGCTACTTGCTTCAGGAATTTGAAATCTTCAATGAAAGGATGACGGGAATGTCCGATTTTACCGGACAAGCGTGCGGTTTCCGCTCTTGTTTCCACACCTTGGAATTGGTAGCCGTTCGAAAGCTGTACCTTTTCCACGCCGTCCAGACCCCACATAAAATCAAGATGCCACCAGGAGCGTCTGAATTCACCGTCTGTCACGGCTTGAAGTCCTACGGATTTTTGCTTTTCCACTAGCTTGATAATTTCGTTATCTTCAATCTTTCTCAGCTCGTCCGCAGAGATTTCATTATTTTGAAATTGAATTCTGGCGTCTTTAATCGCTTGCGGGCGCAAAAAGCTGCCGACCATATCATGTCTAAAAGGGGTGACTTTACGTTGGGATGCATTGTCAAGGATGCTGCTCATTAGGGTTATCTCCTTTTTCGCTTCTATAGTGAAGTTCTTGTAAGAAAGATAACATACATTTTCAGTTATAAGGTAACTCCAATAAACTATAGCTAGTTATAGCCTAAGGCTATACCCAACCTTTTATTCCCCTATCGCCTCATGCAACGCTTCTACATAGATGGTAGCCAGCTTGGAGAGCGCAGCGTTTTTATGGCAAATCCATCCCACATTAATAGACTCATCACATTCCAGAGGGACGGAAATAATGTCGTTACCGTTCAGATCCGCACTGATCACCCCGGTAGAAATCGTATAGCCGTTCAAGCCAATGAGCAAATTAAAAAGGGTCGCCCGGTCATGGACACGAATGCTTTTGGGATGTGACAACGTACTGAGAATCTCCTCGGAAAAGTGAAAGGAATTGTACTCCCCTTGCTCAAAGGACAGATACGGGTAGGGATGAAGCTGATCAATGGTCACGATGGACTGTCGGGATAGCGGATTATTGGCACTGATAAAAATGTGTGGCTTGGCCGTAAACAGGCTATTGAATTGCAGATTCGCATCTTTTAGCAGCTTGTTAATGACCTTGGCGTTAAATTCGTTCAGATACAGGATTCCAATCTCACTGCGCAGGCTTTTGACATCCTGTATGATTTCATGGGTTTTGGTCTCTCGTAAAGCCAGTTCATACTCTTCTTGACCATATTGATTCACCAGATTCACAAATGCATTTACAGCAAAAGCGTAATGCTGCGTGGACACAGCAAAATGCTGTGGTGAAGGCTTGGCATCCAGATAGCGACTTTCCAGCAGCTCCGCCTGCTCAACGACCTGACGTGCATAACCGAGGAATTCCACGCCTTCCTTGGACAAAGAAATTCCCTTATTGGTACGCTCAAAAATGGTGATATGAATTTCTTCCTCCAAATCGCGAATCGCGTTCGACAGACTGGGCTGGGAAATGAACAACCGCTTCGCAGCCTCATTCATGGAGCCACGATTGGCAACCTCAATGACATATTTTAATTGTTGTAAGGTCAATGCATGATGTCCTTTCCGTTTGTGTTTCTTCTATTATATAATCACACTTCTGGAAAAGGGATAGTTGTTGCTTAAATGAAATCAACCTCTCCCCCTAAGGTTTAAAAAATATAAACACCTCCCTAAATGAAAATCTTCCATTCAGGGAGGTGCTCTAGTTATGATACTTTAATTAACGAATTTCACCGTTTGTGGAGATCAGCTTTTGATACCAATAGAAGCTTTGTTTACGAATACGACGCAGATCCTTGAGATCAAACTCCTCACGATCCACATAGATAAACCCGTAACGTTTGCTGGAGCCCTGATGGGTACTAACAAGGTCAATCGCAGACCACGGACAGAAGCCGAATACTTCTACACCGTCTGTAATAGCCAGTTGAATCTGCTCGATATGTTTCTTGAAAAAGTCAATACGATAAGGATCATTCACTACATCCCCTTCTTCAAGCTTGTCAAAAGCGCCCAGGCCGTTCTCTGTTACGATTAAAGGCAAGTGGTAGCGAGAATAAATTTGTCGTAATGTGGTTCTAAAACCGACCGGATCAATCTCCCAACCAAACTCCGTCGTTTGCAGATTGGGGTTGACGGAACCTCGATATGCTCCAGGTTCACCCACAATTTCATGCTGATCACCTGTATGTGAAAAATCATTTCCGTCATCTAAACTTTCTCCTACGGTTTGAGAGGTATAATAATTAAATGCGATAAAGTCCGGGTTTCCCTTCGCTAAAATGTCCATATCCCCTTCTTCAATGACAGGCTCATAGCCTTTCTCGACCAAATAGCTCCACGCAATGTGATTGTAACGGCCAAATACAGCCATATCCAGATAGAGCCAGTTACGAATCGCTGCATAGTTATCAGCCGCCAGTGTATCTTCCGGCTTGGAACTGGCTGGATAGATAACCCCGATATTCGGCGCTGGTCCAATTTTCGCGTCAGGTAGCATTTCATGGCACAATACCATCGCTTTCGCCTGCGCGACTAACATATGATGATTTTGTTGGTACAGTACCTTTTGCGGATTTTCCAGACTTGTATCTAATGTGCCAATAGAACCGGGATGGAGAATCAGCATGTTCTGCTCATTAATGGTTAACCAATATTTCACCCTGTCTCCAAAGTTCTCAAACAATGTTTTGGCATACTGTTCGAAGGCATCAATCGTCTCCCTCTTCGACCAACCGCCTTGTTGTTCAAGAGCATAAGGCAGATCAAAATGATACATAGTAACAATCGGTTCAATCCCGTATTTGATTAGTTCGTCAATTAATGAGCTGTAAAACGCGATTCCCTTCTGATTAACTTCACCTGCGCCCTGGGGATAAATACGTGTCCAAGCAATAGAGAAACGATATGCTTTAAAGCCCATTTCAGCCATCAGAGCTACGTCTTCTTTGAACATATGGTAATGATCACTGGTTACCTTAAAATCAGTGACCCCTTCGACGTGATTAGCCATGTCAATGACAGAGGGTCCTTTTCCATCTTCGTCCCATGCACCCTCTACTTGATAAGCAGAAGTGGAACCTCCCCAGAAAAAATTTTCAGGAAATGCCTTCAATTGATTATGTTTCATGATCTAGTCCCTCCAGTATAGTTATATCCTTCTGATGTTCGCAATTTATGTGTGTAATGATGATGCTTGCCAGTATCACACAACCAAGGTTAACAATACTTCATTTTTTTGAATCTGCTCCTGATTTGTCTCAAATACATCCACTTTATGTTTCGTGAGTGTGACGATGACAGGCGTTACGATTTCGTATCCTGCTTCTATGATCTGTTCCCTGTCAAACTGGATTAGCAAATCGCCCTGTTTCACGCTGTCGCCTTCTTTAACCACTGGATTAAAATGCTTCCCTTTCAGCGCAACGGTGTTAATTCCGATATGAATTAATATCTCTGTACCCGCATTGGAAGTCAATCCTATGGCATGTCCTGTGGGGAACAGCGAGGTTACGACTCCATCTATTGGCGCTACAACCTCACCCACAGACGGTTCAATAGCTAACCCTTTTCCCATAGCCCCTGTAGAAAATGCAGAATCATTCACTTGACTCAATGGTGTGATCCTGCCTGTGATCGGGCTGTATATCGTTTCTTTCTTGATATCAACGACCTTGGTTGCTGTAACAACAGGCTCTGGTTCTGCTGTTTTCACGGATTCAACTGTTTCTGGGGCCTCCCCCTTCACCTTGCTTTCATACCCAAAAATAAGGGTTAGTACGGTTGCTGCCGCGAATGAGCAGGCAATGGCAATCACGTAAACCAAGGTTGGCGTATATACTGGAATCGCAAAAATGTTGTGAAACACATAAGCCGTCATTTTCACCCCAAAATGTCCATTGATAGCTCCGCCAAGAGCGCCTGCGATAATGACAATCGGAATGACACGTTTATAACGAAGCACCAGACCATACACAATCGGCTCTGTCACACCAGCCAGCAATCCTGTAATACTCGTGGAACCGGCAAGAGTTCTAAGTGTTTTATCTTTTCTCGCCTTCAGGAAGATACCAAATGCGACACCAATTTGAGCAAATACAGCTGCTGCAGCCATCGCCTCAATCGGATCACCGCCAACACCGATATTTTGAATCGTAATAGGTGTAAAACCCCAGTGAAGTCCGAAGACGACCATAAAGGTCATAAAACCGCCAAGAACAATCCCTGACAAAATGCCACTTACACCGATTAACCATGTCACACCTGAAGAAATCCAATCTCCTACCCCTGTACCGAAAGGTCCGAAAACCATCGCAGATAGTGGAACCATAATCATTAAAGCCAGCATCGGAACTAAAAATAGTTGTAAATCCTTAAGAATGATCTTCTTCAAAAACTTATCCACCAACGCATAGATGCTAATGGATATGAAAATCGGGAAAACACTGGCGGAGTAGTTCATCATGACTACCGGTATTCCTAAAAACGATACATCAGAGCCCTTGTCCATCAGTCCCGTAAAGTTGGGTTCCATGAGAGCTGCACCGATCACACCAGCTACATAAGGATTCGCCTTCAGCTTTATACCAAGCGTGATCCCAAGCAAAATCGGCAAAAAGTAAAACACAGCATTCCCTGCAGCAGACAGGATCATATAAGTATCACTTGTTGCAGACATCCATCCCAGCAGAGTCAGAACCGTCAGGAGTGCTTTTATCATCCCCGAGCCCGCCATCGCCGGAATCAACGGGGAGAAACTGCCCGAAATGACTTCAAAGATTGTGGATATAACCGATATTTTTTTACCACTGGATTCACTGGCTGCAGGGGAATTCGATCCAAAATCCCTGTTTTTCATAATCTCCGCATATACATAGGCAACATGGCTGCCAATAACAACTTGAAATTGTCCTCCGCTTTCAACAACGGTAATGATCCCCTCGTGCTTCTCAAGCGCTTCTCTTTCGGCTTTTCGTGAATCCTTCAGGTCAAATCGGAGTCGTGTAGCACAGTGGACAAGCCCATTGATATTTTCTTCTCCTCCAACGAGACGTACGATGTCCTCGCCCATTTTCTTATGGTCCATGTTCATTCTCCTCTTGGGCAGATTGCCTGAAAACAAAAAAATACCTAAACGAAAGGCCTATATGATCAAAGAAAATGATCACTGCCATTCATTTAGGTATCGCCTGCTTAACCAGTAACAATCCTTATATTTAAGTTGTGAGCCTACTATAAATCACTTAGAAATCGTTTGCAAGCTTTTTTTCTAAGAAGTAGCCATATCGTTTCTGGAGGTTACACGCTGTATATGAATCGTCAAATACACTTTTTCGTCAATCGACATAGCACTTTCATGCTTTAATTCCAAATATTGATTGATCAATTGGGTGCATTGAAAAGCCCTCTCGTATTTATCTTTGACTTGGTCATACAAGAAGTTATCCCCTGAAGCTAATTGCTCTTGTTCATTGCTCAGCAATCTTTGGGCAAAGTACTGCAAATGAGTAATAAACCGGGAATAATTGAACGAAGTTTCATCCAGTGTAATCTGATAGTAATCGGTTACAATGTTGAAAATGTCATCAATCACCTCGGTAATCTCAACCGTTTGTTTCATACCCTGGCCGTCTTGTCTTGCATTTACAAAATGCATAGCAATAAAGCTGGCCTCATGCTCATCCATTTGGATGCCAAATTGAGCATGGATGATATCCAATGCATTCATTCCAATCATAAATTCTTTCTTGTAAAATTTTTTAATTTGCCATAAGAGTGAATTTTTAAGTCCCACGGATTTTCTGTATCGAGAGATGGCAAATTGAATATGGTCAATCAGAGAAATATAAATATTGTCACTAAAAATATCTCCCATTTCCTTTTTTGCGCTGCCTACAATTTCATCCGTCACCTTTAAATACTCTACGGATGTTTCCCCAATAAGATCTATTAATTTTTGTGGAATTTTATCGGACTTTAATACAAAGGTTTTTTCTATTTTTTCCTCATCGACCCTCTGGCCATTTTTCTTTTTAAAGCCCAGACCATTCCCGATGACAACAAATTCATGACCCACCTGATTTTCGGCTCGGATGACATTGTTGTTAAAAATTTGCCGGATGATCATTTATCTGCTCACCTCATTGATGTAATGACAAAGTTTGTAATAACAAAAAAAACCAAATAACGACTAAATCAATTAGTCATTATTTGGGTATCGCCTGCTTATCAGTAACAATCCCGAAGGGCACTTCACCCCTCATTCAATTACTCTTACTATACCGCTTTCAATGCAGAATAACAACACAATCATGCCAAAAAACCGCCAAACACTCGGAATCCCTTGTGCTTAGCGGTTTTGGGTTCACGCTTAACTCTCTTTCTCTTTGCAAAACACCTCTTTGGCAACCTGAATAGCTGAGGCTGCCCGGGGCCATCCTACATAAAAGGCAAGCTGTGTAATGACCTCAACCAGTTCTTCCTCCGAAATTCCGTTCTCCTTGGCCAGTTTCAGATGATAAGGAAGTTGATTTACATGCTCACACGCTACCAGAGCGGCAACTGTAATGAGACTCCGTTCTCTGAGAGATAGCTCACTTCTTCTCCATACATCTCCAAAAAGAACATCCTCCGTATAACCTACAAAAGCGGGAGCAAAATCACCGATGGTTTCCCGAATACTCGATCTGATCAATTTATGCTTCATACAATCATCTGGGCAAGTCCGTTGCCAAAGGACCAATCCTCTAATTCAGTCTCTACCAGTGTCACAAATACATCCTCCGGTCTAACCTTACATTCAATAGATAAGAGTTCCGCTAACTTTTGGTAGAAACTCTTTTTTTGTTCCGTAGTTCTACCCGATCCCATTGTAATTTGGATGTACAGCAGCTTGTCTGTTCTGGATACATTCAAATAATCGGGACTATAATAAAACTCGCTTTGCTTATGAGCATGAAAAACCTGAAAGTAATCTTTTTCTGGAACCTGAAAATGTTCGATCAAAGCATTCATGATACAGCGACTAATCCAAGGCAACTTTTGCTCTGTGTATTGCTGCTCCATGTAGCCAATTCGTACAAATGGCATGTTCATCTCTCCTATTCGCTGGGATAAGATGATTGTACTCCTCTTATTTTCATCTGTATAATTGAAAATAATCATAAATATATTCAATTTTACCGATGGAGATGAACATGCGTGGATCTGAAAGAATTAACTACATTTCGTACCATAATCGAAGAAGGAACGTTTTCAAAAGCTGCTGCCAAATTAAACTACGCTCAGTCTACAGTCACGAACCAAATCCAGAGGCTAGAGAAAGAGCTGGGATTTCAGCTTTTTAAAAGGGGTTGGGATGCAGAGTTAACGTCCCCAGGCAAACTATATGCCGAGGAGATAAACGGGCTTATTCAGCATTGGAATTTTGTAATGGACCAGGCGAAGTCTCTGAAAAAGGAGGAGATTGGCACGCTCCATATCGGTGTGATTGAAACGGTGGCGGCTACCGTACTGCCCTTGGTTCTGCAGCAGTTTCGAGAGCATAAACCGAATATTACGTGCCATTTTACAGTTGGAAACACGGATGCACTCGCAAATGCTTTGGTGGACGGTAAGCTGGATTTTGCAATCTCCGGGGAACCTCACTTGATTCCTTCCTTACACTTTGAACCCGTATATCACGAACACATCGCCTTTATTGTGTCCCGTAATCACCCTTTTGCGGTAAAAAGTGAGCTTCATCTCGAAGATCTGTACGAGTATCCGCTTATCGTCGGAGGTAAGAACTGCTTGTACCATATACGACTGGAGAAAGAGCTTTCACGCTTTCCGTCGATGCCGTTTTTTTATACTGTCAGTCAAATTTCGTCGATCCCCACATTTGTAAAAACGATTCCATCAGTTGGAGTGGTTGTATCGTCAATGCCTTTGCCGGAGGAACTGGTCACCGTCCCCCTCCAGTTAACAGACCCGAATATTCCTATTGGACTGCTACAAAACAACCATCACCAGCAGTATATGTCTTCGGCCCGAAAGCTATTTATACAGCTGGTTAAGGAGCTTTATAGGCTATAGCTCCAATGCAATAACTACTAATAAGCTATATAGGCAAAGCCGACACCTTTGCATAAAGAAAAAGCCGCCAAACACTCAGAAACCTGGTATTTAGCGGCTTTACTATTTTGATGGCCTAAGGAAATGTGGCCCTCTTTTTATTTTTATACTCTTGACATACCCGTTATTTCGCTTCGAGCGGTTTTTTCCACAGTCCCAGAATGAGCGCGGAAATCACGGAGCCGATCACGACTGCAAGCAAGAACAGCAAAGCATGATTGGCAAGAGCTGCTACAAAAATTCCGCCATGTGGAGCTGGAAGATTGATTTGCCAGAACTGCGTCAGACCACCAGCAATCGCTGAACCTACAATACAAGAGGTCAGGACACGCAGAGGATCGGCAGCTGCGAATGGAATGGCTCCTTCCGTAATGAAGGACAATCCAAGTACATAGTTCGTCAAGCCAGACTTGCGCTCTTGCTCAGTAAACTTATTTTTGAAGAACGTCGAAGCTAATGCGATCGCCAGCGGAGGTACCATACCACCCGCCATAACAGCCGCCATCATAGCACCGTTCGTGTTACCGCTGGAAGTAAAGACACCGATCGAAAATGCGTAAGCTGCTTTGTTAAAAGGACCACCCATGTCGATCGACATCATTCCGCCCAGGATCAGACCCAAAATAACTGCATTACCTGTTCCCAAATTGTTCAAAACATTAACAAGCCACGTATTAATACCACCGAAAATTGGATCGAACAGGTAGAACATAATCGCGCCTGAAATTAGAAGTCCAAATACAGGGTATAACAAGATTGGTTTTAAACCATCCAGTGCTTTCGGCAGACCTGCAAAAGCTTTACGCAGGAAGATTACCACATAACCAGCCATGAAACCAGCTGCCAGACCGCCAAGGAAGCCTGCATTAGAGTTTACAGCCATAAGACCCCCAACCATACCTGGCATCAGTGCCGGGCGGTCTCCAATGCTCATCGCGATAAATCCGGCCAGTATCGGAATTAGGAAGTGGAACGCACCTGTTCCACCGCCAATTGTCTGCAACAGTTGGAACAATGCATTGTCTTCTCCTGCCACTTGTTCAATCAAGAAGGAAATTGCTAACAAAATCCCCCCGCCTACAACGAATGGCAGCATATGAGAAATACCGTTCATTAAATCCTTATAGATTTTACTGCCCACGCTGCTCTTCTCCGCTTTCGACTCTTCAGCGCTGCTTTTACCTTCACTACGATAAATTGGGGCATCGCCGTTCAGCGCTTTGCGGATCAGTTCCTCAGATTTACGGATACCGTCGCTTACCGGTCTTTGCAATACAGGTTTACCGTCAAATCTGGCCATTTCAACCTTTTTGTCAGCAGCAACGATTACACCTTTGGCACGGCGAATTTCATCCGCTGTCAGTACGTTTTGCGCACCTTCCGAGCCATTCGTTTCTACCCGGATGTTAACACCCATTTCTGTCGCTTTCTTAATGAGAGCGTCTTCAGCCATAAACGTATGCGCAATGCCTGTAGGGCAGGCAGTCACCGCAACCACAAACTCGTCTGAATTCGGGTTACCAACGATAACATCCGGCGTTTTCTGTGCTTTGGCAGCCTCTTTCTTTGCTTCTTTTGCTTTCTTGGCTGCTTCTTCTTCCGCCTGCTTGGTATCAAACAGCTCGGATACTTCATCCGGTGTTTGCGTATTCATCAGTTTGTCAATGAAATCGGTATCAATTAGAAGCCGGGAAAGAGCCGCTAGTGTGCGAAGATGCGTATTTGCTGCTCCCTCTGGAGCCGCAATCATAAAGAACACTTTTGCCGGCTCACCGTCCAACGATTCGAATTCTACACCTTTACTGCTTTTGGCGAAAACGACAGTCGCTTCATTCACAGCTTTAGTCTTGGCATGCGGCATCGCAATGCCGCCGCCGATTCCAGTGCTAGACTCTGCTTCACGTTTGTAAATCATTTCTTTAAACAAGGCACGGTCATTAATACGTCCACTTGCTTCGAGACTAGCGATAAGCTCCTCAATCGCCTCGTCTTTTGTCGTCGCCTGGAGGTCCATGATCATCGTTTCTTTAATCATCAGGTCTGTTATTCTCATTTTTCACACTCTCCTAAGTTCGATCAGCGTGTTGACACACGCATAATAAGCTCATGATGCAGATGGATTACCGTTTTGAAATCGTGACTTGCGGCCGTAATTGTTCAATTTTCTCTTTAGTAGCCAGATCATCGGAAAACGCAGTTGCGCTTCCGGATGCCACTCCTGCACGGAATGCTTCGATCGGATCGCCATGAAGAGCCAGCGTACCCACGAATCCAGCAATCATTGAATCACCTGCGCCTACAGAATTTTTCACCGTACCTGCTGGTACATTTGCGTGATACACTTCATCTGCCGTAATGAACAAAGCCCCTTCTCCTGCCATGGAAATCAGTACATTTTTTGCGCCTGCTTCCAGCAGCTTACGACCGTAAGTGACGATCTCCTCCTTTGAATGAATCGTTACGCCAAACAACTCAGCCAGCTCGTGGTGATTCGGCTTGATGAGCAGCGGTTTATGAACCAGTGCCTTCATCAGCGCCTCACCTGTGGTGTCGATGACGAATTCAGCTCCAGTTTGCTGGCATACGCTAATCAGCCGATCATAGAAGTCTCCTCCAAGTGACGGTGGAATACTTCCCGACAAGACGACAATGTCATTTTTCTGGAGTCCCGCCAGCTTTTGCACCAACGCATCGGCCTCTTGCTCACGAATCGCAGGTCCCAAACCATTAATTTCCGTTTCATCGCCATGCTTGAGCTTAATGTTAATCCGTGTGTCATCTTCGATCATTACAAAATCAGTTTTAATGGATTCTTCCCGCAATGTATCGTCGATAAACCTGCCTGTGAACCCTCCGAGAAAACCAATCGCCGTGCTATCTGCTTCCAACTGGTTCAGTACACGTGATACATTAATTCCCTTACCACCAGGCAGTTTTAAATCACGTTTCATCCGGTTCAAATCACCAAGCTTCAAATCATCAACTTCCACGATATAATCAATGGAAGGGTTCAGCGTTACTGTATATATCATTGTTATCCCTCGATTATCTTAGTTTTCTGAGCGATGGATCGGCGTGACCGTTCTGGCATCGATTCAGTAATAAGTATAGCTTCCTTGAGCTCGAACAGTTTGGCGAAGGTTACTTCTCCAATTTTGCTGGAATCGGCTAACACATACGTTTTGCCAGACAGCTGGTGAGCACGTCGCTTGATCAGCGCCTCTTCGGGATCAGGAGTTGTATACCCCATTTCCATATCCACCCCGTTCGTTCCTAGAAAGCACTTGTCGAATCGAAAATTGTCCAAATTTTGTAGGGCAATACTCCCGATTACGGCTTTGGTATGAATTTTCATCATCCCTCCCAGTAGATAGCTTCTGATTCTTTTGCTTACCAGTGCTTCTACGTGGGATAGTCCATTCGTCACGACCGTCACGTCTTTAGCTTCAATGTAAGGAATCATCGCCATCGTTGTTGTTCCCGCATCCAGATAAATACATTCGCCATCCAAAATTTCTTTGGCTGCTATACGGGCCACCGCATTTTTTTCTTGAACGTTTTTGAATGTTTTTTCTTCCATGCCAGGTTCCTGACTTTTCTGATTCAGCAAGGTTGCCCCGCCATGAATCCGCTTGAGCAACTGACGGCCCTCAAGATCTATCAAATCACGCCGAATCGTTGACTCAGAAGCTCCCAACAGATCAGCCAATTCTTGCAACTTTACAACACCACATTCTTGTAAGCGCTGTATTATTAACTTGTATCTTTCTTCCGTCAGCATCATCATTCCCCCAACTGTTCATATCGTACCACAAACTTGACAAAAAACAATCACTTTTCTTCAAAAAGGTTCAAAAAAATTCATTTCTAATTCATTTTTTTACAAAATGGTGAATTCCTGCTCTAATCAGCATGATTGCGTTTACATTTTAAAGAAATTTCATCTACTTTTATGTAAATTCATTCTTCTTACATAGGAATTCAGCAGTAAACGTTCAAAAACGTTCTAAAGCTTCCATCAGTACTATTTTACCATTATGCGCACAATTCGTCCCCACCTTCTCTACTACTCAGAAAAAGGCTAAACACGAAGATTGCTCCCCTTTGTGTTTAGCCAATCGAGATGCTCAGCGTTCAGCCCTTAACGATTCCAATGACGAAACCGTCATACCCCTTGCTCCCCACGGTTTGGACAGCTGTAGCTGTAATTCTTGATTCCTCAGCTAGCATCTCATAAAACTTTCTTACTCCCTGCACACGAGGGTCTGTGCTATAAGCTTGAACCACTTCTCCTTCACGGATAACATTATCACCGATAATAACGGTGCCAGGATGCGAGAAGCGAAGTGCCCCCGCCCCCCCCCAAGTCACCCTAAACTTCACAGGGCTGCATGAGGCGATTACCGCGGTTATTGCCGGATATGGTGCCAACTTTGTGTCCTCACTGGTCGTGCGTGAATATGTAGAACGCGGCGAGCTGTGCCGGGTATATGTAGAAGACATCCAGCTTCTCAATTCAATCGCCATCTGTACCCGCAAGAACGAACCCCTATCTACCGCTACCCTAAATCTCATTCAGCTCATACGTAACCATTCCTGATGAGCATTAGGCATCTGTGTACACTAGCGCTGTATTTTAAAATAACAAGAGCCATGACTGCGTGCATACCGCATTCATGGCTCACCTCGTTATGATAAATATTCCCCCTCAATAATCTTCTCCAGATAATCTTCCGGCTGTGCAAGAAACTCGGCAAAGCTGCACACATCCGCATATTCCTGATGCTCCTCGTCATAATAACCCAGGCACTTCTGCCTCGGATTCCACACCAATATGATATCTGAGTAATTGTCTACGTTTAGAGACAAACGCAACAGCTTTTGCCGACCCACCTTCATCTCAACCGTATCTATGAATGAGAAGAAATCAACAAATTGAATATCAAGATCATTTTCTGGCAGGTCCACACGGAGCTGATCCCCCATCAGAAAGGCAACAACCTCCTTTGGAAGCTTGTAGCTTTTCAAAGCATGTCGTTTATTTTCCAGATTATGAAATGCTGGAGGCTCTACAGACTTTAAATACTCACCCATTTCTACGTTTTTATTACTTAGTGCAATTGTATATGCCCGTTCTCCATCTTTTTCTGCCAGCGTCACATCAGCGCCTTGCTGAACCAAATACTTCACCATCGCAAAATCATTGTTGCGTACCGCCACTGTCAAAGGTGTGGCTTTATAAGGATATACCATATTAGGGGCATTGAAATTAATATCTACGCCATGTTCCAATAGTAATGCTACTGTTTTCAGGTCATGCTTACTAACTGCGTTGCGGAGTGTTGCTCCAGCATGCTGCTTCATATCGAGGCCCAGCTCATGGATAAGCAGCATATTGCTTTTGTTACCGTAGTAGGCTTGCTCATAGGCACCGGATTTGACATGATTTTTCCCGTCCAGCTTCGCGCCATGGGCGACCACATAACGGACAATCTCTTCGGTACCATAGCGAACAGCCTTCAGGAATGCGGGATTATCCTTCACATTAAGTTGGACCCCCTCATCGACCAGTAGCTTCAAGACTTCCATTTGCTCAGTGATGAGTGTAATATATTGCCTTGAACGATATGCATCGCTATCTCAGGAAGAACCTCGAAATTGCCTACATCTTTTAATTTAATCATCGTTATACCCTCACTCTTTATGTATCTACTATTAATTATGTATATCCATTTTATACCAACCTCTCCTTTGTATAAATCCAACAGATTCCCCAAAATTCATTATTCACTCTAGCGCAAACAAGTGAGTAATAGAGGTCAAAATACCTTAGAGAAGCTATAATTGTATTATGATTCTGTATACCCTGTGCAACCGAAAAGGAGAACATATGAATAGCATTCAATATTTGTCCCAATTTAATTTGCTTCATAGTCTCTCATTAGAAGATTTAATTGAAATGGATCAAATGACCTCCATTACGACTATACCGAAAAAAACCTTTATACAAACTCCAGAGACCTTTTCCGAGGGACTTTATTTTGTGAAAAAGGGCAAAGTACGTCTATATAAGCTAAATGCTGACGGGAAGCAATTTACTTTGGATATCCTCCGCGAGGGAAATGTATTTGGTGAAATGGATATGATTTCACTAGGAACAAGGGAGATGTATATAGAAACGATAGAAGAATGCGATATCTGCCGGATGGACAAAGTCCGATTCGAGCATTTTTTAATAGAACATCCCAGGTTCATGATGAACATGATCAAGGTGTTAAGTGACCGAATCTCAGGAATGAGCAGTCTGGCCCAGCATTTAGCTTTGGGAAATTTACAGGATAAAATTTTGTATATTCTTCTGAAATTGTCCGATCAGTTCGCCCTCCAAAGCCGTGATGAGTATTGCAAAATCAATTTTCCTCTCTCCCATCAAGAAATTGCGAATCTGGTCGGGGCCACCCGTGAGGCTGTAACCACTGCTCTTCAGGAGCTTGTTAAAGAAAAGGTCATTAAAACCGGCTTTAAGACGATTTACATCCATCGCGAAAAGTTAGTGAAGTTGTAAACTACATTACATCTATACTCCAACCCAAAAAAGTATCGTATACCTATCAGACAATTTATGATATGGAGTGGATGAAATGTTACAACGAAAAGGTGCTCGCAAAGGGTTAGATATTCCTAATGATGTGCTTCAGCTGCTACAGCAGGGGCGGCTTGAGACGGTGAATCTCACCGAATGGCTGGCTGTCGATCATGTTGTACTATTGCAAAATACTCTTGATGAATTTGGCTTGCAGCGATCATCCGATGTCTTCCTGACCGAATTGAATCAGCTGAAGGAAAAGAAGATCATGAAAATAATACCCGCAATCGCGCGAGCGTGGCTTCATGTGTTTGAGCAACAAGCGATAGAAGAACGTATTCGCATCTTTGATGCGATGGCCTCCCATCTTTCAGACAGCATTCGCTGCTGGGCTGCCTACATCATCGGGGTTGATCCCCGTTTAAGTGTAGAGGAAAAATTGGCTGGCATTCGCCCCTTTGCAGCGGATTCCCATTTCGGAGTACGTGAAATAGCCTGGATGGCCGTGAGAGAATCCATATCCTTGCAACTGCTTGAAGGGCTTGCCCTGTTAGACAGTTGGGTGCGAGATGAGGATGCTAACATACGTCGTTTTGCCATTGAATTAACCCGGCCACAAGGCGTTTGGGCCAAGCACATCCCTGAACTAAAAGAACATCCCGAGTTGGCTCTTCCTCTCTTGGAGGGTGTTCAGTCCGATCCGGTCAAATATGTCTTCAGGACTCCGTGGGCAATTGGTTGAATGATGCCAGCAAAACCAATCCGGAATGGGTTCTCAAAGTTTGTAATGCATGGCTGATGATTTCGGATACCAAAGAAACGAAGCGAATAGTAACCCGGGCCCAAAGAAGCTTGAACAAAGAGAAATAATTGGAAGACTCCTCCCCCATCCAATCCATATCTAGAATATTCACATAAACTATAATATTTATCTGGAATATTAGGAATGGAGGAATTCCTATGTCTATTATTCGAATCTATCTGGAAGCAGACAGTATCGTATCTGGAAACATTGCTATTACAACAAGTATCAATGTCACTCCAGTGGTTAATCGTTACACAGCTATTGTCGTGCTTGGTAATATATTAGGTGGAGTGACCACTATCCCGGCACAAAATTTCACGAATGATAGTGGTACTTCAGTCGCGGCAAACAGTCTTGTTGTTCCGACCATTAGCGGATACTATAATGTATTTGTAAATGGGACGTTGCAGCGAGGCGGCTTAACAACGCTTTCTGCTACAAATCTAATTATAAATACAGGCCTGATTGTTGGTGCAACAGTAGTCGTTGAGGTTGTTAATTTCAACTCTAGTGCTTCCTCAACCTCTGTCAACAATGTCACAGTAACGACTACCATAAGCGACTGAGAGAAAGCCTTCGTAAAATTACTATAAAAAAGCCGCCAAACACAGGGTTTCCCCTCGTCTTTAGCGGTTTATTTCTCTTTGAACCTCGAATATTTAAATCTTGAAGTTCTCCACAAGCACCTGAAGCTTCTCGGCAAGTGATGAGAGAAGCGCTGCAGAGGATTCCACTTCTTGCATGGCAGCAAGCTGTTGCTCCGAAGAGGCTGACAGGGACTTTGCCCCTTCAGCCGTATGGTTAGAGACCATTACGGTATTCTGAATGGCTTCAACGAGCCCTTCAGAGATCAGCGCCAGATCCCGAACTGTGGCTGATATTTGCTCGCTTTGGGAAGACATATCGGAGATGGAGACCTCGATCTCGGAGAAGGAGCGTCCGGCCGATATGATCAACTCTTTGCCCTGCATCATTTCGTCCGTGGAACGCTTCATAGTTTCTCCTGCCTTGTCCATTTGAGCGATAATCAGACTGATCAGCTCGCTGATTTGTGTGGCAGAATTGGCAGAACGTTCGGCTAGCTTGCGGACAGAGCCAGCGACAACGGCGAAGCCCTGACCTTTTTCTCCGGCGCGCGCAGCTTCTATCGCTGCATTCAAAGACAGCAAGTTGGTCTCCTCGGCGATGCTGGCGATGGTGCCGACAATGTTCTCAATCTCCTTGGAATGGCTGCCAAGCGTATGAATAATGCTTGAGAGATCGCCGATGCTTTCGCTGACAACTCCCATTTGGGAGGTGGTGGAATCCATCGATTCCCGGCCAAGACGTGCTTTCTGGACATTATCCGCGGCCTTGTTCATTGCAATGTCCGCATTGCCGGCAATATCGCTGATGAAGCGTGACATATCCTGAACAGCTTTATAGCTTCCTTCCAGATTCTCCAGTTGGTTATGCGCCCCATCGGCTAACTCAATCGTAACATTCACGCTATGCTCTCCAGCACGGTTTGTTGCCTGTGCGCTGGCAGACAGCTCTTGAGAGGAAGAAGCGACCAGCATAGAGGTGTCATTGACCTGAGTAATCAGGTTGCGCAGGTTCATTGTCATATCGTTGAAATCGCGGGCCAGCGTCCCGATTTCATCCTTGCTTTTGAAAAGAAGCGGTTCATGAGTAAGGTCGCCTTTGGTAATGGTATTCACAGAGGCTGACAGCTTGGTAAGCGGACTTACCATATGGCGAATCAACAGGTAAACAACAAGGATAGCCACGATGAAAATGGAGCCGCCAATAATAAAGGGTTGAACAATAATATCCAACGTCCGTTCCTGAATTAACGAACCGTCAAAATTGATGGCCATCAGTGCAACAATGGGCTTGGTGGGATCATGGTCCTGATAAATGGGGCCGTATCCGGTTTTGAGCGAGGTTCCTTCATATGTATAAACCTTGGAATATGCTGAATGCTTCATGGTAGTTATCATTTCTTTGTCTTCGTCTGTGAAGTAGAAGGAATCGCCAGCTTGATAGCCTCTTTGCTTGAAGTTGGCATCGGCGGCCAGAATTTTTCCATCCAAGGAGATAATGAAAGCCTCTTTAAAAATAGGCTTATGTGCTACAATCCAGCCGATCCGGTCTTCAATGGCAGCAAGTTTGCTGTTATCTCCACTGACCAGAGCCGATATATCCGCAGGATCTATAAGGCCAGTCGTAATATTGGCGCAACCCACCAGCTCGATCCCAGCAGCTTCATCCACTTGATGATAAGCGGTACGATATCCGAAGTATCCAATGGAGGAGCCTACGAGAAGCAGTATGATGAGCATCATCCAGGTTAATTTTGTTGCCAGCTTCATTATTTGAACCACCAATCCTGACTCTAATAAATTTTTGTGACCATCCGTTTTCACTGCTACGATTATAGCCTATCAACACTTACTATAATATGGCATTCCAGTGTCGGAATATGTCGTTTTTTGTGAGAATAGTCACTGTTTTTTGTAAACGGGGACGTTGCAGCGAACGGCCGCCATTAATGGCGCGGTGACGACTACCATAAGCGACTGAGGTGAGAGTGCCTCTGTTGAATTACGACAAAAAAACTGCTAAAACACAGAGGTTCACCCTCGTTTTTAGCAGTTTATTTTTCTATATCATGTGTTTCATCGGTAACGTATTTTGATTTTTATAGCTGTATTCAGCTTTATTTTTTGTGGGCTAATAAGAGATTAACTATCGTATCCGATTGAAGTTCCAATGAATAAGGCTCTTCCATCACAAACTCATCCTCTTTATCGCTGAATGAACCGTACATATAAACCTGTCCTTTTTTTACAGCCGGAAGTCCTTTCCATAGCTCACTATGCAGAATCTGATTAGCCCCTTCATCTTCTGAACCGTTTACAAAGATGTGATCTCCCATATACTCGGGTAAAACCTCAAGTGAAATATTTTCAAAACCTTCTTTCATGTTCAATGCCTTCTTGGTAGGTGGCAGCTTTAGCATCTGATAAATGGTCGGACTTCCGTAATTGCCGCCTTTCGCTGCCAAAACATATATCGATTTATTGGCGACTTGTACAATTGAAACCGTCTCTCCGTCCTTAACGATACCTTGAATTTTCGTTCTGGCCTCTGCAGCTTTCTTCTCGTATTCAGTAATCCACTGCTCGGCTTCTTTCTGCTTGCCAAAGATTTCACTGATTCTACGGAATCTATCCAGCGGTCCCGCTGTAGATTCGCCCTCCCAATACGGCAGGAACACGGTCGTTCCTACCTTTTGGTAGCTGTCGATGTTCTTTTCGATTGAACCGATAATTAAATCCGGTTGCAGAACGGTCAGTTCCTCTAAATCCATAGGAAAATCACCGAGATCCTTGATTCCGGCCAACTTCTCTTTGGGATATCCCGATCGATCAATCCAAGCCTCATTCAGCATATAGCTTCTAACCCCCACCGGAATAATCCCCAGCTTCAAAAGATGCCCCATATACTGATCCGATGCCACTCGTTTCGGGTTTGCAGGTACTTCCACATCGCCTTTTAATGTCTTAACCGTTCTTGTCTGTGCTTGCACTGCCGCTTGTCCATCGCTGTTGGATGATGTCGCTGTATGATTAGTCTTCGTTTGCGATCTTCCAATTGTATTCGTCGGTGCCGAGCAAGCTCCCAGCATCAAAGATAAACACAGCATAATCATCATGGCCGTTATTTTGACTCTTCCGTGCATGAATAAATCCCCTTCCGCAGATACCGATATTGATAATCAATATCAGTATAACGTGTGAAAGATGTCCGCTGAAGGGCAGATTTAAGCATCGTTTGGGGCATATCCTGATCTTGCTTCTGGGCAGGATGCTCCCGCTCCTTTTTGAATCGTACGGGAGATAGTCCCTTATATTTCTTGAAGCTGCAACTTAAAGAATGGGCATCTGGATATCCCACACGCTCTGCGATCTCCTGCAAAGTGGCGTCCGTCTGCATTAGCAGTTCTGCCGCTCGATCTGCTCTTACTTGGCCCAAGTAATGAATCGGACTGGTATGCATTTTATTTTTGAACAACCTGGATAAATGTCCAATACTGCATTCTAGCTCCTCTGCAATGGACTCAAGTGCCATAGGCCGGCTAAAATGCTCACGAATATAGGCTCGTACAGGGGCAGTGGGTAATGAGGTGCGAAAGCATACTGGTTCTGAAAAGGATTTTCCTTTTCCAGCAATTGTGCAATCTCTTTGCGGCTAGGCAGGGCCAACGTTGCCTTGTACAAAATGATGTAATATTCAAGCACCTCTTCCGCCAGGATACTCAGGCACATTCCTTTTCCGCCATGCAGTACATGGAAACGCTCTACCCTGTGAATACTGTTATCCAACCGTACCCGTGCGTTTCCACGAACGGTATACAAGAACGCACTGGCAGGAAGTAAGTAGGTTCGTAGCTCCTCCCCTTCTTCGATCTTCTTATGACGAACATCCATCACCTGTATAAAAACATGATTCCACAGCAAAATGTGATCATTCAACTTCATTGCTTTTGTTCAGCCCCCGATCTAAACCATCCACGTGCCTGCTCACGCTCATATTCAAACTATAATATATTATAGTTGATAATTATTCTCACAGGCAATGAAGTGATTTCATACGGAGCCTCTACTTTGGACGGTCCATTTTTCTAACCGCATTCTCCGCAGCCTCCATGATTACTTCTCCCAATGTAGGATGGGGATGAATGGTTAGAGCTAAGTCTTCTACGGTTGCTCCCATCTCTATAGCCAGAGCAAGCTCGGAAATGAGTGTTGAAGCTTCGACGCCGACGATTTGCGCCCCCAGTACGATCCCCGACCCCTGCTTTGCTACGATTTTGATGTACCCCTCTGCTGCCCTTAGCGCCAATGCTCTGCCGTTAATTGCAAAGGAAGCTCTGCCAATGACAATCGGTAAGGCTTTTTCCTTTGCTTCTGTTTCACTTAGGCCAACACTAGCCAGCTCTGGTTCAGAAAAGACAACCAGCGGCATGGCTTTATAATCCACTTTAGCAGCTTGACCTGCAATCGCTTCTGCCGCAATCTTCGCTTCATAGGAAGCCTTATGGGCAAGGGCTGGACCCTCCGTAATATCTCCAATGGCAAAAATATGCGGAATAGCCGTTCTACACTGCTCGTCTGTCTCGATCAACCCCCTGCTCGTCAGTGGCAAGCCAATGTGCTCCAATCCTAATCTGCCATCCGTATTCGGTTTTCTGCCTACAGTAACTAATACAAACTCAGCGGTGACATGATGCTGCTCTTGATCTTTTGAATAATGCAGCGTAATAGTATCCGTATTCTGCACGACTTTTTCGGCTATCGCCCCAGTTACGATGCTTGCACCATCTGTTTTCAATTGCTTAACAACAGGGGCCACAAGGTCCGTCTCAAATCCCGGCAGCACCCGTTCCCCTCCCTCCAGAATCATTACCTTTGTTCCAAATTTGGCATACATTTGTCCAAGCTCAACGCCAATATATCCACCACCTATCACGATCAGGCTGGACGGAACCGCTGGAAGCGAAAGCGCCTCTGTAGAGGACAAAATACGTCCGCCAAACGGAAATGCTTTCAGCTCGATTGGACGGGAGCCGGTTGCCAATATGGCATACTTAAAGGATATCGTTTGTTCCGCTCCATTTTGATTGATGATGGCTGTATGCCCATCAACCAAACTCGCCTCCCCTTCCAGAATGCTCACACCTGCCGTTTTCATTAAAAAGCCAACTCCGCCTGCCTGCTTATTCACAATCCCCTGTTTGAAAGCCTGAGCATTCACGAATGACATCGCTGCATCTGCCTGATTTACCTGCCTGAGTATCTCATAGCGATGTGCTTCGGCAATCAAAGCTTTGGATGGAATGCAGCCCACATTCGTGCACACTCCACCTAGCTGACTGCGTTCAACAATCGCCGTTTTCATTCCAAGCTGAGAAGAACGCAATGCTGCCACATAACCTCCTGGCCCTGATCCAATGACCAGTGTTTCTACAGATTCATGCTTGCTCATAACTAATACCTCCTGTTAAAATGGCATGATTTAAAATATGATGACTATAATATATTATAGTCATCATATTTTAAAAGCGTCAATAGTCTTGATCAGCCTTTCTGAAGTTGTCGTTATAGGAAGACAAATTGACACGTTTTATTATGATGATTATAATATTTTGAAGTTAGCATTATAAACCCGTGGAGTGATTACAATGCCTTATCCAAAAGGCCATAAGATGAAAGTGCGGAGTAAGATCGTTGAAAGTGCTGCCCAAGCTTTCCGTGCCAACGGTATTCAAGATGTAAGTGTGCCCTTTATTATGAAAGGGGCAGGATTAACTCACGGCGGGTTTTATTCACACTTTGATAACAAAGAACAGCTAGTCGCCGAAGCCTGTCGCTATGCCGTCAGTGATACCCTCGCACTGCTTCAGGAGGCCGTTGACCAAGAAAAGCAAGATCCTAAAATTAATGTTGTCATCGATTACTATTTAAGCACCCATCACCGTGATCGAACAGAAATAGGCTGTATTATTCCTGCCCTTTCCGTAGAAATAGCCCGTTCTTCCGAAGAAATCCGGCAGATATTCACGCAGGAGTTGGAAAGAATGATTACGTTTATCTCCAATTTGGGGGGAATGGATCAGTCCAAGGGCAGTGCATTGTTCAGTAGTATGGTTGGTTCTCTTGTGCTTGCACGTTCTGTTAATGATCCTAAACTGAGTGACAGCCTTCTCTCGGCAGGCAAACAGTATGCCAAAGCGCTGGTTAATAGTTGAATGTAAGTATGTTTTACGTATGCAAAAAATCCGCTAAACACCAAGAAATCCTTGATGTTTAGCGGATTTTTCCTAAGAATCTAAACTCAAAACGGAGGTAACGATTTGTCAGAGATTCGAAGTCTCCACCTGCCAAATCTCCGTTATGTTCCAAATCGTTTGCGGTACCCGCATTTTCGGCATAACTCTTCTACCGCTTCTCTCTTAGAGAACCCGAAGTACAGACGGTTTGCACGCTCCCCTTCCACAATGTCGGAAAAAGATTGTTCATGCACGTTACCTAAATTTATGACGCCTTCTCCATCCAGACAGCAAGGGACCACCGTTCCATCCACCAATACCGCCGCCTGGCTACGGAGTGCATGGCAAAAGCCTTTTCCGTCATCTTCCGGGGCACTGAGGCTCGGCCATTCAAATTCATGGTCTTGATTCAAATAAACGTTTGGTGCGATTTTGACCCCACTGCCTGGTATCACCTTTTCCTCAATCCGATAGTCCAGTCCAAACTCTTGCTCCAGTCGTTCAAGCGTTTCCCGGTTGCGCTGACGCTGCACATTAGTCAGATTATCCTGAGTCAGGTTCCAGAGACGGAACGAAATAATGACATTGTGTTTTACTGCTTCTCTTACAAACGTGAAAATATTACCCAAATATCCTTCTCGATCCACGGAGCCTTCGTGCCCGTCAAAGCTGTGAAGAGAGAAGTTCATCTGACGCAGCGCTGGTTGCCCAAGCAGCTTATGTCCGGTCTTCGGCAGCAAGGTACCATTGGTGGTAATATTGACCTTCAATCCTTTCTCATGAGCACTTTCCAGCAAAAGATCAATTTTCGGATGGAGCAACGGCTCTCCTTTTACATGCAAATAGATGTAATCCGTATGTGGTTTGACCTGATCAAGCACATTTCGAAAGATTTCCGGATCAATAAATTTTTTGACACGCTGTGTTTGAGGACAAAAACTGCATGCGAGATTGCAAATGCTCGTTATCTCAATGTATACCTTTTTAAAAGTTTTCAACATGATTTCCCCATTCTAACCTTCATCCTGAGCATCTTGTTTATGCTCACTAATCTTATGATTATAACGGGTTATCACCGTCAGGTAAACTCTCCAGCCTCCCCTTGGTATGGGCATCAAATGCTCGACACCTACGCCTATCCAAAATTTGATTTGATATTTTCTATTGACCCTAGGTCTGACCTAAGGTTTATAGTGGAGTTATTCAACTATCAGTAAGGAGTCCTGTCATTGAAAGAACACATTACGATCAGTCAGCTTGCTCAGCTCATGAATGTATCTGTACATCAACTGCGATATTTTGAAGAAAAGGGAATCCTGTATCCATCACATACAGAAGAAAATCAATATCGGATGTACGGGATTCATGAGATTTATCAGCTTTCGCATATTTTATTGTTACGCAAATTAAATGTCCCTGTCGGTCAGATTCAAGAATGTATGACTTCCTATGCTGCCGATGACTATAACCAGCTTTTAGAGCATTCGTTGCAGAAGGTACAAGCTGAAATAGCTAACTTGAAGATGCATGAACAGTTTATTCACAAAGTGCTAGAAGAACATGATAGCCTGACTCAGCGAAATGATGAATATCAGGTCAAACGATTAGGTCCCCGTCATTTAAAGCTATGGTTTGCATTGGAGAATGGTCAAGAGCTCACTGCCGGAAACTTATTTGAACACCACCCTGCCCCACCTCGATTATTTGAAAATGACCTGCATTACTTGTCTGATGCCGGACAGGTGAAGCTGTGTTATGAAACGGTGGATGTGGCTGACTATATTCTGGAAGAAGGAAACTATCTTTATAAGCATCTTTCCGTCATTGAAGAGCCTGAGATTGATTATGAAATTAAACAAATGGAACGATATGTAGCTCATCACCAATATAACTGCCAAAGCAAGATTGTTCTAGTAGAAAAATCTTATCTTTCGATGTTCGACAACAACAAGCTGCAATACGAAATTCAGGTTAAAGTAGAATAAATCTTGGAGGGCGTTACATGAGTGCAAAATCCTTTGACATTGTTGCATACCAGAAACAAGACCATGAAGCCGTTTGCAGTCTTTTAGTCGAATCGTTTAAAACAAAATTCCAATCTCTTGTTACACTGGAGGATCAAGCTATACAGCAGTTGTTAATGCAGGTTTGGGTTCAAAATCCTTATTCTTCATCTATGAAACAATTTGTAGCCAAAGAGAACGAAGATGTTGTCGGTGTTCTTTCCCTCAAATGGAAGGCCCCCTCCTCTTCACTTCCTGAAACAAACCCCATTTCTTTAGCTCCGCTCCTAAAACAGTTTGGTTGCTTCAATGTATTTAAATTTTTGACAGGTATGCATGCGCTGGAGTATACCCCCGTTGCAAATGAATGTTACATTGATCATTTGGCGATTCGTTCAAGTCATCGTAACCAGGGAATAGGACGCCGTCTTCTAGCTTTCGCACAGCAATTTATGGTTGAATCTGGGTTTCATGCATTGACGCTTCATGTAGCGCATAAGAACCAAGGGGCTATCCATTTGTATCACAAACTGGCGTTTGAAGTAGAACAATCCAAATATAATGGGTTACGGCATTTTTGGTTCAAGGAGCCTGTATGGCATCTGATGAGTTGGAAAGAGAACCTGCATTCGAGGAGAGAACACCATTGAAAAAAACATTTAAGCTTACTTTTGGTATTGCGGCAGCTCTAGCTGTTGCCTTGATACTCATTGTTCTATATCAAAATTCCTACAAGATGACAGAAGAAAAAATACAAATCACGACACCTAAAGGGCTGTTAACGGGTACATTAGCTTTGCCTAAGGGTTACTCGGGAAAGGTTGGATTAGTTGTTTTTGTGCATGGGGATGGTCCTATTAATGACACATATGATGATGGATACAAACCACTGTGGGAAAAGTTCGCCTCCAAGGGTTATGCCTCCCTGTCATTGAATAAGCCCGGTATTAATAGTGCCCCTGGCAATTGGCTGGATCAAAGCATGGAGGACCGCGCACAGGAGATCCGATATGCAATAGACTGGGCGAGAACCTTGCCGATGATTGATACGCAAAAAATCGGCCTATGGGGAGCCAGTCAAGCAGGATGGGTCATTCCGAAGATCGTTAAAGAGGAACATGATATTGCATTCAGCATCCTTGTATCGCCTGCCGTGAACTGGATTTCCCAAGGACAATTTAATACCAGAAAAGAAATGGAGCAAGAAGGAGCTACTCCGCAAGAAATTCAAAAGACATTGAACTACGATCAAGAGATTCTACAGTTACTGAAAAAACATGCTTCTTATGAAGAATACCTAAGCATAGCGGATCCTGACGATATGATGTCCAAAGAAAGATGGAGCTTTATAGGCAAAAACTTTCGGTCTGATTCCACCAAAGAATTAAGTCACTTCCATTCTCCTGTACTCTTGGTTCTGGCTGGCAAAGATATTAATGTTGATGTACAGGATACCGAGCGAGTCTACCGCCAGAAAATACCCGCAGAGCTGCTGTCCGTGATTCATTTACCTGAAGCCGACCATTCCATGATGGATGAAAAAATTGCGCGTTCAAAATCTCTAACTTTTTTAACAGCCGTATTCGCCCCAAGAAAATTGGTGAATGACGAGTATCTCAAAATCCTTGCCGATTATGTCAATCAGCGTTAAACAAGGATGTTCTTTTTTGCCATACTTCTTTTGAATATGCTAATGAAAATCCCATAACTGTTCTCGGTTAGACTGGGAATAGATCTATAAACAACAAAAAAACGGCATCTCTGCCGTTTTTTTTCTAAAGAATGGACTCTCAGGGACTCGAACCCTGGACCAATTGATTAAGAGTCAACTGCTCTACCAACTGAGCTAAGAGTCCATAATAAAAGTTTGGTGGAGCCTAGGGGGATCGAACCCCTGACCTCATCGCTGCCAGCGATGCGCTCTCCCAGCTGAGCTAAGGCCCCATCGCAAGTAAGTTAATCAACGTTTCAAGCGACTTCTATATCATATAAAATTTTTATTCCTGTGTCAATACTTTTATAAAAAAATATAATCATCTTCCCACTTTGTCCCAAGAAAGATACAGTCAGCGATCAGTCGCTGGCTGTATCTTTAGATAATAGTGTTTTCAGTTCCTTCATAAACATATTGATGTCTTTAAACTGACGATAGACGGACGCAAAACGTACGTAGGCGACTTCATCCACTGGGTAAAGCTGTTCCATGACCAGCTCACCGATCTGCTGGCTATCCACTTCTGTGGCTGCTGTGTTGCGGATAGCATTCTCTACCTGGGATACGATCATATCCAGTTGCTCGACGGATACTGGGCGCTTCTCGCAGGCCCGAATGAGACCGCGCAGCATTTTATCACGACTAAATTCTTCACGGCTGCCGTCTTTTTTGATGACCATGAGCGGGGTTTCCTCCACCATTTCAAAGGTGGTAAAACGCCTGGCACACTGTTCACATTCACGGCGGCGACGGATGGACTTATTATCATTCGCAGGTCGCGAATCCAACACTTTCGTGCCATTGTAGGCACAATACGGACACTTCATAATCTCACCACTTTCTTTTTCCAATAAATTCCCGAAGATTTTTAGTAATAATTTTGTCGAAACGGATCATAATATGTTTACCACATCGCGAGGAGGTGAACAACAATGGCACAAGGAAACAATGGCAACTCCAACAATCTGGTAGTCAGCAGATCCTCCGGCGCTCTGGAGCAAATGAAATATGAAATCGCTCAAGAGCTGGGTATCAGCATTCCTCAAGATGGATACCAAGGTAACATGACTTCCTATGAGAACGGTTCGATCGGGGGCTACATCACAAAACGCCTCGTAACGATCGCCGAACAACAATTGGCAGGTCAATACCAATAATCGCGGTAATAATGCAGAAATAACAAGATAAAGTGTATGGATGGGCTGCTAAAAACAGCCTGTCCTGCGCTTTTTTCATTTTAAAGCGAAAAGTCAATCATGTCATTAACTTGCCATTTAAAAATCATTATAAATTTTCGTGTATTGCCTGTAGTAATAAATGACCCGCTGTACATAATGTCGTGTCTCACCAAAAGGGATTTGCTTAATGGACTCTTCTTTTCCATCCCACACTCCCTTATCCAGCCACTCCTGAACTTTCCCTGGCCCTGCATTGTAAGCAGCTACGATTGCTACAGGATTATCCTGAAACTTCATGGATAGGTTATGCAAATACCAGGTTCCCAGCTCAATATTGGTGCCAGGCTCGTGCTTGACACTGTCCAGCGGAACCTTTTGAATCTGGGCGCTGTCCATAATCCAATTTGCCGTATTCGGCATAATCTGCATCAGGCCCAGTGCCCCCTTATGCGACTGCTTGCTGGTTTTAAAATTGGTTTCTACACGGATAATAGACGCCACCAAAAATGGGTCCACTTCATACGTTTGTGAATACTGCCGAATCTCATCCTTATATTGAATTGGATAGAACCAGGACATCCAATTTGAATTAAGGAACAGGATCAGGACAAACCCGACAAACAAAGTGAGCAGGACTCTTTTCTTTCGCAAAATATTCATGCAAGTCCCTTCCGCTGCCAAAATTGATCAATTTGTCGCTTCGTCTCAGTCTGTGTTCCGCTATTATCGATAACGATATCGGCCAAGCTTTTCTTTTGTTCAATATCCATTTGTGCGGACAGCCTAAGTCCAGCTTGCTCCTCCGTCAGACCGTCTCTGAGCATCAGACGCTGGAGCTGAATATCACGTGGTACGTACACAACCATAATTTCCTCGTACAAGCTCTCCAGCCCGGACTCGTACAGTAACGGGATATCTGCCAAAACAAGCTTGTCCGGCTGTTCCCGTTCATATGCTTCCATGCGCATACGCATTTCCTCACGAATAGCAGGATGTGTAATATCGTTAAGTACCTGCCGCTGGGCAGGGTCTCCGAATACAATCTCACCCAGTTTTTTGCGGTGCAGGGTTCCGTCATTGTTCACTATAGCTTGTCCAAAATGCTGTATGACCGCCGCCAGCACCGGATGCCCCGGAAGCATGACTTCCCGGGCAATGGCATCTGCGTCGATCAGCAGCGCACCTTTGGCGACCAAAAGAGCCGACACGGTGCTTTTTCCGGTAGCAATACCTCCGGTTAATCCGATATTCATGCTCTTTCACCTCATAACAGCTTCAATATGCCCATCATAATCAGTATTAATGCCGGCAATACACCCAGCGCCTTCATAAATCGAAATGCTGATAGAAAGAAGCCTGCCTTCATCCCTGCAATCAAAAATGTTCCACTGAATAACGTAATAGCCAGCGCAGTAGACAGTGGCTGAAAACCAAGCATAGCTGCCCCGAGTCCCGCTCCGAACGCATCGACCGATAATGCAATGCCCAGCCAAACCGCTTCGGTAGCAGATATACTGCCGGAACGGTCCATATCCGCAGCAGACGGACTTCGAAGAATCCGAATAACAAGTCCCCATTTGCGGAACTCCAGAGAAAATAGCGTTCGCTCCTGCTGCTCCACAGAAGCTTCTGCCGACAGATCTTTTCTTGAGCTAAGGAAAGACTCTGTATCATCACCCTCTATACACTTCTTCTCTCCAAGAACAGATCTGCTCACTGGATCAGTTTGTTCTGTAAGAAGCAGCCGCCGAGAGGCTTCCGCTGAATCCTCTGGCGAATCCTCTTTGCGGTGCAGAGCTTGAATCAAAGAGTAACAGCCGATACAGATCAGGATGACAGCGCCGAAAACGGTCGTATATACAGGAGACAGAACATGAGATAGTAATGCGCCCAATTGCATGGATATGCCGATCACCAAACCTGAACATATGGAGATGATAGCAATCGACAACAGTGGAATTTTCATTTTGCGCAGTCCATATGTAACACCGACTCCGAAACTATCCAAACTTAGCGCAAATGCCAGTAACAGCAGGGCTCCCCAATGATTAGCCACTCCAATTCCCTCCCATTGCGAAGGCAAGGCCTTATAACAACCGAACCCTCCGCAGTATTGGTACTTGGAACAATATATGAGAGGGATGGGCTTGGGGTGACTGTGCCTGTTTAGCGCAAAGGCTGGCAGACCGGACAATGATGTGTGCCACGTCCGGCTACGACAGATTTTTCGATCAATGTGCCACAGTTAACGCAAGGCTTCGCGTTACGTCCATAGATTTGCAATTGATGCTGGAAGTCGCCCGTTTTACCCTGTCCATTAACGAACGATTTAATGGACGAGCCTCCAACCTGAATCGACGCACCCAGCGTGGAGACAATAGCTTCATGCAAGACATGAAATTGGCTATCCGTTAGGCTTTTGGCTGGCTGTGCTGGATGAATCCCCGCCTTAAACAACGATTCATCTACATAAATATTCCCGATGCCCACCACATATGACTGGTTTAGCAGCGCTGCCTTGGTCGAAGTCGAACGAGTTCCAACAGCAGCACGCAGCATTTCCGGTGTAAAGGCCTCGTCCATCGGCTCCAAACCAAGCTTGTTCAGCGGTTTTTCCAGCAAATCCTGTCCTGCCGGAAATAAGTGCATCGTGCCAAACTGGCGCACATCCTGATAACGCAGCTCCGTACCATCTTTAAAATGAAAGATGACATGGGTATGCTTTTCCACAGGATCATGTTGCGAATATAATCCATATCGCCCTTCCATTCGAAGATGGGAAACCAGCACCAGCCCATCCAGCAAAATCCGCAGAAACTTTCCGCGTCTCTCCACCCCTGTAATCCGGTGATCGGCCAATTCCATCGCAAAAGCGTGGATATCATCGGGCCGTTGAATGATCCGCGGCAAATTAACGGTGACATGATCTATATGTTTATCAACGATAAGCTCGTTTAGCGTTCGTTTAATTGTTTCTACTTCCGGTAATTCCGGCATGATGTCTTCACCTCACCCTATATTATAACGGAAGCAGCGTCAAATTGGGACTATCTACTCATTGAAATATCTTACTTGGACTCATACCAATTGCTGCCATAGCTTACTTCGGCTTTGAGCGGCACAGCCAGCTTTAATGCAGCTTCCATGGTAGCCGGGACAAGCTCTTTCATCGTTTCCATTTCCTCAGGCGGAACCTCGAACACAAGCTCATCATGTACTTGGAGCAGCATTCTGCTGCGAAGTTTACGTTCACGTAAGGCCTCATCCATCTGTACCATCGCCAACTTGATAATATCGGCTGCGGTACCTTGAATCGGCGTATTCATCGCTGTACGCTCAGCGAATGAACGCAGGTTGAAATTGCTGGCGTTAATCTCCGGCAAATAGCGTCTGCGTTCCAACAGCGTTTTTACGTAGCCGTCCCGCTTCGCATCCTTCACAATATCATCCATGTAACGGCGAACGCCTTGGAACACATCAAAATACTGGTCGATAAAGCGAGCCGCTTCCTTCCGCGTAATATTCAAATTTTGTGACAGACCATAATCACTGATCCCGTAGACAATCCCAAAGTTGACTGCCTTCGCAGAACGCCGCATATTGGAGTCCACATCTTCCGCTGCTACACCGAACACATCGGATGCGGTCTTGGTGTGAATGTCCATATCGTGGACAAAGGCTTCCTTCAAACGTTCATCATCCGAAATATCAGCCAGCACCCGCAGCTCGATTTGTGAGTAGTCTGCCGCCAAAATAGACCAGCCCGGTTCGGACGGAACAAATACTTTGCGGATTTTGCGACCTTCTTCGAGACGAATCGGAATGTTTTGCAAATTTGGAAATTGACTACTCAAGCGTCCAGTTGCTGCAACCGTCTGCCGGAAATACGTATGCACCTTACCCGTTTTCTCCGAAATTTCTTTAAGCAATCCTTCAACATACGTCGATTGGAGTTTGGCAATAGTACGGTACTGTAAAATGTTTTGTACAATATCATGATAGGGGGCCAGCTTTTCCAGTACCTCCGCATCGGTCGAGTACCCCGTTTTCGTCTTTTTAATGACAGGCAAACCCAGTTTATCAAACAAAATCTCACCCAACTGCTTGGGCGAATTCAGATTGAACTCTACTCCAGCAATGCTGTAGATCTCGTTCACCAACGTTGCGATCTGGGCTTCAAATTCTTTACCCAAAGCGCGCAGTTCCTCTACGTTCACCAAAATGCCCTGCTTCTCCATATCCGCCAAAATGCGGGACAACGGCATCTCCAGCTCATGAAACAGCTTGTGCATTTCCGTTTTCTCCAGCTCAGCCTGCTGCACAGGCACCAAAGCTTCAATCACCGCTGCCTTACGCGCCACATGATCGGACAGTACATCCACGTCAGGAACTTTATATTTAGCCCCTTTACCGAACACTTCTTCGTCAGGACGGATCGAAGACAAGCTATACTTGGCTGCCAATCCGCTCAATGTCTGGTTGGCATCGGTCGGGTCCAGCAAGTACCCTGCCAATTGCACATCAAACTCGGCACCTGCAAACTCAATTCCATGCCAGTGTAAAGCCAAATCCGTACGATGCAGATCATGACCGCGTTTTTTGCGTTCAGGGTCAGCAAGCCAATCGCGAATAGGTGTAGCTGCATCGCTTTGCAGTACATCCAGTATCATAAAAAACTGCTGTCCCGTTGCGGCAAATATCAGACCTACGATGTCAGCATGATGCGGATTATCACCATGCGTTTCAACATGCAGCACATCCACATGATCCAACACTTCTACCAATTCGCTAATCCGCTGCTCATCCAGCACTGTTACGTCAGCCGCGGCTTCCTCTACGTCTACCCCAGTACTGCCAACCTCACCTGAAAAAGATAAACGCTCCAGCAAGGACTTGAACTCCAGCTTCGCCAGAGCTGGCCCAGCCGTTTCTGCTTGCAGCCCGCCGAAGACCACATCTTCCAGCTGCTTGTCCAACGTTACATCCCGGTAAATGGTCGCCAAATCTTTGCTCATTCGCGCATCATCAGCATGTGTCTCCACGCGTTCTTTCATTTTGCCCTTCAGCTCATTTGTGTGCGCCAGTACTTCTTCGACTGAACCATACTGATGCAGCAGCTTGAGCGCTGTTTTTTCACCTACGCCAGGAATACCAGGAATATTGTCCGACGTATCGCCCATCAGGCCCTTAAGATCAATAATTTGCAGCGGCTTCAGGCCATATCGTTCCTGAATTTGCTCAGGTCCATACGTCTCCACCTCAGTAACCCCTTTGCGAGTCAAGCCGACTGTGACATGGTCTGAAGCCAATTGAAGCATATCCTTGTCCCCGGTCACGACTAGCACATTGAAGCCGGCTTCGTCCGCTGTCTTGGAAAGGGTGCCTATAATATCGTCCGCCTCATAGCCATCCAATTCAAACTGGGCAATGCCGAAAGCGGTCAATAGCTCTTTCAGCAACGGAAATTGCTGAGACAGCTCTGGCGGGGTTTTCTCCCGTCCACCTTTGTAATCCTCGTATCCTTTATGGCGAAACGTTATTTTACCGGCATCGAAGGCAACCAGAATATGTGTTGGTTTGTGCTCCTCCAAGAGCCGCAATAACATCGTCGTAAATCCATACACCGCGTTCGTCTGCTGCCCGCTCGAATTTGTTAACGGTGGCATAGCAAAAAACGCCCGGTAAATGATACTGTTGCCATCTATAAGCATGAGTTTATCCATTTAGCACCTCGCAAGTTCATCAATGCATTCGTAACGTTCTTACGTTTTACGCATTCCTCTTCCTATCTTAACATACAAGACTCCTTTTTCAGAAAAAAACGGCTGCTTCTTAACCAAATTTGCCTTTTGCTCAAAGACAAGTCTGGGTCAGAAACAACCGCTATATACCTGAAAGCTCTACTGGTTCAAATCTGGTCTCTCCCCTGTCACGAGATATACAGTGCTTTCACCGATATTCGTAGCATGGTCACCAATTCGTTCAATGTATCGTCCTACAAGTAGTTGCAGCATGGCTTGTGAAGCCTCTGCCGGCTTTTCTACCATAAAGGCGTACAGATCGCTGATCATGTGGCTATACATGGAATCCACACGATCATCCTCTTTGGCCATTTTGTAGGCCAGATCTGTATTTTCATCCAAATAGGATTTGATCGCATCATCTATCATTTCTTTAACAATGGAAGCCATGTGCGGAATATCCACCAGCGGCTTAATGATCTGTTGCCCTTCCAAGCGAAGTGTCACCTTGGCAATATCAAGCGCCAAATCGCCCATTCGTTCCAGATCACTGGAAATTTTAAATGCAACAATGATCCGGCGCAAATCCTTCGCTACCGGCTGTTGGGTAATAATGAGCTTGGAACCCATATCGAGAATACTCTCTTCCAGCGTATTGAGGGATGCATCATTTTTGACCACCTGCTGAGCCAATTCTGTATTTTTGGTCTGCAAACATTCAATGGCCTGATCGAGCGCCTTCGAAACGTGTGCACCCATTTCGCGCAGTACGGCTCTCAGTTCATCTAACCCTTCATCAAAACCTTTTCTACGTATCATTTCGAAGTCACCCCTTCTGGCATATTTATCTGGTAGGCTTTAGCCAAATCGCCCTGAAATATAATCTTCCGTACGTGAATCTTGCGGCGTGGAAAACATCGTCTGTGTGTCCGCCGCTTCCACCACAACACCATTCAAAAAGAACGCAGTTCGACCGGACACACGCGCTGCCTGATGCATGTTATGCGTCACCATGACAATGGTATACGTGTCTCGCAATTCCTGAACCAGTTCTTCAATTTTCATCGTGGAGATTGGATCCAGCGCAGATGTCGCCTCGTCCATAAGCAAAATATCTGGCTGTACAGCAAGCGCCCGGGCAATGCACAACCGTTGCTGTTGTCCACCGGACAAGCTCAGAGCAGAACGCTTCAGAAAGTCCTTGACCTCTTCCCAGAGTGCCGCTTGCCGCAGGCTTTGCTCGACCAATTCGTCCAACTTGTCCTTTTGCCGAATTCCATGCAGACGCGGGCCGTAGGCCACGTTATCATAAATCGATTTGGGAAATGGGTTAGGCTGTTGAAAAACCATTCCCACCTGCTTACGCAGAGTTTCTACTTCCATAGTATCGCCGTATATATCCTGACCTGCGATACTCACAGTGCCTTCAATACGCGTTCCCGGTATCATGTCATTCATCCGGTTCAGCGTACGCAGCAGGGTTGATTTGCCGCAGCCGGACGGGCCGATAAAGGCAGTTACCGTTTTTTCAGGAATATCGAGGTTTATATGTTTCAGCGCGTGAAATTTCTCGTAATATAAATTCAGCTTATCGATCCGAATTACGGAATCATTCATGGATTTATGATCTCCTTCGTGTTGCAGTTATGATCCTCAAGCATTGCACCTGATTTGCACAATATGAAGATTATATAAGCTGTGTGTAAACTTAGTGTGGTGGATTTGTTAACGGTATGTAAAATGATCAAGAACTTAGCATGAGCTCAAGCTCCTGCGCAATTTCGGCTGCATTCAAAGCCGCTTCCTCTGCGGAACGGGACATTTCACTGTTTTTAGCTTCAATTTCATCGACAGCCTGCAGTAGTTTGGCAAAAGTTTGTGTTCCGGCAGATATATATTGAGAGCCTGTATGAATCTGCTGCATACTCGTATCCGTCAGTTCAGCGGTGTCACGCAGCATTTGCTCGATATGGGTGAGTAAGCCTGTAATCTGTGTGGAAAAGGCTTTCGTCTGGAGTGACATATTCCGCACCTCCTGAGACACAATCTGGAAGCCTCGTCCGTGTTCGCCAGCATGTGCCGCTTCAATGGACGCGTTGATCGCCAGCAGTCCGCTGTGATCTGCCAATGCACGAATGGAAGAGGCCATGCCCGCAATGTCATTCAGCGATTGGGTCAACGCCGTCATCTGCTCATGCTGGCGCTTCATTTGCTCCGTGACTGCACGATAGGAGAGCAAAACATCCTCCAGTTCTACTTTGCCACGGCGGGATAATTCACTCATTGAGCGGGTTAGCCGCACACTGTCATCGGCCTCTTTAGCTGCATCCAGCACAGTGAGCTGAATACGCTGGACTCCGTCATAGCTATGCCGAATCACATCGCCCCGCTCTTCGTCTGCTTCTCTTTGCATTCGCTGCACGACGGACAGGATATCACGAATCGTGAGTACGC
This sequence comes from Paenibacillus sp. EKM212P, assembly GCF_011066115.1. Lineage (NCBI taxonomy): Bacteria > Bacillati > Bacillota > Bacilli > Caryophanales > Paenibacillaceae > Paenibacillus > Paenibacillus sp. EKM212P. The sequence continues at coordinate 620,446 of NZ_JAAMNR010000001.1, forward strand.
CGAGTAACCGTGTTCCTTCCTTAATCAACACACAATCGTAAAAACGCTGATCTTCGCGCAGCATCGCCAGTTCCACAATATCCGATGCTCGGCTTTTCAGTTCCACAATTAATGTATCGGGGTCGGCAAATATGGCCGCAGGCTTGTCATAGAACAACGCCGCAGCAAATCTGCCCGTAAAATGGCGATTGTACGCATCTCTCATAATAATGCCCAGTGGAAGGTCATTTTTATCCACAACAATAACACAAGGTATACCTTCCTGTGTTTTCATTAGTGCTAACAGTTCTTTACAAGTCATATCCGTACCAATGATCGGAACCTCCCGGCATGGCACATAGGTAGTAATCGGCTTGTATGCTTCACGTTCAATCACGGCAGTGGAACTCGGCTGGGTCTTTGGTTCCGTTATCATCGTTCTGAAGTCCCCTTTTTTTAACTACTTGGAGTGACGGGAACATCATATCGGTCATTTGTTGATTCTAGCGTCTATTTTTGTTAATGAAATGTAAAATCACGAAATGGACACAAAAGTCTTCCCCCACCACCCTGAACAAAGAAAAACGCTCCTCATTTATAATAAATGAGAAGCGCTTCTTTTTTTATTTACAACCAGCTTGTACCCCACTCCACGGATCGAATCGATATGAACCGAGTCGGGATCAAGCTCCAGTTTTTTACGTAAGGAACTGACGTGCACATCCACGGTCCGTTGACCGCCAATGTAGTCAAACCCCCAAACAGCATTCATCAGATCATCCCGGGTCAGGACTACACCCGGCTTGCGGGACAAATAAAGAAGTACCTCAAATTCCTTTGGTCTGAGGCTGATGGACTGACCTCCAAGAATGACTTCATATTTTTCAGGGTAAATCTCCAGCTCGCCCAATTGAATTTTGGAGCTATCTTTCTGATCAGACAGCACTCCTTCATCCCCGCCGGAAGTTCTTCGCAGCACAGCCGTTACACGGGCCAACAGCTCAGAAACGCCAAAAGGCTTCGTGATGTAATCATCCGCACCCGACTTCAGCCCTTGGACAACCTCGGCTTCGCCGTTTTTGGCGGTTAAAATAATGATCGGCGTTGTCAGCCCCTGATGGCGAAGTCTGCTCAGAATGTCCAGTCCGTTCATTCCCGGCAGCATCAAATCCAGCAGGATCAAATCGTAGGACTCTCTGGAGGCTTTTTCAAAACCGGCACTGCCATGATCCTCCGTGTCCACTTCGAAGCCTTCTTGTATCAAATTGTAGGATAGCAATCTGGCAAGCGTTGGTTCATCCTCAATAACCAGCAAGCGTTGTCCCATAAATAACTTCATCTCCTGTTTACCTGTTAAAGGCGCATTGGTCAAAATCCTGAAACCTTTTTCATACTCATGCGACACCCGTTTATTTTATCACGGCATTGTTAACAGAATGTAAAAAATGTTCTAGTTCATTCTTCCTGTTGCAATAGCGGTAATTCAACTGTAAATGTGGTACCCAATCCAAGCTCACTTTCCACCGAAAGGGTGCCATGATGCAAATCGACCAAGTGTTTGACGATCGACAATCCCAGTCCCGTTCCGCCAGAGTTGCGCGAGCGTCCTTTGTCCACCCGGTAAAAGCGTTCAAAGATACGTGGCAGGTCCTTCTTTGGAATTCCAATACCTGTATCACTGACTGTAAATACGACCTTTTCCGTGTCATTCTCCCGCTGTACCGTTAAAACCTTAATCTTTACCTTGCCACCATCAAGTGTATAGTTGATGCCATTAGACAAAAGGTTCAGGAAAATCTGCTGAAGCTTATCTTCATCTGCCTCCATAAACAGCTCATCCGGGATATCCATATGCAGCGTAATTCTTTTTTTGGCAGCTACATTGTTCAGTTTTTCCAGCAATGATTCTATGAACGACGAAACGTGCACTGGCGAACAATCCAGCGGGGAACGCTTGGATTCAATTTTAGATAACTCCAGAATGTCACCGATCAGTCGATTCAATCGTTCGCTTTCATCATATATAATTTGCAAAAATGAACGGGCCGTCTCCTCATCTTTAACCCCGCCACCGAGTAACGTCTCGGCAAAACCCTTGACTGCGGCAATTGGTGTTTTTAGCTCATGAGAAACGTTTGCCACAAATTCGCTCCGCATATTTTCCAACCGTCGAATAGCCGTAATATCCTGTAAAAGGAACAGCATCCCCCGGTATCCGCCTTCATCCTCATGCATCGGGACACCATCCAGCAACACGAGTCTTTCCTCGGGATTGTACAAATGAACCTCACCATGCAGCCTCTCTCGGCTTTGTATGCTGCCCTCAATTAGCTTTGTGAGCTCATAGTGCTTCTTCAGCTCATGATACGGCTTGTCAGTCACCCGTTTACCCACGACACCAAGCATTCGCTCAGACTCACGGTTTACAAGCGCAATACACTCACTTGCATCAATCATTAGAATCCCGCCTGTCATATTACTCATGACGCTCTGGAGTAGATCCTCATTGTCACGTATCGTTTTCATTTGGTTTTGGAGACTGTCAGCCATACGATTAATGGCTTCACCCAGTTGCCCTACTTCGTCCCGGCGCTGCACACCAACCCTTGCGTCATAATCCAGTCCTGAAATGCGGTTGGCTACCCCTGTAATATGCTCAATAGGCGAGGTCAGACTGCGGGCAATACGATAGCTCACCAATCCAGCAGCAAGGAACAGCAACACGAGTCCAATCCCGATGGCCGTCCAGCCGCGCCGTACTCCCTCCTCCACCGCTTTCAGACTCATGGACAAACGGATATATCCGTCAAAGCCCTTGTCCGATACAACCGGCTCTGCAACGTATAGCATGTTCCGCTGCAAGGTTTCACTGTAACGAATCGTGCGTCCGATTCCCTCTGTTGAGGCTTGCTGAATTTCTTCACGAGATGCGTGGTTTTCCATCTTACGCGGATCGCTTAACGAATCGCCAACCACCGTCCCGTCCTTGCGAATGAAGGTCACCCGCGATTCCGTCAGACGGGCAATTTCCTTCGCCTTTTGAGAATAATAAGAGACATAATCCGTACTGGACAGGGCATCTGCATTAACAAAAGGGAATGTAGCGCGAAGCAGGTCGATCTCCCGTCCCATGTTCTCCTCTAGCACCTTCATATTCGAATTTTTAAAAATTTGTCCCATCGTGATTCCAGCAGCAAGGACAGATACGCCAATCAAAATCAGCATGATCAGGGTAAGCCTGAAACGAAACGATTTCATAAGATATGCCCATCCTTTATGTAAGTTAAGTTCATTCTACAGGCTACCTGCATTATGTTCCACTGTGAAAAGAAAAAAGGCTGGAGCGTAATACTGCCCCAACCTTTTCCTTATCCTCTTACCCGTTTACAACTTCTCCGCCATTGATATGAATAACCTGCCCGCTAACATAAGACGAATCGTCTGAAGCAAGGTACACATAAGCTGGCGCCAATTCTTCCGGCTGACCCGGGCGCTTCATAGGCTGTGCTCCACCAAATTCGCTGACCGTCTTGGCATCAAATGTAGATGGGATTAACGGCGTCCAGATCGGCCCTGGTGCTACAGCGTTCACCCGAATACCTTGATCGGCCAAATTAAGTGAAAGGGAACGAGTAAAGGATGTGATTGCCCCTTTGGTCGATGAATAATCAATGAGTGTCTTGTTCCCAGCGTACGCGGTAATCGATGTTGTATTGACGATTGTGCTCCCTTTCTTCAAATGCGGCAATGCTGCTTGCGTCAGGAAGAACATACCGAAAATATTCGTACGGAACGTGCGCTCCAACTGTTCTTTGGTGATATCCTCCAGCTTTTGTTGTGGATGTTGCTCTGCCGCATTGTTCACGACAATGTCGAGCTTACCCAACTCGTTAACCGTCTGTTGAACCGCTTTTTTGGCAAATTGGTCATCTCCGATATCGCCAGGAATCAATACGCATTTGCGTCCCTCCTGCTCTACCTGACGTTTTGTTTCTTCCGCATCCTTATGCTCATTCAAGTAGATGATAGCTACGTCCGCACCTTCTTTGGCATACGTGACAGCTACAGCCCGTCCAATTCCACTGTCCCCACCAGTAATAAGTGCAACTTTACCTGTTAGCTTGCCAGCGGCTTTGTAAGTTGGTTTTTCAAATTGGGGTGCAGGCGACATTTTGGACTCAATCCCCGGTTGCTGGTCCTGATGCTGCGGGGGCAAAGTTTGCTGAGGTTGATTACTTTTAGGCATTGTACATTCTCCCTTCAAAATCAGATATTTTTTAGGATGCAACATTTGCATCCACTCTACTCCTGATTTACCACACAAAGTTATTCGTTAAACGAAAAAAGAAAAATGTAGTGATTTGAGTGCACAAAAAACGGCCTATGCTTATTTCAGCACAGACCGTTTTTTCAATTTAGAATTTGTCATCATTCGATTATAGACTCTCACCAAATACATAATTAAATAATATGGCTGTATACCATTAAAAACGTAATTAATATCAGGAAGACGGCAAGCAGCGTACTGAACATTCGCATTTTGCCAGCGTATTGCGTAATAGGCTGTTGGCTACGAATCGCTTCCAGCGACAGCCGTAACGGCTTACCCATGGCTCCCGCGATACCAGAAATGGCGAGAAACAACAGCAAAACGACAACGATCCATGCTACCGAATAAGAATTCCAGGCAAAAATCATATAGATACCGCTAACAAGCACTAGGATCAGTGCAAATTGAGCTAAACGGTTCAAAAGCTGAACAGCCGATATCGTTCCCTCCTGCACGCTAGGAGCCAATTTGTCGATTTTGGCCACAACGAAGGGGAGCAATAAATAAAAACCCATCGCCAGTGATCCAATAATGTGAATAAAAAACATTCTTTACAACCTCCATTTCTTTGTTTTCTCACAAACTCTTTTTCCATAGAACGATCATATTCCAACGAATGACTACCATCTTTACAGTGTTTTGGGACATGCTTTTCTATGTCAGGATTTTGCAAAATTTCTCATGAAACTATCAATGCATATGAACTCTATTATACTGGGGAAATGAATCAAAGCAAAGGAATAAGGAAGAAAGCGAATAGATTCCTTATATTCCGTTTAAAAGTAAAAGAGGTGTCCGGTGGCCATGACTATGGCTTGGGAACACCTCTTCAAGTAAAAGTATACCGATTTAGTAGAAAATTGAATCTATACGGTAACTATTTTAATCACATTGCGGACCGATTCGGCGGATTGATCGAGCGCTGCTTTTTCTTCGGCTGTCAATTCCAACTCGAACACTTTTTCGATACCATTACCGCCAAGAAGTGTCGGTACACCAAGGAATAAATCCTGATAGCCGTACTCTCCCTCCAGATAGGCGATGACCGGGATAATCCGTTTTTTATCTTTTACAATCGCTTCTGTCATCTGTGCAAGCGAAGCTGCCGGTGCATAATATGCGCTACCATTACCCAACAGATTGACGATCTCACCGCCACCACCGCGTGTCCGTTGTACGATCGCTTCGATACGTTCCTGCGAAATCAGGGTTTCGATAGGTATACCTCCAACGCTGGAATAGCGTACCAGGGGCACCATATCATCACCGTGACCACCCATAACGAAGCCGCGTACGTCTTCGACGGAAACGTTCAGTTCTTGTGCAATAAAGGTACAATATCGTGCTGTATCCAGCACACCTGATTGGCCAATAACCCGATTTTTCGGGAACCCAAGCGTTTGGTAGGCAGTATAGGTCATAGCATCTACCGGATTACTCAGAATAATGACGATAGAATCCGGCGCATACTTCTTCACGTTCTCACAAACGGATTTTACAATTCCTGCGTTCGTATTTACCAAATCATCACGGCTCATACCCGGCTTGCGTGCAATCCCGGCTGTAATAATGACGATATCCGAGTTAGCTGCATCCTCGTAACTGGAAGTGCCCGTGATCTGGCTGTCAAATCCCTGTACCGGACCGGCCTCCAAAATATCAAGCGCCTTGCCTTTGGTCGGATTCTCTAGTTGCGGAATATCGATCAGTACGATATCACCTAGCTCCTTTTGAGCCAGCAGCAATGCGGTAGTGGCACCGGTAAAACCGGCGCCAACAATGGATATTTTTTTACGTTGAATGGACAAGTGGTATTCCCCTTCCTTACAGGTTACTAATAATGGTATCTGCGAACTCGGAGCATTTCACTTGTGTAGCACCATCCATCAGACGAGCAAAGTCATAAGTTACAATCTTCTTATTAATGGACGTCTCCAGCCCTTTGTAAATCAGGTCAGCCGCTTCTTGCCAACCCAAGTGTTCAAGCAACATTACGCCCGACAGAATTACGGAACCAGGGTTCACTACGTCTTTGTCGGCGTATTTTGGAGCTGTACCATGTGTAGCTTCAAAGATAGCATGCCCTGTTACATAGTTAATGTTTGCACCTGGCGCAATACCAATTCCACCAACTTGGGCAGCAAGAGCATCGGACAGATAGTCCCCGTTCAGGTTGAGCGTAGCAATCACATCAAATTCAGAAGGACGAGTCAGTACTTGCTGAAGTGCAATATCAGCAATCGCATCCTTGATAATGATTTTGCCTGCATCTTCAGCTGCTTTTTGAGCTGCATTCGCCGCATCCTCACCGTCTTTTTCCTTGATTACATCATATTGGGCCCAAGTAAATACTTTATCTGCAAATTCTTCCTCAGCCACTTCATAACCCCAGTTTTTGAAGGCACCCTCGGTAAATTTCATAATGTTACCTTTGTGTACGAGCGTTACACTCTTGCGTCCGTGGTCAACAGCATACTGAATGGCAGCCCGTACCAGACGCTTTGAACCCTCGGAAGAAACTGGCTTAATGCCAATACCAGAGGTTTCAGGGAAACGGATTTTGTTCACACCCAGCTCTTGTTGGAGGAACTGAATAACCTTTTTCACGTCTTCGGACCCTTCAGCATACTCGATCCCCGCGTAAATATCTTCTGTGTTCTCACGGAAAATAACCATGTCTACCAATTCAGGACGTTTCACTGGAGAAGGAACACCGTTAAAATAACGAACAGGACGCAGACATACGTATAAATCCAGTTCTTGCCGCAATGCCACATTCAACGAACGGATACCACCGCCAATAGGTGTCGTAAGTGGACCTTTGATGGCTACAATATACTCACGGATGGCTTCCAAAGTATCGTTAGGGAGCCATTCGCCGTATGTATTGAAAGCTTTCTCACCAGCGAATACTTCATACCAGGCAATCTTTTTGCTGCCGTTATATGCTTTTTCTACAGCTGCGTCCAGTACGCGCTTGGAAGCTTTCCAGATATCGCGGCCCGTACCGTCACCTTCGATAAACGGAATTACCGGATGGTTCGGAACCCGTAGTTGACCGTTATCAATCGTAATTTTTTCGCCTTCAGTTGGGAGCTCAAACTTTTCAAATTTCGCCATAAGTTCCTTTTCCTCCTCAGATATGAATGGGTACAGGACGAAAGACATGATCTTTATCACAGACAAAAACGTACATCTCTCGTCGTCCCCTCTATTGTACCTTATTTTTTAAATTCAGGGTATACAACCTCAATCTTCCTTCAACAAAGGGTTAGCGCAACTCTGGTGATACATATTTTTGATCCATTGGACCTGTATATTCGGCGCGAGGACGAATCAGGCGGTTATTTTCATACTGCTCTAAAATGTGTGCGGTCCATCCGGATACACGACTCACAGCAAAAATAGGTGTAAACAGGTCTCTCTTGATACCCAACTGGGTATACACAGAGGCAGAATAAAAATCCACATTGGGCTTCAAGCCTTTTTGCCCTGTTACAATTCCCTCAATTCGAACTGACATATCAAACAACGTTGTGTCGCCGTTCATTTCCCCCAGCTCGCGGGACATTTTGTGCAAATGCTTGGCACGCGGATCACCGTTTTTATAGACTCGGTGTCCAAAGCCCATAATTTTTTCGCGGTTATCCAGTTTCGCCTGAATATAGGAGTCCACCTGATCCAAGCCACCAATCTCCTCCAGCGTTTTGGCCACAGCCTCATTGGCCCCACCATGCAGTGGTCCTTTTAAAGCTCCAATTGCAGACGTGATTCCAGAATAAATATCCGACAATGTGGCTACCGTTACACGCGCAGCAAAGGTAGACGCATTTAATTCATGATCGGCGTGCAATACGAGAGCCTGATTGAACGCTTTAATAGCCGTCTCCTCCGGGTCCTTGCCAGTCAGCTGATACAAAAAGTTTTCAGCGATGGAAATACCTTTTTTAGGCGCAATCGGCTCCAAGCCCTCGCGTATACGTGCTATAGCTGCCACAATGGTAGGCAATTGCGCCTGAAGCTTGACGGTTTTGGTCACATTAGACTCTCTCGACATATCATCCGCCTCTGGGTCATACAAAGCGAGAGACGATACGGCTGACCTCAAGGCAGCCATTGTACTCAAATTTTTCGGATATAACTTTAATTGAGTAACAATTTCATCCGGAATAGCAGCGTATTCGCTTAACTGGTTACGAAGCTCCTGCAATTGCTCTTTATCAGGTAATTTTCCAAACCACAACAAATAAGCTACCTCTTCAAAATCGGCGTTAACAGCCAAATCATCAATGTTATAACCCCGGTACGTGAGAACGCCATCTACGATAGAGCTTATGGAGGAAGTGGTCGCTACGATCCCTTCCAGACCTTTAGTCGCTGTCATCGTTACATCTCTCCTTTGTAAAAACATTGTGAACGGACTTGCAATGTAAACATTTTCAAAAGTAAGATATGTCTTTTAAATAGCTGAGTAATGTTAACGCCATATGTCAATATTTAAACCTTCTTTCACTATACTGGATTTTGTCGTTTATGTGAACATTGAGGGCTATTCCAACACATTCAAATGTTTTATCGCTTCCATAAAGAATTTTTTGAAACCCCTTACAAAAATTATTGATTCATTTGCACTTTTTTACACAGGTCTTGTCTCCCCCCTTTCCCGCATATGTATAGTAGAGCATTTATTTTATGAAAAACTATCGCAAAAGAAAGGAGCCGTGAGAGCTTGAGCCGGTTAATCCTGAATCGCATATTTCGTGCTCTATGGGTGGCAATCGTGATTGTAGCTCTGTTATTGGGCATATATGTGCTTTTCCCTCTCGTCTATCCTTTCCTATTCGCCTGGCTTGTGGCTTATGCCATGAATCCACTGGTTGGTTTTCTGCGTAACAAAGCCCGTATGCCACGTTGGACGGCTGTCACGGTCTCATTATTTGTATATTTAGGTGGAATTGCAATTATCCTGTCTGCAGCAATCACCCGCATGGTCCGAGAAGTTATAAAGTTGGCCATGACTTTTGACGGGCATATTGAGCGTTTTAAAAGTCTGTTTATCGATTGGACACAAAGCGATTTGATTCAAAATGTAATAATTGAAATTAACCATTTTATCCGGGATAATCCGGATTACCAACATACCATTAACAGTAATATTGATAAGACAACTCAAACTGTCAGTTCGGCTGTCACTACGCTAGTCGCTCAATTTTTTAATGGAGTTTTGAACTTGCTAACCTCTCTGCCTAATATGGGAGCAGTTCTAATGGTTATTGTATTAGCAGCCTTTTTTATTAGTAAGGACTGGGACCGACATAGTCGGATGCTCTCAAATACGGTTCCTGATACGATTCGCAAACCATTGTCGGATATATGGCACGATCTGCGTAAAGCACTGTACGGCTATTTGCGTGCACAGTTTATTATCATCTCCATTACGGCATTAACAGTCATTGTTGGGCTGTTCATATTGCGTGTGGAATCCGCCTTTACCATCGGTTTGATGATCGGGCTAGTGGACTTGCTACCTTATTTGGGGGTTGGCATTGTGATGATTCCGTGGATACTGTATGCGTATATGTCTGGTAATTTGGCACTAGGGGTAGGATTGTCGATCCTTTATATCATCCTGTTGATTGGACGACAGATCGTGGAGCCTAAGGTGCTGGCCAGCAGCGTGGGCTTGAACCCGCTTCCCACCCTCATCGGTATGTTCATCGGGCTCAAGCTGTTTGGCGTTTTAGGACTAATTATCGGACCTGTATCACTCATTGTCGTTGATGCACTGAATCGCGCGAATGTCATTCAGGACTTGCGCAACTATATTCTCGCCGGAAGAGTCCGCTAGATCATGGATAGGAAAAACGGCAGTTTACGTCAAAACCGCCGAAACGTAATACTGCCGTTTTTCATTTTTTTCTCCAGCCACTTCAATAAAAAACGTCGGTATAACGCTCGTGTTAAAGGGAACACCAACGTAAAACCAATAATATCTGTTAAAAATCCGGGGATAAGCAGTAAGCTCCCACCGAAAAAGACACATAATCCATCCAGCATTTTACGGCCGGGCATTTGGCCTCGGTTCATTTCATTTTTCGCATCGGCAATCACCTTACGACCTTCAAATTGCATCATGGCAGCCCCGATTAGGGTCGTCAGAATGATGAGTAAAATCGTTTTGCCCGCTCCAATCCAGTGACTTACCCATATAAACCCGTACAGCTCCGCCAAAGGAATGAGCAGCAGCAACAGCCACAGACGTTTACGCATCATCATGACTTCTGTCCCTCCCCGCCTGTAAAAGCAAACCTTAATGCAGTGTACAGCTCAGGTAGCGCCTGATCCAGTCGAACGGGCTTCCATTCGGTGTTCAACCATACGTGCCGTGTCATCCCTGTGACAAGCAGCTCTCCCGGCAGCGTGTCTGCCTGGGTCCATACCTTTCCCAGATACCTTTGATGCTCATCGTCCGTTACCCGTCGAACCTCATAGATATAGTTTAGACGTAATCTGGAGAAGTCCGTAATTGCGGTATAAATGGTAATTAAATCATCATATCGAGCAGGACTCGCATATTTCGCATTGATTTCAATAACTGGCAGCAAGACTCCTCGTTCCTCCATACTCCGATAGTTAAAACCCGCCTGTCGGATCATTTCGGTGCGCCCGATCTCAAACCAGTTCAAATAATTTGCATGATATACGACCCCCATCTGGTCGCTTTCCTGATAACGGACGCGTAGCGGTGCGCCATACCAGCGTAATTCCGTTTGTTTCTCCTCTTGAGTCATACAAGCTCTCCTATCTTTGTGCATCTTTATCTCTATTTTGCCCTCTCTCCATTAAACCATATTTACAGCCCGGGAACAAAAAGAGGGCAGACCGAACGGTCCACCCTCGCAAATCATATATAATAATCCCTTTATTATTGTGGCAACGGCTTGGACAGTTTATAATATCCGCTATCCGAAGCCAGCTTAAGCAAGCTCTTAGCCTGGCTTCCCGCCCAGGCGTAACCAAGTCGTCTTTCCTCACTAATTTTCATGATGTCGGTATACTTTTTGCCATCCCGGTCTGAAAAGAAATACTTATTGTCTTCCACATTATAGAAACGATACCACATTACGCTCGATGCATCCTTTTGGAAAAACTCCGGACCTTGACGATTGTATTTGATACCGTCGATTCGGTTGGCATCAAACCATTTCAAAGCGCTCTGAGCCGCTTTTTTCACTTCAGCGGTTTGCGGCTGGGACATGAGAAAAGCAGTAATGCCTACTGATTCCGTAGTTGTTTTGGAAGGTAACTCAAATGCCCGGGCTTCAACAGATGCATAAGTAGCTGGATCGTGCTGTGCACCCCAGATTGTCGGTGTACCATTATTTACAATTTGAGACTTAATTGTGTACTGGATACCTTTGTTTAGCGCTTGCTGAAGTCTGGAGCGGTAAGAGTTATCCAGAATATCGCTATCAAACGGCTGCTTCTTGTTCACAATATCGTCAGCCAAAACCATAACTCTGACCATCGCATCATCATTATAAGTTACAGCATCGGAATAATTACCACGTTTAGGGTATACCTGAGGCCAGCCACCTGAGGAATATTGAGAGGTTAGTACGAAGTCGACTGCTTTTTGTACACTGTTCTTAATGTCTTTATTTTTGGTTTTTTTGTATACATCCGCTAAAAAGCGAATCTCGGTTGTCGTGGCCTCGTTATCAAACGTTCCGAGCTCAACACCATCCTTGCTTTTCCATGTGGAGCGTGCAGTTTTGCCATCCCATTTGGATTTATAATTCTTTTCCATAGCTTTGAAGAATCCGCCATGTGGCAATTGCCAGGATACAATATTTAAGGCAAGTGTCGTATCCTTGGATATATTCCCCGTAGAAAACTTGCTAAAGTCGCGCATTTTGTTCAGGAGGCTGTCTGTATTCACAACAGCGGTTGGCTTCGCCACAGCCGACAGCCCAAATAATTGCTCACGATCCAAAACACCTGAATTTACATCGCCACCATAAACGTCCCGTCCCACAGCTGAATCTGTGGTAAGTTCATAAGAAGCAGTCGTCGATTCACGTCCTGAATCATATGTAGCAGGCACCATCTCCTGTGCCGCAGCCCATGAGGGACTTAGGAGTCCTGACGTTACTGTAATCGCCAAACTTGAAAGCGCTATCATCTTTACGGTTGGACACATCTTCTTCTTCATTTGAACCTCTCCCTTATTTTGATTTGGGTAATTGTGTTCAGTTTAACCCTATTTATTCTTGCTGAAGATTCTTTTTGATAGCGAGGGGAACTAAACCACTATTTATGCATGATAAATAGTTAGTTGTATTATATGAAAATATACCCAAACGATCAATATATTTTAATTTACTAATAGATTAAAAAAGTTACAAAACGTTGAAAACAATAAAAATCCTCTTACTAATGCTGGATTAGTAAGAGGATTTTACGTGCAGCTCATATATAGTAGGTCGATGAGCAACATCGCTTAACCAAATCGACCCATGATGTACTCCTGAGTCAGCTCATTTTCAGGATTCGTGAAAATATCGTTCGTTTTCCCATGTTCAACCAGACTTCCAATATAAAAATAAGCAGTATAATCGGAAATTCGTGCAGCCTGCTGCATATTGTGCGTCACAATAACGATGCGCAGTTCTTTTTTTAATTCGCTAATGAGCTCTTCTACCTTGCCTGTAGACACAGGGTCCAGCGCGGAGGCTGGCTCGTCAAGCAATAGAATTTTCGGTTGAACGGATAGTGCACGTGCAATGCAAAGCCGCTGCTGTTGCCCGCCAGACAGCGCCAGAGCGGAGTCGTGAAGGCGATCCTTGACCTCATCCCATAATGCTGCTTTACGCAGGCTGCTTTCAACGATTTCATCAAGCTGTTTCTTCTTGCGCACCCCACGGTATTTGGGACCGAAGGCGATATTATTGTAAATGGATTTGTAAAAAGGATTGGGACGTTGCCACACCATGCCAATTTGCTGACGCAGCTTGATCACGTCCGTTTCCGGTGCCGTCAAATCCTGTCCATCCATCCAGATGTGCCCCGTTGTAGAGGAAGACGCAATCTCATCATTCATCCGATTAAGGGAGCGCAAAAAGGTCGATTTACCGCAGCCGGAAGGTCCGATCAGGGCAGTCACTGTCTGTTCGGGAAAGGCCAGATTCACTTTTTTCACAGCCTCAAAGCTGCCATAATAAATACTCAAATCCTCAGTACTGAACGGATGCGGCGGTTGCCCCGCAAGCTGTTCCGAACACGTAGACTGAACGGATGTTGCTGGTGCGGCGGTTTTTGCCGTTCGCGTAATCACATGTTCCATTGTTCTCCATCCCCTTTCTAATCCATACGTTTGGCAGCTGTCAGACGGCGGTATACAACTCTTCCGAACCATCTTGCACTCAAGTTGAATGCAAGCACAAGCAGCACCAGTACGGCAGAAGCGCCTGCAGCAATATCTTTAGAGTCAGGAGCAATCCCCTCACTGTTGACCTTCCAAATATGAACAGCCAATGTCTCAGCAGGTCGCATCGGGTTAATAGGCGATCTAGCATGCAATGGATTCCAATCAGTAAAATCAAGCGGCGGCGTACTCATCCCTGCCGTAAACAGCAATGCGGCGGCTTCCCCGAAAATACGGCCTGCGGCCAAAATGGTACCCGTAATCAAGCTTGGCAGCGCAGCTGGCAACAAAATAGAGGTGATGATTTTCCACTTGGACAATCCAAGCGCAAGTCCAGCTTCCTTTTGCTCCTTCGGCACAGCTCGGAAAGCCTGCTCAGTTGTGCGAACCATCAGCGGCAGGTTAAATACGGCCAAAGCCAAGGCTCCTGATAAGAGGGAAAAGCCAAAATCAAACGTATTTACGATAAGTAGTAGTCCAAACAATCCGATGACGATAGACGGGAAGGAGGACAATACTTCGACGACAAGTCGTATAAAGTCCGTAATTTTCCCCGGCTTTGCATATTGCGCCATGTAAATACCTGCGCCCCAGCCAATCGGAATGGTGATAATCAAAGTTAAGATTAACAAAAATACGGAATTAAATAGTTGTGGGCCAATACCACCGCCTGCACGTAATGTTTGGGGAGCACTGGTTAGAAAGTCAAAAGAAATATGACTGACTCCGCGGGCCAAAATGAAGCCCAGTAATCCAACCAAAAGTGCAACAATGAACAAGGCGAAGAAACAGATTACAAATGTAGCGATCTTGTCGGTCGTCTTAGCTTTCATCAAACCCGGTTTCTCCTTTCAAGCAGCCTTACCAGCAGCACGAAAATGAATGTCATGAGCAGAAGAACAAGCGCCATGCTCCAGAGAGCATTGTTATGAACGGAGCCCATCGCTGTATTGCCCATGCTTAGTGTAATGACGCTGGTCAAGGTCGAAGCGGATTCCAGCAAGGAATGCGGTATATGCGGAGCATTCCCGATTACCATCTGTACAGCCAACGCTTCTCCGAAGGCACGAGCCATACCGAGAATAATTCCTGTTAAAAGAGCAGGCAACAGCGTCGGAATAATAACACGGGCAATTGTCTGCCAGCGGGTAGCACCCAAAGCATAAGAAGATTCACGCAGCCCCCCCGGCAAGGAAGACAACGCATCCGCCATAATACTCGTAATCGTCGGCAAAATCATGACTGACAACACTAGACAGCCTGCCATAATGCCGATGCCTTGTCCTCCAAACACGTTCCGCAGCAGCGGGACGATCACGGTCAAGCCGACAAAGCCATATACAACAGACGGAATACCGGATAATAATTCAATCGCAGGTTGAAGGATACGTTTACCCGATTTCGGCACGATTTCCGTCATAAATAAAGCCGCACATAAGCTGAGCGGACTGGCAATTAAAGCCGCCAGTATGGTTACTGCAAAAGAACCCGTAATAAACGGAAGCGCGCCGAAGGACTTAGGTTCGCCATCCGGGCTCCATTTGGTTCCAAAGAAAAACTCTCGCAGACTGACTCCATTCACCGCAAATGTAGCTACACCTTTGGAGGCAACAAAATATACGATGGAGACAATGACTGCAACTAAAAAAACGACACAAACCGACGTATATATGCGGCCGGTCCATTCTTCCCAGTAATGTCTTTCTTTCATAACTCGGGATCGTTTATTCTGTTCCATGTATGCCTTCCCTTCAATTGGTTCCATACTGTAACTCCTTTAACCGAAGAATAGAGGCCGGACGCTAGTCCGCCTCTTCTTCGTGAATATACTCGCGTTAGCTGCGTTCATCGAACAGGAGGTGTGACTCTCCTTATTTCGTGATATTACCGTCAGCATCACGTTTCACTTGCATACCTGCTACTGGAATGTATCCCAAGTCTACGACATCCGTTTTTTGGATTTCATCTGACAGAATGTAGTCCAGGAATGCTTTCACATGCTCTTTTGGCTCACCTTTAGTGTACATATGCTCGTAAGCCCACACTGGATATTTACCTTGTTCTACATTTTCAACGTTAGCTTCAACACCATCGTATTTCAGAGCAGTTACTGTGTTGTCGATGTAGGACAGAGCCAGATAACCAATCGCACCCGGTGTTTCAGCAATCAGCTTTTTCACAGTACCGGAGGAATCTTCTTGAATGGAGCCCGGCAGATCTTCTGTTTTTTGTCCCAATGCGTATTTTTCAAATGTTGCACGAGTACCAGAGCTGCTTGGACGGTTTACAATAACGATTTTTTGATCTGCACCGCCAACTTCTTTCCAGTTCGTGATTTTACCTGTAAAGATTTGTACCAATTGATCTTTTTTCAGGTCTGTAACGCCTACTTTAGGATTCGCTACCGCTGACATGGCTACAACAGCTACTTGGTGATCGACCAGCTCCTCTGCGCCGCTCTCCAGTTTTTCTTTTGCAAACACGTCGGAGTTACCGATATCCGCTTGTCCGCCGGAAACCTGAGTCAAGCCAGTACCGCTACCGCCGCCCTGTACTTGAACTGCAATGCCTTTATATTTATCGACAGCCATAAATTTTTGTCCCGCTTGCTCTACCAATGGTTGAAGTGCAGTGGAGCCAACAGCCAGAATGTTTCCTGTCAGTTCAGCAGCTGCCTTATTGTCTGTTCCTGTAGCAGCGTCTCCTTGTGGTGCAGCATTGTTACCTGATCCGCAAGCTGCAAGTGCAAATACCATGGTGAGAGTCATCAGAATGAACGGCCATTTTTTCAACATTTTTTATTGTCCTCCCCTTAGTTAAGTGACGGTTTTTTATTTATGACCATCAACACTTTTACATTGTAGGCCTGGAATGTTAGACGAACGACGTGGTTTTGTAAAACAAATATAAAATATTGATAGATAAATTATTTTTCGGTATATAATTAATCTATAGTTCGAAATTCACATATGAATGACATATAAGGAGAGCTGTTGGATTCCATGAATATTCTAAAATTGCGTATTTTGATGCTGATCGACAAATTCCATAAGGCGACGGATGTGGCCGAAGCTTTGCAAGTCAAACAACCTACCGTCAGCTTTCATATGAAGAGCTTGGAAAAGGAAATGGGTGTTTCCCTATTCTCTCTTCAACAAGGCAGGATTATACTAACGGAAGCTGGAAAAAAATTATTACCTTACGCAAAGCAGATCATCTCTCTGGAACAAGAAGCTAGACAAGCTGTAGATGAACTGACAGAAGAATCACAGGGTCAATTACATCTGAGTGCAGAGTCGATATCAGGTACGTATCTCCTCCCCACTTTGATGGCTAAGTTTGCTGAGCGGTATCCAGATTGTCGTATTCAGTTGGAGATTCAATCCCCGGATGCAATTAAGCAGCTACTGAAACAGGGGGAAATTGATTTTGCTTTTCTCGACGATAGAGATTCTCTTCCAGAGTATACGGTGGCAGAGCCAGTGGCTTCAGATCAAGTAGGAGTTATCCGTTCTGCATCTGCACTTGCACCTGCATTCAAATTAGAGGAGGTCGATGGACCCGATGTGCTGGACAAGCACACATGGGTAAAATATAGCGGTTCATCAGTTGTAGATCAGTATTCCTCTCTAGTTAAGCCTCATCTGGAAATCAACTCTTGGGAAGCGGTAAAGCAAGTCGTAAGCGGCGGAGAAGCGCTTGCCTTCTTTCCTGCAAGCGGAGTGGATAATAATGAAAATGCTGCTCCCTCGGTGGAATGGCTTCCTTATCCCGAGGCTGATAACCAAAGGAGCCATTATCAAATAAACATCGTGTATCAACAAGATACACACATGAACTTGATGCAACAGGCATTTCTTGATTTCATACGACGAGAAGGACTGGAAATGAAAAGCTAGAGAACATAAAAAAAGAGCATCCAAGTCTTATTGACTTGAATGCTCTTTTGCTTGTTGTAACGATACAGCTTCGGTATTATGTCATGGAGACTTTAATTACGCTTGTGCTGGAACGCAGCTAATTTTGATCAGGTTCGTAGAACCGGAATCACCAAGAGGTACGCCCGCAGTAATTACAACCAAATCGCCCTCTTTAACGAGGCCAGATTTGCGACCGCCTTCCAGTGCGTTGTCAAACAGACTATCTGTTGTGTCAACGATTGGTCTGCCTTGTACTGCATGTACGCCCCAGATCAGAGCCAAACGGCGAACTGTTCTTTCCTGTGTTGTCACAGCAACAATCGGAGCTTCAGGACGGTATTTAGAAATCATACGCGCCGTTGTTCCGCTTTGTGTGGACGTCAGGATCGCTTTGGCATGCAGGTCAAGTGCAGAAATAGAAACAGATTGACTGATTGCTTCTGTAATACTAATTTCTTGAGCCGTTCTTTGTTTCTTGAACAAATCACGGTAGTTCAGAGAGGACTCAGCTTTTTCTGCAATACGTGACATCGTCAATACGGATTCTACCGGATATTTACCCGCTGCTGTTTCGCCGGACAACATAATTGCGTCTGTTCCGTCAAAAATAGCATTCGCCACGTCACTTGCTTCCGCACGAGTCGGACGCGGGTTACGTTGCATGGAATCCAGCATTTGTGTTGCCGTAATAACAGGCTTGCCAGCTACATTACATTTGTTAATCATCAATTTTTGCGCCAGAGGCACTTCTTCAGCAGGAATTTCCACACCGAGGTCACCACGAGCAACCATCAGGCCATCCGAAGCTTCCAAAATTTCATCGAGGTTGTCAACACCTTGCTGATTTTCTATTTTGGAAATGATTTGGATATGACTTGCGTTGTGTTTCGCCAGCAATTCACGGATTTCCAGAACGTCACTTGCTTTACGAACAAAAGAAGCCGCGATGAAATCAATGTCCTGCTCAATACCGAAAATGATATCATTAGCATCTTTTTCGGTAATACCAGGCAAAGAAATAGCAACGCCTGGAACGTTAACGCCCTTCTTGCTTTTGATCGTTCCGCCATTAACAATGCGGCATTTGATTTCAGTGCCTGATACTTCAATAACGGTGAGTCCGATCAGACCATCGTCGATCAGAATGGTGGAGCCGGGCTCCACGTCCGAGGGAAGATCTTTGTACGTAATGGAAATACGATCTTGCGTACCGAGAATTTCTTCCGTTGTCAGCGTAATGAACTCGTCCTGAACAAGCTCAATAGGTTCAACTTCGAGCTTTCCTGTCCGGATTTCCGGCCCCTTCGTATCGAGCAAAATAGCAACGTTTTTGTTAAGCTCCTTACAAGCTTGACGGATGTTTTTAATCCGGTTGCCATGCTCCTCGAAATCACCGTGAGAGAAATTCAGGCGGGCTACGTTCATACCAGCCAAAATCAGTTTCTTCACATTTTCCAATGACTCACTGGAAGGACCGATGGTACATACAATCTTAGTTTTGCGCATTTGGGTTTTTCCTCCGTTTTCAAAGGTGCTACTCTTTATATCTTTTTCCAACAATTAAATCTACTACACTTTTTCCTATTTGTATAGGAAGTTCGTCATATTTATTGTTACCCGTTTACAACGTATTACAACATAGGCTCAGATTCCGAAGGCTTCAAGAAGGTGTATTGACCTATTTTTCGGAATTTTTGATACCGATCTTCCCTCAATTCATCGCAGCTCATATTCGTAAGGTCTGCCAAATGACGTTCCAATAGCTCCTTGATTGCGGCAGCAGTCACTTCATAGTTACGATGCGCGCCCCCTTTCGGCTCCGGCACAATATCCTCGATAATTTCCATGCGCAGGAGGTCATTAGCCGTAATCTTCATGGCTTCAGCTGCCTGATCGGCCTTGGAAGCATCTTTCCATAGAATCGAAGCTGCACCGTTTGGAGAAATGGCCGAATAAATGGCATGTTCCAGCATCAGCACACGGTTACCGACTGCAAACGCAAGCGCACCGCCGCTTCCACCCTCGCCGATGACCACACAAATAACAGGCACCGAAAGCTTTGCCATCTCCCGCAAGTTGCGGGCAATCGCTTCCGATTGACCTCTCTCCTCTGCTGTATTACCCGGATAAGCGCCCTTCGTATCAATAAATGTAATAACAGGGCGTTTGAATTTATCAGCCTGCTGCATAAGACGCAAGCCTTTACGAAATCCTTCCGGATGAGCACTACCAAAGAAACGTGCAATGTTATCTTTCGTATCCTTACCACGCTGTTGACCAATGACGGTCACCGGAATACCATTTAGCTTGGCAATTCCGCCCACAACCGCCAGATCGTCTCCAAACAAGCGGTCGCCGTGTAATTCAATAAAATCCGTAAACACCTGCTCAATCAGATCAAGAGACGTTGGTCTTTGATGATGACGGGCCAAATGCATTTTTTGTGGTGCTGTAATGTTCGAATATATTTCTTCTTCCATCTCGAGATAACGTTCCTCGAGACGGTTGATTTCATCTGTAAAATCAATTTGCTTATCCTGTCCGAATTGCTTGAGTTCTTCGATCTTCTGTCGCATCTCGACCAGGGGCTTTTCATAAGGCAATTCACCAGCCATCTATTCCACCCCTTTCACACTGTGCAGATCAAGCAGTTGCCCGAGGGTATCACGCAGTTCCTTGCGGTGTACAACCATATCCAATTGTCCATGCTGCAAATTAAATTCGGATGTTTGAAAATCATCCGGCAACTTCTGTCTGATTGTCTGTTCAATTACAATACGCCCTGCAAAGCCGAATACAGCTCCTGGCTCCGCGATATTAATATCTCCAAGCGTAGCAAAGCTGGCGGACACTCCACCTGTAGTCGGGTCGGTGATAACAGAAATATACAGCAAGCCCTGCTCATCCAGACGAGCAAGAGCAGCACTTGTTTTTGCCATCTGCATCAAGCTTAAAATACTTTCCTGCATACGTGCCCCGCCGGAAGTTGAGAAAATAATTAGCGGCAAACGCTTGTCTTTTGCTTGCTCAATGGCGCGGGTAATTTTCTCTCCTACGACCGAACCCATACTGCCAGTAAAAAAGTCAAAGCTCATCACAGCAACGACAACAGGATGTCCATAAATAAGGCCGTCGCCCGTAACGACAGCCTCTCGCAAGCCAGATTTCAGGGTCTGTTGCTCCAGCTTGCTCGCATATCCCGGAAAGTCCAGCGGGTCAACCGAAATCATATCGGCATCATATTCCGTAAACGTGTCTTCGTCGAGCACCATGCGAATGCGATCCATTGCATTCAAACGCATATGGTATCCGCACACCGGACACACTTTCAAATTTTTCTCTAGTTCTTTGCTGTATTGAATACTTCCACACTTGCCACATTTGGTCATAAGACCTTCGGGAATTTCCCGTTTGGGACGATCCGGCATGTCCGCTTGATCGCCGCTCAGCGCCCGTTCCGAAGGGATGGTCGCGTATTTACGCTTCTTTTGGAATAAATCTTTAAACACAACTACACCTCTCCAGCCGTTTATTTGTCAGCCGTAACCGATACAAGGTCCTCTGCCGTCTATGCGGCACCTCTAAGCATTATGTTCATACACACGTCAACGCCTGTTACTAAAACTTTACCGCCGATCGTGCATCCTTTGTTCCACTCATGCTGCTGTATCACTTCCGCCGTTCCGGACTCAAGGGCGCAAAATCGAATTAAGCACTTCCTGTATTTCTTCGACTTCACCCGAAGGCACAAGTATCTCAAACTGTTGCTTGGACGCGCTGATGGCCCGGGCCTGCACCATAAAACCTTCTTCAGACAGTTTGAGCTTAATCATGTCAGCCAGTCTGGCCGTCGGTGCAATATAAATCACCGTCCACATGCCTTGTTTCTACCCCCTAAGCCTCAAGTTTTGAGCCCATATAATAGACTCATGATAACATACCTTACTTTTTTCCCGCAACAAAAGCCCTCCTGATCATTCAAGTTCGTCGGAGGGCCTAGAAAATCATCAACTCTGTCTACACAGGTCAATTAAGCGTCCAATGATGCAGGATAATGCTTGGCATGGAGGCTCCGATGTGCAATGCGCGAAGAAGCAGCGGCAGCTAGTCCGGCGACAAGATCGTCTAAAAACACATGAATACCACTGCCTTTTTGGTTCAGTTGTTCAATAATCCCCGTCTTTTCCTTATCCAGATAACCAAAACTGGTTAAGCCGATCATGCCGTACACACTCGTAATTCCAAGAGCCAGTGTCTCGTCCACTCCGTACAGCGGTTCGTCAGCCTCCATAATGGCTTGCAATGGCTGGGGGAGAAGTTTTTTTTCGGCCAGCTCATCGAGCGCAATACCTGTGAGCAACGTATATTGAACCTCACGCTTTTGCAAAACCGCTTTGACACTGTCTATACATTCTTCCATCGTCAAATGAGGATAATATTTTAGCTGAAGCTGAAAAACAATGTCCGCAATGGACTCGAGACGAATGCCTCTGCGATTTAACAAAGTTTCTGCATATTCATAGGACATAATTTCCCTCCCGCTTTCACCGTGCAGTCTATTCTTTCACCGTACGGGACCTTATGGTGCAGGGTACGTGTTGAATCTCCTGTTCCGCCAGTTTTCCAAGTGTATGCGGGAAGGAAGGAAAATGTTCATTAAACCGTTACAATAAGGGCGGTTTGCTGTGTGCCTATCATTTGACTTTCACCGTGCCTTCACCCAACATCGACTCCATTTGATCAAAAAGCTGAGGAGAGGGCTTAATGCTGTAAGCATCGCTCAAGGCCAGCAGACGCTGGTTGCTCTCATAAAAAAGTACGGTAGGCATAGCACCGGGATGCTCCTGTAGCAGTGCCTTGAGACTGACCAGCAAGCTGGCGTCCTCCTCGGCCTGGCGGGTGATTTTGACAAACACCCGCTGACGGGCGGTCGACTCCGAGCTGCGCGGGAGCGGTACCTGCTCACCGCGAGCCGTTTCGGCTCCACGCGGTGAAGCAGCCGCCACGGGACGAGCCGCCTTCGGTTGAGGCGAAGCAGATGCATTGGCTGCCGAAGGCGGGGGCGACACGCGCGACGCTCTCCCGCCCGGGCCGCCAGCAGCAGAGCCAGCAGCTGGCACGGATGTTCCAGCGGCGGACGAGCGCGTACTGGCACGTCGGCGCTGGAGGAGCCGTGCCAGCGAGTCTTCCGCCAGCGGGGCGGTCTCATCCGCAAGGAGCTTGAAGTGCTCGTCCTGCTGCTGCATCTTGGCTCGAAGCGTAAGCAAAGCTCCCTTTTCAATCCACTGCTGGCTTCGCTTCCACACCTCAGGAAACAGCACAACCTCACAGCGCTCAATCTGGTCCTCCAGCTCGATGAAGGCCATGGCCTTTCCCTGCTTGGTCGTAATCGTTTTGAGTGACACTACCATGCCTGCGGTCACAACAACCGTTTCATCTGGCACATCGCCCAGCTCCATCAAACGATCCGCCTCGCTGCTTTCCAACAGCGACTCAAAATCATCCAACGGGTGCCCGGATAAATACAGTCCCAGCAGTTCGCGTTCCAGCTCTAACTGCTGGCTGGCACTGAATTTGGGTACATTGGGATATTCGATATCCCAATTGGGCATTTCCACAAAACCAAACATATCAATTTGCAAGTCATCCCGTTCCTTGCGCCACTTGACGGCTGCATCGACCGTTTCATCCAGCATGGCAAGCAATTGTGCCCGATGACCCGTCAAAGAATCAAAGGCTCCTGCCTGAATAAGCGATTCAATCACTCTCTTATTACATACCCGCAAATCGACACGTCGACAAAAATCGAGCAGGCTGTCGAAAGGCCGTTCCTTGCGAACAGCGAGAATGCTCTCCATCGCCTGTGTGCCGACATTTTTAATCGCTGCTAGGCCGAAGCGGATGCCTCCCTGCTGTAAAGGAGTAAACAACACCCCGCTCTCATTCACATCAGGCGGCAACACTGCGATATCCATACGACGGCATTCGACGACATATTCAGCCACTTTCCGATGACTTCCCATCACCGCTGTCAGCATTGAAGCCATGAATTGTACCGGATAATGGGCCTTTAGATAAGCCGTTTGAAATGCTAGCACACCATAAGCAGCTGCATGGGCACGCGGGAAGCCGTAGTCAGCAAAACGGACAATCATATCGTAAACCCTTCCGGCCTCCTCCTCCGTGTATCCCTGCTTGATACTGCCTTCGACAAAATGCCCGCGCTCCAGATCCAACACTTCGCGCTTTTTCTTGGACACAGCCCGGCGCAACAGATCGGCTTCTCCCAGGGAAAAGCCCGCCATGCGTGAAGCAATCTGCATGATTTGCTCCTGATACACAATAATACCGTACGTATCCTTTAAGATCGGTTCCAGGTCAGGATGCGGATAAGAAATCTCAATCTGACCATGCTTGGCCTGTATAAAGTTAGGAATAAAGCCCATCGGGCCCGGACGATACAAAGCCAGGACAGAAATGATATCCTCGAATACACTCGGCTTCAAATCCTTGAGTACCCGGCGTACACCGGCCGACTCCAGCTGGAATACGCCTCCTGTATCTCCTTTGCCCAGCAAGTCATAGGTATGCGGATCGTTATCGGGAATACGATTAAAATCAGGCGTTTCTCCATGCTCTTCCGCAATCCAGTGTATGCACCGTTCAATAATGGAGAGCGTACGCAGCCCAAGGAAATCCATTTTAAGCAAACCAATGCGCTCTAGATTTTCCATCGAGTACTGCGTCAAAGGAACCCCTTCGCTCCCCTCTTGAAGCGGAACTGCATCGGTCAATGGAGTCCGCGAAATGACAACACCTGCTGCATGTGTCGAAGCATGACGAGGCATTCCTTCAACCTTGATCGCCATATCCAGCAGTTCACGTGTCTTGGGCTTCGTTTCATATAGCGTTTTTAGCTCCGGGGTGATTTCCAGCGCATGACGGATATTAATGCCTAACTGCGCCGGAATCAGCTTGGCTGCCTTGTCCACCTCGCCATACGGCACGTTCAATGCACGACCGACATCACGGACAGCGGCTCTTGCCGCCAGCGTTCCAAAGGTAATAATTTGCGCTACATGCTCATTTCCGTACTTCTGTACTACATAGTCGATAACCTCGTCACGCCGTTCATCACTAAAATCAATATCTATATCCGGCATACTAATTCGTTCGGGATTCAGAAACCGTTCAAAGAGCAGGTTGTATTTCATCGGATCGACATTCGTGATGTTAAGCACATAGGCAACCAAACTGCCTGCTGAGGAACCCCGCCCCGGTCCCGTTGCAATCTTATGCTTATGTGCAAAGGCAATAAAATCCCATACAATCAGGAAATAATCGCTGAAACCCATACTGTCAATGGTATTCAACTCATAGTTTAGCCGTTGGTTCAACCTTTCCCGTTCCTCCGGTTGCTCCCATCCGGGATCGCTTCCATAGCGACGCTCCAGCCCTTGCACGCACAGATTGCGTAAATAGGACGAAGAGGTCATTCCTTCCGGCAGCGGGCGATATTCAGGCAAAATGGATTGACCGAATTCCAGCTCTAGTTCGCATTTTTCAGCAATACGCACCGTGTTGGCGATGGCTTCTGCCACATGCGGGAATAAACGAGCCATATCCTCCTGACTTTTCAGATACAACTGACGTGTTGGTATACGCAAGCGTTCCTCATCGTCAACTGTCTTCCCTGTCCCGATACAGATCAGAACGTCTTGCACGTCCGCATCTGGCTCAGTCAAGTAATGCACGTCATTCGTCGCCACCAGTGGAATATTCAGTTCCTTCGCCAGTGCGATCAAGAGAGGATTTACACGTTTTTGCTCCGAAAGACCATGGTCCTGGAGTTCCAGATAAAAATCATCGCCAAAAATGTTACGATACCGTTCCGCTGCTCGTCGTGCTTCGGCTTCCCGACCATGCAGTAAATGCTGCGGCACTTCACCGCCCAAACAAGCGCTCAGGCATATGATGCCTTCATGATGGGCAGCCAAAGCCTCCATGTCGATGCGCGGCTTGTAGTGAAAGCCCTCCAAATGGCCGATGGAGCACAACTTCATCAGATTTTGATAGCCTGTTTTATTTTTGGCGAGCAAAATCAAATGATATATGGGCTGATCCTTCCGGCTGCCACGCTCCTTACGCGATCCTGCCGTCATATAGGCCTCACACCCGATAATCGGCTTAATGCCGTTCTCTACACACGCTCTATAAAAAGGAATGGCACCGTACATAACCCCGTGGTCTGTAAGGGCCAGCGCCTTCATTCCGTAAGCTGATGCCTGTTTGACCAACTCCGCGGTACGAGCCGCGCCGTCCAGCAGGCTGTACTCGCTATGAACATGCAAATGCACAAATGAACTCATGCGCTTCTCTTCCTTTCACCGCTTGATTTTCTTCAAACTATTTTATCATATCCGCGTTAGTAGCGCCCATAGAATAAAAGTACAGACCTCGGCGGACAAGCGCGGTCCTGATTCGTATACCTAAGGAGGAAAAGAGCATGAGCACTTTTATATCCAAAGCGATTCTCGACTTCTTCATTGCCTTCGGCATCGTGCTCGGGGGAGCCATGCTCGGCGGAATGGGAGCTGTGGTATCGCTTCAGCCGCCAACCCAGACGATGCTGGAGGTTGCCGGAAGAATTAAAATATGGGCGCTTGCCGCCGCTGTGGGGGGAACGATGGACCCGATCCGGGTCATTGAAAGCAATATGTTGGATGGTAATTTGTCACCTGCCATTAAGCAGATATTGTATTTGATTTTCGCCTTTTTAGGCGCTCATATGGGTGCAGAGCTGGTCAAGTGGGTATGCGGCAACGGACGACCGTGAGGTG
Source organism: Paenibacillus sp. EKM212P (assembly GCF_011066115.1). Classification (NCBI taxonomy): domain Bacteria; kingdom Bacillati; phylum Bacillota; class Bacilli; order Caryophanales; family Paenibacillaceae; genus Paenibacillus; species Paenibacillus sp. EKM212P. The sequence goes on from NZ_JAAMNR010000001.1 coordinate 646,942, forward strand.
AAACGACTATGAGAGTCCCCCCTTTTGAGCGCCTGCGCCCTTTTATGCAATTATCCTCTGTCTTTGTACTCGGTATGATTACGGGAGGAATGATCTACAATGCCATCTGGCATGCCAGCTTCAATCAGCTGTGGACGAACAACCAGGATCTTCAATTCCAGCTCCAGCAAGCCGAGGAAGACAACAAAACATTGCGCAAATACAGCAAGCGCCAAACCGTTGTCAAAGAAATCAAGCTGATCGCGGAGGAAGCTTCGGCCGAAAAAATTGATTCTATCAACCTGAAGGAACTTCTTCGCCGTGTCAGTCGTGATCTGGAGGTGCTGCGCGGCAGAGATATGTTCGAGATTGACTCTGACAGCAAGCTGGTACGTATGTTGCTGCACCAAAAAAAATACACCGTTCGTGACAAGGAGTATACGATCCAGGTCAAAACGATGCTTGTAATGGAAGGGGTGCTGCAAATTTGGCTGGAAGCAAAAGAAAGACTGCCTGAAAGCCACTAAGTCGGTCTATTCGACTTCACACCCTGCTCTGATCCATAGGTAGACTAACCATGTTCAATGGATTGAAGTGTCATCACTGCTTTGCATACCAAATGGTTTTCCCGTGAAATTGCAATTTCTAGCTTGCAGGTGCGGCGACTCAGCTCGAGCAGCAACGGACGAAGAACGACAGCATCCTCTATCTGTACGGGTCTAATAAAATAAGTCGTCAAATTGTCCAGCACATAATCCTTGCCGGTCATGTCTCTAGCTGCCCGGTAGCCCGCTTGTGTCATCACGTTGACCAGTACGCCTTCCGAGATCGTACCTAAATTGGTCGCCATCTGCGGAATAATAAAACCGCGAAAAAATAACGATCCGTCCTCATTACGCTCTTCAGCAAACCCGTTCCAGATCAACTGGTCGAACGTCTCGCCAAGTTGTGGCTGCTTTTGGGCGTTACGCAGCGCCTCCAGCACCTCACGCCGTGTAACGGACCCAAGCAGCTTGCGGTTACGGTCCACGACCGGCAAATAATCTACACCTTCCCACGCCATCATTTGCGCAGCGGAAGCCAGCGAGGTCTGGTAGGTGACCGTTATCGGATTGCGGATCAGACATTTATCCATCGTATGCTCAGGTAGAAGCCCCTCCACATCTTTGCGGCTGACGATACCAATTAAACGATTCCATTCATCCACTATTGCAAAATGATGATGTCCGGTCGTCACCGAAAGTTCTTCAAACTCGGTAAGCGTGCTGTTGATTTTCAAGGTCAACGTTTTCGGTTTGCCTGCCGCAATGTCTTCAATCAGCATAATTTTCTTTTTGATCAAGCGGTCAAATATGGCTCTATTAATCATAGATGCCACTGTAAAAGTATCATGGCGTGAGGAAATGATCGGCAGACTAATCTGATCTGCGAGCTGCTTAACCTCTCGGCTCGTACCGAAGCCCCCTGTAATCAGCACACCTGCCCCCTGCTCCAATGCAAGTGAATGCGCATCCTCACGGTTACCTACGATTAGCAAACTACCTGCGTCAATATAACGGGCCATAGCTTCCTCGCGCATCGCTCCGATCACATACTTGTGCAAGGGCTTCTCCAACCCCTCACTTCCGCCCAGCACATGTCCCTCTACAATATTTACGACATCTGCAAAGGTCAGCTGCTCGGACAAGCCACGCGGTCGCTTCTCCACTCGTACTGTTCCGATCCGTTCCTTGGTAATGACAATTCCCAGGTTCTCGGCTTCCTTCACGGCCCGATAGGCCGTTCCTTCGCTGACACTCATTTCTTTAGCCAACCTGCGCACAGAAATTTTGGAGCCTATTTTCAACTGCTCGATATGTCGCAATAGCTGCTCATGCTTCGTAACTGTTTCATCTAGCCCGTCCAACTCTGTTACACCCCCAACGTCCAATCTGTATCATTCTGTATCTATTATAGCACAATATCCCTATATTTTAGACCCTTGTTCATTTTGAGTTCTCCGCTTCGCAAATAGCAAAAAAGCGATCCCCTCTTTTACAAGGGACCGCTTCTTACTATGATTGATTTGCCATCTGGGAGGCAAGCCCAGGACAAGCTGAAAAAACTCACTACATGCTGCCTTTGTCAGCTTTTTTATCCCATTTCATCTGCCACTGCTGCATTTTGGCCCGCCGCACACGCTCCAGCGTTTTGCGCTTTTCCTCATCCACACCCAGCAAAAAATGCATGTTTGCTCCGATGACTAGCAGCGCAAAAAGTACCCATACCATTCCAAAGCCGTTGACCCAGTTCAAACCGCCTGCTAGCGAGATGCGTGGTAACGCGACCAAAACCATAGCCAATGCAATGAGTGTGTACAAACCGTGTTTCCATTTTTTGAAAGAACCCAATCGTATCCCTTCCTCTCCCTGTGACTCTATGTATCTAGTCTATGAGAGGACAGGAAGGAATATGAGACAAACTTACAGAGATGAACCGTACAAATGTTGAAGGCTGTCTGCAATAATTTTGTTAACGTCCTCAATAATCACGCTCAGGCGACGTTCAGCGTCGAACAGGCGACGGATGTTGAGGTTCAAGCTAAGTACCTCAAACAGCTTCTCCATCTTTTCCATCTCTTCCTGTGCTGGCATATCGCCGCTCATCATGCGTTGCTGTACTTCCATTTGGCGTTCACGGAAATCGTCGAGCATTTTCTTAGCTTCTGGATCGGTTTCGATCAGCTTCATCGCTGACGTAATTTCCTCTACCTCTTTGCTTTCCTTTAATGCTTTCGCTAAATCATGGGCTTTGTCATAGATGTTCATGATTGTTTATTCCTCCAATACAAGTTTAGTGTCAACATTTCACATTGTCCGTCAATCACCAAGGGATATATGTCCTCATATGATGAATCAGTGCTATTACAGCCCATTCACGTTTCCCGTTACTTTCAAGACATCAAGTTGCTGCCCGGAAGGAGATCCACGATGTCCATCAAAAAAACAACGATTCAAATCATCGGATCGGGCATCTTGCAGGATGACGTACTCATGGTCGGCGAGTCCCTGCTTCGCAAATGGAAAATATCCGCTGGCCACCCCGTTCAGCTCGCCTTCGGTTCGTTCCGCCAAGAGGTTACCGTCATATCGGTGCCCCGCTACAGCGGCCTACGTGTGGGAAGCGTGCTAGCCCGAAAAATGGGGCTTCATGCCAATTGTAATCTGCGAGTAACCTACAGCCGAGGTCGCCGGACACTTCGAGTGGGCCCACTTATTAGCGTGCTGGTCAGTCGGGACTATCCCGAACAGCCCGACAAGCCTTTCGGGTCGATCACCCTGTTCTGCCGTGAACTAGTCGGGGAATGCCGCAGACAAGGAGCATATGTGTATTTTTTCACCCCGGAGCATATCGGAAGTCAGCCCGGGCGAGTTCAGGGATGGGTGTATGACGGAGGCTGGAAAAAGACGGTCATGCCTGCCGGCGATGTCGTCAATAATCGTCTTACCTCCCGTAAACTCGAGAACAGAACTAGCGTACAGCATTTCATGAAAGAAGTAAAATCGCAGTACGGCACGACCATTTTTAACGAAAAGTTTCTGGATAAGAATGAAGTATTTGATGCGCTTAAATCAAATTCTTCCCTGCGCAAGTATTTACCCGAGTCCCACTTGCTGCAAACCTTTGCTGTTTTCAAAAAAATGTGCAACCAGTATCCCGCTGTTTTTCTCAAGCCAGTGCGCGGAAGCCTAGGTAAAGGCATAATGCGCATTAACAAACAAACGGATGGTACCTTTTCGGTGCTATCCACAACAGCGGGCACACCCCGTAAGCAAATGTATGCCAACGTCGATAAACTGTACAAAAGCTTAGCGGGAAAAATGAAAACAACACGCTTTCAACTCCAACAGGGACTTACCTTGATTGATCACGGTAAGCGTCCGGTCGACTTTCGTGCGCTTGTACAGAAAAATTCGTCTGGAACCTGGACCGTAACATCCATTGTCGCCCGGATCGCCGGAGGCAGCCACTTTGTGTCCAATCTGGCAAGAGGCGGCACGCTGAGTACAGTCAAGGAAGCACTTGCCAAAACCACGCTGCCCGCAACCGTTAAATCGAATGGGCATACCTCTCTCAAAACAGCAGCACTGGATATCGCAAGCGGAGTGGAAAAAGCGATTCCCGCCCATTTCGCAGAATTTGGTATAGATCTGGCAATAGACAGCACGGGGCGCATCTGGTTGCTGGAGGTCAATTCGAAGCCATCGAAGAATGACAACACGCCGTTAAATGATCAGAAGACTCGCCCGTCCGTAAAAAAAATGATTGAATACTGCTGTTATTCAGCCGGCTTCAAATGAATTCATCTCTTCCAGAGTCTGGCTGCTAAAGGAGCTGTTGTCGGTGTCTCTTGTTGTGCCAGGCACGCTGGGCGTGCTTGTTAGCCGGAATCAGGCCGCCACTCCCCCTATTACCGAAGCCGATTTTTGCCGCAGGCTAAGTCTGTTGGGCAGGCGCTCTGGTCTTAGCGTAATGGCGTTTACCGCCGAAGGAGTTTCACCTGAAGATCACTCCATACGAGGTTATGTTTACCGTAACGGATTATGGACATCCGGCCGCTTTCCGTTGCCGGACATTGTGTATAACCGCTGTCTCCATGTTCACGAGAGCCAGAATGTCAGGCGCACACTGGAAGATATGGCGGAGCAAAAATCGCGCAAGCTCATCTACTGGTCGCGTAACTTACCTGGCAAGTGGCAGGTGTATCGCGCTTTACATGCGGTAGATAAAGTGCGTCCCTTTGTGCCGCCTACGGCGCCATACCGGGACACGATCCAGCTTGTGGAATGGCTACGACGCCATTCGGAGCTGTTTATGAAGCCACAGACCGGAACACATGGCAAGAGCACACTGTATCTCCGGCTGGCAGAAGGAGGCCAAGGACTACTTGTACAGGGTAGAGACTCCCGTAACCGCCCGTTCCGGCGCTTGTTTTTTGAATTGGATGCAGGATTGTCATGGGTCCACGGAATTGCACACAAACGCGCTTATATCGTGCAGCCTTATTTGAAATTAACAAGCCAAAGCAATCATCCCTTTGATGTTCGCGCACTCATGCAAAAGGATGGCAACGGCTATTGGCGCCTGACGGGCTTTGCCGTAAGAGAAGGCAGACAAGGAACTCTGACTTCTAATCTTCACGGTGGGGGCGAAGCCCATCCAGCTGAGCCTTACCTTCGTGAACAATTTGGCGCGGACACCACGCGTCTCATCATCAGGCAGATGATGGCGCTGTCCTTGACCATTACCAGGGCGCTGGAGGAACGTTATGGCCGCCTTGGCGAGTTGGGAATTGATTACGGTATTGACCGGAGCGGGAACATCTGGCTATTGGAGGTTAATTCCCGACCTGGCCGGGCCTCCTTTTTTCAGACCCGTCAGCCAGAGTGCGCTTTCCAGTCGGTCAACCGCCCGCTCGAATATGCTCGATATTTAATGACCCATTCCAAAGCGACAGGGCCAAAGGGCGCGGGCGCCTCCCTTGAACATACGGTATAGGAGGATAAACAGATGAGTTTAACGCATTGCAATGTGCATTTCTCACAGCAGCCCGACAAGGTGGCGTATATATCCACTTCCTTGTTGAAAAGCCTTAAATTATCCGGAGCCAAGTCCGTACGTCTGCGGCTCGGTAAGGATCAGATTCCCGCTACAGTAAAACCAATTCAGAAGGCGGGACGCCATCTATACTTGACCTCGGGCTTACGTAATGCAATCCGTGTTCCCAAAAGCGGGGCCATCTATTTGCGAAATCTGGATGGGGATATACAGCTAGGGCCGTTGATTGGCGTGCTGTCTGACGGTACCAACTCCACCACTCGCCCTTTCGGATCACGCACAGGCTTTATTAAGCAACTGCTAAAGGAAGGCAGCAAAAAATCTTATATTTTTGCCTTCACCCCTCGGGATATTAACTGGCAAAATGATACGATTAACGGCTATTTTCTGTCTTCCAGCGGGGAATTCACACGTAAACTTGTACCTTTGCCGGACGTGATCTATAACCGTTTGCCGAGCCGTCGATCTGATTTTTCCCCGGCGATCAATCAACTACGCGAACGCTTTTCCCGCAAACGAATTCCCTTCTTTAACTGGAGCTTTTTCAATAAGTCCGATATCTATAATCTGCTGGAAAATAATCCAGATGTTAACCGCTATGTCCCTGAATCATATATGAATCCCAGCTCTGAACGTATCCGAGGTATGTTGGAGCGACATCAATTTGCTTATTACAAGCCAAGTGGAGGCAGCCTCGGTAAAGGAATCTACCGTCTGTCCCATGTTCCCAAGCAAGGCTATTTTGTGAGGTACCGTAAGAAAAATAGCAATGTATTGCTAAAATTCACCTCTTTTAACTCCATGCTCAGGATGCTTCACTCCAATCAGGGACAGATGTTAAAGGGTTACGTCATTCAACAGGGTATCCAGCTGATCGAGATTGACAATTGCCCAATTGATTTCCGGTTTCACATGCATAAAAATGGAAATAATCAGTGGGTCGTCGTCGGCATTGGAGCCAAAAAAGCCGGACGCGGCAGTGTCACGACCCACATCAAAAACGGCGGCTCCCTTATGACACCTGAACAGGCGTTGAACCGGGTATTCGGAGACCGGGCGGGTGAAGTGCTTCAACGTGCCAAAAACGTAGCAGTTACGCTCGCAGAAGCCATTGAACACCATCACCAGCATCTACTGGGTGAAATCGGTTTTGATCTGGGTATTGATCAGGATGAAAAGGTATGGATGTTTGAAGCCAACTCCAAGCCAGGCCGATCCATTTTTCAGCATCCATCGTTGCGTGCGGAGGGTAAAGCATCCGTGGAGCATATTTTGGACCACTGTCTTTACCTCAGTAAATTCCGCAGAAAAGAGGAACTATGAATACCCGGGCGGAGCATAAGCCAGTCGTTGCTGTATTGACAGTGCACGACGAAGAACAATTCTTCAAGGGCAATCAGCGCAATTTCAGGGATATTCTTGAAACGGGAACACGGATGGGCTATCAGGTGTACATTGTTACCGTCAGGGACCTGAAACTGGCAGACGAAACGGTTAAGGGCTACGTTTTCAACAAGAGCTTACAGACGTGGGAGGAACAGAATTTTCCACCTCCACAGGTCATTTATAATCGCATCCCCAATCGTAATTATGAACTTAAAACCTCTGTGCGCACAAAGTTGGATGAAATTTCACATGCTTCAGGCATTGAGCTGTACAATCCAGGCTTTTTTAACAAATGGGAACTGTTCAAGTGGTTGCGTACCTCGGAAACCACTCGTCAGCTTGTTCCGGCAACCAAACGGTTAAGCAACCTGTCTTCCTTAGGAAAAATGCTGTCTGCGTATCCATACCTGTATCTCAAACCGGAAAACGGTAAGGCCGGAAAAGGGATTATGATTCTTAAATTCCGCCCAGAACATCTAATGGCTTACAGACTGACCATTCAGCATGACAAAAAAAGTGTAACCTACAGATCTGTATCGCTATCCCGGCTGTGGGGACGTATCCGCCGGGAAGCGGGCAACTCGCCTTATATCATTCAACAGGGTATCGATCTGGCAACCTATCAGAAAAAACCCTTCGACCTGCGTATCCTGGTACAAAAAAATATCCGCGGCTCCTGGAGTATAACCGGGGTCGGTGCCAGACTGGCAGGTAAAGGGAGCATTACCACACATGTCCCGCGTGGCGGGAGTGTAGAGGACCCGTTCAAGCTACTGTCCTCACTGTTTGGGCCTGAGGACAGCACGGATCTACTGAACAAAGTTAAAAGTACGGCCATACAGATTGCACGTCAAATTGAACGCGCATCCGGTCTTTCCCATGGCGAAATGTCCATGGATTTGGGCGTGGATACGCTCGGAACCCTCTGGTTTTTTGAAGCCAATGCCAAACCGATGAAATTTGACGAGCCGGAAATCCGCCAAAAGTCGCTTAGACGCATATTCCAGTACAGCTCCTTTTTGGCCGGACGAATGAAATCATGATCAAGGAAGTGGAATCATGCCGCAAATTAGCGATGTTCAACATTTGCCTGCCCGGAGCTGGCTGCTGAGACGACGACAGTTACTGTTTCTGGCCCGCAGCTCAGGGGGCATGCGCATTACTCGTAATGCTCTGCGGCAGTTGGCTGTTTTGACGCCGGAGCAATTGAACACCCCTGGTTCCTCCCTCCTGTGCGCATATGTGCGCACGGAGAAGGGGCTGCGGATTGCGGGATTTTCCCTCGCTCTGAATTACGGGAAGGATGCTTGCATCGTAATTGTTCGTCCGCTTTACCGGGGCCGCAGACTGGGCGCTAGACTGCTGTCCGCCCAGCTCAAACAGCTGCGCCGTCTGACGTGCAGCGTAGCCGCCGACAATATGGCCAGTCTCAAAACCTGTTTCCGCGCTGGACTGGTTGCGCATGAAATGACGACTGGACCGACCGGGAAACCCACGCTGATATTTCACGGGGAGTTATCCCAAGATAAGCAGACGGCAGAGGAAGGTGGAATGCTGTGCCAAAACCTGTCCTAGGCATCATGACCTTGTATTTAAACAACAAGAAGCAATTGGAGGAACGTGATATATATGAGCGCATGATTGCAGAAGGGAAAAGACTGGGACTGGATATGTATGTATTTACTCCAGCAGATGTCCATAAGGATCGCAGGCTGCTCCTTGCCCAAATCTATGATCCACATAGCGGAAAATGGAGCCGAAAGTGGCGAGAGTTCCCAGATATGATTTTCGACCGTTGCCGAGTACAGCGCAGTGAACGATATCGTCAGTTAAAGCAGTTTCGATTGCAGTATACAGACCTTGTATATTTAAACCGACCGCTGAGTAACAAGTGGGTCATTCATCAGCAGCTTGCGAGAAGGTCTGCCTTTCGCCCCCATTTGCCTGCAACAGAGCTGTTCAATGGATTTCATAGTGTAAAACGGATGCTCAAACAGAATTCATTAGTGTACCTCAAGCCGATTAACGGTACGGGAGGACGCGGCATTTTACGTATTGAACCTGTTAACAAGCAAGGGGGCCTGTATCTGATTGAAGGCCGCAATCGCAAACGCCATATTATTCCCCAGCAGCGGGTACGTCTAGACCGTCTGGAGCCGCGTCTGAGCAGCTGGAACATGGATAACTACATTGTTCAGGAAGGCATTCCTGTGCAGTTGCCGAATGGCAGGGTCCATGATTACCGTATGCTGGTGCAGAAAAATAGCCAAGGAGTATGGGAGCTAACCGGATGCGCCGGGCGAATCGGGGCACATCGGAGTGTCACTTCCAACCTGCATGGTGGAGGCAAGGCGGTACCGATGAACCAATTGCTGACGCAATGGATTCGTGATGAGGGCCGTAGAGAGAAAATCATCAAGCAGGGGGAAAAACTCGGACTGGACATCGCTGCGTATCTGGAAGAAAGCTACGGGGCATTGTGCGAGCTTGCGCTCGATTTGGCAATTAATAAGGACGGTCATATATACGTGCTGGAAGTCAACCCGAAACCAGCCCGCGAGGTATTTTCACGTATTGGAGAAAAAGATACCTATCGCCGTTCCATCGCCAAGCCCATGGAATATGCCTTATGGGTCTACCACACACAAATTAATCCAAAGCCTCAGACGGACTACAAAACAGAAGATAAAACAGAAGATAAAGCAGAGAGTAAGACTGAGAATAAGACAAAGGAAGGCTCCGCGTAAAGTGGCTGCCTTCCTTTCTTTTTCGTCTGCCCGACAGTGCTAGCATGTTTTAATTATATGGTACGTCAAGCCTATTTATAACCAATAACCTATGTTTCACAGTTACTCGGCGTTTTTATAAAGTTTAAGCAGTTGCGTAAAGTCCGTAATAATCGCATCAGACCCCTTCAACTCATCGTTTACGCCAAATCCAGCATAAGCACAACCGATCACCGTCTGTCCGTTCTTTTTGCCTGCTTCCACATCTGAGGAGCGATCTCCTACCATCCATACATTCGAAATATCGTGCTTGCTCAACAGAATTTCCAGCAAATTCACTTTGGAAAGCGTGCTGTACTCCCCAGCGCTGTACAGTCCTTCAAAAATGGGAACCATTTCATACGCAGCAGCGATCCCCTTTACATAATCCTCCAGCCCGTTGCTGGCTACGAACAATCGGACACCTTGCTCATGAAGGGACTGGAGTGTTTCTTTTACATGTGGATACAGGGCATGACTTCCGCTCTTCAATCCCTCCAGCTCCAGCTGAAGCAGCAGCTCGTCCGCTCTTCTGTGGGCCGCTTCGCTGGCTTCCGGCATCACTCTTCTCCAGATTTCATCCAGCAACATACCCAAACTATTCAAAATAAGCTCCTCGGGAGGAGTCTCTCCTTCATAAAGCCCTTCGGCGCGCAGCGTATCAAACAGCTTGTGGTACGCAGGAAGCAATAGCGTCTCCGTCTGAAAAAGTGTACCGTCCATATCAAATACCATAGCCTCAGGTTTCTTCAACACAGGTGCATTGTTCATGTAGTTATCAGTCATTCCTTTCCTATGTAGGTTTACAACTCTAACCCCTCTCATGATAAGCAATAAGAGAGGTCCGTGTAAACCTCATTGCGCATACCGCTAACTCTTATATTTTTTTAAAACAGTCCTAAAACAATGCAGACCGCCCCACATATCCGTGTGTAAAGCACCCCGTGGAAGCTTGAGATCCACACCATTCCAATACGAAAATCCCGCCTGCTCTATCCATTGCTCCATCGCTGATAAGTCCACTGTAGGATAATCAAACGTCAGCAGAAGCATTCCGTCATCCCGTAAAGTCCGGTGAAATTCACGTAAGGCTGCCAAAGATTCATCAGGCGTTAAATGCTCCAGTACCGAGATACATACAATTTTGTCAAAACTGGCATCTTCATAGGGTAGAGCCGTCAGATTGGCATGTGCGGAGTGGAGACGAACTGGTAAAATCTCCTGAATGCGCTCGGCAGCCTCCTCTCCGATATCCCGCCGCACCTCGGCCAAAATGGCATCCACGGAAACGATCCGTATATCCAGATCGCAGGCATAGACCTCAGCGCAACGGCGGGCCAACTCAAATTTGAATGGATGAGGGATTCCACATGCTGCGTCCAGTACTGTATCTTGCCCAGACATAAATTGGAGACACCACTCATACTCATAGGGGCGACTCCACCAGCTTTGGGGGAGTCTGTAAATCATGTTGGAGGAGTTGGGGTCAGAATATACAAAAAAGCGAGACAGATACGGATCAGACATGTTCATGGATACTGCCTCCTTTTGGGGATGACTAAATTACCCTTGCGACACAGCACAGTTCATGACCCCGTTTCTCGCCTTGAAGTTTGGCCAACAATCCCATTTGCTCCGTAAGGGTAAGCTCACCGTACAAAGGATGGGCTTGCAGCAAGGCATCTAAACCAGAGGGAAGCTGGCGGGTGAACAAAGCCACCGAGCGCAAGCCGGACTTTGCCAGTAAGAGCGCAAGCGTATGCTCAGAATAATGATACAAATGATCTTCCTCCGTAAATAAAGGCGAGTAAACGCCATAAGCCTCATTGGTGAACGAATTTTTGTTGGGCACCGTAATATAGATCGTCCCGTCAGGTTGAAGCTGTTCGCGTAAATCTGTCAAAAATGCAACTGGGTCCGCAATATGCTCCAGCACATGCCAGCATGCTACGGCCTCGTATTTGTGATCCAGTGGTAAATCAGTATCTTCTTCTGCTTCTTGTGCTTCATTCAATTCCTGTATTTCATGTGCTTCTTCGGTTTGAGTATCTTCTTCGGCTTCATCGCCCCAGTAACCCGGCAATAAATCCACGTCATATTTGTATTTGGCGTAAGCACGCGAGTCTATGGAAGGTTCAATGCCCACTGCATCCCATCCGGCTTGAAGGGCAGCATGGATAAATTCTCCGGTACCTGATCCAATCTCAAGCAATTTTCCTTTACCGGTACTGAACATATCCAGCAGCATGAGTCCAAAAAGGGCATGATCTCCATAAGTTGACGCTGCTGCACTATCCCGCATAGCAACCCATTCGGCATTATAAATCTCTGTAATCATATCTTCTGGCTGTATATGATCCACATCATTACGAAAAACCAATCCGCAGGAGCCGCATCCCATCAAGGTAAAGCGTTCATAGCTATGAAATACTGCCGTGTCAGATGAGCCACACAGTTTGCATTTACTATAAAGTAAGTCCTTGGCTTCACTTTTTATTTGCAGATCGGAATTATTAATAACCTGGACACTCGAAATCTCGGCAACATCCATGTCGTTCACCTGGTGAGCAGCTTCATATTCTGGTGCAGTTTCTTTTTCTACATTTATGTTGTCCTGATCTACCCAGAGCGTGAGTCGGGGGTTCGGGTCCAAAATAGATTCATATTGCTCTTTCCAGCCATAACGAGCACTTGGATCAAGCAACTGGTACCGCTGAAATTTGGCCATGCGAATAGCATGTGTATACCATCCCCAATGCTGGATGCGGTAGTTGCTGATTTCACTTGGTAGGTCAAGCACATTTTCGGGAAATCTCCCACAGTGCAAGGACTGCTCCTTCCATTTATAAGGGAACCCTTCCTTATATCGAATTAAAAAAGGACGGTAATACTGATGAGCCTGCCAATAATCATCATCGCGGTAATGCGTGGAAGACCACATATCAAACAACCTGAAACAAATCGTATCCGCTTTCGTTCCCGCTAACAACGAATGTACCCCTTGAGCAAAACGGGATTCGAACATTTCGTCAGCGTCCATGTTTAATATCCATTCGGGAGAGGAAGCCAACGTCTCTCTCCACTGCTGCTTACGCAGCTCTAATTCATTGGTAAAAGAAGCTGTTTCATTGCGTATTAAACGCAGTGGGATTCCCTTTAGGATCTCACGGCACAACTCTCCGCTATCATCCTGACTGCCATCATCAATAATGACTGCTTCATCAATATATTCCCGATGACTCCGCAGCACGTCAATGAGCTTGCGATCTGCCTCATTGTATACCGTCATAGTCAGCGTCAATTTGGGTTTGGAGACAGGCGGCGTATGAAGTTCACTTTGTCGTGGACCAGAGAATGTTTGTGGTACAGCAAAAGAATCTGCAGTGTACTTGGCAAAGACAGCTGACTCACGGAGATCATACGGTATAACAGGAGGTTCAGGGAACTTAGAGGGACTTGATGATGCAGAACGATTGAAGGCAGGAGAGTTAGTAGGAGTATCGGAGTGATCCAGATATGCTAAATGTTCTGAATGGTCCGTATGAACAGCACTCGTTGTAAAATACTTTAGGGCGAATAGTAGCTGCTCTGCTTTCATTCGGTCCGCTTCCCGGTACAGATGCATCGCCGGGTAGTGTGTATCCACAAAAAGTTGAAATCCATATGCAGCTGCTCGAATACAAAAATGTCGATCTTCTCCCCAATAGGAAACGTTTTTGATTTTACCAAAGTGAATCCCTGCTTCCAGTGCACGTCTACGGATTAGGGTGCAAGCGCCTAGACCACCCACCTCGTACAAACCAGGAACATGCAATTGGTGTATGAAATGCAACTCGCGTTGTGCTCTCTCCTCTGCCGACAACACTTCGCCTTCTTCACGATGGAACAAATTATATTCATCACTAACCCACACCTGAGGCAATAGAGGCCCCTCCGGCTGCCAGCGTGTCCAGAAAATCTCAGATACAATATCCTTCTCCGCCTCCACCAGCTTACATAAGGTACGGGAATGAAGAATTAGGTCAGAATCGACCAAAAACAGCGCGTCATAATTATGTTGAAGTGCATAATCAATAAGACGATTTTTAAAGCCAGCCACTTTCCAGACGAGGGCAGGCGGCCAATAATGAGTGTGCTCATCACTTCGATTCTCTACTTGCTGTGAGCCTGTCAACAAGGGTAAAACCCTGCCCGGCAGCCGATTGGAAAAATCGGCAAGCCATTGGCTTGAAGTCGGATTGTCATTATCATCGACAAATAAATAATCCGGCAGCACGTCAGGTGCCTCCAGTCGCTCCAAAGCTTGAAGAAATAAAGACAATATTTCCGGCTTCTGGTGCACCGGGCTACCGATTAGTATACGCATGATTCAACGCCTCCATCAGGTAGAAGCCTCATAAACCGTTCTCCCTCCATGTCCTAAGACATACCATAATTGCGACCAAGCGATATGGGAGTGAACGTAGTATGAATGGACTTACACCTGGAAATATCAATGAAAACGACATCAATACAAAAATACAATCTTACCCTCCAGTTAACTGCCTTTTTTTCTGTTACCGGTTTTCTAACTACATTTAGCCATCAAATTTATTTCCCGGTCGCACTTGATAATATCGAATTTTGCACAATCTCCTCCTCTTCATATCAGACTTTGATTTTCTAATTTATTAGAGCAAGATTGAATTTATGATCATCACACATCCTCTAAACGATCCATAGGAATTACTACATAATGAGCAAGCTATCCTAATAAAATGGAGATTATACCAAGTTTTTTGGGGGGGACAAAGAGCATGGTAACTGTCAGCTTATGTATGATTGTCAAAAACGAAGAAGAAGCCCTTCATACCTGTCTGAAATCAGTCCATGACCTAGTAGATGAAATCATTATCGTTGATACTGGTTCTACCGACAGAACCCAAGAGGTCGCTGCATCATTCAATGCTCGGGTATACAATTTTGAATGGTGCGATGATTTCTCCGCAGCCCGCAATTATGCGTTTGATCAGGCAACACAGGAATATCAATTTTGGCTGGATGCTGATGACATCCTAGAGGAGCAAGATCGACTGGCATTTCTCGACTGGAAAAAACAAGCCACCGTCTCGTATGACAGCATTACGATGGATTATGTACTATCTGTAGATGAACAGGGGCAGCCGCTGCATAAGCTCAAAAGAAACCGAATTGTGCGGCGTGATCGTAGATTCAGATGGATCGGCTTTGTGCACGAATTCCTGAATGTGACTGGCAGCACCTTTCACAGCAATATGGCAGTGACTCATAAAAAGACACGTACCTACACTGACCGTAATTTACATATTTATCTCCAGCACCGGGAGAAAGGCACTGCATTTTCTGAGCGAGATCACTACTACTTCGCTAATGAACTATATGATAACGGACGCATACTAGAAGCCATCCAGCAGTACGAACACTATCTGGGGCTCGATCAAGGATGGATTGAGGATCGGATTGCTGCTTGCTTTAAGCTAGCAGATTGCTACGCTCACCAGGGTCAAAAACAGGAGCAGCGTATGGCACTGCTTCGCACACTCAACCTTGATGTACCACGCGCCCAGTTCTGCTGTGCCTTTGGCAATTTGTTCATTGAAGATGAGCAGTATACTCAAGCCATTTACTGGTTTCGTCAGGCGACGCTGATCGAGCCCCCACAAGATGTGATGGCCTTAACCAATTCGTCGTACTATACCTGGTTTCCACACTTGCAATTATGCCTGTGTTACGACCGAATCGGCGACATTGAAAAGGCAAAATCGCATCATCGCATAGCTCAGTTGCACCATCCTACTCATCCAAGTGTTTTATATAACGAGCAATATTTTGCACAGCTAGAACAAAAATAAGTTTTCTGTCGGTGGTTATGGAATTTTCTCCTTTGATGTGGCTGCCTATTTAAATATTGAGGAAGGCTATCCTCTGCTTTGTATTAAAACACAGTTTCTAGTCCAGACGGCCAAAAAATCCATCGTTCCAAGCAATTCATATTAGGGGATAGGTGAATGTAAAAAAATAAAGAAGGGCCACCTGCACTTGAGGCTTGCAGATGGCCTTTCCTATTTGTAATAATATATAGAACAAGCTAACAATTTAAACCGTTGATGGTATAAAACTTTCTTAGAAGACTTTCTTCCGGTCTCTTTCCCCCTTCAAAATTTCCACTGACTCACGGAAACGCAGCGAATGAATCACTTCACGTTCACGCAAAAACTTCAGACTATCCTGCAAATCCACATCGTCTGTCAGATCAATCAGCCACTGATATGTAGCTCGAGCCTTTTCCTCTGCCGCTATGTCCTCATATAGATCGGCAATCGGGTCGCCTTTGGCTTGAATATAGGCCGCTGTAAAAGGAACACCGCCGGCGTTTTGATAATATAGCGCATGATCGTGCGCCGCGTAATATTCCCCTAGCCCAGCTGCCTTCATTTGCTCCACGCTCGCATCCTTGGTCAGCTTATAAATCATAGTCGCAATCATTTCAAGGTGCGCAAATTCCTCCGTGCCTATGTCGTTCAGTACGCCAATTACCTTATCGGGAATCGTATAGCGCTGATTCAGATAGCGCAATGCCGCTGCCAGTTCGCCATCCGCTCCACCATACTGCTCCATAAGCAGTTTGGCCATATGAGGATCACATTTGCTGACACGTACGGGATATTGCAGTTTTTTCTCATATACCCACATTCATGTTCCTCCTTTATAAAAGGTTATACCTACCTAGACCTGCCACGGCCAAGGGGATTGACTCCACTCCCAAGGATACTTGGAATAGGCACGGCCAAAATTTTGTAAAGGCCCATATAGCATCTGATACTCATTAGCAATCGCCGTTCTTTCCTGCGTCAGCTTATTGAACTGTTCGATAGCCTGTAAATCATCTGGGTGCGTATCCAGATACAAATTCAGCTCCACCAACACAAAATCCACCGCTTGGAGCTTCTCCAGCAATGCATAAAACTGGGCATCAACTGGCTTGGTTTGGGGCGTGCAGCCTTGGGCCGGGTTTCCGGCTTGACTATAGCCCTGAGTTTGGTTCTGATACTGGTTCTGGTATGGATACGGATTTGAATAAGGGCTTTGATATGGATTCGGCTGTTGCTGCCCGCTCTCATGCTGATTTTGCTGCTGGAATTGGAATGGGGACTGACCCTGATTTGGATTCTCCATTCTATTCGCCTCCCCCCTGGTTTCTCCTAGGCTCATAAGGGCTGTAAAGCAAAGGCCATAGCGTTCCCTTCGTCAGCGCCTCATCTGGACTGAATTGTGGTAGACCAGGGGGCTGAAATTGTATAAACAAGTTTGGCGGAAGCACATAAGTCTTACACAGAACGGGCGGACACGGATCGAACGGGCCGACAAACGGGACATACTCACCTTGCTGTGGAAATTTCACGGGCCGGGACCTCCTTTGATTGATCCATCTGTTTTACTATTCAACATATGCCGCATCGCCCAAGTCTCGAACAAAAAATCACAGATAAAAATAATTGTTCAAGAAAATAACCATAGAACTATTTCTAATCAAAAAAGAGCCTTTAAAACCACGGTATGTGGATCTAAAAGCTCTTTCTTCAGCACTCTATAATAACTTACATACCTGAACTGATCTTACCTATATCTGTGGATTAGGAATCAATCGGTAGAAAGCTCATCTTCAACTCACAGGCTCAGGCTTGCGGTGAATCTTCACTCTCATTATGCGAAGCCTTGTTGCTTCCTCCACCTCAAAGGTAAGGTTATAAAACTCAATTTTCTTCCCTTTCACCGGAATGCCCTCCAATTCCTTGAACAGCCATCCCCCGATGGAATCCACCTCGTCGTCTTCAATGTTCACTCCAGTCAAATCATTGACATCCTCAATGAGCATACGACCGTCCACAGAGATGAAGTTCTCCTTCATTTCAACACTCGGGCGTTCATCCTCAAATTCATCATAGAGATCCCCGACGATTTCCTCCAAAATTTCCTCCGCTGTCAGCAGCCCGGCCGTTCCGCCGTACTCATCTACCACGAGAGTCATTTGGGAATGTTTTTTCTGCATAAGGCGTAGCACGTGACTCACTTCCATGGACTCCGGCACATTCAAAATAGGACGTACCACCGAAGCCAGATCCAGTTGCTCTCCCTGCTCAGCTAGCAGAAGATCCGTAATATGGACAAAACCGATAATCTGGTCTTTATCCTCAACCGCTACCGGGTAACGGGAATGCTTGGTCTCGCTGATGATCTTGAGATTTTCCTTAAACGACAAATTCGTATACAAACAATCCATATCTGTACGCGGCAGCATGATTTCTCGGGCAAGCAAGTCGGAAAAATCAAAAATATTATCCATCAGCTTAATTTCGTCCTTATCAATCACACCGCTTTTGGCGCTCTGATTCATCAATATACGAATCTCTTCCTCCGAATGAGCCGCCTCGGCTTCACTCGCCGGCTGAATGCCGAATGCACGCAACAGTAAGTTTGCCGCAGCATTCAATACCCAGATCACAGGCAGAAAGACCTTATAAAAAAGCAGCAATGGCGCCGATAAAAACAACGCCACACCTTCGGTCTTCTGAATCGCTAAGGACTTTGGCGCCAGTTCCCCTAATACGATATGCAAAAAGGTAATTACACAAAATCCGACGATAACAGATACCGTTGTAATCAGTGTACCGTCAGTTACACCGAGTTTGTGCATGAGTGGCTCTATCAGGTAGCCGGATATTGCTGGCTCTCCAATCCAACCCAAGCCCAATGAAGCCAGCGTAATGCCCAATTGGGTGGCGGACAGATAAGCATCCAACTTTTGGTTCACCTTCAGCGCATAGCCTGCCAGGCGATGACCCTCGCTTTGGAGCTGCGTCAATCGGGATTGGCGCATTTTGACCAGCGAAAATTCTGCGGCCACAAATACACCATTTAGAAAGACAAGCAGCAGTACCAAGAGGAGATTCACAGCTAGCAATCCCCAATGAAACTCGGTATGACCATCCAATACGAACTCCCCATTTCTATAGTTGTAATGCTTTTCTTGATTTAAAGTCTATTCCTTTGTAATACATATCCGCCACGAGCAGATTTGGTCCACAACAGGCAGCGGCATCACAATGACAGTTTACAGTCTGATTCAGCGGATGCTCATTCAGCCATTCACCAAAAATATCGTCCAGACTATCTTCCTGAATATTTCCGAAAGCCGGTATGTCTGCAAAATCTGTCACATACACGCTACCCGTGAACATATTCACATTCACACGGTTTCTTCCGTCCGGATCATTACGCACCGTAATATTCGGTTCCTGACGCAAGCGTCGAAGCAGTTTGCGGTCTTCTTCCCGATCCGAACAAGCAAAGAACGGTAATGTGCCAAACAACATCCACATGTCCTGATTACGTACATCCAGCAGCTTATGGATAGAGTTCCGCATGTCGTCGAGTGAAAGCACAGGCAAAGCAGAGGCAAAATTCGACGCGTACATTGGATGAACCTCATGCCGTCGGCATCCCATTTCGTTGATTAATTGATGAATGCCCTCCAGCTTCGTGTGTGTCCGATAGTTAATCATGGATTCAGCTGAAATGAACATCCCCATTTCACTCAATCTGCGGGCATTTTCCATCATTTTTTCATACAGGCGAACAGCACCCGCACGTGGAGTCGGTCGGCCGGTATTTGCAAAACCCACTTCATAAAAATCGTCCGCATTCAAATAGTTAAATGAAATATGCATCACATCCAGATAAGGAAGCATCTTCTCATATCTGCGAATATCTAACGTCAGATTGGAGTTGATTTGCGAGCGAATACCGCGCTCCTTGGCATATTTCAACAGTGGAACGATCACTTCATCCACTGTTTTATCGAGTAAGGCAGGTTCCCCGCCTGTAATACTGATCGTCTCCAGATGCTCGACTTCATCCAAACGCTTCAGCATTAGGTCTAGCGGAAGGAAAGGGGCCTCCTTCATAACCAGCATATCGCCAACAGCGCAATGCTCACAGCGCATATTACATAGATGCGTTACGGTCATCTCCACACTCGTAAGCAAATGACGACCATGTGTACGCAGTGAGACAATCGGGTCCCACGGATCATAGGTTGGCGATATTTGGGGTAGCGTGTTATTTTGTAGAACTGTCATTATGTTTTCACCTTATTTCTGTTATTAACCTCAAAAGACGTATAATTATCATATCATGATGTGTAAAGTGTCTGCATACTTTCTTCCACATCATCTGCTAATCTACGTGTACTCCTCCGAAAGGGGCGACAGTAGCACCCAATGTGTTTGTAATCATAACCGAGAGGGATACGGACAAATCCACATCATAAGGTGCCTTCACTTCCTGCCCATCCCGGTCCCTTACAATGCGAATGACGGGTCTTTGCGGGATTTTGGGATGTATACGCACTACGACCCCCTCTTCCCCCGTGTTGAGCATCACAGAGAGTCCCAGGGGGTAAATAGCTACACAGTCACGAAAGGCTTCCAGCATTCGCTGCTCATATAACGTTCCTGCCCCCGCGTACAGCACTTCCATCGCTTCATAGGGCAACAAAGCCTGTTTGTATATCCGACTTGCTGTCATTGCGTCGTACGAGTCGGCCAGACCGATCCATTTCGCATATTCGTGGATCTGGTCCTTTTTCCAACCGTGTGGGTATCCACTGCCGTCGATACGCTCATGGTGCTGTAATGCACAATGAGCCGACAATAAGGGAATACCAGGTTCGTCTTTGAGCAGCTTGTAGCCGATCACCGTGTGTGTTTTCATATGCTCATATTCCTCATCCGTCAATTTACCTGGCTTATAGAGTACTTGAGGTGAAATTTTCATTTTACCGATATCGTGCAGTAGTGAACCTATCCCCAGCTCCATGAGCTGGTTATTATCGTAGCCATTGGAAATTCCAAGTACTAGTGAATACAAACATACGTTCAAAGAATGATGATACAAATCCTGATCCGCGGCCCCAATATCCATCAACATAATGACGGCGTCCTGACGGCCTCCAATATCGTCCAGAATGGATTCCATCACCTTATAAAATGACTTGCCAAAATATTTGTGCTTATGATCTACGGAGTAGGATGATAAACCTTGAAACTGCTTTTTGATTTCCTGTAGCGCCGCGGCCCTTGTCTGTTCATGGATCATCTCAGGAATGACGATATCTTCTGTCACAGCATCCTCAATGTATACATATCCAATACCGACTTGGCCTAGACGTTCAATCAATCGCGAAGTAAGCTCAACACCTTCCGAGAGCAGCACCATTCCGTTTTCATTGTAAATTTTTTTGCCAAGCTTCATGCCGGCTCTCAATAACGTAACAGGTACCAGTCGCAGCTTAATCCTCTCCCGATTGTTTTGATACCTGAAGCCACCTAGCTGCAAAACATTCTTCCATCGCGCCCGGACGCTTCAACTCCATTTCAATCATATCCCGTAAAAATTCTGGAAGCATAAATCGGAGATCTGTTCCGTTCGCAAGCACCTCATAACCTGCTTTGAAAGTGAACATATCCAACGTGCCCACTGTGTATTCCTCATGCTCTTCCAAAGGTTGACCCGCTACACGAATGTCCGTCACTTTTTCATAAGGAGCACGGCCAGGGTCATACTGAATGGCCAAGCCTTCCACACACATCGTGCCAAGCACTTTGCCTCTGAAGCCAAACCCCGTCATGGGCTTGTCTGTAAATTCAGGCAGCAAGGACTGCTCCAGCGCCAACCGAATATCTCTTCCCCGCAACTTCATAACACAGGCATTAATCGGCGAAGGGCATAAGGAATGTAGTATTCCTTTGCTGATATCCCCTTGAGGTAATGGGCCGAGCAGTTGTCCCGCATTGACGAGGGCAATTTCTGTTCCTGTAAAATGGGACACCGCTTGTGCCAGCATATTCCCGAAAGGGGATTCCTGATCATATGCGATCTCCAGTTTCCGATCCGCCACCGCAACTGTGCTCTCCATGGCGCGCTCTGCTTGTCTGCGATGCACCACAATGGCCGATGCTACTTTTTCGTCCAGTAGTGTCTGATCCACAGGAACTACGCCGCCTGACGTGACTCGAAACGGTTCGAGGCTATTGTTACGACTTAGTGTCACTTCACCCAGCAGCGTTCCGAACTTACCCGCCCCACATAAAGCTGTTTTTCCGATCCAAAGCGGTTCCTCCAGCACATGATGGGTGTGACCTCCAAGGATAACGTCAATTTCAGGAAACTGTGACGCTAATTTTTTATCGGAAGGTAGACCCAGGTGCGACATCAAGACCAAAACATCAACCTGCTCTCTCAGTGCCGCGATCTGCTTCCCCAGCACCTCAAACGGATTGAGCACATCCCAACCCAGCAATTGATAAAACTCTACAAAAGGAGCCGTCACACCAAGTAAACCGACCTTGATTCCTGCTTTATCTACGATAAGGGATTCCTTCATCCACGAAGGGCTCATCCCCGTGGCACGCTCTGTCATATTGCCGCATACGACCGGACAATGAATGCCCGCATATGCCTGTTCAATCATATCCGGGGTAAAAGTCAGTCCCTCATTGTTACCGATCGTAATTGCATCGTATCCTGTTAGATTAATCACATCCACATTTGCCCCACCGAGCGTTCCTTCCGTTTCGGGGGCCATCCGGTCCATGTGGTCTCCTATGTCGAGCACAAGCAGCGCATCCCGTGATGCGGCTCTTCGTTCATCGATCATCGCGGCTATCGAAGGCATACTGCCAAAATGACTATGGATATCATTGGTATGCAAAATGGTCAACGTTTGCCGAATCGTCATCTCCATAACCGCCCTCCTCTATACTTTATATATATCGACTTTGGAGCTTCTAATGTTTAAGCATACCATGTTATTTAGCAATATGGTACATATGAGTGGACATAGTCCTTAAGCTTCGCTGTAGTCTCTGGGCAATCTCATATCCTAAACATAGTGAAAAGTATTGACGTTATCTACTGTAGGTATCTGATAGGAAACGGGTTCCTGGGACCTATTTTACAGCTTGGAATAATAGTAAATTAGTCGTTGTCATCCCATTTAATTCTTGATATATTAAGTTTGTTTCGTATTTTCGACAAATTTACGACAATAAGGAGGTTAGCGCATGAGAGTACACGTTACCGATGCCAAGCCGGGAGATCGCCTCAAATCCGATACATACAATGGGCACGGTGTACCTGTCATGATTCAGGGCACCGAGCTACAGCATGACGATATTTCCAAACTCATTATGCACGGTGTCGATTATATCGATATTGATGCCGGTTCAGCGAGCATTCCGGTTGACTTTGCCCCCGATGTCCCAGCTTCCCCCGAGTCCCTCAAACGTGCGGTTCCTCTCATGGAGCAGACGATCAGTGGCTTTGAAAGCATGTTTCTCGAAGCCTCCTCAACTGGAAAATTTGATGAATATCGAGTGGATGAGCTGTTCGGCCCTCTCGTTTCAGAGCTGGCTCGTCAAAAAGATGTCGTATCTCTGCTATTAATTATGGAACGGGGAGATCACTATACCTATAATCATTCTCTCCAAGTAGGCGTACTGTCATATTACATTGCCACATGGCTTGGATATACGGAAGAAGTAGCATATGCCGCCGGTAAAGCTGGATACTTACATGATATAGGCAAGTCCATGATACCGGATGAAATTTTGAACAAACCGGATAAACTGACACCCGAAGAATTCCATGAGATGAAAAAACATTCGCTATATGGCTATGATATTATTCGCAATTCAACCAGCGATGAGATTTCTGCAATTGTCGCCCTGCAGCATCACGAGCGTGAAGATGGAAGTGGATATCCCCATGGACTGTTCAAGGAAGATATTCATCCTTTTGCCAGCATAACAGCTATTGCCGACGTGTATAGCGCGATGATTTCCAATCGTGTGTACCAGACGAAGCAGGAGCTGCTCACCGTATTACGTGAGCTGCACAGCATGAGTTTTGGACATCTAAACCCAGAAGCTACCCAAGTGTTCATCAGACACATGCTTCCTAATTTCATTAATAAGCAGGTTCTGCTGACTACAGGTCAGACAGGAACGATTATTCTAAATAATCCTGCTGATTACTTCAGACCCTTAGTGAGAATTAATGATGATGAATATGTAGATTTGTCTAGAGAACGCCATGTATCCATTGATGAGATTTATTTGGAATCCTGATCCACTACTACTGCCTCCCGGCGTTACTTCGGTAGAACGAAATGTTTTGCCGAAGCACAGGCTACGCGAATAAAAAGAGACTGTCCTTGATTCGTAGGTTCTTTACGAAGGACAGCCTCTTTTTATGTTACGGACATTAACCTAGCTACTATCCTTACTTATTTGTTTAAACCTAAGTGTTAAGATCATGCAGACCTGGGCTATGTTCATTAGGCAATTCAGGCATATACGGAAGAGGAAAACCTTCTGGAGGATCCACTACACTCAAATCCCCACCGTTTCTGCTTGGAGTTTGCCCATTGAATATTTCTCCAATACGGGTAGAATCCAATCGAAAATTAAACTGTGCATTGTGAAAGCCCATTTCAACATACTTCCGGCATTCTGGATACTTGTTAATATCGTAGTTTGGAACCGGGAACAATTTTCCCCAATCAACTCCAAGTGTCTCTAAAGCTTTAGCAAACGCATTTTGATGAGCATTATCCCGCACAATCAAAAAAGCCAACGTTTCCCGGAATGTTTTGTTCGAGCTCATTTCGTAAATTCGGGATTTTTGCAGAACCCCTGTAGATTCGAGTACGAGATTATCAAGCAAATCACTAATCAGATTGCCGTGGGAATAAACATAACTACCTAGCCAAGGATTTCCACTTGCATCAACAGGTAAGGAACTTTGAGCTCCCATAATAAAATGATGAGGATTTGCGTGTTTTATCGCCTCATCTAAAGGAGCATGATCAATTCCGGCATCGCCGGCTTGGTCTGCGCCTGAGCCAGTCAGAAGTTGATTTATAGTATGTTGGACCAGTTCAACATGACTAAGCTCCTCTAGAAAAACTCCCCGTATCAAGTCCCTATACTGCACAGCATTACCACGAAAATTATTACTTTGAAAGAAAAACTGCATCATGGTACGCATTTCTCCGAAGCGACCACCTAATACTTCTTGAATCACTTTAGCAGCAGCCGGGTCGGGCTTATCAGGTACTATTAAGTTAATTAAATCTTCTTTATAAAAATACAATGCAAAAATCCTCCTTGAACTCTTTATTTTAAAGTGAAACATATGCTTCCCTCTTTAATAATTTTTATACAAACCAAACAAACAGATAGTTAAATATAAAAACTCCTATCAGAATGTTGTTATGCTGATCCTCGTTTTATTACATCTTGAAAAGGTTAAATACAGTTAGAATTCACTAAGCTGCTTTACTATAGGAGGAGTAATTATGTTTAGACATCAAAAAGAGTTGCAGTTTGAAGTGAAAGTAGAGCGTCCTGATCCTCTTTTTGCCCGGCAGGTACAAGAAGTTTTGGGGGGGCAATTTGGAGAAATGACCGTGATGATGCAATATTTATTTCAAGGGTTTAACTGTCGCGGTGAGGAAAAATATAAAGATATGCTAATGGACATTGGAACTGAAGAAGTAGGGCATGTGGAGATGCTGTGTGCTCTAATTAGTCAACTACTTGATGGAGCTAAACCAGAAGATCAAGAACAAGCTGCAAAAGACCCTGTTACAGCTGCCATTATGGGGGGAATTAACCCGCAGCACTTGCTGGTCAGCGGTCTTGGCGGATTACCTAGTAATTCAAATGGAGTTCCATGGAACGGCTCTTATATTGTCGCAAGTGGCAACCTATTGGCGGATATGCGGTCCAATTTGCACGCAGAGAGTCAGGGTCGATTGCAGGTAGCAAGGCTATATCATATGACACAAGATGAAAGCGTCAGAGCTACACTACGGAAAATGCTAGCACGTGACCGCTATCACCAGTATCAATGGATGGCGGCAATCCAAGAATTAGAAGAAAAAAACGGTGTTGTGGTCCCGGCTTCTTTTCCTCCTGAAGCAGAGCAAGAGTCTCAGCCTGAAGCTTATGAGTTTTGGAATTTGTCTGAAGGCGAAGAATCTAGTGAAGGTTTATGGGCAACAGGAAGCGCACCGGATGGAAGCGGGAGCTATGTATACATCTCTAACCCTGTTGCCAAAGGTCAAATCTATAGTGCCAAAATACCAGCAACCGAATTACATCATGACTTAGACCATAAAACTTCAGATAAATAAACAAGTAGCAGACGAGCTGCCCAACATTAAAGATTGCTAATTGGTGACACTGACCATAAAAATGAAACAAAAAATATATACTTAAAATTCGAATAAGGCGGCTTATCATAAGGCATAAAATCATAGCCGGTCATTAATCAAGAAGTACAGAATCAATGTAAGACTAAAAAGCCCTGCCGACCATTTATGGTTAGCAGAGCTTTTTGATTTATTTCGAGTAATTTACACATCACCGAAAAATCGAAGACGATGCTCTCATTCTTTATGAGCAGATGTGTATAACAATCATTTGTGTTACCTCAGCTTCGGTCAAACCACCGTTCATTAAATAAGAGGTGCCTGAATCAATGTTGCAAAATTAAACTGGTGTACATGGCCATCATTTAATGTAGTTTGGCCCGTAACAAAATGTACGTGTTTTCCATTTCCGACTGGAATAGCTGGTCCTGTTCTAATTTTTTTCAGATTATGAAAGTGGTTCACGAAATCAGTTTTTGTAAGATCGATTTCATGGACATGACTTCTTCCAACTCGAATCGCTTGCCCAGTAACACCTGCAAAGCGGTGGTTATGTCGGTCTGCGCCTTCTTCAGCCAGTTTGGTACTACCTTCAAATTCATGTACATGCCTCTGTGCCTGTTTAGAAGAGAGGGTTTTCTTCTCCACTCCAGTTTTATTCTTCTGCATCGATGGTATGCCTCCTTATGTTTATGTCACTCATAACATCCTATTAAGCAAACATACATAAGTGCTAGGCAACTATCCGCAGTCCTGAGCATAATTTTTTTATGTAGTAGAAAGAAGGCTTATGGACTTAGGCATCACAGAAAAAATAAAAGAAGACGAACTTAAAAAGTTCGCCTTCTATACTAGAGAAAATCCGAGTCAGCATAAATCGGCACGACTCCGATCTAACAGCTTTAATTACCTCAAGTACCTTGTCACGCCAAGGATTACTGCGTTTTAACCGATGGAACCTTCCATTTCAAACTTGATCAAACGATTCATCTCTACCGCATATTCCATCGGCAGTTCTTTGGTGAACGGCTCAATAAAGCCCATAACGATCATTTGCGTTGCCTCTGCTTCAGTCAAACCACGGCTCATCAGATAGAACAGCTGATCTTCCGATACCTTGGAAACTGTTGCTTCGTGCTCAAGCGTGATGTCGTCATTCATAATTTCATTATAAGGAATAGTATCTGAAGTTGATTGATTATCCAAAATCAACGTATCACACTTGATATTTGATTTTGCACCTTGAGCCTGACGACCGAATGAAGCTAATCCGCGATACGTTACTTTACCGCCGTGCTTACTGATCGACTTGGATACAATTGTGGAGGTGGTGTCTGGTGCCAAGTGAATCATTTTCGCACCTGCATCCTGATGCTGGCCTTTGCCTGCAACAGCGATGGACAAGACCATACCTTTCGCTCCACGGCCTTTCAATACAACGGCTGGATACTTCATCGTCAACTTGGAACCGATGTTACCATCGACCCATTCCATCGTTGCATTCTCTTCAGCAACCGCACGTTTGGTTACCAGGTTATAGATGTTTGGTGCCCAGTTCTGGATCGTTGTATAACGAACACGTGCGTTCTTCTTACAAATAATTTCCACCACCGCACTATGCAGCGAGTTCGTGCTGTAAATTGGAGCCGTACAGCCTTCTACATAATGAACAAAGCTGTCTTCGTCAGCAATAATGAGCGTACGCTCGAATTGACCCATGTTTTCCGAGTTGATACGGAAGTAAGCCTGCAATGGAACTTCACATTTCACACCTTTTGGTACATAGATGAAGCTTCCGCCTGACCATACCGCACTATTCAGTGCTGCAAACTTATTGTCCGCAGGAGGTACAACTGTTGCAAAATACTCTTTCAGAATCTCAGGATGCTCACGCAACGCCGTATCGGTATCCATGAAAATAACGCCCTGATCTTCCAGTTCCTTTTGCATACTGTGGTAGACAACTTCCGATTCATACTGTGCGGATACACCAGCCAAAAACTTTTGCTCCGCCTCAGGAATACCCAATTTATCAAAGGTTTCTTTAATTTCCGTCGGAACTTCTTCCCATGTCTTCCCTTGTTTCTCGGAAGGTCTTACATAGTACTGGATATCGTTGAAATCCAGTTCATCCATATCTCCGCCCCAGTTTGGCATTGGCATTTTTTCAAACTGTTTCAGTGCTTTCAGACGGAACTCCAGCATCCATTCTGGCTCATCCTTAATTTTGGAGATTTCCTTTACAATTTCCGGAGTGAGACCCTTACCTGTTTGGAAAATGGACTTGTGCTCGTCACGAAAGCCATATTTATACTCTTCCATTTCCGGTGCTTTCTTGGCCATGTTTCTCAAACCTCCTCTGTTCTATTTAAATTATTTATCTTCATCAATCCCTTTGCGCAGCGCGTTCCAAGCCAGTGTTGCACATTTGATGCGGGCCGGGAACTTATTTACGCCTGACAAAGCTTCCAATTCTTCATAATCATCGAATTCGACGGCTTCTCCCTTCATTAAAGAAGAGAAGCGGCTCGCCATATCCAGTGCCTGATCAATCGTTTTTCCTTTGACCGCTTCTGTCATCATCGAAGCTGAGGACATACTAATCGAGCAGCCTTCGCCAGTAAAACGGGCATCTTCGACCACGCCGTCTTTCGTTTTGAGTTGAAGAGAAATCCGGTCACCACATGTAGGATTATTCAAATCCACCGTAACGGCATCGTCCTCAAAACGTCCGCGATTGCGCGGATTTTTATAATGATCCATAATCACGCGTCGGTACAAGTCATCAAGTTGCATCGCCAAAATACTCCTTTGTTTGGATTAAGGCGCTGACCAGAGCGTCGACTTCTTCTTCCGTGTTATAGAGATAAAAGCTAGCACGTGCAGTTGCACTGGCTTTCAGCCAGCGCATTAACGGCTGGCAGCAATGATGCCCCGCACGTATAGCTACCCCTTTGCTATCCAGTACAGTAGCTACATCATGCGGATGCACATCATCCAGGTTAAAGGTTACGAGCCCGACATGACGTTCTGCAGGTCCGTAAATCGTCAACCCCTCCACTTCACGGAGACGTTTGAGGGCATAGTTGGACAGACGGCTTTCATGCTGCGCAATGGCGTCCAGTCCGATGCTTTCCAGAAAATCAATGGCAGCTCCCAAGCCAACAGCTCCGGCGATAATCGGAGTTCCACCTTCGAATTTCCAAGGCAGCTCCTTCCATGTGGATTCATACAATCCCACATCGTCGATCATTTCCCCGCCGAACTCAATGGGCTCCATATCCTCCAGCAGCGCCTTCTTGCCGTACAGTGCTCCGATCCCAGTAGGAGCACACATTTTGTGACCCGAAAAGGCATAAAAGTCAGCATCGATGTCTTGCACGTCTACTTTCATATGTGGTGTGCTTTGTGCACCGTCTATAACGATGACTGCGCCTTTGCGATGGGCAATAGCTGCAATCTCTTTGACAGGGTTCACAACACCAAGCACATTGGAGACATGCGCAATCGCTACAATTTTCGTGTTTTCTGTAATGGTATTCTCCACATCAGCAAGATCAACGCTACCATCCTCTTGAAGTGGAATATATTTCAAAGTCGCGCCTGTGGCTTTGGCTACCTGTTGCCACGGAATCAGATTACTGTGATGCTCCATTTGTGTGATGACAATTTCATCACCTGCCTGGCAATTAGCCCTGCCATAGGAAGAAGCGACCAGATTCAGCGCCGTTGTTGTTCCTCTTGTAAAAATAATTTCCTGACTGCGCTTTGCATTCAGAAAGCGGGCTACCTTCTCCCGCGCACCTTCATAAGCATCCGTTGCGCGGCTACCCAAGGTATGCACACCACGGTGAACATTTGAATTATCATATTCGTAGTAGTGCTTGATCGCCTCGATGACCGCTAGCGGTTTTTGCGAAGTGGCCGCATTATCCAAATAAACCAGCGGATGACCGTTAATCTCCTGATGTAAAATCGGGAATTGTTCACGGATCAATGCAGTATTCATTGGCCTAACTTCCTTTCAACAAGGCTCTGCAGCTGATGTTGAAGTCCTTCAAGCGGAATTTCAGATACGACAGGTGCCAAGAAGCCATAAATAATCAGACGTTCAGCTTCTGCACGGCTAATCCCGCGGGACATCAAGTAATACACTTGTTCACGGTTTACCTGACCAACCGATGCTGCGTGACCTGCCGTTACATCATCTTCATCAATCAGCAGGATCGGGTTAGCGTCACCACGCGCTTTCGGGCTGAGCATCAGAACACGTTCCGTTTGCTGACCGTCTGCTTTGGTAGCACCTTTTTCAATTTTTGTAATTCCGTTAATGATGGAAGACGCTTCTTCACGCATTACTGCGCGCGTAATCATCTGACTGGCGGAATTTTTACCAAAATGCTGTGCTTGTGTCGTATAGTTCAGCTTTTGTGAGCCAGAACCTACAGCAATGATCTTGGCATCCGAATTGGAGCCATTACCTTTGAGCACAGACATGGTATTGCTTGCTGTATTACCATTGTTCATTTCGCCCACAATCCATTCGATAGCTGCGTCATTTCCCAACGTGGCACGACGAATCGAAATATCCGTTACTTGCTCTCCAAACTGATGGACTGTCGCATAACGTACTTTAGCTCCTGCATTTGCAACAACTTCTACCGCACCGTTATGAAGAACAGGTGCCGCCAAATCCGCAGATACATAGTTGTCTACGTACGTCACGGAACTGTGGCTTTCAACAATGAGCAGCACATGCGGTGCAAATGTTGCAGTCGCATCGTCCGTCAGGAATACAGCTTGAAGCGGAACGTTCAACTCTACATTTTTAGGCACATAAGCAAATACTCCACCGTTCCAGAGTGCTGCATGCAATGCAGACAATGAATTTTCTTCAGCCTTAATAACTGTGTTCAGATGAGCTTTAACCAAATCAGCATGCTCTTTAACCGCTGTTTGTAAATCCGTGAAAATGACGCCTTGCGCCGCCAATTCCTCGCTCAGCTTCACATATACCGCGCCGGAGTTGCGCTGAATAATCAGACCGCCCTCCTGTTGCTCTTTGACCAGATCAGCAATGGCTGCAGGAACCTGCCCTATCGATGCAATGACCTCGCTCTGTTTATGTTGACCGTAATCGTTTAATTTCCAACGTTCGATTTTTGTTTTTTCAAATACCGGAAGCTCCAGTTTGCCTGCAAGCTCAAGTGCTTTTTGTCTGTCTTCGGCCAGCCAAGATGGTTCGCCGTTACGTTCGGACAGAACACGCAGTTGCTCGGAATCTACCGGAAGGATTGTTTGTGTAGTCATTAGTTTTCCTCCTCGCTTCCGGCTTACGCCTCTTGTCCTACAGTTTCATCAACGATACCAAGCTCTTCCTTGATCCAGTCGTAACCGTCTGCTTCCAGACGCTCAGCAAGCTCAGGACCACCGGATTTAACGATACGTCCTTGCATCATCACATGTACATAATCTGGTTTAACGTAGTTTAACAGACGTTGATAGTGAGTAATGATAAGGAAGCCACGCTCCTCGGAACGCATAGCGTTGACACCGCTAGCCACGATTCTCAAAGCATCGATATCCAGACCGGAGTCGATTTCATCAAGAATGACAATTTTCGGATCAATCATCATCATTTGCAAAATTTCATTCCGTTTTTTCTCACCACCAGAGAAGCCTTCGTTCAGGTAACGGTGAGCAAACTCTGGGTTCATTTCAAGCTCCTTCATTTTGCTTTCCATTTGACGGATAAACTTGATCAGGGAAATCTCTTGTCCTTCTTCACGACGTGCGTTGATTGCACTACGCAAAAAGTCGGAGTTCGTTACCCCTGCAATTTCACTCGGATACTGCATGGCCAGGAACAATCCCGCACGTGCACGCTCATCCACTTCCATGTCCAGCACGTCTTCTCCATCCAAAGTTACTTTGCCATCTGTGACTTCATATTTAGGATGACCCATCAAAGCAGACGCCAATGTACTTTTACCCGTTCCGTTAGGACCCATGATGGCATGGATTTCTCCGCCCTTCATTTCGAGGTTAATACCTTTCAAAATTTCCTTGCCTTCAATGGTCGCTTTGAGACCTTCAATCTTAAAGTTTGTAGCCATATTCGCAATACCCTCCAAAAATTGTAGTGTGGTGTCGAAATCAGAAAGTATATTTAAACAGGGGAGCCCCCTGATTTCAAGCAAACATAATATTTAAAAATTTATTTATAATCATTCTAAACTGATTCTCAATGATTCTCAAGTTATTTTATAATAAATATCTTGGAGGGTGCAACCAACAGACACACGTTATCCAACTTTCTTCATAAAATGTTCACCCTACCAAGCACACAAATGGCAAAATATATCCTACGAATGGCCATATTACTATAAATTTGTACTAAAAACATGAGGTGAATGATCTCTTTTTAGCCATAAAAACGCTACTGACAGCATGACGTCAGTAGCGTTTTACATGTAAAGGGTTTATTTTCAGAACGCAAATCGATCTCTATGGATGTGGAATCAAATTCCCAGAACTAAGCATTGGGCGATTAGCGAAATCCTGCTGAGTTAGCCCAGATAAGAGCGAAGCATCCACATATGTTTCTCCAGATCCGCTTTATAACCGATCAGCAAATCTGCAGTAGGCTGGTCGGAATTGCTTTCTGCCAGTTCAATACCTTCCTGAAACTCCTCGCATATAGTCGCAAAATCCTCGATCAGGGTTTGCACCATTTTCGGAGCATCTTCATTGCCATTTGCCTCGTGAATCGAGGACAGCTCCAGATATTCCTTCAACGTTGCGGAAGGAGAACCTTTCAACGCAAGCAGGCGCTCGGCGATCTCGTCCATTTTCAATGTCACTTCATTATATAACTCTTCAAATTTAACATGGAGTGTGTAAAAACTGGAGCCTTTCACATACCAGTGATAGTTATGAATTTTTACATATAACACATTGAGGTTAGCGACTTGACGGTTTAAAAGTTCCTCCACCGACTTTGTTTGCGTATTTTTCGAGTTACTTGTTGTTTTAGCCATCATAAATCCCTTCCTTTTTCATCAAATTGATTTTCAGGAACGTTTACGTATCCATCACCGTCATTACTGACGGTAAGACGCCAGCGGGCATCCTAATATCACCTGCCGGACGTCTGTTTCATATTTACCCTTACTATACGGAGTCGAAACAAAAAGAAGAGTACTCCTTTCTTCCTCTTTCAATCCCCATAAAAAAAATGTACAAAACTTCAATGTTTTTCGTTATACTTTCTCTATCCTATCAAAATACTTGGTTTAATCTTGTGATATTTTTTAACTATTTACATGCGCACAATTTATGGAGGTGACTTCGTTGTCCCAATATCATCCTTTAACGACCGAAGAAGCAATCGAATTCGTGAAGAACATCCCCGGATTTTTTAGTCAGGATGCCCGTCTGGAATGCCGAGAAATCGGTGATGGTAACCTAAATCTGGTTTTTCACATTACGGATTCTAAATCTAACAAGAGTATCATTGCCAAGCAGGCACTTCCCTATGTAAAAATTGTGGGTGAATCCTGGCCGCTTTCACTGGATCGTGCCCGTATTGAACGCGAGGCACTTCAGCAGGAACACCATATTTGCCCCGAATTGGTTCCTGCGGTACTGGCGTATGACGATGAGCTTGCGTTGACCGTGATGGAGGATCTTAGCTCACACACCATCATGCGCAAGGGACTAATAGAAGGAAACACCTATCCATATTTCGCTAATCATATTGGGGAGTTTCTGGCACGCACGCTCTTCTTCACCTCAGATTTGGGCATGAATCAGCAGGACAAAAAAGATCTGGTTAAACGCTTTATCAACCCAGATCTCTGCAAAATAACTGAAGATCTGATTCTGGATGAACCGTATCGGTTCTCAGATAATAACAACTATGGTGCCTACATCGAAGACGAAGCAGAGGCGCTACGTACAGATCAAGTGCTTCACTTGGAAGTGGCTTTGCTGCGAGAAAAGTTTTTGACACGAACCGAAGCGCTTCTGCACGGTGACCTTCATACTGGCAGCATTTTCGTAACGACCGAATCGACTAAAGTCATTGATCCTGAATTTGCCTACTACGGCCCCATGGGCTTTGACATCGGAGCGGTGATCGCCAATCTGCTGTTGAACTACGCAGCTCAGCCCGGATGGACCTCTGGCGAGAAAGCTCTAAAGGAAAGACGTGACTGGCTTCTGGAGACTGCCATTCAGGTATGGGAGCAGTTTGAGGGTAGGTTCCGTAAACT
Source organism: Paenibacillus sp. EKM212P (assembly GCF_011066115.1). Classification (NCBI taxonomy): domain Bacteria; kingdom Bacillati; phylum Bacillota; class Bacilli; order Caryophanales; family Paenibacillaceae; genus Paenibacillus; species Paenibacillus sp. EKM212P. The sequence continues at coordinate 681,243 of NZ_JAAMNR010000001.1, forward strand.
GTGGGACGAGCATGTCACCGATCATATGGCACGTACAGCGGGATATCAGGACTTGTATCTCCAGAAAGTACTGCAAGATACGATTGGTTTTGCAGGGTGCAAAGTGATTCGCCGTATCATCAGCCTGTCGCATGTGGCAGATATCGACACCATTGCCGATCCTGCTATCAAGGAAGCTGCGGAACGTCTGGCGTTATCTATCGGTAAATCCTTGGTTCTTCGCAATCGCGAGCTTCATTCGATTCGGGAACTGGGAGACATTGTTCGGACAGCAACAGCTGCCCAAACTAAAGGAGCTTAATGAATATGAGTGAAAAAAAAGATCCGGCACCCGTAACCTCCGGGAAAGCTGCAGTGTACAGGCAGGCTCTATCTTCGCTGGTGTGGAAAGGCAACTGCTTGTCCATGTTGGATCAACGTTTGCTGCCCGAAACGATTGTCATGCTGGATTTATTCACGGCCGAGGAAGTATGGGACGGCATCCATGCCATGAAGGTACGCGGTGCGCCTGCCATCGGGATGGCTGCGGCCTACGGCGTTGTGCTAGGAGCTACCGCCTACGACGGCACCGACGTTGCTGGGTGGCTGGAGCATGTACATGCCGTGTGCGAACATTTGGCTACTTCACGGCCGACAGCCGTGAACCTCTTCTGGGCTCTGGACCGCATGAAGAAGCGGGCCGGGGAACTCATCGTTGAAGCTGCCGGAGGCCAGGTCGAAGACTGGAATGCCGGGCTGGAGCGTGAAGCCATAGCCATTCAGGCAGAGGATGAAGAAGTATGTCGCCAGATCGGCATCCATGCTTTACCTCTGTTCGAGGACGGGATGGGCGTACTCACTCACTGCAATGCAGGCGGATTGGCGACAGCCAAATACGGAACAGCGCTCGCGCCGATGTACCTAGCGCAAGAGAATGGCATCCACCTCAAAGTATTTGCCGACGAAACCCGCCCCGTGCTGCAAGGTGCGCGCCTGACCGCTTTCGAGCTTCAGCAGGCAGGCATTGATGTCACCCTGCTCTGTGACAATATGGCGGGCATGGTGATGTCCAAAGGATGGGTACAGGCCGTTATTGTCGGCACAGATAGAGTCGCTGCTAATGGCGATGTGGCCAACAAAATCGGCACCTACAGTCTAGCTGTGCTAGCGAAGGCGCATGGCATTCCTTTTTATGTCGCTTCCCCACTATCTACCATTGATTTGCAGACCGCAACAGGCGCAGATATTCCGATCGAGGAGCGTTCTGCGGAGGAAGTTACTGAAAGCTTTGGTAAAAGGACCGCCCCGCAGGGCATCAAAGTCTACAACCCAGCTTTCGATGTTACACCTCATGAGTACATTACCGCCATCATTACCGAAAAAGGAATTGTACAAGCACCCTTTAGCGAGAGTCTGACCAATTTGTTTGCCGAATAATTGTTCTTGCAGGTTATATAGTTCGTATATAAGTCAAATGATTCTACTCGATAGAATAAAACTTTTTATAGAAAAAAACCGGAGCCAAAAAGTCCGGTTTTTTTCGTTTCTTGTTCCTCTACTTTTATACAACATGTGCACATAGGCTTCATTACACCAGTTTCAATAATGCTTCGTAGCCTGGCATCCCCGGCTTAATCCCCAGCTGCTCCGCTTCTGTCGTCACCGATTCCATCGGCGCTTCCAACAATTCTTTCAGCGTTTTTACCCCCACAGCTCGTGCGGCAAGAATTTTCCGATCCGCCAGCCGCTCATTGAGCAGTCCAACATCCAGTGCACCACACATGATGTAACCACGGGAGTTGGAGATAGTCAGCAGCGTTGTTTTAGGCAGTTTGACCTCGACTCCGATAAATGTATGCTCACCCACTTGTACGGGTTCCATGTGTATCATGGTTATTACATGCACCTCCTCTTTGTTTACCCGGGATATTTTATGCGGCATTTGCGGGTAAGTGTGGACGCTCGTGGATACGTTCAAAATATAGGAGGATTATTTATGTATAGCAAAACATGCTATATCAAAAAGACTAGACGAATCATTCCATCTAGTCCCTTTATCATCGTTAATGTTCTAGGTTTACACTTTATTCAAGCTTCTTTAAGTACTGTGGGGATATAAGGTCGGCAAGCCAAACACCATGATTGGCTTTATAAAACTTTACTTGATTGGCTAATGCCTTTTCTGTGTCTACTTCGAGGATCACTAGTTCCCCACGTCTTTTGCCTGCTAAAATTGCAAACTCAAGGGATTCCGACAGATGTACATACTTTCTACCCATTGGCTTAATTCCTTCATTGAAAATATTATGGATTACCTTTGTGTTTGTACCATGATAGAGAATGGTTGGTGGAGTAGCCTCCTTATAATCTAACCTGTCTGTACTGTGACCATAATTAGCTCTTATGTACCCATTAACAATCTCATATCTTTGCTTTGAACAATAGTTTACTACTTGCTTGATACCCAACTCACTAACATCGGCCCATCTATTCTCTGATCTTATCCCTTGAATCAGGTCTTGAATGTAACAATAACCCTCATGGTCTAGCTCAAACCAAACTGTTCTGGTGTATATCTCAGAATCTTACTCATAAACTTACTGAGGCTCTCTTCTTGTTTTGGTGTTAATATTGTATACTCCTTTAATAAAATATTTGTCTATCTATAATAACCTATCCGATGATTCATAGCGCCTTGTGAAGTAAAGCCCCAAACCTCCGATAAGGAAAGATGTAGCTCCAATTAAAAAAACCTCTTAGACTGTATCTGTTATAAGCCTCCAATATTTTTGCAAGTCCCAGCCCACAATGAAAATAACCGAAAATACCTCTTATCAAATCCATGATAAAAAATTTCTGATTCTTAAATCCCTCCTCTCTAATAGTTGTCCGATGAAAATAAAGATTTAGACTGGATTTGTTGGTCCTAAGCTGATTCTGAATTGCTAAATCGTCAGACTTGGAATAATAAGTTTTAGACTGACCCAAATATAAAACTAGCGGCAGTCAAGGACCTGAAAATAAAGTCCTAGACTGCCGCTGGTTTATTGAACTAACGTTCTCTGTTAGCGTAACAAGTGGTGCAAAATTATTTCATGCGATAAGACTGGCTGTTTTGATAAAGTTTATTTGATATAAGATGAGGTTCTTGTCATCCGCCGTACCGATCCAGCAGTCGCGCTGCCACGCCTCGAAGGACTTGCCACTTATACTCTGCAGCGGCTTGCCACTGGGGAGCGAGAACATGCCATCCCCGTTGATAACCACAACCCTTTCGGTCCTGCCGATCGGCTGCCGTCAGTAAGAAACGCCCAGGCGATAATTTCTCCCTGAATCGCTAGGCTTCCAATCGCCTTAAATCGTTCTACCTCTATGGTTTTGCCGAAATAATCGGCTGGATCAACGTCTTCCATCAGTCCCCATTCGACCATATCTGGCGTACGGGTCAGCAATTTCCGATGCGACTGTCGAGAATCCTCTCTATCGCTGGATATTCCTCGAATCTTCGTTCGATGAAATGTTGAATAATCGCCCTTTAAAGGGGCGGTTTTCTTAGGCTTGCATAAATGCTTCTAACGGTTCCAGAGTCGCGAACGTCTTCTTCGCATCCTTCTTCCGTTGCTCATCATAGAGTTTGGTCAACTCTTCGAATGATTTAGCTTTAATCTTCGTATAACTCGATTTGGTGTATCTGATTATGTACGTCTTTACCCCTTCCTCTTCACTCCACTCGTAAACGACATCATATTTGTCCCTCAAATTCTTTAAATGAAGTGACCGGCGCAACACTGCAAAGTGTTCTTTAATGGCTTCATCACATTCCTCCATAATCTTCTCGTATGTGCAGCCAACTCGCATCAGAATCTCCAATGCCCGTTCATCGCCGTATCTCGCGAGAAATTCCTTCAACGAAACCAGCGCATATAGCATTATTTGTTCCTTGTCATTTGGATTCCTGTATTCATAACAGCCTACAACCAAATTGCGGTCGGTCATTTCCTCCTTACTGAATTGCATATTAAACAAATACTCGAGTGTCTTTTGCTTCATAACGGTTTCCAACATCTGTTCTTTATCAATCCTGATGCCCGTTGTCACCCACGGAAACGGTAGTTGGCCGTTACTTTCACGCGGTATGCTACCCCTAAGATTCAAAATCGGCAGACCCGTAGCCATTGCGTACGACCTGTTATATCCGTCGCCCGCGAATATTTCCTGTTCTTCTTGCATGTGTCCTGCCCCTCCTTTTAGTACCAAGTTCCATTCGGCGCGTAGTGCCACCAGTTGTCTACGAAGTGAATCTCCGCTCGATTTCAGCGAATTGCGATCCAAATTATCTTCCGCACTTTCCAGTAATTTCTTGGTTAAGCTATAGTTCTCCGTTCGTATTATGAGCTGTGACCTACGCTTATGGGCTTTGCCACTCCACTTTCGCTCTTCCAGTCCCGCTCTGTCCATTGTCAGGCAACACTTTTATTTCCATCTCTCCAGGCACTTCATGAATCTCCGTTACAATCGGCTAGACGAACCGAGGAATAAGATCCTATAGTAAACTATTGCATATCCATAAAACTACCACTTTTTTGTGTTGGTCTCCTATTAGTTCATCACCGCTGCTTTTCATTAACCCGCGAAGATACTTCTGGGATAAATTGTATCATATGAGAACCATAAGTCCATCTAATGGTTGCGTTATCCTTCCCATTGGCTAATGCCGGCTGCCAGTCTACAACTTTATTTTTCACGGTCTAATGCTTTGTTTTTCAGTCTAACACTTTATTTTCACAGAACAATAGTCTCATTAGACTATTTTGTTCTTCCCATAATTTTAAGAATGTATCATAGTTCATAACATTCACGCACCTTCCGTATACTTTACCCATATCGCTAAGTTAGTAGCCTGATTGAAGACTCTCCTGTTTAAACCCGCCTCTTAATTCTTAGGTGCATGCAAATTATCTTCTTTATCAGATAAATTACTATGAAAAAAGCTTGCTCCCATTTTATTGTTAAAGGAGCAAGCTTATAGATATTCATTAATCGTTGTGAATTATATTGATTTAGGATTTTTATAGCACCAGTTTGGATCATAGGACAGAGATCTGAACTTCTGCATATCTTCCCAACTGTAAACCCAATCATAATCAGGAATCCAAAAATAGTCAGTAGGATTTAGCTTGAGATATTCATATATAAATCGAAAAATTAGCTCTTCAACACCATAAACATCTTCAATACATCCTACTTGATACAAGGACAAGCTTGAATCTAATCCACTAATATCTTCATCATGCTCATAATTAATTTCGTAATTATCAATTCCGTCAATATAGAATATAAACTGCTGGTTATTTTCAGCACCCAGTGGGTTATAAGATATATTTAGAGTTGTTGAAAAAAACTGTTCGTTCTTATATTTTTTATCATTGTCAAAATATAATTCAGCATCTGCATGAAAGGCAGCTACGATTGCATCTCCCAGTAATTTCTCAGGTGTATATTTTTCTCGTTCTATTAAAATAAAAGCCGAACTTCCCATCACTTAACCACCTTTCTTAATTCCTCTAAGGAATTTACAACAGTTACTCCTAGCTTCTTGATATTATCTAATTTTACTATATTACTTTGAGATAGATTGCCCAAAGGCTTATCGATATAAAGTATAACTTTCTTCTGTTCTGGATTAAAATAAAGCTTATCAGTCGTAATTGTCATTTTCTCAAGTTGTCCTTCTTTAACTGCTTTGATTGAAGCCTTAACCTCAATTAATTCATTTTTTGTAACTACATCTAAATCATCTGCAAATTGACCATCTTTCTTTAAAATTTTTTGTCCAAAACCAGTGACTTCCCGTTCTTCTTTTAAAAAGCCAGCTACTTTTGCTTCAGTTGCCTTTCCAACATCTGAGCTATTCATAAAGTTCTCAATATCCCGGTTAATATTTTTGGGATGTTGATCAACCCATGTCAATTCATTGCCAGCAGGGTTTTTATATTTCGTCTTATTTCCTTCCTTAATTATACTCCCTATATTATTATTGTGAGTTCCCTCGATTACATGTGGAGCCTTTTCTGCCTTAGCTCCCGAAGATGGAGTAGAATTAGATGAACCTCCACCTTCTCCCTTCATCATCTGCCACAATTCCGCTGAGCTTTTTCCTATTCCGCTTGCGCCTTTAACTGCGGTTGTACCTCCATGTGCCGCTAAAGCTGCTGAGCCAATCAATCCAGGTATTCCGATAATACTACTAACTCCCGTGGATGAAACAGCAACTGATAATCCTTCTCCACCTATTCCAGCTACTATCTCACCAGCCCCCTGCAATGTCGTAGCTACGTGACCGAGAATTTCACCTACTTTAGCTCCATTGGATGATCATAGTCACGGTCTTTGTCAGGCAGCATCCCCAAGGTTAAATCTTCCTGAATAGCACCTTTCGCTCCCTGAGCAGTATCCCACAAAATTTCCCCTTGAAGCTTACTAGCTTCCATCTGAGCTTCGGCTTTTGTGATCTCAGCTTTACCGATCTGTTCAAAGATTTTATGTAACCAACCTTCACCGCTTGATGCCGTTTTAACAGGCACACCATTCCCCGGCATATCCAGTACGACTTTTTCTCCATCTACCTGTGTGAAGTTTTTTGAAATAAAAATGAGTTCTTGTGCAACCGTAGAAAGTCGTTCAAGCGTCACGCCCATGGATTGTCTAGAGACCTGAAAATCTTGAAAAAACCTCTCTCGGGTAGCACCAGACCAACCTTGTTGGACAAAATCAATTCTTCCATTCAGTAAATTCAACATACGTTCCATTTCGTGTTTACCATGCAAGAACTGGTCAGCCACTTCCATTAGCTTGTCAGGTGGAACCAATATTCTCCCCAATTGATCACGTCCATTTTAATTTAGATGGAAATCATCTTATCAGAAGGAGATGTTTAGGGATATCCACCTGTTATCCTGAAATTTCCTTTTATACTATGTGACAAATGGACTGATATAAACGGATTTACTATGTCAAAAGTATTGTATAAATGCCTCTTTTTAATATAAACGAAAATATCAGTGTTAAATTTTTTTAAAATATTGTGGGGGCACAAAATTGGCAAGCCAAACACCATTGTTAGCGATATAGAACTTCACATTATTAGCCATCGATTTTACTGTATCGATTTCAAGAATGACTAATTCACCACGTCTCTTACCTGCCAATGTTGCAAATTCAAGTGTCTCAGATAGATGAACATACTTTCTCCCCATGGGTTTAATACCCTCGGTAATAATTTTATCAACTACTTTGCTATTTGTTCCGTGATAAAGAGTAGTTGGTGGAGTAGATTCTTTATAATCTAATCTTCCTGTACTGTGCCCGTAGTTAGCTCGTATGTATCCATTTACCATGTAGTATCGCTTCTTTGGACAATTAGTTACGACTTGATCAATTCCTTCTTCTCCTATATCCGACCATCTATTCTCTGATTTAATTGCTGAAATTAAGTCTTGCACGTGGCAATAACCTTCATGATCCAACTTAATTCCAAACTGTTCTGGTGTATGCCTAAGAATTTTACTCATAAATTTACTAAGGCTCTCTTCTTGTTTTGGTGATAACATCATATACTCCTTGTAATGAAATATTTGTTTTATCTATAGTAACCAATCTGATGATTCATAGCGTCTTGTGAAGTAAAGCACCAATCCCCCGATAAGGAAAAATATAGCTCCAATTAAAAGCCTCTTAGACTATATCTGTTATAAGCCTTCAATATTGAACACTTGTCCGCGCATTAAATGAATAACACTTCAACAATACCTTTCCATTCTAAGCCTAAATTAAAAAGACAACAGGTGATACCTGCTGCCTTTACTCACCATTATTCAGCTTCCGTCAACATTTTTAAAATGCCAGTAAATGGGCCGTTAATCGACATAATATCTCCATTAACTTGCTTGCTAAATTGAGACTCCGTAAGTTTATCTTTTCCTGCTGTGTGATTCTTAATGAATTTTATAAGGTCTGCTTTCTGACTTGCAATATCCTTTAATGCTTGTTCGCTTTCTTTTTTGTAATTTTTAACTATTTTATTTAGTTCCACCTTAGCCACGCCGAGCTGCTTCTTTAATTTATCACAATCAGCCTTGGCTTGAGCTATTACCGCTTTACTTGACTTATTTTTCACTTCGTTTTTAGCTGCTCCAGACGATGCACTTCGCCTTTTCGATACCACCTCATCCATGTTTTTAGCTGTGTCTTATTCCGTATCCCAATTGCTCCATAACCTCTCTTACTGGAACTCCTGCCAATCTCATTTCAATAGCTTTCATCTTTATTTCTAAGGGGTAACTCACTCTCGTTGCCAACGTAAAAACACCTCCAAGGTTATCTCCATATCTTACGACATGGCTCGATTCTCTTGAAGGTGTTTTGATTTGTCTCACGTTATGGGGTCAGTCCCTTCATTCAAAGGACAGGTCTTTTTTTTGATTTTATTCCAAACCGTATTTTTCCAATACGGATTCTCTAAATTGTTCTTTGGAGTCTTGTTTTTCCACCGAAGAACTAGGAGATTGAGATGATGGTTCAATAGCAAACTTTCCAAGGTCCATATTGATTACGCTATACTGTCCTTGTGTATTTTTTTTGAGAAAAATAATACTTTTTTCATTTTGCTTCAATTCAGTATAATCCTCATAAGCTATTTTTTTCTTGCCTCCGGCATCATCAATATAAGAAATCGGTTCCACGATAGACAAAGGCTCTTCTACGTTTAATGCTACCCCTTCGGGTGATTTAATAACTTTATCAATTTTTATATTAGTAAGTGTATAAAAGTCTTGTATAGTACCATCATCAAAGCTTGTAACGATATGTTGTCGATCATCAAACCCCTGTAAAGGAGTCCCAATCACAATAAGCTCTGCACTGGAGTCCAATTCGCTTACAGTTTTGTAATCGATATAAGAAGCTTCCAATGAGATTTTTGGAGTATTCAGTTCTGAAAATTTTGAAGAAGCGTTCATAGATGTAAAAAAAATACTCCCTGAAGCAATTAATCCTCCTATCGCTAATACAGAAATGCCCAACTTTATTTTTTTATTCAAAGTCATAACAGTACCCCTTTCCTAAATTAGTTATTACGCTAATTAGTTTCCCCACTTAGCAATTAATGATTGCTTGTCATAGGGTTGAACACCGATAGACTGAATACCTTGTTTCATAACAGAACTACTAGAGGTTGATGGATGCGCTTGAGATAACGTATGGCCGATCTCGTGAGTTGCGTTGGAGGTTTTTTGTACGGAATTCATACCGTAAGCCTGCATCTGATTATGATAAATCACCACCGTGGCATATGCCCATCTATCGCTTACACCTGCCACACCACCAGATGTGTTATACGGAGTTGTCAATCCCAATAAACCAGAAGTAGCTGTAGAACCGACATAATATCTGTCTGGATTCCCACTCGTCGATGTCGTTTTACCAATGTTTACTGATCCAGACGCAGCATTCCAATCAGAACGCGCGGTATCATAGGCACTGGTATAGCCGTTCGTAGAAACAGAGGAATCATAATATGCATTAAAATTGGCTGAGCTTCTTCCTCCGGTAAAGCTAGTTGCAAAAGAAGTGGAACTAATAGAAATCACGGCAATAGATAATATTCCGACCATAGAAAAAAGTTTTTTCTTGGAAGCCAATAGTTTCTTCAAGGTTAGCACCCCTTTTAGGAAATTTGGAAACCTATTATCAATCCTGATGAAATAGAAGATTTACATAGTTGTTGTCCATATTTGATACCCTTTATGTTCCAAACGCTCTCATTAGCCCCGTTTTTGTTCTCAACCACTCCTCTTTTTTACTGGGATATCCCTCCTCTATCAATATACCGATTATTTTTCTTCTTTTCTACATTAAAAACAATATATTCCATAATTCGACATGAATTTGGTCCTTTATTCCTACTTGAAATGTAATGTTGCATGTCTTTTAATAGCTTGAAAATTCCATTTAGTCTCACTTACTCTATGTACTGCAGCAGCCTTATAGTTTATGTACAATAAAACAGGCGATATAAAAAAAGGACCCGACGGATCATTCCATCTTGCCCTTTCACTAAATATATCATCTTATTTCTAACGAAATGATTACATTTCGCCATGAAATGTAATATGATAGCTGGGCTCTTGATCATGAAAATACAAGGGCACAGTCACCATCGCTATTAAAATAAAGCTGCTTGCTAAAAAGGTCAGAAATATTTTACGCTTCATCCTTATCCACCTCATTCATTAAATTTCTGTAGGCTGTCTTCGTCTTAGGTGATGCATACTCCTGATAAGACTCATACAGCCTCATACATTTAATTATATACGATTTATTATTGGAGGATGAAGATTTTTCCAAACAGTTTAATAAAAATTGAAAGCCATCAGAAAATCTTCCTTTGGTCAAATAGTAAATTGCTATTTCCTTTGAAAAATGCATGAAGCGTTCTGTTATAAAGCGTTGAGTATAAAAGCTCTCGACCTTCTGTTCCTCCAGATATGATGAAATATTCACCTCGAATTGCTTTAAAATATCATCTACATCAAAATGGTATCGGTTAGCCGCCTCAAGGATATTATCAAGTGCAGGAAGAACCTCGTCTTTTCTCGAAGAAATATAAGCTACGTAATTGGGAAGAACGCTCTTATCGCCAGAAAGAAGCTTATTTACGTACGTGTTTACTACCGCCCAGTCTTCATACTTAATTTTCCATTTTGAAGTTTCTTCATCTGTATCTCTAATCCAGCTCAAATCAGTATATTTTTTAATATGATGAAACGCGCGTTCATAATCCTTTCTTTCGGCACAAGCTTGTGTACGAAGTAAATGCGAGAATGCCCAATAAGCAAACAGAGGAAAACTTGGTTTCTTTGAATTTTCTTTTTTCACATGATGCCGCTGTTGTTCCATTTTGTATTGAATTTTAGCTTTGTCTCCCAAAGCTTTAGCGAACAGTTCTACTTTGTCCCATTTACGTAACGAACGGTATGTATTCGCCAAATCTTTTAACGCTTCTAACTGATCTATCTCATCTAGTCGTTCAACATATATTTCAAATTGAACTGCCGCCTCATAATTTTTCTCTTGATTGTCTCCTTGCCTCGTATGGAACAAGCGGTACTGACACATAGCGAGGCGTTCTGAGTATTGTTTTTTCTCACTTAAAGCTACATTTTCATAAAGTATGGCTGCCGCTTGGTACATCTTTTCATGAAATAATTCTTCAGCAAGCTCAAATAAGGATTCTGAATAGCCCAACTTATCCATCAAAAGATTGACCACATCATGAATGCAGTCCAGTTTGTTTAATTTCGCACAATTATGTATAAAAGGACTCATTCGACGCCAATTCGGATTAGCCTCTGTTAAATACTCAGACACATACCGTTCGTAGTAATAGCCAACAGGATGCCCCATTGCTATTGTAATTCGGTCTAGCTGATCCACTGAAAGAGTACGGTTCCCATTAATAATACTGCTCATGGTGCCCGGATTCATTTCCGCTGCTCTAGCTAAATCACTTAGGATTAAATCATTATCTCTCATATGTTTTGCTATCTCTGTGAGTATCGTGGTTGTTGTGTTGTACAAAGTAACCACCCCTTATCAGGAACTTATTAGGATATCAGCTCATTAAAAAAGGACTATTGCAATCCAATGATTGTATAGCCTTTCCGCAATTCATTGTACCATCTTTTGGCACAATATCATATACCTTTCAGAACCTTACTTAAGATACCTTTGAAGGGTTTGCAAAGAAAATTAAGCTCTATAAATCCTGAGACATACGAATCATATCTCTACATTGTATGCCATTCTCATAAATTTCTTCTAGATAGTTGTGTCTGACAAAGAAATCTAGATCTACACCAACAATTCTGAACCCACATTTTTGGTAGAGAGCTAACTGCCCAATGCTAGAGTTCCCTGTGCCCACCTCCATCGTTTTATAACCTTGTGTCTTGGCTGTTTCAATTGCATGTGTCACTAATTGTCTACCTATTCCTTTACCATGCATATCTTCTGATACTGCTATATTCACTAACTCAACTGTTTCAGGTCTTGTAGGTAAAAGGACATAGACTCCGACAATATGCTGGTCAATTTCTGCTACATAACACTGCCCTCTTTTCAAATATTCCTCAACAAGTTGGTGCGAAGGATCAGCTAGTAACAAAAGCTCTATTGGATAATTTTCATTTGAATTAAGTAGTCTAATATTCATATATTCTCTCCTGAATGTATTGTGGTCCCCGGACTTCCCTCTTTCGTAGGCTCATTCCAGAAATCCGGGGGTGGTGGCGATGAGATGAAGCCTTAACTTAGATTGATCTCAATTCATACAAACCATTGTGAAGCGAAAGACGGGCAGAGCATGGAGCTTCAAACAAGACACTGGTGTTAAATACGGCCGGAAGCCTATCATCAGGAAACCAAGGCCGTTGCTTGTCTATGATAATAAAGGAACCTTCCACATCCCCTAGCGGTGCGAATTTCTGTCCAGCCCCTCCCCATGAATTAAGTTGGAATGTTTCGGTAATTATTCTAGATACCTCTGGAACATCATCGACCGGAAGACCAATCTCGCTTATACGAAGTATAGAGTTGGGTCCGAAAGCTTCAGCGACTGCATTATCGAGTGTATGATGGGCAATGAATTCAACAAGGTTATGATCTGGATCATAGAAATAAAGCGCTGTTGCATTCCAGTTTTCAAAAAAAAACTCATCATCTTCTTGGGGTCTTGAAATCAATGAAATCCCACGGTCGATTACCCACTGTTTTGCTTCTATGAATTTATTCGTTGGAATCGTAACCGCAATATGATAAAATCCATTCTCCATATGGGGGGATTCCTGGAAAGCAAGAACTGATTCTCCTACTTGAAACGACAACCGCAAAGAGCTTTCCTCCACAACCTGCAAATCCAAGAGAGAGCCGTAAAAAGCTTTCATCGCTTCGAAACTGTGGGTGCCTAAGAGCACTTCTTTTAATTTCAATGCATTAGTCCTCCCCATAAATAATATTGAAGCCCATTAGTCCGTCGTATCCAGATCAGCATTTTATCTCAGACTGTATGAGGTCATTACATTGGTTATTAATTATCCTTTAAATCGCTTAGAAGTTTCGTGTTCACATCTAACGCCGTAAATTGAAGTAGTATATCCTGTTCATCCAGAGCTTTACTTTTTGCCAATTCGAGATAAAGCTTGGGCTGGTCACGAAATGCTCTTGCACTTCCAATCGAGTATGCCTTCTTGAGATATTTATGAGCTAATACAGGGTTGCTCTGATGAAGAAGTGTTTCCGCCATCTGAATATAAGGTTGAGCATGTATAATCCGGTGCCCTGTACCTTCCAAATCTAAAATCTCCTCATTTAAAAGCTCTACTGATCGCTGAGTATGCCCGTTATAATTGAGAATTTGAACGTATTGATGCAAGGTTACACCTGTGATGCCCCATGTATGCTTAGGCTCGGGTATTAGATCCCAAGCCCTCTGTGCTTTTTCTTCGGCCAAGTTGCTATCTAATGGGAGTATATGAGCTGCTTCCTCACCAAGAGCCCAAATTTCCTCTTCCAATGGAGCCTCCAGATCGTGATACATTCGAATATTCATCTATTCCTCCCAGTTAGATAATATAAATTCAACACATAGAGATGTCTACTTCCTCATTGCGATTAGCGAAAACGCTTAATTAAGGATATCACTCCCCAAATGAGCAACGCCAAAATCCCGATAACGATTACGAATGTCATTAAGATCGAAGTCCATACGAAATGCAATCAACATCACCCCATGCATCATTTTATGGTCATCATCGTCTAGAGTACTCTTCTAATATCTCTCCATATTTTAACGCACGTTGACTTCCGTTGCATTCGAATTGAACAATTTTATTTTTATAATCATAGATAAAAACGCCAGCAGTGCAAACATCATTCCGCTCCAGATGAGCTGGTGTATTCCCAAGTGAGAGATAAACCACCCGCCCATAGCAGCCCCTATCGTAATACCCAGATTAGAAAATGAGACAAATAGACTGTTACCAAACTCTGGAGCTTCTTTTGCTTCAGTGGTTAACCATGTTTGACTAATAATAAGCCCCCCGGAATGCACGGTCCCCCAAATGAGCACAACCACAATCATCGGCAGGAAAGAAGCTCCCAGAGCATAAGTGAATACGTAAATGACCATATATAGCAATGGGAACATGATGACGGTCTTGGTCAGATTTTTATGTAATAATCCTCCAAATAAAAAGTTTCCAAAAATCATGACGATTCCAAAGACCATCAACATCATACTGATCCATGACCCGTTCATAAGAGTTACTTCTCCAAGATATTCGGCAAAGTAGCTATACACCGAAAACATAGCTGCAAAGATAAAAATAACAGTCACAATGTTGAACCACAATTGAGGTTTACGTAATATACCAAACTGTTTGCCATAAGACATCTTTTCCTGAACGGGCAGGGAAGGAAGCCATACGAGTATTCCCACAAATGCAATCATGCTTACGACAGCTCCAAACAAGAAAGCAGCTTCTAACGATATCTTTTCAGCAAGATAGGAAGTCAAAGGCACGCCAAACGCAAATCCTACTGTAATTCCAGCGAAAACCTTGGTGACGGCTTTACTACTCTTTTCAGGGGGGACAAGATGAGATGCAATCACGAGAGCGACCGAAAAAAAGACAGGATGAAAAATAGCAGGAAGAACACGAAAAATGAGCATGACCTCAAAATGAGTGGTATAGGCATAGACAATATTAGAAATGACAAAACTGAATACAGCGGTTAATAGAATGACTTTACGATTCATGCCGGAAACGAGTAAGGTCAAGAACGGACCTGAAATGGCAACAACTAAAGAAAAAATACTGACGAGCCAACCAGCCTGGGCAGCTGATACATTGAATTTTTGGGTTACTTGAGGGAGAACGCCTATAATCCCCATTTCCGTTGTAATAATGCCGAATACGCCTAAAGCCAGAATGATAATAAGTAACGGGTTAACCTTTTTCATTTTAAGTATAAGCCTCCAATTTAATTATATATATAGATTTGTAGATATATTATGTGAAAAAAAACCTCCTTTCAGTTTATAGTTCCTTTTGAACGTACTCGGCAAATTCCCGGATTGTTTTTTCATTCCGACGATAGTACGTCCACTTCCCAATACGCTCAGACTCTAACAAACCGGATTTTTGCATCGTTAATAAATAACTTGAAATCACAGACTGCGCAAGTCCCGATTTAGCCTGAATATCTCCCACACATACACCAATTTGAAAATTAAGTCCTTGCTTTAGATAAGCCTGTTCATCAAAAAACTCTTCTGGTTTTTTTAACCACAGCATAATTAGACGACGAGTTTCGTTTGACAATGCTTTATAAATCAATGACGGTTCCATATAAAACATTATATCTATTTTATTAGATTTGTAAATATAAAGTCCATTGATTACGTAGAAAATTAATAATAAAGGCTGCTTCCCCACCGGAAAATCCGTTGGGAAGCAGCCTGTTCAAGTACATATTTAACTACACTGACTTACTCTTATTGGAGCGATACATCAAGTACAGGAAATACGGTGCACCGATCAGTGCGATCAGCAATCCGGAAGGAATTTCGGTCGGCGCAAGCACCGTCCGGCCAATCGTATCAGCCAGCACCAGCATTACTGCTCCCAAGAGGCTCGACAGAACAATGGAGCGGCGTACATGGTGCCCAATCAACGTACGCACGATATGCGGAGCAATCAGCCCGATAAAGCCAATTGTCCCCACACAGGCTACCGCTCCACCCGCCAGCAGCACACCCACTGCCATGGCCAGCAGCCGGGTGCGGCGCACCGGAAGTCCCAGTCCCATAGCGCTGCTATCGTCAAACACCAAAAGATCGAAGCGGCGAGCTAGCCACCAGGCTATTGGCAACAACACGAGCAGAAAGGCCAGAATCGTCGCCACCTGCCCCCAGTTTCGAGCGTAGGTACTACCCGTCAGCCAAATATAGCCTGTGCTGCCCCAAAGCGAGCCTTGGATAATCAGTACCTGAATGCCGGCTGCTCCGATCGCTGATACAGCAATCCCAAGTAGGATGACCACAGACGGGTTTAGGTGCTTGTTCCATGATAAAAAGAAGATCACCGCCGCCGACACCGTCGCTCCGGCAATCGCCGCGATGGGCAGCATATAAACAGGTAGTCCAGGCCAAACGATAATCACTGCAAGCGCACCAAAGCCAGCCCCTGAAGAAACACCAATGATCGAGGCATCCGCTAAGGGATTACGAACGGCTAATTGGATCAAGACACCGCTGACCGCAAGAGCGATACCAGCCCCGGCTGCCACCAGCGTGCGCGGAATTCTAAACTGCAGCAAGGCCGAATTTGCGTTCTCACCTCCGAACAGGCCGGACAATAGATCGCCGACAGGAATTCGCATCCCTCCAAACATCAGGCTGAATACAGTCAACAGCACGACACCGCATCCAAACAACGTGACCAGCCTGCCATACGGTAATTTCCGAGAGCGCACACCTATGTTCATGGAAGACTGCCCGCTAATACCAGAAGGCAGCTTCATTTTCCACAGAATCAGCCAAATTAACCAAGGAGCACCGATCAAAGCCATCATTGCTCCGGTCGGCAGATCCATGCTTGATTGGTGGACCATTTTCGCCAGCACGTCAGCACCCGTCAACAGCAATGCCCCCCAGAGGAAGGAACCGGGCAGCACCCAACGATGCATTTTTAGACCGCTTAAGCGCACCAAATGCGGAGCTACCAAACCCACAAAACCAATGGGTCCAATGACGCTGACTGTAATGGTTGACAGCAGGACAGCCAATACAATTCCCACCGCCCGGGTCAAGCTAACCTTTTGCCCGAGTGACGTGGATGTGGACTCATCCAGATCCAGGACATCAAACTGCCTTGACAGCAGAACGGCAATGACCGAGAGTCCTACGACCCAGGGCCAGGCGTAAGTTGTCCCACTCCAGTCGTTTTGCACAAGCGAGCCAGAACCCCAGAGAAACAGTCCCTGGGTTTCAAATGAATAAAAGATATGCAAAGCTCCGGTAAACGAACCGAGAACCATGGATACAATCAAGCCGGCAAGCGCCAACCGAATCGGACTTCCAGCTCGTCCCCCGCCCATGAAGTAAGCCAGTACCGCTGCTAGCAGGCCGCCGACAGCAGCAAATAAAAACGGCGCCTGATGCAGCAATCCGGGAAACATCACCGCGCCAAGGACGACCACAAAGTAGGCACCAGCGTTAATTCCTAGTGTATCAGAAGCCGCCAGCGGATTTTTGGTGATGGCCTGGAGCAAAGCACCGGCGATGGCCAGTGCACCACCAGCCATGATTCCGATGACCGTACGCGGCATTCGGAGATCCCACACCATGTTATGATCAAGCGTATTCTGACGCTGGGTCAACGCCTCAATTACTGTATGCAGCGGGATTGAAGCCTCTCCATAACACAAGCTTACAAAAAAAAGCACGATGAGGACGATCAATCCGCCCCCAAAGATGCTTCCTACACGCCAAGTCTTCGATAACCCCGTTGTGTCTGTTCGGGTCATTTCGTCAGAGCTCCAACTACTTGATCAACCAGTACTTTGGATGAGATAGGACCACCGAATGTCCATGTTGTACCGTCCAGCGGATAGGTCCGTTTTTCTTTGACAAAGTTCAGTCCGTTCCATACCGAGTTGTTCTTCATCGCGGCTCCAAATACATCGTCCGTCTTTTGTGTAATATAGATAAAATTGCTGTCCTGTACAGCTGGAAGAGCTTCAATGCCAACAGTGCTAAACCCGTATTTCTCGGTCTGGTCCGACTTCCAGTCGTTCACCATGCCGATTTTCGCAAGCGTTCCCACTACAACCGAATTTTCTTTGAACATTCGTAGACTGGCAGCATTTTGAGCTGTAAAGGCCTGTGTCAGCGCATAATGAAAGTCTGCTTTGCCCGCCTTCTCCAATGTAGCCTTTGCATCTACATAGTGCTGGTCAAGTTCGCTTAGGACCTTATCAGCCTGTTCCGTTTTACCGGTAGCTACAGCCACTTGCTTAAAGATTTCAACCATACGGTCGTAATCATAGCCGTTCCCCTTGTAAGGATCGAATTCTATCGTTGGTGCAATTCCTTTAAGCTGCGCATAGATCGCTGCATTGTTATCGGCGTTAGAGATAATAAGATCCGGCTTGAGCGCCGCAATCGCTTCTAGATTCGGTTCGCCCCGTGTGCCGATATCAGTTACGGTATCAGCCAGCTTCGCCTCCGGTGTTACCCACAGCTTGTAGTTTTCATTGTCTGCATTGCCGACCGGCTGTACGCCAAGTGCAATGAGGTCCTCGGTAAACGTCC
Organism: Paenibacillus sp. EKM212P; assembly: GCF_011066115.1. Taxonomy (NCBI): domain Bacteria; kingdom Bacillati; phylum Bacillota; class Bacilli; order Caryophanales; family Paenibacillaceae; genus Paenibacillus; species Paenibacillus sp. EKM212P. Next base: position 699,655 of record NZ_JAAMNR010000001.1, read on the forward strand.
ATTCGAGTACCACGACACGTTCCGCTGGCTTGTCCAGTTTGACTTCCCCGTGGTCGTCCTTAACCGTAACCGGACCAGCCGTTGTGGATGTCTGCTCAGACCCTGCAGTACCTTCCGTCTTCGAGCTATCCCCAGCTGCACCGCAGCCCGCCAATACAATAGTAAAAACTACAAATAATAATAGGCTATTCAACATCTTTTTCATTTCTCTCAATCACCCCTGTATGTATATTGCATTGGAAAATGATAATCATTATCAGTAAAAGATTATAGGGGTTAGTGACTTTTGTCAATACGGATGAATCTAAAATTGAATCACAAACAGGTTCCGTATATGATAGCTTTATCATTGTTTAAGGGAGGCTACATTTACGTGGCAGTATTAATCAACGAGCAAATAAAAGCTGACGAAGTGGTACTCACTGGACTCGCGGGAGAGAAGCTTGGCGTTGTCTCCAGGTCAGAAGCCTTGGCTATGGCCCGATCCCAAGGGGTGGACCTGGTATGTACCTCACTCATGAGCAGTCCACCGCCCTGTAGCTTAGTCGCAAAGGGCAAAGGAAAAGCGCTGGCGCAAAAAGAAACCGCAGCAAGCAAAAATGTCGGCCGAGCCGCAAGAAACAGCGGCAAAGAAAAGGTCAAGGAGCTTCGCTTCACTGCTCATATTGAGGAGTATGATTACGACACGAAGCTGCGTCAGGCAGACAAACATCTGCGTTCCGGCAAACCGGTGCAGTTGGTCGTTAAAGCGTCTGGTGCAAAAGAAGCACCTGTCGCCAAAGCGGTACTAGAGCGGTTACTAGTCGATCTGAAGGAAGCCGGACTCAAGGATACTGGAATCCAGACGGGCGGCAAGGGCTCACAAGTGAAATTAAACCCTCGCTGAATGGCAAATCCGTAAATTGGACAAATCACTAAGACCGTAGGAAGCAGAGGGAGATCACTAATGGACATGAATGGACCTGTCAACATTTCTCGAAGTGAGAGACTTCAGACTTGCCACGAAATAGCTGCGAGGTTACATGAAGTATACAGAGACAAAATTCTGGCTATAGGGATCTATGGATCTGTTGCCAAAGGTACTGACGGCCCTTTTTCGGACATTGAAATGTTTTGCGTACTGAGTGAACCAAACGGCCCCGTAGAATTTAGCCATGAATGGTCGGCAGGGCCCTGGAAAGCTGAGGTGAACGTCTGTAGTTCAGACATTCTTCTTAAAATTGCCTCTACTGTTGAGGGCGATTGGCCGTTGACACATGGACCCTTCTTTTCCCCACTTCGTCTGTATGATCCTAAAAACTTTTTTTCTATATTAAAGGAAGCGGCCGAATCCCCAACAAAGGAAGATTTCAGGCATGCCATCAACGAAGTGCTTGTAGGTGAAATGTATGAGTTTATAGGAAAGCTTAGAAATGTCTGTGTAAATGGCCCTCATACCTACTTGCCTTACTTGGGAATGCAGTTTGCCCAATATGGGGCTATGTTAGTTGGGTTGCACAATCAGAAGCTTTTCTCAACGGGTTCAATGGTTCTACCGGAGGCCCTAGAACTACCAAGTCGTCCAGAAGGATTTGATCATATCGTTAAGCTGGTCATGTCTGGAGATTTAGCTGAACCAGCGAAGATCATTTCAGCCTGTGAAGATTTCTGGAGTGGTCTTGTGAGTTGGGCAGTCGAACATGATTACCTTATTCGATCACAACGAATCCCCTTTTGATCGAAAATAAAATTTACTTTAATTGCGCTTACTATAATATATGTTTTTGATATGCCCCCTCCCCCTTTCGTTAAGGGGGATTTTACTTTTCTTCTGGATGTATGATACTTCTTAGTTATATTTTTCCACTGTAATATATTTAAAATTTAAACCACTTGATTTCACCCCCTACCTCCTTTATTCTCTGTATATGTAACTCTGGCTTTGCTTATCTGAGAAAATATTACGCATAGGGCTTTATATAGATTTTATTTTTGTTAATATCCAACAACAGGGCCTTAGGCACTATGATAGATTACGTTTTAATGATATATTGATAGGTACTATAAAAGACTAATTACCCATGGCTTGGGCTGGAGGATGTATGCAAAAGGAATCAAATCAAGACGAAACCAGTTATTTATTTAATGTAGATGTATTAGTTAAAGGTCGTTCGAACGTAGAGGCCCTTCAGTTCCTGCTTAATCTCTTGAGCCAAAATGAACAAATTGCGGATAGCCGGATTCAATCCGGTATCGAACTTGGCAATTTAATTGAAGCTGCACTGTACCTAAAAAAACAGTCGGCCGTGAATAACCCATCTAATGCAGCCGCTACGCTCGCGGAAAAATTCTCTAAAAAGAAATCAGCCGCAATTACGAACAAGCCACCAGTCGTTCAAGAGATCAAACAATCCCACGTACAGCCAAAGCCTGCAATTCAACAAGACCTTAGTACGTATGAATGGATCAAACGCTATATTCAAGATAACACGCTTGTACGGTTAATCGTGAACCGCTATGGCGGACAGCGCAGCATTCCTTGCCGCATCCTCAATCTGGATCATGATAATAGCCTGCTGAGTGTGTATCATGTAGATGAGAAGCAAGTGTACTCCTTTAAAATGAATGAGATCGATGAAATCACATCGTAAATGTAAATACTTCACAAAAAAAACGAAGCATGAAAAAAAGAGAACGGGCAGGAAAACATGACGTCTTTCTTGTCCATTCTCTTTTTTTGCATTATCCGAAAAGAACTCTAATCCTCTTTCATCAGACCCATGGCAGCCCATGCCAGCAATACCCATCCTGCAATAAAACACACGCCTCCTAGAGGGGTAATAGCCCCCAGCACACGGATTCCAGTCAAACTTAGCACATACAAGCTACCAGAAAACAAAATGATACCCGTCAATAACAGACGCGCTGCCCATCTTAAACGGTTGGAAGGCCCCCACTGTCCGGCAGCCAACGCAATGATCAGCAAACCGACAGCGTGAATCATATGATATTTCACACCTGTTTCATACACGGCCAAAGCATCCGCGTCGATCCGGGCTTTCACAATATGTGCCCCGAACGCTCCAATGGCTACCGCCAACATCATCATTATAGATCCCACAAATATCCATTTTTGTTGCATGTTTGTGTACTCCTTTTCATCTCATCCTTTTAGCCGAATGTTCTTCTTATTTTATCGAAACCGTATGAAGTTTACCAGCCAGCGATTGTGAACAGACCGCATACAGAATTGGATGATTAGACCCTGTCTTTTGAAGGGTAATGTGTAGGATGGCTTGCTTTTTTGTTTATTTTGTGGAAAATTAGTACCTGTTCGGACTATGTTCAAGGAGTGGAAAAAATGAGTTACCAAGATCCTAATTTGCAAAAACCTGCTGCGTCTGAGGAGCACCCTGTTTTTTCAGAAGCTCCTGTGTTTCAGCCTCCGGTCAAGCTCAAACATTCCGGTCCCGGAATTGCTTCTTTTATTATGTCGCTTGTCAGCCTGATCGGATATATTATTCTGGCTATTATGGTCATTAATCTGCTGGCTCATTTCAGCCAATACCAAACGTTGAACCCGGAAGTCGCTCTACAGCAAACCGGAACGGTATTGCTTCCTTTTATTTTTTTAGGCAGCCTGTTGCTGAATTGTAGCGGACTTGTGGTCGGTATCATTGGAATTGCGTTAAAAAACCGTAAGAAAACCTTTGCTATTACAGGCTTAATCATTAATGCACTTATTATTGCGGGCTTTATTGCTCTTCTGGCCATCGGTCTTTCCGTTCCGAATAGCACAGCGGATATCTATCCTTCCTCCGTGCAATCTTTATAATTTTTCTGCATCACACAGAGAGGATTCAATGTATGAACAAAATTAAAATTTTTGCCGACAGTACCAGTGATGTTCCTGCTCACTGGCGTCAACAGTACGAGATTAGCATTGTGCCATTGTATACAGTATTTGGTGATGAGGCATTGCAGGATGGGGTGAACATTCACCCGGAACAATTATTTCAACGTGTAAGCCGCGAGGGACATTTACCGCGTACCGCCGCACCTTCTCCGTCGGATTTTATTCAAGCCTTTGCGCCCTACATAGAACAAGGGGACGACATTTTATATATCAGTCTGTCTTCCGAGCTATCATCTACGTACCAGAATGCGCTACTCGCTGCCTCTGAATTTCCGGAAGGCCGCGTTACGGTTTTTGATTCCTTGAATTTATCGTGCGGCTTTGGCCTGCTTGTGATGAAAGCTGCTCGTGCGGCAACCAACGGCAATACGATAGAGCAGATTGTAGACATGTTGACGAAAACCAGGCCGCTAATAGACACGGAATTTGTCATTGACACACTTGAATACCTGTATAAAGGCGGAAGATGTTCAGGCATGCAAAACCTGATCGGCAGTCTGCTCAAAATTCGTCCGGTGATCAAAGTGATTGACGGAAAAATGACGCCTGCCTACAAAGTCCGCGGCAAACGTGAAAAAGCTTTGGATCAGATGCTGCAAAATGCACTGAATCAACGAGATCAGATGGATAACGATATCATTATTGTCGTGCACGCTTTGGCCGAGGAAGATGCGCTGATGCTGCAAGCTCGTTTGAAAGAAGAAACGAACGCACAAGAGGTACTGCTAACGACAGCAGGCTGTGTCATTTCCAGTCATTGTGGTCCACAGACCATCGGTATTATGTATGCCAAAAAAGCATAGTTTATCCAATATCAAACCCGTTGCCGCGTAGGTGGCGGGTTTTTTGGTGTTTTTCCAGCAATTTAGCAATGAATAACCTTCCTCTTTTTGATAGTATTATTCGTCGAGTAACGATATATGAGTCTACAATCTATCATAAAAAAGAAGGTTATTTGGTATGAGTTCCAAACGATCACGTTGGTTAACCAGGCTCACCCTTTCAGCAACTGCAGCCATCACAATATTCACAATATTCACAACATTCACTTCATACTTAGCTGCTCCAGCAGCAGCATCCGGTGCTACGTTCCAAGATATTGCACACAGCTATGCCTATCAGTCTATTATTTCCCTGCACGCTAAAGGAATTTTGAACGGTACACAACCTGGTTACTTCTCTCCTAAAAAGGCTGTTACCAGAGCCGAATGGGTTACCGCACTGGACCGTACACTCGGTCTGGAGCCTGTACAAGCGGCCGTTACCTCCTACCGAGATGTTGCCAAAAAGACGTGGTACTATGGATGGATTGAAGCAGCTTCTCAACTCAATATCGTTCAGGGGGGAACGTCTGCGACATTTCAACCTAATAGTCCTATAACCCGTCAAGAAGCGGCCTTGATGATCGCACGTCTCATCCGCTCTTCGGGTCGATCAGGAGATGCTACTTCCTCCTTCACAGATACTGACGAAATTGCAGATTGGGCTCTTGATGCGGTAACCACCGTAAATAGTTACGGCTTTATGAAAGGTGAAAGTAACTATTTTCATCCTGCATCCTCTCTGACCCGTGAAGAAACAGCAGTATTGTTGGAGCGACTGCTAGCGTATTCAACAAAGCATGCTAACCAAACTGCTTCCACCGCTTCTTCCATCCGAATAGGCTGGCAATATGATCAAACCGTTCAGCAGTTTGAAAATACGGTGCTTCAATCCAACATCAACACCCTGTCACCACGTTGGTTTTTTCTAAATGAAACAGGTATTATCAGCGATTATACCAATTCGTCGCTTCTTGCCTGGTCCAAACAGCATCATAAAAATATCTGGGCGATGGTAGGCAACCGTTCCAATTTGGCACTGACACACCAAATTCTGTCCAGTGAGGTTCTACGAAATACAACCATAACTCAGCTTGCTAATGCCGTATCTGTATACGGTTTGAACGGGCTTGTCATTGATTTTGAAAATGTAGATGGTCAGGATCGCGCCAATTTAACATTGTTCGTCCAACAATTAAAAGCTAAGTTGAAGAGTCAGAATACGGTACTGGCGATTTGTGTATCCCCTGATTACGGAACGGACTGGACTGCCGCGTTTGATTATAAACAGCTTGGCGCTGCGGCAGACTATCTGATCCTGATGGGATATGACGAGCATTGGGGAGGTAGCTCGATCCCCGGCTCTGTGTCCTCACTGCCATGGCTCCGTGAAAGCGTGCGGCGTTTTGTACAAACCACCCATCCGGAGAAAGCGATCTTGGCGTTGCCATTATTTACACGGAACTGGACGCTTAACGCTAGCGGACATTCAATCGCTTCCTCTGATATATCACTAGATCAGCAAAACCAGCTAGTATCCCGTTCCGTCTCCAAACCTATTTGGAATGAGGATATTCAGCAGTATACCGTGTCTTACAAAGACACACAGCTTCATAAGCTGTGGCTTGAGGAAGGACGATCCTTCACTCGTAAGTATCGCTTGGGGCAGGATGCTGGGTTTGCTGGCTTCGCCTACTGGTATCCGGGTGGAGCAAGCTCTGATCTGTGGTCCAGTGTAAAAAACGCAGACCGATTTATACAGCGTGGTTTATAAAATACAAAGCCTTCAACCTCACATGAAAAGTGAAGTTGAAGGCTTTTGGCATAATACTTATCCCCAGCCTATGACCGATATACAACTTTCCCGTTTACAATTGTCATTCGTACCTTAACATCAAGTAAAGCTTGCGGACTTTCCGATACATCACGGTCAATGACTGTAAAGTCAGCGGCCTTCCCTTCAGCTATCGTCCCTCTTTCATCAGCCTCGCCGGCTGCTACTGCGCTTCCCGTGGTAAACAAACGAATGGCTTCATGTACATCCAGCTTTTCAGCGGGAAGATAGCCCTCATGCATTTCTTCCGGCTTGGCGCGAGTCACGGCCGCATGAATACCAAGAAAAGGGTTTAACGGCTCAATCGGCGCGTCACTACCTCCAGCACATGGAATGCCTGCTTCCAGTAGCTTTTTCCAGGCATATAAATATTCAGTCCGTTCTTTCCCCACCCGATCCAGTACCCAAGGGAAGTCACTTGCGACAAAACGGGGCTGGATGTCCGCGATCAGCGGCAGCTTCGCCATTCTCTTGACCAAATCACCCCTAAGCACCTGTCCGTGGATCAGACGGTCTGGCAAACCGCTTTCCTCCGTGAGCGCATGGGCCTCCATCGCTGTCAAAATCATGTGCGTCGCCCCATCTCCTATGGCATGCACAGCCACGGGATAGCCTGCGGCTCTGACAGCAGCCACCATCTGATTCAGCTCCGGCTGCGGTTGGATCGCCATTCCACAGGTATGTGGAGCATCACTATAAGGTTCGGATAATAAAGCCGTTCTTCCACCAATAGCGCCATCGGCAAACATTTTTATCGCACCGATTTTAAACCACTCATTTCCGGTACCTGCACGCAGCCCTTGCACTTTCACTTCTTCCAAAAATGGATGATAGATGAGCTGGTGTGTGCGAAAAGGAAGACCTTCTTCCCTCAGCTCCCTGTAAATTCGCTGCATCGTCTCCACGCTGCCCAAAAAACGTAAATCCTCTGTGTGCGCAGCAGTCAAACCAAGCCTTAGCACATCCATACAAGCCCGCCGAATCGTATCCTTCTTAACCGAGTAATCCGGCTCTGGCTGCACGCTAGTAAAGGCAAAGGATGCTTCCTCATAAATCAATCCGTTCAACCGTCCATCTGCATCTCGCCCATAGGCTCCCGAAGCCGGATCAGGGGTGTCCTCGTTAATACCCGCACGTCGAAATGCCTCTGAATTGGCCAAGAACGTATGAAAGCACGTACGAGTGAGATATACCGGATGCTGATCTGTAATGGCATCCAGCTCGGCTATATCCGGTATTTCAACAGGAATAAACGCATTTTCATTCCAGTTGAGTCCTAAAATCCATTCTCCCGGCGGTGTTACAGCGACCCGTTTGCGCAGCATAGCCAGCATCTCTTCCTTGGAGGTAGCTGATGTTAAATCCAGCATAGCCAGCTTCATACCATGCATAGACAAATGCATATGTGAATCGGTTAAGCCTGGCAGTACATAGGCGTCTTCCCAATCCACAGTTTCATATTCCTTACCGGACAACTGTAATTCAAGCTCCCGAGCATACCCGATAGCCTGTATCCGTCCATGCTGTACAACGATGGAGTCTCCTTTGGAAGCCCACTCCCCATACAACCGGCCGTGCTTGAACAAAACGAATGTCAACGCCACTCATCTCCTTTTTTCAACTATACGCAATCCACTTCATATTACGCCTATGTTGCCACTTCCAAGTGTAGTGTATTTATATCTATCTGCTGCACCTGCTGGGCAAATTGGTCATGAGCTGCACAGACAGCCATTTTATAATCCTGATCCAGCTCATACTGCTTAAAATGACAATACTCGGTGGTAAAGCCCTCTGTCGTGAAGCCTATGAATGGTTGTGCCTTTAGCTCAAATGAAAAAGACTTCAACGGTAGGGTTAGTCCCTGCCCCTCGGCCTTGACAAAGCTTTCCTTAAGCGTCCATAGATCGTAAAAATACGATAAGCGGCTGTCTGCGTCCTGACGCATTAACGCATTATACTCTGTGTCTGAAAAGCACACTCTACCTACCTCAAAATCAATAGGACGGAGCTGTTCAATGTCGATTCCAAGCGGGTGATCATCAATAGCGCATACCACCCATTTTCCCGAGTGAGAAACATTAAAATGGAATGTGGGTGCATTGATCAAGGAAGGCTTACCGAATGCATTGTATGTAAATTGAAGACTGGCATTAGATACCTTCAATTGCCGGCAGGCCAACCATCTTAGCAGCACATCGGCATATAAGCCTCTCAAAGCATCTTCCCGATGTAAAAAACGATCTAACTTGTGCTGCTTTTCCAGCGAAACCTGATTTACCAGTGATTCGTAATGCTCCTCAGCCTCCGGCTTGCTCGTATCAATCGCGTATATTTTCATGGTTGCCTCCTGTATACCTAATGAATATCAGCCAGTTTGTAACACTCACCGTTCGATGGAAGTCTGTTAGATATGGATGGCGTGTGCCGTGTACATGGTCAATATACTACTCTAGCACTTTCAATTCAATATGGATACAATTGGGATAAGTAGCTCTACTAAAACTACTTCATAGAGTCCATTAATGAAAGCGCTTTAAAATAACACATACAGAGGAGGACGAAACAATGAAATATGATTTTGCCCGCTTGCTGTGTATTATGCTCTCTATTTTGCTGACGTTGAGCATTTTTCAGATGTTTTCACCTAAGATCGCTTCAGCCGCTTCAGCGAATGTTGTGAATGGCATTCAGTTTAAAGATACAGATGGAAACGTGGTCCATGCCCATGGGGGTGGTATGATTAAAGTAGACGGTTACTATTATTGGTTTGGTGAAAATCGTAATCCCAACGGCACGTTCAAGGCGGTATCCGCCTACCGTTCCTCTGATTTAAAAAACTGGGAGTTTCGTAAAAACGTACTGACCAGTAGCTCCGCCGTAGAGCTGAATGTTTCGAATATTGAACGTCCGAAAGTGATTTATAATGAAAAAACACGTAAATACGTATTATGGATGCACAAGGAGAATGGGGTTAATTACAACGAGGCCCGAGTGGCTGTCGCCTCTTCCGATACGGTGGACGGCGATTACACGTATCAGGGCAGCTTCCGTCCTCTGGATTACGATTCGCGCGATATGACCGTATACAACGATAACGGTACAGCTTACCTCATTTCGGCTACCCGGGTAAACGCAGATCTGAACATTTATCGTCTGACACCGGATTTTCTGCAAGTTGAATCGCTGGTGACTACACTTTGGCCTGGACAATATCGTGAAGCTCCGGCGATGTTCAAAAAAGGAGACGTCTACTTCCTGATTACATCCGGGGCAACCGGCTGGAATCCCAACCAGGCCAAGTATGCTACCGCATCCAGCATTGAAGGAACCTGGAGTAATACGATAAACTTCGGGGATGGTACGACATATGGTTCACAGTCGGCTTACGTGATCCCTGTTGAAGGTGCCCAGACAACTTCATACCTGTATTTGGGCGACCGTTGGGCGGGTGCGTGGAGCGGTCCTGTGCAGGATTCTCAATATGTATGGTTGCCACTGCGTTTTCCAACAGCTACTTCATTAGCCATGGATTGGTTCGACAGCATTAATATTGACACCGCCAGTGGTGTGGTCGAGGGGATAACGACGCCAATTGCCATTGATCCGGATGACTATTATCAGCTAGTGAATCGCAAGAGCAATAAGCCACTAAGCATTATTGGCAATGCAACGACAGACGGCGCAGATCTGGAGCAGCGTGCAAATTCCGAGGCAGCAAACCAGCAATGGCAGCTCAAGGATGCAGGCAGCGGATATTATAAAATTATGAACCGCAACAGCGGAAAGCTAATTGGTGTTGAAAGCGGTACGACAGCAGACGGTACAGTTATTGAGCAGTGGAGCGACGGAGGCTGGTCCAGTCAGCATTGGCAATTAGTATCCGTAACCGGTGGTTATTACAAGCTGAAAAATCGGGCAACCGGCAAACTGATCGATATTTCTGAAGGCGCCACCGCCGATGGAGCTAAAGCCATTCAATGGGGCGATAACGGTGGGACAAATCAGCATTTCCGTGTAGTTAAAGTAGAATAGCTCAAATTATTTTCAAAAGGAGCCGTATTCCAAGCAGATCATGGTCGACTGCTAACGGAAAAGACGGCTCCTTTTACGTAAAACGATGAAATTGATAATCTCTAGTACGTTACAGTTCCCACGGATAATCTGTTGTCAGAAAATTAGCCAGCTGCTTGCTTTCTTCCCTCCGCTGACGCCGTATGGCTGCGCGTGATGGAGCCGTCTGGTGCAATTGTAACTGCTCTTCTGTTTCTGGAATCACCTGCGGCACGGTCACTTTACGGTTGTTCTCGTCCAATGCCACAAAGGTCAGGAAGGCGGTGGCTGCGATTTTTCGGTCGCCAGTCATCAGTCCTTCACGAATTACCTTTACGAACACCTCCATCGAGCTACGGCCTGTCCAGGTTACGAACGCTTCCAGCGTGACAGAATCACTCGGATGGATAGGTAGCAAAAAATCCACCGAATCCGTAGAGGCTGTAACCGTGTTCGTACGACACAGCTTAGCAGCTGCAATAGATGCGATATCGTCGATATACGACATCAATCGGCCGCCGAAGAGCGTGTTATGATTGTTGATATCGTTGGGAAATACTCGGGACGTCTTGAAGCAGTAGGTTTCTCGGATGTACTTGCTTTCCATGGGTTCTTTCCTCTCTTTTCCTCGTTGCTCTCTTTTTATATCTCTGGATTTTGCAAAATCCTGATGTGGAAGCCTGTTTTAGACTATGCTAATCATCCCACTAATCCGCATAATAAATCAATACATAAAAATCGGCATCCTCTTCCGAATCATTGCGGTAGGTATGTATGTCAGATACTTGAAATTGCACAGCATCCCCTGCACTCAGCTTGAGCTGTTGCCCCTGCATTTCAAAGTACATCTCCCCACGGATCATGAGAATCGTTTCCTCACCCAGATGCTTCTCTGCCTGGTGTGTAAAGCCTGGCTTCAGACTTACCGTGAACACCTCAAACTTCTTTTCAGCGTGATACGGGAATACAGGGTAAACAAAATAGTTACCGTCCTCATCAATAACCGGATGCAGGTCTTCCCTCCGAATCTTCGTGATTTGCGGCGGGTCTTCTTTGAGAAAGGTGGAGAAGGATACATGCAAACCGTTCGCAATTTTCCAAAGGGTTGTTACCGTAGGATTGGATTTCCCCTTCTCAATCTGAGCCAGCATCCCTTTGCTGACCCCTGTCAGTTCAGCCACCTTATCCAAACTTAATCCTCTAGTCTTCCTGATTTGGGCCAAATTAGAGCCAATAATATGCTGCATTGAATCCACGGATGTTGCCTCCTTGTATCCAAAAGTCTATATAAGAAGAATACACAATTTAATCGAGAGAGGTTCATTCGAACATGAATCTACAACTAAGTCTTAACAGACTTATTGCTATCTAGCTTACACAAACTCATTATCTTATCCAATATAAAAAAGTGTCAAATTGAAAAATCAATTTGACACTCGCTACTCAATGAGTTCCTTCGTGAGATAATTAAAATTTGAATGATATCAATAGTTAACGTCTAAACCTTCTCATTTCCCCAAATGCTTACCAGATCATTGATCTGAAGCGACACGACCCTTAGTTCTCCACCAATGGCGTAGAGTTCTAGACCCTTACTTTCGAAGTCCGGGAAAATCATGTCTGAAATGATTGTTTTTCCATGATTTCCGAAGACTTCGACACTTGACCAATCCAGATAAATGCTCAACTGTATCCTCTCATGCTCTGGCTTCATAGTGGCCTTGTGTATTGCTGTGAAATCGGAATGAAAATCAGTGGCGCTCGACTTCGTCCGATCGACGAACAATTCCTCATTCGAAATATTATATCCGATGATCGTCTCTTGATTGGCGGACTTTCGTACTTTAAACCCGAATTCCACGGCAGTACCGATTTCAAATTCTGCAATAATTTCTGCCTTGGCTGCGGAAATATCAGACAACACGTTCATACCTGGCTTAATCGTCAAATCTTGCAGAGACAAAATCGGTTTTCTTAGCTGACTTAATTCATTTATGGGTGTTTGGATTAGGCGAAGTCCTTCCGGGTAAGTCCTTAGCTGTAGCTCCCGGGGAATTGATGTCTTGCCACGCCATTCCTTTGAAGGAAGCGTGGTAGCATAACGCCAATTATTCATCCAGCCGATCCAAATTTTCCGTCCGTCTTCGTTTGAAATGCCATTCCAGGACACGGCCGCGTAAAAGTCTGATCCATAGTCTACCCATTTGATAGTATCGATAGATTCCAACGCTTCATCTGGCGTGAACGACTTACCGTCAAAGCTGCCTACGAAATACATCATGCCAGAACCGCCTGCCGGTGGTTCCGGATCGTCTGGATTCACACCATTTCTATCCCCGACGCTTAGCATCAGAATCCACTTCGTGGTATTAAGATCCTCATCCACTTGGATTCGAAATATATCAGGACATTCAAATATCCCTCGGTGGATATGCGGAATGTCGGAACCGAATTCGCTTGCAAAAGACCATTCTTTCAGGTTTGGAGATGTGTAAAATTCTACACGGTCCCTTACGGCAAGAACCATGATCCACATTGATGATTCATCATGCCAAATCACCTTCGGATCACGAAAGTCTAGCGTGTCCGTTGGAAATAAAACCGGGTTACCTTCATATTTTGTCCAGGTTCGACCCTTATCCTTGCTGTAAGCAATGCTTTGCACCTGCGGCTTTCCAGGCTGAGCCTTGTTGCCCTCATTCGTATAAATGGCAACCAATCCTGATCCTTCCTCGTCGAAAAATCCGCTGGTATTGTTCTTATCCACCACCGCACTCCCCGAGAAGATCGCTCCGTCCTCCCCAGGTGGAATTGCCGGTGGAAGCTCAGTCCAATGCACTAGATCCTTGCTTACCGCATGCCCCCAATGCATGTTGCCAAAATCAGGTTGCGTATCATGGGGGGTATGCTGGTAGAACAGGTGGTACTCTCCTTCAAAGTAAACCATGCCGTTGGGATCGTTCATCCAATTTTTCTCCGGTGAATAATGAAATTGAGGCCTGTACGTTTCACTATAGTTACTTTTTAATTCTTTCATAGTATCCGCTCTCCTTTTAATTGTTGATAAGGTATTTAACATAATAATTTGAGTTTGCTCGTTTGCAAATGAATTTGAGATACTACCATTTAAATGTTTCAGCCTTGATCTTTAAGATATCTGTCATAGCCTTTTTGTTTGATTTCCAGCCATTTATCTAGCCCCAGTCTGGACAGCTCGGCTTTATATTCGGCCCATTCTTCTTCCACTTTACCCGTCTTGATCCATTCCGCCCGCTTGCGGTTAACGTAAGCAAACAAATCGGTTTCCAATGTGGAGATCTGCTTCTGATCCTCCAGCGAGAAGAAGACTTTCGGGAAATTATGGTCAGCCTTCATATAAGGAACGAGTCTTTCCTTCATGAGCTTAAGCCGTCCCACTGCATCATCGGGCTTGGTCGTTACTTTTCCGTAATACTCGTCAAGAATTGCCAATGGACCGCCGATATTCGTTTTTTGCCGCAGCTCGACAGGGGCCGTTCCCTTAAGCGGAAGATGCTTCAGCATATGACTCGCTTCATCGTATTCAAAAATGTTCTGCTGAGTTTTGTCTCCGTAGGTGCCCCAGTTGTCCTGTACGGACTGGATAGGATCATACAGTTGGTCAATCCATTTTGCCGTAAGCTCAAGATTTTTGTTGTCACTGGTAATCACCATTCTCCCCCGGTCAAAGCCGAGATTGTTCGTGCGGGTCACATTGACTTCACCGCTTGGCCCGGCGAGCGGATTCATCAATTCATATTTATCGTTATCTCCTGAGATGTTCGCCTTATCCCATTGAAAGTAGAGACCATATTTTTCATTCTGGCCTTTGGCCAGATACGTATTGTAATCCTGCTCGAATGACTCTTCGTCGATCAGGTTCAGCTTATACAGCTCATTAAGATATTTAATCCCCTCTTTATAACCATCCTGATCGGCAGTGAAGACCACTTTCCCCTCATTGGTCACTACCGTATGATCGCCGTTGTCCCCAAGACCGAATGATCCGAACAGAAAATTCAGGTCCTCATTGCCGTTATTGAGCATAAAGGACAGCGGGATTTCATCCGCTTGGCCATTTCCGTTAGGGTCGCCATTTTTAAATGCGAGCAGAACTTTTTTTAAATCCTCGGTGGTTTTTGGCATTTTAAGTCCCAGCTTTTTCAGCCACTCCACATTGATCCATGGCATGTCGTTTACAGAATGAATGCTCTCCTTCTCAGAACCCAGTTCTTCAATCCAAGGAAAGGCATAAATGTGCCCGTCCTGTGCGGTTATCATGGATCTGTACTCAGGTGCTTCCTTCAATACCTTCTGCAGATTCGGCATATATTTTTGAATCAAATCCTCTAAAGGGATAATAGTTCCATCCTTTCCGAGATTCAACAAATCGTAATCGGAATATCCGGCATCCAGTATGGCATCTGGAAGATCTCCACTGGCAACAGCAAGGTTTCTTTTTTCAATGAAGGAATCGGAGGTGAAGTTGGTAAAATCGATATGCACCCCTGTTTTTTCTTCCAGTCTTTTATAAATCAACTTTTCATTTGGATCGGAAGGTGCCAGCGGCGAGCTTTGAGTCATAAAATGCAAAGTAACTTTCTCTTTAAGCGGCAGAGTAATATTTTCCAGCTTGTAATCTTCGGATGCCGCAGAATTATTGCCTGAACCGCCACATCCGGCAAGCAGTGAAGTAGAAAGTGCCAACACAGACAAGGTTAGTAATGTTTTTTTCATCTCTATTCCCCCGATTTGTTATTTGATCGAACCTACCATGACACCCTTTTCGAAATACTTCTGGAAGAATGGATACATGACAATCAAAGGCAAACTTGATATGACAATGGCAGAGTACTTAATCATTTCAGACAATTTCTTAAGCTCCGCTTGTGCCATCGCATCGGCAATCATGCCGGGCTGAACCTGATTCTGTATCAAAATGGAGCGCAGTACCAGTTGAAGCGGAAACAGCTTCGGATCATCCAGATAAATCATGGCGTCGAAATAAGAATTCCACTGTCCGACAAAAGCGTATAAAGCTAGAACAAAAATAATAGGCTTGGAAAGCGGCAGGACGATTTTAAAGAAAATACTGAGCTCGGAAGCTCCGTCTATACTCGCCGCCTGGAACAGTTCTTTCGGAAGTCCCTGGAAATAAGTCTTTGCCAGAATAATATTGAATACGCTGATCGAGCCTGGCAGAATAATGGCCCAGACCGTATTCAACATGCCTAAATCCTTAATCACCAGATAGGTAGGAATCAGACCGCCACCGAAAAACATCGTTATCAGGAAAAAGATCATAATGGACCGTTTCCCTACCAACTCTTCAATCGCAAGCGGATAAGCCGCGAAGACGGAAAATAATACGGTTGCGAACGCAAAGGCTGCTGAATAAAAAATAGCATTAAAAAAACCGCGGATCATGGCACTGTTGCTTAGGATTTTGGCATATCCCGTGAGTGTCCAGTCTGATGATGTAATGGCAAACCCTTTGGTAATCAGGGTATTTGGAGTTAAAAAGGACGAAAGCACCACATAAACCAGCGGTAACAGAATAGCGAGAACAAACAAACCAAGTAGAATATAATTGATGATGAGCAGAATCCGGTCCTTCCCGGTGTAATGAATATCCATAAATACCTCCTTCTTTAATACAGCCCTTCTCCTTCGTTCAGCTTCTTGACGACGGTATTTACGAAAATCAACAGGAATACATTAATTACGGAATTGAACAACCCGATTGCCGTAGAATAAGCATAATCGCCGGATTGCAACCCCACCTTGTATACGTAAGTCGCGATGATTTCCGAGGTTGGTGTGTTCAGAGCCGTCTGCATCAGGTAAGCCTTTTCATAGCCGATCGACATAATACCTCCTGCAGCGAGAATGAACAGGACGGCCATGACGGGTTTAAGAGCTGGCAGATCAATGTGGAAGATTCTCTTCATCAATGAAGCGCCATCAATTGTTGCAGCGTCATGCAACTGCGGGTCCACATTGGCTAAGGTGGCCACATAAATGATAGAGGACCAGCCCGCTGTTTGCCATATACCGGACAAAATATATACCGTTCGGAAATAGGCAGGATCAGTCATAAAAGCAATCGGCTTGCCGGTGAAGGTTGTTACCAAAGCGTTCACTATTCCAGCTGGCGATAGAAAAACAAACAGCATACCGGCAACAACAACAACCGAGATGAAGTTAGGTGCGTATACAATAAGCTGAATATTCTTCTTGAACTTCGCTCCTCTGACCAGATTTAACATTAAGGCCAGAATGATTGGTACTGGGAAGCCGAGAATAAGACCGTAAGCGCTTAATTTAAGCGTATTCATTAAAATGTCATAAAAATTTGGTGATGAAAGAAACCGCTGAAAATGTTCAAATCCAACCCATTCGCTGCCGAGGATGCCTTTTCTTGGGCTGAAATTTTTAAACGCAATGATCGAGCCGTACATGGGAACATACTTGAAAATGACGGTAAGAATTATGGACGGAAGCAGAAACAAATACAATATATAATTTCGAAGCATATAGCTTAACCAATGGTTTCTTTTTTTTGTTTCTGAAGCCTTTAGTCCCCTTTTTTGAACGATCGAATTTGCCAATATTTTCCCTCCTACTGTTCACGGCTTGTTATACGACACAAAATATAAGCCATGTTATGTCATCTCTCTGACATAATTAACCAAGATGTTTTTCAAATACTTGCTTGTAATATCCACACCTCCAACAGAACGAGAATTTTACACATTCCCAAAATGAATGGGCTTACAATTTACATTTGAACATTTTCACTCTTACAATTTAGCAGATGTACATTTAATTAGTCAATATATTTCGGGTGAAAAATTCATTCAAAAAGCGTATTTCAAGATAATTATAATGTTTTTAGCAAAAATCTATCAAAAATACACAATATAAATAAACAAACGTAAACTTATATTGTTCATTTGAATAAATAGATTGTTAAAAACATGAAAATACTATATATTTAGAAATATGAAGAATCTTAATTCGGAGAATAAGGTGAACAATATGACGAGAAAGTCAAAGGTTACGATACAAGATATCGCTGATGCCTTGGGGATTTCCAGAAACACTGCCTCCAAGGCGCTTAATGGAGTGGAGAGTATTCCCGCCGTTACTAGGGACAAGGTGGTCAAAAAAGCAATGGAGCTTAAATACAAACAATTTTCTTATATGGAAACAGCTTCTGAAAAACAAGGCAATATCGCACTTTTGACCTGTAATCTTCCTAATAGCTCACACTTTGGATCATTGTTGATTAGCGGACTGGAGAAGGAAATCAGCAAACAGGGCTATACTTTATCTATTTATTTTGTCCGTGAGAATGATATCAATTCGATGACCCTACCCGGCAATTTTGAACCTTCGAATGTGGCTGGCATCTTCTGCATCGAAATGTTCAGCAAGGAATACAGCAAGCTGATCACAGATCTTGGCATCCCAACCATTTTTATTGATTGCGCTGCGGATATGATGTATCCAGAATTGAAGGCGGATCTAGTATTAATGGAAAATGAACACAGCACATACTGTGTTACCCGGAAATTAATCGATTATGGCTATGAAAGCTTCGGTTTTGTAGGCGATTACAATCACTGCAAAAGTTTTAATGAACGCTGGACCGGATTTAATAAGGCCTTAGCAGAAGCAGGAATCGCCGTAGATCCTGCCCATAGCATTGTAGCGCCTGACCGCAACTTCGTTCTAGAGGAGAACTGGATGGAACAGCAGTTGGATGCCCTGAGGGAATGTCCCTCCGTCTTTATTTGTGCCAATGATTTCATTGCCATCAGCGTGATCAAATCTTTGAAAAACAAAGGGATTAGAGTCCCGGAAGATATTGCTGTCTGCGGGTTCGATGATGCTTTGGAATCCCGGGTTGTCGAGCCTCATCTTACAACCGTGCATATTTACAGTAGTCAGATGGGGATTATTTCAGCCGAAATGTTATTGTCCAGAATCAAAGACAATACCATGCCATACCGAGTGACTCATGTTGCAACGGATATCGTATACCGGGACTCGACCCCTGTTCTAAACTAAATCTACCAAGAGGTGAATCAAAGTGAAAAATGACAGAACGGTTCTTTGTGTGGGCGAGTTGCTCATTGATTTTTTCTGCACGGATATTGATGTTAATCTTGCCAAGGGTCAGCATTTCTCCAAGCAGGCCGGCGGCGCTCCGGCAAATGTAAGCGCAGCCGTAGCCAAGCTCGGAGGAAAAGCGTCATTCTTGGGGAAAGTCGGGGCTGATCCCTTTGGCATGTACCTGAAGCAAACGTTGGATGAGCAGCATGTGGATACGTCCATGCTCCTTTTTGATCCGTCAACGCCGACTACACTGGCCTTTGTTTCCCTTGCCGCTAACGGCGAACGGGATTTCGTGTTCAACCGGGGAGCTGACCGTCAACTGTCTCTGCAGGACATTGATAGAGAATGGACCCGACAGGCTGCCATTCTGCATTTTGGCTCGGCAACGGCCTTGCTCGCCGATCCTTTCCGAGAAGCGTATTTGTCTTTATTGGATGGAGCGAAGGCAAACGGGCAATTCACCTCCTTTGATCCCAATTACCGGGGGGACCTCTGGAAAGACAGGCAGGAGGAATTTATCACACTATCCAGAAGAGGAATACACAATGCGGATTTGGTAAAGGTAAGCGAAGAGGAATTAAACATCATTACAGGGCTGGCTGACCGCGATGCTTCATTGGATCTTTTGCATGGGTTGGGAGCCAAGACGGTGGCGGTTACCTTGGGGAAAGAAGGAACCCTCATCTCAAGTGGTGCCTCCCGTTCATTAATCGGCAGTATCACTGTCAAATCGATCGACTCTACTGGTGCCGGCGATGCCTTCGTCGGAGCAATGCTGTATCAAATCAGCCAGCTGAGTCAGCCTAAGGCATTTACCTCCAACGCGAAGCAGCAGCAGGAATTTGTGACACTTGCCAATCAAGTTGGCGCCATCGTGTGCACTAAAGTTGGAGCGATTGCAGCCTTGCCGTCGTTGGAAGAAGTTAATCGTTTCGTAGCGCAAGGTTGAATCAAGGAATAAAGCGTAAGAACAGCAAAAGGTGTCCGACAATCTCTAAGGTCGCTGGACACCTTTTTAGTTATTCTTTGGAAGGAGAAGTGAGGAAACTAAATCATATCGAGGGAGTTTAATCAAAAGAAAACGAGTACTTATCCTACGTAGTCGTTTTCTTTTATATAAGGCAGGCCAGGATTTTTTTCGATTGCCAAAAACTTTTCATCTTTAATTAACTCAGATATTCTCATAAACCATTATAATTCATATTGCAGACTTAGCATTTATCCTGATCGGATTGCAAAGCTATTGCTAATGCAATAAATGATCCTGATGATACATCTATGACTAAAATGATAATTCGATCAACTATTCAGGCATTGTAAACAATGACAGTGGACAGAACGAGAAAGCGCTTGCCTAATTAACCTAATTAAAACAAAACATTGTTAAGTTACTGCCATCATATTATAGAGTTTTAGTATCCTGATATCATCCTTCGATACTTTTAGTTGTTGGATGAGGCGTGCATCCTCTTTTAGCACTTCTTTGGAAAATAGCATTTTAGCTGTGATAGGCATCATAGGTCTAGAAGAAAATCCATTAAACAAGCCCCATTTTGTATCTGAAGTTAAATAAGACGCTAGGATCTGAACGCTAGCTTTTTCTATAACTGATTCTACAGCAGAATAATAAGTATGAAAAAGGTTTTCATCCTCACTCATACCTAATAAGTTTCCTAATAGACATATATATGCTTGATTTTGGGGCATCAAATCCAAGAAACAATACTCTGTTGTCAGGTTGCCTCCTGCTATTCGAAATAAGTAACTAGTTAACCCCTCTCTTCTATTTCCAATGCCTACCGTCTTTTGGTGTTTGGATATCCAATGTCACTGGATCATTTCAAACGGACAAAATGTATTCCTCCAAGCCTATTTTCAAACCGTCTTCATCATTGCTCGATGTGACCCTGTCGGCAATTTTCTTAACTTCCTCCGGCGCATTTCCCATTGCAATCCCAAGGCCTGCGTACAAAATCATATCCATGTCATTATAGTTGTCTCCAATGGCCATCGATTCACGATAAGTAATATTAAATATCCCCTCGAGCTCCTGAATGGCATACGATTTGGACACCATCTCATCCATAATTTCCAGATAAGTTCCCTTGGATTTATAAACACTGATACCAGTAACTTCTTTATTGATTTGTTGTACAAGCCGCTCAATGTCTTCGGGATCTCCCATGCATAAAATTTTGTGAATATCATGATCTTCTTCTATATATGAGGGGAGTAACCTCTGTATGGGGGAGCCATTAATAATTTCCGCTTCCTGAATTACCCAAGGATTTTGAATGTTGCCAACGATCCACTGGTCATGTCCATACAAGTTAAAACTGATAGAAGGATAATGATCCATTACAATATCGTATATTCGTTTAATGCTCTTTTTCGATAAACAGATGCTATGAAGGATTTCCCTGTTGCCGCCCAATATTAGAGCACCGCTATAACAAATGACGGGAGCGTGAATATTGAGCTCTTGCTGAAGAGGAAAAATGCCGCTTGGCATTCTCGCTGAAACAAGTACAAAAGGGATATTTCTTCCCACAACTTTTTGGATTGTATTTTTGGTGTCGGACGTAATTTGATGTTTTGAATTTAACAACGTCCCGTCAATATCGCTAAAGATTGCTTGTATCATGGCCGATGGCTCCCTTGCGATTATTTATCACGATTCTTCCTCAAGCGCCTTGATAATTTCTACTCCGCTATCCTGCAACATCAGCAATGAGTGCTCCGGTGCATCCTGATTTGTAATTAGAATATCAATTTCGGAAAAATTCAGGCCTTTAAACGGGCTTGTTAAATTAAATTTTTTGTAATCAGCAAGTAAAAATACTTCTCTGGCACGTCCCGATACCAGCTTTTTAACTAAAGCATCATCACGGTTTGCAAAATACACTCCGTCTTCCATGATGGCGGCAGCTCCTAAAAAAGCTTTGTCAAAAAAAACATCGTTCAACTGCATAGCCGTGTAGTGGTCATAAAAAAAACGGTTTTCATGATTAAATTTGCCCCCGAGCAAGTTTATGTTAATTTCACTTTTTGCTGATAAAGCTTCTGCATTATCCAACGAGTGTGTATAAACCGTGAGATTCTTGTCCAATTGCCCACAGAGCAGTTGAATGGTAGTCGATACATCCATGAAACAAACATCTCCGTCAGCGATGTGCGCGGAAGCTGCTTTTGCAATGAGCATCTTTTGCTTTGTTGCTGAAGTTACACGTTCCTTGTAGGCTCTTATTTCTTCTTTTAATAAGGGCAAGGCAATACCTCCATGGGTTCTGATAACCCCCCCTTCGTGAACAAGCTTAATAATATCCCTTCTTGCCGTATCTCTCGAGATGTTCAATAAATTACAAATTTCCGAATTTGATAATTGGTTACGGCTTTGGAGATACTCCAAAATTTTTAAAAGTCGTTCCTCTTGGTAAATATAAAGCCCCCCCTATCCCTATATTCACTATAAGCGATTAGACGCTTTTTGTTAAGTGTTTTTAAGTATTTTTATAAAGATAAGCAAATTGCTTATATTGTGTATTTCACATAGCAAGTCCCCGGTCCGCATGCATATTGCATTAAGAGTCCGGGGACTTTATTCATTTTGCCTATTTATTGATAAATTCAATCTTTTGAAGCAAACGTTTTATCATAACTGCCGCCTCGGCGCGGGTAGTTGTTGCATGTGGCTCATAGTGTCCAGTGTCCATACCTTGTGCGATGCCCTGAGCTGTAACAGCAGCTACTGCATTTTGCGCCCAAACCGCGATAGACGAGCGGTCGGCATATCCATCTAGCGATTGCCCGTTTTTGCTGTTGACTGAGACATACCCGGTATATTGTAATGCTTGATGGACAAGTAGAGCCATCTCCTGGCGGCTAATTCCCGATTCAGGACGAAAAGCACCGTCTTCATAACCTTTGACCAGCCCAGCTGAATAGGCTGCGCTGAGATATCCGCTGTACCATGAACCCTTGACTACATCCCTAAAGGCTGGAGTCGCCCGTTCTTTAAGCCCAAGTGCATGAACAAGCATAGCGGCAAATTCGGCGCGGGTAACAGGCCTGGATGGCTCAAATATTCCTTTTATCGAACCGACAACAATTCCTTTTGCGGCAAGCAGCTCTATGTCGGCTTTGCCCCAGTACCCAGCTGGTAAATCACCGAAGGTTGGGCTGCTGTTGACAACGGTATATACACCATTGGAATTATGCTTTATTTCAACGGAGGCTCCATCATCCCCAGCCCGAAAAATGCTCGGTACAAAGATAAGTTTCCTTCTGGCTTCGTCGTAGCAAACTGCGGTGGAACGATTTGGGTCCATCGCTGATGAAAGCGGAAGTGTCCGGCTCACATAGGTATCACCGAAATCAAGAGCGGTTGTTGTACTGCCTGTTACTGCTTCAGCCTTGAAGTCTATAGGAGTCGTTTCCACGGTTGCGCCCGCTTTTACAGCCGCTTCTTGAATAGCCGCATTTTGCTGCATTGTTGCCTTGGATAACGTAATTCGCAGCCCTGGCACGCTATTGGAAGGTGAGGTATTTCTATTCACCCTGCTGGCTGGAAGGGTGTACGTCCCCAGTTCTGTAATTAACTGAAGATCCAGAGTTCGATGCTCGCTCCAAAGCTTATTGGCCATGCTGGTCAGCTCAACGATAACCACGTCAGCCCCAGCAGCTTTCACATGCAAAGTTAGTGCAGAACCTTTTCTTACCGGCAAAGCTTTAAGCAAAGTAAGATCATCCACGACCACTGCGGCTTCTTTCCTGCCATCAGCCTTTTGTGTAATACCCGGAGCATACTCCAGTATTCCTGAAGTGGCGGAAGCCGGAATAGATGCCTTGACTGGCAGCTTTACCGCCTGACTGTCGCTACCCTTGTTGTTCTGAGAATTGCCACCGGAATGGCCGGAATTGGAACTTGATATTATTCGAACACTATTAAAGAATGCTGTTGTATCCCTTACATTTAACCCAAAGTATCCTCGTGTGTAACTTTGGTCTTTGGTATCAATCACCAGTTGTCCGTCCAAATAAGCCTTTATGGTATCCCCGACAGCTACAATTTTGAGGTGATAATCCTGATTTGTCCGTAGTTTCAGCTTCGCGTCATTATTGTAGATGGCAAGATCACTACTGGTCCCTTTAACAAATTTCATCAACTTAACTACATTATTCCTTACATCCAGATTAATTGCATACGCATTTTTTGCCGTAGGGTCTGAACGAAAGACCAAGGCACCTGCGCCGATGGGGTTTTCTATGTTATCTTTTTCAGGATCATCGGGATGCGAATCTGTATCCGGCACTTTAATGTCCGCTTCATATATAAAGTTCTCACCGAAATTACTTGCCAGAATAAACGCATCCCCTACGCCCTGCCCCTGTTTTCCATTGATAGTATCCGCCCATTTGCCGCTGATCGTCGTCCAATCTGACAGTACGGAGACACTAGATGGGGGCGCTTTCCAGACACTTTTTAACGGAAATATTTTCAAAGACTTTAATTCCACATCCCCGCCCTTACTGTAGATTTGCATTCCTTTACTCGAAGGATGAGGGAATATTTGGTCAGTTATCACTGTTTCTCCATTATTCCCGAACACCTCCAGCGCCGACCGGTCAACAAAAATATGCATTTTCACCGTACCGTTTAAAGCCTTCAGCGGGCCCTCATGTTTATTTGTGATATCAGGTCCGAAATCATAATTCCCGGAATTCGTACGGTCAACGAACAGCTTTTCATTGTAGACATCATACCCGACCGTTGTATATTCCTCAGTTCCTTTACGAACCTTAAAACCAAACTCAGTTGCTTCGGTGTTGGAAAGATCAAACTCTGCAATCATTTCAAATGTATCGTCAGAAAAGTTGGATAGGAGGTCGCTTTCTCCCTTAATCTTTTCATTTATATATGAAATTCCCTTTGTTTCAGCACGAATGCCGGCCAGAGAAATTGGTGTTTGTTTTAACCGTAATCCTTCCTCTGTCTGGGTCAGTTCCATCATTCGCGGCAGTGACATGGAACTTCTCCATGTTGAAGTAGGTGTATCTTGAGCATAAGTCCAGTTACTCATCCAGCCAAGCCAGTATTTCTCGCCCTTCTCCCCTTCAATTCCGCTCCACTCCACAGCGGCATAATAATCAGCTCCATAATCGGACCATAATATTTGGTCGGAAGAATTCTCATTGGTGAAGGTTTTCCCATCAAAGCTTCCTACAAAATATTGCATTCCGGATCCGCCTGCAGGTCCTCCCGGATTTATACTTACCTGCAGAACCCATTTCTTTTTTGAAGGGTCGCCATCAATAGGCAATTCAATTAATGCAGGACATTCCCATACGCCACCTATACTTCCGTTTGTAGAAGGTATCCACGAACCTGAGACGGCAGACCAATCCGTTATGAGGCCACTTTGTGGCAAATTGCCTTTTTCCGGATCTTGTGCAACCTGGTCAACGTCTTCCGGAATTGGTTTGTCATTATAAACATTGATATCATCCAGGTTGATATGCCCCCAACGTCCCGTTGCATTGTCTACAGCTTTGATATATAGCACTTCACCAATATAATTGGAAGCATCCCATACGTATCTGCTATACGTTTCCTTTTCGGATTTCGTATTTGTTTGACGAAGCAATTCCTGATCGTCAGAAGCTCTGACTAATGATAAATAACGGTTGCTGACGTCTTTGCCTCCGCCCATCATCAGGTTAATCTCTCCGGAGCCACCCAGTTTGAAATAGGATGAATGCAGTTCTCCAGTAGCATCATCCCCCTTGTGACTATCGGAAAACCCCCATAGATGATACTTGCCTTGCTGGTCGAAAGTTCCACCCCACCAATCCTTTCGATCTGTTACATGGTCATTAGTAAATGCTTCCCCTTGTACACTGGTCCACCCAGTCAGATCCCCTGTTTCAAAATCATGGTTAAGTATTTCATTCTCCTCTGTGATGATATTTTTGCCCAACTGAACATTCTGGAAGAGCACAGAGGAATTCGCCAAATGCAAGCCGAAAACGCCGGAGGAAAAGGTAGAATCATTTACATCCTGAGTAAGTTTACCATCTAAATATACTTTTATATTCTCTCCATAGGTCCTCACCTCTAAAGGGTAATCCGTATACGTAGCGAGAGATACAGTGGCCTCGGCTAGGACTGATTGCTTCCCGTCCTCAAGCTTCATCAATTTTATTTTATCGTTGTGAGCGTCGAGGCTCGCCATATATCCATTTCTCACCTCGGCATCTGCCCGAAAAACAAGTGAGCCGATTTCATCTCCACCATCCGATAATTCAATGTTCGCCTGATATCGAAAGTTTTCCCCGGCTTGCCCGCTCATTACATATGAATTCACCACGGAAGTCCCGGTCATTCCTTTCACGGTGTCTTCCCAGGAACCGCTTACAGTAGTCCATTTTGACAAATTGGTCACAAAGTTTGATGTATTATTGAATTTCACATTTCGAAAAGAGGCTGTTGAATTCCATGCGGTTAACCCATAGTAGCCGTATACAAATTCATCATCCGTTTGTTCGATAACCGATTGGTTGTTTACAAAAACCTGAATGTGATGTCTATCCGTTACAATTTGTAAATGATAGGTAGATGAAGTATCCAAGCGCAAAGAACTGACCCCAAGTTCAATGCTTTCTCCATTCCTATTTTTGGTTAAAGTTACGCGATCATTTTTGGCATCTAGATTGACTACATAGCCGTTGGCCGCACGCTTATCAGAACGAAAAACCAGTCCTCCTGATCCTTCCCGGCCATTTTTTGCATTAAGGGTAATGTCGCCCTCATAGTTGAATGATCCACCTTCTTGTGAGGAAATCGCGTAAGAAGTGGAATCCAGACTATTGGCCTGTATTCCACCATCTGGACCAAATTCACTGGCATAAGTCCAATTTTTTAAATTGGGAGAAGTATAGAACATCACCTTATTGTTAGCAACTAACGACATCACCCACTGATTGGATTGTTCATGCCAAAATACTTTGGGATCGCGCCAATCGGCGGCGGGAGGTTCAGGCATTACCGGATTCCCTTCATACTTTTTCCATGTTCTCCCTTTATCCAAGCTGTAAGCAATGCTTTGAACCTGCCCCTTATCACCTGCATGGGTAAAGATGGCTACCATTGCTTCCTTTCCAAAGCCGGCTGTATTTCCCCAGTCGATTACAGTGCTTCCGGAAAAAATCTGTCCGTGGATATCAGGAGAAAGTGCAACAGGTAGATGTTCCCAATGAACAAGGTCTCTACTCACTGCATGCCCCCAATGCATCGGTCCCCATGTCGTTCCATATGGATAATTTTGGTAAAATAAATGATATTCACCCTTGTAATAAACCATTCCATTGGGATCGTTCAACCAGTTGGCCTCGGGAGAAAAATGAAATTGATTGCGGTACGTTTCCTGATAATATCCTGGATCTGATGCAAACGCTTTCGTGAATGAAGTTAAAGATAATAATAAGATGATACTAAGTGCTAAAGAACAAATCCGATTCATATTTTTAATCCTCATCTTGTTCACTCCCTTTATAACTAATTTTATAAATCAGTTCAAAACGCCTTATAATGAAAGCCTATCCCCGGTGATGGATAACTCCTTGACCAAATAGTTTTAAGAATTATTCAAGCCAAGACACCGAGAGCGTATCCAATAATACCAATTGCGAATAGCGCAAAAATGAGAGCCATGGCGTTCACTTTCTTTTTAAGCAGTCTCATGCAAAGAAAGGTCAGTAAGAACGGTAGTAACCTTACTGTACAGCCGCTTAATCGTCGGAATTAAGGAACCAAGAACGTACAAATATTTTGTTTAAGTCGTTTTTGGTCATCTTCTTTTCTTCCATATGTACTCTCCTTCTTTCATAAAATATTTTCTTATAGCTCTTCAATTTCCGCCGTTTTATCGTTCCGCAGATTGTATTTCGAACTGAGCTGGATGTATAGCAGAGCCAGCACAGTTCCTACGATCCCAAAACCAACTAGATTGATGTTCGTGAAAGCGGCAATGACAAATCCCAGGAAGAAGAAGGGATGTTATAGCCCACTGCAAATAAGCAGCATACTTAACTTCCTCTTCACCATCTTTCAAATCCTCTTTTAATATTTTGAACTCCAAGTAATGTTCTTGACAAAGCGTTTATATTTAACTCTATAGCTCAATATCTTATATTTACGCTGCTTTGGTCACAAAATCCGACAAAGTCCGGCCAAGGATGACTCCCTGACCGCACGTTTTAAGCCAAAACACCAAATGCGTACCCAATGATGCCTACTGCGAATAAAGCAAAAATCAGAGCGATTGCGTTCACTTTCTTTTTCAGTAGCCTCATACATAAAAAGGTCAATAATAGTGGTAAAAGTCCAGGCATCAATTGATCCAAAATCATCTGAACGGTCGTAATAACCTCTTTTCCATCCGTTCCCACATAACTTGATACCACCAGCGGCACATTCAGGGTGGTCCATTTGGAAACAAGTGCACCCATAACGAAAAGCCCCAGTATGGAGGCTGACTCCGTGAGTTTTTGCAACCGGTTTCCCGACATATCGGAGACAATCTCCGTACCTTTGTGATAACCGTATTTCAGACCGTACCATTTCGTTGCCAAGCGTGCAGTGTTAAAGAGAAGGAAGAAAAGAACCGGTCCGACAAGACTGCCGGATAAGGCGATTGAGGCTCCGAGAGCAGCCAGAACCGGGCGTAAAGTCCCCCAGTAAATGGGGTCACCCACTCCCGCCAGAGGTCCCATTAAACCGACTTTGACTCCACTTATGGTGGCATTGTCAATCGGCTGGCCGCTCGCTTTCTGCTCTTCCATCGCAGCCGTTACACCCATAATAGGCGCCGAGATAAACGGTTGAGTGTTGAAAAATTCCAGATGTCTTTTCAATGCCTCTTTTTGATCTTCTTTCTTGCTGTACAGCCGCTTAATCGCAGGGATCAAGGTGACACAGAAACCGATCGACTGCATTCGCTCAAAATTGAACGAGCCTAACAGGAAGCATGAACGGACAAACATCTTATTTAAATCACTTTTAGTCAGCTTCTTTTCTTTCATAGTGCTCTCCTCTCCCTTCAGGTAGTTACTATAACTCTTCGATTTCTTCCATCTTCTCATTACGCTGGTTGTATTTTGGGCTCAGCTGGATGTAAAGCAGAGCCAGAACCGCGCCAATGACCCCAAAACCAACCAGATTAATGCTGGTAAAAGCTGCAATGACAAAGCCCAGAAAGAAGAATGGCATCAGGTATTTGGCTGCCATCATATTAATGACCATCGCATACCCTACGACGACGATAAAGCCGCCCGCAATTTGTAGTCCTCTGGTGATAACCTCCGGAATTGCGTTAAGCATAGCAGTCACCAGGCCCGTTTCTGCGGCAACTGCCACCAAAACAGCGGGCAAAGCAACGCGCAGACCTTGCAAAAGTAAGGCAATAAAGTGACATAGCTCAATTCCTTTGAAATTTGCAGATTCCGCATACTTATCGGCTAAATGCTGGAAGAAGACAGTAATTGTCCTGACAAAAATGGTAAGCACTTGTCCGGCGGCTGCAATTGGAATCGCAACGGCAATTCCGGCGCCGATCGATTGATGGCCGACGATGACCAAAATGGTTGAAACCACGCTGGCTAGAGCAGCGTCTGGTGCCATGGATGCTCCTACATTCATCCATCCCAAAGCCATTAATTCCAGAGTACCGCCAAGTATAATGCCAGTTTTGAGATCGCCGAGGACAAGGCCAATCAACGTACACGCAATCAGAGGACGATGGGTTTGCCCTTCATCCAGAACGCTACCCATGCCACATATGGCCGCTACCAGTGTTACCATCACAATTTGAAAAACAGTCATTTCTATAACTCCTCTCTAGTTGCCGCCTGGTATTTACGATCACATATCCTGCAGTTTGGTAATCAAGTTGATTTTCGGATCACTGGCTACTTTTCTGATTTCCAGCTCAATGCCTTTTTCATGCAGCTTACGAAATGCATCTACATCCTGTTGGTTTACGGATACCGCCCCGGTAATCTGTGTCTTTCCTTCCTTAAAACACATTCCTCCAACATTCACCGAGCGGATGGGTACTCCCCCTTCCACAACCCGCAGTACATCCGTAGGGTTGGTAAAGAGAAACAATGTTTTAAAATCACTGTATTTGGGGTTATTATAAGCCTCTATCGCTTTGTTAATCGTTACGACATACGCCTTGATTCCAGGCGGCGACACCTGAAGCAATAAGGTTTTGCGTAATGTATCCGCTGCGACTTCATCGCTAACGGCGATAATCTTGTTGCACTTCGCTTCTTTCACCCAAACGGTCGCCACCTGACCGTGAATCAGACGGTCATCAATACGAACTAATGCAATTTCCATTCTATAATTCCTCCTCTAATTGACTGTTTCGAATGGCACGAAAAGACATCATGGAATCGTGCCCTGCATGGATCGCTAAATTTACCAAATTCTCCACTTGTTCAATTCCTCTGTTTGCAAGAAGGTCAACGATCATTGGCAGGTTTACTCCTGTCACAATATCCATTTTTTCATGGTTAACTGCAATTCGGCTGGCAGCATTATAAGGACTGCCGCCGAATAGATCAACAAGGAAGATAACACCGTCCGTCCAATCCAGCGATGCCAACGCAGCCTTATATTTCTCTACAAGTCCGCTGACACTTTCACCTGGTTCAAACGTAACACCTGCCACATTATCCAATTGGCCGAAAACCATTTCTGTTGACCTCAGTATTTCTTCAGAAAATTTCCCGTGTGTCCCAACAATTACACCGATCATCTGTCTCACCCCCTTTGTTTCTCTCCACATATCTATGATGCAAGTTCTGTGCCAAACTTCTGTATAGATCAGAGAAAATTTTGTAAACAACAAAAAAACCCCCGTTGCGTCGGAGGTTTTTTTCCAGTCTGAACAGATCATTATTTATCAATCTCCACTGCTTTCATACACATATGAAAGCGTTTTATACTCTTTGGCCATTACTGTGGAATAAAGTTATATACTTCGCTCAACATTTCGCAAATATAATATTTTTCGTCTTCAGAAAGTATAAGATTCATACCAGAAACAAATATGCTGCATGAACGGTTTACCACCTCGAATATGTGCTGGTCGAGCTGTTTCACTTCCCCCTGATAAACAAGTCCATCGCGAATAACCATACGTTCCAGCGCATAAGCTGTGTGAGTAGAAATTTGGACTTTTGTTGCATAATCAAATTTGACTTCTAATCCAAGTTCCAGCTCTTGCACAAATCTCATCACCATTCCCAGAATTTTGTGGGGATTCAAATACGTCATAAATTCTTTCAGACTTTCCTCGCATAACTCCCTGACGACTACACTTTGATCCACAGCAGGGATCTGCTTGTTATTCAGCAGTAGCTCTCTCAATGTCTGCTCACCGCTCGCTTCAATCAGCTTTTCCAAGGGAATAAACGGGATTTCCGGCTCGCTTGGCCGTTTTACTCCAATCACGGCAAGAATTGTTCGCTTAGACCGCATATCTTGGACCACTTTATCCAACTCTCTTACGTTTGCCGGGACAACCAGTATCTCCTCATCCGTCAAATCGCAGACAACTTTCTCTACAAACTCTTTCAATTTAACCGCTGCACCTTTGCCGGAGGAGCAAACCGTCACAATTGCCTTATGGACTACTTTCACTGCGGCGCTGCTATTGTTATATCCCCTGAAATCTTTTAGCGATTGGTATATTTCCTCTATCCCCATGTCAAAAACACTGGCCTTTCGGACAGCCTCCAGCGTGAGCGGAGTTGAAACCATATCAATAGTCTTTACATTGATTCCAACACGTTCCATAATAGTTTCTTCAAGATTGAGCAAAGAGCCCATATCAACCAGCAGCAACACGCCTCTACCACGGTCAATGCTCTTTACTTTATCGATAATAAGCTCCAAAATTTCCCTAGGACTGACATCGAGGGGCATATCAACAGCACAAAGATTAGAACTGCCCAGCAAGCTGTCTACGACGCCGACGATGCTGCTCGCTGTACTGGTACCGTGTGCTGCCACAATAATTCCCACACTACCCTGTCGTTCTTCCTCAACAGATTTCAGAAGAATCGCCATATAAGTTATTTCGGCCTCCGGTACATGTACACCAAACTTAGACTCGATCAAACTTTTGATAGTCTGGGCCAGTCTGTACTCTTCATCATGTTCATTCATCGGTTCATAGATTCGTGCATCACCGTATTTTCTCTCTCTGGTGCGCTTGAAAAAGGCGCTTAAATGAAGACTGAAAGCATACACGAATCTCTCGCTGTAAATTCGGTTTAGTTCCTTTTTGGCCATTTCCTTAATCTGCTCGGAGAATTCAAGGATGTCTTTGTCCACAATTTTCAGAATTCGTTCCCTGCTCCCCTTGGTGTTATAAAAACGGTTATAAAAGCTTTTAATATGGATATTGACATCCGTAGCAATAAATCTGTGGATGTAGGCGTCGTCGAGCCCTTCTTCCTTCAGCATGCCAATCTTGTCTTCAATTAATTTGTAAAGGTTAAACGGCAGCTCGGAAACAACCTCTTCATCCAAAGCTTTTCTTCCTTCTGGAGTAATGTATAGGCACGAGGAAATACATCCGATTTCCTTCATCTTATATTGCGTTTTATCAATATTAAACAAACCATCTCGGATATTTCCCGGCAGGTTTTTAAAATCAAGTCCTATTTCTTCTTTGTTTTCATGTATGCTGTTTAAAAAACCTTTAGCGCATACCAGCTGGATGTTCGACTTTAACTGGCCGATATTGCCGTAGGTGACGCTGCCGATCAGTGCTCTTACTACCTCTGGTTCAATCCTAATCGGCTTGTTTACCCTATTGGCCTCGTTAGCAAACAAATACTTCAAAATCAGCATTTGCTCCTCAATAGCACGTTCCTGAAGGGAAGGGATATTGATCGTGATGGGTATGCGCCTAATGAAGGTTTTCAGCATGGATGATCCGGGATCTTCCGTCGTAGCTCCAATCAATAACACACTCGCATCTCTTTTTCGATCCGTTTCGCCCAATTTGTTATAGGTGTGAGTATCCATGAAATAGAAAATCATTTCCTGGCCTTCCGGGGGTAAACGGTGAATCTCATCCAAAAACAGGATGCCTCCGTCAGCTTTCTCCACCAGCCCTGCTTTTTCATGATCAGCGCCTGTAAACGCCCCTTTAACGTGACCAAAGATGTGGGAAAGTAACAAGTGGGGGTTATTGAAATAATCAGCGCAGTTAAAAACGATAAATGGCGCATGCTCTGAAAA
This sequence comes from Paenibacillus sp. EKM212P, assembly GCF_011066115.1. Lineage (NCBI taxonomy): Bacteria > Bacillati > Bacillota > Bacilli > Caryophanales > Paenibacillaceae > Paenibacillus > Paenibacillus sp. EKM212P. Next base: position 732,720 of record NZ_JAAMNR010000001.1, read on the forward strand.
CCGCTTCATATATTTTCCATAATGGTACATCAACCTGGCAAACATAGTTTTTCCAACACCCGTCTGCCCGACTATCAGGGTATGCAGACCTCTAGGAGGATACAGAATCGCTGCCTTCCCCTGCTCAACCTGGTTACGCATGCTGCCCCTGAAACCGATCAAAGCATGGAACGGATCGACCTGTTCGTCAGGCAGCAATACCTCTTTGATGCTTTTGACCTCAATTTGTTTCTCTTTCAGCCGAACCCGAAAGGTGTCCTCGATAATCTGCTTGTGCAGAAATCTGACCGGTCTTCCTTTGATTTTAAGGATTAGATCGTCACGTAGCAGATTATTCAACTCTTTGCTCACATTGTTTCTCAACATCTTTTGATCATCAGCAATTTCCGCAGCCGTAATCCCTTCCCCCGCAAATAAAGCCTCTTTGGAAATTTTCTTGGTGCTTTCGGCAATATACTCTAAAATCTTATCTATTCTTTTCACCTGTATTCCTCCAGCCTGAATCAGTCATTGGAAATCTATTCCAACCCGCTTATTTAGGGAACAGAATATGGTTTTTCAGCGCATGAGCTACTCCATCCTCGTCATTCGAGAGAGTAACGGTGTTGGCAGCAGCTTTGACCTCAAGGGGAGCATTTTCCATGGCAATGCCAAGTCCCGCAAAGGCCAGCATGTCGATATCATTGTAGTTGTCACCCATAGCCAGACAATCGCTTTGTTTCAGTTGGTACTCTTTTAGCAGAATTTGAATGGCTGCCGTTTTGGAAGCCTTTTTTGACATGATTTCCAGATAAGTAGGCTTGGATAAGTAGAGATTTACTTCTTCGCCGTATACGGGTCGCAATACTTGAAGGACGCGTCTGATCTCTTCGGGATCACCCATGCACAAAATTTTACTGGTTCCATCAGTCTCTTCCCTCCAACCACTGGTAAGCTTAGAAAAACTATAAATGCGAGGCTCGATATTGGTGATGTCACGTCTTGAAGCGCCCATGCATCCAATTGCTCAATATACCACTCATCCTTATACAGGCTTACGTGAAGATCATAGGCAGCCAGGCTGTCAAGCAAACACTGTGTCATTTTCTTATCTATATAACGGGTGTTCAGCTTGTTCCCGTGTTTATCTATAACAAGTGCCCCACTGTAGCATATGAGAGGCTCAGAAATACCAAGATGATTCTGCAATGGAATAATTGCTTTTGGCATTCGCGCAGAGACAAGAACCACTGGAATCTGCTTATCATTTATAACCTGGAGAATGGTTTCTTTGGTTGCTTCCGTGATTTGATGCGCCGAGTTAAGCAGCGTCCCGTCAATATCAATGCAGACAATTTTATAAGTTTCCATAAATGATTCCTCCAGCTCCAGTGTATTTTGTTATTCAATGAATGAGTATACAAGAAAGATAGTGTATATAACCAAAAATACAACACACATAATAACTGTTACTTATTACGACAAGCTTTGGCTTGTTTATGAATCGTTTCTATCAGATAAAATTACTCGGTAACGTTAACATCTAGGCAGGAGAATTGCATAGGCTTAGAGAAGTAGATCTTTCATAAATGACTGACTGTGAATTCGTACCGGAAATGTATGGAAAAGGAGTTTTAATAAGTCAATGATACGATATGGATTACAACAGGAACAAGGATTCAAGCTGGTTATGACGCCCGAATTGCGACAAGCAATCACGATCTTGCAATATTCTTCGGCTGATTTAATATCCTTTCTGCATGAACAGGCGAACAATAATCCAGTCATTGATTTGCCGGAGTTTAATATGTCCATAGGCAGTATCAAAGAAGAAGCAGAGCGGTTTTCACAGAAAGATCAAGGAGATCTGCTTGAACATTATCGTGGCGGAGAAAAATATCCATCGGTCCAGCGAGCAAACCCCGTTACATTTCTGGATTTTGTCCCCAATCCGAATGATACCCTGTTTGAACATCTGAACAGGCAGCTTGGACTGGTATGTGGGCTTACAAATTCACAGCGTATGGTGGCACGGTACCTCATTGGCAATTTGAACGAAATGGGATATTTAGAACTTGATGTTCCAACGGTCGCCTCACTGTTGGACGTTCCCATAGCCGAAATTGAGGATATGCTCTTGGTGATACAGAGTTTTGATCCACCGGGGATCGCCTCTTACAGCTTGGAAGAATGTCTTCTTCTCCAGCTCCAGCTTGCTGGCATGGATGATGAATGCATAGTCAGAATGGTAAGCAACCATCTGGCCGATCTGGCGAACAATCGGATACAAAAAATTGCGGATGCTCTTGAAATCGGTAGGCAAGAGGTTATACAGATGGCCGATCGAATTCGCAAGCTAAATCCATGCCCGGGCGCAGCATTTGCTCATAAAGAGCAGCAATACATCATAGCAGATATCACGGTCGAAAAAGCCAACGGGGAATATCTTGTCCTGATTAATGACATTAGTGCGCCGCGGGTTGAGATCAACCCTTTTTACCGGCAAATGATGCAGGATCTACCGAATAGTGAAACCAAACGTTTTATCCATGAGAAGATGAATACGGCAAAATGGCTGATCAATAGCCTGAAGCAACGTCGGCTGACCCTTCTACGGGTTGCCAAGGCCATTGTGGAAAAGCAGCAGGATTTTTTTGAGCATGGCGTGTATTTCCTCAAACCAATCACCCAAAAGGAGATTGCCGATAAGACGGGCTTACACGAATCCACGGTCAGCAGGGCGGTCAGTAATAAATTTATACAGACGCCTCGCGGATTGTTCGAGCTCAAATTTTTCTTTACTTCCTCCTTGACGTCAGCGGACGGAGATGCTACTTCATCGGAGAGTGTAAAAAAGCGTATCAAAAATTTGATAGATGATGAGGACAAGCAAAAACCGTTATCGGATCAGGCTATTACTACCCTGCTGGGAAAGGAAGGTTTGCATCTATCACGCAGAACCGTGGCGAAATATCGGGAAGAACTGAGATATCTTTCTTCTGCCAAAAGAAAAAAGTTTGAAGTTTGAATGTTTAAGGAATAGTCGCGTTTGATCCGGTTCCATATTTTTCGATTTGGCTTGATCCTGAATGATCCGACTCGCTAGTTCTTGAATTCACCATTACACCTCCTTTCTTGAACTAGGATGTTTTCACTTTTGAAACGCTTCCAATTTGCTGTGAGAAAAACATCAGTTAGTAGATCCATACTATGAATCGACCGAATGAGCTAATATTTTTACAATAAAATCATGTAGTTTCGCCTTGCTTGAAGACAACGGGGAGACGATACACTTGCTGATCTAAAGTTTCACCTTCGATTTTCTTATAAAGCAGTCTGATTGTCATACGTGCCATCTCCTCCACTGGCTGCCTGATTGTAGACAATATCGGATGAAAATAAGGATGGTCCTGAATCCCGTCGTAGCCGATAACCTTTACATCCTCTGGAACGCGAATGCCCTCCCTGCGTGCTCTTTCTATATAGTTGGCGGCTAACATATCGGTAATAGCAAAAATGCCGTCCACATCGCGATGCTCATTTAGGAACTCGTTAAAATAGGCATCGTCGTCCACTATAGGGTCGGGCTTCTCGTAGATTACATAATCGACTCCCAATGTTTGCGCCTCATGAATGAAACCTTTTCTCCGATTCATGGTTTCACTGAAAATGGAAGTGACGCTTCCCATAAAAGCCGGTTTCTGGGCCCCCACTTTAACAAGCTCCCTCAAAGCCAGACGCCCTCCCTCATAATTATCGGAGGTCACACAAGTAATTTTTTTGTTGAAGTGCCTATCAATACTTACAATCGGAATGTCATTGCTTACGCTATTTTCTATATCATTGTAAGTAATGCCGACAATACCAGCCACTTTGTTTTGCCGTAGCATATCCAGATAATACAGTTCTTTTTCGGGCTTGCCGCCGCTATTACACAACATGAGCTTAAAGCCTTCCTGATCCAACTCATCCTCAATGTAATAAGCCAGTTCAGAAAAAAAAGGATGCCAGATACTTGGAAGCAGCAAGGCTACCATCTTGGATTTCCTCATCTTGAAATTTCGAGCGACTTCATTAGGAAAATAATTCAGTTCTTGTATAGCTTCCTCCACTTTTCTGCGTGTATCTGGTTTTACAGAGCCCGAGTTGTTAATAACTCGGGATACAGTTCCTACAGCTACGCCAGCTAAGCTAGCTACATCTTTAATACTTGGCATCGGCATCTCCCTCCCCCTATCTCTCTTTATGAAAATTATAATAACACTAAGATGGAAACGTTTCAATTTTGTTGATGCTCTTTTTTCGCTGAAGCTCTTTATCTTCCTTACCGGGCTGAAGCACCAGCGCGGATTCCATTAGGTATACGTCCTTGTCCTCTACATCTGTTCATATTCATCTCTATCCTTCTTGTTTTAGTATGGCCACTTTTTGAAGTCCTTCTTTTACAATCACTTCTGCACGATCCTTGTACTGAAATGTCCTTCCATAATAACATCGGTAGTTTGAATAATTCTTCATAAATCAGATCGTGGATGCTTGTAGTGCATAATAGACTGCAAGTTTCTTTTCACTATAGAGATCATAGGGTCAAGTTCTAAAAGCAATAAAATAAACATTCTCCCTGTGTGTTCGCTATAGACATTATTCAATATAACGTACAAACGTATAATATATTGATACTTTACAACTTACGTTATATACTATTATAAAATTTATACACTGGGGGTAAGGTTAAAATGTCCATAGCTTCGGAGTTGAGCGGAACGAAGCCCGATTCACTCAGCTTTTTACATGGGGTTAAAGATTGTATTCCTACATTGCTCGGTTATGTATGTATTGGGTTCGCGGCAGGCATTGTGGGTGCCTCATCAGGGGTTAGCACCATGGAAATTGCCTTCATGTCGGCGCTTGTATACGCCGGAGCCTCTCAGTTTATTATGTGCTCGATGCTGGCTGCATCCAATCCTCCATCCGTCATTATTTTAACGACATTCATTGTGAATGCTCGTCATCTGCTGTTAAGTGCGTCGCTGGCTCCTTACTTTTCTAAATATTCATTGTGGAAAAACATAGGCATCGGCGCTCTTTTGACGGACGAATCCTTTGGAGTAGCGTCGGATAAATTGGCTAAAGGTGGGCAGGTCAGTGACCGCTGGATGAACGGGCTTAATATTACAGCTTATCTCGCTTGGATTGCATCCTGTGTGGCGGGAGGGGTTCTCGGGAACTGGATTTCCCGGCCGGAGGCTTTTGGTCTGGACTTTGCCTTGCCTGCGATGTTCCTTGCCCTGCTTATTTCCCAGCTCCAAAGTGTCCAGACCTCCAAACTCAAGCATCGCCTGCTGCTTGTGCTATGTATGGCTGTTCTGATGTACCTTTTGTCCTGGTGGGTGCCATCACATATCGCCGTCATTGTAGCAACCATGATCACCGCAACGATTGGAGTGTTAACCGACAAATGAGCATTAATCCCAATGTCCTGTATATCATTATCGGTGCCATGATTGTCACGGCGATTCCAAGGATCATTCCCTTTGTCGTGCTGCAAAAGCTGGCGCTACCCAAGCCAGTGCTACAATGGCTTTCCTATATTCCCATCTGCATATTCACGGCCCTCGTGATGGAGAATTTGCTCGTCCGAACCGAATCCTCAGTCACTCTTAATGGGCAAGTGCTTATGGCTGTCTTTCCTACGCTAGTGACCGCCTTGTGGAGCAAAAACCTGCTGGCTACCGTCGTTGTCGGTATTGTGAGTATGGCTGTAGTTCGACTATTGTGGTGAAGATAAAAATTACCCTCCTACAATAGGAGGGCATCTGCCATTTCTTATGATCCACCTGTCGTCCTTACTAACGAGGGCGACAGATCTTCTTCCTCAAAGTCACATTCTCGTTGTGAAAGATACGAGGAGGCTTGAAGCCTGAACATTTCTGCATACACTCCGTCTATATCCATTAAGCGTTCATGGCTACCTGCTTCTACAATTCTGCCTTCCTCCATTAAAATAATGGTATCCGCCATACGTGCGGAGGACAATCTGTGGGATATAAACACTCCAATTTTCTCATGAATAAGCTGATCAAACTTTTGAAAAACCTCTTTCTCCGCATGTGGATCCAAAAAAGAGCTCGGTTCATCCAAGACATATATATCGGCATTTCTCATAAAAGCCCTGGCTATTGCAATACGCTGCCACTGTCCTCCGGATAGCTGCTGTCCATCTTCAAACCATTTTCCAAGCAAGGTATTCATTTTATCAGGCAGGCCGACTATCAAATCTGTAATTCCCGCCTTATCTATAGCTGTCCAAATAGCCTCATCATTTTCTCTGGAAGCCACATGACCAAAGCCTATATTATCTCTAACAGCCATCTCATAATGTACAAAATCCTGAAAAACAACGCCTATCTTTTCTCTAAAAATGTCTTTATCCAATTCATGTATAGAATGTCCATTAATTAATATTTCTCCTTCAAAATCGGAATACAAATGAGTTAGTAACTTCACGATCGTTGATTTACCCGATCCATTTCTCCCTACAATCGCCAGCTTCTCTCCTTGATGAAGCTTGAAGCTAACATTAGAAATGGCATTCTCCTCCGTGTTCGGGTATCTAAACGATACATTCCGGAATTCAATACTATGAATAGCGGACAAAGGCAATTGCTGAACCGTTTTTTGTATTTTTGCCTCTTCCGGCATATCTAAAAAATCAAATAGCTGCTTGATATACAAATTATTTTGACACAAGCTTAAAATCCCTTGTACAATGCTCTGCGATGTTGACTGAGTTAACGTGATACCCTGAATTAAGCTCACCAAGTTCCCCACTAAAATTTGACCAACATAAGTGGCTTGTATGGCCATGAAAATAATAAATGCACACGCACCCTGATTTACAATCTGAAATACAAGAGAAGTATAGGATCTACGAACCGCTAGCACTTTATCCTCGCGATAAAACCCTTCGAGTATCGTTTTGTATCTTTTTCGTAGATAGTCTCCCAATTGAAATATTTTCACTTCTTTAAAACTATTATCTCTTGTCACCAAAAACGACAAATACCAGGATTCACGTTGTCTTCCTGCTCTTTGAAAGTGAACATTAAATTCTCTTTGCCCGATACGTAAAAAAGAATAGAATGACAAGCATGGAATGAGAAAAATGAATAAGAATGCCCACCATCTCCATGCGATAAGAATCGCACCCGTCGAAAATAAGGTTACAACACTGCTAATAATAGCAAGGATTTGAGTAAATATTTCAAACGGCCTAAAATCTGCCTCTCCCTGAGCACGTTGAAGCATATTTTGCACATCTGCATCCTCAAACGACTGCAAAGACATCTTTTGTGCTTTTTCAATAATTCTGATATTTACCTGATTTGATAGCCGGCTTTGAAACATTTTACGAAAAAAGCTTTCGCCAATATTGATCAGATCGTACAGCAAATTGACACCAATTAAGACGCCAAAAGCTATAAAAACAGGTTGAAAGCTTCCCCCTGACGCTCCGGCCACGACACTGTTGATTAATTCTCTCGTGGTTAAAAGGATCACAGCAGGAATTGCACCCTTCAACAAATTCGTAATGAGTATAGCAATCAAAAAGGAAGGATGTGTGTCCCAAAGCAGTCTGAATATACGAGGCCAAAATAGAAAGGTACGAAATATATTTTTATAGGACAAAGAGATCAGGTCATTGGTTTGTCCATTAGACTGTGACATAGCTTACCCCTTTCCTATGCAACAGGTTAGCTACTGTATGCTTAGCTAAAGCCATACATTTTATTTCTCGCTCCCTATTTACACCAAGCAGACGATTCAAATGCATATGAATGATACTGCCCAAAATATCATCAGGATGATTGGTAAGCTCGTGATTATTTTTAGCCAGGTTTATCGCTTGAGCATACTGCTGAATCATAGTCTGTCTTTTTTCTACAAGTGCTAAGAAAGCAACCTGTGTGGCCGAATCTGCTTGTCCAATCCATTCATAATTCGCTTCTACAGCGGTAATCAATGTTTTTTTGACATCCCTAAACGCCTTCATATGAGGCTTGCAATCAATTCTCTCTTCTAGCCAGCTCACTTGCTCCTGAATTGTTAAGCCAAAACCACTCAGATAATGAATAATGTTAATCACAGCCGCTATCTCTATGTCCAGATTGAAAGCATTAGAGCGAATTCCCTTCATATAGGCGATGACCCATTGACTATCCACGTCAAAAACCTGTTCTGCCAGCTCCATAAGTGTCTGTCCTCCATACCTCTCCAATTCAGGATGGTATGTATCTATGACCATATTCGTTATTAGCCCCTCTTCACGTAACTCGGCTGCCCACTGATTTAACTGCGCCAAACCAGCTGTCCATAGCTTATCGGGCTCTCCCTGAAAACGTAAACGGATATGATGTTCAGGATCAACGTATCGCAAAAAGTAAAATTTTTGACTCCAATCCTTAAACCCCGGCTGTTTTAAGAGATGCCCTAGGCTTAAGCCTACCAGGTCAGTCTCTCTTTCCTTGACTCCGTACAATTTAAGGTATAGCCACTCGCCTCCTGGAAGTATTCCTCTATGAATGCTGGAAGGAGTATGAGCAATGAACTTTTGCGAATCAACATGGTTTTGTAAACTAGGGATACTCGGTTTCACCTTTATTTTCTTCTTCTTTAGTGGAAACACAAATTCTCCCATATATCTTCCTGCCGGCCCCTGTAATGGGGTATGGAAGGGATTACCCAAACACTCGGTAAGAAGAAGTTCCTGTCCTTCACGTGTCTTGCTCACCTCATGTAGCAATTCTTTGATATGGAAGAGGTTGCATAGGTCTAATAAAAGGCGATTATCCCCCATCGTTAGGTAAACATAGCGCGGTACATTCCATTGTTGTCTCCACACCTGGAAAAGTTCTTCTCCTTCTTTGGACTCGCATGATTCTGAAATATTCAATGAAGCTTTGCTCAGTTTCCACTGCGCAGCACTAATAACGATCTTTTTATATACTAGTCTTGGCAAAAAAGGGGACTGCTCTAATGGCCCCCAGTCAAAATAAGACCACGTACCAATCTCTTTATTAGTAATATCCGTTAGAAATCTGAATATATGTGGTGAAAGCTTGTAATTCAGCATGTGTGTTTGCAAGGGAATTATTTCCTTACCCAAACGTCTGGACTTGACATAAAAACGATCATGAGTAGCACCCACCATTAAATCATCAATACAGAGCGTATGGTCCTCATCTTTAGAAGACGTGGTTCCCGATACAATCTCATATTCCATTAAATTTTTGCTTAATGAGATATTTGATATTTTCCCCTGTTCCGGCATAAAAACCATCTCTGACAATAAGGCATCGGGATGAAAGCATCGGTGATGATCATATATTTCAGATAATTTTTGTACAAACTCCTCACTAAACATATCCAGAAAACGTCCAAAGGTTTTACCCGCTCTATTCGAGCCAGCACTGGCTCCAAGTAAAAGCGAATAGTCTCCAGAATCAACTTTTTCAGGAGAATCAGCAAATATACTGTAATAGATCTCCATTGATTCTGGGGAAGTGCCGTAGTTATCAGAAATCATCAGTTGCTCCAACTGTTCATCTGTAAGGACGAGTTCTATTTCATGATTAGAAATGGCATTCGAAACCCATTGAAAGAGAACAGCGTTGCGTTTAAATGCCTCCATGCCCATTGATTTTTTTTCATTTGAACGATACATTTCCGGTATACCCAGACCCCAATCCTCATCAAAAAGTTCATGAATAGGAACCTCCTGATACACACCGTACTTTTCCAAGAAACGATTCAAATATTCAGCCAATTCATCCGTTTTGGGGGATGCATACAATTTGCACATGACTTCAGCCCCTAATGAAACCTCATCAAGCACATGTTTCGGCAGCGTTACTTCTTTATCCAATTTAACATCAACTTGTACAGGTGTTTTTACAGAAATGATATCCAGCATTTTGTCACATAATTTCCGGTAGACCTTCTCTCCTTCTCCAATCGTGCATTGATTATATTGAAGTAATAAAGCATCAATTTCGTGTAAAATGTGAATCCAAGGATCAGAAATGTCCAGTTTTTTAATTTTTTCGAATATGTAATGGAAGGGTGAATGATCCATTAACGGAGGTCTAAGCTCGCTCAAAATAAACTCTTGCTCTACTAGTTGCTGCAAATAATCAGCTATGATTTCCAAAGTAGCGTCAGGGAATGCCTTTAATAGTATTTCTTTGAGTTCCATCACTCGAATTGGATGTTCAGCAGCTTCAAACGTCATTCGAACAACGTCAGTAAACCGAATGGAATTAAAAATTTCTGCCGAATCATCAGCTTCTGCTGCTCCATGCTTAGGTCGGAATGGTAATTTGGCTCGATTTCCTTTGATCATAACCGTTTTGTTTAGGAAGACCTTTAGTTGATTAAATATGGCCGGATCAGCTTCTATTTTTTGAATCAGTTTATATATCCATTCCATGTCGGGTCTGGCTCTCTTCAGATGCTTAGGATAGCTACCAATATCCAGATCGGTAGTCTTCCCGCAAATCCCCTGCCCCACTCCTGAAAACAACCCAAATGGAGTCGTTCGGGTAGTCATCCGAACAAAATACCGATAAAAGCTGTTCAGCGTCTTCTCATACTTTTGTAGCTCTCCTTTATTATCCAAAGCATGGCCAGCATTTAAGTAATGTAAAAACTGCATTAGGGACGGAGAGGCTAATGATATGGCTTCTTGAACAACAGCTTCTTGGGATATCAACTTTAATCGACGAGTTATTTCCTCCAAAGTAAGCTGGCTGTCCCCATCTTGATCCGAAAACACCTGAAAATATCGGTCTAGCGGTAGTAATGGAGCTCTGATTAGAAAAAAATCACATGCACTAAACCATCTTTCATCCCGATCTCTCACTTCATTATGTAGTTTATGCGCATCAGTGTAATGCAGTTGTCTCTTCACAACTGACCACCTCCAAGTTTTTAGGAAATATATTCAACTTGTAACCGATTCCATGACATGTTACCAGAATTTTTGGATGACTTGGATCATCTTCTATTTTCTCTCTCAATTTTCGGATGTGCACATACACCGTATTAGACGTAGTAAAAGCATCCACTCCCCAGACTCTGTCTATAATGTGATCAATCGTAGAAGCACACTCTTTTGCAGTTAGAAGATACATTAATAATCGGAATTCCATCATAGTCAGCATATGCTCATGCCCTTGCTTCCAAATAACCTTTCCAGCAGGATCAAAAATGACATTGGGTGATAAACTAATAGCCTGCTGTTCTCTTTCCACTCCACATGCAGATGAAGCCATTGAAAACAGTTGTTGGAGGAGATCCAATTGCCGTTGGTCATCACTATGATAGGAAAGAAAGATAAATGGAACCGTAAATTTTTCTTTAATGCTGTGCCAGTAAGACAAGTCCTCTAGCGTTAAATGATCCTGATTCAAAGCTATACCGATACACTGCTCATCAATCTCCGGTAGAGCCTGGTAAAGCGAATCATAAAACATGATTCGAATGTTTTCTGGAGTGCTTAAAGTCTCAAAAAAATGCTTAATCTTCCTAAAAGATGATATAACCATAAATTTTTGTTTCATCTAATCCCCCCAAAACCAATGCTTCAGATAAGCAATAAGGTAGAGCGCCCTTAAGAAATTAGAAACAATTCACTCCATCTCCCTGAATATTTAGGATGTTCTTTCCCAATTCCATAGTCCAGCAAACTTAACGCAATCCCTGTTGCTCCTTGCAGTATTCCTACATTATGAACATGAGTTGTCCCCTCCAAATCCCGGTATCCAAATGGGAACTCTTCATCGTATAAATTTACTAACTTTAAAGCTATCTGATCGGCAAAGTTTAGGGCTGCTATATTACCGGTTAAGCTATAGAATCTATGAGCCATATGAAGCAAACCGGCCAACCCGTGACAGAAAGTAGGGGATAGCGCGTTTAGTAGCTCATCATCTAAGCAAAATATGGATTTGATAGTTTTTTCCGCTATCTTTTTCCATTCTCCATTACTGCACTCAATTCCTGCTCTGAATAATGTCCAAGCTATTCCAAAGGTTCCATGACACCAGCCTTCAATTTCTCTCATCCCTACTTTTTTCTCTCTCTTGTTCATTGAACACGCTTGAGAGTTTACAGGCCAATACCAGCCATATTGATCCTCCTGAATTTGAATAAGCAAAAAATCGGCTATATGTTTTATAGCCTCATGTAGTCCTTCAACTTTGATCTTTTTTTGTAGGGCAGTGACAAGTAGTGCAAGTACTCCGGTGATACCATGCGCCAAACCTAGATAGATTGAAGCCGAATCTTCCCTTGACGACAAATATATATATTCAGGTATAAAGTGCGTAATGGTGTCTAATAGTTGACGAGACAGATCACACATCGTCTTGTCTTCAGCAACCTCCAAAGTGTATCTGCCCACTCCAAGCAGTCCATTGATGATATCCATTTGCCTACTGAACTCTGTAGTTGTGCCAATTCCAGGTAAATCCCCCCACTTTACTTCAATATACTTATTAAGCTGAGAGATTAAATTGTTATAATTAGCTCTGTTATTGGAAGCTAATAATATGCCATAAGCTACTCCTGTTGTTCCATAATAAAGAGAAATACGAGGCAATAATAATAGAGAGTTAGCATCTAAGTACCGTAACTGACTATGCACATGCTCTGCCCAATTTTGATCAGGCTCCAGGTAACCCCATTCGGACAACAGCACAAACACACCCGGAATTCCATCGGCAAGCGAGCCAGGATTCCAAGGGGACTTTCCACGTGAAGGTGAAAGGTTGTTTGTATGATTAACTATCTTTTCTGTATATGATAGGTCTATTAGCTTTTGTGCTATATACTTACTGATTTCAACTGATCTCCCCTTCAAATCTTCAACCATAAATCCTTCCCTCATTTTCATAACTGGAAAAGACACGGTTATAGAAACCGTGCCTTTTTTCCATGTATTTTCGTTATTAACACGTTTTGCAGAAGGTAAGACTAACTTGACAATTCAAAGTACCTGTTGCACATGAAGGAGTACAGATAAGACCACTGGCTGGTTGAACCCCTTTTGGAGCAACCTCATTTTTGGCTACTTGCAAGTCCAGATCAAATTGATTTTTCATCTTGTTACCTCCTTTTTATTTTTTACAATTTTATTGTAAGTTATATAATCTTAACTAGACTTTATATAATTCTTACATTTGTCTTAATTTCAACGAGTACATTTAAGATAAACCTTCATTATTTTTTAGTATTTTTAAGGACAACACACTAGATTTTAGTGACAATATAATGAAGAAAAAAATAATGGAGGCTTTCATATGAAAATTAATAGTTTTGTTATACAACAATCCGACCAAGTTCGTGCAAGAGATATTAGTAAAAAAATTGCTTTACGTCTATGCGAGCCCGAATCCGTCTATGCAGCAGTCCATGCGGAACACAATGTTTCGCCAGAAACAAAGTACCACCCATGGGGAGAAACTTCACTTTCGCATGGTTATCCTGGTAACATTCATTTACTATCGCAATGGCGTGCTACAGACCCTTCGTATGATTGGAATAAAGCCATACATTTGAACATGGCTCAGATCCAATCCTCGCTTGCTAAAAATGGTCTTAACGATCTCTCTCTTTACAGTGGCTGGGCAGGCATCGCTTCTTCCGTAAGAGAGGCTTCTAATCATGGAGAAAACTACAGCAATTTTTTACAGCAAATCCATCAATGGATGATTCCTCAGACAGAACAATGGCTTCAGTTAAATACAGAACAATTAAGTCTGTGCGAAGGTATGCCCATGCAAGCCTTTGATACGATTTCAGGAGCATCCGGGATTGGAAGATATATTTTGATGAACACAAACAATCCTATCTGTACTCCTCTCGTTGAGCCTATTCTTCGATTTCTCACCGATCTTACACATCCCATACATATTCACAATCATTATGTCCCAGGCTGGTACTCTCCGCAAAAGTTTCAATTTTTAGACCGGGATAAACGTAACTATCCTCTGGGCAATTTTAATTGTGGAATGGCACACGGTATTCCTGGACCGTTGGCTTTATTATCTGTAGCTTACAGTGCTGGAATTGAAGTAAAAGGCCAATATCAAGCGATTGAAACCATTGCGGAATGGTTGCTTAAGTATAAATATGAAGATGAATATGGTAGCTACTGGCCTCATATTGTTCCATTCGAAGCTGAAACAGGCTCTCTACGGTTTGATTTGGAACGAGCAAGAGAAGCATGGTGTTACGGTACCCCCGGCATTGCCTGTACCCTATTTCTTGCCGGAAAGGCTCTCCATAATGAGGAACTGCAAAAATTGGCTGTGAAAGCTTGTGTCGGTGCAATCTCCTATGAGATAGCTAAGCGGGAAATGGACTCTTCTGCACTCTGTCACGGTCTTGCCGGATTACTTACCATCTCTTGGCGAATGTGGTGTCATAGTAAAGAGCCTGCGTTTCTCCCGCTTATTCAACAGTTAACGAATTGTCTGCTTGATCGCTTTCAAATGGATAGCCCACTTGGATATCTGGACCCCGAGCCAAGGTCAGATGGCTCTTTAACTTGGCTGACAAAAGCGGGCATGCTTGAAGGCGTTGCTGGGATTGCAGCTGCTTTATTAAGTGTTTCTGAGAACAAAGAGATCGGTTGGGATTACATCCTCATGCTATCCTAACTACAACCAGTCCCTATTCACAAACATCTTTCTTCCACCATACAGATAGGCTAAAAACGTAAAAATGACAATCAGTCCGAGACTATAAGGCTCAACTCTGGGTGCATAAGTCGCTGTTTGCGGCATCATAATATAATAAGGAATCGTAAAAGGAAACCACGCACCTATGGAAGAGTGAAAGCCTGTTATGACAATATTAGGAACCACACAACAAATGGACATTCCCAGAGAAGCTCCAAAATTCCGAATTTTTATCGAGAGCATAAGCTGTAGTGCTGCCAGGGGAAAAATCCCGAGCCACCCTCCCAAACCGGTAGAAAGAACGACAGACCAAGGGATCTCTCCTGGAGCACCTGCTATATTTCCACTTACAAAATAGCCTACTATAAATATAAGCTGATCCAGACCCAGTATGAGAATGAGCAATATATATTTTGCATAATAAATTTGCTGACGAGGATACGGGCTGCTCAATAAAATCTTCCATCCTCCATCCCGGTGCTCGTACGCACACAAAAGAGAAGCAATAATTCCACAATAGAGCGGATAAAAAAACATAGAGTGAAATTGCGCTGAATAAGTATATAAAGTTAACCAACTGGGTGAAAAAAACTGCTTCAAATCATTCAGTTCCAGGACTCCCATTAAAGAATTTATGATCGCATCCAATATAATGAGAATCCAAACCATGATCCATTGAAGCTTTATTGTCTCCACGCGTAAAATAGAGCCCATGTATCTTTTCCTCTCTATTTGAATTCATGCTTGGTAAACTGTAGTGTACCAAGTCCCGTAAAGATGACTCCTGCACTTAAAGCAACGATCACCCAAATCATGTGTTCCTTCATCAGAGGACTTGATAATGCAGGGTACGACCAAGGCAATATTTTAATCCACAGAATACTTGTGCGTGCCAAAAACAAGCTTGCAATAGAACCGAATATACCAAACGCTAATGGGAATGCCTGATTAGTGAAAAGCGTAGACAGCCAAAGTTGAATTGCAAGTACTGGTAGGGTAGCCAAGCTTGCATTAATCGGCTGTAACAGCATGATCCGCCAAGGAATGGGTTCGCTTGTATATAACACCCAGATGAGGCTCATACCTGCTACAGTGATCAAGGCAGTACCCAACTGCAGAATCACGATCCATACGATTTTGGATAAATAGATATAGCTTCTGGGAACAGGCATGGCCATAAGCTGCTTCCATGTTTGAGTATCATGCTCTGTACCGGCCATAATGCTCGCCAAAAGTGTACCGCCAAGCAGCATCACAAACGAAAGGAACATAAACATAACGGCAAAACCAGCATAGACACCTCCTGGTCCTTGCCGAAAGTAAAGATACCATTCCACGGCAGTCATGCCTGTAAGTACACACCCCTGTATAAGAGGAATCCACCAGCATATTTTCTTCAGCTTAAAACCCTCTGCCTTTATAACCCGGAGTATCATAAGCTTCGCTCCTTACCTGTCAGTTCCAGGAATATCTCCTCCAAGGTTTTTTTCTTCTCTGTGACCCGATAAATGGGATGATTGTGTTCCACAAGCACCTTGATCATCTCCGAAGATTGTTGCCGATCTACAATAGGAGTCACGACCTCATTTTGTTCAATCGATTCAGCTCCGGCCGTCCATCCATACTGAATCAGTGCACCGGCAGCCAGAACAGGATCTGGGGTTTCAATGAATAATTGAGGCTTGCTTTTGGCGGTGAGTTCCTTCATCGTTCCCTGGAAAATCATTTCACCCTGATTAATAATTCCTACATAGGTTGCAATCTGCTCAATTTCGCTTAATAAATGGCTCGAAACCAGTACCGTCATTCCGTAAGCGCCAGGAAGGCTCATAATTAACTCCCGAATTTCCTGAATACCAGACGGGTCCAAACCATTCGTCGGTTCATCAAGTATCAATAATTTGGGGTTCGCAATAAGCGCCATAGCAATCCCCAGTCTTTGTCGCATCCCCAAGGAATATCCCTTTACCGGACGATACGCATCCTTGCTTAATCTCACTAAATCCAGCACTTCATGAATTCTTCGGGTCGGAAGTCCACGCATGGTTGTGACGATTTCCAAATTTCGATATGCAGATAAATGGGCATAATAGGCAGGTGATTCAACCAAGGAGCCAACATCCTTCAATATTTCCATACGCTGATCCTTTAGCTTTTTCCCGAAAATCTCAATTTCTCCGGAGGTGGATTTAATCAGCCCAAGCAGCATACGAATCGTGGTTGTTTTACCCGCCCCATTAGGTCCTAAGAATCCATAAATCTGCTGTCCGGGTACCTGGAGATTTATTCGTTTTACAAATTCCCGTTTTCCAAAACGCCTAGTTAGCTGCTGTGTATGTATTACATATTCAGACATTTCCTGATCTCCTCTCGACTTCTAATGCTGAAGCTTAGTTACATACAGTTTACTGAAGTAAAGTAAACATCAGGTAAACAGTCCCTAAACAACAGGCAAAAAAATCGAGCAAACTGCAAAATGTGAGATTAGATGTTAAAAAGTTAGATGTTTAGCGGCAGTGAAATCTCCATCCTTGTACCCGCTTTACTGCCTGGAAGGATATGAAGTGTTCCGTTATGCGCTTCAATAAAGCTTTTGGCAATAGGTATTCCATGCCCTTGGGAGTGAGATACCTGCATGAACTCATTAGAATTCATTCCTATTCCGTCATCTTCGATAGAAATAAGAAGCTTATCGTTCGCTTTGTTTACTTCCATGGAAACGTGTGTACCTGGAGGATTATGAATGATTGCGTTAATCAAAAAATTCTGCAGCGCTCTGCCTAATAACTTGCTATCGAAGGACATAATACAAGCCGCCTCCATGGACGTAAAAGAAAATTCGTATTGCTCGGCCGAAGGATGGTTAGCAATATCTATGACCGCACTACGGAGAAACTCCACAATGTCCTCCTTCTCCAATTGGATTGGCAATGGACTTTCCTTAAGCTGCATAGAAGCATTCAAATCCTGAATCAACTGCTTCATTTCAGTCACTTTCTCACTGATACTCATACTAAAGCTTCTTCTTTCTTCATCAGACCAGTCATACTCTTGAGCAGTTAGCATGGCCGCATATCCCTCAATATAAGATAATGGTGTTTTGAGATCATGGCTTACACCTACTACCCACTGCTGCTTTCGTTTCTCTATTTCCACTCTCTCTTCCTCATTGCTGCGCAATTGTGCCGATAAGATGCTCATTTGTTCAAAAACTTCTTTATACAATTGATACGGAGGTTTATAACTATTTTTCTGATTCTTTTTGCCCTCCGGCAGTTCCAGTTCACTTAGCGGCGCTTGGAATTCCCCCGTCGCAATATTTCCAATCCATTTAATTACATACACCAAAGGTTTGCCTATATACCATCCGTAGGCAGCTATGAACACAACACTCTGCACGATACCAAGTCCTGTCCAGAATAGATCAATATTTATATTTTGAGATGCTCCAAATATACTTTTTATAAAAATATATAAGATCGTGCAAATAACAAAACATAGGACATAGGCCAGTACAAAGCATAACGTTACTTTCATAAAACGAAAGGACATCTTAACCAGAGAGTTCATTCTTGCTCCTCCATCTTGACTGACATCATCATTTTATAACCAAGTCCTCTTACATTGATTAAAAATTGGGGGTGCTTGGGATCAGGTTCAATTTTTTTCCGCAAACGGGAGATATGAATCACTACAGTCTTCTCATCACCCAAGTAGGCCTCGCTCCATATCGCCTCGTAAAGCTGCCGTACACTGAAAATACGATTAGGATGCTTGCACAAAAATACCAGCAGTAGCCATTCACGTGCCGGACACTCGACCTGCTTGTCCTCCACAAACAACACACCGGATTCCAGTTCCAGTCGGAAATATCCAAAATCTAAAGTTCGTAAGGTCGGTTTCATGGCCACTGTCGAAACTTTCCGATATTTCATTCGAGCCTTCATACGGGCAACGACTTCCAGTGGGTTAAACGGTTTGGTAATATAGTCATCCCCTCCGATACCAAACCCCATTAATTTGTCTAGGTCTGTATCCCTTGCCGTCAAAAAAAGAATAGGGGCATCCGTATATAGGCGCATTTGGCGACATACCTCAAACCCATCGTTATCAGGCAGCATAACATCAAGTACAATCACATCCACATGCGATTCCATCACGACTTGCAGCGCTTCCCGACCTGTTGCAGCATGCTTGACTTGAAGGAACCCTTCTTTTTTTAACACCGTTGTCAGCATATCCCGCAGTCCCTGCTCATCGTCTACTATAAGTACTGCAATTTCTTCCATAACCCAAGGTTCTCCATTCTTTTTTTACATTTTTTACTTTCATTATAAAAGCAAACGGGCAGAATTTAAATCGAGTTCCATCACATATCGTTCATCCCCGTGAATATACTTAATAACCAACAAGGCCAAACTGTGCCGTGTATCCACTTGGGGGGTGCCTAATAATGCCGGAACCACGCCAGCCATATTCATTCGTCGTATCCCGCGAAGATTGGTCGCTGCATCGCAAAGGGTACCAGGACCAGCAACGTCATCAGCAGAAGGTCAAAGATGTCATTAAGCAAAATCTGCCCGATCTGATAACGGAAGAAAATATTATTATGTCGGACGGTCAACAGATTATTAAAGTGCCGATTCGCAGTCTGGATGAATATCGCTTCATTTATAACTATCAAAAGCAAAAGCATGTAGGCCAAGGGGATGGAGATAGTCAGGTGGGGGATGTCATCGGACGTGATCCTGCCTCCCAGAAGCCTGGTAAAGGTGAGAAAGCCGGCGACCAGCCGGGACACGATATTATGGAAACGGAAGTCAGCATAGAAGAACTGGAAGATATGCTGTTCGAGGAAATGGAATTACCGAATTTACAGCAAAAAGATAAGGATCAAATTGAGGTTGAATCTATCGTGTTCAATGATATACGTAAAAAAGGCATGCAAGCGAACATTGACAAGAAACGAACCATTCTCGAAAATCTGCGCCGCAACGCCCGTGAGGGGAAACCGGGCATTCATCATATTAGTCCGGACGATCTTCGCTACAAAACATGGGAAGAGAAGACCATTCCCCAATCTAACGCGGTGATTATAGCCATGATGGACACATCAGGCTCGATGGGCTCTTTTGAAAAATATTGCGCTCGCAGCTTCTTTTTCTGGATGACCCGCTTTTTGCGCCGTCAGTATGAAAAGGTGGAAATTGTCTTTCTCGCGCATCATACCGAGGCTAAAGAGGTTACGGAGGAAGAATTTTTTACCCGCGGAGAAAGTGGCGGCACGATCTGCTCTTCGGCTTATCTGAAAGCACTAGAGATTATCGACAAACGATATCCTCCTTCCAGCTACAATATATATCCCTTCCATTTCTCGGATGGCGATAACCTGACCTCGGACAATGAGCGGTGTGTGAAGCTAATCGAGGAACTTATAAAGCGAAGCAATATGTTCGGCTATGGAGAAGTGAATCAATATAATCGCAGCAGCACGCTGATGTCAGCCTACAAGAATATTAAAAAGGATCAGTTTATGTACTATGTCATCAAGGAAAAAGGTGAGGTATACCAAGCCTTACGTACCTTTTTTCGCAAACGGGAAGGGGGAACGGTGGGATGAGCACCGACCAGAAGGAGCTAGAATATGCGATATCAGAAATTATGGAGATTGCAGATGGATTCGGGCTCGACTACTACCCGATGCGGTATGAGATTTGTCCGGCGGATATTGTATATACGTTCGGAGCCTATGGTATGCCCACGCGCTTCAGCCACTGGAGTTTTGGAAAAACGTTTCACAAGATGAAAATGCAGTACGATTTTGGATTGAGCAAAATCTATGAGCTGGTCATTAACTCCAATCCCTGCTATGCCTTCCTGCTGGAAGGAAATTCTTTGGTGCAGAATAAACTAATTGTCGCCCATGTGCTGGCACACTGTGATTTTTTCAAACACAACGCCCGCTTTTCAGCTTCTAATCGCAATATGGTGGAGAGTATGTCGGCCACAGCAGATCGAATCAACAGCTATGAAATGGAATACGGTTCAAAGGCTGTGGAATCCTTCATTGACTCTGTATTGGCGATACAAGAGCATGTGGATCCACAGATCATCAAACCAAGGCATCTGGATAAGCAGCGCTACATGGAGCTCAAAATTCGGGAACAGAAAGAACCCGGAAAACGCCACCGTCCCCCTGGGCCTTACGATGATCTGTGGTCACTGGACACAGTGAAGCAGCATGATCCCGCCGAGACCGAGGGCATCAAGGTACGCAAGTTCCCACCGGAACCTGAAAAAGATATCGTCTGGTTTATTCAGGAATTCTCGGAGGTGCTGGAGGACTGGCAGCGGGATATTATGACGATGCTACGGGACGAAATGCTGTATTTCTGGCCCCAAATGGAGACCAAAATCATGAATGAAGGCTGGGCCTCCTATTGGCACCAGCGGATTGTAAGGGAACTGGATTTGACCGGGGAGGAAACCGTTGAATTTGCGATGCTGAACGCTTCTGTCGTACAGCCTTCCAAGCAAAGCCTAAACCCGTACTATTTGGGGCTGAAAATATTTGAGGATATTGAAAAACGATGGGATAACCCAACCCGTGAGGAACAAGAGCGACAAGGACGCAAACCAGGCGAGGGTCGCGCTAAAATGTTCGAGGTGCGAGAATTCGACTCGGACACCTCTTTTATACGCAATTACATGACCAAGAAACTGACAGAGGATTTGGATCTGTACGTGTTTGAGAAACGGGGACCCGATTGGAAAATTACCGATAAATCCTGGGAAAACATACGGGATCAGCTTGTGTTTTCACGTGTGAATGGAGGCTCCCCTTATATCGTCGTCGAGGATGGAGATTACCTGCATACGGGCGAGTTGAAGCTCAAGCACCAGTACGAAGGCATTGAGCTGGATTTAAAATATATGGAGCGCACACTTCCGTATGTATATCAGCTGTGGGGGCGCGCCGTTCATTTGGAAACCATGATTGAGGGTAAGCTCGCCTTATTCTCATATGACGGTAAAAAACATCATCGCAAGTTTGTATAGATATATAAAATCAATAGCCATCCTAATTTAAAAAGGTGCAATCCAAAAAACGGATATGCACCTTTTTTACTACTTACTTAATAACAGTTCTAAGCTATCACCATTTCTTACGGACTGGATGGACGTATGAAACTACTTCCTCTTAAATTCGACGATGTAGCTTTGATTGGGCTGTTTTCCACCTTCCGAAATGTTCTGGTACATGGATAAAAACCGGGCGGATGGGCTCCATACCGTTGGGCTGTCATAGGATTGGATATCGGTCGTAACGGGAGTGGTTTTACCCGTGGACTGGTCAAACACATACAGCCCTCTCATGCCTTGCTGATCCTCATCATAAATGGAAAAAGCAAGCTTGGACCCGTCACTGGACCAGCTTCCACGACTCATTAAAGTACCTTGACCGACGATTCCTTTCTCTTTGCCCTGTTCATCCAAAATGATCATACGGGCTGGTTCGGATGTATTCCATTTCCGCTTTTCAATGGCAATAGACTTACCGTCAGGCGACACGGCAAAGGACATGGCACCCTCTGCAATGGTCACAGCCTGAGGATGATTGAGGGTGAACCGATTCAGCACCGGATACCCTTGTTTATCACTGCCTGTATAAAATATGGCGTTACCCACTTTTTCGACATGAGACATCAATTCAGAGCGATTCGGATCTTGAAAACTCAATTCTTCAGCCTTGCCGTCCAGACCAATCAGCTGGATTTTACCATCCGGTGTGCCTGTAATGAGGTCATTCTCATCGCTCCAGCTCACTTCGTTAGTCATATCCAGCTTGCCAATCGATGTAATCTTACCACTGCTTAGTTCCAAAATGTAGCCCTGGATATCATATTTGCTGCTGGTGCTACCTTCAGTAAAAAAGACATGGCGCTGATCCGGTGATACCACAGCAAGTAACTGTGGAGCCTTACGACCTGGTGTTAAAATCCGCTCCTTGTCTGTCTCTACATTATGAATCCACAGCTGGGTTTTACGCTCCACAATCAGCTCTTCGTCGCTCAGCCAAGACCTCGCGTAGACATCCCCCAGCCTGTCGATAGACGATACCACCAGCTCGTCCGTTACTTGCTTCTGGGCTGTATCCGTGTCAATCACTGTAAGCTGTTGGCCCGGTTTCATACCGAATGCTGGATTTGTCTCTCCTGCACTCTTCATGCCGCAACCGCTGAGCAATCCCCCGGCGATTAAGCCGGTCATGAGCACCCCCGTGGCTTTCTGTCTGAAAACTCTTGTACGGGAATCTTCGCGATGAGTGGAGCCGTTCTTTTGCCTGTAGCTGTCTATGTTTTTCTTTATCATGTACAACGGCCTCCTTGTTAACGATACCCCCAGTTTAATGCCCGAACATCTCATGAATACATCGAATTGTTTCCAAGTTGTAAACAAGACACTATTCTAGCCCTGTGCTAACAATCGGCCGTTTACAGGGAGCTATCGTGAACCAAGAGGGGAAGTCTAAGCGAAAATTCATTACCACTTTCATTCGTATGGCCTTTGCCATTTTCCAACCCACTATGATCTGAAGCTGTAAGCTGCAACTCTCCCCCCATGCGCTCCGCTAGTCTGCGCGCCAAAGGAAGACCGAGTCCCGTACCGCTGTCCTGACGAGATCGATCACGACTTAAGGTAGCGAACGGCTCAAAAATCATGTTCCATTGCTCCCTAGGAATACATGGACCGGAATTACGTACATACACCATCACAGTGTCCTGTTCTACCCGATTCGATAACGTAATCCATCCACCGTCCCGATTGTACTTCACTGCATTATCCAGCAAATTCAGTACAATATGCATCAGATGCTTAGGGTCTCCCCACACCTGGACAGGAACGGTATCTATCGAAAAATTCAGTCTACGCGCTGCCGCTTTTCCTCGAATACGGCTCCCTGCATCTTCCAGTAACAAATGCAGTTCCACAGCCTCCGTATGCAATTCAAAATCATATTTATCCAGCACAGATAGCCGCAGCGAGTCCTCGACAAGCTCGTACAACCGTTTTGTTTCCTTACTGATGCTTTCTCTCGCTTCACGCACCAGTTCAGGATCATCCCCATACATATCCAGTAAATCAGCATAAGCTTGAATAGAGGTTAATGGGGTCTTTAGTTCATGGCTGATATTTCCAATAAAAGATTTTTGCTGCTGCTCCAGCTCTCTCAAACGCTGAACCGCTTCTTCCAGCCGGAACTTTTCGTTTTCCAGCGCCGTAATGCTCTCCCGGATCACATGACTCATCTGTAGCATTCCTTCATCCAGTCTTCCCAGCTCATCCTGCCGCCGCAGCAGTCTGGCTTCCGGATAATGCCCTGCCGATATCTGTTCGGAAGCGCGAGTCAGTCGTCCGATGTCCCTCGTCTGGCGTCTGACATAGCCTAAACCCAAAATAAAGCTCAATACCAGCACCGCACCCCCCGTCCATAGAAACAAGTGGGCAATGGCCCGGTAGAACTGCTGCTGCGCTTCTGTTGAGCTGTGAAGCTGTACTACTCCCAGTAAGCCGTTTGGACCTTGAAGCGGAGCCAAATAAGTGATTGCGCTTCCTTCCGTAATATACGCAATTTTGCCTTGGATCGCATAGGAGAGTGCCTGGCTGACATCTGTTCTAAAAGCCAGCGGTAGAGAATTGCCAACCTCATGCCCCTGACCATCATATAAAATAACGCGCATATTACTGGATATGCCGAGTTCCACTGCGAGTTGAGGTGCCTGCTTCTTCATAAAGTCTTCCGGTGATTGGCGCACTCCCAACAGGTAAGACTGTTTTACACGCATTTCTACAATTTCGGCCTGACGCTTTAAGCTGCGTTCCATTTGGTCTGTCTGGTTAGCACGAATGCCAGTAAGCACAAGCCAGCTCAGTACACCGACAGTAAATACCAGCAAAGCCGCCAGTACCAGCGGAAATTTCCAACGCAGGCTCAAGCCTGTAGGTTTGCGTTTGCGCTTCTGTTGGTCGGTGGACCGCAAGCTTCCTTGCTGATGGAGTGAATGATGTTCGTTCACGTCATTTTCTCTGCCTTATAGCCGATACCATACACGGTCTGCAATATCGCCTGGTGTGGCTCAAGCTTCTTGCGCAAGCGCTGGATATGAATATCCACCGTACGCGTTCCGCCCACATAATCAAAGCTCCATACCTGCTCTAGCAGCTCGTCCCGTGTATACACTCTCCCGGCATGGGACACCAACAGCGCCAGCACATCAAACTCCTTGGGGGTCAGATCCAGCGCTCTGGCTCCAAGTTCAGCCGTTCGGCTGGACGGACGTACCCGTAATGGGCCGAGGACAACTTCTGTTCCTTCCGGGGCAGGCGCTCCTTCTCGCTCCAGTCTCCGTACCAATGCTTTTAATACGAGCGAGCAACTCCCTCAGGTCAAACGGTTTGCTCATAAAATCGTCCGCACCCAGCTCCAGCCCGAGTACCTTATCAACGATATCGTTTTTGGCCGTCAGCAATAAAATACCGATGCCCTTCCGACTTTCCAAACGGCGGCACACCTCATATCCGCCCAGTTTGGGCATCATCACATCCAGTATGAGCACATCCGGGTGGAACAAACGCACTTTTTCCAAGGCGTCCTCCCCGTCACCGGCGGTTTCCACCAAAAAACCCTCTCGCTTTAATGCATAAGCCAGCGCATTTCGAATGCTCGCCTCATCGTCCGCTATCAGTATTTTTTTATCCATGTCCTGCCCTCCCTGCATAAAGAAACCGCTCCAGCTACCTATGTTCCCGCAAATAATAATGAATCAGACATGTATGACATATAAACTGCTCACGTGAATCGTTAAGATCAAAATCCGTCATATCACGTATCCGTTCCAATCTGTATTTTACTGAGTTACGATGTATAAAAAGATAATTGGCTGTATCTACCAGACTGCCCCTGTTTTCCAAATAATAAAATAACGTTTTGAGTAAGTCACTGCCATGTGAGCGATCATATTGCTGAAGTCTCCCCAGCTTGCGTTCAAACACATTTGAAAATTCCTCTTTGTCCATCGCTTCTCCAAGCATATAGTGCATCTCTATATCGCTGTATTTGCATACACGTTGATCAGGATACAGCCGCTGGGCTACAGTAATGGCACGACGTGCTTCATTGTAGCTTTGCAGCAGCTCCCATAACTTTTTGGCACTTCCGATGCCTAAATAATAATCGGCGGTACCCCAGGCTTTTTCAGTTGACCAGTTTTTCAGCGTATCACTCCAGGACGTTTCCTGATCAGAGCCAGGTGCGTTCTGATGATCATTCGGCTGAAGAGTCGGCAGAAATAATATCGCACGATTTGAACGAAACTCAATATGAGACACCACACGCCGTCGGGTCGATTCCATACTCAATAACCCAGAAAGAATCTCTTCTGGCGGAGCCGCAGCACTTTCCAGTACAGCCACCTCCCAGCTATATTCCGGATTGAATCCCAATTGACGGCCTCTCCGCTCAACCTCATGCCGCAGCGGCAACGGAGGTGTCATTAGCTCATCTATAAAGTTCCCCCGTAGTCGGCTTTCCGTATCTTCTACCGCCTTTTCACGCATTAATTCCAACGCCATCACCAGCCGTGCCTGCTCAATACCAACCTGCTCCATATCATCCAGCTCATTGCGGGCAATAACCAACTTGGCAACTGTACGTTTATCCACACTAATGGGAAAATGACGAGCATCTTGTACCTTCGCCCACTCCCATTCTTGTGGTGAAGTGACAATGGCTTGACCTCCATTATCAATCAAAGCAACCGGAGCTTTAAAAAGCTCTGCTATATTATCGCTTACAGCCTGTATGCCACTGTTCTCCAGCACCATCGTCGTTAACGTTCGATAGATTTCTTCCGAACGTCGCAGCAGCTCTGCCTGTCGGTTCAACACCATATCCATGACACGCTGCGTAATATCCGTATAGGGAATATCGGCTGGAATCTCAATCACAGGAAGGCCGCAGGCATTGCTTTCTTCCAGCGCACTATGAGGGATTTCCGTGAGAAAGCGGGTAGGCTTGATCACAAGCGCCGCCGCTCCGCCCTGATGCAGTAATTGAATAATTTGGCACAATACCTCAGGCTCATGACGGATCGAATAAGCCGTTGTCATCAACAATACACCTTCCCGGACCCAGCCTTTCAGGTCAGGGACTTCCATAATGTCAATAAACCGGACAACCCGGCTTAGCCCCTGTTCTCCGCTTAATACCTTCGCCTCCTTCAACACGGGTATTGCCATGAGCTCTTGAACTGTTACACCCGGTATTTTCATAAAGACAGACCACCCTGCTATTTATTTTGCAAAATCCTTACTTCATCTAATTTTCAGGATAGTGTACCAAAAAAGTGTACAAAACAAAACCTTTTACCGCTTGGTCAAGTCTATCCACACCAGCCCATTCCTATCTTTAGGAGCTCAATGGAACCTAAATAAACCGCCCTTTTCTGGAAAAGGCGGTTTATTTTAATATTCAACTATTTATAATGAGGTTTAAGAACTATCCTGCTTGTTCTCCACACGAAGCAACTGCTAGCGTACCGACACGGCTGCACCCAACGCCACAATCGGATCAATAGCCCGAATACCCAGTGTACGCTCCAGCTCTGGCGCAAAGTTCATCGTTACAAAACCTGTGCAGGCAAGTACGATTACCTCAGCTCCCTTCTCCTGAAGCCGCAACGCTGCTACCATAGCCGCCTCTTTACCTTGTGGAGTGTTCAAGTCCAGTGTCGTCTGCACACCTATGGGACGCTCTGTACCGATATAGGAATTGCCCAAAATGTGGCGAATCAGCGGCGGAGCCTCCTCCAAAATGGTCAACACGCCTACACGGCTGGCCGATGTCAGAGCCAAGAGTGCCGCACAAGACCCCGCCCCGTATACAGGTACAGATACAGCTTGACGAGTTTCCTCTAGCGCCGGATCAGCCGCGCAGCTAATACCGATAGACGTACAGCCTTGTTCAACGAGTTGTTGCGCCGCAAGCACAATTTTAGGCACCGCTTCCCGGTCTGTGATATCATCGTAGATTCCTTTCGGCTGATCAGGGATACATACACTGGTGACAGGCAGCCCGTAGCGCTGCTCAATGACCCGGCCATGAAGGTCGATAGCTGCTTTGTCCTGCATGGTAAGCACTCTGATCATTCCAAGCATGATAACTTCCTCCCTTTTATCTCTCTAGCAACTGACCAGCCTTCATCATTAGACGATCATCCAGATATACATCCGGTTTTTGTACGACTCCGTCAATATGTACACCCGCAGCGACAGTTCCCCCGAAGGTATTATTGCTGCCAAAAGCGACATGAATCGTGCCATACACTTTCTCGTCCTCTAACACAACACCTGTAATGCGGGCTTTATCATTCGTTCCAATACCAAATTCGGCCAGCATTCTACCATCGCCTTCGCCGAGCATATCCAACAGGGACTGTCCGGCTTCCCCTTCTGCGGCGATTAATCTGCCATTTTGCACCGTCAGCAGCAGCGGCTCTTGTAAGGCACCGATTCCTGCTACAGAACCGTCCACCACAATCTGACCCTGTGCCGTTCCTTCCAGTGGAGCAATATACGCTTCACCGGAAGGCAGATTGCCCGATTCGCCAGGATTCAAATACATACCTGTGCTGGGAACGCCGTTGCGCCCTTCTATGGTAAAGTTCAGGCTATATCCATCCTTTTCAATCCGTACCTGCTTGGCAGCAGTCAGCAATGCGGTTACCTCTTCGGTCAGCGCCTTGACCTTCGGATAATCAGCTGCGATTGCTCCATTCATGAACATATCGTCTGTCATGCCAGGCATGGTCGCCAGGCGTGCTCCAGCAGCTGCGGCCTGCTTACGGGCACTTGTATGTGTCAGCGAATACCGGGTGACACATACGACAACGTTGGAGCGAAGCATGGCTTCGGCAACAGGGACTGGAGGCTCCTCGCCCGATTTGGAGCGAACCTTCATCGTCAAAATAGCTGCTTCTGCCCCCAGTGCCTTGCCAGCCTCATATATGGACTCGCCCAATTCTTTTTTATCATCGTCGGTTACGACCAGAAGCGTCTCCCCAGCGGTAAGTCCCAAACATTTTTGCAATACATTTTTACTGATTTCAATACGTTGGTGACTCATAGTTCTTACCTCCAATTTTTAGCTCCTTACACCATTTCCGATACCAGTTTGCCAATCAAGGCATTGGACAATACAACGGGAATCCCTGAGTAATGCGCCGCTAGCTCTCGATGCGTTTCCGTATAGCCCATGCAATCCAGCACGATCAGATCGGCTTGATTCTTGAACTGTCCGGCTGCTCGGCAAAATTCTTCCTCACTGCCACTGTAAGGCGAGACCGCCGCAAACTCTGGATTCAATCCATAAGGACTGAATTTAAGCTTGAGGTTATTCTTTTGTTCTTCGAGCGGTCCAATGAGACCCAGTCTTCTTCCGCTGGACATGGCCTTTAGTACAGGAGGAAGCACTTGATCTGGCTCAATTAGAAAAGCGCTTTGGGTATGTAATCCAGGAAACACACCGGTACAGAGTAGCAAAATCGTACGTATGCCTTGCTCCTCCAAATGTGTGATTTTTTCCTGGAGCAGCGGCTGGATTTTTTCGCGTGAAATGACCACCGACTCCCCGGTCGTCAAGCGCGAGGTTAATACATATTCTCCCGGTGACGGTGATAGATGCTGTTGTATATAGTCCAATGAGAGCCCATCCAGCGCACCGGCCTGTACCAGCTCTGCCCGTCCTTCCAACGCCCTTTCTACGATAGGGGCCACATCTGACCGAGGGGCTTGCCCAATCGTAATCATCCCAAGCTTATGCATTTTGAATCCCTGCTTTCGCTTCATTTTATTTTACGCTCCTGGCGACAAAGGGCAAGCCCGCGGTCTGCCCTTATTTCGGTTCTGGTGAATAGTTTTAACTTATGTTACTGCAACTTTCCTAACATAAACAATGTTCGTTCTGACCAAAACAAAGGCTTATTTATTGTGCATAAAGGATAAAAAAACAAAATCATAGCGCTATTATTACATTTTATCCCTTTTTAGTGTCAAAAAATATAACGCAGTATAAATATCTCTTCCCTCACTGCCCTGCGCTTTGAAGTGTCTTACCTGTCCGTATATGCTAAAATACTTCCGTATCGGCTATTCGCCTACAGGAGGGCATAATCATGAAACAATCTATTTTGATCGTAGAAGACGAAGAGAAGATTGCCCGGCTTCTAGAGATCGAACTTCAATTTGAAGGCTATCAAGTAAGTAAAGAAAAAAATGGAATTGATGGGCTAGAGACGTATTGCAAAGGCAATTGGGATCTAGTGTTGCTGGATATTATGATTCCCGGTCTCAATGGCATCGAGCTGCTTCGGAGAATTCGTAAGCATGATGCGAATGTCCCTATCATTTTGCTGACGGCTAAAAGTTCCATTGCAGATAAGGTCGAGGGACTCGATTTGGGAGCCAATGACTATTTACCAAACCGTTTGTGATCGAAGAGCTGCTTGCACGTGTACGGGCCGCACTCAGAGTGGGTGCAACGAAAGACATGGCTCCACAAGGGGTAGATAAATCGCTTAGTGCCGGGGATTTACGTCTCCATGAAGGTACTCGTGAAGTTCTTCGAGGAGAGCACAACATTGAGCTTACACCGCGAGAGTTTGACTTGCTCGTTCATTTACTCAGACACCAGCGGCAGGTACTTAGCCGTGAACAATTACTGGAGAATGTATGGGGCATAGATTATATGGGCGATACCAATGTGGTCGATGTGTATATTCGCTACGTGCGCAATAAAATCGACCCTACGCGCCAGCTCCCTGAGCTGATCCATACTGTACGCGGAATTGGTTATGTACTGAAGGAATCTTTATGAAGCTACAAAACAAAATCCATACGTACACCTCGTTATTATTCGCGGTCTTACTTGTAGCCATTAATTTTTCGATCTATTTCCTATTCAGCCAACTTTCGATAGACAGTCGAAAGGACCAGGTAGAGGCCGCAGCAGAGAACATGATTCGCGGCATTCAACGCGCTTCGGTATCCGTAGCCGCTGAGGATCTTCTCCGAGCCTATGTACCGCTGGATGGCATGCTTCGGCTGATTAGGCCAGAAGGCGACTTTCTCCCCCCTATCACCTCTTCTTCCGAGCAATCTCTTAGCTTGATGGAGGGCGTTTTTGATGAAACACGGCAGGTTCGCATCATTACCTATGAAAGCAACCGTTACATTCTTGTATCGCTCCCCATGATTTGGACCAATGGCGAGGTTGTCAATCTCCAGGTGACCGAAAGTCTGCAACCGACGATGCAGACGCTACAGGTACTCAGAATCGTACTTGTTGCTGTCACTGGAATTGCGCTCATTCCTGTCGTGGTATCGGGAAGACTGCTAGGCAGACTGATCACACATCCAATTACATCTATGATTAGCACGATGAAAGAAATTCAGCGCAGCGGGAAATTTAAACGTCTTCCGCTCCATTCATCATCACGCGACGAACTGGTCGAAATGGGTGAAACATTTAATGACATGATTGAACTGCTGGAGCGGAATTTCGTCAGGCAAGAACAATTTGTATCTAATGCGTCCCATGAATTGAAGACACCCCTCACCATTATTGAAAGTTATGCCAGCCTGCTCAAACGGCGGGGGTTGCAGCATCCCAAGATTTTTGCCGAATCCGTTGAAGCGATCCATTCCGAGGCGATCCGAATGAAGGACATGGCAGAGCAGCTTCTTCTGTTGGCCAGAAACGAAGAACAGTGGAATGCCGTGCTGGAGCCTGTACACCTGACCAGAATAGCGACAGAATTAAAAGCTACATTTGAAAATGCGTTCGCCCGACAAATTCAACTGGATGTACAGGCAGACTGCATTGGCTATACCGATGAAAATAAGCTGAAGCAGCTCCTATTTATCTTTTTGGATAATGCACGCAAATACAGTGACGAGCCGATACACCTGATGATTGATACGATAGGCGATACAGCTCAACCCTGCATAAGAATCACAGATCAAGGAATTGGAATCCCGGAAGAAAAGTTATCTAAGGTATTCGACCGCTTCTATCGTGTGGATGAAGCCAGAAGCCGCGAGGAAGGTGGGACTGGACTAGGCTTATCATTGGCTACAGGAATTGCACAAGCTATACATGCTCAAATTGGGCTAGAAAGTGTAGAGGGGAGCGGAACAACGGCAACGATCATCCTCCCTACCGTTCCAAAATAATAAGCCAAAGGAGGGAATAACGATGAAAGCCATCTATGTGTGGATGATTGGGGGTACGCTGGCGGCTGTATTGATTACAATTTGTCTTTTACAGTGGCCTTGGGCACGGTCGTTAGCAGCTTCTCCATTGGAAGAAAAGGCCGTCATCCAATCCGTTTTGCATCAGTATCCCGGCGAGGTGCTCGAATCCCAACGCTTGGGTGATTTTTATCTGATCAGGCTGGAACGCGCCAAAGGGAAGTACGATATAAAAGCCAATGCCTATGACGGTGTCATCGACTCCATTAAGCGGACACAAGCTTATACAGATGTGGAGCAGGAGCCCCAAGACCACAATCCCGGTAACTCACCAACCAGAGACACATCGAATCCAGCTAATAAACCTAACCCGGTTTCTCTCGTTATTACAGAGAAAGAAGCAGCCAAGCTTGCTGCCAAAGCAGTTAACGGAACATCCGATGATATTGAGCTTCACCGCAACGACAAAGGCCTCTATTATCTGGTTGAGGTTGAGGTAAAAGATGGGCGTGAAGCAGTGGTACAGGTCAATGCAGTATCGGGCTCTATCGACTCTATAACGTGGGAAAAAGAAAAACAGGAGCACAACGAATCATGACGACTTGATGATCATCTCAGCTCATGTTTTCTCATGGTTTTCTCATGATTCTATTATGTTCCTCTCATGTTTAAGAGATAAGCTGTATTCATGCTTATAGCACAAGGAGGAACAATGTAATGAAAAAAAACTATACATTAGGAATTATGGCAGCCACGGTTCTGCTTGGAGTTACAGTTACGGGTGTCTCAGCGAATGCCGTATGGGCCGCTAAACCTACGGGCCTTATTGGAGCGACCGCCGCTGCCAACATTGCCAAGAAGGCTGTGGGGAATAATGCACAAGTTGAAGATGTCGAACTAGAGCGCAAGAACGGAAAAGTCTACTATGAGGTGGATCTCCAGCAAGGGGATAAAGATTGGGATATAGATGTTGATGCTTATACTGGGAAAACCATCCGTTCCCATTCTGAGCTTGATCATGACTCGAATGACGAGTCCTCCCTTAACAAGCCAAATGACATCACCCTGACTGAAAAACAGGCTGGACAAATTGCGCTTAAGCACGTGCCCGGGAGTACCCTTTTGTCTTCTAAATTGGATAAGGAAGATGGACAATTCATCTACGAGGTAAAGGTACTCACCAACGAAGGAACCGTTGAGCTTGATATCCATGCATCATCTGGCGCAATCGTGGATACAGACGACGATGATGATGACAACGAATATTAATTACCCAGGTCATAATTAGGGTAACTAAGTACAGAGCTAATTAAAACGGAGCAGCGAACTTTCGCTGCTCCGTTTTTTTGACCAATGTGACACAGGAAAAGAACGAAGATGGCTCCATAAAACTGCACCTATTATTTCTTCATGAATAGACTGATAACTAACAGAGGATTACCTTTTTTCTTCAATCCAAAGTCAAGTGAGGTTCTTATGGCGAAATCCTATACTAAAGCACAGATTCGCAAAATCACCCGTCGTTTCGGCCTGATCCCGTTAAAATCAAGCTTAGTCTCATCATTATACCGAAAAAATGCAGTGATCAAGGTGAAAACGAAAAAAGAAACTTATGCACTAAAGCCCTTTAGTCGTACAAAGATGGTCCGTTCAAATACGATTCAACAGATGGAACGAGCTGCGAGCCATATCAGGCTTTTGAAAAAGAGAAAGTATACTTACATGCCCGCATGGCTCCCCACTCATTCCGGCAAGTTATGGACTCTATATCAGGGGACGCCATTTTATGTAAGTCAGTGGATCAAAGGACGGGGACTGGAGACCGCTGAAGATTTCGAAAAACTGGGGCGGGCACTTGCTACACTTCACGCCACCTCCACCGGCTTGCATCAGATGGATAAAGGAAAGTCCCCTCCGGCCATTCAACAATTGCGGATATGGAAAAACCAGGATCGTCTTTTTCAAAAAAAAATGACAAAAACCAGTCGCCATGATAAAACGTACCGCAACTGGTACAATGCTCACGGCGAAGACTGCAAACGTTTATCCAGGCGAGCATGGAAGGATTTGCAGGATGCATCCATTATAAGGCTGCTTCGGATGGAACATCGGCATCCCTCCTTGATACACAGTGATATCACTACCCCAAATGTCATTATTTCGGATGACGGTCATCTCAAAATCATTGATTGGGATCGGGTTAAGATCGGCTCAGCCTATGCTGATTTGGCAAAGGCCCTTATGAATACGACTCAATTCAACCCTGAATTTGTGCAATCCTTGCTGAAGGGATACCAAAAACGCAAACCGCTAAGCCGTACTGAACGGAAGATTGTTACAGCTTTATATAAACTACCACGAGAAGCCTGGCATGCTTCCCGACACCCGAATCGTTCAAGAGATCGCGAAATCCTGGACAATTGGGATCAGTCGTGGCCTCTTCGATTACAAATCATCCATATTTTGCAGGAGTGGGCTCATGTATAAAAGAAAGTGAGGAGCAAAATGTCGATTTTATCGAACGTTGAGCAGATGTACGGAATCAAAATTCAGCGTAGCCGTCAAATGAAGGACATTCACAAGATTGAGACCGCTAATACGACTTATTGCTTAAAACCCTACAAATTCCCGGAAGAAGAGATCCGTTTTATTACACGTGTCTTGTCCTACTTGGATGAGCGCGGGTTTACACGCAGCCAAAAGGTCTATCCAACAGTACAACAAGCGGCTTACATGACCTATGAAGGTGTTTCGTATACATTAACCAATTGGGTTCATGGACTCAGACCAGAATTCACAAAAAGAATAGACTTCAAAAAGGGAATTGCTACTTTAGCCAAATTCCATTCCAGTGCCGTGGGCTTTCCTGTCACTGAAGCTCCGCCATCCAGAATCCGTTATGAAGGCTTGAGCGATGAAATAGCTGGATACAAAAAACGCCTCATCCCATACAGAGGCACAGCACATCTCGTAGCTCTTTGTGAGGAAGTGTCCCATCGCCTACAGCAGCCCAAAGTTAGAGAAGCCATTGCTCAGGAGCAAAAAGCCGCCGCATTTATACACGGCGACTATAATTATCCCAATCTGATTAAAGACAAACAGCTCAAAATCCATATGATCGACTTTGAAAATTGCTCCCTACATGTAAGGATGAAAGATCTCTCCCATCTTCTTCATCGGAATTGTCTTTGGAATGGGACAAAGATGCTGCGCGCGATAGATTACTATCAACGATATCGTCCATTGAGCACCCATGATTTGCATCTGCTTCACGCACTATTGATCTCTCCCTATCATGTGGTCCGCAATATCAGAATAGGCGGCTTCCGTTCTGCCAAGCGAGTCATTCCGTCGTTCGCGCATTTGAACAAATACCGACGTGAACTTAGATCACTCTTATAATCTGTCAGCTTGGAACTAAACAAAAAAACAGACCCGATGAAGCGGTCTGTTTTTTTGTGTTCTAACAACCAGCTACAGGAAAGGCGCATGCCGCTAAAGCCAATCGACTTGCTGACTGTACCGGTACAACCAAAAATTTATAACATTGTAAACAGCACTTCCCCCTTCTACAATGATGCTAAGACTCAATGCTCCATGGTTTCGAGAAGAGAATTTGGGAAACTAACAATAGAGGTGATTGTATATGTACACCATGACAAAAGAAGAAATAAAAGCTTATTTAAACAGAATTGGAATTCCCGAAATTCAGCCTCCTACCCTTTCCTATTTAGTTGAACTGCATAAGGCTCATGTAAAACATCTTTCATGGCAAACATTGGACATTTTCGCAAGGAAGCCGGCAGCCATTGGTTTTCGAGAATCCATTCAACTCATTCTACATGGGAGAAGTGGTTATTGTTTTCATCTGAATGGTGCCTTTAGTGCACTACTATATTCACTAGGGTACAAAGTCTCTCTGCATCGTGCCGGGGTACAACCTCTGGGAGCTGAACCACGCATTAATTCATTTCATCTTGGACTAACAGTGAACTTGCTAAATGAGCATCATGAAGATGAAGTATGGATTGTTGATGTCGGGCTAGGCGATATGCCCTATGAACCTCTTCCACTCCGTATGGGGACTTATGAACAAGCCCCTCTTCATTATAAAGTTATGGAATCCGGAGTTGTTACAAAAGGTTGGCGCTTAGAGCATGACTCACTTGCTTCATTTGTTGGCGTTGATTTTGCCCCTGCGGTTGTTCAGGATTTGGAAGAATTCATGCCGAAACATCATTTCTATAGCCGCTCAGCGGAATCTCCATGGTTTAACCTGTTTCTGATTCGGCAAAGGCAAGCATTAGAGGCGAATGAACTCAGAGGATGTATTTGGAAAAGACGCGGGCTACACAGTTTGGAAAAAATAGAACTGGATAAGAAGTCGCAGTGGCTGGAAGTGTTGGCAGATGTATTTGGCGAGCCGCTCGTTAACTACAGTCGCCAGGAACGGGACGAGTTATGGAAAAGAGTACTTGCGGCTCATATAGAATGGAAAAAGTCTATGACTGAATCGTTACAGTAGTGAAGCCTCCAACGTAAGGATAGCCTTCAAGTCACATCTTACACCTTTAGCATTTCCGAGGAGTGCTGCAGCATTTCCAATTCCTTCACCATGTTTTCGATCAGCTTTGTGAACGAAGCCAATTCCTCTGAGCTGGAAGCCTGTTGCCGGGCACTGGCTGTTGTGACAGCTGTTTCGGATTGCACACTGTCAAGCATACGGGCAATATCCAGCACCTTGCGCTGAATTTGCTCCTGTGCTTGCTTCGAATTAGATGCAAGCTTTCGCACCTCCTGTGCCACAATTTGAAACCCGCGCCCTGCTTCCTGCGCATGGGCAGCTTCAATCGCCGCATTCAGTCCCAGCAGATGAGTCTGATCGGACAGTTCCCGGATCGTACCGCTCATCTGCTCAATATGCTTAATCTCGTCACTCAAATGCTGTACCAATTCCTCTGTATGTTCCTGCGAAGAAGCAGTGTTGCAGGCACTCTCCGCGATATTATCCGCATTTTCCCTAAGCTCAGCAATCATCCCGGTCAAATTTTGCGCAATTCGGGACACAACGGTCAGCACCTGCGTTTGTTCGTCGGCCAGCTCGTTGATTTGTTCCTTTTCCTTTTCCTGATAAGCTTCCAGTACAAGCTGGGAATCCAGGTTGAACATTTTGGAAAGAGCATGCACAATAGAAAACCAATCCTCTATCCCCGAACGTTTTAAAATGTCGACTGCAATATCAAGATAAGCAATGTACGTGCCTAAATAATAATCGGAAGACAATCCGATTCGGGAATGTACCTGCCCCACAAAAAGACGGTGTTCGATAAACTGATCATCTATTTTTCCATCTGCGAGAGAAAGCCAGTATTCACGTTGTGTTTGTTTTAATCGTTCAATATTCGACCATTTGGAAATAATCGACATAAGATGCGGAACCTTTTCTACATGCTCATAAAACCGATCGACCACCTCATTCACAATAGATTGGAATAGTCCCTGATAATGATGCAATAAAGCCAAATCATCATCAGTAATACCAATATATTGTATCTGTTTTAATCTACTCTCCACGACATGAATCATAAGTTCCTCCAAATAATAGTTTACATATATTTTACATTACCATATTTATCGGCAACTTTTTAGAAAATGTTAAAAAAGCGGAAGATTGATTATGATTTTTTTCATAGCAATTTCAGAAAAATTATATATAAACTCAACTGCTTAATGATACAAAAAAAAGAATCCGGCAGCACCTGAAATCCCCCTGTGCTTGCCGAATTCCCTCTACGAAACACGTTCATCGGATACCTCACAACCGTATGACACCATCCAGATCAACCCATGGTTTCACCATACTGTACTTGTTTATTATTCGTCTTACCGATTCAGGAGGCTACCTACATACCTTAACAGATCGTTGGCGCTGGCTCCTGTGTAGCCGTGCTCCTCAATCAGTCGCTTAATCACCTCATTCATCCGTTTGAGCTGATTAGCGTCAGGCGTTTTGGTCGAAGTCGTAATCTTCACAATATCCTTCAAATCAGCAAACAGCTTCTTCTCAATGGCTTCTCGCAGCCGATCATGATGATGATACTCAAACTTCCGTCCCTTGCGAGAATACGCGGAAATACGGATTAATATTTCTTCACGGAACGCTTTTTTCGCATTTTCCGATACCCCGATTTGCTCCTCAATAGAGCGCATGAGCCGCTCATCCGGGTCGAGTTCCTCATCTGTGAGCGGATCGCGAATTTTCGCCCAATTGCAAAAAGCTTCGATGTTATCCAAATAGTTGTCAAACAGCGTCTTGGCTGATTCCTCGAAAGAGTACACAAAGGCCTTCTGCACTTCTTTTTTCGCCAATTCGTCATATTCCTTACGAGCCACGGAAATGAAATTCAGATAGCGCTCCCGTTCTTCCTTTGTGATGGAGGCATGTTGATCCAGGCCATCCTTAATTGCTCGTAAAATGTCCAGGGCATTGATGGATTCTACATTTTGCTTAATCAATGCACTAGAAATACGATTAATGACATACCGCGGGTCTACCCCGGACATACCTTCCTCCAGAAACTCACTTTGCATTTCCTTCAGATCGGCTTCCTTGTATCCTTCGACCTCTTCACCGTCATACATGCGCATCTTTTTGACCAGATCCATCCCCTGTTTCTTCGTCTCCTTCAAGCGGGTAAGCACGGAGAAAATGGCAGCCGTTCGCAGCGCATGAGGCGCAATGTGGATATGTCTCATATCACTTTGATCAATGAGCTTGGCGTAAATCTTTTCTTCCTCAGATACTTTCAGGTTATAAGGAATCGGCATTACAATCATCCGTGATTGCAACGCCTCGTTCTTTTTGTTAGCAATAAAGCTTTTATACTCGGATTCATTGGTGTGAGCCACGATCAGTTCATCTGCACTGATGAGCGCAAACCGCCCAGCCTTAAAATTTCCCTCTTGGGTCAGAGAAAGCAAATTCCACAAAAACTTCTCATCGCATTTCAGCATTTCCTGAAACTCCATCAGTCCACGATTCGCTTTGTTCAATTCTCCGTCAAACCGATACGCACGCGGATCGGATTCCGAACCATACTCTGTAATCGTGGAAAAGTCGATGCTGCCCGTCAAATCAGCAATATCCTGTGACTTCGGATCAGAAGGGCTGAACGTACCAATACCAATCCGGTTTTCTTCCGATATAAATACCCGCTCCACGCGGACCTTTTCAATATCACCATCAAATTCCGTGCGCAATCTCATCTGGCAGGATGGGCAGAGATTACCTTCAATCCGTACACCCAGCTCCTTTTCAAAATCGGGACGCAGCTCATGGGGAATCAGATGAAGCGGGTCCTCGTGCATGGGGCAGCCTTCAATCGCGTATACGGCTCCCTGATCCGTTCTTGAAAACTTCTCCAGACCACGTTTTAGCAACGTGACCAGTGTCGATTTCCCCCCACTGACGGGTCCCATCAAAAGAAGGATACGCTTGCGAACATCAAGCCGCCTGGCTGAGGAATGAAAATATTCCTCCACCAACTTTTCCAGCGCTCGATCCAGTCCAAAGATCTCCTGCTCAAAAAATTTGTATCGCTTATGTCCCCCAACCTCTTCTACACCAAAAGATTCAATCATCTTGTAAACCCGTGCATGAGCTGTCATCGCCGGCGTCGGGTCTTTCTTGAGTATCTCAATATACTCTCTAAAAGTGCCGCTCCAGGCCAGACGGTTGTTTTCCGCCCGGTACTCCGCAACGCGTTCAAAAATATTCATGCTCGGTTCCTCCCATGACTGCGTAATGACTATCCTCCACTCCTGATGATTATGGCTACACTCGTCACGCCTTTCAGGATATGATGCAATCCCCTTAAAAAAAGTGTAATACATACCTATGCAGATTGATTTCAGAATTGACCTATTTTTTGTGACAGGTCTCTCTGCTTTTTCAAAAAAACCAAGGGATACACTGTGCTAAAATATACAACAACAACGCGGACCTGACGCATTATGGTACAATATAAGCTCGGAATAATGGGATAAAGGAGCGGAAGAAGTCATGGCGGTTCGGCATGAGACGGAGCTGTACGCTCCGGTGAAAGCCTTTTTTGAGAACTTGGGATATGAAGTCAAAGGAGAGGTGCGCAACTGCGATTTGGTGGGTATCAAGCCAGGGCAACAGACACCATTGATTGTGGAGATCAAAAAGACGTTTAACCTGGCGCTTGTGCTGCAAGGCATGCAGCGTTTGAAACTAAGCAGCAATGTATATGTAGCTGTAGAACGAAATCGTGCCAAAAAAGGGGCCGTGAATCAACGCTGGAACGAGCTAGTCGGACTGTGCCGCCAGCTGGGACTTGGCTTGCTCACCGTCACCCATTTTAAAACGAAGCCGCCGCTCGTTGAGGTACTGTGTAAGCCTGCGGCGCATAGCGACAATGTCCACAATGCAGCAACGGTACGCCACGGCTCGCGCAAGGAAAAGCTGCTGCGGGAATTTCACGCACGCAGCGGTGACCACAATACCGGCGGCAGCACCCGACGCAAGCTGGTCACTGCCTACCGGGAAAAAGCGCTGCGCGTAGCCGCAGCCTTGCAGGGCTTAGGGGAAGCTGCCCCGGCGCAGCTCGCTCGCATAGCAGCCGTCAGCACAGCTGCTGCCGTACTTCAGCACAACTACTACGGCTGGTTTGAGCGCGTATCCCGTGGCCGCTATCGACTGACTCCGTTTGGCGAAGCTGCCCTGAACGAGTATGCGGCAGTACTGCAAGAGCATGGCATTAAAACGGCCGCTGAAATAGATGCAGAGCTTGACGAGGACAGTGGACAGCTCCAGATTGCGGAATCGCCAATCACTTACTCCACCGTTGTTGTGGAAGCGGAGGATGACTGACATGGGGCGATGGTTTTCGCTAGCTCCGCGCAGTAAATTCGCTAATCGTCTCACCGATCAGATTCATGCCCATAAGCAATTGCTCACGGCCCGGATGGCTAAAATTGAGGCGAATATGGGACGCGCCTTCATTGCCAACCGCACATAGCGCACCTGGCATAAAGGCTACGCCTTTGGGTAACGCCGCCTTTAGCAGCAATGCGCTGTCCAGCCCATCGGGCAACTGCACCCATACATACATGCCACCGGACGGAATATGATACGTCACGTCTTTCCAAAACGGGCGCTTGAGCAGCTCCAAGATTAATTGAAGTCGAGTCGAATATTCCTTGTTCAGCATCGCTAAGTGCTCGTGCCATTGAAAACGCGAGCTGGTCAACAATTGGAACAGCAGCCGTTGGTTCATCGTACTGGATTGCATATCAGCCAGCTGCTTCAAAGCGTACATTCCTTCAATCAGCGGTGCAGGACCAGCAGCCCAACCCGTTCTCAGCGCAGGAGCAACTGTTTTATTGAACGAACCGATATAGAGCACTTGGCCGCCCTGACCCGCATGATCCAGCGCAAATAGAGAGGGGTAAGTCTCTGCAAATTTTCGACTCTGACCATGTGGACTCTTGTCATGGAACTCATTTTTTTGCTTCAAATGCAATTCACCATAAGAATCATCCTCAACTACTAGCACCTCATGATGCCTGCACAGGTCCAAAATTTCCTGCCGCCTAGCCGCGCTCCATAAGGAGCCCGTCGGATTCGTAAACGTCGGCGTGGCAAAAAAAAGCTTGGGTCGATAACGGATCATTAAAGCTTCAAGCTTATCAGGAATGACACCTTCCCCATCTGATTCTACAGGAACGATCTGCGCACCCTGCATAGATAGCACTTGTAAACATCCAGGAGACGTAGGGTTTTCGACCAATACCGGATCACGCTCATCCACCATCAGCCTTATGATCAGGTCAATGGCCTGCTGACTGCCTGTCGTGAGGAGGATTTGACCTGGTGGTACTCTTACTCCTTTACGCTGTTCCCACTCTCCCGCAAGCCATGCTCGCAAAGGGAAATAGCCCTCCGGTTCACCATACTGGAGGGCGTCAGGGCCGGAGCCAAACACATCATGGGCCGCTTCTTCCAGCAGCTTCACCGGAAACAGCTCTTGTGCAGGTAGTTCTTCAGCCAGAGATATAAAGGAGTGTCTTCTCGCATTTTCCCGGATATGACGCACTGGAGAAGCCAACATCGCAGCCGTTCGTGAAGCAAAGGAATATTGCATGAACATCCTCCTTCTCCTGAAAAATAGGTCATGATCTCCGGGCTGACGCATCAGGCATATAGCTGCTTCATCTGACGCGCATATAAGGCATAACGTTCAATCGCCTGCGCCCGGCTGGACACGCCTAATTTCGCATAAATTTTACGTAGATAATTATCAATGGAGCGCCGGCTAACTTCGATCTCGATAGCAATTTTGTCATATGTAATTCCTTGTACAATACGTTCCATAATAAACACTTCGGTTTGTGTCAATTCGTCAAAAGGCTCGGATGCCATTAACGGCATAAAGGGCCAGTTTCCATACCGAATCCAATCCATTGGTAAAGAAG
The DNA here is from genome assembly GCF_011066115.1 of Paenibacillus sp. EKM212P. Classification (NCBI taxonomy): domain Bacteria; kingdom Bacillati; phylum Bacillota; class Bacilli; order Caryophanales; family Paenibacillaceae; genus Paenibacillus; species Paenibacillus sp. EKM212P. The sequence continues at coordinate 775,253 of NZ_JAAMNR010000001.1, forward strand.
CAAATCCTTCGCGCAAACCATTGATCAGATGGATTAACTGGCTCGGTGATGCCTGTTTGGATAACATTCCATTTGCTCCGAGCGAAATTAGCTGCTGAAACAACGTAATATTATCCTCATCCGTCATAATAACAATATGGCTGTCCGGAGACAAGGCCCGCATTTGTGTCAAAAATGGTTCCGCCGTTCCCTCAGGCAACCTGTAGTCCATTAAAATGATTTCCGGTCGAATGGAGCAAGCCAGCTCCAAGCCTTCCGTTCCGGAGGAAGACATCCCTCTGACAAGCAAATCCTGCTGGTCTTCCAAAATAAGCTTTGTTCCCAGCATACTTGTAGGATGGATATCTATGATGACCACCTGCCATACTTTTCTCATATCTAAACCTCCTGAGTTTACAAAAAAATACATAGTTAGTAGCGAAAATAATTCTAAAATTAGGGATTGCATATGTAGAAATTGCGCGAATGTGAACGTATAGGAAGCGAAAAACGTTTAAGGAAATTGTATCCTAGGACTTCCTTCCGATGCAATCTCTTTTTCCAATATTTTTATACGACTATTTCGCTTTTGCGAAATAAATAGGCCCATGATAGAATTGGTACTGCAAATAAAGACTGGAAATTTGACTTTACACGGGAGTTGAAAATCGTATGCAAGCTTCACCTGAACGTCCTCCTGCCGAAGCTCGGCGGAGCAATTCAAGAAAGGGGTTACCCGTAAAGGCTTTTCTGCTATTTTGGTTCATTCTTATTATATTAGGTGCTCTCGCAACCTATCTGTATAGCAATCACTTGAAGCAGCAAATGCTAAACGAGATGCAAACCCATACAGACCAACAGATTCAAGCACTCAAATCTGACTATGAAAAGCAACTGACTGCTCTTTCCAAGGAAGTTAGCGGATTGCAGGGAAAAGTCCAGTCCTTCAATGAACTACTGACCTTTACGAAGGATAATGCAAACAATAAGACCGATAACAGCAACAAACTGTATACCCAATTAAACGAAGTCAAGCAGCAACTCAATACACTTCAGAAAAAAATGGACTTGCTAAAATGAATGTAGACGCAAAACAAGTGAACCGGTTCTTTATGTTGGCCCTTGCTCCTTTTATCGGTTTGTTGGGGTATATTTTGTTAGTGCATCCCTCATTGAGCTTTCCTGGGTCTACTTCTTTGAGTCTGCAAAAAGATGAAGTCACTCTACAAATGCAATCAGTAGGCAAGCAGCTTGATGAAGCCAAGCAAACGGCAGCGTACACCTTGTCTACAATTCGCCGGACTTCTGAGCTATACAAGCAAACGACTCAAACGATGAATCAGCTTGTCGTGACTGCCTCTACGCAGTCCAAGCGGCCCGCGATTATCTATGATCGACGCATCACCGCCAAACTGGGGGTTCCCTATGAGCGGGTAGATAGCAATCGGATTACCATTGAATTATTTAAGGTAAACCCGGGAATTTATCATGGCTACGCTATGAAGGTCAAACTTAAAGATCCTACTGCTATGAAAATGTCTTTGGGAAGTGACAAATTGGGTGGCTCCGAAACCACCATGCGTGCAGTCTTGAGACACGGAGCTATTGCAGGCATCAATGCAGGCGGCTTTGCGGATGGAGACGGCAAACGCTATCCATTAAGCACTACTGTCTTGAACGGCCACTACCTTACTGGCTTTCAGTCCAGTTTTAAGGATTTGTCCTTCGTCGGACTGAGTAACGATGGCAAGCTTATCGGTGGCAAATTTTACAGTCAAGGTGCTCTTGACAGCTTAAAGCCTGCCTTTGGTGCTACCTTCGTTCCCGTCCTGCTGCAAAGAGGACAAAAAATGCCTATTCCTGACAAATGGAAAGTCTCCCCCAAGCGGGCCCCACGTACGGTCATTGGCAACTATAAAGATGATCAGTTGCTCATTATTGTCGTAGACGGCTACAATGAAAGCGGGGGTTCAGGCGCGACGCTCGAAGAACTGCAAGGAAAAATGTACAATCTAGGTGTTCAAGATGCCTATAATTTGGACGGAGGCGGTTCCTCGTCGCTTATACTTAACGGTCGAGTCGTAAACAAACCGTCAGATGGTAATTTGCGTCCAGTCCCTACTCATTTTTTGTTCTATAAATAGCTATGTGTAGTCTGCTAACAAATTAAATATGCTTGCCGACGTACGGCTCTATCCGAAAAAAAGCATCACGAACGAATGTCGTGATGCTTTTGCCTCATTTAGGAGGAATACTGTGTCATTTCTGTCAGGCATTGAGCACAAATATAACGGTCTTTGAAATCGTTCACTTGTTCTACTGACCCGCAGAATACACATTTTGGACGATAACGCTCCAAAATAATGTGGTCACCCTGAACCAAAATTTCGACAGGATCTCCCTCATTCATTTGATATCTTTTACGCAGTGACTTAGGCAAAACTATTCTCCCCAGCTGATCAACTTTACGTACCACACCGGCAGGTTTCATCGTGATCGTACACCTCTCCTATTGAGTAATAACTTACAAATTTCTTACCATGCGAAAAACTAGGTACAAAGACACTATTCTTTATGTAGTATTCGCTGTCTTTTTGTCGAATCCTGCTGATCACAGGAAATTTTATTACATTTTTTCATAAAATCATGAACCATATCAAAGTATGGTACAGAATGTCTGTAATATTTTTATCGACCGGAAAGCCAATTATCATTAGCCCTCGCTGAGAAATTTCGCAAATTTTTGACCATACAACCCTTATTTTAGTTCCACTATCATGTAGATTTGAGCAATATAGGTGAAACTTTTATTACCAACTAAGGTCCTGGTTCTTTATTCGCATTTATACTTGTTCACTCGATGTTCTTTACGATAAACCTGGAAAATCCATTTGTCTCAACGCTTCATATACGATAATCGCAGCGGAATTCGACAAGTTTAGAGATCTTACTTTATCTGACATAGGCATCTTGATGCATGTATTTGGATTAGCAGCTAGCAGCTCTGGCGGCAAACCTTTCGTTTCTTTACCAAATACCAAGAAGTCTCCATCCTGAAATGCAATATCACTATATCGCTGATTCGCTTTGGTCGTCGCATAAAAAAAGCGACCTTCCTGATATTTCTCCTGCACTTCAGCAAAAGACTCATGATATTCAATGTGGACAGCATACCAATAATCAAGTCCGGCCCGTTTTAACGTGGCATCGTCGGTTCGGAAGCCCAGTGGCTTCACCAGATGTAGATGAGTTCCGGTTGCAGCACACGTTCTAGCAATATTCCCTGTGTTAGCCGGGATTTCCGGCTCGACAAGCACAATATGTAATGGCATCACGTTTCGTTCCCTTCATTTTAAATTCATAATTCATCAGACAAATAACCTACAGTTTAACCAAAGTGTATACATTAAAAACATACACATTCTTTTATTTTAACAAAATCAGACAGATATGAACATCAAACGACAAAAATTTCAACCCACACCACTAAAAGCCTTCCCCTATACACATTCAGGGAAGGCTCTACATTTACTTTTTCGATTTTAAATATCGTGTATCGAAATATATGTCCGCGTAATTAACTGTTACGTTGCTTGAATCCGTCCATAAACTCGGCTAATGCTTGACAGTTCTCCAGTGGAACAGCATTGTAGATCGAGGCGCGAAGCCCTCCTACACTGCGATGTCCCTTCAGTCCGATAAATCCGGCCTGTTCGGATTCCTTAATAAATTGTTTTTCCAGATCCTCATTCGCGAGGCGGAAGGTTACATTCATGATAGAGCGATCAGCGCTGTCCACACAACCACGATAGAAACCTTCGCTACTGTCAATACGGTTGTATAGCAAAGCAGCTTTCTGCTGGTTCACACGCTCAATGCCTTCCAAACCGCCTTCTTCCTGAATCCATTTCAGCACTTCATTCACCATGTATATGGCAAAGGATGGGGGAGTATTGTAGAGAGAGTTATTTTTTTCATATGTGCTATAACGCAACATCGTAGGAATATTGTCCGGTGAGGAAGTCAGCAACTCTTCACGGGCAATCACGACCGTCACACCAGAAGGTCCCAGATTTTTTTGTGCGCCAGCATAAATCAATCCAAATTGAGTAACATCAAAAGGCTTGCAAAAAATATCACTGGACATGTCCACAATCAATGGTACGGAACCCGTATCCGGGAATTGCTTAAATTGTGTACCTTCAATCGTTTCGTTGGACGTCATATGCACATAAGCAGTATTCTCAGGCAAGTCCAAGGAATCCACATTCGGAAGACGCATGTACTTCTCATCAGCGGAGGATGCAGCAATATGAGCCTTGCCCAGTAGCTTGGCTTCTTTATATGCCTTGTCCGACCAGCTACCTGTCATTACATAGCTCCCAGTCTGTCCTTCGCGCAAGAAATTTAAAGGCAGCATTGCAAACTGCGTACTTGCGCCCCCTTGTAGGAATAACACCTTGTAGCCCTGTGGATTGCCCAGCAGAGATAACAGACGTTCCTGCGCCTCATTATGAACAGATTCATACACAGCTCCACGGTGTGACATTTCCATGATCGACATCCCTGTTCCCTGGAAATCTACGAATTCAGCTTGTACACGTTCCAGTACTTTGAGCGGTAATGCCGCTGGTCCTGCATTAAAATTGTAGGCTCTCTTACTCAACAATTTCCCATCCCTTCTCTACTCTGGTGTGGATATTATCGCTATGATAGCAGTATTCATAAATGCGTTCAAGACTTGTATAAAAATGTTTTTAATTTCATTTATGATGTGACAAAGTTGTGAATGTTAACATATTTAACATCTTTATTCTGTGATTTTCACTTTAATATTAAAAGGTCCCCAGCATAAGACCGGAGACCTATTTTGAATAACAACTGTTACCCGTAAGCTAATGCTTGTTATTCAAAGCAGCTAAGCTGTCGACTTATTAGCAGTCAAAATACAGGCTGTATTCGTGTGGATGAACACGGATGTTCACCGATTTAGCTTCAGAACGTTTGAACTCTACATAGTTATCAATAAAGTCCTTCGTAAATACGCCGCCCTCAGTCAAGAATTCGTAGTCAGCTTCCAGAGCGTCCAGAGCCTCATCCAATGAACCAGGTACGCTGCGGATTTTACCTTTTTCCGCGTCAGACAGTTCGTAGATGTTAGTGTCAAGTGGACCATAGCCCAATTCGATTGGATTCAATTTGCGTTTGATACCATCCAGACCCGCCATCAGCATCGCTGAGAAGGCAAGGTAAGGGTTAGCAGTGGAGTCTGGTGTACGGAACTCGATCCGACAGCCTTTTGGAGTAACAGCCGCTACTGGAATACGTACAGCCGCAGAACGGTTACCTTTGGAGAATACCAGGTTAACTGGTGCTTCGTAGCCAGGAACGAGACGTTTGAACGAGTTTGTGCTTGGATTTGTCAAAGCGATCAATGCAGGTGCATGGTACAGAATACCACCAATGTAATGAAGAGCCATTTCGCTCAGATTAGCATAAGCACCTTTTTCGTAGAACAAAGGAGTGTCGCCATCAAAAATGGATTGGTGAACGTGCATACCACTTCCGTTGTCTCCGAAAATTGGTTTCGGCATGAATGTTGCTACTTTACCATATTGACGAGCCGTGTTGTGTACAATGTATTTATAAACGAGCAGATTATCTGCTGTTTTCTTGAGTGTATCAAAACGGAAGTTGATTTCCGCTTGGCCTGCCGTAGCTACCTCATGGTGATGGCGCTCAATTCTCAGACCTGCTTCTTCAAGCAAACGGCACATTTCACTACGGATATCTTGTTGGGTGTCTACTGGCGCCACAGGTACATATCCGCCCTTCACTCCCACTTTAAAGCCCAGGTTGCCGCCTTCTTCCTTACGGTTCGTGTTCCAAGCTGCTTCCTCGGAATCTACGAAGAAGGAGGAGCTGTTCATGCCGCTTTCGTAGCGTACATCATCAAAGATGAAAAACTCGGACTCAGGTGCAAAAAATGCCGCTGTGCCGACTCCTGCGGATTGCAGAAATTCCTCAGCCTTTTTTGCAATGCCGCGAGGATCGCGGTCATATTTTTCGCCATCTGGCGTAGCAATGTCACACAGAATATTCAGTGTAGGATGCTGAGTGAAAGGGTCGATAAAAACCGCTTCTGGATCGGGCAGCATAACCATGTCAGATTCCTCGATCCCACGATAGCCGGGAATGGAAGAACCGTCGAAAGCAACACCGTTAACAAATGTTTCTGCATCTACTTCGGAAGCTGGCAATGAAATATGGTGAGCACGACCAGACAAATCTACAAAACGAAAATCTACCCACTCAATATTATTTTCCTGAATTGTTTTCAATACGTTTTCAACGGACATGTCTTCTTCCTCCCAATTTTTCCGAACATTAAGTCTTATACAACCCTGAAATGTTCATGATCGAATGTTTTTTTCTGTCGTCATTATAAATCTCAAACATGACACGGGTCAATAGCTATGTAAGGTATTTTTTAAACTAATGTTAGATATGCTTACGCCCTTGATAACATTTGAATAGCACAAAAAGCCCGAAACATCGGGCTTTTAGGCAATTTAAATCTCATTACTGCGTTGCAGCAAAACTTTTATGCATTAATGTTAAACATTGGTTTTAAGCAATGGTAGTAGGCGTGTGAAATGTTTTCCCCACAGCAGGAGCCAATATTTCCAAATCTTTCAGCAAATCTGAAAATTGATCTGGGAACAGGGATTGTACGCCGTCACCCGTCATCGAGTTGTCAGGGTCTGTATGCATCTCTATAATTAAACCATCCGCTCCGGCAGCTACCGAAGCCTTCGTCATAGGAACAACCAGTTCACGTCTACCTGTGCCATGGCTAGGATCGGAAATGACCGGCAAATGGCTCAACTGTTGCAACACAGGGATCGCGGACAAGTCGAGCGTATTTCTAGTGTAGGTTTCGAATGTACGGATACCGCGCTCACACAACATAACATTCGGATTGCCGCCTGCCAAGATGTACTCAGCAGCATTCAAGAACTCATCATAAGTCGAGCTGAAACCGCGCTTGAGCAATACTGGCTTGCCGCAAGTACCCAGCTTGCGCAGCAAATCAAAGTTTTGCATATTACGTGTACCTACTTGCAGAATATCGGCGTATTCCGCGCAGATGTCTACGTATTCAGGTGTCATGACCTCTGTGATGGTCAAGAGATCGTGCTTTTGCCCCGCCTCAGCCATCATGATTAAACCTTCTACACCCGTTCCTTGGAAGCTGTATGGCCCTGTACGCGGCTTAAAAGCACCCCCACGGAGAACTTGCGCGCCTGCAGCTTTGACCAATCCGGCAATTTCATCTATCTGTGCAGCAGACTCAACAGCACATGGTCCACCCATAATGACAAGCTCGCCCCCGCCGATATTTACACCTTTAATAGAGATAACCGTATTTTCCGGATGAAAATCACGGCTGGCCAATTTATAGGACTTCGATATTTTAACCACATTTTCTACGCCTTTCATTTGACGCAGATGTTCAGCCAGCTTGGGCTCTACGCTACCGATCAGTCCGATGATCGTGCGATCCGATCCCCTTGATACATGAGCCTGCAATCCTTCTTTCTCAATAACTTCAACAATAGCTTGAATATGCTCTTCAGGTGTTTGAACACCAGCGATAACGATCATTTTTTTCTTCCTCTCTATGAAACATATTTTATATAGGTTAATGTTATGACACTTAGACGCTTGTTCGCTTTTAAGCTTTTATTCGTTAAAGCAACTATACCTGTTTTAGCTATACTCGTCAAGGCTTAATTATCCCGATTTATTCAATATTTTAACTTAGTGAAGTTAACCGGAAAATATCTACAAATTAAAACAATTTAAAAAGCCGCTATCCGGATGGTTGTATCCGAATAACGGCTGTAATCAATCACATACTATTTCGTTGTTTTTGACTTCTCTCGTACAGGAGGCAGCAGTTTTTTCATATCTATGGTTCGCTGAATCTCCCACGTATCCGGGTTAGCCGCGTCATACTGCTCCAAATACGTAATAACCTCTTTGGTAATCAGTGTCGGGGTCGAAGCCCCAGAAGTCACAGCCACTTTGGCTACACCTTCAAGCCACTCTCTCTTCAGCTCGGTTACATCAGAAATACGATAAGCTGTTGTACCAGCAATCTCCTCCGAAACCTGAGCCAATCGGTTTGAATTGTTACTGCGCGGATCACCGACAACGATCACCAGATCCGCCTGCCCAGCCTGCTCAGCTACCGCTTCCTGACGTACCTGCGTCGCCAAACAGATTTCATTGTGTATCTCAGCACCCGGGAACTTCTCCAGCAGCTTTTTCATAATGTGCTTGATGTCCCATTGGCTCATGGTCGTCTGATTCGTGATAAGAATTTTGCCAGCTGGCAACGTAAGACTGTCGATCTCTTCTTCCTTTTCAATCAGATGAACATGATCAGGAGCAATACCGATAGCTCCTTCTGGCTCTGGATGATTCTTTTTGCCAATATAAACAATCTGATAGCCTTCGGCAGACTTCTCCCGAATCAGATCATGCGTCTTTGTGACGTCAGGGCAAGTCGCGTCTACCGTAGTCAGCCCCTTGTCTCGTGCCAGCTTGCGAACCTCTGGTGATACACCATGAGCAGTGAAGATAACAGTGCCGCTCTCTACCTGGCTTAAAATCTCCATACGGTTCGGGCCGTCCAGTGTAATAATCCCTTCGTCTTCAAAGGAATTGGTGACATGACTGTTATGCACAATCATGCCCAATATATAAATAGGCCGGGGTAAGTCCAGATTTCTGGCTGCCTGACGAGCCAATACCATGGCATCGACTACGCCGTAGCAGTAACCCCGGGGCGAAATTCTGAGTACTTCCAAAATGAGCCCCCGCTTTCTTCGACACAGTATACAGCTCCGATAACTCGGTAGCTGTGGGCATCCTAGCCTTTACCGGCCAATTCTATGATGTAGTTGCCTTCCTATTATAGCCTATTCCAAAGGCGCGGAAAAGCTAACCGGGAGCCAGATGACAAATGTCGTTCCTTCTCCTTGGCGCGTAACCACTTCCACAGACCCGTGATGTTCATCAATAATCCACTTGGCAATAGATAGCCCCAACCCAATTCCCTCTGTCACCCCGCGTGACTCATCTGCCCGGTAAAAGCGGTCAAAAATAAAGGGAACCTCACTCTTGTCCATTCCAATGCCCGTATCACTGATCCGTAGGCCCACCTGTCCTTGATAAACAATGGCATCAAATCGGACTGTGCCTTCAGGTGTGTATTTGAATGCATTATCAATGAAAATGAATAGCATTTGCTGCAAATAATCCTTGCTGCCATCCATATAAATACCATTCAGCAACGAAAAATCTCCCACATTCCATTCGGCCGTTCGCTCTAAAAACTGAGCACGACGGGCAACCTCACTTACAAGTGGTTCCAGCGCAACGGGAGTCTTATCGAACGTTTTCCCTGTGTCCGCTCTCGCGAGTGACAACATATCACTCACCAAACGGCTCATCCGTTTGCCTTCATCCGCCATGTCATTTAATGCCTCCATAGAAAGCTCGCGAATCATCTCTTCATCCATCTTCGGTCGCTCTCCTGGTTCGGTAGTCCACATTTTGAGCAAAAAATCAACGTTGCCACGGATCGTCGTTAGCGGCGTACGAAGCTCATGGGAAGCATCAGCCACAAAACGGCGCTGTGCACCGTACGCATCTTCCAGTTCCTTGTAAAACACCTCTGTGCGCCCCAGCATGTTGTTAACCGTCCCGATTAATTGACCAATTTCATCTGGTGGTCCGTCATATTCAATTCGAACACTCAAATCATTACTGGATTGAATCTGATTGGCCCCCTCAATGACCTTGACCAGCGGCTTCATAGACTTGCGAGCCAGAAAGAGACCTGAAGTCGCAGCAGCGAGTAATGCAAACAACGAGCCGTATACAAGCACATTTTGTAACCTGTTCATGAGTCGATCCTGAGAGCCCGTGAATTGTCCTACCTGTAGCAGCCCGACCACCAAGCCCAACTCCTCGGATTTGATCGGCTGTTGAATAATCATAAAGGAATCCCCATTTACGTTCACACGTCGAATTCCCTCATTTTGAACTGCTCCTGCCGCTGTAGATGGAACAGGGAAGGTGATATTGAGGTCTTTCATATTTTGGGTCGTTTTCGTTACACCAGACGTATAATTGTAAATTTGTACATAGAGCTGTGAGTCATCTATTCCACGTCCCTGCTCTAATCCCAAATCCAGGTTGGGGACTTCAAACAATCCCCCTTTTATAATAAGGCGTAATTGCTTGTTAATCTGTGGCGCCTGAGTCATAAGCTGACTTTTCACTTCATTATATGTGTAGTAATATACTAGTCCGTAAGTAACCAGACCAAAAATGACTAGTACTATAGCCAAGATGCTCGAATACCAGGCTGTCAGCCGCCACCGAATAGACATATTACACATCACCTCTTAAAATATAGCCAGCTCCCCGAATTGTACGAATGAGTCGTTTACCGCCATCCTGCTCCGTTTTTTGTCGTAGCATGGCAATATATACTTCCAGCACATTCGATTCTCCACTATAGTCATAGCCCCAAATTTTGTCCATAATCAGATCACGCGACAGAACACGCTTCGGGTTTTGCATGAACAAATGGAGCAGTTCAAATTCTTTGGCCGTCAGTTCCAAACGTTTGCCGCCACGAACCACTTCGCGGGATTCGTTATCCAGTTGTAAATCCTCGAAGGTAAGCCGATTTCCGTTATTGTCCTGTTGTTCGGTTTTACGCCGCAAAAGCGCTCGCACTCGCGCCAGCAGCTCCTCTAGAGCGAACGGCTTGACGAGATAATCATCGGCTCCCAGATCAAGTCCTTTGACCCGGTTCTCCACCTCATCCTTGGCTGTAAGCATCAGGACAGGTACCGTGCTTCCACCCTCCCGCATACGACGGCATACCTCAAAACCATCGACCTGCGGCATCATTACATCCAACACGACCACATCAGGCTCAGCTGTCAACATTTTATTTAATCCCTCTGCTCCATTGGCGGCTGTCAGCACTTCATAGCCTTCAAATGCCAGCCCTCTGCGCAGCATGGAAACAATTTTTTCATCGTCATCAATGATTAGAATAGTAGAACGCATACACGATCGAACTCCTTTATCTCTTCTTTTCCTTCTATTGTAGCAGGAGTAGACGCGTGTAGCATCTGGCTGCTTCTTCATACAGCAAAAACGGAAGGGATCTTCCTTCCGTTTCTTACGTGCACTTGTTCATTTTTGTAGAGTTATCATCTTATTGCTGAAGCGTCGAGCTAAAGTCATTTTTGTTGCCTATTTTCAGCTGAACATCTTTTTTCTGCCCAGCTCGTTCGATGTTAAGCGTCAGTGCTGTACCCACTTTTTGTTTTTGAATGAACTGAATCAGCTCTTGTGATGTGCTATAAGGCGTGCCATTCGCTCCGATAATCACATCGTAAGGACGCAGATCGGCCTGATAAGCTGGCGATTTGTATATAATATCCCGTACAACCGAGCCTTCGGTCAGAGATGTACCCAGTTCTTTGGCTACTTCAGGACTCAAATTTAACAGACTTGCACCAATGAAAGGTACAGGTTCTTTCGGGATAGGCTGGTTATTTTTCAGCTTATCGACGACTTCCAAAATCGTATTGGACGGAATCGCAAACCCGATTCCCTGTGCGTCTGCACTAACAGCTACGTTCATACCGATAACCTGCCCTTGCAGATTTAATAGCGGTCCGCCAGAGTTACCAGGGTTAATGGACGCATCCGTCTGAATGAGATGCTTGTATTGCGTCGGTTTTCCAGTCGATTCACTATTAATGGTGATCGTACGTTCTTTCGCACTTAGCACCCCGGCTGTTACCGAATGTTCAAAGCCTTCAGGGTTGCCGATTGCGACCATCCATTCGCCGACTTTAGCGTTATCGGAGTCACCCAAAGTTACTGTCGGAAAGTTGTTTTTGCCTTCAATTTTAAGTACCGCCAAATCAAGATCAGCATTTTTGCCCAAGACCTTGGCTTCGTAAGGCTTATTAGTTCCCTCTACTGTAACCTGAACCACACTCGCGCCTTCAACAACATGGTTGTTGGTTAGGACGTAACCCGATTTATCAAAAATAAAACCGGAACCAATACCAAGCGGAGTCAGCTGCCCGCTGTTGCTACCTTCATTTTCATTACTGTTACCGCTGCTGCCACTGTCACCATACTGATTACCGAAAAAGTATTGATACAGCGGGTCATTGTAATAAGGGCTGCTTTGTCTGCCACTGCTGCCACTGGTTTGTTTGGCAAGCGTTTCGATTTTAACGACTGCCGGCCCAGCCTTGGCCACAACAGATTGAACATCAGCGGTACCTGAAGGCATCACAGCCGGAACTGCGCTTGGAGTCGAGCTGGTGGTTCCTGAATTAGTCGTTTCTCCGCTTTCAGCTGCCGCCGAAGTCAACGCCGTCTCGGGTGTGAACATATTTGTTCGGTCAGCTGTATACATCAATACCGTAATGACCAGCATCCCGGCCAAAAAAGATAAGAATATTGTTTTCACCTGCGACTTGGGCTTATTCGGTTTGAACTGCCAGTTGCCGCCATTCCGACCCGAACCATCCTGTTGCTCAGGCATAGCCCGATGGTAAGAGGGAGGAAGAGGTCTCACTGCCTGCGGTGGCGTAATCTCAACATCCTTTTCCACCGGCTGCCCTTCCTTACGTTGTCCGTCCGATTGAACTGAAGAAAAAGGGCCGTAAGAATAATAATATGAGGAACCGTTCGAATCGTTTTGCCGAGTTGCGTTATCGGTATCAACCTGATCGTTGTCGTTCCGGCGTCCGGAGTTATTATTTTTAAATTCGTCCATTGTATATCTCCTCCCAAACCCTATGCTTCAAGGTGGTGTTGTTTAACTGACTTTATTTTGCACTTTAAACCTTAATTCCACCTTAAAAAAAATTAAAAAGGAGATAAAACCTTAGACCTATTGTACCTAATCACTTTCACTTAAAACGAAATGCCCCGGATATAATCCGGAGCATTATCGATTGTATATGCTTTTTTATTTCGTGTTAAAGTTTTCGTCGAACTTTTCGTTCGGTGTTTGAGCATTGTTTTGAATTTTGTTGCGACTGGAGTTTTGAACTTTTTGCGCTACTGCACCTGTACCGCCTTGATCTGTTGCAAATTCTTCATCATACTTCTCATTTGGTGTCTGGAAGTTGTCTTGAATTTTATTTTGTTCAGACTGCTTTACCTTTTGTGAAACGACACCTACCGTATTGTCTTGTGCAAATTCCGCTTTGAACTGATTTCCTGTGCTTGCCTTGAAGCCTTTGTTCGTGAAAGAACTTCCGCCTTGATTTGGCATAATTCTCAACCTCCCAGTATGTTTTGTGGGATAAGCTTATCCCGCAACATAGTATGTGATGTTGGAAAAAACAATATTCAAGGATTATATGGAAGCATCCAGTGTCGCACTCGGAATGGTTTTATGCGTTTCTATCGCTTTTTGGAGCGATTTTACCATCTTTTCCGTACATTTTCCGTTCCCTTTTTTTATAATTTGAACATCCACATCTTTCTTGCCCCATTCAGAATACACCTGCCGGGTTGTTTTAAAATACAAGTCAATTTTATTGCCCTTAATCGCAGAACCTGTATCTGCTACAATCCCGTATCCATAACCTGGAATGTACAATATGCTCCCCAAAGGAAACGTTTTGGGATCAGCCGCAATCGTAGACAGAGTGTTCTTGTCACGACGCACTTTTACACCGGAATACGTAATACCGTAGCCGGGATGACTTGGCCGTTTGCCAGTCGATTCATAGCCTGCTGTATATCCTGTTGCCGTGACCGTCATGGTCGTAATAACCTGCTCCTCGCGTGGAGCCAAAACAGGTGCGGACTGCCATTTTTTATGCTGGACCGGTTCTTTGTGACCGTAAACTTCATTGCCGGGCAATACCAGACAGGTTGCAATTAACACGGTTCCCAAAATCCGTTTCCATACCAACATGGATCTCATAAAAAACCTCCCCTTGAGGCAAAGGCTTTCCAGAAATCCATTGGTTTATACGAAAAGATTATTATTTTTGAACATCCTGACCTGGATAAAGTCTGCTCAGCTTCACTTTATCTTCAAAAATATGCAGGAGTGTCCGCACTATGGGGGTGTGCTCATCGTCTGTGTGCAATATAATGGAAGCAGGAGAAATCGAAATAAGGGTGCTTACGATTCGATCTTCGACCTCCATTTCTAGTTCAATGCCTGGCATCTCGACAATGATGTCATCTGCATCAGGAGTCGGTATGGGTACCATGGCACTATCCAGAATCGTAAAATTATGTCCGCCTTGGTGAAGTACGTGTACGAGCGGAACTTTGCTTTCCTGAAAAAAAACAAAATATTTAAGCAGCCCCATAAATTCTTCGTATTGCCGATCTGCCCAGAATTCTTCCATGGCATAGTCGACGATTTCTTCAAGCTCTTTTTTATACGCATGGAGCCTAAATTGAATCAGTCCTTCCAAATTGATCACATGAAGCTCCTTAAAATCCTTCTCCAGGAGAGTGGTCAGCTTACCATGACGCTTCAAACGGCCTCTCGGGCCATCATCGTTTAACAGTGAACGAATCATACTGCGAATTTGCTCCGTATCCTCTTTCTCCAGCAGCGAACAGGCTTTGGTGAGAATGAGATTGAGCATCCCCCACTCCTTGACTTCGATAATATAATCCGCTATTGCCGAAGACATGATGCTGTATACACAGGGGAGAAAGCTTTCAAACGCCGAATTGCTTTCTGTGCCCTTGCAGGTCCATGCCACTTTGTTGTCCAGCTGTCTGAAAGTGAATCGAAATCCGCGCCGTGACATATGTAGTCCCTTTGTTCTACTTTTGACCACTTCATAAAACCGGTTGGTTTCCTGATCTCCGTCTGTATTGGTCCACACTGTAAACAGTTCCATTGGCTCACTCCTTTCGATCACTGCTTTCAGTATATGGCGGCCTCTAAAGGGTTATACGAAGTGAACGACTGGAAACAGAAAGACATATCCAAAAGAGGATGATCAAGTTTCAAAAAGCTGGTTTGGCGTGTTATAAACAATTACTGTGATATAGGAAATAACGAAAGACGTTTGAATATTTAGGGTGGGGTATGTTAAGGTTATAGTAATATGAATTTTTCACAAGAGGGAGGAGATAAGATGTTAACGATGCTGAACATGCTGCGTACATTCATGATCGTCATATTGAGCCTCGTTCAGATTTTGTCCCTTCCTGTGACGTTTCATGCGGAAGACACCACTCAATCCCTCCAGTTTACTGCGGGATCTTCTGTCGTGCCTCATGCTGATGTTTCCTCGTTAGAAACAGATTCTCACGGTCTGGAACACCATTCCAAACCAGCTATACGCAAATCCTCCCCTTTACTTCATCTGGTGATCGCTGCGGCCAAATCACTTCCCTTTGTCATTTTGATAGCGCTTGTGCTGTTATTGAGCATCCCTAAACTACGTCTGCCTTTTATTCCTGTCATTTGCAAACTAAAGAAGCAATTATACTTGTTCCCCATCAAATTCACCTCTAGTTATGTGGCTTAACCTCCCTTTGCATGCAGATCACCACATTCGCATGTCTATTTGTTAATATTTCCCAATAGCTGTAATACGTAAGTGTATGTATCAGGTTTTTTACGTTAATTCATAAAATTTAATACAAAAAGAAAGTTTCCATGTCACTCCCAGAGTATGTGATTTATTTCCCATACCATTCATTTAAATAACGTATCGTACAGGAGGCTTTATAAATGGATATTCGAGAGTCTATTTTGCCAGGAATCGGGATTAAGTATCGAATAGATGCAGAGAGTGGCGACCGAATTGTCATTATTATTCATGATGATGGCAGGCGCGAGTTGTATCACTTTGATTACGAGGATCTGGAACAAAGTATTTCTATGACAACCCTGAATGATCAGGAAGCGCGATTGGTAGCCTCCATCATCGGGGGTATGACATATAAGCCCAAACAGCTTGAAAGTGTAGAAATGACGTTTGATGATTTTATTATCGAATGGTATAGAGTGGAATCCCACTATGCAAGTGTCGGCAAATCCATCGGTGAGCTGGATGTAAGGCAAAATTCGGGAGCCACTGTTATTGCCATTGTGGAGAAAAAAGGAATGAAATATGTAAATCCTGGTCCTGAAGTGATTATTAACGATGATGCCACTGTAGTCGTTGTTGGGGAACGCGATCAGCAAAAACGCTTTAAACAAATCCTTATGAACGGAAGCGGGTGATTGGATGGATCATCTGGTATTTGAGGTTGGATTGGCAATTGCTCTCATCGCTGCAGCTGGACTTATTTCCTCCAAACTGCGCTTCTCGGTCATCCCTTTTTATATCCTGATCGGAATGGCAGTTGGGCCGCATGCGATGGAGCTATGGCATTTTGATTTTCGCTTTATCGAAAGCGCCCCATTTATTGATTTTATGGGAAGAATCGGAGTGCTGTTTCTTCTCTTCTACTTGGGTCTCGAGTTCTCAGTAGGTCGGTTAATTAAATCAGGCCGTTCCATTGCCGTGGGCGGCACCATTTATATTGGCATCAATTTTACACTGGGGCTGGCTCTTGGCTTCCTGAGCGGCTTTCCTGTAGCAGAGACACTGGTTATCGCCGGAATTACAACAATATCATCCAGTGCTATTGCTGCGAAGGTGCTGGTAGATCTCAAGCGGACTGCCAATGCAGAAACAGAAATGATTTTGGGCATTATTATGTTCGAGGATGTTTTCCTCGCCGTATACATCTCCATCCTCTCCGGATTGGTTCTTAGTGATTCATCCTCGCTCGGGGGTGTGCTGCTATCAGCGCTAATCGCGCTTGGCTTTATGCTTGCAGTCATTATTATCGGCCGTAAGGCCGTCCCTCTGTTAAATCGGATTCTCCGTATTCGCTCCAATGAGGTATTCGGACTTGTTGTTTTTGGCTCTCTGTTTCTGGTGGCTGGTTTTTCGGAAACGATTCATGTGGCGGAAGCTATCGGCGCCCTGTTGGTCGGTCTGGTACTGGCCGAAACGGAACATGCCAAACGAATCGAGCATTTAATTGTTCCTTTCCGCGATTTCTTTGGTGCCCTGTTTTTCTTCAGCTTTGGACTATCCATCGATCCACTGTCCCTGGGAGGAAACGCGATATGGCTTGCGCTGGCAGCAGTCGTCCTCACGTTGTTTGGTAACATTTGGGCAGGAATGCTGGCTGGGCGTACGGCCTCCTTATCTCCCAAAGCGTCAGCAAATATCGGTCTGACCATTGTGGCACGGGGTGAATTTTCGATTATCATGGCCAACTTGGGCAAGGAAGGCGGTTTGCTTGATATTGTTCAACCCTTTGCAGCTATCTATGTACTCATACTGGCGATTCTTGGACCACTTCTGACAAAGCAGTCAAAACCTATCTTTAATATGTTAAACAAAATATTTAAGTTCAAGGACCCCCGCCTACGAAAGGAAGAAAGTAACTCGGCATAACTGCAAAAGCTGGATACGACAATCCATAGGAGGGAAGGCTATGCCGCACGCTGTAAAACATGCCGAAACTCTATGAGGCGGCTTATAAAGCCCACTTCAGGAGATGCGAGCAGGTTCCCTGTCTTTTATACGGTGATTGGTGGAATTACGGCATCCGTCGGTCTGGAATTGTTTTTACATCCGCATGATATGATCGCTGGAGGCGTCACGGGGATCTCCAGACTCATGTCGCTTTATACACAAGAGCATTTTGGGTTACTGCTATTCGTTTTGAACTTGCCACTCATGTTGCTGTATTCTCTGTCTACTCACAAACCCATGCTGCTTCGAGCACTACCCGGCTTGTTCGCCTTTTCGGGCTCAGCCATTATTCTTTCGCCTTTTCCGGCAGTGAGTGGCCATCCGGTCGTATGCGCTTTGGGCGGCGGAATCTGTATCGGTCTTGGCGCAGGGCTGGCAGCTCGTCATGGTGGTCTGCTCGATTCACTAGGACTTAACGAATCTGACGATGGCCGTCCATCCACATTGTTGCTAACACACCGTAAGATTCCATTAATACAGATTGTTATGCTGTGTAATGGTCTGCTGCTCATTACCGCCGGCTTTGTGCTAGGCTGGGAGCCAGCTCTCTATTCAGCCTTATCCTGCCTCGCCGCCTATGAAACGACCCGGCTGATGTTTACCGGTCTGACGCGTATGGTTTGTGTTGTCAGCAAGAAACAGCAAACCGTCGAGGATGCCATATATCGCAGGCTGCGTATACACAGCACACCTGTTGGAGGCTCTGCACAGATAGAGGGTAAGATTAAAAGCGAATCTGAGGATAAAAAAGAACAAATGGTCATCGTTTACAACGTTCAACTGTTGGATTTGCAGCGTTTTAAGGCAGTCATCCAAATGGCTGACCCGCAGGCTGAGATCATGTATATGAAACGATGGAAAACATAGCAAAGTAACACATCAAAAAACGCTTATCTACACTAATCCTTATACATAGATTAGTGATGGATAAGCGTTTTGTAATTAACAATATATTAACGGATATTAATTTTGCATGATAAAATCATGTTCAATACTGCTGGCACTGTCAAAAGTACGAATAATATCATAACGGGTATTGCGCTGTGCCGGAATGTGACCCGTCTCGCGGATCAACTGTAAAATGGATTCGATGTTTACCTTATACGTTGCGCCTGCAGCGGAAACTACGTTTTCCTCAATCATGGTGCTGCCAAAATCATCGCAACCGTAGTATAACGATTTTTTACCGATTTCAGGTCCCATAGTTACCCATGAGGATTGAATATGCTTAATGTTATCCAATACAAGACGACTGATCGCAACGGTCTTCAGATATTCTTCTGGCGTCTGTCGTTCCTTCTTCAGATTGGTGTTGTCTGGCTGGAAGGTCCAAGGAATAAAGGCCAAAAATCCTTCAGAATTATATTTGTTTTCAATGCATTCGTCCTGAGCATCACGAACACGCAACAAATGCAGCGCACGCTCCTCCATCAACTCGCCAAAGCCGATAACCATCGTAGCAGTTGTGTTCATCCCAACCTTGTGAGCCGTTTGCATGACATCCATCCAATCACGCCAAGAGCCTTTGAGACGGCTAATTTTGCGGCGTGTGCGGTCATCCAAAATTTCTCCGCCTCCGCCCGGAAGCGAATCCAATCCAGCTTCATGAATGGCTCGAATCGTGTCTTCCATGGATAGACCGGATTTTTCCTTCATTTTGTGAATTTCAGCTGGCGAGAAGGAGTGCATCGTAATATCGGGAAAACGCTCCTTAATAGCTTTCAGCAAATCCGTATAATAACTGAACGGCAGATTGGGATTTACACCGCCTTGCATTAGAATTTCGGTGCCACCTACCTCCTGCGTTTCCTTGATCTTCTGAAAGATCACCTCATCCGGCAAAACATAACCTTCATCGGAACCCGGTCTACGGTAAAAAGCGCAGAAGCGACAGTATACGTCACATACGTTCGTATAGTTAATATTTCGTCCGATGACGAAGGTTTTAATGGGATCGGGGTGCATGCGATTCATGACTTTATTCGCCGCGTGACCTATTTTTTCTACCTCGTCTGATTCGAACAAAGCAACGGTATCCTCTAAATTCAGGCGTTCGCCGCGTAGGGCTTTATCTACAATATGGTCGATTACACTCATGGTGTATCCTCCTTCGCTGTCACAGGGCGACGAAATGAACGACAGGACTTATGAACGAGAATGCTTTCACAAACCTGCGTTCGAACCCTGTCGTAATGTATGTTCATGACTGGCCTTGTATGTTGTCTGTGCTATTTAGCATAGTAAAACCTAATGATAATACTAACATATCTTTAGGTAAGGAACCATACTTATTCCCGCTTCTTTCTGCTTTTCACCTAGGAAAACAAGCAACTGCCAAGCTTATCTCAACATTGCGTATAGCCAAGAAATAACAAAACAAGATTGAAAGTACCTTTTTTCACACTGTCCTTCATGTCATTCTTATCATTCTTATAGAAAACAGCAAGCCTCCTGAAATACTGGAAACTTGCTGTTTAGTGCTGTACATATTTGCTCCCGGCGTGAAAACGACAAAGATGCTGCGGATGTGCTAACGCTCTAGCGCAGCGCCTCATCCAGATCACTGATCAGGTCGTCAATATCCTCCAAACCTACGGAGAAACGAAGTAGTCCGTCCGTAATCCCGCGCTCCAATCGTACACTATGGGGCATAGCCGCATGTGACATCATCGCCGGATACGACAAGATGCTTTCCACAGCTCCCAGGCTCACCGCTACAATTGGAATACGTACGCGACTGAGGACTTCTTTTGCACGCTCACCAGAACCCACATCAAACGATATCACTGCACCATAACCGCTGGATTGACGCTCATGAACTTCACGCCCTGGATGATTTTCCAGACCCGGGTAGTATACTGCCTCAATGTCGTTACGCTCGTTCAGCCAGTTAGCGAGCTTGGCTGCACTCTTTTCGCTGTGAGCCATACGAGCCTCCAGTGTCTTCATACCGCGCATGAGCAACCATGACTCCTGCGGAGCCAGCACGGTACCCAGTCCATTTTGGAGCTGCTTGATTTGTCTCCCGAGCGATTCGGTACGTGCTACCGCAAGTCCTGCCAGCACATCGCTGTGTCCGCCCAGAAACTTGGTCGCACTGTGCAATACAATATCGACTCCCTGCTCAATCGGACGTTGATAATAAGGTGTCATAAAAGTATTATCCAATAACGTTAAAAGTCCGTTGTCCTGTGCCCAAGAGGTTATTCCTGCTACATCGGTAATTTTGAGTGTCGGATTGGACGGGGTTTCCATATATACAGCCCTTGTATTCTCCTGCAACGCCTCTTTCACAAGGTTGAGGTCCGTCATGTCGACGAAGGTCGTTTCGATATTCATCCGTTTCAAAATGGAGGTCAACAATCGATATGTTCCCCCATATACGTCCTCGGAAACAATGACATGATCTCCAGCGGATAAGAGCATAAATGTAGTGGAGATGGCCGCCATACCTGACGCAAAGGCAAAGCCGCACGCCCCGCCTTCTAATAAAGCGATATAATCCTCCAAAGCTTGTCGTGTCGGATTACCTGAACGGCTATAGTCATGCTGGGGAGGATTAAAAATATCATGATGGTGAAAGGTAGAAGCTTGATAGATCGGGACGCTCGAGGCCCCCGTAACGCTGTCAATTTCAGAACCAAAATGCAGCAGCTTGGTAGCGAACTTCCGTTCTTTGTTCAAATCCTGCCCGATCCTCCTCGCATCCTCTATCATTGCAGCTCTCCTCCTTCTACTTCTTGACGTGCCGCTTCCAACGCCGAACGCAAATCTTCAATGAGGTCGTCTGTATGCTCAATGCCTACGGAGAAACGCAATAGCCTGTCATCTACCCCGACAGCATCCCGAATTTCTGCTGGTATGTCCGCATGTGTCTGCACCGCGGGATAGGTCATTAGCGACTCAACACCGCCGAGACTTTCCGCAAACGCAATGAGCTTAATGTGACGAAGCAAAGGTTCCACATAACGAGCATCCTTTACTTTAAAGGAGAAGATACCTGTATTTCCGCTGGATTGTTTATTTTGAATCTCACGACCTGGGTGGCCTTCGAGAGCTGGATAGAATACTTCTGCCACCGCCGGATGCGTCAGTAAATAGTTAGACAGCACTGTTGCATTATGCTCATGTCGGTCCATACGCAGCGCTAACGTCTTCATCCCCTTCATCAACTGATAGCAGTCACTCGGGGAAAGCACGGCCCCTATGGAATTGTGCAGAAAGGAAATTTCAGCTGATAGCTCTTTGCCTTTGGTTACGATTAACCCTGCCAGCACATCGTTGTGTCCGCCCAAATACTTGGTTGCGCTATGTACCACAATATCCGCGCCGAGTTCCAATGGCCGCTGGAAGTATGGTGTTAGCAGCGTATTATCTACAATGGTAAGCAACTGATGTTGTGATGCCCATTCAGCCACCGCTCGAATATCAGTAATCATCATTAACGGATTTGTAGGTGTTTCTATGAATACAGCTTTGGTATTCGGTCGACATGACTGTTCGAGTGCTTCAAGATCGTTCGTATCCACATAACTGGCTGTTACACCAAATTTAGATAAAATACGCTCCAGCAAACGATATGTCCCGCCATACAGATCCAGCGATACTATGAGATGATCTCCCTGTCCAAACAATGCAAATACCGTTTGCAGCGCCGCCATACCTGAGCTACATGCAAAGCCTGCATCACCAGATTCAAGTGCAGCAGAAGCCTCTTCCAGTACCTTTCGCGTGGGATTGATCGTCCGAATATAATCAAATCCTGTGCTTTGACCCAGACGGGGATGGCGGAACGCCGTAGATTGGTAAATCGGGTAATTAACAGCCCCGGTTACTGGCTCCTCTACTGAACCGATTTGTGCCAATCTACTTTCGATTTTCCACTGTTTCTCACTCATATGAATCCTCCTGTTAACTTCCATAGTGGGTGCTATAACCAATCCTGCAAAAATGGATGTCAAAGACTATACTGCTGCGCTACTGCAAGGTGGTACTGTACAAGGGTAAACTACAAGCCCCTTTTTTAAATCTGGGGCCCGATATCGTAAGGTGTCTCTTGGTATACATAATAGTTCAGCCAATTCGAGAATAATAAATTGGCATGCGCCCGCCAGATTGAGGGCGGTGTGCGCTCAGGATCATCATTAGGAAAATAATTTTTGGGAACTTCAATATCCATTCCTTTGGCCACATCGCGGTCGTATTCCCATTTCAATGAAAGCGGGTCATATTCAGAATGCCCAGTTACAAAAATTTGTTTACCGTCAAGCGTGGCTACAAGGTACACTCCAGCTTCCTCGGATTCGGATAAAACTTCTAATTCGGCGATATGATCAATATCTTCCCGCCGAACCTCCGTATGTCTGGAGTGAGGGGCATAAAACAGTTCATCAAAGCCGCGTAGCAATTTTACTTTAGGTTTAATCACGGTGTGTGGAAATACGCCAAAGCATTTGTAGTCGAGCCCGTATTTCGGGACATTGAAATGATGGTATAAACCTGCCTGTGAGGCCCAACAAATGTGCATGGTCGAAGTTACATTCGTTTTCGTCCACTCAAAGATTTGCCGGATCTCCTCCCAGTAGTTCACATCCTCAAACTCAAGCTGTTCAACCGGAGCTCCTGTAATGACCATGCCGTCAAAACGACTGTTCTTGATCTCGTCAAACGTTTTATAGAACATATTCAAATATTCTTGCGATGTATTTTTGGATACATGAGACTTCATGTGCACCAGCGTGACGTCCACTTGCAGCGGCGTATTGCCGACCAGGCGCAATAGTTGGGTTTCCGTTGTTTCCTTCGTAGGCATCAAATTCAAAATGGCGATGCGCAACGGACGAATGTCCTGATGATAAGCCAGGCTTTCATCCATTACGAAAATATTTTCGCCCTCCAGCACTTCCTTGGCAGGTAGCGTGTCTGGGATTTTAATCGGCATGTAAACTCACTCCTTGTTCGGTAAGTTTTGCGAAAATCGTCTTGTTGAGATGCCGGGCATATAATAAAAAGACCTTTCTCTGGTTAGAGAAAGGTCATATTTGTATCCATATGCGCCTCTCTCATCTGTCAGGGCAACGCTCTTTGTACAAAGCGCGCGTCCTGCAAGAATTAGCACCGTGCGATTAAAATCGCCGGTTGCCGGGTATCATCGGGCTAGTCCCTCCACCTGCTCTTGATAAGATTTCGCTATATTCATTTTGGGTTCACAAAGTTCTTGTTGTTCACTTTAATGCATCGGCTGGGCTTCGTCAAGATGGGACTTGTAAATTTGTGCCCTGCAATCACATTTTGTCTACCTTTTCCATAGGTTAAATCATATCCCTCCTTTCGTTGAAGCTCTTGCCACTACTGTTGATTTAGCCCATGATTTTGCGCTTGAAAGGCCGTAGGCCGAGCGTTATACTATACAAGTGCTATTAGGCAAAAATATGGAGCAGTAGTGCAGATTTGAGTGTTTCCTGCGATACTGTGGCAATCTAAAAAAGAACATTTGAGAGGTGAATCCGGAATGGAAGGCGACCCGAGTCCGAGTAGGCGGCGATCCCTGAACAACAGCATAGGAATGACTTCAGCTTGCCGAAAGACGGGACGCCAGGCTCTGCATGCTCCAAAAGTCTCCGGCTTTTGATGAGAATGCACGCTTACCCGCACCGGCTAACTGGCTAACTGAGTTCATTCCTTATGCTTAAGGTAAACGTATTTCCGTTACGACGGAGCATAAGGAGTGACATATATGAAAATCCGTTTGGTCAACAACGGGGTTTTTACCCCTGTCGAAGAAATTGAAATGGCGCTTACTGCACCGGCAGAAGGTTTTTATTGGATTGATGCCGATGTCGATGATTTGGCAGTGCTACAACCTTTATTTTCCATGCATGATCTTGCAGTAGAAGACTGTTTGAGTGAAGAAGAACAACGTCCGAAGATCGAAATTTATGAAAGCCATTATTTTATCGTTGTAAATAGCATTCGTTTTGATGATGAAGAAATATTTTTGCGAGCTTTGAACATTTTTCTCGGCCGCCATTTTATCATTACGGTGACCAAGCAGAAAATCAATGAGCTTCGTACCCTCAAGCCTATGCTGTGGGAGCAAGAAGTCAGCCAGCCTGACCGTTTTATGTATCTGTTGGTCGACTTGATTGTTGACAACTATTTTCTGGTTGGTGACCGGATTGAGGTCCGCATTGAAAAGCTGGAAGAAGATATTCTAATGCATACGAAAAAGTCGCATTTGAACGAAATCATCGGCTTACGCAGTGAGATTCTGTGGCTGAAAAAGGTGCTGGGGCCGCAAAAGGAAGTCATCAATACCCTGAACAAACGGGATTTGCGACTCATCGACGATCAATTGCAAAAATATTTCAGCGACATTTATGAAAATGCTGTGAAAATTTCGGAGACTTTTGAAACTTACCGCGATTTGATGGGTAACCTTCGAGAAGCTTATCAATCCAGTATCGCCAATCGTGCCAATGAAATTATGCGTGTGTTTACGGCAATAACGACCGTATTTATGCCATTGACGGTCATTACCGGAATATATGGGATGAACTTCGATAATATGCCTGAACTTCATACACGTTATGGCTATTTTGTCGTCATTGGTATTATGGTGGCACTAGGTGTCAGTATGTTCTGTATTTTCCGCAAGAAAGACTGGGTTTAAAAAGAAAAGGGGAAAAAGTACGGAGTTGGATACCTATTTCGATTTTCAAGCTTGATCATAAAAAGCAGCAGCCGTGTCCTATGAGGAACTGGCTGCTGCTTTTTAGTATGTTGGACCCTGAATGTACTTTAATACTTTAGCTTTATCCAATCAGTTCTATATTATCCAACATGTCGGTCGGGTACCTGCTGATTGCGAAACCGTATACGGATCAGACGCAGACGCTCATAAATTTGATCCAATCCTGTTTCTGTCGCCTTTTCTTCCCCATACACTTTCAGCATGACGGGCTTGAGCAGCGTATCCCCCAACTCTTCATAAGCAGACCAGATGGCTGCCTGCTCCTCCTCAGATACATTCACCAATTCCTTGCGAATCAGCTTCTCCATATTAATGCCATCCCTGTCCAAATGCTCCACAGCTTCAATCATTTCTCTACGATGCAAACCTGTCTTCATCCCGATATGCTCCAGTGAAAGACCGTCCGAAATGCCTTCGATAATCGTTCTAGTTAGGCTGAACTTATTCAGCTCCTGCCTGTATTGGTTCTCTTTTTGCTTGTATAGCCATGACAAAAAAACTTCTTCTTCCAGCGTCTCTGTTACCCAGTTCAACGGAAATGGCGTGGTCCGGTCATTTTGTGTCGTAATAGCCAATAGCTCCGTCCCATATTGCGACACCTTACCCTGCCCCATACCAGGCAGCTCCAACAATTCTTCTTCGGTATGGGGAAGATAGACGCTAATGAGTCGAAGCAGCCGATTCGTAGCGATAAAATAAGGCGCTTTTCGTTCCGTTGCTGCTTTTTGCCGTCTCCACATTGTCAACTGCTCATACACTTCATCACGTGGAAACAAATCACTGTAGCAATACAGCTTTTGCAGCGTTTGTCCTCGTCCTGATGATCCTTCTTGCTCATGAAATACGCCATGGATTAAGGGCCTGTAGCCCTCAGCCATTTTGAGCGCTAGCTCATGACGGTATACATGCAGTAATTCCTGCCACAAGCTGCCCTCATACCAAAGGTCGTCTATACTTTCATCCGGGACATGTTGTGTGCTCCAGCCTGCACTCCATCCCCCTTCATGCTGCCCAATCCATACCTGAGCAAAGTCCTCATAGCCCTGTTCATTCCGTTTGGACAAGCGATTTAAAAATACAATCTCCATGATTTCTTCCTCCCTCATTATCATTGTAAAGACAGTCCCGCACAACACAAAAACGCAAAAAAAGCACCTATCCTGCGTATTCGCAAGAAAGGTGCTTCCCTTTTTGAGCCGTACTATGCTGTTGCCTATATAATAACCGTACCTTGGAGTGCCGTCAACCATAAATTCTAATGATTCAGCTTTTCCTTTGCCAATGCCAGAGCACCGCACAATCCAGCATTGTCACCCAATCCCGGAGATACGATATATTGCTCAATATCTGTTGTCAGACTCGAATGCTGTACGTATCCGTTCAAAAGCTCTTGAAGCTTGGTACGAATGAGCGGGAACAATTGGTTTTGCTTCATCACTCCCCCGCCCATAATAATTTTTTGCGGTGACAGGATTAATACATAGCTCATTAAAGCCTGTGCCAAATAGTACGCTTCCATTTCCCAGGCTGGGTGGTCGACAGAAAGCTCATGTCCTTTAACCTTCCATCTTTTTTCGAGCGCAGGACCTGCTGCCAGTCCCTCCAAACAATCTCCGTGATAAGGACATGTCCCCTCGTAAGTATCTTCTGGGTGACGACGTACCAGAATATGTCCCATTTCCGGGTGGGATAATCCATGTATCAGCTTTCCACCAACCAAAGCACCCGCCCCGATGCCTGTACCTATCGTAATATACAGACAGTTGTCCAATCCTTTGGCGGCACCCCAAATAGACTCACCAAGTGCTGCTCCATTCACATCCGTGTCAAACCCCATAGGCACGTCAAAATGCTGTTTCAGTTTGCCAATTAAATTGTAATTTCCCCAATGTGGCTTTGGCGTTGTTGTAATATAGCCATATGTATCACTGCCTTCGATTGGATCAATCGGCCCGAACGAGCCTACACCCAATGCTTCAATGCCCTTGCCTTCAAAAAATGCGATGACATTCTCCATTGTTTCTGCTGGGGTGGTCGTTGGAAAGCTTGCTCTTTCCAGTACCTCCCCATGTTCGTTGCCAATTCCACATACAAATTTGGTACCGCCTGCCTCAATTGCTCCCAATACTGTCATAGTTGCTGTTGTCCCCTTTCAATAATCCGGTTCTCTCTCCACTATATTCACCTGAAATGTGCCCGAGGTCAATCCCCTTATCGCAATTGTATATAATCCTTCACATGACTATACAACTCCCTTGACATAACGGTATAAAAATAAGGACACTAACGCACCTAGCGTCAGCATCCCTATAAACTTACTTCACTTAAATTGTCCGTATCAAGCCTAACAGCTTCATTATGATCCGGTTGCGACACCCATCAATGTACACAAGCTTTTCATTTCAAGCTGCTCAAACTTGTCTACAATTTGCACGTGATCCAGCGTCAGCAGACAGCTATCCAAAGCACATGCTACAGGTACACCGCAGTGAATTTCAGCAAGCTTGCGTGAAAGATGCAGCATATCCAAATCACTCTCAATTTTTTTACGGACCGAGGGTGTTAATTGATCCAAATTCTCCAGGATGCCTTCAATAGAGTCGTATTCCTGCACCAGCTTGAGTGCCGTTTTCTCACCAATACCTCGTACTCCTGGATAATTATCGCTTGCATCCCCCATCAGGCCTTTAAGGTCCACCACTTGGCGTGGTTTAAGCCCTTTTTCAGTCAGCAGGGTCTCCGGGGTGTATACCATATAATTGCCGTGCCCTTTTTTCATAATAATGACCCGTGTCCGATCATCCACTAATTGAAGTAAATCATGATCTCCCGAGAGAATCATTACATCCATGTCCTCATTTTGCGAATAATGGCGTGCAAGCGTACCGATACAATCATCGGCTTCAAAACCTTCCGCTCCAATGTTGGGAATGCCGAGGCTGTCCGTCACTTCCCGAATCAATGTAAATTGGGGAATCAAATCATCTGGTGCGTCGGCACGGTTTCCCTTATACGCAGCAAAATGTTCCCCACGAAATGTCGTTCCGCCCATATCCCAGCAGCAAATGACGTGTGTAGGATTAAACGTTTGGACTGCATCCCAAAAATATCGAATAAAACCATATATGGCGTTCGTTGGCACTCCAGCTTTTGTACGACGGATATAACCGTTTGCGGCGGTTGCATAATAAGCGCGAAATAGCAGGGCCATGCCGTCAACCAGCATTACGGATTGTTCATTGCGTTGTGTCACAGATTGTATTGCTCCCATTCATCATAATATTTAACCCCCACAGTATAACATATCGTGGGGGTTAATTGGGCGTTATTGAGCTCCCCATGTGCCCTCAAATGTTTCCTCTTTGAATCCTACCGTTACTTTGTTACCGTCGGTTACAATCGGGCGTTTGATTAATCTTCCATTCGAGGATAAAAGCGAAATTTGCTCTTCACGGCTCATGTCTCCAAGCTTATCTTTCAGCTTTAACTCTTTGTACACCTCACCGCTTGTATTGAAAAACTTTTTCAGCTCCAGCCCGCTTTTGCGAATCAAGTCTTCCAATTCCTCCGGGCCGGGCGGTTGTTCAAAAATAGGAATAAGTTCCGTCTCATGTCCCTTGTTTTGCAGCCATTTCACTGCATTACGACAGGTACTGCATTTAGAATACTGATATACTTTCAGTTGGCTCATCGCTAGATTAACCTCCATTTGGTTTTCATCGCTTATTTATATTTTATTCTGAAAGATATTGCGCTCTTAATAGCTCCTGCATTTCAGCCATATCGTCAGGTAGAGGAGCATAGAACGTCAGCCGCTCCCTGGTAACAGGATGCTCCAAGGATAGCTCTGAGGCATGCAGAGCCTGTCGAGGCATCTTGGCATCAAGCTGATCATATCGCTCACGTTGCGCAGCATCATCAGGTGTAATCCGATACATTTTATCTCCGATCAACGGACAACCGATATAAGTCATATGCACTCGAATTTGGTGCGTACGCCCGGATTCCAACTTTAGCCCAATACGACTTCCCCCGTTCCACACTTCCTCCAGCTTATACAGCGTAAGGGCAGGATAACCATCCGGGGTCACCATACGTAAATGCGGATCATCCGGGTTGCGGTCAATCGGTCCGTCTACCTTTCCTATCTGCAGCTCAGGGTGCCCATGCACCAGAGCCGTATAGCGCTTATCCACCGTTCCCGCAATCATCTGCTCAGAAATATGCTGGTGTACATACGGATTTTTGGCTACTACCAGCACACCCGTCGTCTCTTGATCAAGACGATGAACAGGACGAAACCGGAACAGTTCTCCCTTGGCCTGCCAATAATGCACAACCCCATTAGCCAGCGTTCCTGTGTAATGACCGTGAGTCGGATGGACAATCATGCCCGCCGCCTTGTTCACCACTAACAGATGTTCATCCTCAAACAATATCTCAAAAGGAATGGGTTCAGGTAAAATATCATCAGAACGCTCGCGCTCCATGCGAATTTCTACTCGATCCCCGGACTTTACCTTTACGCTGATGTACACACGTGTCCCGTTCAGCATAATACCTTGCTCGGTCAGCTTGAGTTTGGATATTAACTTTCGAGAAATGTTCATACGTTTTTGTAAAATAGTCTTCAACAGCATGCCCTCCTCCTCAGGAGGGATCGTATATACGATAGGTTCATAATACAAGCTCATCACAAATTCCCGGTTGCCTCCTTATTTGCGGAACACTTTTTTGCTGCGCACATATTCGACATCGGGCACACCCTGACGGACATTCGCTGTACGAGCAACGGCAAAGAAATAATCAGAAAGGCGGTTCAAATACCGACGTACCGCCGGATTAACATCCGTATGTTTACCTAGTGTAACAGCACGGCGTTCCGCGCGTCGGCAAACTGTACGGCAAACATGAAGCGTTGAGGATAATGTGCTACCACCCGGTATAATAAAACGCTCCACCTTCGGATTTTCCTCCTGACATGCATCAATCCAGCCTTCCAGACGCTCTGCCAGCTCGTCTTTCACCTTATATTTGCTTTCACTAATTTTAACAAACGCCAAATCCGAACCACAATCAAACAGCTCCTGCTGTATTTCTTCCAATTGAGTCCGAATATCCGTAAACTCTTCCCCTTCGGCAAAGCTGATCGCTTGTCCTACAAAGCTGTTCAGCTCGTCAATTGTACCGTATGCCTCCACACGATCATCATCTTTGGACACTCGACCGCCGATCACAGAAGTTTGTCCTTCATCACCTGTTCTAGTATATATGCCCATTTCATTCCATCCCCTTTATCATTCCGTAAGTGCTTTCAGCACCTTGATGGCTTCTTCCTTATTGCTTGTACGAGGCGGCACGGTAGCAAATAATGTTTTGGAGTTATATTTTAGCTCCTTAAACATCTTCATCTGCTCCACCGGAATTCCGAACAAATGAGTTTCCTTGCTTACATCTGATCCTTCTTCCTCCTGCCCCTTCTTCTTAAATACGCCGCCCTCGAACACGCCCCGAGCGTACGTCTTCTTGTCAAAAGCATCATCTAACGGCAGATTCGAGCCATTCTGTCCATACAGCTTCATGTCCTCTTCCGGCAAAAGAAACAGATCATGCTCCCCGGCCGCATATTCTACAACCAGCT
The DNA here is from genome assembly GCF_011066115.1 of Paenibacillus sp. EKM212P. Lineage (NCBI taxonomy): Bacteria > Bacillati > Bacillota > Bacilli > Caryophanales > Paenibacillaceae > Paenibacillus > Paenibacillus sp. EKM212P. The sequence goes on from NZ_JAAMNR010000001.1 coordinate 806,280, forward strand.
TCTGCTGGTTATACAGCGGACTGACTGAAATCTCAATAGTCGGAGCCTGTTGGCCTAGCTTATCCTTAAGCTTTTGTGCCAACTCCTCACGGATGACTGAGGCATCCCCTTTATCCATAATAAAAATGGAGAAGCTGTCCTTGTCCCGTCCCCCACATCCAGCCAATAATACAAGTGCAAGCATTCCGATGATCCATGGCGATAGCCTTTTTAGCCCTGCTCTCATATGTACGCCCCCTCTTCCATGCCATTAATATATCATAAGTTGTGAACGCAAAAAAAGAAGGCCCGACGGCCTTCTTCTTACATTTGGCTGACTTCATACGGTTAAACCTTGCATTCCGTACCATACAGCTTCATATATTCATTGATTTTCAAATCGAGCTTGCAACTGATCTGGATAACAAGATCAGAGGTGAAGGACTGCTCTTCCTGAAATGTCCGCATCATCTCATTGCGCAGGAACAAAATTTCATCTTCCAGGGAAATGTCGTATCCTATTGAACTAGATGAATTATATCCAACATATGACATGAGCATTCCTCCTACAATTGAAAAATTGAACTTCCTGCTTCCGATTTCAAATTATAGCATAGAAATTTAGAAATAAAAGACTATTTTTTATGAATTACCCATAAAAAAATAATTTTAACCTTCTTTTCTTACTTTTTCTACAAAATGACCAATCCGATCCAGTGCCTCCGTCAGCTGAGCAACAGAAGTCGCGTATGAGCAACGAAGATAGCCTTCGCCTCCCAAACCGAACACATTACCCGGTACAGCCGCAACTTTAGCCTCTGCCAAAAGACGCTGTGCAAATTCATCTGAGCTGAGTCCCGTGCTTTGAATACTAGGGAAAACGTAAAAAGCCCCTCTTGGCTCATGGCACTCCAGGCCGATTTCCCGGAACCCTTCAACCATCAGACGGCGACGCTGATTATAGGCTTCTACCATACGATCTTTCTCACCCAAACCATTCCGCAAGCCTTCCAGTGCCGCAACTTGACCCATAGAAGGCGCACACATTACGGTGTACTGATGGATTTTGAGCATAGCGGCAATCAGATCTGGATGCCCGCATGTATATCCAATACGCCAGCCTGTCATGGCGAAGGCTTTGGAAAAACCACTGACCAGAATCGTACGATCCATCATACCAGGCATAGCGGCAAAACTGACATGCTTCTCTCCATAATTCAATTCAGCATAAATTTCATCAGAAATGACGATCAAATCATGTTTTTCCACGACTTCGGCAATCGGAAGCCAATCCTCATAAGTCATCGTAGCCCCAGTTGGATTGCTCGGATAGCATAAAATCAACACCTTGGATTTAGGTGTAATTTTTGCCTCCAACGCCTCAGCTGTCAGCTTGAATTCATCCTTAGCAAATGTTTCAATACCTACTGGAATCCCGCCTCCAATCGAAGTGATTGGAGAATATGAAATGTAGCACGGCTCGGGCACGAGAATTTCGTCGCCAGGTACAATTAACGCACGCAAAGCAAGATCAATCGCCTCGCTTCCCCCAACGGTTACGATAATCTCATTTTTGGGATCATAACGGACTTCAAATTGCTCATTCAGATAATCACTAATCGCTTCACGCAATTCTGGCGTTCCCGCATTAGACGTGTAGCTGGTAAAACCTCGCTCCAATGAATAGACACAGGCTTCCCGCATATGCCAAGGGGTTGTAAAATCCGGTTCGCCTACACCAAGGGTAATAATATCCTTGTTGCCACCCACCAAGTCAAAAAACTTACGAATACCCGAAGATGGGATCTCGCGCACCAACGGGGACAAATAGGAACTCATGGCTTTGTTACTGTCGGTAAATGCTTCTGTTTTGAGATTCATCATGATCTTCCTTTACGGCGAAATCATCAGACGATTATCTTCCTGATGGTCCTCAAAGATAATTCCGTCCTGCTTGTATTTTTTAAGCGTAAAATTAGTCTTGGTAGATAAGACCGAATCAATAGGCGACAGTTTTTCCGACACAAAGTTAGCGACCTCACGGAGATTGCGGCCTTCAACCTCTACCAGCAAATCGTATGCTCCGGACATAAGATAGACCGATTTAACTTGCGGATACAAATAAATCCGTTCTGCAATCCCTTCAAAGCCTCTTCCACGCTCGGGTGTAATCTGTACTTCGATCAAAGCGGTAACCTTTTCGTCGTCGACTTTGTCCCAATTGACTACAGCGGCGTATTTGACGATCACATGTTGGTCTTCGAGCTCTTTAATTGAGGTGCGAACATCCTGCTCGTCAACTCCCAGCATAGTAGCCATTAGAGTCGGTGTTCTTCTTGCATCTTCTTTTAACAATTCCAGCACTTTTAATTTCAATTCATTCAGCTCTGTCATTCTACATAAGGCCTCCATCGAAAGAGATTACTATACATCATACAATACGCACTTTAAACCTGCAAAGAAAAACCGTCCACTCCGGTAAACCCGGCAGATGGACGGCTGTTATGGGAATCTGCTTCAAAAACGGAAAATCCCGTTTACATATAATAAGGGTTGTTTTGATGAGTAGACTGGCCTTGCTGATGCATAGATTGGCCATATACTCCCGCGGATGCCGACTTTTGCTGAATGAACTGTTGGCATTCTTGTTGGGTCTTGCGAGCTTCTTGAATCTGTTTGTCCAAATCGATGCGCAGTGCTTTAGTCGGAGTGGCATACATATTGTTTTGGCTCATCAGATGATACAAATCACCTTGCAGACGCAATGTATCATTCGTAAGGTCGGTGAACATCTGACGCACAGACGGACAGTTGGATTCTGTCGTCGCCGTTGTGTACTCGCGCACTGTACGTTTCATATCAGCAAGAATGGTATAGAGCAAATCTTCTTCGGGCATAAATGACATATTATTTTGTGAATACATTCTGTCAAACCTCCTTTATTGTAAATCCAAATTACTGCTGCGGTTGCATTGGGGCAAGCTGCTGATGCTGTTGAAGAGCATTAGAAAGCAGATTCAAGTGGTGCTCATGAGTTCTTGCCAGTTGCAAACAGGCTTGTTGGATGGCTGGGTGCTGAATAGAAGCCGCTGTCGCCGCACTTTGTTTGAGTAGTAGTTCTTCATTGGAAATGGAGTCCACGATGTACTCCAGCTCTTTGCCTGACAAGGGTTGCATGTTCGTAGATTGCATAATCTCTGTGCCTCCTTGAATGTTTTGTTGCACGCTGGTTATCTTGTCCGTTTGGCGAAATACTATGTACACCTAAGAAATATTACATATTACCTTATGAGGAGTGCTATTTATATGGAATTGATAAGCGGGAATACATATTGGCCCAGTACCTTGGAGAAAATGTTGGATTTCCCGCCTTTGGCAGAGGATTTAAATTGTGATGTATTGATCATAGGTGGCGGCATGGGTGGATCCATCTGCTCCCGACTGTTGGGAGAACGACAGGTAGACGCCGTGGTTATTGACAAACGCAAGCTAGTACATGGAAGTTCTTCGGCCAATAACGGACTGCTGCAATATAGCAATGATAAGACCTTAACTTCCTTCATCAATACGTTTGGTGAAATGAACGGTGTACTGTTTTACCGTATGAGTAAAGATGCTCTGGATCAGTTGGAAAAACTGTCTACCACGCTGGAAATTGATCCGTCTTTTTCACGCCGAAGTAGCCTGTACTATGCAAGTACATCGGAGGATGTGCAGACACTTCAGGAAGAGTACAAACAGCTAACCCGGTTTGGATTTCCCGTCGAATACTGGGATGATCAACAGATTGCTGCCCGATTTCCTTTCCGAAAACCAGCAGCCTTATATACACGCGAAGATGCCGAGGTTAATCCATTTTTGTTTGCCCAAGGACTGCTGCGATCTGCCAGCCGTCTCGGTGTACGCTTATATGAGCATACGGAAGCCAAGCATTTTGAATTTAACGATAATGAGGTCGTTTGTCATACCAGCGGTGGAATTATCCGAGCGAAAAAAATCATTTTTGCAACAGGTTATGAAACACAAGAGATTAAAACAGACCGTGGAGCCGTTCTGGAAAGCTCATATGCTATCGCCACCAATCCAATCGGAGATACTCCCTTGTGGCATGAACAGTGTCTCATCTGGGAAACTGCTCGTCCTTATCTATATATGCGCTCCACACCGGAAGGACGCATTATTATTGGTGGTTTAGACGAACCTGTACTGGACGCCAATCAACGTGAAATCAGGCTGCTGCACCAACAGCAAAAGCTGCTACAAACATTACAGGAATTTTTTCCGGGTATATCATTTCAGATCGACTTTGCATGGGCTGCTGTATTCGGCTCCTCTCATGACGGCTTGCCGTATATTGGTCCACATCCGCGTTTTCCCAACTGCTACTTTTTAGAGGGTTACGGGGGAAATGGAGCAGTCACGAGTATGATGGCCGCACAACTTTTGGCTGATGAACTGACGGGCACACACCGACCTGAAATGGAGCTTTATTCTCTGACCCGTGCTACCAAGCCCTCGCCCGAAACAACGGAACCGATGGTTTAACATATGGAATACAAAAAGAACCTCCTTCCCCTATAAGTGGGTCTGGAGGTCTTTTTTAAATGTATTTTAAACTATTCGGTTTGCTTGTGCCAGCGTTGTGCGTGGGAATGAGACTTGCTCTGCTTTGTCTTTTGTTCCATTTTCAGCACACTTCGCATAAAAAACCATCCGAGCACTGGCATCAATGCCAGTCCAATCAACAACCAGATCATCGCCGTGGGAGCCTTGCTGATACTTAGGACACCCAAGAAAATGAGTGTTCCGGTCAATCGGCCTACCATTAAGCATAGTTCGCGTAGTACAACGAGTTCCACTCTCTGATTGGCATCTCCTTTACTCGTACCCATTAAATCAAAGCTGGCAGAAATCATGGGAATTAAATACAAGGGCATAAATAAAGCGGTGCCGATCCCCATAATCAGTAGTGTACTATACTCCATACGCCACAATAACGGTAAAAGCGCGATCACCAACAATACGGCACCCAACAGCATACCCGCCGAACGATAGTGTGGCTTGAGCCATTTTCCGACAGCCCAAAAGCTGAAAAATGAAACCGCCGATGTAATAAGTGAAAACTGCGCCAGCTTCCATTCCTGTTGAGTAGCTACATACACGAGCAGCGTAATCAGGAAGGCAAATACCCCTTCACGGATGCCCTGGGCAACAAGCGATAACGACAATGGACGCCACATACTCCCTTTTTGTGACAATCGCTGCTTGGGCTCCTTCCAATTGTAATTTCCTGTCGGCTTACGCTTACGAAGAAAGAAACTAAGCACCACTCCTACGACATAAAAGGCCAAGGAAATACTGAATATCACGCGGTAACCTGCGTCATCCTCCATACGGGCAATAATCCAACCGGACAGCCAAGGTCCCACTATACCGGAAAACGAGCCTAGCAGACCCACCCATCCGTTAAAATGATCACGACTTGCCTGATCCGTGACTTCGAAAAAAATCACATTAAACGCCAGCCAGAATAAACCTAATGCTGCACCCAGCAGCATCCCGAGCGGCCATATGTAGTTCACAGCCTGCGTTCCCGTATATAACACGATCAGATAAAATAGGCCGGATAATGCGGTCCCCACGCGCAGGGCATTCATTTTATTATGTTCCTTGACCCACTTTCCAGCCACCCAGACCATAATTCCCAGTGCAATTTGTTGACTGACATTAAACCAGCCGATCATCGCGTAATCCTGCCTGCTTTTCCACAAATACACGTTAAGAAATGTGCCTGACAATGCTGCTGCAAACACAAACAATCCATTCAAGCTTAATAGCAGAATGGATTGTCCGTTCAGGTTTGATTTCAATGCAGTTCCCCCTAACCGAAAAATCACCAATCAGCTTATTTCAAGCCAGCTTGTTTAAAGATTTCTTCGATTTAAGATGCCCGTATTGAGCTTGGGCCTATCCGGGGGATTGCTATTTAATTGTTGGAAATACCGCTGAGCTTCTCCAGCATCCGCAGTCGGTCATTCTCTGATAGTGTCTGCTGGACATGGAAGCAGCTAGGACACACATAAACATTCAAGACGAACGGCAAATCCAGAACAGGCTTGCCAAGTGCTGGAGACATCGACGGTTCAAAGCCTTCTCTGGTTACGGTTTGCGAACCCGCATGCAGCATGTACTCTCCACATTGGGAACATTCAAGAACCTCATCTTGTCTGTCGAGTATTTGTTCAGCACCTTGTTCATAAGCCATCAGATCCGCACCGCTTTCTTCAAATTTTTGCAAAGTATGCAGCACAGGCAACTTATGAAGCTCATTATCCTGCAACAACGGTGCATCAACCGGTTTTTCAACTACGATTTCATCCTCTGCCTCATATAAAATATCCTGCTCCTCATCATCACCGAGCTGAATACTCAATGTACGATAACCCTTTAGGTCTTCTTTTCCATGAGAGTGGGGCGCCGGGGTGACAGAAGCCACATGATCATGTTTCGTCTCTTCATGTCCATGCTCACCAGCATGTCTATGCACAGGTGGAGAAACAGACTCATCTTCATCATCGGTGATGTCAGAGTACCCTTTCAGATCATTATGGCAATAAGGACACTCTTCCTCAGGCCCTAATTCTTCATCCCAAATAATTTCCATGTTACACCATGGACAAATAGTCATTTCCAAGCTTAATCATCCTTCCGTTCCAAGCGTATACCAAGCTCTAGTATACAAGATGTGTCAAGTTACACTGGCACCGATCACATAAGATAAAGATATGGAAATAATCATGGAGAACAAGCCGACAGCACGATTATCCTCTTTAATCTGTTGATCGATAGAAAATACTGGTGTCAGAAACTCAAAAAGAAAGTACGCCGCAAGAAGCAGTAAAAAGCCAACGAACGACCAAATCATCGTATCATACACACTAGATTTGGCTTCCATCGCAAAGCGGAGCACGTTACAAATACCGAACATTTTCCCTCCCGTAGCCATGGCTACCGAAACATTGCCGCGCTTGATCTCTTCCCAGCATTTATAGCGGGTTACCAGCTCAAAACACGACAAAAATACAATTAGCTCCAGCACCGCCACCGAGAAATAACCCAGCATCATCCCCAACGGATGTGACAGCAATTCATCAATCGCCATCTTCACTTCGTCCCTCCCGTTCTACCAAGCGTTCCCGGGCAAAGCCGGCAACCCATAGCTATTCCAATTCAGCAACTGTTACGCCTGTGCCGCCTTCATTGTAATTACCGATACGGTAGCTTTTCACATGTTTATGCTTGCGGAGGTACTCCTGAATACCGGTTCTCAGGACACCTGTACCTTTGCCATGTATAATGTGTACCTGACCCAGATTGGCCAGAAACGCTTCATCCATGAAGCGGTCCACTTCCATCAAGGCTTCCTCCACGTTCGCCCCCCGAAGATCAAGTTCACTTCGTACGTTATCATCCCGTGTCCGCTTAACGCCAGTCACTGGTTTTTGAACTCTTGGAGTCGTTGTTTGGGCAGGTTGCAGTAGTTCCAGATCATCCAGACTGACTTTCATCTTCATGATCCCCAGTTGAACCACAGCTTCCTTGGTACCGGACAGTTCAACCACGTGGCCTTTTTTATTCAGACTGTGAACGGATACTTCATCGCCAGCCATGATAGAACGAGTACGTGTAGCGGCCGGGCGTTTGACGGTACTTTTCTTGCGTTGCTTCGGTTCAGCCTCATCCAGTTCTCTACGAGCTGCAATCAGCTTATGCTCCTTAACCGAGGCCCCTTCTTCCTGAGCCAATTTACGCAAATCAGTAATGATTTTCTCTGCTTCACTACGAGCCTTATCCACGAGAACTCTTGCTTCGTCCTCAGCTTTTTCCAGCATACGGTCCCGTTGGGACTCCAGCTTATCCAACTCCGTCTGATGACGGCTACGCAATGCTTCCATTTCCTTACGCAGCTGCTCCGCTTTTTCCCGTTCTTGCTCAGCTGTTAAACGGTTCTGCTCCAGTGACGCGATCATGTGCTCGACACGCTGGTCTTCTTCCGTTACCTCACCACGGGCATAGTCTAAAATACGCCCTGGCAATCCCAATCGCTCGGCAATAGCAAATGCATTACTTCGTCCGGGAACACCGACCAGAAGGCGGTAAGTCGGGCTTAATGTAGCGACATCAAACTCCATGCTTGCATTAATAATTCCTTTACGCTCATAGGCATACGCCTTCAATTCACTATAGTGAGTCGTGGCAACCATACGGCAACCCATGGCATGTATATGCTCCAAAATGGATACAGCTAGAGCCGAACCTTCCGCGGGGTCCGTTCCTGCCCCCACTTCGTCAAGCAATACAAGACTTTTGGGCGTCATATTTTTCAGGATGCTAATGATATTGGTCATGTGACTGGAAAATGTACTCAAGTTTTGCTCAATGCTCTGTTCGTCACCAATATCGGCATAGATTGCATCAAATACACACAGCTGGCTTTCATCCTCTACAGGTACAAACAGTCCAGACATCGCCATCAAACTAAGCAGACCGATGGTTTTCAGAGTAACGGTTTTCCCCCCTGTGTTCGGTCCGGTAACGATAATGGAGGTGTATGAATTGCCCAACTCCACATCAATGGGAACAACCTGCTCCAACGGAATTAGGGGATGTCTGCCCTTTTTCAGCTTCAAATATCCGCGGTCATTCATTAAAGGCAAGGTTGCCTTCATTTCACGGGCGAGACGCGCTTTTGCAAAAATAAAATCAAGATTGCCCAATATGTCCACATCATACAACAACATATCTGCTTGTTCTGCGACAAGTGCGGTCAGCTTCTGTAAAATGACTTCAATTTCACGCTCTTCTCTCAGCCTTGTTTCCCTCAGCTTATTGTTCATGGCTACAATGGATTCAGGCTCGATAAACAATGTTGCGCCAGACCCGGATTGATCATGAACAATTCCGCCAAAATAAGAACGGTATTCGGCCTTAACTGGGATCACAAACCGATCTCCACGAATCGTTATCAACTGATCTTGAAGCATTTTGGATACAGTTGAGGAACGAATCATGGAATCCAGCTTTTCACGAATACGCACTTCTCCCGAGCGCAGCTCCCGACGGATTTGAGAAAGCTCTGTGCTGGCAGAATCCAGCACCTCTGCATTTTCGTCAATACAGCCTTTAATGGAGTTTTCTAAACCTCTCTGCTCCGAAAGCTGCTCACTCCAATACAGCAATGTTTCGACAGGATTTTCCTCATGCAAACTTGCCACGTATACCTGTATACGGCGTGCGGCTTGAACTGTTGTCCGAATGCCAAGCAACTCCTGCGGGCTTAACGTTCCGCCAATACGGGCACGCTTCACTGCCGGAGTGATATCCACTACTCCATTAAATGAAGGTACCCCTTTGAGTCGATCAGCAGCATAGGCCTCATCTGTGCCTTTCAGCATTTTCTTGATATGCTCCAAATCATCGCTGGGCTGTAGTCGAAGGGCTGTCTGTTGTCCCGTTGCCGTTTGAGCATAGTGACTTAGTTTATTTAGAATTTTTTGATATTCAAGGGTTTTAAAAATTTTAGAGTCCAACTTCACTACTCCTTTCACATATATCTATATTATACCGAAAGCAGCAAACTTACGCTATTTGCCAACTCTGTTTTACACATAAGAAAGCTCTTCATGCCACACACTAACCTTTGTCTAACCCTGTAAATTCAAAAAACAAAGGAGGTTATTCCGTGAGCATTCTCGGGCACATTGTACGTTTCATCGTTGCCGCTCTGGTGCTGATGGTCGTAAGCTGGATCGTTCCCGGATTTAGTGTAGGCGGCTTTTGGAGCGCGCTGATTCTTGCCATTGTCATTGCCTTGGTTGGTTACATTATCGAGGCAGTGTTCGGCCGACGCGTTTCTCCATTTGGACGCGGTATCGTAGGTTTTCTTGTGAGCGCTCTGGTGATCTGGATCGCTCAATATGTGGTGACCAATGTCAGTGTTTCCGTTCTGGGCGCATTGCTAGCTGCATTGGTTATCGGGATTATCGACCTGTTTATTCCGGTATCGACACCGTTTGAAGCCGGTCGCAAAGACGGAAAATAACTTCAATAGACACCCCGACAAAGCTGTCCCGAAGCAGATTTCGTCTGCCAAAGGACAGCTTTGTGTCATATAACTTCTGAGTGGATACAATAAGCAAACAATCCCCGGCGATGAGCAGCCGGGGATTGCCTTACATTTTTAATCCATATCTACTGATCCTGTTCGATAAGTTCAATCCATTCATTGTACTCCGTTTGAAGTTTAGTGTATTCTTCCTGTAATTGACGTAATTCTGTAGAAATCTTCTCCGTATTTTCCCGATCTACGTCCTGTTGTACTTGTAGTAGACGAAGCTGATGCGCCGCCATTTCATATTTTTGACCCACTTCGTCCAATTCAGACTGCAAGGCCATTCGTTCCTTCTCTATGGACTGCTGTTCAGCTTTCGCTGTTTTGGCAGCTTCAACCGCCAAACGAGTCTCCTCCTGAAGCTGTTCCTTTTGTTCAACGGTTACCGCTATTTCCCGTTCCCAAGATGCAAATTCTTCCTTACGGGCAGCATCTTCAGCTTCCAGACGTTCCGCTTCTGCCTTCAACTGATCGTATTTAAGTTGCCACTCTAAAGATTCTTCCTCAGCACGTTCCAGTTTACTCCGCCGTTCGTGATCTTCCTGTTGAAGCTGCTTAATATTCTGCTCCAGCTGTCCAGCTCGGCTCTTCATGCTTCCATATTGCTCCTGAAGCAATTGATACGCCTTAGCTCCCTCTTGCTCTCGGACTTTGGCTTTCTCAAGCTCATCCTGAACGCGAATCAGCTCAGGTGAAAGCTCCTTGATTCTCGCTTCGAGTTGAACTAGCCGTTGCTGTTGTGAAGCAAATTTATCATTAATAGCTTCGAGCTCAGCCTCTGCGTGCTGTAATTGCTCCTGTATCGCTTCCTTCTGTTCACGTGCTTCCAGCAGGGAGAGCTCCAGCTCATCAACTGCCAACTGGCGTTCTTCTGCGAGTTTCTTCCATGACTTCTCGCTTTCAGCTAGCGTAGCCAGCTCACTTTGCAGTTTGCGAGAAGATACGTGAGCTTGCTCCAGCAGCTTATGCATCCGCCGCTGTTCTTCCTCCAGCTTAGCCGTCTGCTGCTGCGTAGCCTTGGCTTCAGCTTCTAATTGATCATATCGGCTTTGCAGTTCTTCACGCGCAAGCGTATCTGCCTGCTCTCGCTCTATCGCAGCCTGTCGCTGTGTTTCCAGCACAGACTCCAGCTCGGACTGTTGTTGCTTCAGTACTCTTGCTTGTTCTTGAGCCTCTCCCAGACGAGAAGCAAGCTCTGTACTGCCTGCTTGTACTTGTTCTAATTGTTCCTGAAGCTCCTCAACCCGAATCTCCTGCTCCAGTGCAGCTTCATCAGCTCGCTTCTGAGCTTCCTGATGCTGGAGCTTTTCTTCATTCAACGCCAATTCAGCCTGTTTACGTTCCTGCTCCAGCTGCTCATTCAGCCCTGAGCACTTGGTCTGCCATTCGCTTACCTTCTTACTATGCTCTTGCTGCAAAGCAGATCGCAGCTTGTCCAGTTCTGTACGCTTTTGCTCCTGATGAGTCTTCTCTGCAGCTGACAGCTTGGCTTCGGCCTGTTTAGTCGCTTCAGCTACTTCCTTCTTCATCTGCTCTTCTATTTGTCGGATACGGGCGTTAGCCGCCTCCTGCTGCTCTTTCAGCTTGCGAGAAGCTTCTTGACGAGACTCCTCCAATTCACGTTTAGCTTGTTTTTGTCCATTTTCAAGTTCAGTCGCTTTTTTCTCCTGCTGTTCCAGCTTTGCCTTCAATTGGGCAATCTCTTTGGCTGATACAGATTCGGTTTCCATCAGCTTCTTCTGCGTTGCTTCCTTTTCTTCCTTTAGTTGAACAAGAGATTGATGCAGATCTGTATTTTTTTGCTGCTGTTCTCCTAGTGCCGTCTGGAGTTGCGCCAGATCTCCCCGGAGTTCTGCTCGTTCCGCTGCTAAGCGGTTCATATGACTCTGAATTTCCTGGATTTGTACAGCTTCTTCTGCCATATGAACCGCAGCCAGCACGGCAATTCGGGGCATATCCAGACGCGAATGAGCTTGAGAAATGCTGTGCATACGCTCATCCACGTAATTGGCAACCTGCTTCATATAATCGGTATTGCTGCCGACGAGTTTATAAGAAGTACCGTAGATCTCTACAGTGACGCGAGTACGATCTGGTGTAGTCACAATTATGCCCTCCTTCAATACTACTGTATGTTGATTCTAAGGTGTGTCCGGTACTATGGTAACCCGCCTTCCGTGAAGCGTTCAACCTTATTAGTCCGGCTTCCCCGCAGCGGGTAAATATCAGAGTAAGAGAGCTTCTATGAAGATAGGCCAAAAAGCCGTATCGAACCTCTGTCACTAAGATTCGATACGGCTTCCCGCATTTCCTGCTACTTTCTCAATTCCGCTCCAAAAGTTTGTTCCAGAGACGTAACGACAGGAGTATGCGCCGCATTGATCTCTTCATCCGTCAACGTATGTTCCCAATGACGATAGGTCAGAGAGATAGCTACGCTCTTCTTATCTTCACCAAGCTTACTGCCTGTAAATACATCAAACACTCGTGCATCCTGCAACAGCTCTCCGCCTGCAGCGTGAATAACACGAAGCAGTTCACCTGCCTCAACGTCTTTATTTACCACGAGGGCAATGTCACGTTCCACGGATGGGAAGCGAGCCAGCTCTCTGAACTGAATATGAGAGTTGGCGTGTTCAACGACCTGTTGCAACGCAATTTCCGCTACATACGTATCATTCAGCCCATAAGATTGTTGAAGCTCCGGATGAATCTGCCCAATGGTACCGATCCGTTGAGAGTTTCCATTCACATCCAGCCATACCGAAGCAGAACGGCCCGGGTGATAGCTTTGCGGTTGGTCAGCCACATAACGAATGCTAGCACTCAATCCGAAATAGTCAAACACCGTTTCAAGCGCGCCTTTAATATCAAAGAAATCAACCTTTTCAGCACCAATATTCCATTGTTTTTCACGGCGTACCCCAGTCAGCAGTAGACTAAGCACTTGAATTTCCTGCGGCTGACGGGTTAATGTTTGTTCCTCTGTATAAAATACTGTTCCCATCTCAAAAATCGCCAGATTGTCTTGCTTGCGATTCATGTTGTACACCGCTGTATCTAGCATCTGTGGGATGATACTCGTACGCAAAACACTACGGTCTTCGCTCATAGGCATAGCCAAACGTACCGAATGGTTACCTTCTGTCAGGGCATTAAATAACCCTGTACTTTGCGGATGTACAAAAGAGTAGCTGATCGTCTCCTGCCAACCACCATGAGCCAGCAATCTGCGCAGGGAGCGGCGCAATGATTGCGATGCTGTCAAAGCTCCCGGAGTTGTAGGACCTTCAATCGGCGTGGTCGGGATATTGTCGTAACCATACAGACGAGCTACCTCTTCGATTAAGTCCACGTCAATGGTAATATCTCCACGGCGTGTAGGAACTTGAACTTCCAGTACACCTTGCTCTGCATCGCCACATCCGAAATGAAGTCTACCGAAAATCGTTTTCACCTCAAGCAGCGACAGTTCGGTTCCCAAATATCGGTTTATTTTATCTAGCGACAGCTTGATAATGCGGTTTTCAGCTTTTGCAGACGCTGATTCTACGATGCCCTGGTGTACAGTGCCTCCCGCATAACGCTGAATCAGCGTAGCTGCACGATTCACAGCAGGCACAACAGCGCCTGGATCAACCTCTTTTTCAAAACGCAGACTTGCTTCTGAACGCAGTCCAAGTTGACGGGATGTTTTGCGAACTGTACCGCCGTCAAACTTCGCAGATTCCAGCGCAATGCTGACCGTCGCATCCGTAACCTCGGAGTTGGCTCCACCCATCACGCCTGCCAATGCAATGGGTTTCACACCGTCTGTAATCAGCAGCATATGCGGCTCCAACTTACGCTCCTGATCGTCAAGTGTAATCAATGTTTCGCCTGCACGAGCGAATCGAACTTCAATATTTCCATTTTCCAGCTTATCCGCATCAAAAGCATGCAACGGCTGACCGTATTCCAGCATAACGTAGTTCGTAATATCTACGATGTTGTTGATCGGACGAACACCTGCCGCCATCAGACGGTTTTGAATCCATAACGGGGAAGCCCCCACTTTTACACCTGTGATATAACGGGCCGCATAGTGCGTGCACAGTTCAGGAGTATCTACCTTCACAGACAGATGATCTGCCGCTGCATCGCTAATTTCCACCAGTTCCTTAGCCGGGTCAGCCAGCGAAATGTCACGTCCCAGAATCGCACTCACTTCATATGCTGCTCCATGCATGCTCAGGCAATCCGAACGGTTGGGTGTCAGATCAAAATCCAGCACCTGATCATCCAGCGCCAGCAGTTTCGTAATTGACATACCAATTTCAGCATCCTCAGGCAGCACCAAAATACCTTCTTGCAATTCCTTTGGAAGCAGCTTGTCATTCATGCCCAGTTCTTTGGCCGAGCAGATCATGCCCATGGATACAACACCACGTAGCTTGGCCTTTTTAATGTGGAAATCTCCCGGCAACTTGGCACCTACAACTGCAACAGGAACCTTTTGACCTGCATCCACGTTTTTGGCACCACACACGATTTGCAGATCTTCCTCTTGACCTGCATCGACAATACATACATTCAGCTTATCAGCATCTGGATGCTTTTCCTTGCTTTTAACATAGCCGACAACGACGCCAGTAATCCCTTGATTGCGCTGCTCGACCTCATCAATTTCTATGCCCGAACGGGTGATTTTCTCTGCTAGATCCTCCGCGCTTACCTGATCCAGCGATACATACTCGGACAGCCACTCGAATGATACTTTCATATGGGTTCACTTCCCTTGATATAGTTGTTTATTGACGCGCAAACTGTTTCAGGAACGACAGGTCACTGTTATAAAAATGACGAATATCGTCGATACCGTATTTCAATATAGCAATCCGCTCTACACCCATACCGAATGCAAAGCCGCTGTACACCTCGGGATCAAAACCGCCCATCTCCAGCACTTTCGGATGGACCATGCCACAACCCAAAATTTCAATCCATACGCGTTCGCCATTTTTCTTCACAAAAGTCACGTCTACTTCAGCACTCGGCTCTGTGAATGGAAAGAAGCTTGGGCGCAAACGGATTTCGGTTGATTCTCCGAACATTTCGCGTGCAAATTGAAGTAAGGTTCCTTTCAAATCACTCATACGAATGTCTTTTCCAATGACAAGCCCTTCAATTTGGTGGAATTGAAAAGAATGTGTTGCATCGTCATCATCACGTCGGAAAACCGTACCCGGACAGATAACCTTAATAGGCGTTTCGCCCTTCATCGCTTCCATCGCACGAATCTGAACTGGTGACGTATGGGTACGCATCAATAGATCCTCAGTCAGATAAAATGAATCCTGCATATCCCGTGCGGGGTGATTTTTAGGCAGATTCAATGCTTCGAAGTTATAATAATCCGTCTCTGCCTGTGGACCCTCAGCCACTCGATAGCCCATACCTGTAAAAATATCCTCGATTTGCTCAATCACTTTGTTGAGCGGGTGCAGTCCACCTTGCGGCAACGCGCGTCCAGGCAGCGTAACGTCGATCTTTTCCGCTTGCAAACGCTCATTCGTTTCTGCTTTCGTGAACTCGTCCTGCTTACGGTTAACGACTTCTTCAATCGCCTCGCGCACCTCATTGGCTACCTGTCCAACAACCGGACGCTCTTCCGCGCTCAGCTTGCCCATACCGCGCAAGATTTCAGTCAATGCGCCCTTTTTTCCCGAATATTTGACCCGTAGATCAGCCAGCTCCTTGGGTGTTGCCACCTTCTCCAATACTTCCAGTGCTTCTTCCTTCAAGGCCAGCAAATGTTCCTTCATTTGGATGGTTTCGCTCATCGCCTGTTCAGTCCCCTTTCTTCATATCCAGCTTTTCAGACAACAAAAAAAGGTCTTTTCTCCCGGTAAGGGACGAAAAGACCGTGGTACCACCCTCGTTAGACAATAAGCTCAGCTCACCCAGCATTCTGCCTTACGGCAACTAGTTACAGGTGATTTTCATGCTATGCATCATCGTCTCGCTCTACACGTTGTAACGGTCGTGAACCGGTATCCCCTACTTGCACATTCGCCATTCACATGACGTCTGAGGTTCAAGGAACTGCTCCGGAGCGAACTTCAACAGCCCAGTATTTGCAGAAACGCTCTCAATCCTACGGCGCTTCCTCCCTGTTCAATCGGACACTGTCTACTCTTCTCCATCAAGACATTTTCAAAAATTCGAACTATTGTTCATTATTATATGCAAACTACCGCGCTTTGGCAAGCAGGGCATACGTTTCATTTCTTTAGATATCGAGATCTTCCAACCGCTCCAGATTTGCACGAATGCGCCTGATTTCGCTCAACAACTTCTCGTTTTCGTCATTCGTGCCCGTCATTCCCATCAACTCTGTAAGACGCAATTGTAATCGAAGCCGTTCCTCACGCCGCTCCTGGTCTTCTGGCTCCCGTTGACGGCTCCGCTCATCTTCTTGCTTTTCGTCAGCTGTCCCCTCATAGATTTCATATCCGCCCCCCGGCTTCATATCCAGTAACCGAGTTGCCGTGCACCTCACCAGCTCCCGATCATGTGAGACGAGCACCAGTGCTCCATCATAGTTGCGCAAAGAATCCTCTACAATTTCACGGGTTTCAATGTCAAAATAATTCGTGGGTTCATCCAGCACCAGCAGATTGGCTCCACTAAAGTACAGACGCAGAAAAGCTACCCTGCATTTTTCTCCCATACTGAGTGTCCCGATCCTTTTAAATACGTCCTCTTTCGCAAAAAGAAAGCAGCCCAACACCGTTCTCGCTTCTGTTTGAGTCATCGTCGGGAGTGCAAGCAGACTGTCCAGCAACGTTTGATCCTCCGGAAGCTGCTCCAGCTCCTGTGAAAAATATCCGATGTTCAACTGTGGGTTGGTTGTGACTTTTCCTGTCTGCGGCTCCAGTTGACCTGTTAATAACCGAAGCAGCGTGGTTTTACCAATTCCATTGGGCCCCCGAACAGCCAGACGGTCTCCACGTGCAACGATCAGATTTAGATTTTTCACAATGATACGGTCGTCGTAGCTAAAGTCAACCTGCTCAGCACGCAGCAAATATTTTGCCTGAAACCCGCTGTCACTTAATTTCATGTGCAAAGACGCAGCCTCACGCGGTTGCTCTACTCTATTGGCTTCCAGTCGCTCCAGTTCCTTCTCTTTCGCATGGTAACGGGAAATATTTTTTTTAGCCTTGGCCTTATAAAAGCTCTGCGTAACGGCCATCTCAACCTTGGATGCGCCACGATGCGCCTGATGAAACCATTCCCTGTAATTTCGAATCGTTTCCTCCAGCGCCTGTTTCGCCAGCTCCTGCTTCCGATAGTTGGCTTCCTGCTCTCGCAGTTCTCGCTCCTTTTGCGCTTTATATTCCTTATAGCCGCCTTTATAGCGCCCAATACCTGTCGATGTGAGCTCAACTATACTCGTAGCCACCCGATCCAAAAAGGCTCTGTCATGCGATACAAACAGCAGTGTTCCCGGATACGTGGACAGCCACTGCTCCAGCCAAAGCAAGCTTTCGGCATCCAAATGGTTGGTCGGCTCATCCAGCACCAGTAGCTTCGGCTGCCTGACCATGAGTCCGGCTAATCGCACTCTCGTCTTCTGTCCGCCACTCAGGTCACCATAAGCAATGGACCACGTCTGGACAGGCATTCCCATTCGAGTGAGCGCCTTTTCCACCTCAGACTCCCAGGCAAAGCCTTGCAGGCGTTCGTATTCATCCATCAGCTCGCCGTAACGCTCCAGATGATTCTCCATATCCTTCCCAGCATTGGCTAGGTCAGCTTCCAGCTGTCCCAACGCTTGCTTGAGAAGCCAATGCCGAGGGCTGGCCTGCTGTGCGGCCTCAAGTGCGGTTCGAGACCAATCCACCGTATCCTGCTGCTTCAGCCAGCCCCGCTCTTCCAGTGGCAAATCATGCTCTACTTGACCAGAGGTTGGCGCTTCATCTCCCAGTAATATTCGCAATAGCGTCGTTTTACCTGCTCCATTTCTTCCAAACAGTGCGAGCCGTTCTCCTTCCATCACATCCAACGACACATTCTCAAATAAAGATGTCCCGTTCCAATCCTTTACTACATTGCGAATACGCAAAATCGTTCTCATACCGATCATCCTTTCCCAGTCCGGTTTTTTGACCCCGGAAGCAATAAAAAAAGCCGCAGAAGGCTGCGGCTTGCATACAAGGAATATAGAATGACTGTTATGAATCGTCTCAGAACATACGCTTATGAAAAATAATACCGTAAACGAATAAGCCAAATCCCGTTCCGGAATAAACGCATACGTCCCTACATTCATTTTCAGACACACTTCTCCCGTTGCAGCTTACAGCCGCCTGCCAGTAACTGTGCAGTTAAGTGGGAAAATCAGTGTGCTTACTTCATCGGACGTATGGTTACCTTCCTTTTCATGGGATACTTACTTGCAGTCAGTATAGCAGATCACAGCACATTTGCAAATAACCCGCGTTATTTTCCAAATATCAAAGTTGTATTGGACGAACCTGCATATTTTGTTACAAACTCTTTCGTATATTCAGGAGTCTGAACCTGATAGCTATAGTTTTTGCTTGGATTCCAGCTGGTTACACGCGATTTTTGGTTGTTGATGGAGGGAAAACTCCCCACATCTTTAAACTCGCCATTGGCTTTATCATCAAGAATACCGCCCTTTTCACTACCTTTTCCAAAGTAGTTGTACTCAGAATAGATTCTTGCATTCGTAGCAATGGTGTAAGCAAGCTGGAAATTATTGATATAATTATTTTTAACATGGAAATATCCATATCTCATAAGCCCTGGGCCACGTACAAGTAAGTTTTCAAAGTAATTATTGGCGATCGTGATATGGGGCATGCCATCATAATTTTTATTGCCATCATCAGGGTATCCCAAAATGAGACCATATTTATGATTAGCAAATTTGGAGTTACTAATGGTTACATAATCAGCTGATTGGCCTATGTACAAAAGTTTGTCCAGATCCGAGCCATTCGCATTATAACTGTGACCTGCAAATGTAACATGATCAATCCAATAATTTGTACCTGCAGTGAGATAAAGTTGAATGTCATCGTTACCGTTAATGTTGGCACTGTGCTCAAAAGTTAAATTTTGAAAGATCACATTTCCCGAATTATTTGTTGTTTTCAAATGAATGTTAACCAGCTTGTGTTGCGCGTAAGAACCAATGAGTGATTTGTTGGAACCAATGTTGACCACGGTTTTAGAGGAGGCAGAAATATTTTTTTCGATTACCAGAATTTTAGGAGTTGAATCCCCTAACTGGTTTTTCAAATCGTTTAGATTATTGATATAAATGACCTGACCGCCTTTTCCCCCCGTTGTGGCAGGCTTTGCAGCTCCATTTTCACTTTTAGCCTGTCCGGCAAAACCAGTCATTCCATTCGTCGACGTATTTGGAAAATCAGCAGCGGCGAACGTAGAACTTGCAGAAAAAGTAAACAGCATCAAAGTTAATGCTAAAAACAGAAAAGAAATTTTCCTCATTGCAGCTACACCATCCTTTTTTAAGTTAAATCCCGACAATCCGACTATACATATTTTTTAGTAATTGGTAAATAGTTCTTTTTATCTGTTTATTTATAGCATCTAAGCTAAATATTTTATATTTTATTTTTGTGCAGCAATGTAAAAATAGTTCGTAAGAACGCAAAAAGCCGTGATACCCCGTCGGCACCCCGGCTATAATGCATTTATCTAGCTCCAAACAAAACAAAAACCCCTGCGTCGCAAGGGTTCCGAACTTCTTAAAACAGTAAGCGGGTGATGGGAATCGAACCCACGCTATCAGCTTGGAAGGCTGAAGTTCTACCATTGAACTACACCCGCATTTTATAACATCTCGATTCTTATGTATGACACGCTTAACCTATCGTCAACCAGCTGAATCAGGATGTTATTTAGTATAACTTACCTTTCAGCAAAATGCAAGCATACTACATACTATCCTGAGCCAGCCAATTCATAGGTTTACGTAAAAACAATTTTTCAAAGACTTCTGCCGGAATGGGGCGACTAAAGTAATATCCCTGACCCTCATGACAATCCTGTGCCTGCAAAAAATGAAGCTGCTCCTCATTTTCCACTCCCTCAGCCGTAACCTTCAGCTTCAAATGGTGAGCCATGGAGGCAATAGTAGATACAATTGCCGCATTTTTGCTGTCGACCAGTACCTCATTTACAAAGGAACGGTCAATTTTTAGACGATCAATCGGGAGATTCTTCAAATAATGCAATGAGCTATAGCCAGTTCCAAAATCATCAATACTGATTGCGACACCAATAGCCTTTATTTTTTTCAACTGTTCAAAGGCCCGATCCTTATCAAAGGTCATACTTTCGGTAATCTCAAGCTCTAGATAGCGTGCTTCAAGTTCCGTATAGGTCAAAATGCCCCGAATGACATCCACCAGCTTTTTTTGCTGAAATTGGCGCATGGATAAATTGACCGAAATTGGGATGGGTGGGTACCCGAGCTCCTGCCATTGCTTATTTTGCAGACAGGCCTCCCTTAACACCCATTCCCCCAAGGGCACAATTAAACCACTTTCTTCAGCCACCGGAATAAAATCGCCCGGCATCACCATCCCACGATGAGGATGATTCCACCGCACCAGCGCCTCCAAACTCGTTAGCTCGCCACTTTGCAGGTGGACACGTGGTTGATATACCAATGAAAATTCCTCATTTTCAAGTGCTCGCCGCAGATCATTTTCCAGCTGGAGTCTTTCATGCGCTCGCATCTGCATCGCGCTAGCATACCGCTGAAAATTCACTCCCTGCTCTTTGGCACTATGGACAGCCGTATCCGCCTGCTGAATAAGTTGTTCGCTCTGATTCGCATCCAACGGGTATAAAGCTATACCAACGCTCACCATCACATGATAAGATTCGCCATTAATATCGAAAGGCTGATCGAACAGCTTCACCATATCATCAATACGATTTCTCATAGCATCTGTATCTTCGTATCCCGTTAGAAGAAAGGCAAATTCATCTCCGCCCATGCTAAAGACAGCTTCCCCTTCATGGCTAAAATGCCCCAAGCGTTCGCCTACCGCATACAGCAAATAATTCCCTGCCATATGTCCAAGCGAATCATTAATCGCCTTGAAACGATCAATATTTAGCACTAAAAGCGCTACTGTCTCATCCGATTTCAATGATTTGCGCAATATTCTATCTAAGCGTTGGGAAAGGCGACGACGATTGGGGAGTCCTGTTATATCATCATTATAGGCAATGTGATTAAACTCAGATTCTGCTGCCTGCTTTTCACGATAAGGAACCAGAACCATCAACCGAACCAGCCCGCTCAACATATTATAAAATGCTACCGCGTTGGTCAAAAGTCCCAAAAGGTGATTAATATCGCTCATTTGCTCAGAAAATAAATAGAACAACTGACTCACAACACACAGCCCAATCCCACGAACAATAAGCAACATGCCCAACTCCGCCGGGCGGGCTTTCCGATATTTTCGCACCCCGAAAATAAAAGTGAGCACAAGCAGTAACATGACAGCCAGATTTAATGTCCAGCCCAGGTTGCCTATTTCGTATCGTATACGTAGATCCGGTAAGTCTGCACCAAATGTCTTAATAACCCCTAGAATCAGCAAAGTGCAGCCTATCCCTGCCCACAAAGCCACTGTCTTGTATTCAGACTTCGTCTTGCTAGATGGGAGGAAACAAACACATAAGAGCAAGACAGAAGTAAAGGCACGATTTACAAATAGCAGCCATAACGAAATGCCCGGAGACAAAGCAAAGTCTGTCAGGCTTACGAAACTAAACGAAACAATATGAACAAGGTAAAGCAGGCCAGCCACCAAAAACGTAGGGGCAATAAGAAGTCTCTGCAAGGATAACTTTTCCAGTAAAACGGACCAGGATTGATAAAAAATAGAAAAACAAATCGCAGCACAGGAAAATCCTACAATCGGATATAACAAGAAAAAAATATTATGGGAGTATATCTTATTCAAAGTTACGTGAAATAACTGAACCAAGACAAACAAAACTATTGAAGCAATGCCGATACCTATCGTTTTTTTTACTTCCAACCGTATACTCATTCAGCCTCTTCAGCCCCCTGCATATCGGAGATTCCGATCATCTAAGACGTTTGACAGCTTTGGAAGCCGTTGTTTAAGTCTATAGTATCAAAAATAATGTTGTATTCTGGTATATAATAGCATTTAATCTGTGAAAGGTGAATCATTTTTTTGTCTTAAATTCATGAATTCATTTTCGCATTTACGCAAATAACCGAGCTTACAGCACCAAAAAAGCGCATCATCTTGTCAGATTATGCGCTTCAGACAACCTTTTCCAAAAAGGTGATACCTATACCCCAACGCTGCACAACATAAAAGAAATAGTATGTACAGGACCCCTCTGCGAAAACCTCCCCATATTAAACTACAGGAAGCGTGATTTTGAATTGTGTGCCACTTCCATGTTTACTGTCTACATGTATGAAGCCTCCGTGATTTTTGATAATTCGATAGCTCACAGCCAATCCCAATCCGGTTCCACTTTCTTTTGTTGTAAAAAAAGGATCAAATAAACGCGCCAATGTATTGTGATCCATACCTAATCCGTTATCTTCAATACAAATGTGGACATAATTACCCTCAAGCACTGTATGGATATCGATGCAGCCCTCTCGTTCCCCACTGATGCTTTCAATGGCATCCATCGCATTTTTAATCATATTGAGGATAACCTGCTTAATTTGCTTCACATCAATGGAAACCTTCATGAGCTCATCATTTTCGTCCAATGCAATCTGGCACCCCTTCATTAATGCTTCGCTTTCTGTCAGCATCACTACCTCTTTCAGCAAGCCCATCACAGATACAGCTGTTTTTTGCGGAGCCGAAGGCTTGGACGAATTTAAGAACTCATAAATAATGTCGTTCGCACGATCAATCTCTGTTAATATAATGCGGGCATACTCGTCCCTGCCCAACTCCACCAAATGTGGCCGAAGCAATTGAATAAAGCCCCGAATTGCGGTAAGCGGATTACGGATTTCATGGGCGATAGAGGCAGAGATGCGTCCCAGCATCGCTAGCTTATCGTTTTGATACGCCGTCTGCTCAATCTGCTTATAATCCGACACATCCTTGACGCTAAACAAAAAATCCCCATCCATCTGATCACCATAGGTCACTGTTATCAACCAATGCCGACCATACTCATCAATCAACTCATGATAGCGCTTTCTATGAAAGATAGTTTCTTTATAAATCCGCATGATTTTCTTCTTCTTAAACCGACTTAACTCAGGATGATGCAAAATTTGCATCAAATTGCGACCTGCTAGCGAACTCCGTGGTAGCTCCAGCAATTTCGCCATTTGCACGTTAATAAAGGTCAGTACCCCGTCACTGTCAAACAGCATGATACCACTATCCAGGTTCTCCAGCACATTTTCATACTTGTTATTGGCGATCTGTGTGGAAGGACAAGCTCCCACGGTATCAAGCAAGGCTTCTTGGAATTCACTGATCATGCCAGGCTTCCCCCTTGTTTCGGAATGACAAACTGGCCGTTTCGGACGCGTAATAATCTTGAAGAAGAGAAAGGCATCTATCGACTACCCTTCAATGATGTAGAAAACAGTTTCACAGAAATCCGACCATCTCTTTCCAATTCGAGTCTTATTTTATGATAGACAAGATTAAGGATCGCAGTCAATCGGAAAAAGTGTCGAATCCAAATTTTTATCCTGTTTTCTTTCGTCATAATATCTGCGCAACATTACCAAAATGAAAGATTACGTTAGGAACAAGCGCCCTACACACCAAAGAAGCTCTCCAGAATTGAGAGCTTCTTTGGTGTGTAGGATGTCAACTGCCGCTCTTATTATGTTGAAGTCGGGATCGTCTTTGGCTCATAACGGCCAGTCTTCTCTTAAGCTCTCCCTGCCATTTTTCATCATTCATCTGTTTGGCTACCATCAATAAATCCAGAGATATGTCAATTTGACGCTTCACAATTTCAAAGGCATCTTCACTTTCACGATTCACACAATTTTCAAATATCGTATCATCGTCTTCCATGACATAATCCTGAAAATCAATCTCGGTTGCCCCATCTCCATGTGCATATTCAGCCAGAATTTCATACTCATTTTCGACTTTATAATGAACTTCAATGCGACGACATACCGGGCAAAACAGCAAAGGAACATTATGAACTTGGGTGCGGTAATGCTTCAGCGTTCCCTTGGTTCCTACCATGCTTGCTCCACAGCAATAACTCATCCGGGCTCAGCCTCCTCTGAACAAAACCTGTTCTGCCTTGTTTATCTTCTACAATACCTTATTCGCTTTCATCAGGCAAAATTCCTCCAGAACACAACAACATTTCCATAATTATTTGTTACTTCACTCTATTTGTCTCATTTAAACAGGACATCCTCACATCTTGCGCTGCACAGAGCAGGCAAGCAAGCCCCCAATAACGGCAGAGTAACCGCTAGTTGGGGGCTTGCTTGTTTAATTTCAACTTGTGAAGCTTATATTACAGATTTTGATCGCCTGGTTTCCAGTTCATGGGGCACAAGCCACCGGATTGCAAAGCTTGCAGTACACGCAAAGTTTCTTCCACACTGCGGCCTACGTCGTTGTGGTTAACCACTTGATATTTCAATTCGCCTTCTGGATCAATGATGAACAAGCCACGCAATGCAACGCCTTCTTCTTCGATCAGAACGCCATAATCGCTCGCTGTTTTCTTCGTGATGTCAGAAGCCAATGGGAAGTTCAGTTTGCCCAGACCATTGTTTTCTTTAGCTGTGTTGATCCATGCTTTGTGGCTGTGCACGGAGTCTACACTGATACCCAGAATTTCAGTATCCAGCTCTTTGAATTGGTCAGCAGCATCGCTCAACGCTGTAATTTCCGTAGGGCACACAAAAGTGAAATCCAGTGGATAGAAGAAAAATACGAGCCACTTGCCACGGTAATCGGAAAGCTTCACCGAACCAAATTCTTGACCGTCTCCAGTCACTGTTTCCAATGCAAAATCAGGGGCGGGTCTTCCTACCAATCTTTCTGCCATAATAATGAAATCCTCCTTTAAAATATGTAAGAAAAACACCGAATGTGTTTTCCTCAATCATCTGTATTGTAATGAACAACTTACTTGATAAATGTTATCATTCGCTGAAATCAAAGTCAACATTGTAACCATTACTTTTTTATAATTATTTTAAACTAGCTTAAAAATTCACATTTTATTCACATTTTGAACTTTCGAATATACAAGTAGCTCCTGATTGCTCAGGAGCTACTGTACTAAACATTTGCCGAAAAGGCTGTACTGTATAACCTTACTATAATAGGAAGCTTTTTTTCAGTACGGGTACATTTACGGAGCTTTTAACGAATAGCTGCTGCGATCAGATCTCCCATTTGAGTTGTCGAGATCGCTTGAGATTTATCCACCGCAATATCCGCCGTACGGTGCCCTGCATCCAATACCTCAGCTACCGCTTTCTCAATGGCATCAGCTGCCTTGTCGTACCCGAAGGTGAGACGGAACATCAAAGCAACGGACAAAATCGTTGCAATGGGATTCGCCAGCCCTTGACCTGCAATGTCAGGCGCCGAGCCATGTACCGGCTCGTATAGGCCGAAGCTGCCTTCTCCAAGTGATGCGGAGGAGAGCATGCCGATGGATCCGGTCAGCATAGCCGCTTCATCACTGAGAATGTCACCAAACATATTTTCCGTCACGATGACGTCAAAGCTAGATGGACGACGCAGCAATTGCATGGCGCAGTTATCAACCAATACATGCTCCAGCTCGACATCCGGGTAGTCTACAGCAACCCGGTTAACGACTTCACGCCATAAACGGGAGGTTTCCAGTACATTAGCCTTATCCACCGATGCAAGTTTCTTGCGACGCTTTTGTGCAATTTCGAAAGATTGGCGCACTATACGCTCTACTTCTGTTACATTATATGCACAAGTATCGACTGCTTCCTCACCCTGAGGACTTTCTCGTCTGAACTTCTCGCCAAAATAAATGCCGCCTGTCAGTTCGCGCACCACGATCAGGTCCGTTCCTTCCAACACTTCCGGTTTCAATGTAGATGCATCCTTGAGACAGTCAAAGACGACAGCAGGACGAAGATTCGAAAACAGACCGAGCTCTTTACGAATGCCCAGCAGTCCAGTTTCAGGACGAAGTTCCTTTGGATTGTTGTCCCATTGGGGTCCTCCTACGGCTCCCAGCAGAACGGCATCTGCAGATTGACATACTGCCAGTGTTTCTTCCGGCAATGGTGTGCCCTTCTTATCAATCGCAATCCCACCAAACAGCGCATGCTCCGTTGCAAATGAAAGGCCGAACACTTCTTCCGTACGTTTCAAAATTTTCTCTGCCTCTGCGACCACTTCCGGTCCAATTCCATCTCCCGCTATTACCGCAATCTTTTTAACGTCTGCCATCACGTACACTCCTCTTGTTATACAGCTATACAACCGTATTTTTCACACCTTCTTTGTAACATACATGGCAGGGTTTTGACCAAGATATAGAATCTATCAATTCAATAGGCACAGCCTATAAGCTGGTTTTTTCATCAGAGAAAAAGAAAACAGGACCGGAAACATCCGATCCTGTATATATCCAACTCTTAAGTCCGATAAAATTAAGATTTATAATCTACGCGGTTACTGTAATTTTTACGCTTGTCGATCAAACCATTTAGTGCATCTACGTAAGCCCGAGCACTTGCTTCCAGAATATCGGTACTTACCCCGCGTCCCTGCACAGACAGTCCGTTTTGCGTCAGCACTACATGGACTTCACCCAGGGCGTCCTTACCATGGGTAACTGACTTGATGGAGTAATCTGAAAGTACAACGCTTTCGCTGCTGGCTTGGTCAATCGCATTGTAGATCGCATCGACTGAACCATTTCCTTCAGCTTCTGTCTCGATAACCTGACCTTCATCGTTAACCAGACGCACTTGTGCGGAAGGCGTAGCTTTGTTTCCATAGGTAACAAAAATCGTTTCCAGCTTGAAGACTTCAGGTGCATCGGCCAATTTTTCTTCCAGCAATGCCAAAATATCATCGTCCGAAACTTCCTTTTTCTTATCAGCCAAGTCCTTGAACTGCCCAAAAGCGCGATTCAGATCTTCTTCACTCAATTCGTAGCCCAACTCGATCAAACGCTCACGGAAAGCATGACGACCTGAGTGCTTACCGAGTACCAGCTTGCTTTCTTTTAGACCGATACTTTCTGGTGTCATGATTTCATAAGTCGTTTTCTCTTTCAACATGCCGTCTTGATGAATACCTGATTCGTGCGCAAAAGCATTGGCTCCAACAATCGCCTTGTTGCCCGGCACTACCATCCCCGTCAAACGGCTAACCAAACGGCTCGTGCGCGCAATTTCAGACAATTGCAGAGACGTTTTGGCCTGGAAAAATTCCTGTCTCGTCTCCAGTGCCATGGCGATTTCCTCAATGGCCGTGTTTCCAGCGCGTTCACCAATACCGTTAATGGTTCCCTCGATCTGATCCGCACCGTTCAGGATGGCAGCGAGTGTATTAGCAGTAGCCATTCCCAGGTCATTGTGGCAATGTGCACTCAATTGAATCTTCTCCACATCGACGACATTTTCCTTAATGTGTTTGAATATATTTCCATACTCGTAGGGTGTCAAGTAACCTACCGTATCTGGAATGTTGACGACAGAAGCCCCTTCTTGTACAGCCATGGTAACCATTTCAACCACAAAATCAAGCTCTGTACGACCTGCATCCTCCAAAGAAAACTCCACTTTAGGCAAATATTTCAACCCATAGCGTATGGCAGCACGAGCAGTTTCCAATACCTGTGCCTTCTCCATCCGCAGCTTATGCTGACGGTGAATAGGAGAAGTTGCCAAAAAGATATGGATACACGGGTCCTGAGCTCCCTTGAGTGCCTCGCGAACCGCATCAATATCCTGTTCCCTTGCACGCGAAAGACCAATAACCGTCGAATTTTTCACAGCTTTTGCTACTGCATTAACAGCCGCCAGATCACCCGGAGAAGCAGCCGGGAACCCAGCCTCCATACGATCGATTCCCAGCTTCTCCAACTGATGAGCGATCTCCACTTTCTCACGAGTATTCAAGTTCACGCCAGGTGACTGTTCTCCGTCTCTCAACGTTGTGTCAAATATATATATTTTGCGCAACCTAACGCACCTCCTCAGGATTAGGACCCTTAAATTACAATGCGGCTCACGCAATAAGCAGGGCCGCATTGTAATTAATATTTATAAATAATTCATGTTGTCGAGTTCATAGTACAAAAGATTATTACTTTTTGATCCAATGCATCATTTCACGCAATTGTCCGCCCACCACTTCAATCGGATGGTTAGCTTCATTACGACGAGTAGCCGTCAGGAATGCACGTCCAGATTGATTTTCAAGGATGAAGTCACGAGCAAATTTACCTTGTTGAATGTCAGTCAATACATCCTTCATGGCTTTCTTCGTATCTTCCGTTACCACGCGTGGTCCAGTTACATAATCGCCATATTCCGCTGTATTACTGATGGAATCACGCATCGTTGCCAATCCACCTTCATACATCAAGTCAACGATCAGCTTAAGCTCATGCAAGCATTCAAAGTATGCCATCTCAGGAGCATAACCTGCTTCAGTCAATGTTTCAAAGCCCGCTTTTACGAGTGCGCTCACGCCGCCACACAATACCGCCTGCTCACCGAACAGATCCGTCTCCGTTTCTTCACGGAAGGAGGTTTCAATTACGCCCGCACGTGTACAGCCAATGCCTTTTGCGTATGCAAGACCGATTTCTTTGGCTTGACCCGTTGCGTCCTGCTCAATTGCGATCAACCCCGGTACTCCAAACCCTTCTACATAGGTACGACGTACCATATGTCCTGGGGATTTTGGAGCAACCAGCAATACATCGCTATCTTTAGGAGCTACGATTTGTCCAAAATGAACGTTGAAACCATGGGAGAACAAAAGAGCTGCGCCTTTTTTCAGGTTAGGTTCAATTTCATTTTTGTACACAGAAGCTTGAGTTTCATCAGGTAACAAAATTTGAACCACATCTGCACGGCTTGTTGCATCAGCTACGTTCAGAACTTCAAAACCGTCGTTTCTTGCGACATCAGCTGATTTGCCTTCACGCAAACCAATAACAACATTCACACCACTGTCACGCAAGTTTTGTGCTTGAGCATGTCCTTGGCTACCGTAACCAATAACGGCCACTGTCTTTCCTTTCAATACGCTGAGTTCTGCATCTTTTTCGTAGTACGTTGTAACTGCCATGGTTAATTTCCTCCTTTTAATTGGACCCTTCATAATGAGCGGGTACCCCAAGAGACTTTCCCTCGTGATCAGTATCTAAAAATCTCTTCGAGCCCCCGCTCTTATGCGGGCGGTTCTTTATTAATTTAATGCGCTATAAGCTATAAGCGGTAATTCGTTAAAGTTCCATATTAAGCATTGCCACGTATCATAGCTGTAACCCCGGTTCGAGTCAACTCCCGAATACCGTAAGGCTTCAACAACTCGATCATGGCATCAATTTTTTCTGTATCGCCAATGACCTGTACGATCAAGCTCGTCGTTCCAACATCAATTACAGCTGCTCTGAATGTTTCTACCACACCCATGATCTCTGGTCGCTGAGGCGGTTCTGCCTTTACCTTTATCATCGCCAATTCCCGAGCTACCATCGGCTTGGAACTGAGATCGATGACCTTGATCACATCAACCAGCTTGTAAAGCTGCTTTTCAATCTGCTCCAAGTTGTTTTCATCCCCTACAGTCACAATGACCATACGGGATAATCCAACTTCTTCCGATTGTCCCACCGTTATGCTCTCAATGTTAAAGCCTCGGCGACCGAACAGGCCGGACACACGTTGCAAAACGCCGGGTTGATCATTTACCAGTACAGCAATGGTATTTTTTGTTGTCATTTTACTCGTCCCCCATCAGCATTTGATCAATTGTCGAACCTTGCGTCACCATCGGATATACATTCTCTTCCTTGCTGACTACAAACTCGACAACGACCGGTCCGGGTGTATCAAGCGCCTCCTGCCAAGCCCGACGTGCCTCTTCCTTATTCGTAGCACGCAGTCCTTTGACTCCGTATGCTTCGGCAAGTTTCACAAAATCCGGACTTCCAGCCAGGTCAATGTGACTATACCGATTGTTATAGATCAATTCCTGCCATTGGCGAACCATTCCAAGAACCTGGTTGTTGATAATTACGATTTTAACCGGAATGTTATTGATTGCACAGATGGCTAATTCCTGCGAACACATCTGCATACCGCCGTCCCCGTTAATCGATATTACCAATCTGTCGGGATTTGCCATCTGAGCACCGATTGCAGAAGGGAAACCAAATCCCATCGTACCGAGTCCACCAGAGGTGACCCATGAACGTGGCTGATTGAATTTGTAATACTGTGCTGCCCACATTTGATGCTGTCCCACGTCCGTCGTTACGATTGCGCCGCCCTTGGTCGTTTCATCCAACAACTCAACAACCCATTGTGGTTTAAGCACCGTTTCAGAATCCTTATATGAATAAGGTTTCTCTTTCTTCCAATGCTGAATTTGCGCTCTCCATGCATCAGCTCGATCCGCACGTTTCACATCCTGATTCAGCAATTCCAGCACTGCCTTCACGTCACCCACGATAGGAATATCTGCTGCAACATTTTTTCCAATTTCAGCAGGGTCGATATCAATGTGGACGATTTTAGCTTGAGGAGCAAACCCATCCAACTTGCCTGTTACCCGATCATCGAAGCGGGCTCCGATACAGATCAACAGATCTGACTGTTGAATCGCTTGATTGGAGGTGTATGTTCCATGCATCCCCGGCATCCCCGTCCACAGTTCATGTCCACTTGGGAAACCACCCAATCCGAGCAACGTTGTCGTAATAGGAATTTCCGTTTTACGAACAAACTCGTAAAGTGCTTCATGTCCACCGGAGTATACAACTCCTCCACCAGCCAGAATGAATGGACGTTCTGCTTCGGAAATAGCTTGAGTTAGCTTGTCTAGTTGAATTTTGTTGGGTATCACTTTCGGGTTATAACCCCGCATGGTCACAGGTTCCGTTTGTGGAACAAACAACGTCTGGGCTGCAGAAATATCCTTCGGAATATCAATCAGCACCGGTCCCTTGCGCCCTGTGTTGGCAATATGAAATGCCTCATGGATGATTCGCGGCAGATCCTCCACATCTCTTACCAGATAGCTGTGCTTCGTAATCGGCATTGTAATTCCCGTGATATCGGCTTCCTGGAAAGCATCCGTACCGATCAGGGAAGATATAACGTTACCCGTGATGACCACTAACGGCACCGAATCCATAAAAGCCGTCGCAATACCAGTTACCAGGTTTGTCGCTCCAGGTCCGGAAGTGGCGATACAGACACCCACTTTACCGCTCGCCCGTGCATAACCATCTGCCGCATGAATAGCTCCTTGCTCGTGACGAGTGAGGACATGCTTGAAATCCTTAAAGCCATACATGGCATCATAGATATAAAGCACTGCACCACCAGGATATCCGAAGACACAATCTACTCCCTCCAGCAACAGGCTACGGAGTAAAATTTCCGAACCTGTAATCACTTCAGGCTTCATCCACTTTTCACGTAATTCATTGGTTGACCTAACTTCAGGAATTTGTGCACTCATTGGTCATCCTCCTTTACAAAATTTACATACATCTGACATTTGTAAAAACAAAAAAACCTTTCATCCCTAGAACAGACTTGCTGTTACTGAGGGACGAAAGGCTGTAGCTTCCGTGGTACCACCCGTGTTTGCCCGATATTTCGCAATATCGAACCTTGGCAGGTACAGAAATCACAAAGGATCTCCATATCTGGCGTCTGTAACGTAGACCGTACGATTTTCCCTAATAGGTGATTCAGCGCACCGTTAATATCATCGGGCCCAAATACTTTTCAGGAAAACAGCTCCAAGGTGAGCTCGTTAAAAAGGGATTTTGGTGAAGCTTGCAGCTAATGCCTCACTCTCTGAACAAAAGAGCCCTAATCACTTCGTCCTCTTCATTGCCGTTGAGTTCATGTCATTCTTTCAAATGTTTAGACACATTATATGTCTCTCATCTGGGATAGTCAATACCCATATTTCATAAAAATTCATGTTTCTTTTCTGAAGCACCTCAGAGTCGCACGCTTGTAAGAGGTACCCGCATATTATAAAAAAGACCACACGGTGAGACAGTGCACTCCTCCAAAGCCACGTCTTATCTTGTTAAAAGGGTAGAAAAGGAGGCCCGTTTATGATTCGAAAACGAAGCTATCAAGATGACAGCATCATCTTTCGTCTCATCGAGCAAGAGCTTGTCCCCCTATCGCATTTAAGTGCCCCAGAAATGGAACAAATACGCAAAGAATTACCCCGGCGCTTAAACCGGGGCATCACTTTTGTAGCTTGCAGACCGGATAATGCACAGGTTGTTGGCTTCATTCATGTTATGCTGCATGGCGAACTATTATACATTGATTTGATCGCAATCTCTTCGGCTCATCAAGGTATGCGATACGGAAAAAAACTGCTGGAGCATGCCGAACACTACGGACGACTGCGTCGCTGCAAGCGGGCTAAAGTTATGGTGGACGAAGACAATATCAGGGGGATCCATTTTTATCTACGTCATCAATATCAAATGCTGCGCTACGTAGCTCTGAGCCGATGCCACGAACTCGAAAAGTCACTGTAAAAAGTATCTTTTTCGAGCTCAAGATTTTGTATGACTAAAATAAATTAGGGTAATACGGATATCCTACGCCGGGGTACCCCCCGTCTGTATACGGGCCTGGCTGCGGACCATATCCTGGTCCTCCATAACCTGGACCGTAGCCACCATATCCCCCACCATAGGCACCAATGTATGGAGCTGTGCCGATGGCAAGCAAGTCAAACAGCACCAGAGGAATAATCGCCTTCGTGTTTACTTTTTTCTTGCGGTTTGGTTGAAGAACCAGTCGGTTACCCGAAATGCGAATCAGCTTGCCGCTGACCTGGGAACCATCCTTGCGAGTAGCAAAGATGACTTTGCCAACAAGCTTCTCCACCTGCTTTCTGGTTACTGCCTGTTTCATCGTATTTCCTCCTTCTTTCTCAACGGATGGACAGATTGAACGGCTCCTTGATAGCTCATCACCACCACAAAATAGACCGGAGCTGACAGGGGCCGAGCGTCCCGTCCAATCTGCATAGCACAGTCTATTCCATTCATGCCAGTGGCGTATGTTTAAATGCCTGCACAATATAAAAAAAATCTGGTACCTGCACATGCAGATACCAGATTTTTTATACACCAATGTACATTTTCAAAACATACACATCAGCTATTTATAAGTTTTAACGCTTGCTTGGATCATAAAGTTGACCCAAAGCGGCCGGAGCACGCGAACGTCCGACAGCCGCTACCAGTACAATAATCGTCAAGAGATATGGCAACATAAAAATAATTTCCTGGGGAATACTTTGGGACCATGCGAACAGCTGCACATAGTTGCGAATGGCTTGTGAAAAACCAAAAAACACTGCTGCGCCAAAAGCGCCGAGCGGATTCCATTTACCGAAAATCATAGCGGCAATAGCAATATATCCCTGCCCCGAAACTGTATTGTGCGAGAACATGTTGGTTGTAGTCAGAGTGATTGTAGCCCCACCAATCCCAGCCAACGCCCCACTGATCATAACACCAATATACCGAAGACGATTTACTTTAATACCCACTGTATCGGCCGCTCCTGGATGCTCCCCAACGGAACGCAAACGCAAGCCAAACGGTGTTTTATACAAAGTAAAATAGCCAATAATAACTAATAGAATGGCTAAGTATGTCGTTGGATAGGCTTGGAAAAAGGCTTTTCCTGCAATCGGGATATCCACAAGGTAAGGGATGGATATTTCGTTGAAACCCTGAATCCGACCCGTGTCACCATCACCCTCAAATAAAAGCTTGACCATGTACAGTGTACTACCTGCTGCCAAAAAGTTGATAACTATACCACTTATTACCTGATCGGCTTTGAACGTAATAGAGGCTACAGCATGAATTAGCGAAACCAGAATACCGAACACCGCAGCTGACAGCACACCTACCCAAGCCGCAGAGGTGCCTCCTAGTCCAGCTTGCTCGGCATAAAATCCGCCAACACCCGCTGCAAACGCTCCAAATACCATAAGTCCTTCCAACCCGAGGTTCGTTACACCGGATTTTTCTGAAAAAACTCCGCCGAGAGACGCAAAAATAATCGCCGTCGCAAAAACGAGCGTTGTATGGATTAATTCACCAAGTGTTAACCAACTCATTCTACAACACCTTCTCTTTCTTCCGCTTGGAGTAGAGCGGCTTCACAACCCAACGTACAATACCTTGGGCCGCAATGAAGAAAATAATCGAGCCAATGACAACCCGGATAATTTCGGGCGGTACATCTGCGCTAAAGCTCATCCCCGCAGAACCATACGTAAGCGTTCCGAACAAAACAGAACCGAGCAGCACACCGAATGGGTTATTCATCCCAATCAGAGCTACAGCGATACCGTCAAAGCCGGTTCCCGGTGATCCTGCCATGACAGATTGATAATGGAATACTCCTAGTACTTCAAAGGCACCTGCCAATCCGGCAAAAACTCCACTAATGAACATCGCTTTTATGATATTACGATTTACATTCATACCTGCATAGCGGGATGCATCCTGATTAAATCCGACAGCCCGAAGCTCATAGCCTTGCTTTGTTTTCCACATGAAAATGTAGAAAAAGACTGCCGCCAGCACTGCAATAACTGTACCCCAATGTACCCGAGCATTCCCCATCATCTGGGACAGCCATTCGATGGAAATTGAAGCAGAAGGCTGAATATCCACAGAACGATTTTCACCATCCATAAGTGCGAACTGATTGATCACCAAATTAGCCAAATACAGACCAATCCAGTTCATCATAATACATGTAATAACTTCATTCACGCCTCGTTTGGCCTTCAAATAGCCAGCAATCGCAGCCCACAAGCCTCCGAAAACTGCACCTGCAATCACAGCTAGCGGTGCATGTATGATAGCTGGCAACCCATGGAGTTTAATGCCCACAATCGAAGCAGCTGTCATACCTACCAGAAACTGACCTTCGCCGCCAATATTAAACAATCCGGCGCGGGCCGCAAAAGCAAATGCCAACCCCGTTAAAACCAGCGGAGTCATCTCACGGATAGCCTCTCCAAAGTTATAAGAATCTCCGTATACACGGCTAAACAAAGCAGAATAGGCCACAATAGGGTCATACCCGCCAATCAGCATCACAATAGCACCCAGAAGGAGACCCAAAATAATAGAGACCAGCGCCAGTACAAAGGAGTCTTTTGTGAATATTTTCAATAGATTAGCCATTCTCTACTCCTTTCTTCACTGCACTTCCTGCCATCATCAGTCCCAGTTCCTGGTCATTCGTTTCTTCTGGCAGCACTTCCCCGACAATCTTGCCCTCATAGATGACAGCAATTCGGTCGGATACATTCATAATCTCATCCAGTTCAAAAGATATGAGCAACACAGCTTTACCTTGGTCCCGCTGGGCAATCAGTTGTTTCTGGACAAATTCAATAGCTCCGACATCCAGACCGCGTGTAGGCTGTGCTGCAATGAGAAGGTCTGGATTTTTATCAATTTCACGCGCAATGATAGCCTTCTGCTGGTTCCCACCAGATAACGCTCTTGCCTTCGTGTGAATATCCGGTGTTCTTACATCAAACTTTTCGATAAGACTTTTGGCCTGTTTCTCTATAGCATCTTTGTTCAAGAAGCCATTTTTACTGTAAGGCGCCTGGTAATACGTCTCCAGCACCATATTTTCACTCATAGAAAAATCGAGCACCAACCCATGCTTATGACGGTCCTCCGGTATATGTGAAACGCCTGCCTCTGAAATTTTGCGTGGTGGCTGATTGGCCACCTCTTGTCCGAGCAAACGGATGCTTCCGCCATCCACCCTGCGTAAGCCTGTCAATGCTTCAATCAGCTCACTCTGTCCATTTCCATCTACTCCGGCAATCCCCAAAATCTCGCCCGCCTTGACCTGCAGGTTCAACTCATTTAGAACATTAATGCCATCCTTGTTTTTAGAAATTACATTGTTCATTTCCAGTACCGTTTGTCCTGGTTGCGCAAGCTGCTTGTCCACTTTAAAGGACACACGACGGCCCACCATTTTCTCAGCCAGCTCATTTGGTGTTGTTTCAGACGTCTTGACCGTATCAATAACCTGACCTCGGCGAATGATCGTAACGGTATCTGCAATTTGCATGATTTCTTTAAGTTTATGAGTAATAAGAATAATTGATTTGCCTTCAGCGACCAAGCGCTTCATAATGTCCAGCAACTCAGTGATCTCCTGCGGTGTCAGTACAGCTGTAGGCTCATCGAAAATCAGAATATCTGCACCGCGATAGAGCGTTTTGATAATTTCTACACGTTGCTGCATACCAACAGATATATCCTCAATTTTGGCATTCGGATTTACCTGAAGACCGTACTGCTCAGACAACCGCTGTACTTCTGCGGCAGCCTTTTTATAATTGATTTTCAGACCCTTACGTGGCTCCGAGCCCAGGACAATATTTTCGGTAACGGTAAACGGCTGTACGAGTTTAAAATGCTGATGCACCATGCCAATCCCCAGATCAATCGCCTTATTTGGACTATCAATCTGTACGGGTTTACCTCCGATTTCAATTGTCCCTTCATCCGGCTGATACAGTCCGAAAAGAATATTCATAAGCGTAGATTTACCCGCGCCATTCTCACCCAAAAGGGCATGAATTTCTCCCTTATGCAGCTTGATGCTGATGGAGTCGTTGGCAACGATGCCGGGGAATCGTTTTGTAATTTGCTTTAACTCAACGACGGGGGTCGCTGCATCCATGAGATCACCCTTATACACTTTATAGTATGTGCTCCAATGAGCTGATTTTGCCCGTTATAATCCATATAACTCCAGACGTAAGAACAAGGCTAGTCTTATGAACCAGCCTTGTCGCTACTTCTATGTTCTTCAAGCCAAAACTTATTTCGAAGGAACTGTAATTTCGCCCTTAATAATTTTTTGCTTGTATTGTTCTACAAGATCAAGCACGTCTTTAGGTACGTTTTTCGTTGATGTGTCTGCCAAACCAATACCATTATCCTTCAGAGCCAGTGTCTCGACACCGCCCTTAAATTTACCATCAATTACTTCTTTAGATACGCGTTTTACAGCTTCATCTACACGTTTTACCATCGAAGTCAATGTTACGTCGTCACCAAACTCAAGTGATTGGTCTTTATCTACGCCAATAACCCATACTTGCTGACCTTGTTGCTTACGTGCGAGTGCTTCATTAAATACACCTGTACCAGATCCGCCAGCTGCATGGAAAATAATATCCGCACCGCTGTTATAGATCGTCGCAGCTGCTGCTTTACCCAGGTCCGGCTTATCAAATGCACCTGTGTAGTTAACTTCCAATTTTGCATTTGGATTTACAGCTTTAATTCCTGCTTCGAATCCTTTTTCAAAACGTTTGATCAATGGGCTGTCTTGTCCACCCACAAAACCAATTTTGTTTGTTTTGGTAAGCTTACCAGCTACAACCCCCACCAAGAAGGAACCTTCATTTTCAGCAAAAACAACCGATTTTACGTTAGGCGCATCCACGACACTGTCAATGATCGCCAAATTCTTGCTTGGGTTGTCTTTCGCTACTTGTCCAATCGCATTCGCCAGATTAAAACCGATTCCCCAAGTCAGGTTAAAATCACCCTTAACAAATTGGTTCAGGTTAGGAATATAATCTTGATCGGATTTACTTTGCAGGTATTTAACTTTAACGCCCGATTCTTTCTCAGTGGCTTGTAGTGCCTCCCAAGCAGATTGGTTAAACGATTTGTCGTTTACTCCACCCACATCTGTAACCATGCCGATTTGGACATTCGATGTTTTGGCAGAACCACCTGTGTCTCCACCATTTGCGTTGGATGCACCTTGATTTTTGTTACCGCAGCCTGCGAGAATGACCGAGATCGCCAGCAGCATAACCAAAGACATACTGAACATTTTCTTCATGCTGATACTGTTCCCCCTTAGTGTTAGATCCCTGGACTGTCTCTTTTCTTTGAACATGTACATGCTCATTGCATGTCATTTACTGACGAGACAGATCGTACAGAAGACTTACTTTAGAGATTATACAATTATGATCGGCTAAAATCTAGACAATTAATAACCTTGGGTCAATTTTTTTTAAAATCTCATCAATGTAAGCGTTACAAAGTTAAAAAAAACATACATTCTTCCATCTCACGTCATATTTATTCGTATTTTGGAGAAAACGAAGTCTTTTCCGTAACATTGAGTATGTACAAAAAAAGGCATCCCTACACAGCGTACTGCTTGGGATACCTTTTTACCGCTTTCGCGGTTTCCACGCCTTCATTATTAATAATTAAGCGTTGATTTTGCCTTTAGCAACAGTTGCCAAAGAGTTGAATGCATTAATATCATTGACTGCAAGATCAGCCAAGATTTTGCGGTTAATGTCCACACCAGCCAATTTCAGACCGTGCATCAATTTGCTGTAAGACAAACCGTTCAAACGAGCTGCTGCGTTGATACGCACGATCCACAGTCTGCGGAAGTTACGTTTCGTCTGACGACGGTCACGGTATGCGTAAACAAGCGATTTCATTACCTGCTCGTTAGCTGTTTTAAAAATGCGGTGTTTGGAACCAAAATAACCTTTAGCAAGCTTCAATACTTTTTTATGACGACGACGAACGACGAATCCGCCCTTTACTCTTGCCATATCAATAGACCTCCCAAATAATGTTTATACTTCATTCATTGCAGTGCTAGTGCTATTTCAGGTTAGCAAGACCTTGTTTCAGACGCTTAACGTCCCCAGGTGCCATCTCAGGGTTAGTACCTAGAACGCGTTTTGCACGTTTGGATTTGTGGGAAAGCAAATGGTTTTTGTAAGCTTTGTAACGCATTACTTTACCAGTACCGGTAATTTTGAAGCGGCCTTTAAGGCTGCTATGTGTTTTCATTTTAGGCATTGAACTTCCTCCTTAATTTGTCATTGACTCTTTGGAGCCAATATCATAATCATGCTGCGTCCTTCGAGCTTGGGTTGGCGCTCCACGGTACAAAGATCAGCAACTTCCAATTTCACACGTTCGAGAATTTTTTGACCCACATTAGCATGGGTAATTTCACGACCGCGGAAACGAACGGAGCATTTCACCTTGTCCCCTTCATTCAGGAACTTTACCACATTGCGAAACTTGGTTTGGTAGTCATGTTCCTCGATGTTGGAACGGAACCATACCTCTTTGATGTCAACGATCTTCTGGTTTTTACGGGCTTCCTTTTCTTTCTTCTGTTGCTCATAGCGGAATTTACCGTAATCCATAATCCGACACACGGGCGGCTTCGCTTGAGGCGCCACGTTTACGAGATCCAAGTTTGCGTCAATCGCCATTTGCAAAGCTTCACGCGTCGGTGTAATCCCGATTTGTTCCCCATTCGCACCAACTAGACGTACTTCTCTCACCCGAATCTCATCATTGATCATATGTTCCTTACTAATAACCCTCCACCTCCAGAACCTGTTATTGTTGTATTGTGTTTAAGCACAAAAAAGGGATGACGACTACACAGCCGACATCCCTGTCTGATACTCAATTCATCATGAAAGTTCAATTCACAAATCATTGGATCATGACCAGCCGGCAATACCGGGCAGGTGAGAAGTCGGACCTTCTACTTGTTAATCCATACTTTTCAATTAACATACTCGAATATCTTATCACGGTGCAATCGAGGTGTCAACACTTTAATAGAAAATGAATGACACCGATCTTCAGTCCTATTTCATCGTCCAATTAACCTTGCTTGCTCTGAACCTCTTCCAGGCGAACGACACGCGTGTGCTGGGTATGGCTCCATTGCTTGTTGTTCTGTGTAAAGAACGCATAGAACGTAATCGGATACCACGAGACCAGATATACCGGGAATAGCAGCAGGTACAGATATACTTTTTTGAACGTGACCTTTTCCAAAATCATCGCGATCACAAAGGTAGTAATATTCAGACCCACAGCTATAACACCAGTCCAAGCCGGGAATTGTACATAAATATTTTCGATATTAGGTCCACCAAATAACGCTATATCTATCCACATAGCTACTGTCATCAAGAAGGTGAGCAGTACGATATACACGTTTAGACCATAAAGAGCCATATCGAATTTAATCAGGCTTCTATGCTTGATACTTTGCCACAGCAACGGGAAGAAATAACGACGAGCGACCGTGAAGTGACCTTGCATCCAGCGCAGACGCTGTCTGGACGAAGCTTTGAATGTCAACGGCTTTTCATCATATACCTTGGCATCGTAATTAAATCTTGGATATACGTTGCGTTGTGTGCAGCGCATGGTGAATTCCAAATCCTCTACGAGACTTGTTGCACCCCAGCCCATTTCCTTAAGCAGATTTGTTTCAAAGCACATGCCTGTACCACCGAGGAAATTAGCCATGTTCAGATTGTGACGTGACAGCTGCCACAAACGGTTGATGTACCAATAAGATACCCCGTATGCCGCTGTAATCCAAGAATCCTCAGGATTC
Source organism: Paenibacillus sp. EKM212P (assembly GCF_011066115.1). Classification (NCBI taxonomy): domain Bacteria; kingdom Bacillati; phylum Bacillota; class Bacilli; order Caryophanales; family Paenibacillaceae; genus Paenibacillus; species Paenibacillus sp. EKM212P. Next base: position 847,226 of record NZ_JAAMNR010000001.1, read on the forward strand.
TTAGTATCAATGTACCCCTGAATAACACGGGCACCTGTGCACAGATCATTGTTCATTTCACTCAAGAAATTGGTATGCGCCAAATTGTCAGCATCAAACATGACAATGGCATCATATTGGCGCGGCATAGCCCATAATTCCTTGAGCATCCACTCAATAGCGTAGCCTTTACCACGCAGATTTGGATTCGTACGTTCACAAGCATTCATGCCGTGAGCGCGAACAATATCCGCAGTCTTATCTGTGCAGTTATCACAGATTACGAACACATCGTAAAGTTCCTTCGGATAATCAAGTTGCTTCAAATTTTCCATCAATGCTCCGACAACCTGTTCTTCATTGTGGGCAGCGACTAAAATGGCAAATGATTTTTCTGGAGCCGCGTGCTCTTTCCTTTTCTTGCGAACCAATCCGAACAAGGAGAATGCAAACTGATAGACTGCGATCACCGCCAGTATGACCTGGAGCGTCACAAAAATAGCGTCTAACATGATCTCTTGTTACCCCCTTTTTTATACCCCTTAAAATCTTGCGTTTGTTTGTTTTCTATCTGTGTAGCGCAAGTTGCGGCGCTTTGCGCGCCTTTTCTGTAGTTTTTGACCCGACCCTTGCTTTCTTCATTGGCTGTGCGCAGCCCCCTTTTGGCTGACACAGGAATGCCATTACGATTTTCGTTGGTTTTCAATCTTTTGTCAAAGCCCTTAAACCGGTCTCAGCAGCAAAAAAACACAACAAACTCCCGTTTGAACCGGGAATGCGGCGCTGGTCTTCTCATTGATGACGCTTAGGTCTTATTTTCATCCATTTGCTAACTTTTTATTTCTTTGGTCCCTCCTTTTTGTGGGCCAATTAGCAACCACTTCTAAACACTCTATCTTATTAGACGGATGAACGCAAAGAAAGTTATACAATTTGGCTTATATTCCATTAACATTTTTGTGTAGAATTGAACCAAGTAAGTTATGAATCTTTAGTGATTCTTGAAATGAACAGCGTTTAAAAATATGATGAGAGCAAGAGAATAATTACTTATGGTCTGATTATGTCAAAATGACTCAAAATATTTGCCGACTGACCTGAACCGGCAACCGGAGGAAACCAAATGCAACGTCTAGTCGTAAAACTTGTAAATCTGGAGCAGCAGTTGTTCAAATGGATCAACGGACGCTTACACAACCGTTTTTTGAACTTCTGGCTTTATTATCTCACACATTTAGGCGGGGCTACCTTTACTATAGCCTCCACACTCCTTATTTGGTGGCTCGCTCCGAATCCGTGGAAAGATACCGGTATGAAGGGAGCCATCGCTCTCGGGGTCAGTCACATCCCCGTAGCTATCGTTAAAAAGCTGTACCCGCGGATTCGCCCGTATTTGGCGCTACCAGGTACAAATACATTCCGCAACCCCTTGTCGGACCATTCTTTTCCCTCAGGGCACACGACCGCTATTTTTTCAGCTACCGTGCCTTTCATGCTACAGTCACCGATGCTAACATTGCTGCTGTTGCCTGTAGCGACAATTGTTGGTTTTTCTCGAATTTATCTGGGTCTTCACTACCCAACGGATGTACTCGCAGGAGCGGTCATCGGAACGTCTGCAGCAATAGGAACGGTTGCATTCTGGCCTTAAAGCCGATATGGTATGATTGAGAACATCCCAGCAGGAACAGGTGAAATGAGAGTGGCTAAAAAACGAGTGTTATTATTATCGGAAGGTTTCGGTGCCGGACATACTCAAGCTGCCTACGCGCTCTCAAGCAGTTTGCGGAAGCTTTCTCCGAATGTGCAGACCAGAGTGCTGGAGCTGGGGAGTTTTTTGAATCCAAGAATGGCCCCGCTTATTATTACAGCATACAAGAAGACTGTTGTATCGCAGCCTCGTCTAGTCGGATTGGTTTACCGTCATCAGTACAAAAAATCATTAAACCGTCTTACAACGCTCGCTTTGCACCGTCTGTTCTACACGCAGACCCGAAACATTCTCCGGCAGCTTCGTCCCGATTTGGTGGTATGTACTCATCCCATCCCAAGCGCGGTAATTTCACGTTTGAAGCGCTTAGGCTTACATGTTCCGCTTTGTACTGTCATTACAGACTACGATGCACATGGAACATGGATTAGTCCCGAGGTTGACCGGTACTTTGTATCTACGCCTGAAGTCATGCGTAAGCTGCGCGCACGCGGAGTATCCATCTCGAAAATCCAGGTGACCGGTATTCCCGTTCATCCAAATTTTTGGGAACATCCTGGGCACGATGAAATTAGAGAACAATTTGGACTTAAACCCATCCCGACCGTACTCGTTATGGGTGGCGGCTGGGGCCTTATGAATGACGAAGTCATACATCGTTCGCTTACTCAGTGGAGAGATAACATTCAATTTATTTTTTGTTTGGGGCATAATGATAAAATTCGTCGTAAAATGCAGTTGGATTCCAGGTTTAATCATCCAAATATTCATATCTTCGGATTTACACGGGAAATCGACAAATTAATGGAGGTATCGAATCTGCTCATCACCAAACCCGGCGGAATGACATGCACCGAGGGATTGGCCAAAGGGATTCCGATGCTGTTTCACAAACCTCTCCCTGGACAGGAGGAGGAAAATTGTCAATACTTTACGGCTCAAGGCTTCGGAGAACCGATTACTTCGCTGGATGTTGTCGTTAAATGGATGAACCGACTGCTACACGATTTTCCAGAAATCGTCCGCAAGCGACAGGAGCACGTCCATAATGTAGCGCGATATTATCCTCTTCAGAGCGCACAGAGTATTTTGGATATACTGGAACCGAACAGGGTGCTTTCCTAATAAGGAAGCACCCTGTCTTATTTTATCCATTTGATCTGTTTTTATTTCCCGTACTTTTCAAGGCGTGTTTTTCCGTACTCTTCCAAAGCATCTTTGCCGATCAGCACCTCGACTCGATGAATATTCATACCTTTGCCCATAAACTTTTGTTCATATTCCGTCATGACATGCTCCTCGTTAATCCCCTCACGATGAAGGTTTAACGAAATATTCGTCATCTGCAAACCACTATCGGCAAACGAATTCAGAGAAAACTCAAACAGTGTCTCCGAATCGGTCTTAAAATGAATTTGTCCTTTGCTGTTCAAAAGCTGACGGTACTTGTCCAAAAAACGCGGATGCGTCAAACGACGACGTGCATGTTTGGCTTTAGGCCAGGGATCACTAAAATTCAGATAAATGCGTTCAATCTCTCCTGGTTCAAAAACATTTTCGATCTGTTCGATGTTTGCCAGTGCCAATTTGATATTAGGCGGCGTATCAACCTCTGAATTACTCCAGGCCAGACGAGACTTTTCTGTTGCACGGCGAACCAGCTCATCATACATATCAAAGCCAATATAGTTAACCTCCGGATTCCGGAAGCTCATTTGGCTTATAAATTGCCCTTTACCCATACCGAACTCTACATGAATGGGACGATCATTACCAAAAAGCTGCTGCCATTTCCCCTTATACTGTGCTGGCTCCAAGATGACTAGGTCCTGCTGTTCTTCCAGACTTTCCCGAATTCCTTTTCTTCCGCGTAAACGCATGTTACTCCTCCATATACTCTGTTATCAAGGAAAAAGGAATTTCACCCCCGCTTGAAGATACGGAAATGAAATTCCTTTTTCAATATATTTGGATTGGGGTCCAACTAATTTAATTGTTCATAGTCTACCCCATCAGCAGGTGAAAAATCAATTGTCTTTTGGCAAGCCGCTCTGATTTTTTGACGTGCGGTCGTTCCAATCTGACGATCCTGCCCAAAACGGACACCAGTCAATGCCAACGCCTCATCAAAGGTTAACTCAACAGTAACTTTATCCATACGCGTCTTATCCTGCGCATTCATAAAAGATCACCTCACGGGTTATTTGTGATGGAACCGACGTGCACTTACCCTAAAACAGGCGATAGAAACAGCATAGCTGCCTCCCTGAAGAATAATCATTAGCAACGGATAACTTTTATCTTCAGGATCGAAAACAGTCCTTTTATTGTATGTCTGGTACCGCTTACAATATAACACATTGTGTAACCTTTTTCAATCCGCAACGCCATAAAATACGCACATTTTATTGACTTGTTCGGTCAAATGATTCCCAATGAAGACTGATTTTTGTTACAATAGGGTGATCGTAAAAAAAGGAGTACACCCATGAAAACAGATTTATTGCCTGCTCCTCTCCTGTGGGGAGATAAACGGTTCCATACTTGGAATTACGAAATGCGTGAGCAATTTCAAAATAAAGTGTTCAAAGTCATGCTGGATGCCGGTTTTACCTGTCCGAATCGCGATGGCTCTATCGCTAAAGGGGGTTGCACCTTTTGTAGCGCACGCGGATCGGGTGATTTTGCCGGGCGTCGTCGTGATGATCTGGTCACCCAGTTCAATACGATTCGGGATCGGCAGCATCTAAAATGGCCAAACGCCAAATATATTGGCTATTTTCAAGCCTATACTAATACGTATGCCCCGGTTGAGGAACTGCGAGAATACTTCGAGGTTATTCTGGAGCAGCCCGGTGTTGTCGGTCTGTCCATCGCTACACGTCCTGATTGCCTGCCTGACGATGTAGTGGATTACCTTGCCGAGCTAAACGAACGCACGTACCTATGGGTCGAAATGGGTCTGCAAACTGTCCATGAATCGACCTCAGAGCTGATTAACCGCGCTCATGATACTCAATGCTATCTGGATGCGGTGGAAAAGCTGCGCAAGCGGAATATCCGCGTGTGCGCCCACATCATTTATGGTCTGCCCCAAGAGACGCATGAAATGATGCTCGATACGGGACGGGCGGTAGCCGCTATGGATGTGCAGGGCATCAAAATCCACCTGCTGCATCTCATGCGCAAAACGCCCATGGTCAAGCAATATGAAGCGGGATTGCTACGCTTTCTGGAAAAGGACGAATACGTTAAGCTGATAGTTGATACGCTGGAGTTTTTACCTCCCGAAATGATCGTTCATCGGTTAACCGGAGATGCCCCACGCGATTTGCTAATGGGACCCATGTGGTCGCTTAAAAAATGGGAAGTGCTTAATGCCATTGATCATGAACTAAAGTCACGTGAAACGTGGCAGGGAAAATACTGGAGGCAACCTTAAATGGGGTTCCTATCCGTCCTGAGCTACGCTCATCAATTGGTGGCTGCGCGGGTGCAGCCAGGCGATACTGCTATAGACGCCACCGTCGGCACAGGAGCAGACACGTTGTTTCTGGCAAAAGCTGCTGGCAAACGGGGCCGTGTCTATGGCTTCGACATCCAACAAGAAGCACTGCATTGCGCCCGTCGTCGACTGGAAGAAAACGCTTCTCCTTCATTAGCAGAAGTATCGCTACTGCTACAAGGTCATGAGCAAATGCAGGAGGCCGTTCCGGACATGCTGCATGGCAAAGTCGCTGCGGTCATGTTTAACCTGGGCTACTTGCCTTCCGAAGGCGCCGATCCTACTGTCATCACCCAAACAGACAGCACGCTCGTCGCACTTGATGCTGCCTTACAATTGCTGCGACCACGCGGCATTCTGACTGCCGTGTTATATCCAGGACACGCCGGAGGCAGTGAAGAAGCAGATGCCGTTCTTCAATGGGCTTCTGCTCTCCCGGTCTCCAGCGGTCAAAGCATTATTTATCGTCAATTACAACGAGCCGCTTCGCCTTTCGTAGTGGCGGTTGAGAAGAAATAATGTCGGATTTTAAACTCAGGTTATGAGCGGCTTTTTAAGCCGCCTTACATATATTATTTTTTAAGCTCGTTTGGGCACTATTCATCCCAGTTTATTGCCCCAGCGGCACGTTATTGATTTCCCTATTCTGTTAGGTCGCACTCATTACTCATTATGGAGGAGAGAAATTATGCTAAAGCCATACCCGCTGCAATTTCAACCTGAGTTCAAAGAGAGAGTTTGGGGAGGACGGGCCTTAGAGCAATTTGGTCTAACCCCACCAGAAGGACATATCGGGGAAGGATGGATGATTGCCGATCATCCAAACGGAACAACAACGGTTATCAATGGTGAGCTGGCAGGCAAAGGACTGGATGAAATCCGCGAGACCTACGGGCAGGATTGGCTCGGGGCCAAGGGTGTATCGGAAAAAGGCGGACGATTCCCACTTTTAATCAAACTACTGGATTGTAATGATGACTTATCCGTTCAGGTGCATCCGACAGATGATTACGCAGGACTTCCAGCCGGAGAATTAGGAAAAACTGAAATGTGGTACGTGCTTGATGCCAAGCCAGATGCCAAGATTATTTATGGTCTGACCGAAGGTGTAACCCGCGAGAGTCTGCGCACAGCTCTTGAAAGTGGGGATATCCTCGGCAGTTTGCGCCAGGTTCCAGTCGAAGCAGGCGATACGTTCTTCATCCCCGCCGGAACCGTACATGCACTGTGTGCAGGCGTTGTCGTTGCTGAAATCCAGCAAAATTCGGATACTACCTATCGCTTATATGACTACAATCGCCCCGGACTGGACGGCAAGCCTCGTGAGTTGCATATCGAGGATTCCCTCAATGTAACCTCCTACGAAGGTGCAGGCGCAACAACGATGAAAACGGACGGCTTACAGCCTGGTAAATGGCTCCAGTTGGCAGCCTGTGAGTATTTTGTTGTGGAAAAGGGTATCGTAGATGGAAGTTGGGCACTTTCTACAACGGAAGACAGCTTTACCATTCTCGTGATTTGTGAAGGCAGTGGGACCATAACATGGAACAATAATACCGAGTCTCTTTCCTGTAAAGCTGGAGATTGCTTCCTGTTGCCCGCTAACCTGAGCGGTTACACGCTGAATGACGGAATGACCGTACTTAGATCTTATCTTCCTTAATGCTTAAAGGATGTGATGTCTAATTATGCGGGAATACACCTTCACCATCGCTGAAAATGACGGAACAGAGCTTTTTGCCTACCGCTGGCTGCCTGATCAGAATTTGCCCATTAAGGGGATTGTCCAAATTTCGCATGGTATGTGCGAGACGTCCTATCGCTACATCCGACTGGCCGAAAAGCTTACTGCTTGCGGTTATGGCGTTTATGCCAACGATCATATCGGTCACGGGCGCACGGCTGGTGATCCTGATAAGCTAGGTATGCCGGGAGCTAATGCGTTTAATCGAATGGCAAACGGCATGCTGGAGCTAGGCGAAATTGCAGCTAAGGAATTCCCTGATCAGTCTCGTTTTTTGCTGGGTCACAGCATGGGGTCCTTTTTAACCCAGAAAATTATGTATGATGATCGGCAAACGTATCACGGGTTTATTTTATCGGGAACCAACGGACGACGTGGTCTCCTAAAACTCGGAGAGCAAGTTGCTCTACTGCAAGCCAAGCTGCAAGGAATGGATCATCGCAGCATGCTGCTCAACGCTATGGTCTTTGGCGGCTTTAATCGTGCCTTTCGTCCGGTGCGTACGGCGTTTGACTGGCTGTCCCGTGATCCTGAGGAAGTAGATCAGTTCGTACACGACCCATTATGCGGAGCTATTTGCACTACAGGCTTTTTTCTGGATTTTTTCAGGCTATTGCAAGAAATCCACTGGCCTTCCTCGCTGAAACACATCAATCCCAAACTGCCAGTTTATATTTTTGCCGGGGATCGTGATCCAGTGGGTATGTTCGGTAAAGGTGTGTTGTCACTAGTGGAAATGTATCGAAGCCTAGAGCTTCAGGACATCGAATATCGCCTCTACCCTGACGGTCGCCATGAGATGCTTCATGAAACAAACCGCGACGAGGTGATGAGTGACATCGTAGACTGGCTCGATCGTCATGTTAACACAGGGGTGACCTCCGTTTCTGCATTGTCTGGAGACTCCGAGGCACCCGGACAATCAAACTCTCCCAAGTCATCAGCCTTATGAGGAAATAAGAAAAGAAACCTTTAAAACCACGATTAAAGTGGGATTAAAGGTTTCTTTTCTATTCCGTTATATTCATCTGGGTATAATTTTAAAAATCACCATGCATTTCGTTCTCTCAGGGAAGTAATATGAGCTGTGTGATGCTTGCCATGCCAAGCATAGATGCCGATGTTTCGTTCCAGGCGGATCGTCTGGCCCGATTCAGGATGAATAAATGTTCGGTGTAGCTGATCCTCTCCCAACGATCGTAACACGGTTACCCACCGTTCATGCAGTCCTTCCAGCAATTGCAACGAAGGTTCCAGTGGAAGCTCCCTGGCGTCTGGTATTTCGGCCCAACGCCCCTCATCATATGGCTTGATCGTTGGTGTATCCTCCGTCAGCGCCAGCTTAAAACGGATATAGCTGTTCATATGGCTGTCTGCCACATGATGAACGACCTGCCGAATCGTCCAGCCCCCTTCGCGATAAGGCGTATTTAGCTGCTGCTCGTTCAGTCCTTCGACCGCCTGACGCAGCTGTGCAGGCAATTCAGCAATGTCGTGAATCCATGCGATAAGCTGTTCTTCTGTAATGGTGTCTGGAACAACGAATGATCCTATCGGATAGCGCAAGTCTTTGTCCAAAACAGTTCCCGCCCTTCTCTACATCTACTGCCTGTAATGTCAGTTGCCTTATGTTATAACTATGCAGGAAAAAAAGCAGACTCGCAAGAGTCTGCTTTTGCCCGATTTATTTTACCCTTCCAGCAACAATGATTCCGGATCTTCCAGCAATTCTTTGACCGTTACCAGGAAACGAACCGCCTCGCTACCATCAATAATACGGTGATCGTAGGATAACGCGATATACATCATCGGACGATTTTCCATACGTTCCTCGTCGATGGCAATCGGGCGAAGTTGGATTTTATGCATCCCCAAGATACCCACTTGCGGCGTATTGAGAATTGGCGTAGACAACAGGGAACCGAAAATACCTCCATTGGTTATGGTAAAAGTTCCTCCTTGCAAGTCGGCCAGAGAAAGCGAATTGGAGCGTGCTTTGCCAGCCAAATCTGCAATGCTCTTCTCGATCTCAGCAAAGCCAAGACGATCGGCATCCCGCACAACTGGCACGACCAAACCTTCCTTGGCAGATACAGCGATCCCGATATCATAGTATTTTTTCAGTACGATATCATCGCCGTTAATTTCTGCATTCACGGTAGGAAAGCGCTTGAGTGCGCCAACCACTGCCTTTGTAAAGAAGGACATAAAGCCCAAACCTACATCATGTTTTTCCTTAAATTTATCTTTACGGCGTTTACGCACATCGAGAATGGCGGTCATATCCACTTCATTAAAAGTGGTGAGCATGGCTGCTGTTTGCTGTGCTTCAACAAGACGCTTAGCGATCGTCGCTCTGCGTCGAGACATCCGCTGGCGTTCCACAGGCTTGCTGTACTCCGTTTGAGCTGGAGACGGAGGCGCAGGCTTGCTAGTAGCGGGAGACGCAGGTACAGATGCTGCACGCGCAACTTCAGCGCTGTTATGCGTTTTTACGTCCTCCTGAAACACACGTCCGAGCGGGTCCTTTCCCTGTACCTGCTCTAGATCAATTCCGCGCTCACGCGCCAGCTTCCGGGCGGATGGTGATGCCGTCTGGCCATTCCCGTCGACATTCGATGAAATAGGCGGTGCAGACTTTTCTTCTGCTTTAACGCCGCCTCTTACGGAAGACGGTGAAGTCGCTACGGACGGTGCTTCAGGCGCTTGAGTCGCCGCTACTTCTCCAGCACCGGTTGATTCCGCACCACCACTGCCGCTTCCGATCAAGCCAACAGCTTCACCGATGACCACAGTATCTCCCTCCTGACGAAGGATTTTCTGGACCACACCTGCTTCTTCCGCACTAATTTCCAGATTGACCTTATCGGTTTCCAGCTCCAGTAGAACATCTCCCTGTCCTACGGAATCCCCTTCCTTCACAAGCCATTTAGAGATTGTTCCTTCCGTGATGGATTCTCCCATTGCTGGCACAATAATATCGCTCACAGCCGCTACCTCCCCAGTGTAATATTGTTATTGGAATTCTGCTTCAACGCCGATTGAATAATTCGCTGTTGTTCTAGGCTGTGTACTTGCTGATAACCGCTTGCCGGGCTGGAACGATCCGGTCTGCCTGCGTAACGAATTTCCGCTCCCTGTGGCACAACTTCCCGCAGACGAGGCTCCATGTAACTCCAGGCCCCCATATTTTTAGGTTCTTCCTGAGCCCATACGAACTCCTTAACATGCGGGAAGCGGCTGAAAACATTCTTAATTTCCTCTTCCGGGAAAGGGTATAACTGCTCCACACGAATAATATGCAGACGCTCTTCTGCCTCATTCTTATCCTTTTCCAATGCTTCTTCGAGATCAATGGCAATCTTGCCACTGCACAGTACAATGCGCTCTACACGATCCGGACGTGCACCCAGACCAGGCTGTTCCAACACAGGACGGAATGCTCCTTCGCTGAATTCAGAAGCAGGCGAAGCGACACGATTATTACGAATCAGGCTCTTCGGCGACATCATCACAAGCGGGCGGGCTTCCTCACTTTCGCTTAATGCAGCCTGACGGCGCAGCAGATGGAAATACTGTGAGGCACTGCTCAAATTAGCGACAGTCCAGTTATTTTGTGCGGACAACTGGAGAAAACGCTCCAGACGTGCGCTCGTATGCTCCGGTCCTTGTCCTTCGCTACCATGTGGTAACAGCATCACCAGACTGGATTTCTGTCTCCATTTGGCACGGCCCGCCGAAATAAATTGGTCGAAAATAACCTGTGCACAGTTGGCAAAATCGCCGAATTGTGCTTCCCAAATCACCAACGTTTCAGGAGAATAGACGTTATAACCGTATTCAAAGCCGAGGACAGATGCCTCAGACAATGGACTGTTATGAATACTGAATGAAGCACGTGCTTCCGGCAATGTATGCAACGGGCAATGTGTCCGGCCTGTTTCAGGCTCATGCAGCACAAGGTTACGGTGAGCAAATGTAGCTCGCTCCGCATCCTGACCTGTCATACGAATAGGCTTGCCGTCTGCGAGAATGGTGGCCAAAGCCAGCGTCTCCGCCAAGCTCCAATCTACCTTTTCCCCCTCGTTCAGAGCGGTTTTTCTACGCTGTAAAATTCGATCCAGCTTCGGATATACATGAAAAGCCTGTGGCCATTTGAGTAAGTTTTCATTGATTTGGCGCAGCTTTTTCAATTCCACTGCAGTACGTACCATAGAATTCTGATTCTTTTTCGCCTTCACAGGAGTCATTTCCGGCTCTTGTTCCGGTTGATTCTTCACATGCTCATGCGCTTCCTTCAGTCTGTTTTGGACCTTTTCAATGAGGCCGGCACTAAACGCTTCATCCACTATACCCTGCTTCATCAGCTTTTGAGCATATAATTTGCTCACCGTCGGATGATTCTTCACCTTACGGTATACCAGCGGTTGTGTTGTTTCCGGGTCATCGGATTCATTGTGACCATAACGACGGTAACCAATCAGATCAATCAAAAAATCCTTCTTGAAACGATTGCGATATTCACCAGCCATACGTGCCGCTGCAATGCAGGCTTCAGGATTATCCGCGTTCACATGCACAATTGGAATTTCATAGCCTTTAGCCAAATCACTGGCATAACGGGTCGAACGTGAATCGACACTCTCTGTCGTAAAACCCAAACGATTATTCACAATAATATGGACCGTGCCGCCATTACGGAAGCCACGCAAATTCGTGAAATTAAGTGATTCTGCCACGATACCTTCACCTGGGAAAGCCGCATCACCATGCATAATAATTGTAGCTGCCTTGCTCACATCCAGCTTCGGATAACCAGCCTCACTGCGGTCTTCCTGTGCAGCTCGTGAAAATCCTTGTACTACCGGATTTACATATTCCAGGTGACTTGGGTTATTCGCCAATGTCAGACGGGCCTGCACCGCTCCCCCATCTTTTACAAAACGATCAGCACCCAGATGATATTTCACATCGCCAGTCCAGCCGTAGTTAATTCCTGTGGAACCTTCCGACGGGATCAAATCCTTATTCGGCGAATGATGAAATTCAGAGAAAATTTTACTGTAAGGCTTGCCCAGCACATGAGCCAGTACATTCAAACGACCGCGATGCGCCATACCCATCAGGACATGACTTGCTCCTGCATTTGTCGTTAGACGAATAATCTCGTCGAGAACAGGGACAAGCACATCATTACCCTCAATGGAAAAACGTTTCTGTCCGACGAATGTTTTATGCAAAAACTCTTCGAACTGTTCTACTTCTACCAATCTGCCTAGCAACGACTTGCGTTCCTGTGTTGTAAGTGGCTTGGAGGACCAGCCAGATTCTGCATAGCTGTTCAGCCAGCGGCGTTCCTCCTCGTTGTGAATATGACTAAATTCATAGGCAATCGGACCTGTGTATGCTACACGTAACCGTTGAATGGCTTCCCATCCGTTAAGTGTTCCCGCAGGAGCGTTATCCCATATTAAAGAGGCTGGAAAAGCCTTCAAGTCTTGTTCAGTTAAACCGTAAGATGCTGGATTAAGCAAGCGTGTATCCTGCTCTGCATCCAGTTCCAGCGGATCGATTTGGGCGGCTAAATGTCCGTACTCACGGATATTCCACACCATTTTCCCCGCTGTAACCGCTTTCTGCAATGTGTTTGAATCAAGGTGCCCCAAAGCACTTGTGGGGGGGCCTTGCAATTTGTTGTCTATCATGGAAGCAGCCGAATATTCGGATTGTGGCGGCTCACCCCATTGATCAAACAGCTCGCGGTAAGCCGGGTCAACCGTTCCGGGGTCCGCTACATACTTTTCATACTGGTCCTGCACATAACCTAGATTAGGTCCGTAATACGCCTGCCAGGGTACCTGTCTGTTGCTCTCTTCCATTGTCATCTCGTTCCCTCCGTCAAATTTTGAAATTCATAGCTGGACGGAAATCATTTTCATTTTTTTATTAAGTCTTCAATTTAAGTTGTTCACAATATGCTCACATTATATGAAATCCTTCATCAAAAGTCGAATTTCACAATTCTTATTCCTCTTCCATTGTATAAAGTTTTCTAGCTATGAGCATTTCCTTTTTCTCAACATATCCATGCGTAAATGAGATGAATCGGGCTATTCTGTAATTCTCCCCCCCCATTATAGACGATTACCGTATTGATTATTTCAAACAACATATCGGACAATTAAAACAAGCCATTCCACAAAAAAACATCTGGCAACTTAAATAACCAGCCGTCGGATCTCAACCGACGGCTGGTTATTTAAGTTTACGTCGCTCCTCATACTACGCCAAACGAGTTTAAAAACAACTTCCCAGTCCACCCCACTATGATTACGTTAACAGCAGAATTTAAAAGACAGAGGGTCCGATACGATCCAAATTCAAACTTAAAGTGACATTAAAGTCACTTTTCTGTACAATATTCCTACTTTTCACTATTATTTTAATTAGGCATCTAAAAACCGCTTTGAAAGCGAAAGGGATGGAACTGTGACTGGATTAAAACAAGTACTCAGAAACAAGAATTATGTCAGGTTTTTCCTGGCAACCTTCGCCTCACAAATGGGAGGAATTATCGGGGTTACTGCATTCATGTTTTATTTGTTGAAACGGTTTACAAATCAGCCATACTATGCAACGCTTGCCGAGTTAATGTATTCGCTCCCGATGCTGGTAGTGTTTCTCGTGGTTGGAGTGCTGGCAGATCGGATGGACAGACAAAAAATTGCTGTTAATTGTGACTGGATCAGCGCTGTTTTATCCTTATGTTTGCTTATTTTTATTTGGGTCGATTCGATTCCTTTGATATTTGCCCTCCTCTTCATTCGTAGTGCTGCCTCCAAATTCTTCTTCCCAGCCGAAAGTGCCATTATACAGGGGATATTAAGCGAAGATGATTACACCATTGCCGCAGGCCTCAATCAAATGATGGGGAGTCTTTTCATGTTATTTGGAGGAACTCTGGGGGCCGTCGTCTACTGGCACTTTGGAATTACTGGAGCCATGCTAATTGATGCTATTTCTTTTATTGTGTCTGCACTGCTTATTCGTTCCTGCAAAATTCCAAAGGAAGTACGCCTTCCGAACGGGGCACATCAATTCAAACAATTAAAATTCAAACTTGTCATGATCGATTTTAAACAAGGGTTTCTTTACATATTACGCAACAGACTATTGCTTTGGTTGGTTTCAGGCTTTTTTATGTTCGGTATTTTAAATGGTGGTTTTAGCGTTTTACCGATGTTTATTCTTAAATATAAGCTAGCTCCAGGCAACTATGAGCAGTATATGGTTTGGACAGGTATTATTTTTGGAGCTGGTGTGTTGCTTGGTACCCTAATCGCTTCTCTCATCTCCGCCAAGCTAAAGCTACACCAAATGATTGCAGCGGGAGTTCTGGTAGCTGGAATAGGTATGTGCATACTTGGATTTGTTAACCACATCTACGCTTTTCTGATTATCAACTTTGTCATTGCACTGATACTTCCGTTCATTAACATTGGCATAGGAGGATGGCTTCCTCGTATTGTAGATCCTCAAATGATGGGACGTGTGCAAGGCTTGATTAATCCGTTAATGATGCTGTCCCAGTCTCTTACATTAGGTTTCATTGCTATAAGCTTTCCTTCATTTATTTCAATTGAGCTCTTGTTTTTATTAGTTGGGGTCTGTACCGTTATTGTAGGAATATACTACACTATTGTGCTTCCCCGTTATGCTGATTACAGCACTTCTTCCAAGACCCTTCAGGAATCTTTATAGGCAAATTAAAAAAGTCAAACAACAGACCATTCCGCCAGCGATTGTTGAGTTGCCACTTCTGCCTCCGAATCCAGTGCAGAGGTGGCTTCATCATATCTCCCCTCAAATACTCCACAAGTACATACGTTGGTTGCATACGACTAGCTCGTCACAACCCAGTAGATGCATAGACCGATAGGGTATGTAATATTCAAAAAAAACGCCCGGCAGACGCATTAGCCGCATCAGCAGGACATTTTGATAAAATCGGAGTAGCGGGATTCGAACCCACGACCTCACCCACCCCAAGGGTGCGCGCTACCTAGCTGCGCTATACCCCGATAACCAAGTGTATGTAGATCGATGCTGTTATTTTACCATTATATTCTGGTCATAAAATCCTGTAAAGGGATTATTTTCTCATCCTTCCGTTGCATTTTTAAGTTGTTTTCATTATGGTAGATACAAAAGTTAAGAGGTCAAATACAGAGATCATAGGAGCTAACCATGCAAAGCAAAAAAGTGATTATACCCGTTGCATTACTTCTTTTAATACAGTTAAGCGTTCCTATGTGCTATACCTTTGCACAGGATAACCTTGTCATAGATCATGAAACGAAAGAGAGATTCAAAGAACAATATGGCTTGGATGAACCGGAATTTCCTCCATCAAAGCAGCAGCAAAACATATTATTGGGAGGTGATTTTGGATTTACTCCCTCTGGTGATGCTGTTGTGGTGGAATTGACCATATTGATTCGGTATCCGCTCATTTTTATCAGTCAACAACTGGTACATTCACTGAAATCATAATTTTTTTCTACAAGTTCCATGATATAGAGCATAAGAATCATTTATTTCGTAGCAAGTTGTCTGCCACTCAGGGTCACTTCATCCTTCTTATTGAAAAGGTTTAATTCAATGGGGCCCCTCCCATGTAGCCACAGCAGTTCATCGAATAAAAATGTCAGTCCATCCTTAGCGCGTAAGCGTTCGATGATCTCCGTGACAACTTGCATAACTTCCCCTTGTATTCCCTCTGCCAGTTGCAATCCTCCGCTCTCTCCATCTAGGTAAAGATGTGTATGATATGATTGCTCCACCTTCTTCACATGGCGCAAACACAGTATGCCATTTTCGAGGTAAAAGAAATATTGATGGTCATACAGAATCCCCTCGCATATCTCATACATATGAGGTAAATCATATGGCCCCTGAACCATGGATACTCGTTCCAATCCCATTACCCATTCTGTCATACATCCTCGCTCCATTCCTTTGTTCATTTATCACAGCTTAGTTCGATGAAATATTAACCTGTATTACAATTTATCCATTTTAAAAACCGCTTAAAATTATTATATAACGTTGTTATATGAATTTTATAAGGAAACTTCTATACGATTTTTAAGCCTCCTCACGCATTAATTGTTTTAGGATTATCAAAATAGTGACTGTTGCTAAATTTAAAGCATTTTGATACTATAAAGGCATCAACTTAGTTTACTTATAATCTTGTTAACTAGATTACTTGATTACAAATATACACTTATGTTTCATACATGTCAACTAGTTTACCTGATTACTTTTTGGAGGAATTGTTGTGATTAGATTTTCTCTTGATAAAATTATGAAGGACCGTGGACTCGAACAGAAAGATATTGTTTCTATTACGGGAATTAATAGGAATACGGTTAAAGCTTTGGCCTCCAACGCAAACGCCCGAATTGACTTTCCAACCTTGAACACACTTTGTAGAACCCTTGGCGTACTCCCTGGTGAACTGATCGAATACTTGCCAGAAGACGACGAAGAGAGCCGTTAACATGCTTACGGCCCTCTGTTTTTTATACAATATTCAAATTTTTTACCGATCTTCCACTCAATTAGATTCGCTCATCGTTAAACCATTCCTATCGGCGATTTCAAATAAACTCTTTCCATGTATGATAAATGTCAAATAAAGCATTAGGGTTACGTTGTCCCTTTAATACTGCAAACATTTTATTCGATAAAATCATGATCACATCCATATCTTTTTGCTTAGTCAAACCAGTGATAACAGGGCGATTAAGGCTAACATACGACTTGGGTTTAAAAACAACTCCCCAATCCAACCCACTGTGATTACTTTTTACAACCTCTCCTAGATAAATGGCAATATCCAGTGTAAAAGCTTGGGATTTTGTGGCGAGTTTATTCTCATATATATAGCTCTTCAACCATTCTTCAGTCTCTGAATGCTCCTCTTCTAATTCCGAAGCACTTTTATTTTGAATCTGTACATTTCTTAGATACCATTCCCAAATGTCTATAAGCGAACGATCACTATAATCCAGATGTATCTGTGAAAATGTGCCAAGTTGCTCTAAACGCGAAGGTATTTGTTGTTTAAACCAATTAAAATGTTCCTTAGCTTCGTTTTTACTCATTTCAGAGTAATCTTTCATGACAAAAGGTGGTTGCATTAATTTATATTTCATTTTAAAAATTCCCCTCTTGCTTTGCTATCTTAACTCGAAGAAAAATTCACGGTAACACCACCTGATACTAAGATCGTTAGAAGATCCGTAAAATATTGCTGTGGTGAAAATCTATAACATCTCTCTTCTTGATCCCATTCTTCCTCGAATCTTTCCAAGAAATAATGTGCGTTTTTCCAATGGATCGTGAACGGTCCTACTGTCCCAAAACCTCCACAGAGACAGTCCGATATACTGTCCAAGCTAAATCCATAGTACCCTCCAGGCCCATTAATTGCTTCACCAAGTGCTATGAAAAATGTTGTAAAATCATATATGTATTCGCCGTCCAAGGTGTAGACTTCTCCTCGTTTATCCAGTCTAGCAAAATGATTAGATGCAGAATGTATTCTAGTCACGTTTAGCCACCCGGACCGTTCTTCTTTAGAAAAGCCTTGCCATATATTATTTTCAAGCGACTGAGCACCCTTAAAAAACTCCCATAATCTTAATAATTCCACAGGGGAGGGCTTCGTTTCAAGTATACCTGTTAACTCCAGATTAAAGTTTCCTTTATTATAGTTTAGTTTATGGATTATGTAATATTCAGGTAGGTAATAACAATAGCTTCCAATCACTGTTTCTTCATCATTTAAAATAGCAATGTAAAAGTTGTGTACAGATTGTTTTGTCTTTGTTATGTTTCCTATGAAATCCTCATTAAAGACAAATTGCTCAAAAATGACCTTTTCATATGTTTCGACAATGATATCACCCGTTAAGCCAACCACATCTCTACAATAGCCAACTGTGAGCCCACTTTCATCGTCAATGACAGCAAATCTCGGCCTCATTTTATATCATACCTCCTCACAATAATTTTAAAGGAATGTAGCATTTTAAGGCATCACTTTTAGCTTCTTGAGTAGAATAATCAATTAATTTGAAGCCGATAAGGATTGAGATCCTCTACACTTTTTATATTTTTTAGATCTTCTGCAGGTATTGCAAAATAAATTTTTTCCTTTTCGGACTTAAATGTTAACGAAGCATCATACTTCTTTTCAACAATCCACTGCTTTATTTCCAACATCTCTTGAAGATAATGAGTGGCTGAAAAGTTACCTTTAATATAAATTGAAGCTTCTGAGGAGAGTTTTTGACTAACCTTAGAATATCTTGGAACCTCGTCATGGTAGGTTAAAGCATCCCGCCCCATATGAGAAACATTTATGATGACTTCTGCATCTGATCCTGTAACTTGCTTTACTTTTTGGGCCACTGCCGTCTTTAGCTCATCCCTCCACACAGAAGAGGCATAGTTATCCATCATTTGCCTATAATAGTCTTCTTCCACCAAAAAAGAAATCCCTGAGTCAGAGATCACATTTGCTATAAATTTATCATTCTTAAAATCATAATCAACTGAATCAATTTTCCAGTTCATAGTGTACGTTTTATGTAGGTAGTCAGTAACGTTACTCCGAAATTGGACTCTTTCTATCGGACTTCCTGTTGTAATGGATACAACTGTATATGCAATTACAATGATGATCACGAATAAAACAGTTTTTTTTACCACTCCAACCAAACCTCTCTAATAAAAGAATCATGTAAAAAGCTCTAAAGATTCCAGCAAAAAGTCACGCTTATATTTGTTTTTATAATCGGCTAGCTTTCTTCTTATCTTTTGTCTACATATGTCCTTTTGCGCCTTAGTAATTTTATCTTGTACGGTACTTATCAGTTGATAGGATTGTCTACTCGCTTCAAAGGTATCATCCAGTAAATCTACCAGCGCCACAACATGAGTAGATACGTCAAAAAATTCTAAAGCATATAACAGTGTTCCTCTATTCCCCTTGGTCTTTGGATTTCTTAACAAGTCGATAAGAGGCAACACCGCTTCACGGTCTCCTAGATCAGCTAACGTAATGGCGATTACATTTCTTAGCAATACACTATCCGTCGTTGCTAAATATCTCAATAATATTGGAGTGAATGTATGGTCCAGCTTTTCACCTATCTCCTCTATAATCTTTACCGCTTCCTTTAAATCTCCACTTTCTATGACTTCTTCTAATCGCATTTTGTTCATAGTTTACCAACCCACCTTATTACAATATATGGCAACTATCCAATCTTAATGCAATTCAATAATTTACATATGATAACAATCCGATGTCTCTTTTGTATATAGCAAACATTGTCGAGACCCTAAATAAATATCCACTCATTGATTTAAAGTAAACAAAATGTTATATTGTCTATAAAATAATCATCATTTAATTGAGGTGTTTGCTAAAATGGATCATTCCGAACTGTTCTGGAATGCTGGAATCGAAGAACTGAAGCGAGGATATATTCGCCATGTAGAGCAGGTAATTTGCCTGCTGGACGGACAGCGATACGAGCAAGGCATCATATATCAGGATCAAGGGGTATTTTATGACGCGGAAAGGTACATGCGACTTCATATTGAGCGGACGTACGGTTCGGTCTTTGACTATTTGATCGGTCTGGACAAAAAGCTGACTGGACTGACGGATCATCAGAATCGGTTGCTTCAGTTATTTTATCAAGGCATGGGCGATGCGGATATTCAAAAGGAAACTGGAATCGGCAGCGCATCCACCATACGTAATCATCGCTTTGGTCTCAAAGAAAAAGAACGACAGGCTAAGGTTTTTCTTACATTAATGGAGCTGTTAAAGGAGAAAGACCGACACGCTCCTGCCATTGTTGAAGTACCAGTACAAGCACGGATGGTGGACGAACGCTACAACATTACGGAAAACGAGCGGCAAAAGGTACTCACGAAGTATTTTCCGAATGGGACAGACGGACGCCTAAAGACCTTTAAAATGCAAGAAAAGCACAAGCTGATTGTGCTGCGTGAAATTGCGGGCCGTTTTGTAAAGGGACAAATGTATCATGAGAAAGATATCAATGCGATTTTACAGGAAGTATATGACGATTATGTCACGGTGCGAAGATATATGATTGAATACAATCTATTGGATCGTAAGCCGGATGGCAGTGAATATTGGTTGAAGGAATCTTGAATCTCAACGTTTATACAATAGGAGGATTCGACAATGAATCGAAGAAAAGAATTGGTGCAGCAGTACATGGAGATGAAGACAGAGGCAGGAATCTATTGCATTCGCAATACACGTAATGGGAAAATTTTTGTCTCTTCCACGCCGAATTTAAAGTCGCTGAATGGACGGCGTTTTGAGCTGAACATGGGTGGATTTAAGAATAAACAACTGCAACAGGAATGGAATGAGTATGGCGAAGATTCGTTTGAATTTGAAGTGCTGGACGTTTTGAAGAAAAAGGACTCAGCGTTCTTTGATGTCAAAGATGCACTGACAAAGCTGGAGCAGACCTGGCTTGATCGACTCCAGCCATACGGAGACAAGGGATATTTGTAAACTTACCGATCCACGGAAAACTCCTTCCGAAGGTAGCCAAAAATAACAGCGTCGACAAACTGACCTTTTTCATAAAAATAGTCTCTCAGGTGGCCTTCTTTAGTAAAGCCACTTTTGAGCAGTAGCCGTCTGGAGCCTTCGTTATCTGGATCAATGAAGGCTTCTATACGGTGAACCTGCGGCAATTGAAAGCCATAATTCACGACCACCTTCATCGCTTCTGTCATCAGACCTTGCCGCCAATATTCCGGTGCCAGCTCATACCCAATTTCAATACGGGAGTGCTCCTTGTGCCAGTTATGGAATCCAATTGTACCCACGATCCGCTCAGGAGCTTCTTTTAACGTAATCCCCCAACGAAAGCCCTCTTGCTTCTCATATCTGGTTAGCATCGAACGAATAAATTTCTCGGCTTGCTCTACCTCTATAAAGCTTTCCAAGTCATAATATTGTGTGACCTCATCCTTGGAAAAATAGCCGAACACATCCTCCGCATCCCCTACTGTAAGCTGTCTTAAACGAAGCCTATCGGTTTCTAAAATCGGAAACGTTTCCATTGACATTATCCATCTCCTCCTTTACATCGAAGAACCTATCTTATCAGCCACCAGCCAATCCCAACCATCACTCCATTTATGAAGAATAATACAATACATGCTCTCCACTTGCTGATTCCACTTGTTTGAAAAAAACCTGTGACTTTACTTCGACACATGAACAACGTAAACAACAAATTCCAAATAATACGCATACCATATTTTACGTAGTATAGAGCAGGGTTTAGCTGTACACCGCCCAACGTTGGAGGGACATCTGGAATAAACAGAATTGCACACGTATAACGCATGGTCTCATATGTAAAATAAAATACTGCCAGCCACCAAGCCCACTTCTTACCAAATAACATACCGACACCGGCAGTCGTCCCTGCCAAACCGAGTAACGCGATAAATCCTTGAAACATGCCCCTACAAATGCCTACTAACGTAGAAGCCTCATTTAATGCATTAAGCGTCAATAGCTGGGTCACCAACAGAAGTGCCCCATTAAAGATCAATAAAATGGCTGAAATGCTTACACCTAAAGGTCGTTCGAAAACCACGTTCGTTACATAATCTTCTACTTCTTTTTTCGTATACAGATCTGACACTTCTTCTACTCTCCTAACCCAAATTATATACTTCCATTTTCGGGCGGGTATAATAACAGTATGTTCTCGCCTCATTCCCATATATCGGCTTTTAGGAAAATATGATTTAATCTTTCCTGAAAATTCCGTTATCCGTAAGCTAATCATTATTATTCAGTGCAGCCATACAGCTAATAATCATCCTCTAATGGTGTCTAATTAGCTTCATGAGAATCTTTATCATTAACAGAATCCCAAATAGAGTAATATCTATCCTTATACTACCATTCCAAGAATGAATCTGACAAATGAATGGACTACTACTCGCGCTTATGAATGTACACGCGTTATTTTCGTGGCCAGGTAACCTTCAGATGACTGGATATACTCTACTTGATAACCCATTCGGGCATCCAAAAGCTCTTCCATAAACGGAAGGCACGGACTGTAAATAAAACTCCCTCCTGGCCGAATGGCTCTAAGCAATTCCAGATATTTGCGAGCGTACTCATGAATATTACCATCTGCCTTCAGATGATGATGTATAAAATGATTGGAGAATGCCATATGTGAAATGATCGTCCCCCATGCACTTTCTCCAAAGGTGGTCTCTAACCAATCTCCTCGAGTGACACAACCTTCTGTTTCAGCCAACCGATCTGTTCCGTAAGCCTCAATTCCACAGGCACGTAAATAAGTAACCAACCGTGCCTCAGATCCGCAACCAACATCTAGAACAGGCTCTTGCAAACGAGCAATGTCCAATCCTAGTAGATTAGCTTGCAACTCCGGCGTATATTCCTCACAAGGTATCCAAAAGGTATACTCACACTCTGCATACTTAGCAAACATTTCACGTCCATTGGTACGAGTTAAAAAATCTCTCAAATGTCCATAATGCTGCTGAAGCAGCAAGTCTAGGATTGCTCTATCTATAGATTTCTTCTGGAACAGCTTTTCAATCCGAGTGAAGAGTCGATCATACAGCTCCGTAAGCTCCCTCGCATGATCTGTGTGAAAATGTAGATACTGATTGGTATTTACAAACTGGGACAGTATTTTAGCCGCTACATCCGTCACAAAAGCGTTATACGTATGCTGGCGCTTCAAGCTTTGAAGCATGAGGATCAGCTCGGAGCTTCTCTGCGTTAGCCAGTACGTCATTTCTGTTGAAGGTCCTAACAGAACAGAACCCTCACGCATATAAAATAAACTCCGATGCTGATTGTACAGGAGTTGACCGTTAATAAGATTATGAAGTTGAGCGACTGTCATTTTCGCTTCCTCCTTAAGATCCAGAACATTAAAGCCCTACCCAAGCCTCAGCAATGCTATCTTTGGGTAGGGCCAGCTTATTTTCTAAGTATACCATGACTATGGAAATAATGTTTTATTGCGAATCTTCCGCCTGTACATAAGAGGATAAAGGAATATTCAGCTCACGTATTCCCTGAGCTACCAGCCGAGCTATTTGCTCCGCACCGTATTCCTGAAAATGTGTATCATCCTTCACTCCATCAGGAAATGCAGGATACACCCCTGGCTCCACATGTAAAAATAACGGGAGTGTTCCTTCGAGGCCAAGTGTATCATAGTACGCTACACTCAAGCGGCTAAGATCGACCAGTGCAACATTTGTCTCCGATGCTGTTTCCTTCATGGCCTGCACATATTCCGGGAAACTAATCCGAAACGAGGCACTTGCCGCATCATAATCCCGGCGGCCAACAGGAGTAATTAGCACAGGTGTTGCACCGCGTTGGATGGCTCCTTGGATGTAGGTTTTTAAGTAAACTTTGTAATCCGCGGGTGAAACATAACGCTCTTGGTTGTTGATCGCGGCATCATTATGTCCAAACTGAATGAGCAGATAATCTCCTGGACGGATATTGCGTAAAATATCATCTAACCGCCCTTGTACCAGAAAGGTTTTCGTGCTTCGTCCACCAATAGAACGGTTCACAAAAATAGGCTCATCTGTGAAGAACGGAGCAATCATTTGCCCCCATCCCGCTTGAGGCTTCATCGCGGATTTATAGGTTTGAACCGTAGAATCTCCCGCAAGATATACCGAAGGGCGTTCTCCAGCCGTTCGAGCATCCTTTGGAGTAATAACCAAAGCGTTAATCTTCGCTTCATTACCTGAGAAATACAATTCGAGCTGACCGTCGATGAGTGCAAGTTCAAATCCAGCCTCGACAAATTGTCCTGCTGTTTTGGTAGTAGGTTCTACCTTGACAATGGACTCGGCTTTAACCGTAATGTCTGTGTTTCCGGCAGTATCTCCGGCAATAAGGGAAAGCGTGTAATCCGCAGGTGGTAAATTGACAACAAATGATGATCCTTGAACACGAACAAAGTCTGAGCGTATAGCATCACTTCCACCACGATCCTCTTCATCCACCTTGGAAAGATCGGTAAATCCATAGCCTCGCTCAGGCGTGTAAACATCCTTGGCAGTGACTTGGGTGTAGCCGTCAGCTACGTTCCCTGGGCCAAAGTCGAATCGAAGAGGCGCCGCAAGCTGTCTTTCGGCCAGTGCCTGCCCGGGGATAAGTATGGTTGCAAACAACAAGCTGAATCCTGCGCATAATCCAATCATCTTACCGAACAACCTGTGACGCTTTCCCTTTTGTTTCAAGCGCAACCCTCGCTTTTCAGGTTATTTGAGTGGTTTGTCATTGTCTCTACGTGTATTGCTCCCCGCCAGCTTTTGACAGCCTTGATCCAGCGCCCAGGATACCACAATGCCAACTGTATACCTGATCAGATCCGCGGTCAGAAACCCTTTCCCAAGCACCAAGCCGCCCAGCGTCGTTGCCCGAATGTGGTTAATCCAGGGAGCCTGGTACATCTGGCTGAACTCAATGGCGAAACAAAACAGCAAGCTGCCCCACAGGGCTACAGACAATTGACGATTCACCCACAACATTCTCAGCCCAAAATAAATCATGCACGCCCACAAAGCATCCCCAAAGTGATTAGCAACGAATTCAGGCAACTGGGAGGAGAAAACCCGGCTTCCCAAACCCAACAAAATCGTGACCAGCACAGCAATTAGGTACGCAGCGCGGGCCTTCCAGCGGAATTTC
Source organism: Paenibacillus sp. EKM212P (assembly GCF_011066115.1). Lineage (NCBI taxonomy): Bacteria > Bacillati > Bacillota > Bacilli > Caryophanales > Paenibacillaceae > Paenibacillus > Paenibacillus sp. EKM212P. The sequence goes on from NZ_JAAMNR010000001.1 coordinate 872,028, forward strand.
GCCTTTATTTCCCGATTGGCCTTCCTGATGATGCTCTTACGAACGCTCCTCATGCTAAATCACCTGTCCTAATGCTGGGACATCTTCGCCAAGCTGCTGGAAATTCGTAAAGCATCCTCTCTTGGATAGCGCTTGCAAGATTGCTGAACCTTTTGCTGATGACATATTGTATGCACACTAACTTGTCTGTATTTTTCATAATATAATTAATCATAATGAGCCTCCGTAATATCGTACAAACCATCAGCAACTTCCAAACTGTTCATGTGAGGATACTAAAATTCAATACCACGCACCTTGGCAAAAACCATTTGGTGTGCCATGCTTCCCTCTTCATCATACTCGACGTTTCTTAAAATCCCCTCCAGTGTAAAACCTGCACGTTCCGCTACCTTGGCGCTGCGTGTGTTTCTGGAATCACAACGAATCTCCATCCGATTAGCATTCAAATGCTGTATGGCAAAATTCGTAATACCGTGTACGGCCTCTGTGATAATGCCTTTTCCGGTCCATGATGTTCTGAGCCAATACCCAATTTCAAATCTTCGTGCATCCCAATCAATACGATGCAGACCGCTGCTGGCTACAAATTCTCCCGAAACCGTATCAAATATATACAACATCATATCAGACCGATCCAGAAATTTAAGTCTGGCTTGGCGCGAACGGATTTCAGATTCCTCTGCCGTAGGAAGATTTCTTGCAAACGGAAGCCAAGGCCGCAGTTCATTCGCACTCTCTCGCATCGCCTCATTGACTGCCGCCCCATCCCCCCACTGCGGGGCGCGTATGGTCAATCGTTCCGTCTGGAATTGGTCAGGGAACGATAAGAGAATGGGATTCGGTTGCTGCTCCATACTCATGATGCACCCTCCTCCTTATTCGTTGAATAACTGCGACGATCCAGCCAACCTGTGATTTCACGCAAACTCCCAATCTGATAGTCCGGTACAATGCCCGTTTCCTGCCACGTCATAAAGCCTTCCAGCCAGATGGTATGCAATCCTGCACTTTGTGCACCACGAATATCATTTGTCGGGTGATCGCCTACATAGCAGGCATGGCCAGGATCGACAATGCCCAGCTCATTCAGAGCCAACTCGAAAATTCGAGGATTAGGCTTCTGGATGTTGACGCCGCCCGATACGATAATAGAATCGACATAATCCCTCAGCATAACTCGGTCGATTTTCGCTTGCTGCGTACGGAGTGAGCCGTTGGTAATAATACCAAGCTTCAAGCCACGCGACCGCAGTTCGGACAGCACTTCCTTGGCCCCGTCCATCAACACCGTAAACTTATGAAATTCACCATACCAAAAGCCCAACATCTCTTGTACTGACGTATCGGGATCTTTCAGTTCCAAATCTGCATGCAGCTCGGTATACAGTTCCCTCTTATCCCGATATCCGTCCTGATCCGCCAAACGTATCTGTTCAACGACAGCCGCGCGGATCGCAGGTTCTTCTGCCACAATAAATCGTTCTATAAAGCGCTCTGTATATGCCGCAAACGCCTGTTTGCGATGAATAAGAGTATTATCCAGATCAAAAACAATCGCTTCTATGGACATAAATAGCTCCCTTCCTTCATCCTCTTGCACCGATTAGGTTGAAACAAATTGAATAATTCCTATTAGAAATAAAAGAAAAAAAATAGACAAGAAAATGATGATCATGTACTTCAAGATTCTCTTGGAGGTCGACTTTTGTTCCAGTTTGGTCTCGATCTGGGTCAACCTTTCTTTGATTTCTTCCAAATCCTGCTCCACCTTCACATCATGCTCCCCTTCCTTCGTTTCGACTTATTCATCTTCCTGACACTCACTCACACAAGTTGCTCCAAAAACGCACCTTTTTTACGGCATTAAAATCAATTTGTTCATAAGGCTTCTCTCCAAATTCCAGCTTGAAATACTCCTGCAAACATTCCCCATACACGATAATATCCGTTTGATACACGGAAAATACCGGATTTCCTTCTTCAGATGGCTGCTCTGGGATATATCGATGTCCGTTGATCGGGATTAGCTTGGGCACACGTAAAAACTCACGTTTACATATAGCAACGGCTTCTGCCGAATCTGTCGGTTTTTCGCCCCATTCGGAAGGCCAGAATATACGCTGCTCTACATCAAAAATCATACCTTCCAGCGGCCAATTCAACCTTTGCCGAATTACACCCATACGCTGTGGTGACGTATCTCTCCAAGGGATAAAGCCTTTACCGATGGGAAGAACACTCATTAGAAGCTCCCTCAAATCGGGCGGGAAGTGAATATCATACCTGCCTTCGACGTCGGTAACCTCTTGTATGGATAAGCCTGGAGCTAAGGTCACATCGTGTTTACGTAATAAATCTATGATATAAGCGATATCCATCTCTTATCGACTCCTTAGCAGCTAGGTGCTCGGTATCCATGATCAATTGACCATACTCATCTTCAAACTCAGGATGTATGGCGTAAATTCCCGTCGTCGTGATATCATCACTCTCATAGGCAAAATCACAGCGATAACCCTGAATAGGCAACTGTTTCCTGCCTCCTTCTTCCGGCGTGTAAAATCGATATTTTATTGTAAAATCGTGCGTATGCTGTCTGCTGTTTTCATAGGGGTTCCACATTTCATATCTTCCCCTTAGGTCTTTTCCAAAAATATGTACTTCTTTCTAGTGTAATTCAATAGGAAAAGAAATCCAAGACCTATCCGCAATACATTGCTGAATAAGCTTGGATTATATGAGAGTCCTTTATTATAATATATGACTTTTATACTTGCTGTCCGTTCACCTGAATATCTACGGCTACTTGCTGCCCCATCCAAGCCTGCATGCGATTCCACGAAAAAACCTGCTCCATGTGAAATACACCATATGGAAGTTCTGAACGGTACAGGGCGAGCGCTGCAAAGACGGTTGCCTTAGCGGTTAAATCAGACTGATGGTGCCCCCTTAGCCGGCATTCGACCTTCGTCTCCTTGCCATTGAGAGTTCCTCGAGCATCTACCTTGACCGCTACAGCATCCCCTCCTATATGTACCTTGCCAAAGCTGCGAACCACTGCATCACGCACGGTTTTCTGTCGGAGTAGACCTGACACTCCTATTGTTCGAAGCCCTGCCAGAAGCCGGGTGGTCAAGCGCGAATCGAAGCAAAGGCGTGTGCTGACCGTAGGAACTTTGAGCGTACGAGGAAGTGTCTGCTGATCCGAAAAAGGAAATCGATACGCCCGATGACGACCCACTCCTGCACCAAAGTCTGCCACTATGCCGTCGGTAAAGCTTTTTCGAGTCACCAGGCGTCCCTGTTCTATAACCTCCAAATCGGCATGAATCTGATCTACTGTCCACTCAATGGCAGCCTGACCATGTCGATCTCCCAAGCCCAGCATCAAAGATATATTCAACTCATCCGTCTGATCCATGAGCTGTGTCGCTTGCAGTGCCAACAGATTGGTCAGTCCCGGAGCTAATCCTACACTTAATAGGGCTGTGGCCTGATAAGCTCGGGCCTCCTGATGACACTGCTCCACCTGACTCAAAAAGTCCGCATTAGCGGTAATATCCATGTAATGCACCCCATGTTGAAGACAGGCACGTACCAAGGCCGTATTGTCCTGATCCAGACACATGATCACCAATTTGGCTTGCTCTAATATTGACGGGTCCATCGGCTCATGAATATTAAGCTGCAAGGGCCGTATCTTACCATTCGATTGTCTACTAAATTCAGTGGCACGCTCCAGACTACGACCTGCGGCAATTACCTTGCCGGGAAACATTTCACTTAACTCCGTGCATATAATTTTTCCAACATGGCCATACCCGCCAATGATGATGATGTTATCCTTTGTCATAAGTCGTCTCTCCCTCTTTAACCGCAAACCATGCATTTACTAAAAAAGCGCCATAATACCGGGTGATGTGGGTAAAGCCTGCATCTATCAACAGTTCCTGTATTGCCGCATTGGACACCGGGTTTGACTCACGACCGATGGAAGCAGCGAATCGTTCCCAATCCTCCAGTGAAATGCCCTGACTCAGCATATGACCTTTCCACGCCTGCATTTGGATGGAAAAAGAAGGCTCCTGCGGATTCCCATTAATAGAAGCTAGACAAAAAGGCGCACCCGGCTTGAGTCGAGCGGATATCTGGCGTAGCAATGCCTGTTTACTTTCCAAGCTCTGAAGAAAATGAAGCACCAGCAGGCAGGTAGCAGCGTCATAGATCGGTTCTCTGGATGACTCTTCCAACGTACCTGCAACAAACGATATTGTTGAACTGAGGCCCGCATGTGTCACACGCTTACGTGCCAAATCCAGCATATGCTCGGAGGGATCAACTGCCGTAAAGGACCATGCTTCATGGCGCTCTCCGAGCGTAATCAATTCCTGGCCGCCTCCAGCTCCGACAATTAGCACATTTGGATCTATATTTCGAATATGAGCTTGTGCCTCAAGTTGTGCGGCTATCAAACAGTCTGTCATCTCGTACAAATGAGCATATCCAGGTATTTTTAAAGCAATCGTATCCGCGTACTTATGCACATTCGGATGATTCCAGCTCATCGGTTGATTTGAGTCCGTATTTCCAATAGGGGTATGTCTCATATGTGCTTTCCTCCAAACATTTAGTCTTGATCTTCTCAGACCATTCGTTTATTGTAGATTTTATTAAGAATCATTCTCAATTATAAAGACAATACGAATATCCACCATCCCATAAATGTGGGATTTAAATAAGCGCGCTTGAGAATCTCCAGCTTTCACGATAGGAGTAAATGATGAACGCACAATACTGGCAATTTGCACAGCTTAAGGACGCTCGACAGCAGATCATGGATCTGGGAAAAAAAGCCCCCTCATCCCTAACGTACAAGCACACCCTAATCGACCGCTTGCGTACTCAGGTTGCTTTCGATGCGGCGTGCTGTACCTCAGTAGATCCGCGTACGCTGCTTTCCACGGGGGCATTTACAGAATCGGGTGTGGAGGACATTCATAACAAACTGCTAGAATACGAATATCTGCATGACGATATGATGAAATATGATCAGTTGGTGCGAGAAGGACAGTCTGTAGCGACGCTACATGGGTCTACACAAGGCCAACCGGATCGGAGCACACGATATAGAGATGTTTTGCAACCCGCCGGATTCGGGGACGAGCTACGTGTTCCGTTTATGTACAAAGGGAGCTGTTGGGGATTTCTTACGTTATTCCGGCATCATGGAAAGCCTGTATTCAGCGAGGAAGAGCAACAACTGCTTGAAGCGTTAGCGCCGTCCATTGCCTACCATCTGCGTCAGGCCAGTGTCGGTCTATCTCCAGCCCCTGTCATGATTACGGAAAATGAACTTGAACCAGGAGTTCTCATACTTTCTGATAAGCTAGAACCGATCTCATCCAATACAGTAGCAGAGCAGTGGCTACAGCTGCTTCGGCAGCAGGAGGGAATCCATGAAGACAGCCTTCCGGCTCCTGTCCGGGCGGTATGCTTGCGAGCGCTATCCACTGCCACTGCACCAGCCCGACTATGTATTCCTTCCGCAGACGCAGGAACCCCATGGGTAACCATCAGGGCCACCCATTTGCAAGGCGGACAGGAGCATACGGGCCAGAAACAGCTAGCCGTATGGTTTGAGGCTGCTAAAGCAACTGACATGCTGCCGCTTATGACCGAGGTGTACTCATGGTCCGAACGAGAGAGACAAATTGTCCAGCTCATTGTTCAAGGCTTTTCGACCAAGGAGCTAGCCGGCGCACTTCATATTACTGCCTACACGGTGCAGGATCATCTGAAAGCGATTTTCTTGAAAACAGATGTAAGCAGCCGCCGTGAGCTCGTATGGAAGGTATATTCCAGATTCAACTAACCTATGTAAAAAAGACAGATGACCCAATTAGGGGTCATCTGTCTTTGCATCACTGCTCTATTTGGACGCAAGAGCCTTATTTCTTCGAAGAGGAGTTCGTATCATCGTATGACACTGGTGAGGGCTTCGCAATCCATTCATCAGCCTCAGGCTCGATATCCACGCCATTTTCCAGCTTCGTTTTCTCCATCAAGGAATCTCCGTCCTCGTCCTTCTTGTTGCGGATTTTCGCTTCGTCTTGAGTGTGATCGCTCATGTTGATTCCTCCTTTTTTAATTTCATCTGATGGTTGTACCTTACTCATAATTACCCATTGCCGTCCTGTACAAACCTCTACACGACCAGATGCCCTTTTTTCTCCGCTGGTTCAATGGTTGCCTCAATGCCAGCATTAAACTCCAGAAAGTCGCTTTCCACTCCATCGCTGAAAATAACTCCATTTTCCGGCATCTGCGATGCAATCCGTAACGGCTTTTCGGCTGCTACCTGACCAAACACAAGATCCGCAGCAGTCGTTCGACTGGGGAAGGGTTCTCTCACTGTAAAATAAAGTGATGGCAAACTCCAGGTTGCACGATGATCATGACTCGTTCCGTCTACTGCCCCTTCCTTACTGAAGGCTGCACCTGGCATCAGCTGGCCTGGAGTCAGCGAGATTGGATGCCGTGTAGCACTGCCGACAATCCCGGCCGCTCCAGCAAGCACGCTGGTCAGCCAGCCTGTCGCTCCCAATCCGGTTGAAACGATAATGCCGCTAGAGGATTGCTGCTCTACCTGATCCTCCAGTCTTAACTCATATCTCGCGGAGACATGAGTTTTGCGCCCAATGAACAAATCATTTACAGCATACAAGGATTGGCCATCATTTAATTGGGCCTTAGCCAGCGTAACTTCCTTAATTGGCCGTCTGTGCACGAATACATCCGGCACCACCCAGCGCAGATCGGATACAGTAAACGGCAGCAATACCCCGTCCCAGCGCAATGGATCTGGATTCACACCGATAAGCGGCTGCTCGGTCAAATATTTTAACGTGTTGGCTACCAGCCCATCCTGACCCAGTACCACCACTGTATCCTGCTCACCAAAAATAAAGTTCGGCACATGCTCCCGCTCCACAATCTGAACTCGACCCAAGGCCGTTAACTCCGACGTAGCCTTTGCCACCGCCCTGCGGTAATTTTCGTCCTCCAGCACATAATCACTGAAATCCGCACCCAGCCGTTCCATAAAGAAGCGAGCCTGCTGCACCGTATTGTATCGAACAATCAGTTCCTCCAGTCGCGTTTTACGCTTCACTAAAATGATCTTTTGCTCTGTCATTCGGCTACTCATCGTGTTCTTCCTCCAGACCCTCTCGTTCCTGTTGATCCGTTTGCTCCCGTATCTGACATGAGACCTTGCAGCAGATCCGGTGTAATATTCAGCTGACCGATTTTCCCTGCATTTTCTGCAAGCTCCTGGAATGCTATCGCAATTAGCTTATCCGGGCTCATATCCATGTTGGCCATAGCTTGAAGTACGTTCGGCTCAACATCTTGCAACGATTTCATGACTGCTGTCAGCTCGTAGGCCTTGGCATCGGCTTCTGCCTTTTTATTCGTTACGGTCAGCTCAATCAGCTCACGCTTTTTCTCCTCCAAGGCCGTGTCAAATCGTAGCTGCTCCTCTTTCATCTCGCTTTGCTTTTGCTTCACTGAACGCTCGGCATCGAGTTGAGTTTCGCGGATTTGTTTCTTTTTCGTCTCTACTGCAATCTCGGTGTTCAGCTCGTTTTCCTTCACACGCCGCTCTTGCTCAATAGATGCATTACGACGCTCATACAAAGCGTGATCCGCGTTGCGAAGAATCTCTTCCCTCGCTTGAGCCTCCAGCGCTCTCATCGTCTCCTTATTGGGTAGAATCGCCAAAATCGACAACCCCATAACCTCAATGCCGAGCTTTTCCATTTCCGTATGCTGAGCAATATCCTTCGTCATGTTTTGGGCCAGACGTTCACTGGACTGAACAGCTTCTTTGAGCGGGACACGCTCCAAATACTTTTTGGTAAGCACTTTGGCGATGTTAATCACCCGTTGGGCCAGCTTACTCGGATCATCCGAAATGTAGCGTCGTTCCTTCAAGTCATATGTATAGTTTAAAATCTGCGTCGTTCTCCGATAATCTACAATTCGATAAGTCAGTTGCCCCTGCACCGTCACCGCCTGAAAATCATTCGTCATATCCTCAAACATGAACGGTACATCAATGGAAGAGACGGGCACGACGACGACCGAGGTGGTCGGGGCGTAATAATAAAAAGATAATCCAACACCCTCCCGAACCACCTTCCCGTTTTTCACCTTCATCACATATTCACTGGGCTGAAATTTAACAAAATTAAATCCAAACATAGCCGCTTCCCCGCTTTCTTTATAGTTTATAATGTTTTGTTATTATCATTTTGTTATTAACAATAAAATAACACACATTTTCGATAATATCAATATGATATTTATAAAAAAATAAAGGCTGTTTCCCCTCCGATATACTCGGTTAGAGGAAACAGCCTTATTGAAACACTTATTTATTATCCACATTCCATTCTCTATAAAATTGCTCCAAGTACATCTCCATCCATTGATGCCGAACCTCCGCCAGCTCTCGGGCATAAGTGGTATTCATTAAATCTTTGAGCTTGAGTAGCTTTTCGTAAAAATGGTATATGGCACTTTTACCTGCGGCACGATACTCATGCTGTGAAAAGTCTTTATCCGGGTGATGCATCATACTGCCCTTTGAGCCTGCATACATAAAGGTTCTTGCAATCCCAATCGCTCCAAGAGCATCCAACCGATCCGCATCCTGCACAACTTGACCTTCCAGCGTCTCCATAGGCGGGTTTTGTCCACCATTGTAGGACATCGTAGCTATAATAGTCATCACGTGCGTGATTACATTCGGATCGCTGATATGCAGACGCAGCCACTGCTCTACTTTATCTAGCCCGGCTTGTTTGGAATCATTTAATTTTTCATCCGCTACATCATGCAGCAGTGCTGCCAGCTCACAAATAAACGAATCTGCGCCCTCTTTGGCAGCAATTTTAAGGGACAGCTTTCTCACCCGGTCTATATGCCACCAATCGTGACCACTATGATCATGCTCCAACTGCTGCTGTACAAAGGGCTCCGCCTTTTGAATAATATCTGCCATCATCGCTTCCTGTTGCTCCGTTCGTCTCTTCATATGTCACCTTTCAATCCCGTCCATACTTTCTATGGTAGGTTCGTTTAATTTTTTAATGCTTGTCCATTTGCTTACTACGAATCATTCTTCATTTTATTCTATAGGGTGTATGGTATCCAACCTTTAGAACGAGAAGTCAGTAACCTGACAAAAAAAGAACCTCCAAAACCACATCAATCGTAGTCGCGGAAGTTCTTTTTCGTTTGTCTATCTAAACCCGATCCTCTTTAACTTAATTCCGTATCTTACTCTACTCCACGACACCAAGCTCGCGGTTCTTCTCCTTAAAGCGGCTGTTATGAGAAGATACATATGCCGCTTTGTCAGCTGCTGGATCAATGTACAGCTTCGCGCTGTTCAGTGCAAGGGCGGCATCTGTGAACGCACCGGCAATCAGATACAGCTTGCTTCCGTACTCGACAAAATCGCCTGCCGCGAAAATCCCCGACAGATTCGTTTCCAGCTTTTCGCTCACTCGGGCATGCCACTCACCCATATCCAGCCCCCAATCCCGAAGCGGGCCGAAATCGGATTTTAGTCCATGATTTACGATGACTGCATCGACATTCAACACCTGTATTTCGTCCGTATCTACATGACTGATCGTCACCTGTTCAATCGTCTCTCCATTGTTGCTATGTAGATGACTCACCGCGTATGGTGTGAGAACACGGACCGAAGATGATTTCATACGAGCTACATTTTTCTCATGTCCGCCAAAGTGATCCCGACGATGTACAACGGTCACACTCGCCGCAATAGACTCCAGCTCATTCGCCCAATCCACTGCTGAGTCGCCCCCACCGGAAATCAGGACGTGCTTGCCCCGGAATGGCTCTAGCTCTTGTACCGTATAATGCAGGTTCGTAACCTCATAGCGGTCCGCCCCCTCAATCTCCAGCTTAGCCATTTTGAGAATACCATAGCCTACTGCCAGAACGATCGTGCGTGTCCAATGCTGTTCCCCTGTGGCAGAAGTTAGCAGGAACGTGCCATCCTCTTGCCGCTCCAAACCAGTGATCTGCTGTCCCAGTACAATGGTAGGCTCGAACGTCCGCGCCTGCTGCTCCAGCTGATCAATCAGCTTTTCACATAAAACCGGGGTAACCCCCCCGACATCCCATATCATCTTCTCTGGGTATATGCGCATCCGTCCGCCCAGCTCATGCTTTGCTTCGATCAGCTTGGTCTTCATATCTCTCATTCCACTGTAAAATGCGGTATACATACCGGCAGGACCACCGCCGATGATCGTTACATCATATAATTCCAAGGATACTGTCACTCTGCAACTCTCCCTATCATAGCGTAATATGTCTGCTCCTATTATAAGTGATAATAATTATCAATATCAATTAAGAAATAAAAACATGACCATTACAGAGTTTTTCGTGACCTTAGAACTATATTTTATAGGTTTATATAACTACTACTTCCGTTATTCTCGTAAATTTTGCGAGGATTGCTGCACAGAAGGATGAAAAAGCTTCTTCTACCTCATCCATCAGTTGTTCCTTGTTTTGCATGGAAGGTATAAAGCTATCCTCCATTCCTTGCTTGTATGTAATTGTCGGATTCATGAGCTTGGCTGCGTTTCTGCGCACATGCACCATGACATGGTTGATGATCCCACCAATACTGTTCGTTTCCGCCTCACCGACGCGCCATAGCACCTGTTCATCCAAAAGCACAATGCATGCCCGTAACTTTACCAAATATTGATCGTACATTCTGTGCTTGGATATGATTATAAACTCATGCATGGTAGAATCCATATTTCATCTCCTCCTTCGTCCTATCAAGTGAATTTCTCAAAAAAATTACTTCCATTGATCATCCAATACTGTTCAGGTGAAGGTACCTCGTTCAAAAAGTTTTGATATTCCCCTTTCCACCCCGCTGGGACATAGTGTTCAAACGAAGCTGGCTCAGGAAATAGCGAATAGAGAACTTTCTCGTCAAAGTTAACATACAGAGCAGGACAGAACTCCAACACTTCATCCTTATGCTGGATAGCATCATCCAGTAACTGGAGCATTGAAGTTAGTTCACCAGTAGCCACCTTATATTCACAGATGTGATCCAAAAATGCTCCCGCTGTGGTTTCATCCAAAATAGAGATGCCAAACCGTTCCTCCATCTCGGTATTCAGAAACCAATACTCTCTTTCCGTCACATACCAGTTCCATTTCCCTTCAAAAATAACACCAACAATAATGTTTTGCGCATATTCAGGCCATAATTTCATGAGCTTCTCGCGTTCCCCTCTTTCTCACTCACAGTTCGATCCAAAACCGGTTTACACGGTTTCCGTCTTCCTCTATGTAATCCTTGTCCGGCGTTCCGCCGTTTCGCAGGATCGTTCTTTTGGAGCTGATATTATCAGAGTCACATACGACCAGAGCTCGGGAAATCCCCAGTTCTTTTGCTTTTTCCAATGCCAAGGCCAACATAGTTACAGCGTACCTGTTCCCTCGTGCAGAAAGACGGATACCGTAACCAATATGACCCCCGGCATTTAATAGGTGCTCGTTAAGATTATGCCGGATATTCACCGCTCCGAGGACCTGATTATCCGCATCCATAAGCCAGTATGTTGAGCTTTTGACCCAGCCCTCAGACAGATTAATTCCATTTTCCTGATTACTCAAAAACGTCAGCATACCTTCAAAATCGTACGGCTCTACAGAGATCACCCAAGGTACCATATGCTCCTGACTCTTTTTCCATTCCTCATAAAATGAAAGATAAGCTTCCTTCCAGTCCTGATCCGGCTTTACCAATCTGACGGTCTGCATCCACTCACGGCCTCCTCTTTAAACGTTCAATTCATCTGCTATTGCTTATATTCAATATCCATGAATTTTTGCGCCCAATCTGCAAAAGAGAGCTTATCATCCCAAGTGACTAGCTTCATCGCTTTGGCACATCCCCAGTTTAGAACCTGCTGATGCAGCATATGCACCCGGAAACGCTCAGTAAATCCTTCTTTGGCTTCCATCCCTTGTGCGTAAGCAGTAAGAAACCCTTTTGCCAACTCTTCTTCGCCATTCTCCAGATACATGGTGGTTATTTTCGGAAGGTCGGCAATCCCATCCCCAAAATAGGCTGTCGTAAAATCAAAAAGACCACTGACTCTCCAACCCTTATCCCCATTCTGTACAAGAAAATTTTGCGGTTTAAAATCCCCCGTCACAAAGGTGGCAGCTTCCAGCTGATCGAATGCTTGACGGGAGCCTTCCAATATTTCCTCTACCCATTCCATATCCTGTACAGAAATGTTCGAGTATTTTTTGGCATCCTCTAGCCAATATCGAATTCGCCCATACAACCATACTCGATAAGAAACTTCAAAAGGACGAATGGCTAGAGTTGTTGTATCCAGTTCTCCACTGTTCTTAACCTTCCAGCTATGAAGCTCCAACAGAACATTAGCAAGCATTTCAGCCATTTGCTGTTTATCCAGCGAGGTCAGCTTTGCTTGCAACTCAGGTGTATGTATATGCTGACCGTATAGACGGGGCATAACTGCATAGCTCCAGCCAAAAATGTCCTCCGTATGATCCACAAGATACGGTGTTGGCACGGGAATTGAAGTCCGTGTCTGTATTTGCTCCACCATAAACTTTTCTTCTATCCATTGCCCTAGAAAAAGCGGGTTCCCCTTCAGCACAAGCTGCCCAGCCGTTGAGGAAGCATAGAGGGTTTGCCCTAGGACACCTTCTGCCGTTTTTTCGTAAGACAGCAAACGTCCCAAATCAAAACGATTCAGCATCCTTTGCATTTGGTCATTTGTTACCTCGCCTAGCCGATTAGATGAAAAATAAATGGTCGTCGTCATCTCTACACACCATAGCTCTTAATCGTTGCTTCCAGGGTTTCATCCGTATCTGCCAGCCAAACGAAACTAACCTCAAACGTTCCCGGCTCGAAAAACAATGGAAATCTCCGCTTAAACCAATCCTGCATCGGCAGATTTAGCGCCTCCTTCATATCCACCCACAGCAATTCTCCCTCAGGGGGATTTTTTAATAGTTCACCTTCAGTAGCTGTAGCTAGATAGTTAAAGACCATATACCTCAGCCCTTGATTTGGATCACAATATTCGTCGATTCCTTTAAATACAATTTCCGTCACGGTTAAGCCTGTTTCTTCCTTTACTTCACGAATGGCCCCATTCACAATGCTTTCTGGAAACTCTACTTTTCCTCCTGGAGCAATATAACCCGGAAACCCCTTTCGATTGGGTCTATTCATAAGCAATACCTTGCTTCCGTCTTGAATCATACACATGGTATATATTTTGTGTGTCACTTCTGTTGTCAATCCGATCATACCTTTCTTTATTCACGATTCATGACTAGCTTTTAACTTTCTCACCGACATATTGTGGTTAAATATGGTATTCACCATACTTTAACGCGTTATTTTGTAGAGCGCAATAACTCTAACCATAGACTAGATTAGAAAACTCATGCCTAAGTCGGTCAAAATCAGCAAAAAAAAGACCGCCTTTCTGCAAAGCCGTTGGTACTACCAAGCGACTCCAGAAAGGAACGGTCTTATCCATCATGCCAATAATCAGTTTTCTAGGCACGCCCCGGATAACGAGAACCTGCTGCGAAGCCTTTAGGCGAAATGCGCTCGATCTCTTGAAGCTCTACTTCCGACAAGGAGATCTGTAGAGCACCAAGATTTTCACGCACTCTTTCCAGTCTCTTCGTTCCCGGAATCGGAACGATATGGTCGCCTTGCGCCAGCAGCCATGCCAGCCCCAACTGAGCAGAAGTACAGCCTTTTTGGGCAGCCAGTTTTTCGATCAGGAGGACAACTTCTAGATTTTTGTTGAAATTCTCGCCTTGGAAGCGTGGAAAATGACGGCGGTAATCATCCTCTGGCAGATCGTCAAATTTCTTGATCTGTCCCGTGAGGAAACCTCGACCCAGTGGACTGTAGGGTACGAAGCCGATTCCCAATTCGTTCAGTAGCGGAAGAACATCATCTTCCACTTCTCTGCTCCACAAGGAATATTCGGTTTCTACCGCGGTAATTGGATGCACCGCATGCGCGCGGCGGATCTGTTCAGCCGACGCTTCCGACAAGCCGATATAACGGATTTTCCCTTCCTTAACCAAATCGGCCATCGTTCCGACGGTCTCTTCAATCGGAGTATTGGGATCGACTCGATGCTGATAATACAGGTCGATATAATCAATCCCCAGATGAAATAGACTGGCGTCCACGGATTTTTTAATATATGCCGGATCTCCCTTGGGCCCCTGAGTGTGCGTGATCCCGAATTTAGTGGCAATCACGGCCTCCTCCCGACGACCCTTGAGCGCACGTCCAACCAGCTTCTCATTGCCGCCGAACTTCTGCTGTGCGTATTCCTCACCATAAAGATCTGCTGTATCAAACAGCGTTACACCAAGGTCCAGCGCTCCCTGAAGTGTACGCATCGACTCCTCGTTGTTCGGCATCATCATCGTGCCAAGGCCCAGAGCTGATACCTCCAGCCCTTCATGTCCCAATTTCCTTTTCAGCATATCATGGTTCCCTCTTTTCTTTGGGTAAATGGATGGAATGAACATGTACTCATTCTAATGGACCCATATGGAGGCAACCACAGTACGTTTATACTAGTAACAAGATTACCAGGCAGAGGATTGACTTACTGGCGTGTAGATACAAAAGTGCAGACCCGGTTGGTCCGTAATGCTTGCTAAAGAATTAATATCATAGGAAACTGCCTCCACAGCGCCAGGGATTTGAAAGGAAACCCGATTCACTTTTTTGAGCTGGATATGATGCAGCTTCCACATGGTGTCAAACTCCATACTTTCCACACGTAGCCGTTCTACCGTCTCCTCAAACCAAGGATCTCCTAAATACTTGTCATAATAGGTTCTAAAAACAGCTACCGAATAGGACGCAAATTCTTCCCAGTTAACCATTCGACGACGTAATTCGGAATCCACGAACAATAAACGAATCATGACACGTTCAGAAATAGACAGGGAAGAAAAATCGGTAATGACCTCATTCGCCGCGCTATTCCAAGCAAGCACTTCCGCTTTCTCATTGCTGATGAAGGAAGGATAGGACAACTGATCAATAATATGTTGCCACTGTGGATTCAGCGTTGTATGGATGGGCGAAATAGCAACCGTCTCATTGGGATTCCACAATTGAATTAGATGTGCTCTCTCATCATGAGTTAATTGTAGAGCTTCTCCTATACTTTCGATAACTTCCTTAGATGCTGTTACTTCTCTACCTTGTTCCAGCCATGTGTAATACGTCGCACTGACACCTGCCAGCATAGCAACTTCTTCTCGGCGAAGCCCCGGTGTTCTTCGCTGCCCCTGTGAAAGTCTAAGGCCTGCCTGCTCTGGTTGAAGTCGATTTCTACGTGATTTCAGAAAAGCTCCCAACGTTTTCGATTTACTATAATCATTAGACATATGTCACCTCTTTTCCAATCAATCGCCATAGAACGATCACAGTCCCTCGTCAAACAACTGTAGGCCTATGATTTCAAAGGCGACACCGTCGCCCGCTTTAACGTTGACATCACCATTCATTTCTTTAGAATCCAAAATAAACGTAGTGTCTCCTACTACAATCTCCAGACATTCTATCTCGCCTGCTTCGCCCTGTATCACTTGATGTATCGTTCCTTGAATCCAATAGTCGCCTAGCTTTGGTTGAGGTCGAAAAATCCCTGTCTCTTCAGTAGACTTCAGCCTTCTGAACCCCTCTATACTGGATTGAGAAGTCTCGACCGAAATTACACAACCGGGAATCATCTTATTCAAGCTTTGTTCATACGGGACAACATACGCATATCCGGAAGTCAGTTCATGCCAAAAATATGTCCAGTAGCCGTATACTTTTTCCTCGCCAATACTACGAATGATGATATGCTGATCTTTATTTATTTCCTTGATCTGTACACGCATATATAGAGTCCTCAGTAGATACTTTTCTTATAATAATAGTGTTTAAAGCCTCTCGGAGCATCGTCAATGACACCAACGACTTCATACCCATGCTTTTCATAGAATTTAGGCGCTTGAAAAGTAAACGTATTAAGTTGTATAAAATCACACCCTTTATCTCTAGCAATCTGTTCAATTTCACCAAGCAGTTGTGAACCGTAGCCCTTTCCTCTGTAACGCTGATCTACCCACAAAATATCAACCTCCACCCAGTTCCAACATAGTACACTTAGGAGACCGCCCATGACCTGACCGTCTTCATCTTTGAGCGTAAGATTAATCTCTTCGTATCGAGTTCGAATATCTGCTGGGACGTGTTTCGCATTAAACTCAATCAACTTGTTTCTGACTAAACACGCTTCATCTCTACTACTTCGATTCATCTGAGGTTCCAGCGTCATGGCATAAATCCTCCAATTTAAAATGATTACCAGCACTTACTGATTTAAATATAGAAAATAATAGAGTTAAAATACTTTCATCTTCCTACTGTTATATATTGTATATACTTTTCTATGTTTAGTCACATGATTCCATTTAGATGGACAGAATTATTCTAATCTAAATATCGCTGATTAAAGTCGCTCCCTGGATTCATGCAAAATATTTAGTAAACGAAAAAAGCAGGCCCCTATGAAACGGAGAACCTGCTATCGTTTATACATCGTCTGCCATACAGGAGAAGAGAGGGGATGATTAAATTGAAATATCCAGTGATTTCCCAACTCCCGTAATATCGCTGCTGTTAGCGCTGTTGATACGATTTGTTTCCGTGTTACTTGGAGCGGGATTTTCCATTTTTGGAGTTGACGTGCCGCTGGATTGCGAACTTTGCTGTGCAATTTGAGCTTCAATCTGTTTAATTTGCTGCTGAAGCTGCTTCATTTTTGTTTCTTTTGTATCTTTACTATCCTTACTTTGCTGTACCTTGTTATATTCCGCTTCAAGTTGAGCTTTTTGCTTTTCCAGACTAGCTGTATCGTTGGTACTGGATGATGATGTGCTTGCAATAGATATTGAACTGCTGGATGTGGATGAAATGTTCATACGAGATTTCCCCTTTATAAAAGTATGAGTTTTACACGTGTGGGCTAACCGGTTCTAAGCTATGGCATTCGATTCATCTGTATTTCCCCACGCGTCTTTTAATGCAGAAAGCAGATCTGTTTCCTGATCTTTGTCCGAAGCTGTTGACCCGGATATAAGACTGGAACTCAGAACGCTCTGCAAATCACTCAGCAAGGATCTTTTTTCATCTACTGTAAGCTCTTTCTCAGATGTAGTGCTGTTATCCACTTGATTGGAAGCCTCTTGGATATTCCATGCGAATGGAGGCATAGTTCCACCCATTGCCTGCATCATAGGAGGCAGACCACTGCTATCCATTTCAGGATGGGACGGGTCACCTTCAGGCGGCGGGGCAGGACGATTATTTTGGATCGTTTCTGCTATCTTATCGAATAGATCCGATACTTCCTCATCTGTTGCCGTCGAAATATCCACATCAGCTAATAAGTCTCTAACCGAAGCCAACGGATTCTTCGTGCTATTGGTGTGATCATCTGTATCAGAGGAAGCACTGGAAGACATCAGGTAACTTTGCAGATCAGACAACAGCGTTTTCTGTTGGTCTGTAGTTAGTGCAATAGTATCCTGGTCGTCGTACTTGTAATCATTACTGTAGTTTTCCGTAGGAAGCGGAGTCTGCATTCCTCCCGTGTATTCCATGAATTCCTTACTCAATTCGAGTGAATCGTTAGATTTCTTGTGTGTGGTATGACCCGCGGTATTTAGTCCATTCTCATTTGACTTCACCGTATTCGATTGATCATAGGAAGTCGTGATGAGATGCCTGTTAATGGATAATGACAAAGTAGATCCCCTCTTAGTGTACATAATGTTTTTAGCTGCCCACCTACCTTTCATCGGTAACAAATCTGAATGCAACCTGAGGGTATGCTGAATGATAACTGAATAAATACAGACTCATTAATACCGTAACCCTTTTATTATTTCCTAGACCATAGTCAAGGAAAATCCCCTCCGCAAGACGGGGGGATCAACCCTACTTGAGACAGGAGTAAGTAAAGGGATAATTTGTTACTCTTAGCAAAGAATAAATGAACGTATTTTAAAAATTGAAAGTAGGGAAATGATGTATGATCCGTATTAGCCATTTGGTTCACGAGAGACTTATGTTCCTAGTCAAATTTTTGTACTCGCCTACATATGTGGGTAGTGTAACACCAAGTTCCAGATTTTTAGCTAAAAATATGATAGAATCCATTCCATGGAGTGAAGTTCATGCTGTTGCCGAGCTTGGTGCTGGCACGGGGGCAATTACTCAATACATTCCGTCTGATGCTAAATTTCAACCCAAGGTTTTACTCTTTGAAAAGGACCAAACCATGCAGCAGAGTTTAAAAAGAAGATTCCCGAATTATCTGTGCTATTCCGACTCGCGTGAGCTTCAGCTTGCTATGAAAAATGCCCAAATAGAACAGCTTGACTGCGTAATCAGCGGACTACCATTTTTCAATTTTCCACAAGCGATGCGGGATCAAATTGTAGAACAAATTCATCTATCACTCAAGGATGGAGGAATGTTTGTGGCCTTTCAATACTCTAAGCAAATGAAACAGCAGTTAGGTGAATGGTTTGATATTGAAGAAATCAAGTTTGTGCCTATGAATGTTCCACCCGCATTCGTGTATGTATGCCGAAAGAAAACATAAGAAAGGAGTACGGGTATGGACGTGGAATATTTAATTTCCATCATCGAACAATACGGCTATGCAGCATTATTCTTTTCTCTATGGCTTGGAATTGTAGGTCTGCCCATCCCGGATGAAGTCATTGTGATGACTGGCGGGGCTGTAACAGGCATGGGCATACTTCACCCGTTACCCGCTTTTTTAATTGTATATCTTGGGGTTATATCAGGCTTGTCCTTAGGTTATGTATTGGGGAGAACCGTGGGCACACCTATTCTAGAACGTTTACGCCGGAAGAAAAAAATGGACAAGTACATTACGTTTTCGGAAAAATTGATACATAAGTATGGAAACTTCACTATTTGCATCAGTTATTTGCTGCCGATCGTCCGTCACATTATCCCTTATATTGTCGGAATCAATAAAATGAGCTTCAAGCGCTATGCCCTCTTCTCTTATTCAACGGGTTTGATCTGGACGCTGATCTTCTTTCTGCTCGGACGTATCTTTGGCGATCATGTACAAGCAGTAGGAGAACTAATCCATCGTTATGGCTTGCAGATGGCATTGCTTCTCATCATGCTGACAATTATATTTTTTATAATGAAATTTGTGTGGGGGAAGAAAACAACGGAGGAGTAAAGGTTAAGTATATTCGGCATGTTCATTACCTACATGAAAAAGAAATAGACCGCCCTCTGGAAAAGGTTAGCGGTCTATTTTACTAATCCAACCCTACAGCCACCGCCCTTATAAGCGGCTGTTGTAAAAGAGTGAGGATGTTGGCAGCATCCTTACTCTTTTTCAGTATATACTTATTAGCTTTAGTTTATCACAAGAAAAACCATATTGCCAATATGGCACATCTTTTTAAGGGGCGGCTTTCCTTTCACACCATGTTACTTCTTTAATTGAAGCAACTTTACTAACTTGTCATGAATGGCAGTATTCGGATAATTCCCGCTAAACTGAGAAGACCCAGGTCCCATCGCGGTTAACGCCACATCAACAGATGTATGTCCACCCGTGGTCCAGTCGATATAAAACTTCTCATCGGAGCCTTTTACAGTAAAAGGGCCATCCTCTTTGGAAATGCCTTCACCGGATTCATCCTCCGCATCTTCACCTTCAATCGCCAAACCGCCCGTTTCATGATCTGCCGTCACCAACACTAATGTATCTGGATGCGCTTTGGCATACTCTTTAGCTACTTTAACGGCCTTATCAAGTTGTTGCCCAGCCTTAATCGTTAACTCCCCTTCATTGTCATGCGCCATCTCATCCGTTCCTTCTTCTTCTACCATCAGGAAAAAACCTTTTTGGTTTTTGGAAAGAACATCAATCGCTTTAGCCGTCATATCCGGTAGAGAAACCGTTGGGTTGTAAGAGTTACCCAGCTTGTTGTGAGCTTGAAACATCTCTTCATTGGCGAACAGCCCTAACAACTTAGAACCTTTAGCTGCTTTCATTTCTGTCTGATCCGTCACATAGCTATAACCCAGCTTCTTCGCTTGTTCTACCAAATTTCCTTGAGTTCCCTTACTAGCTTCCTCAGGATCTTCTGCCGGAGCATCTGGATGTTTGCCTACTGTTCCGGCAGGGTACCAGAAATCCTCACCACCGCCCAGAATAACATCCAGCTTGCTTTTCTCCAGATACTGCTTGGCAATCTCGCTTTGAGCGGAGCGTTTTTCGACATGCGCACCAAAGGCGGCCCCCGTTGCGTCTGTCACTTGGCTTGTCGTCACGACACCTGTAGACATGCCTGCTTTTTTAGCCAGCTCCATAATCGTTGTCACTGGTTTTTTATTCAAATCCATTCCGATTGCGCCGTTATACGTTTTCACACCTGTTGCAATGGCAGTTGCAGCCGCGGCAGAATCCGTAACCAGGTTATCCCCTGAACTTGTACTAACCAGGCCGGTTACAGGCATGTTATCCATTTCAAGTAATCCCGATTTCCCTACCGTCGCCAAGCGAATCGCGTTGCGACTTGCTTCTCCCATACCATCGCCGATAAAAAGAATGACATTCTTAGGAGCATCGACTTTCGCTGACGAAGTTTTCAGTCCTTTGGATACCTGTGCGGTAGTAGACTTGGTATTAGATGAGGCTGCAAAAGCGTTAGGGATATTAGCAGATAACAATGGCGCACTCAAAACGGTAATGGCACCTAAAGCAAGGATACTCTTTTTCATCGAACGCTTTTTCACAAGGTCACACTCCAATAAATTTGATATTCATATATGATAAAGTAATCATATATTTGTTTTGTAAAGCATCGTAAAGCAATAGATTATGCGAATGTAAAATTTGGATGGGCGCCTATTTATTTATAAAACAAAAAAAGACACCGACTCTTGGTATATCAAAGTCGATGCCCTCTGGCGTTTTTATTTAAATGGCGGCGATATTTTTGCCGATCGGCATGGTGTAGTAGAGCGGTTTTTGCTGTCCATTTTGCTGATAGACTACAAGCAGCAGGGTGCGGCCTTCGGCTGTCAATGGGCTTCCTCCGCTCAGAATATGATCCAAACTGAACGGCAGTACATCCAGCACAGCGTGCTTTTGCAGTTCTTTTTCACTCAGCTTCAAGGAAGCAAAGGCTGGAATAATCTCGCGGTATGGCTGCGACTGTTGACTGCCTACATCCGTCCCACCTGTACTCTCCTTGCTCGCATCTGCCACAAAATCTGCAACCACAGGCGACAACAGCGCATCCGGATGCTGGAGAACCATTTTCATATAACTGGACCAATCATTCTTCTCCAAGGTATGCTCCCACCAAATTTTACGCGGCTTATATTTATGGTTAAGGAAATAATCAAGCTTCATCAATCCAAGCACCATATCCATTCGCTTTGTTCCACGCGATTCTAGAAAGGACTGGAGACGCGTGAACAAGTCTTCGAGCTGATGCCCGATTTTTTGCCAGCCCTGTCCTTCCCAGTAGTCTCCGAATTCCTGAAAGAAATCAAAGGCGGACGAGAATTCGCGCTCGATCAGATAGTTAACTGTATGATCCATACGATGAGAGTTCCAGTATTTTTCCAATACATCTTCCAAGCGCTTGAGCCGGACGATATCGGCAAAGGAAAGGACGTCATTGCTCAACATTTCATACGGCGCAACATCCATATACGTATAGTTATACTTGTCTGCGTCGATACGTAGTCCGGTGCCACGCAGCATTTTGAGGAAGCCAAGTTGAAGCTCTTCCGGGCCGAGCGCAAAAACGTCATTAAACGTTTTACGGAATGTGTTGTAGTCCTCCAAGGGCAATCCGGCGATCAAATCCAAATGCTGGTCGATTTTACCACTTTGTTTGACCTTGGTAACAGTACGGGAAAGTTTGGTAAAGTTCTGGCGACGTTTAACCAGCTCATTGGTAGGATCATTCGTTGATTGGACACCGATTTCAAAACGAAACACGCCCGGCGGCGCGTTTTCCGCTAAATAATCCAATACTTCGGGACGCATAATATCTGCCGTAATCTCAAACTGGAAGACACAACCACGGTGATTTTCAATCAAAAATTTGAACATTTCCAGCGCATAATCGCGTTTAATGTTAAACGTCCGATCCACGAACTTAATTAGGTTGGCTCCATTGTCGATCAGATACAGAATATCCGACTTTGTACGCTCGATATCGTAATAGCGCACCCCAACTTCGATGCTCGACAGACAAAACTGGCAACTGAACGGACAGCCTCGGCTCGTTTCAAAATAAACAACCCGTTTCCCAAGTTCCGGTATATCCTCTGCAAAACGATAGGGCGACGGTAGCTCGTTCAAGTCCGCTTTCGGGCGACCGGGCATCTGAATAACCTCTTCTCCCTTACGGTAAGCCAGTCCATACACAAAATGGAACTTGCCATCCCCTTCCAGCTCCTGCAGCAGTTGATGGAAGGTTTCCTCTCCTTCACCAACCACGATAAAATCCACATTCGCCAAGCGCTTCATCCAGTGATCCGTATCGTAGGATACCTCTGGACCACCCAGAACAATTTTGACCTCGGGCATAATCTTTTTCAACACATCAATGACTTTGATCGTCTCTTCAATGTTCCAAATATAACAGGAAAAGCCGATGACATCTGCCCCGCGTTGAAACAAATCGGATACGATGTTCATCACCGGGTCCTTAATCGTGTACTCCGCCAACTCGATATCAAAGTCCTTTTCACTGTAGGCTTTGAGGCATCGAATGGCCAGCGAGGTATGAATATATTTTGCATTTAACGTTGATAAAATGACTTTCATAGGTCACAACCTTCTATAGTTTGCATGAACTGTTATATCCCCTTACCTTAGTATAGCTATTCAAAATCCTCGTACACATCGTCTGCATAAATCTCGTCCTCGCTTACCGTTCCCCCGATACTCCCCTGATTTTGGAAAAAATCAAGAAACGGCTTGCCGTACTTGCGGAACTTCACTTCGCCGACACCCTTGATCCGCAACATGTCTGCCTCGGATTGCGGGCTCGCTACGCTCATCTCACGCAGCGTTGCATCATTGAAAATGATATAAGACGGTACATGCTCCTGAGCGGCCAGATCGCGGCGGATCAGGCGCAATTGCTCGAACACGGTTTCGTTGACTGCAGCCGGGTATGCATCGCGTCCCTGTCGTCCGCGTGAACCTGCTCCACCTGCAAAAGCCGTGGCATGTCGCACCACACGCTGCATGACTTCTCGCTGGCCTTTCAGCACCTCAGCCGCAAGCTGCTGCAAGCGTACGACCGGATATTGTCCCTCGGACAACATTAGATAGCCTTCCGAAACAAGAACATTGATAATTTCGGCAATTTCTTTTTCCGTCCGGTTGCCCATCACGCCATATGTTGGCAGGCTGTCAAAACCATATTGCAGCACTTTTTTGTTACGCGATCCTTTCAACACCGAAGCGACCATCGAGACCCCATAACGTTCCCGCATGCGATGAATGCACGAAAAAATCTTTTGCGCATCTATGGTCATATCAACCAATTCCCGTTCATCTGTACATGAACTGCATATGCCGCAAGCTTCATGCTCCTCCGCTTCTCCAAAATACTCAAGCTGTGCCGTACGTAGACAACGAGTCGTGTAGCAATAATCAACCATCTGCTGGAGCTTGCGGTAGTCGTTGCGCTTGCGGTCTTCATCCTGTGGATTTTGCTCAATCAGAAACTTCTGCGTCACAATATCTTGCGGTCCGAACAGCAAAATACATTGACTCGGGTCGCCATCACGTCCTGCGCGTCCCGCCTCTTGTACGTAAGCCTCCATATTTTTAGGCATGTTGTAGTGAATGACATAGCGTACGTTCGATTTATCTATCCCCATGCCAAAGGCATTGGTTGCTACAATGACACGGATATCGTCGTACAGAAACCCTTCCTGGCTATCTGCACGTTCCTGATCTGTCATCCCGGCATGATAGCGTCCGGCCGCCATGCCTGCGTCACGTAGCCGTTGGTACAAATCGTCCACGTCCTTACGTGTCGCCGCATAAATAATGCCCGATTCACCCTCATGCTCACGGGTATAATTCAGCAAAAAGCTGCGTTTGTCTTCCCCACGCAGCACACTGAACGCCAAATTGGGCCGTCCAAGGCCTGTAACGAACGTCTCCGGTGAGCGCAGACGAAGCAGGCGCACGATGTCATCCATGACCTGCGGTGTCGCCGTTGCCGTAAACGCCGCCACGATTGGGCGTTCATACAGCCCGTCCACGAATGGAGCCACAGCCAGATAGCTGGTACGGAAATCATGGCCCCACTGGGATACGCAGTGAGCCTCATCTACCGCAACGCAGGAAATCGGCAACTGAGCCATTTCATCGCGAAACCAGTCCAATTCCAGTCGTTCCGGTGCGACATACAGTAACTTCAAGTCACCATTCCGTGCGGCTCGTATGCGATCATTCACTTCTCGACCACTCAACGTACTATTGATGTAGGCAGCAGCAATCCCCATGGTGGTCAGCGCATCCACCTGGTCCTTCATCAGCGAGATGAGCGGTGACACGACAATGGTCAGCCCCTCATGCAACAACGCGGGGATCTGGTAGCATATCGATTTTCCGCCCCCTGTCGGCATGATGCCCAACGTATCGTTGCCCTCCAGCATACTGGCCACAATTTTCTTTTGTCCCTCCCGGAAATCGGGATAGCCATAAAATTTTTGCAGCAAGTCCTGCGCCCGTTCCAATGTTGGTGCTTGTACACTCATAGTTTCAAAACTCCTCATATTTCTAGCGTCCTTGACGCATATCGGCTTTTCTTTCGTTACCTTTAGTTTACCGGGGTTCAGGGTAATGTTCAACCGCTAGAAGACTGCCAATCTGGTTTAGTCCCTTATGGCGTTCGCTGTTTTCTCATGATATAGTGAACACGGTGCCGCAAATTTGTCCATAATTATGAAGAGACACGGTTCCAAGAAGGAGAAAGAACCCATGAACAATCGGAAACCCCAACGGAAAAATCATACAAAATCTACGTCAAACGCAAGCCATTCCAAACGCAGTCACAAACCTGCCGGAAGATCTGGCTCCCATAGACCGGAAGCTCAACGGAGAACGAATGCTTTTGATAAAGCCCCTGCCAAAACATACATCGTCCAGGAGCCTGCCGAGCTATTAAGCTTTTTAGTAGAGCATGTGACTGGCATGGGTCGTAACTCCATTAAATCAGCACTGGCTCGTGGGCAGGTGTCCGTCAACGGCATTCCGCGTACCGTGCACAATTTTCCACTGGAGCAAGGTCAGACTGTCGCGCTTTCCAAGGAAAAAGTAACTCCCGTCGTACCACTGACTGGGCTACGTATCTTGCATGAGGATGAAGCCATTATCGTTATCCATAAGGATGCCGGGTTGCTGTCCGTGGCTTCAGCGCAGGAGCAGGAAGTAACAGCCTATCGCCAGCTTACGGCCCATGTGAGGCGCGAACATCCGTACAATCGTATTTTTGTACTGCATCGTTTGGATCGTGATACATCAGGAGTGATGATGTTTGCAAAAAGCGAAGCCATACAGCAGGAAATGCAAAAAGCGTGGAAGGAAGTTGTGTATGAACGAACATACATTGCTCTTGTAGAAGGACAGGTTAAAAAAGCTGAGGGTACAATCACCTCATGGCTGAAAGAAAGCAAGACGCTAAAAATGTATTCCAGTCCTTATCCGAATGACGGACAGCACGCAGTTACTCATTACAAGCTGCTTCAAGCCAATCGTCATTTTTCTTTGCTGGAAGTACGTTTGGAAACCGGACGCAAAAATCAAATCCGCGTACATATGGAGGATATCGGTCATCCAATCGTTGGAGATAAAAAATACGGTTCCAAATCCAAGTCGATTGGGCGCCTTGGCCTACATGCGAGGGTATTGTCATTTATTCATCCCGTCACCGGAGTATTGCTGCGTTTTGAATCCGATATTCCTAAAACTTTTTTGAATCCGTTTCGGGAATAGAATTGAGCAAAGCATACGGAGATTAGATGGAAAAATAGAAGAGGAAATGAGGGGGCTGTAGAAAACAGCACCCTTTTTTGATTGATTAAGCGGTATACCTCCGAACACCATCAGCCATTTTCATCAACTCATCCCATATATATATGGGCGTATTACACACTGGACAATCTAGCCAACCGATTAAATAGGGTAATTGAGCAAGAAGCTTGTTCTCTTCAATTTTTTGGGCATATTCGTGTAACCACTGTATATTAGCACCTTTATGGTCCAATGAACGGGGGCGGATCGGATGGGGAACCAGATTGTCTGAATTTACAGGATCCTTATCATAGACAACCAGGGTGTCATTCTGTTCATCAGGCCAAATATAAAGCGGGGTACCGCAATGCGGACAATCCAGCGTATATTCGTCACCTGTATCGAAGCTTTGTAGCATATAAGCTATGCAGCGATATCCCTGAAAAGCGGCACCCGCAGCCAGAACATAGCGTTTACCTACATCTCCTTCGTGTTCTTTCGCATAGAGCACCATTTCTTCAGTCAATTCTGCAAGTCGGACAATGGCACACCGATATTGCGCATAAATATATTCAGCCACACTAGAATCCACTTTCACCTGATCCCTTGTAAATTCCAATGGAACTTTGGTATGTAAGGGATTGTTATTCTTCGCTTCGAATATTCCGCAAATGTTATAAATATCTGCACGAATCCCTATATCAGAACTTTTTAACGCAATGTCTACAAGGTAAGGAACAGCCGCAAATGTACAAGTATACAATGTATTTTGGTGATACAGTTCCTCCCAATACAAGGTGTCAGCCATTTCGCCGTCATATCCGGCTTGGAGCTGTTTCAACATTTCTGGGACGTATTGAGAGGAACCGTAGGGGCCTTGGAGTAGAGTCCAGGCCGGATCGGACAAAGCCAGCATCTTGATACTCCTTCCACCGTTTTTTACAGTAGAGGATTTTGCAAAAATCCAATAAGCAAATTCCAATGAACAACATATAGATCGAAATGGTTTAGTTCGTCTATAACTTGCACTTCGGAGCGACTGGAATCGAATTTTGTAAAATCCTTATAGTAATATTTGATCGGTTTATAAAATGAATTTTGCTATCAAAATTCATTTTAACTTCATAATTCTCAGCTTCTTACGTTTATTTCATTATACGCCTATTATTAGCTGAAGTTGCTTTTCTCGATTTTCGCAATATACAAAATCACTATTTTTTTGGGTCTATAATCATATTCGGTTAAGCTTTCGGCATTGTGAAGGTGAAACACATTAAATTAATGAATGACTAACCCGGTTCTTATGTCTTACTACGACTCCTCTGTCCATTCAGTTCCTTCTTCGTATGCATAGTCCACATTATAAGTCCTGTTACTTAAAAATTGCTGAGTAAGAAATAAAATATATATACATTAAAATTTCCATACATGTAAAAACAAAGCCACTCCCCTACCTGTTTTTAATTATGCCAAACGGGTAAGACATACTTGTTCAAGCCTTTAATCTAACAGTTACAAAACTGATTTTATGAATCGGTATATGAAAAGGCGTGTTGGGAATATTATGTACGAATACTGCGACTATAAGGGGAAATAGCCTATGACCATAACACCGGAACAGCGGATTACCCTGCACGGATTTAACAACCTGACCAAATCATTGAGCTTCAACATGTACGATATTTGTTACACCAAAACCAAAGAAGAACGCGAGGCGTACATTGAATATATTGATGAACAATACAACTCAGATCGACTGACAGCTATTTTAAAAAATGTATCTGACATTATCGGCGCCCACGTGCTCAACGTAGCCCAGCAGGATTATGTACCTCAAGGAGCCAGCGTGACCGTACTTATATCAGAAGGACCCATTGTGGAGGTACCGACTGAATCTTATGCCGAGTCACCCGGCCCCCTACCTGAATCTGTCGTGATACAGCTGGATAAAAGCCACATTACGGTTCACACCTACCCGGAATATCATCCAGACGAGGGGATCAGTACGTTTCGAGCAGATATTGATGTCTCTACCTGTGGGGAAATCTCCCCGCTCAAGGCACTCCACTATTTGACTCATTCTTTCGACACCGACATTATGACGATTGATTATCGGGTGCGCGGCTTCACACGTGATACGAATGGACATAAGCTTTTCATCGACCATGATATCGCCTCCATTCAAAACTATATTCCGGACGAAGTGCGCAGTCAGTATGACATGATCGACGTGAATGTGTATCAGGAAAATATTTTCCATACCAAATGTAAGCTAAAACAATTCGATCTGGACAATTACCTGTTCGGCTACACCAAGGAAAGCCTGAGTGAAAAAGAGCAACAAAATATATCAACACGTCTCAAAATCGAAATGGACGAAATTTACTACGGTAAAAATATGACGTAACAGATCGAATGCGTAAAAATAAAATAGATCATTTCATTGAAAAAAGGATGCTCGCTTGGACTGGGATATAGCCGGGCTTTCGTCCTTTTTTAAATACAAAATAATAGATAGTACTCAACTTGATCTGTACAAGCGAGAGATTGTTCACTATGATAGGGGAAGAAACCACTAATTTAAAGTAACAGCATGGATTTTACATCCGCTTCTTATTGTAAGCGCAATCAATTGATCCTACGTATGATTTTGTTATGGAAAACAAAGGAGGAATTTGTATGCAAGGCGGTATTGGCGGTAAAAACATCATTTTACGATTGGAAATTTCCACCGGGCACATCCAATTTGGTCAATTGATTACGCTGGTAAACGAACATGGCGGAGATGTGATTGCCATTGACGTCATTAGCACCTCTGAGAAGGTCACTGTGAGGGATATTACAGTTACCATTGCCGATCCAGCAGAAATCGACCGTATGATTGCCCGAATTAAAAAAGCACAAGGTGTTAAAGTATTATCCATCTCTGATCGCACCTTCCTACTACACCTCGGAGGCAAAATTGAAATGCAGCCCAAAGTCCCAATTCAAAACCGCGATGACTTATCCCGGGTATATACCCCCGATGTGGCACGCGTATGCATGGCGATTCACGAGGAACCCGACAAAGCTTTCCGTTTGACGATCAAGCGCAACACGGTCGCTGTCGTCTCTGACGGAAGCGCTGTCCTCGGGCTAGGTAACATCGGTCCCTATGCAGCCATGCCGGTTATGGAAGGCAAAGCCATGCTGTTCAAGCAGCTCGGCTCCGTCGATGCCTTTCCAATCTGTCTGGATACGCAGGACACCGAAGAGATCATTAAGGCCATTAAGCAAATGGCCCCAGCTTTTGGCGGTATTAATCTGGAGGATATTTCATCGCCACGATGCTTTGAGATTGAACAGCGGTTACGTAAAGAGCTGGACATACCTGTTTTTCATGACGATCAGCACGGCACAGCTGTCGTTTTATACGCAGGGCTGATCAATGCGCTCAAAGTTGTCGGCAAAGCCCTGTCTGACGTCAAAATTGTCGTCTGTGGTATCGGGGCTGCGGGTGTGGCTTGCACCAAAATTTTGCTATCTGCAGGGGCTGTCAACATCATTGGCGTAGATCGCCATGGGGCTCTTACAGCTGATGAAACATACGAGCATCCAATGTGGAACTGGTATGCACAGCATACCAACCCTGATCGGCTGTCGGGCACGCTGTCCGAGGTTCTGAAGGACGCTGACGTGTTTATCGGTCTGTCGGCAGGTGGAATACTGCAACGAGAAGACGTGAAACGTATGAAAGAAGCCCCGGTGCTGTTCACTATGGCTAACCCGGTTCCTGAAATTGCGCCAGAGGACGTCGAGGACATTGCAGGTGTCATCGCCACCGGACGTTCGGACTATCCCAACCAAATTAACAATGTACTTTGTTTCCCTGGCATCTTTCGAGCAGCGCTCGACTGCCGTGCCCGTGAAATCAACGAAGAGATGAAGCTGGCGGCCGCAGAGGCCATCGCAGGCACGATCCGTCCTGAAGAACTAAACAAGTTGTATATTATCCCAGGTGTATTTAACGAGAGTGCGGTTCAGCGGGTACGTGAAAAGGTAATCCAAGCCGCGATTGCGAGCGGTACAGCCAGAAGAGTGCCTCGGGATTTCAGATAAAAGAAAAGGATTGCTCCCCTAATGCGGGTGCAATCCTTTTTGCTATCGAGAGATCAAACTTCATATCCGTTATCTTTACAGCGGTTATGACCTCCATTTAGAGAACAATTGGCTGGCACGCTGAGCAAACTCCTCCAGATTAAAGTTGGAGTTATCCAGCTTGTAGTACCATTTTTTAATCGTATCCAAAATCCATGAGGGCACTTTAACCTCCGAGATACCGGAATAAAACGTATGATATGCCCACACCAAATGCTCCCAGCGCTTGTCATCGCCTTCCTTCACGTATTCCGATACGTCCAATACCTTGGCACGCCCGTCTTGCATAAGTACATTCTTGAGGTGAATATCACGGGGATTCAGCCCCTTGGACCGGACAAATTCCCTCGCCTTTTCCACATCCAGAATGACCTGCTCTGGCACAGGAATTCCTTGCAGCAAACAATCCAGCAGCGTAATACCAGATTCATAACTTATGACAATATACTTGTCGCCTTTTCCGTAATAATGAGGAAAAAAGTCAGACCCTCGCAAACGCTCATATACGTCGGCCTCCGCATCTTTCTTCTCGATCGCCATGTCTGAGTACACCTTGAACGCGTAGCCTGGCAACGTATCGAGCGTAAATACGGCCGCATCTGTCCCGATGCCAATACAGCGGACGTCTTGAGTAGCTGTTTTAATGGTAACCGGATCATTATCCTCTGTACTGTATACGGTCACTTGACTTATGATGTCTTCTGCCTGCCTCCATTGTTCTACCATGCGCGATCCCCTCCTTCTCTGTTCTAAACCTTTACCAATGAAGTTAGTTCTATAACAGATAAATAGTATTACGGTTTATCTTTTGGAATGGCTTCAAAATAGGTTAATTCTTTAAAAAAATACGGTATGTACCGTGTCTAACGAGCGTCCGGCAGCAGCAACCTTCTTAACTCTGCATAGCTTGCTGCTGTTTTATAGTCCCCCAGCACATCAGTTTCCGGGAGAGCATTCCTGTGATTGAACCAGATCACCTGCCAATTTGCAGCTATAGCTCCCGCCACGTCATTACGCCAGGAATCCCCAATGTAGCAGCAATGCTCTGCTAACGTTCCTGTCCGCTCATTCACTACTTCGAAGATGCGCGGATCAGGCTTTGCATAGCCAACGGTCCCAGATACAAAGATATGCTCTGCCGCAACATGATTTTCCAACGCCATCGCCTTGATCTTGCTCATCTGGTGTTCTTCAAGACCATTTGTAATTAATCCAACCAAAAAGCCAGCCGAGCTCAAATCATTTATTAACGAGGTAGCCCCCTCAAAAGGCTCAATTCGGTACTGACGATCCAAGTATTCTTGCTGAACATGTACTGCCTGCTCACGGGTAATTTCTACCCCGAATTCTTGTAAAGCCAGAATGAAACGGCCTTCCCTCATCTCATCCAGTTCATCCGGCCCTGCCTTCCCCTCCAATAGTCCTCCTTTAGCCGACAGTACATCGCTGTAATAGCGAATACGATGGTAGGCTTTCTCATAAGGAAAACGCTCACTTAATCCTAATACTGTACGCAATGCATCGCGTGTAGGGTGCAAATGATCGTACATCGTATCATCTACATCAAAAAAACAGCCTTCTTTTGCAAGTTCATATGCCCACTTCTTTCTGTTAAATCTTCGGATGACGCTCCTTTTCACCTTGTCCTGATATTATACCCGTTGGCCTGTTACGTTGCACCTTGTCCTTCACACCGCGCATCCTGCAATCACACTTCACGGTTGCTAACATACACTGAAAAGACCGCATTTTCGCAAACCCACTTTACTTCTCTACCGAGCTAACATAGGTATCTTGTCCTGCTTTGCCCGAAAGCGTTTTATTTGACAACACACGGGTAAAAGGTCACATTTTTGAAAATATTCGTCATACAGGTTTACATTTCGTGTAAAATCACGTACCTTTTAGGGATGAACGCTTTATGGATGTATTGGATAAGGGAGGCATACACGATGGATTCCGGTTCTAACCTAGCCTATGGATCAGCTACACCTTTGATTGAGGCACTTATAGAATTTGAAAAGGAGCTCGAAGCGAACCGGCATTCTCTGAGTTTTGATTTGGGATTGATTATGGAGCAGGGCCGCGCGCCACGATATATGGCTACACCACCAGATGTTATTCCTTTTGCCCACGCAGGAGTGGACGGAATACATTATGGCTTTTTAACGGATTTTGGTCTTGAAAAGGACCTTTCACAGGCCCCTATCGTATGCGTATCTCCCGTCGATTGGACGGGTGTATGGGTGGTTGCCCGTCATTTGCAGGATTTTTTAAGCGTTGTTTATACAGAGAACAGTTCATTAAAACGATACTACGCCAGCGGAGACGACTATTCTGGACATGCAGGTCAGCGACTGCCTCAGCTTGTAGATGAACGCACCGCGTTTGTACGCGAATCCTTTCGGGAACGCTTTGGTATCGAACCGATTCAGGATATGGCTGCCTATATCGACAGCTTGCGAGCAGAACGGAAGCACAATGAAGCAGCTCCTACGCTGAACGGCTTGGGCATTCAGGTATCTTCTTCCGCGAAGCATAGCTCTTCTATGGAAAGTACCCTCTTGACCGTAACGGAGCCTTTCCTTTGGGAACAACAAGGCGAAGCTGTACGTGAATTGTTCTATAACGGTTCGCGTGAAGCCAGACTGGCCTTTATTCGGGATGCCCAGACACGGCATCTGTTCACCCATTCTGCCCTTCGTGCTTTTGTAGCTGGACAGCTTAAGTTGATGGGCCTATCTGAGGCCGCAACATATCTGGAAGAGTCCTACTATACCGTTATTCCCGATATGATAGAATCTTGACGAAAACTTCGATTCCCCCTAACATAACCGCCTCTGAAAAGGCGGCTTTTTGTGCTACAATAAATGAAAATAATAGGGTCGAACGGCCCGGTACGAATGAAAGAGAGCGAGTATGAATAATCATTCCTATCCTACTCCTGAAATCATTGAAGTTTGTCTGTTGGCGGGCAAACTGATGATGCAAAATGGAGCCGAAACCTATCGTGTTGAAGACACGATGTCCCGCATTGCTTCAGCCTATGGCATATCCCAGTCCCATAGCTATGTAACACCAACTGGGATTTTTTTTGCTATTAATGATTCGGAGCCTGCCAAGCTCATCCGCATCGTAGAGCGGACCACCGATTTGCACAAGGTGACAGAGGTCAATTCCATTTCACGTAAAATCAGCACAGGTGATTTGTCTCCCCGCGCTGCCGTCAAGGAGCTTGCGGAGATTGAGCGTGGCCCCCTCCGCTATTCCAACCGTGTACAGCTGATGGCTGCTGCGTTGGCCAGCGGTTGCTTTATGATTATGTTTGGTGGTGTCTGGCGAGACTTCCCCGCAGCTGTGTTATGCGGCGGTATCGGATTTGCAGCCGTACAGTATTTTCACAGGCTCGTTAAGGTCAAGTTTTTCTCAGAGTTTTCTGCATCTTTTCTAATCGGCTTGCTAGCGGCTCTGTTAACGATAGTAGGCTGGGGACAGATGATGGATAAAATTATAATTGGCTCCGTCATGCCACTGGTTCCAGGCTTGTTAATTACAAATGCCATTCGTGATTTAATGTCCGGACACCTGGTTTCGGGTCTTTCCAAGGGAGCCGATGCTTGCCTGACATCTTTCGGCATTGGAGCTGGCGTTGCGGTTATCATTTCTTATATGTGATTCGGAGGAGATTCAAGTCTATGCTTGCACAATTATTCACAAGCTTTATTGCCACCGCTGGTTTCGGCATACTTTTCCACGCCCCCCGGCGCTCGCTGCTGCAATGTGGTTTTGTCGGTATGCTAGGCTGGCTGGTCTATTATTCAACCACGGACAGCATGGGACCTGTGAGCGCCAGCCTTTTAGCAACGATCCTTATCGGCATCGTCAGTCAAGGCTTTGCGCGGCTGTACAAAATGCCTGTGATTATTTTCAGCGTAGCAGGCATGATTCCGCTCGTTCCAGGGGGAATGGCCTATAATGCCATGCGCCAGTTCGTACAACAACATTATCCTCAGGCACTGGAGCTGGCCCTGAGCACGCTGATGATCGCAGGAGCTATTGCTGTCGGTTTGGTGCTCTCTGAGGTGCTTAATCAAATTTTTCACAACATACGTTTTAGACCTCAGCGTTAAAAGCGATGAAAATAGCAAAATAAAAGAGGCTGCTCCCAAATTCATCCGCAGTGTATGAGACGATTTTGGAAACAGCCTTTTTCTGTACACATTACAAAAAATATTTAACTGTCATAAACTATTATTCATCCACTCGCTTGCCCAATATCGCCAAATCTCGCTCTATGCTGTCCAGCACAGCTACACGCGGATAGTACCCCCATTGCTCAAAACCAAACTTCCGCAGCAGCCCAATACTTGGCTCATTATGACCAAAAACAAATCCCAACAACGTTGTAATCCCCAGTCTCGGACATTCATTTAGCAAATGCTGTACCAGTCGACTTCCTGTTCCGGTTCCACGAGAATCCTCATGGACGTAAATGCTAATTTCTGCTGTACCGTTATAAGCTGGACGCCCATAAAAGGACTGAAGGCTGGCCCAACCGGCAATGGTCCCCTTTTGCTTTAAAACCCACAAAGGGCGGTGGTTCTCCTGATGAGCCTCAAACCATGGAATGCGGCTCTCCACTGTCACCGGTTCCAGATCTGCGGTGACCATTCGTCCTGCAATCGTAGAATTATAAATATCCACAATATCGGGAAGATCCTCTCTGCACGCAAATTCAATGGAAAAAGATTGGTCCTGATTCATTATTCGTATCCGCCTCCTATGGTGTGATTTATTTATTGTACAAGACAAGCGCCCGATCAGCCATATCGAGTTGTTTTGCGGATTAGTCCCAAAGGGTTTTATAATAGAGCTTGAAGATAAGGAAAAATAAAAACGGGGAAAGCGATTTAACACGATGAGACGGGAGGTATGTTTCGGAGTCAAGGATTCTGAAGCAGCTTAATATGAATATTGGAACTCAACTCTTGATTTTGGAAATACCTATGGAATCTTTTTTTGGAAAAACGACTATTTATCCTGTACTGCTCAAGGACGAGGATGGACTTACACTGATTGACACGGGAATGCTCGGCCAATTGGAGCCATTACGCAAGGCTATCTCAGATGTGGGTGAGGATATCAGCCGCGTGAAAAGAATTATTTTAACACATCAGGATATTGACCATATCGGAAATGTTCATGCACTGCTGGATCTGCTGCCGAATACTGCCCTGTTAGCCCATAAGGATGACGTTCCTTACATGACAGGAGAGCGACCGTTTGTGAAGCTGACGTCGGAACGGATTAAACAAATGGATACTGTGCTCAAGCAGCAAGCAGAGGATATGATTCGCCGCCTGCCAGATTTGCGCTTTGCTCATATTCTTGAGGACGGTGAGCATCTGCCTTATGGTGGGGGCATACAGATTATTCATACACCCGGTCACACGCCCGGGCATATCAGCTTGTATGTGCCCGCACAAAAGCTATTATTGGCAGCAGATGAACTGCTGGTAGTCGAAGGTGAACTGGTCGGTCCT
This sequence comes from Paenibacillus sp. EKM212P, assembly GCF_011066115.1. Taxonomy (NCBI): domain Bacteria; kingdom Bacillati; phylum Bacillota; class Bacilli; order Caryophanales; family Paenibacillaceae; genus Paenibacillus; species Paenibacillus sp. EKM212P. The sequence continues at coordinate 908,002 of NZ_JAAMNR010000001.1, forward strand.
GCTGAGTCGGCTACGCCGGATATGCCATTGGCTCTGAAGAGCCTCGAAAAGCTGACGGTATTGGATGTTGAAAAGGTAATCTGCTACCATGGCGGCTACTATGATCAGAACGTACAAGCACGTCTGCAAACATTAAGTCAGGCAAGAGAGTAAGCCATTCAAAGCTATAAATTATGATGTAATAAGAGCTATAATGAATACATGGACAGAAAGGAATGAGACTCTATGAATGATAAAATTACAAGATTATATGATGAACTGAAATCACAATCTTGGGATGGCCTGCTTGTGACCGATCCCAAACATATTTACTACCTGACGGGCTTTGCCAGTGATCCGCATGAGCGTTTTCTTGGTCTCGTGCTGCTTCGAGACCAAGAACCAGAACTGATCGTACCCGCTCTGGATGCAGAAGCCGCCCAAGCTGCTTCTTCTGTGACTCGTATATCCACCCACACCGATACGGACAATCCATATGATCTGTTGCGTCAACGTACAGGCACCGGAGTGAAAACATTCGCGCTGGAAAAGGAGCACGTCTCCGTCCTCCGTTATGAACAGTTACATACTGCTATTGGCGCGGCTCAATATGTGGATCTGGGTCCTGTGCTTCAAGAAATGCGTGTGAGAAAAACTCCTGAGGAAGTACAACGTCTGAAACATGCAGCTCGTTTGGTAGAAGATGCTCTTCGTCACGGTCTCACTCATGTGCGCGAAGGGGTGACGGAAGTCGAGCTGGTGGCAGAAATCGAATACCAGATGAAGAAGATCGGCGCAGATGGCCCGTCCTTTGACACAACAGTGCTGTCTGGACCCAAAACAGCCTTGCCTCATGGTGTTCCAGGCACCCGCAAGCTACAGCCTGGCGATCTGCTCATGTTTGATATGGGCGTATACTCCGATGGCTATGCTTCGGATATTACACGTACTTTTGCTTTTGGAAAGCTATCTGCTGAGCTGGAAACGATTTATAATACGGTTCTTCGCTCGAACGAAGCGGGAATTGCTGCCATTCGCCCGGGAGTTTCCTGCGCATCCGTAGATCAGGCAGCACGGGCTGTTGTTGAAGCCGCTGGATACGGCCCTGCCTTTAACCATCGAGTTGGACACGGCCTTGGTATGAGTGTTCACGAATATCCATCTGTACACGGAGGCAATAGCGATCTGCTTCATGAAGGCTTCGTGTTCACAATCGAACCCGGCATCTATGTGCCAGGCCTCGGCGGTGTGCGGATTGAAGATGACGTTTTGGTCACCTCTAATGGTGTTGAAGTGCTTACCTCTTTTCCAAAAGAACTGACAGTGCTCGGATAAACCCATCGCTATTCATTATATTGGTATGTAAAAAAGGATGAAAAAAAGGAGGGGCAACCCCAAGCCATCATGGCTTGAGGGTTTGCCCCTCCTCTTCTATAAAGCGGAAATTGCGTGCGATGTACAAAATGGGTGTACCCGCCGCGGTCAGTACAAATTTTAAGATGTAGGTGGTGAATAATATCTCGAGCCATATCCCCCACGCATAACCGTAAAAGGCAATAGTACAGAAAATGAGCGTATCTATAAACGAGCTGATCATCGTGCTGCCATTGCCGCGAATCCAGAGCTGATGACGTTCCGGGAAGAACTTGCGAATCCAGGCGTACAGACGCACGTCCAGCAATTGACTGACCGCATAGGCTGTCAAGCTGGCAAGCGCAAGTCTTGGCAACAATCCGAACAGCTGTTGCATCGGTGTCTGGGCAAAATCCGTTGCAGTAGGCTGGAACTGCAGCACCATCTGCATCGTTATCGTCGTCATAATCAGAGTGAAAAAGCCGAACCACACAGCTTTACGCGCTTCTTTAGGCCCATATTTTTCATTCAGTAAGTCGCTGGCCATATACATAGAAACATACATCGTATTTCCCAATGTCGTGGTAATGCCGACCAGATCAATCGTTTTGGTTACCTGAATGTTGGCCAGTACAGTAGCAACACCAATCCAGGCGTACAGCCCTTTTTTACCGAACAACCGAAAACATAACAAAAAGAACATAAAATTGACGAGGACAAAAGCTGCCCCCCATAACAGATTAAACATGAAATCCTCCTAGTTTTGATAGCGCGGGATGGTTGCGAACCGCGGTTCATCCGAAGCAAGCCGGAAAAACATTATTTTAATGTATCATAGATTAGGATTTGTGAACAGCCATAATTTACACTGCCCTAAACTCAATACAAAGAGCCGACCTTATGGCCGGCTCTTTGTACAGCGTACATACAGTACGTGTGTTATATAGGCTACAGATGTGATATGAGACTGATCGTACACCCTTCATTTATCATTACTTAAGAGTGTGCCGTTGCATCCAAATCCATACCATGATTATTGAATACGTCTTGATCGTTCTCCTTGAGCACCTTGCCTGAAATGAGACCTGCAGTAATAGAATCATTGACATTTAACGCTGTGCGTCCCATATCAATCAACGGTTCGACTGAGATGAGCAATCCTGCCAATGCCACTGGAAGATTCATGGTGGAAAGCACGATCAGGGAAGCGAAAGTGGCACCACCGCCTACACCCGCCACGCCGAACGAGCTGACCGTAACGACCAGAATCAGCGTGAGGATAAAATCCCAGCTCGTTGGATCAATACCCACGGTTGGAGCAATCATAACCGCCAGCATTGCCGGATAAATACCAGCACAGCCGTTTTGCCCAATAGTCGCTCCCAAGGTCGCAGACAGATTCGCGATGCCGTCGGACACACCAAGCTTTTTCGTTTGTGTTTCAACATTTAACGGAATGGTCGCCGCACTGGAACGAGAAGTAAAAGCAAAAACCAGTGTAGGCAATACCTTTTTCACATACGTCACCGGATTGTAGCCGAACAAGGCCAGCAAAATAAGATGAATGATAAACATGACCAACAGAGCCACATAAGAAGCGAGCACAAACTTAATTAGCTTCAAAATTTCATCTGGATTGGTCGTAGCTACTACTTTAGTGATCAGTGCTAAAATACCGTAAGGAGTCAATCTCAGCACCAGCGTTACAATTCGCATCACTACAGCGTACACTGCATCAATCACTTTACGGAAGGTTTGCGCCTGTTCTGGTTTTTTACGATCCAATCCGAGTACAGCCACCCCGATAAAGGCCGAGAAAATAACCACCGCCAGCGTCGACGTACGACGTGCTCCCGTCATATCCTCAAAAGGATTTGAAGGAATAAATTCCAGCACCTGCTGTGGAATGGTCATGTCCTGAACTGTTCCAAGGCGCTCTTCCATCTTCAAGCCCTGTGCTTGTTCCTTTTCCCCACCTTGAATCTCAATTGCCTTTAGGTCAAACGACAGGCTGGTTACAATACTAACTGAAGCAGCAATTGCCGTTGTAATCAGTAGTACTGCAATAATGGACACGCTGATTTTGCCAAGGTTCTGTCTTCCCTTCAAATTCATAATAGCCGAAATAATCGACACCATGATAAGCGGAATAACGACCATTTGCAGCAAACGGACATAACCGTTACCTGCGAGGTTGAACCAATCAACCGATTTTGTAATGACCTCTGAGCCTGCACCATAAGCATATTGTAGAATAGCCCCGTAGATCAGTCCGAAGCCAAGTCCGGCAAATACCCTTTTTGTAAAGGAAATGTGCTTTTTCTGTATCCAGACCAATATGCCTAGCAGCAAAAGCAGCACGATTACATTTAAAATAATAAAGAAGGTATCCATGTATTATTTCCTCCAAACTTATACTTAATATGTTTTATAAGGTGATCCTTCAATCCGAAGATTACTATATCACAAATCCAACTATTTTTGTAGGTTTTATAACAATAAAATAGTTAAGCCGCTTCAACTTTGGATTTTATCGAAAACGCCAAACAGCAAGCCTTCATCTTTCGAAGGCTTGCTGTTTTTTGTCCTGAACAAAAACGACATGTATTCAACTTAGGCGTAAAATTTTTATTCAGCCGTTAGACGATCACTGTGTATAACAGTTCCTGTTCCTTAACCACTTTATGCTGATTACCAGCGAACTCCAACTCGCTAAACTGAGCTACATTCGTAACAATAACAGGCGTTATCGTTTCATAACCAGCCTTGCGGATTTCCACCAGATCAAACTCCAGCACGAGGTCTCCTACCTTCACACGATCTCCTGCTTTAAGATGAGGCGTAAAATGAAGTCCTTTTAGCTTAACCGTATCCATCCCAACGTGAATGAGCATTTCAAGTCCTGAATCACTCACCAATCCAACAGCATGCCCACTTTTGGAAATGGAGAACACTGTGCCATCAACTGGGGAAACAACCCGGCCTTCGGATGGTTCAATAGCCCAACCTCTACCCATAATTTCTTGAGAAAATGCAGGGTCATTGACTTCACTGAGCGGCTTAACTTCACCCATAATCGGGCTGTATACCGGGATTTTCTCACCTTTCGGCAGTGAGGATACAGCAGATTGCGCTATTTCATCAGTAGAGATGTCTCCGGCAGCGTCTGTTGTTGCTTGTGGTGCTTCTTCGTTCTTTTCATCTGTAAAGCCGATCAAATAGGTAACAATCGCAGCAACCACAAATGCAATAATGAGACCAAGGATTGCGTACAAGAAAGTCGGTCCAATAAACATCGCCAGACCAGGCACACCCACGAGTCCACCCATGACATACGCTTTTGTGCCAAACAAGCTCATAAAGCCCCCGCCGACAGCTCCGCCGATCAACGCAGCAGTAAATGGTTTTTTAAACCGCATATTCACACCATACATTGCAGGCTCAGTTACACCCATAATAGCCGTCAAGCTCGTCGAGAAAGCCACTGTTTTGACTTTGGCATTTTTGGATTTTAAGAATACACCCAGTGCAGCACCAGCCTGTGCCAGGTTAGCCGCCCCCATAATCGGAATCATGTAGTCAAAGCCCAACGTTGCAATAGAACCAATCATAATAGGAACCAACGCGTAGTGCATACCTGTCATAATGATCAGGGAGAAGGTACCGCCTAGCAGTAGGCCTGCAAGTGCACCTGTATTTTCAAACAACCAAGAGATACCACCTGACAGGCCATTACCAATAATGGAGCCGAGTGGCCCTACAGCAACCAAAGTCAAAGGTACAATAATCAATAGAGTCAACGTCGGAACCACGAGCAATTTCAGTGATGCATGTGTATACTTATCAATGAATTTTTCAACATAAGATGCCAGCCAGACCGCAATAACGATTGGAATAACGGTCGAAGAATACGTAGCCGCTGTCACCGGTAGACCAATAAAGCTAACCTTCACGTTAGATGCCAGTAAAGCTGTAATCGTCGGGTGTAAAATGGAAGCACCAATTGCCGCACCAATAAACATATTACTACCGAGTTTTCTAGCAGCACTCACGGCCAGAATAATAGGCAGGAAGTAGAACGCACCGTCACCTATTGCCGCTAAAATCGTATAGGTTTGGCTCTTATCGGACATCCAGTTCATTGCCACTAAAAGAGCAATGATCCCTTTGATCATACCTGCACCGGTGATCGCTGGCAAAATTGGTGTAAACATACCCGCAATAAAGTCGAACAGTTTGCTGATCGGGTTTTGTTTTTTCTTCGATGCAGTGCTTGCTCCTGAGTCACTTTGCGGAGCCTTGGACATATTGCTCACCAACGATTTGTACACGTTAGCTACATCATTACCGATAATAACCTGAAACTGGCCGCCACTCTCCATGACTCCCATGACGCCATCCGTTTTTTGCAACTGCTCTTTCTGAGCTTTCTTATCATCATGAAGGTTGAATCGCAAGCGGGTCATGCAGTGAATGACCTGCTCTACGTTTTCTTCACCACCAACTAGTGTAAGTATCTCTTTGGATAATTGATTTCGATCCATGAGGTGTTCCTCTTTTCTTTTAAGGTATAAAATGCGAAAATGGGCAATAAAAAAACCTGAATACAGAAAGCAGACAGCTTTATAAAAAGCCAATCTTCTTTCAGCATTCAGGTTTTGCCTTCTGGTTTAGAAGTAGCAATCCTAAATCCCTGATCACATGAAATCATTGATTTTTAATGATACGCTCGATATGAATGGTGAGATACAACATCTCATCCTGGGACAAGCTTCGACCATAGATTTTAGTCGTATAATCTCTTATTTTTTCCGCGCAGGCGTAAGCATTCTTATACTGAACCTTAACCATATCATGAAGGGAATTATCTGTATTTTGTACAGGGGTTCCGTTCATTACCCGTTGAGCAAAAAATTTGAGATGTGTTATAAAGCGGTAATAGCTTAACGACTCTTCATCCAGATCCATTACAAAAAAGCGACTTACAATATTTATGATATCCTTGACAATGTTAGTCAGGGTTATCGTTTCGCGCATTTCGCTATTAAGCTGTGCATTCACCAAATGTAAGGCGATAAATGCTCCTTCATCATCCGGAAGTGTAACTCCCAGCTTGTCCTGAATCATGTGCAATGCTTTGGTCCCAATCGTGAATTCCTTGCGGTACATCCGCTTAATTTCCCAGTAAAGTGCATTTTTGATATCCATACCCAAACGATAGCGCTCTATGGCAAAATGGATATGATCCGTCAGCGAAATATAGATGCTGTCATGCAACTCTACACCAAGTATCGTTTTAGCATATTGGATGATTTCATCAGAAATTTCAACATACTCAATAGGGATATCAGACATCAGGGTCATGAGTTTGCGGGAAACCTCGGTACTTTCAAGTTTGAAAATTTTCTCGATTTTCTCTTCTTCAATCTCATCGCCTGTGTTTTTTTTAAAAGCAATTCCTCTACCCATAATGACTAATTCTTTCTGCTGTTCATCAATGACCGTTACGACGTTATTATTCAGCACCTTTGCTATCTTCATTCCATCACCTTAAGCCGCTTGGAGTAGTAAAAAAAAGCAAAACCAAAACTGACACATAGTGCCTGCTTATGGTTTTGCCCGATATGCTCAGTAACAATCCACGATTGTGCAGTTTTGAATAACTGCTCCCATAGTATCATATAAACACTGAGCTGACAATATTTTTTTGTAAACACTTTCATGGAGCTTTGGGTCGTTGGCGTTGCATCTTAACTATTAGAACTCTTTTCCACAACCGAGTTCGGAGAAGCATTCATGTCAGAAGTAGAAACTACTTGCGAATGCTCATCTTTTTCATCCACAAAGCCCATAAAATACGTAATTACGCCAGCCGTAACAAACGAAATTAGTATACCCACAATACCGTAAATAAGCGTGGGTTCAGAAAATAAAGGTAAGCTGAGCAGCCCAGCAGAGACACCAATACTAGTAAGCTCCGTTTCAAACAGACACATACATGTCCCACCAACAGCTCCACCGATCATAACTGCTATTAACGGTTTTTTGAAACGGATATTGACACCATACATGGCCGGTTCAATGATTCCCAGCATGGCCAACAAACCTGTGGACGCAGCCAACGTTTTGACTTTGGCATTTTTGGATTTAACACATACGCCAAATGTTGCGCCAGCCTGAGCGAAAGCCGCTGCAATGACTATGGAAAAAATATGATCGTAACCCAATGTTGTAAGCGAGCTGATCATAATCGGTAGCATTATATATTGCATACCTGCAATAATAAGCAAAGACATCGTGCCTCCGAGCAACAACCCTGTAAACACTTCTGCATTGTCAAACAACCAGCCTAGTCCATCGGATACATGTTGGCCGAGATAACTCCACAGTGGCCCGAAAGCGAACACCATTAAAGGTATAGTGATCATCAGTGTCAACGTCGGGACAACTATTAATTTAAGTGAATAAGGGATATACCTGTCTAACCATTTTTCGACATACGATGCTATCCAGACGACAACAAGTATGAGTACTATAGATGAAGCAGCTTGTGGGTCTATAACTGGCAGACCGGCAAAACGTACCTCCTCACCAGACTGAAGCAAACTTGTTAGTTGGGGATGGAATACGGATGCTGCGATGGCTGCCGCAACAAACACATTGCTGCGCAGCCTTCTTGCCGCACTTGCCGCAACAAAAATAGGTAAAAAATAAAATATCCCATCGCTGATAGCCATTAAAATAGTATATACCTGCGGATCAGACAACAATAAACCGAAGGACATTAAAACTAATATAATTACTTTGATCATTCCCGCACCAATCATTGCCGGCAAGATCGGAGTAAATACGCCTGATACATAATCTAATAGTCGACTTATCGGATTTCTCCCTGTGGCAGCTCTATAACTGCCGGAAGTCAGCTCCTGTGTATCTTCTCCTCTGACCTGCGAAATCACTTCTTTGGAAAGTAAATCCCGATTCATAACCTTTTCCCCTTTTATATGTATATTGAAGACCACTTTCGAACTTACAAACCAAGCTTAGAAGAATATTGTAAAAAAGCGGTATTCCTTATGCTACTTATATTACTTCTTTTTTACAATAGTTTTAAAGAAGGAGTAATCTATTCGTTTTTATGCACCGATAATTTACACCTAACTTACATCTAAACACCTAAGACCATAGTTATATATTTTTTGTTTGTATTTGGGCAAATATGACTATTCAACCGTCTGTTAATTATGTAAAATAGGTCTAACCTACTTTTTAGTAAATCATGGATTACTTCCCTTTCACATTCTTGTCCCTTGAATACAGCTGAAATATACATAGAATCCGAACATTTTCAGTCTTTTCTTCAAGCAAGGAAAGGAACACAAGTAGATCATGGCGTGTCAAGTATCTATTGGACAAGCGGCCTACTTCAAGCAGGGAATTCGTCTGATTTTATTACCATCATGTGAGAGGAGAATTTTCATGAAGAGTTTTAATCGTTCCATTGGCGCGAAATTACGAATTATGTTTTTGCTGATTCAGCTCTTTGCATCCCTTTTGTTCAGCATCAGTTTCTATGCAATATCCATGAGTATCATTAATAACAGTGTCATGCCTCAGGTAGACCAATTGCTAGAAACTGGAGCTAAAAATGTATATCAGGATCTCAATATTTCCTTAGCTGTTCAGGCTGGGCAAGGAAGCGGTTCTGATTCCGGCTCCGCTATACAGATGGAATCCTATCTTCAGGACAAGGTCGATACCCTCAAATTAGAATCGGCATATATCGCGGTAGTGAAGGATGGTAAAGCCGAAATCGTCGCACGGAATGTAAAATCAGTATACAAGGTCAAGGATGCACTCATTCCTGTTGAGGATATTAAAAAAGCAAAACAAGGCGAGATGAATATCAGTGAAATTTACAGCGATTCGTACGGAGTACACAAAACCGCCTTCTTTGCTATATCGGGTAGTAATCTAGTTCTGGGTGTGAACGAAGATGTCGGATTTGTACAGGAAAAATCCCAACAAATTCTATGGATTTGCATAGGTATTACAGTGGCAACGCTCCTGCTGGGCGGCATTATTTCTACCCTCGTGATACGTAAAGTTGTAGAACCCATTGCTGAATTGGTTCGTCATAGCGAAAAAATTGCTCAAGGTGATCTTTCACAAGAAGCGAAGGTTCATGGAGTTAATGAAATTGCCCAACTTGCCCGCAGCTTCCAATCCATGTCTCATAACTTGAAAGAAATGATCGGCCATGTGCTTTCTACATCCGGTGCGGTTGTTGAAGGATCGGACGAGCTGCTTCGTCGGACTGAGGCTATGAGTGTAAAAGTGCAGGACTCTACAGTTGCCGCAGAGGAAGTAGCAAAGGGCAGTACCAGCATAGCTACAGCTGCTGCTGAAAATGCACAGGCTATGGAGGAAATCGCTCAAGGTGTTCAGCACATCGCCTCCTCTGCCAATGATGTATCCGATCAAATCAGTGAAGCGACGAAAGAAACGGTTAACGGTAATACGCTCGCTCAAAAAGCTGTAGCTCAAATGTCACAGGTAGGACATGCTGCCGATGAATCGCTTCGATACATCCATAGTATGAATGAGCGCTCAGAAGCCATTGGCAGTATCGTTTCGGCTATTTTCGATATTACGAAGCAAATCCAAATGTTGTCCCTGAATGCCTCCATTGAAGCTGCCCGTGCGGGCGAACATGGACGGGGCTTTGCCGTAGTAGCTGGAGAAGTGCGCAAGCTTGCCGAGCAATCTAAAGAAGCCACACAAGAAATTTCCGACTATTTGGTTACCATTCAAGAAGTATCGCAACAATCTGTGGACTCTGTGACCCAGGTGAGCCGTGAAATTCATTCGGGAACGGAAATGGTTCAACAAGCGAGTTCAGCCTTTAACCAGCTAAGTGAGCTTATGCAAAAGATCAATGCTACGATTCAAACGGTCTCTGCAGCAACGGAGCAGGTATCCGCCAGCTCGGAGGAAGTATCTGCTTCCGTGGAAGAGACAGCTCTCATCGCAGCCAATGCACAGCATATGATTCAAGAAATCGGTTTAAATGCCGATGAGCAACTGAATGAAATGGAAAGCCACAGCGAGGTTGTTCGCCAATTAAGCAAACAAGCAACCGAACTGCAAAAGGCTGTCCAAAAATTTAAAATTACGTAAGCCGATACAATAGAGGATTTTGCAAAAATCCCATAAGCGACTTCCAATGGACAAGATGTAGATCGAAATGGTTTAGTTCGTCTATATCTTGCACTTCAGAGCGACTGGAATCGAATTTTGCAAAATCCTGAATAAAAAGAGGTATCTCACAGTCTTAAAAATGGCTGTAAAGATACCTCTTTATTTTTTAAAATCGATTTTAATAATCATCCATGAAGTTTATGAATCCATTCCCATAATACGGTAAATTCGCTCCATATCTAAATGAGCCCGGACAACCTCTGCGACACGGTCAAACTCTCGTTCCTTGGCTTCACGTACAGTAAAAGTGCTTTCTAAAGGTGCCAAGCCCTTGGCTTGCCGCAATCCATCCAGCCAGCACCGGCGAAAACGGTCATTATCAAACACACCGTGCAAATAGGTTCCCCATACTTTACCGTCTGTTGTCCCCCAGCCTTCCTCAAAAGCTGTTCCTTCGCCACGCCGGATATAGAATAACCTTTTCATTTCGCTTAGGTTTAAAGTTCTATCTGTAGGTGCGCATGGTTCCGTAACATACTCCGTAACGCCCATATGTATTTCATAACCTTCAATGCTTGGCTTGCAGGCAGAACCTGAATCAGTCGCAGTGCTAAGCAAAAGCGGGCAATGATTAGACAGGGTTCCCTGTACGCGTACGGTTTGCTTTTCCTTTAAAAAGGTCGTGGATAGAGCAAGCCAACCTAACCCTTCTGCCTGCTGCGGCAACCCAGATTCGACGGCTTCGGGATCAAATAGTGCGGTACCCAGCATCTGATAGCCTCCACAAATGCCAACGAGCTGCGTGCGTCCCGTATTCATGGCCTGCTGAATGTCCTCCTCCAGACCTCTTTCACGCAATTCCAGTAGGTCTCCAATGGTGTCTTTGGTTCCCGGTAAAATAATGGCATCCGGTACGCCCAACTGTCCGGCTTCAGTGACATAACGAACGCTCACATCCGGCTCTGCGGCCAGAGCATCCGTGTCTGTAAAATTGGAAATCCGCGGATATCGTATCACCGCAATATCCAGTTCTTTATCCTTTGCAGATTGTTTGGGCTTCTTATCCAGTACTACCGAATCCTCGGCTTCAATGCGAATGTCTGGCAGATAGGGCAATACACCGAGTACAGGAATGCCTGTCCGTTCTTCCAGCCAGTCTAGTCCCGGCTGAAGCAGAGAAAGATCACCTCTGAATTTGTTAATGATAAATCCGCGGATACGCTGTACTTCATGGGGTTCCAGTAATTCGATAGTTCCTACGAGAGAGGCAAAAACACCGCCCCTGTCGATATCTGAAATAAGCAACACTGGAGCATCCGCCCAACCTGCCAGATTCATATTTACGATATCGCGGTCCTTCAAATTAATCTCTGCCGGGCTGCCTGCCCCTTCCATAAGGACAATATCATAGGTATCACGCAACCGATTCAGAGCATCCATAACGGTCTGTTTGGCTTTTGGCAAAAAATCCTTCCGGTAATCGGAGGCGCTCATATAGGCATAAGGTACACCGTGTACAACAATCTGTGAGTGCATATCTTTGACCGGCTTAATCAGAATCGGATTCATGTCAGTTGTGGCCTCAATACCGCAGGCCTCAGCCTGCACCCCCTGAGCGCGTCCAATTTCCTTGCCGTCCTCGGTAACATAAGAGTTTAACGCCATATTTTGCGACTTAAACGGTGCGGGACGATATCCGTCCTGCGTAAAAATACGGCAAAGCGCAGTTGTCACCACGCTTTTGCCCACATCCGACGCTGTTCCTTGAAGCATTAATACGGCTGCCGGGTTTGTGTAGGACGGTTCGAAAGTTGACAATTGCCTCTTCCCCTTTAACGAATTCATTTCAAATCTGGTCACAACCCGTACAAAATGACAATAAACAACAATAAAACAGTCTCCAGCAATTCGTTTAAAGTTCCGTATATATCTCCTGTAAGTCCACCCAAACGGCGGTTAATACGGTTTGCCGTGAAGGTTCCAACACCGTAAGCCAAGACCGGAAGCAACACAAAACCTAGCGAGATTGGAAGGCTCTCAGAATATGAAAGGAACGTCTGTAAGTAGGATCCTGCCAACGACAGATTCCCAGTCCCCCTTGTTGCTGTAGCCAAATCTGCCAGAAGATATTGTCCTACGGCAGCACTTAGGGTCACTAATACTGCCCAGAATACGGCCAACCCTACGCGGCCACCACTCATATCAGCAAAACGCGCAGCCAGCCCATCATCATTACGGGCTTTAGGCCAGCGTTTCATTGCATGTACCATAAACCAGCGGCTCCAAACCATCGGAAGCAGCAGCAAGCCAGACACATTCCGTTCAACCAGCACCGTATACAGCAAAGAAGCCTTGAGCATAAGTAGCAGCACACAAGCAATAACGCCCATTGCTCCTACACGGCTATCCTTCATAATCTCCAGCATCCGCTCACGGGATCGGTAGCTGAATAAGGCATCAGCCGCATCCATCCACCCGTCCAAATGCAATCCGCCCGTCAACCAAACCCAGATAACAAGCGTAAGAATCGCACACGGCAACGGTGGCAATACCATAGAAGTAAGCGCCGCAAAGCCCCAGACAATGATGCCAATAACCACTCCCACCAGCGGATAATAACTTGCACTGCGTTTAAGCAAATCTGGGGAAAAATCTATTTCCGCCTTCACCGGAAGACGCGTTAAAAATTGAAAAGCCGCAGCAACAGCCTGACGTTCGCGGCTCATAGCTTATATTCCAACTGTTTGAGTTCTACGGGAATGCCCGCCGTCACCAAAAATACTTCATCACAAAGACGGGCAATCCGCTGATTCATAACCCCACTCAAATCCCGATACAGCCGACCCAGCGGATATTCGGGCACAATACCGTCACCAACCTCGTTGGTTACGATGACGAGCTGCTCTGGATACTGCTCCACAGCTGCCGCCAGTGCGTCCATGGCAGCTCTGGCCGAAGCCTCGCCGTCCTCGCCTGCGGCCAGCAGTACGTTCGACAGCCACAGGGTCAGGCAGTCGACCAGCACCATAGGCGCGGGCTGCGACGCTTGATCGCCACCAAGCCGCTGCAGCAGCTCCGGCAGCGCCTGCGCTTCCTCCAGCGTCTTCCAGTCGTATCCGGCAGACTCGCGCTGGACCCGATGAAGGGCGATGCGCTCCTTCATCTCTATGTCATAGGCTTGCGCCGTTGCAATGTAGCAGGCGCGCGAAGCGCGCGACATGCATAATCGCTCGGCAAAGTCGCTTTTCCCGCTGCGTGCCCCGCCGGTCACGAGCGCTTTCATCGCTGCGCGGCTCCCTGACCGTCCGATACGCCTGCATCGGCAAAGGTCGCCATTTCGCGCATAATGCGGCACGCCGCATCAATCAGGTGCAAGCTAAGCACACCGCCTGTGCCCTCCCCGAGCCGCATGTCCAAATAAAGCATGGGCTCCAGCTTGAGCTGGCGGAGCACCGCCGCGTGCCCGCGCTCGTCCGAAGCGTGCGAAGCAAGCATGTACGCAGCGCTTGCAGGCGCAAGTGCACGCGCTGCGAGGGCAGCTGCGCCTGAAATAAAGCCGTCCAGCACAACTGGACAGCGATGTGCGGCTGCGCCGAGGATGACTCCTGCCAAGGCGGCAATCTCCAGACCGCCGACCTTAGTGAGCACGTCGAGCGCATCATTTGCATCTGGCTGGTTCACGTCCAATGCGCGGCAGACAACCGATATTTTACGGGTAAGCCCAGCCATATCTACACCCGTTCCCCGGCCTACGATAACTTCCGGCTCTAGCCCGGCAAGAGCACATACGACCGCAGCGCTGGCTGTCGTATTCCCGATGCCCAATTCTCCGGTAACGAATAGCCGTGTGCCACCTTTGACCGCTTCTGCTACGGCTTCAGCTCCGGCCAAAACCGCCTGTTCCGCTTCCGTACGCAGCATCGCTGGCCCTTTAGCTATATTCGAAGTACCCATACGTACCTTACGGTCCACCAGATTCGCGTGAGCGACATCCGCATTCACGCCAACATCTACCACCTTGACATCTGCGCCCGCATGACGTGCCAGCACATTAATTGCCGCGCCACCTGACAGCATGTTATACAGCATTTGCTGTGTAACCTCAGCCGGAAAGGCACTGACTCCCTCTTCACACACCCCGTGATCCGCAGCCATGACCATAACCGTTTTACGATCAAATTCAGGCTTGTCCACTCCTGTAATTCCTGCTAGCTTGATGGCCACACTTTCCAACTTTCCAAGACTTCCCGGTGGCTTTGTTAATTGGTCCAAATGGGCTGAAGCTGCCGAGGCCGCCACCCCATCCGGCTGGGCGATGCTATCGATCAGCTGACGCAGCTTGTTGTTCATACCTTCCACTCCCTGCTCTTTTTAAGTGTGTTTCATCGTTTATTTAATCTGCTGTATCCGAAGCACTTCTGCGCAGCAAGAGCTGCGGCACACCGCTATCAGGATGCGGAAGCATCACAGGCTCAACACCGTATACTCGTCGAATCCGATCCTCGGTTAATAACTTCGATGAAGCTCCCAATCCTTCAACCATTCCATCCTTGAGTACAAGCAAATCTTCGCAAAATTGGGCTGTCAAGTTAAGATCATGCAAGACCGCAATGATCGTCACACCCGTTTCTTGGCGCCAATCTGCCAGCAGTTCCATAAATTCAAGCTGATAGCGCAAGTCCAGATAGGTCGTAGGCTCGTCCAGCAGCAATATCCGTGGCTCCTGCACCATTACTTTTGCCAAAGCTACACGCTGTCGCTGTCCCCCACTCAAGCGGTCCAATGCTCTGTCCGCCAACGTGGTAAGACCCAATCGCTCCAGCACGCGATCCGTGATCGCCTCCACATCAACACCCTTTTCCCTGCCTAACCAGTCCTGATGAGGAAAACGTCCCATTTCTACGACTTCCCTGACGGTGTATCCCACTGGAGGAAGCCCTTCCTGTTGGAGTACGGCTATGAGTCGGGAAAGCTCTTTTCTGCTGTAGCTACCGACCTTTTTGCCATAGATATGAACGTTTCCTGAAGTTGGCTGATCTACACCCGAAAGCAGATGCAGCAAGGTCGATTTTCCACTGCCGTTCGGACCAATAATCCCCCACCAAGTTCCTTCGTCGACGCTCCAGCTTATATTCTTTAACGCATGGAACTCTCCATAGGCACGTGTCAGACCCGCTACCTCTAATGCCCGATCACGCACTTTCTGTGATTCACTTTGTTCTGTCACAGCAGTTCCCCCCTGCGCAGCTTCTTGTTCCGATACAGGAGATATGCAAAGAACGGTGCCCCAACAAAGGCCGTCATCACGCCCAGAGGAATTTCCGTGGGGGCTAACAACGTGCGAGCCGCCGTATCTGCCCAAGCCATAAAAATGGCTCCACCGAGCGCAGATAATGGAACAATCATCCGGTAATCAGGGCCTGTCACCAGACGAATGATATGCGGTACAACAAGTCCCACAAAGCCAATCACTCCACATACCGAGACAGCGGCAGCTGTCAGCAGCGTGGAAATGATCAAAACAGATAGCTTTGTCGCATCTACATGAACTCCCATGTGAGCCGCCTGACGTTCACCCAAAGCCAATATATTCAGCACACGTGCCCGATTCCATAGAAATACCAGTCCTATGACCACATAAGGTAAAAGGATTCCTGTATATGACCAACCGCGCAGACTAAGACTTCCCATCGTCCAGTACAATATTTCATTGACCGTCTCCTTCGACATGGCTGTCAGAAAGGAAACAACCGCCCCCAGAAAGGATTGCATCACCACACCCGACAAAATGAGACTTTGTGTCGGAATTTTTCCACCTTCCCGTGCCAACGTCAGCACCATCCACAGCGTCAGCATTCCGGTCGTAAATGCCACTAGCGGCAGCGTCCATATGCCAACAAATGAAAATTGAAGGCCCCAATAGATCAGTACTGCCGCTCCTACCGAAGCCCCCGAGGATACCCCCAGTGTATACGGATCAGCCAAAGGATTACGCAGCACACCCTGAAATCCGGCTCCCGCCAGCGCCAGCGCTGCTCCTACCAACATTCCCAGTAATACTCGTGGCAATCTGACCTTCAAAATAATTTGCTCTGAGGATGTATTCCAATCCGGTGTAAACGTATCGCCTAACCATGGAAGGTGGTTAACCAGAATGCCCGTGATCTGGCTGACCGGAAGCTTGGCCGAGCCGATGCCAAGACAGAGCAGCAGCGTCAGCAACAGCAGGACAAGACCTGTCCCTCCAAAGCCGATCAGTTTACGGTTCATTTGAAAATTTCAGGATACACGCCCTTGGCCACTTCCTTGAGACCTTCCGTTACGCGTGGACCCGGACGACTGATCAAATTATCATCCACGGCAAACACCCGGTTGTGGCGAACAGCCGATATTTGATCCCATCCACTGCGAGCTTTAATGATTTCGCCGAGCGTCTGGCCAGTTTTGTCGTCCTTGACACTTTTGCTGTACAAAATCACGTCAGGGTTCGCAGCAATAATATTTTCTTCACTAATTTGGTACCACCCCTTTTGCGTGGCACCTACATTTTCGCCGCCCGCCAACGTAATCAGCTCGTCCATAAACTCGCCTTTACCAACTGTCCAGCCTGGTGAAAACTCGACGTATACCCGCAGCTTCTGCCCTTTACCGATATTTTTAACTCCTTCTTTCACTTCCGCTACATCTGCTCTCATCTTGTCAGTCACCGCTCTCGCTTCTTTCTGATGATCGGTGATTTTCCCATACAATTCGATGTTAGCTATGACATCTTCAACTGTCTTCGGTTCCGTTTTAAAAATCATAATTCCCATGTCGCGCAGCTTGGTCGTAGCCTGTTCACTAAGCGATATCCCTGCAAAAACGACTCCCGGGTTAGCAGCAATGATCGCCTCTTCGTTCGGTTTCATAATACCGCCTACTTTAGGCTTTTTCGTAGCTGCTTCCGGGTAATCAGAGTAGTCGGAGACGCCAACTATTTCCTTATCCAGCCCGATGGCGAACAGCGCCTCGGTTTCTGCCGGGGAGACGGAAACGATTTTATCCGGCGCTTTTTTGAATGTAAATTCCTGTCCTGTTGCATCTTTAACTGTGAGTGGGTAAACTGTTTTGCTCGGAGGCTCTTGTGCGGTTACGGTCTTTCCTGGCTGCTGTGCAGAAGTCTGATTCTCTTTATTTTCAGCATTTTTTCCCTTAGCGCCACATGCACTCAGCACAACTGCCAAAATCAGAACCAATAGACCTGTTGTCCAAACCTTTATTTTTTTTCCTGCCATGATTTGCACCCCTTCATAAAAAAATCGTTAAGAGCGTTACTTGATCATCATCAGATATCTTCTAAATCCAGCCTTCTTTTCCTATCTAAAAAACCCCGCATCCTTATATCAGGACACAGGGGTCACGTTAGCGCAGATCGTGCGCAGGCGGCAGCTTCTTTCCGCACGGACAGTCACTGCGAACACGTCATCCTTTCCTCGAAGGATTATGGTGACAGGCGGACGGGCAGGTATCCTGACTTATGGTAAGATGCATGTCCTGAAATCCCTTCATATGCTTAGTAGCACATAAAGCAGGACTAACGGGCATGTTTCCATTTACAGTGGCGGGACCGCGCCGGACTTACACCGACTTCCCTTTTAACAGCGCAGGCAAGGGAAACCATAGTTTCATCACACTGCGCCGACCTCGTCTGCTGGATATTTGATGTAGTGGTAGTCAAGCCGTTCTTTTACTTGATGATTATAGGTTAAAATGAGGCGGCTTACAACCCAAACAGCCTCTTTATCCGCTGGTGTCTAACCTAATGAGAGAGCATTTCCGCTATGTAATTGTGCGGTCCTGCCAGCCTCAATTGAATCCTAAATGCTTCTCCCGGCTTCGGATTCAGACTCCAAAAATCATGGCCCGGTATCAGCATGCAAGCTAACTGACGAATTACGCCACCATGCGTAACGACCAAAACAGAGGGCGGCCCAGCAGCCAAATCCATGGGTTGAACTTCCATAGCAACACGCCATTCATACAGAGAGTCAAGAAATTTCCGCAAACGATTCACAAAATCTGTCCAAGACTCTCCTCCAGGAGGGGTTATCCGTTGTGGCTCATCAATCCAAGCGCGATACAACGACACATCCTTGAGCATGTCATACGTTTTTCCATCCCACTCGCCAAAATGAAGCTCTCGCAGACGTGGTTCCATCATAGGAGACATAATAGATAGGGAACCTCCAGACGTCAATTCTGATTCCGGCACAATGATCTGCAAGGTCTGGCGACATCGCATTAAATCGCTGCAATAGATTCGAGCAAAGGACTGCCCCTGCAATTCTTCTTGCAAAGGCTTTAATTCCTGTTCTGCTCCCGGTAGCAAACCTAAGTCGGAGTGTCCCAGATATCGACGTTCCTTATTCCATAAGGTTGTGCCGTGACGAACTAACACGAGTTCCATGTCCCAATGCAGATCTTCTTTAGCATCATACGGCACCTTATCCTCCTGTGAGTTCGGACTTTGTGCGTATTCTACTGTCCTTTTTGCTGTTATATCCTGTTTCAAGATCATGTCACTTCCTGCTCGATCATTATTCAGTGTGTCACTCCTCACCCTCACCGCACCCATCCCAAGGCAAAACAACCTGCGGCTCCTAACAAACACAATCCTACAAACATACTGGACACGGCGAACATCAGCTGGATTGTATGCCGTATATCTTTCGACTCTAGCGGTCGTATCCAATCGCCCATGTATGCACGAAAGGAGCGCACGCCATGATACACATTATAGCCTCCAAGACGAATCCCCAGTGCACCAGCAACAGCTGATTCCGGGAAGCCACTGTTCGGGCTTGGGTGCAGACGAGCGTCTCGCTTGACTGTGCGCCAGCTTCTTGCAGCATCTCGCTTGTACATCCACGCCGCTACGACAAGCATTGCCGCTGTCAGGCGTGCTGGAATGTAGTTAGCCACATCATCTAGACGCGCTGAAGCCCAGCCTAAATGCAGATACTTTTCATTTTTGTAGCCAACCATGGAATCGAGCGTATTCACAGCACGATAAGCCAGCGCCAAGGGTGCTCCCCCGATCAGGGCATAAAAAAGCGGGGAAATAATCGCGTCCACGATATTTTCAGCGACCGTTTCAACCGTACCGCGTACAATCTCAGGCTCATCAAGCTGTTGCGTATCCCGCCCGACAATCATGCCCAGCTCCCGCCGTGCCGCTGCCAGATCATCCGCCTGCAACGCTCGGTATACTGCCATTCCTGCATCCTTTAGTCCTTTGGAAGCAATCGTGGTCGCAATCAGCACCATTTCTACGCCGACAGACAACCACGGATGAATCCAGGCAAGCAAGTACAACAGCGCCCAGGCGAGCGCAAAGGAGCCTCCCGCCACAATGAGTGGAAGCAGTATGCCCGCACGTTTCAGCCCCCGGTCACTTCGGACCTGGCGGCGAATCAATTTTTCCAATGCCGAAATGGCATGTCCCATACCGATGACTGGATGCGGCAACCACCTCGGATCACCGATCAGCCTGTCCAAAAGGTAGGCTGCCAGGATAATCAAGCTAACTGTCACGCCGCTGCTCCTCCTCCAGCACTTCACCCAATACAGACAACAGCCTGTCGTTGGCTTCTGCATCCTTGACCGCAATCCGAAAATGGCTCGTTGTCAGTCCCGGATACATAGCACAGCTACGTATAAGAATTCCGCGTTGTCCAAGCGCCTGCTGAATAGCCGATGCGCTCCACGTACCCGGCGCCCTTGCCAGCACGTAATTGGCTTCACCGGGAACGACACCGCAGCCCCATTCCGCCAAGGCGGTCAATAGGCGGTTGCGCTCCGCAGCAATCAGCTCCTGTGTTTGGCGCTCATATGCTTGCCCACTTCTCAAACACGCCTCCCCAGCCAGCAATGCCAATCCATTCACACTCCAGGTCACCTGTTTGGCCGTCATTCGCCGGATATAGTCCGGATGAGCAATCGCATAACCCAATCGTAGGCCAGGAATGGCATAAAATTTGGTCATTGACCGGATTAAAATCACATGAGGATAGCGATCCAGCACAGGCAGCAGTGAGATTCGCCGTTCCAGCGGAATAAAATCAATGAATGCTTCATCCACCACCAGCACGGTACCCGTTGTGCCAGCCGCCTCTGCCAGCTCGCACAGCTCCTGCTCACTATATTGCACGCCATTTGGATTATTCGGCTGTCCGAGGAACAAAACATCTACCTGCTCCATGAGCTGAAGGATGTCCTCCACGTCCGCCTTCCATTGAAGCGAGGCCTTCCCATACACCCGGTTGACCTCGGCTCCGAATTTGCCAGCCAGCTCGGCATATTCCGAAAAACACGGCTCCACTGTACCCACACGCTTAGGAGCTAGTCCCAATAGTAGGAGCGCCATGCTTTCAGCCGCTCCGTTTCCGATACTTAGCGACTCCGGTGGAACATGCAGTCGCCGTGCGAGCATATTTTTAAAATTCCGATGCCCGGGGTCTGGATAGCGAATCACAGTGTCAAATGAGTGTTGCAGCGCCTCAAGCACCTCCGGCGGTGGACCAAGCGGATTAATATTTGCACTAAAATCTACAAAATCCGCAGCAGCTCCGCCAAAAGTCGCGGCAGCTGTTTCCCTGTCCCCGCCATGACCATAAACCTCTATCATTGCCTCTCATCCTTTCCGCCCGTTTCCAATCATTTAGCTCCATTATGAGGCTGCTTTTTGCGTCCCGTCAATGCAAATGAGCTTTTGTACATGGCTCACTTGGGTTACAATAGAAGGAGGCACACATAAATTACACAGTTTATATACGGAGGAATGGACATGCTGTTCATCGACAACCAGGGCATACACGATCCAGCCATTAATCTTGCTATTGAGGAATACGCGCTCAAGCATCTACCGCTGGATGACAGCTATTTGCTGTTTTATATTAATGAGCCTTCTATTATTATAGGCAAGCATCAAAACACTATTGAAGAAATCAACGCCGAGTTTGTTAGGGACAACAATATTCAAGTCGTTCGTCGCCTGTCCGGCGGTGGGGCTGTATATCATGATCTCGGTAATTTAAATTTCAGCTTCATTACTAAGGATAACGGGGAGTCCTTTCATAATTTCCTCAAATTTACGCAACCTGTGATTGATGCACTCCGCCAAATGGGAGTAGAAGCTGAAATGACAGGCCGCAACGATCTACAGGTCGGAGAACGTAAAATTTCAGGAAACGCTCAGTTTGCCACACGCGGACGTATGTTCAGCCACGGTACATTGATGTTTAACCTGAATCTGGATAATGTGGCTGCATCGCTGCATGCCAATCCCGAAAAATTCAAATCCAAAAGCACTAAATCCGTCCGCAGTCGCGTGGCTAACATCAGCGAACTGATGGACCGTGAGATGACCATAGAGCAATTTCGCGAGGAACTGCTGCGTTTCATATTCGGATCAGAATTGGATCAAGTACCTCAATATAAGCTCACCGATACCGATTGGGCCAAAATCCATGAAATATCCAAAGAACGCTACCAATCGTGGGATTGGAACTACGGTCTATCCCCCGAGAGCAATATCAAGCACACACGTAAATTTCCAGTCGGTATTATTGATATCCGCATGGATCTTAAGGAAGGCTACATCCGTGATATTAAAATCTATGGGGATTTCTTCGGTGTGGGTGACGTTGCTGATATTGAAAATATCCTGCGCGGCAAGCGTTATGATGAAGGTGAGGTACGTCAAGCCTTATCCTCTCTCGATTTGAAGCACTATTTTGGTAATATTGAGTTGGACGATTTTGTTGGACTTGTATTTTTGGAAGACTAACCGTTACTTTTTCCCATCGTTTCAAACCAATACTTCAGTGGTTATAAGGGGACAGGCTCTTATAGGAGCCGTCCCCTTTTCATTGCGATATTGTCATTTTGAATATTATAAGATACAATTTTAACATTGCCCCATGATAGAGATAAAGGAGAGAATACCGATATGTATAAATTAATTGCCATTGATATTGATGATACACTCATTAACGACCAGAAAGAAGTCACACCAGCGACACAACAGGCATTAGAAGCTGCTGTAGCAAAAGGTGTGGTGGTTACCCTCGCTACTGGACGAGCTTATGCCTCTGCACACAAAATTGCTCGCCAGACGGGTTTGAACGTGCCGATTATTACGTACCAAGGAGCTTTGGTTAAAAACCTGCTGGACGAAAACGTGCTGTATGAGCGTTATGTTCCACTCGTGGCTGCACGTCGCCTGTATGAGTTCTGCGTGGAACGCAATCTGCATCTGCAAACGTATATAGATGACAAATTGTACACACGTGAAGATAATCAGAAAATCAAAGATTACACGGAGCTGAACAACACGGAATATTTTGTAGAGCCTGTATTCAGTAAAGTTATAGAGCAGCCGGCTCCTAAATTGCTGATTATCGACGAGCCTGAAGTGTTGGATGAATTAATTCCTGAACTTCGCGAACTGCTTGGCAATGAAGTTCACATTACAAAATCCAAGCCTCATTTTCTGGAAATTATGCATCATGAAGGCACTAAGGGCCATGCGCTTACCTTCCTTGCAAACCATTTTGGCTGTGAACTGTCGGAAACGATTGCTATCGGTGACTCTTGGAACGACCATGAGATGCTTGAATGCGCTGGTCTCGGCATAGCGATGGAGAATGCCATTCCTGATTTGAAAAAGCTGGCTGATTACATCACTCGCAGCAATAACGAAGACGGTGTTAAGCACGCCATCGACAAATTCGTACTCAATGTTGAATAAGTAAAAAGTAACTGTTCCCATAATACTTAAATGAAGTAGTACAACAACAAAGCCTCCAAACGTCGCATGTTCAGTAACATACGACAGTTTGGAGGCCTTTTCTGTCAGATCATATAATAACCTGACCCCTTTAAAATATCAGGCAGCAGAACGTACCTTACGCCTGTTCACCAGACGGATAATTCCATTGTTCATAAGGATTAATCCGGTCACAATGAGCAGCACCCCAGCCAGCATCCACCAGCTTACATGCTCTCCATACAACAACGCTCCCAAGCCCACCGCAATCGGCGGTGATATATACAGCCACGTCGTCGGAAACAGGGGATTTGTACGCTCCATGAGCCAGTAGAACAGTGTATGTGCAATCATCGAACCAAACAGGATCAGATAAAGTAAAGACCCCATGGCAGGAAGGTACTGCCACCCCTCAGAACTCCACGGTTCCGTGATCGCAGACAGTAACAGCAGCATCCATCCCCCATGGATCATTTGCGCCGCATTCAGGGCAATCGGGTTCGTTTCACGAAATACATCCATCACTCGCTTGGAATACAGAGCTCCCCCGGAATAACACAGCTCCCCCAGCAAAATGACAAGGCATCCCGCCAGCCACAGACCACTGATCTGAACCGCCAATCCGGGCAGCACAACCAGTACCACACCAAGAAAGCTGATCATGCAGCCAACGACCGTAATCCGTGACGTTTTTTGCCGTAGCAGTACAGATTGCAAAATGACGATCATCATCGGCCCGGTAGCTGACAAAATAGCTCCGATCCCGGAGCTGACATATTGCTCTGCCCAATACAAGGCTGAAAATGTACCGAAGGTCGTTCCTGCTCCAATCAGCAACATTTCCTTCCGCCATAATAACGACCATTTCACCTTTCCGGTCAGCTTCATAGCAATAAATAATATCGCACCTGCGGCGAAAAAACGTACCCCTGCCGATAAAAACGGCGGAAGCCCGGCTTCCACTCCCACTTTTATAGCCAAAAACGTTGTGCCAAAAATAAGACACATTACTGTAAACGCGATCCCAATCATGATACGTCCCTCTCCCTTCAGTTGCTTTTAAGCATACAGGGAGACGAACAGAACAGTTGTATAACTACAGAACAGTTGTATACGTTTTTGAAGTGCTATATAGTACAATACACACAAAGGAGCGTGGATAGCATGGGTAAGAACAACAGCGATCTACTTTTTCCAGCTGATCATGCCTTAAAGCTGTATGAGCAGGTTATCCATTATGTAACTGTGCGGATCGATCGCGGGGATTGGCAAACAGACATGAAGCTGCCGTCCGTACGAAGCTTGGCTCAGGAACTGGGTGTACATCGGCTAACTGTTTTCCGGGCATATCAGGAGTTGAAACAACGGGGACTGGTCTATGTAAGGGACAAATCAGGATATTACGTTCATGCTTCCCAAGCGACTGGACATGCAAAATATGCTGGCTACTCGGGACATACGTCCATAGACCTCACGATTCACTCCAAATCTGCCCATGCGGCAGATGATCCGTCAGTTTCAGCCTGGAGAGGAATGGATGGACTTACCCGCGTTCAATCAGTGAATGCGAATTTCCAGTTTTCCAAAGCGCTGATTGACCCCTCTCTCCTGCCCAACCGATTTTGGGGAGAGCTGATGATGCAGGTTTTTGAAAAGCATCCGAAAGTAGCAGCCACCTATTCCGCTGTACAGGGTGATACCGAGCTTCGGGAGGCCATGGCGCAGCATTTTAGCGTGGATAAGCATTTTGCTTTATCACCGGATGAAGTGATGATTACCTCGGGAGCACAGCAAGCCATTGATTTAATTGCCCGATCTCTGCTCCATACAGGAGACCGTGTATTGATCGAACGCCCTGCCTATGGCCCTGCCATGGAAATATTCCGTAGACAAGGCGCGCGGCTGACGATGACAGATATTCGACCGGAAGGTTATGATATGGACCAGATTGAATGGTGCATGAAAACGGAAAAACCACGCCTCTTTTATATGAATCCAACATTCCACAACCCGACGGGCTTTACAGTACCCGATGAGCAGCGCAAACGACTGCCAGAACTAGCCGAGCGCTATGGCTGTCTCATTGTTGAGGATGACAGCACCTATGACATTAGTTTTGGGCAAAAGCCGCCTTCTCCGATTTTCGCCTATGATGTTTCGGGAAGCGTCGTCTACATTCGAAGTTACAGTAAATATGTCGCACCTGGTCTACGAATCGCAGCCGTGACCTGCCGTCCACAGCTCATGAACAGCCTGCTGAACGTCAAAGCGTTGGTGGACAATGGATCGCCACTGCTGAATCAAAAGCTGTTTTTACAATACTTTCAATCTCCACGTATGCAGCAGCATATTAAAAAGCTATGCATTGCGCTCCAGATTCGTAAGGAAACGATGGAAGACAGTCTCCGCGATTCCGGTTGGACATGGACCAGTCCGGCAGGGGGACTCAACCTGTGGCTCCAGCTGCCTTCTACGTTGAAACCTAATGAATTACTTGCCAAAAGTGTACAAAAGTCTGTATCCTTTGTCCCCGGCAATGTATTTGATCCCATCGGCGCAGAGGGTAAAACGCATGTACGGCTGTCCTATTCATACGCCAACGAGCTACAAATCAAAGAAGGAATCTCCACACTTCTACGTATCAGTCAAACGATGTAAAGGTAAAGGTCACCTTTATTCTAACGGCAAACTCATGCCGGTGTGTGCCAAGCTAATCCCTTCCAGAAGCCCATAGTTGCGTGTGACATCCACATCATGGGACATATGTGTAAACACTGTGCTTTCGGGTTTAAGCCTTCCTATAAGCTCCTGAGCCTCCAGCATGTCATATACGGAACGGGTGGCATACTCGGCCTCCTCATGATAAAAACTCGTTCCCAGGACGAGCAAATTCAGATTGTGCAAGGGCAGAATTTCCACCTCATTCAATCCAATCGAATCCGAACAGTAAGCCCACGAGAAACCGTCCTTTTCCAGACGATAAGCGTAGGCATATCCGTTCTTCCCGTGATTCACACGCCATCCCCGGATATTCCATCCGCCAAGTTGGGCTCCCTGGTCTACTGGAATAAGATCCAAGTTTCCAGAGAGCCAGGAAAATTGACGCAAGATCGTGTCGATCACTTCCTGTGGCGCGTACAAGCGACCTCTGTTCCCAGTCCAGCGACAGGCATCTGCCCATTCTGGTAATCCTCCAATATGGTCAAAATGTGCATGTGTCACAAGGATCGTAGGGATAAAACGCAAACCGCGTAATTCTAGCTGTCTGCGCCAGTCCGGGCCACAATCAATCATAAAGTCCTCCGTCTCGCTTTCGATCAGCACAGACGATCTCAATCTTACATTCGCCCCTGTCGTGCGAGCTTCTGTGCATACGAGACAATCACAATATACACGCGGAACCCCCATTGCATCCCCCGTGCCAAGAAAAATAAGCCGATTCATGGTTTAACTCCTATCTACCTGGGTCTTTTTACTACTATTATAACGAACAGACCGATTCTACGTAAATCATCTGCGTAAATCCTTCCAGCGTCTAACGCCAAAAGGAGCATGCCCAAAGCCGTGAAATCCGGCCAGACATCCCCTCATGCGTGATCGTATTTATTTTCAAATGATGATAGGCATTGGATCTTCCTTCAGGCGGTTTTCCACCATCCAGCTGGACTGGTCATTATAGAGATAGGCTCGATGCACCAACACTCGCACCTGCTGACCAGGTTCCAGCGTAGACTTCTCCAGCGAGCGGTATGTCATGAGACGATGATCCCCGACCTGTACTTCAACCATCCACTCACTTCCACGAAAATGCAAATGCTTCACTGTGCCTTCCTCAGTCGCCGACAGAAGCGTAAATTCCTCGCTTGGCCCGACATCAATATACTCTGGACGGATCAAGGCACGTGTTCCCACTCCAGCAGCTTCTTCGAAGCCTCGGAGACTGCCTGCCTGTTCAATCACCGTAGATTCCCCAATAAAGGAAGCCACGAACGGAGTACCCGGTTTTTTATAAATATCCCAAGGTGTTCCCTTCTGCTCCAGTCGTCCCTGATTAATCACCATAATTTCATCCGCTACTTCAATCGCCTCATCCTGATCATGGGTGACAAAAATTGAAGTAATACCCACCCGCTCAATCAACTCTCGCAGCCAGGTGCGCAGCTCCTGACGAATCTTGGCATCAATAGCTGCAAAAGGCTCATCCAACAGCAGCAATTGAGGCTCTGGTGCCAAAGCACGCGCAAAGGCAACCCGCTGTCGCTGTCCACCTGACAACTGATGCGGATAACGATGCTCAAATCCTTTGAGCCCCGTTAGTTCGACCAACTCTGTGACCCGTTCCTTGATGCGGGTTTTGGAGCTTTTTTTCACTTTCAGACCAAAGGCAATATTGTCGTAGACGCTCATGTGCTTGAACAAAGCATAGTTTTGAAATACAAATCCGATTCCACGTTCCTGCGGGGATAGCTCGTTTACCCTTTTTCCATGAAAATGAATTTCTCCCGCATCCGGTTGCTCCAGACCCGCCAAAATGCGAAGAATGGAGGTTTTCCCCCCACCACTTGGACCGAGTAAGCCAATAAGATGGCCCGCCTGAATATCAAAAGATACGTCCTTTACTGCATGAAAATTACCGAAATGCTTGTTTAACCCTCTTACTTCCACATGCATATCCGTACACTTCCTTTCCGCTTCTGGACCTGTTCAGGAACAGCAGCAGCCTTGCTTCCCGCAAAGCACGTACCTCATTTGAAATCATTTAATTATTCCAATGTATATACTATGTTTTTTCTTATGTGATACTTTATCAAAGGAAAGTAATTTTCGTCAACTATATATTATATTAGGAATTAAAAGGGTAAAGTATTAGGAAGAAAGGAGATGGAGTTATTGTTGCATACTTTAGAATTATCCACTACACGGCGAGATGAAATGCGCGATATTACACGAGAGCTTGCTTCATTGATCGAAAAAAGCGGGGTCCAACAAGGAACCGCACTTGTTTATTGTCCACACACGACAGCCGGCATCGCCATTAATGAAAATGCAGACCCAGACGTCAAACATGATGTGATATTAAGACTAGATGAAGTTTATCCGTGGGAGCATCCCCAATATCGCCATATGGAGGGAAATACAGCTTCCCACCTAAAATCCATTACGACAGGCCCCTCACAAACGATCATCATCCATGATGGAAAGCTGTTGCTCGGACGATGGCAGGGACTTTATTTTTGTGAATTCGACGGACCACGCAGACGCCAATACCATGTAAAGATCATGAAAGGCTGACGGACCGGGTAAAAAAACAGACCATGATGTTTTCCTACTGGATGCATCATCGTCTGTTAAATTCTTAGTCGCTTTCGCAAAGTAACGTAATGATAAGTCACCGTCATGAAGTGTATACACCCAGAAAAGCGCCCTACATGTTCATGGCTGAAGTGTGTGAATGCAGGTACGCTCATAGGTGTCTGCACAGCAGCTTTACATGTGCTAAAGCAGCGGGCCTAATTTCTTCAAATGTTAAACCGTCCTGAATATAAAATGATACAAAGCCATGCATGGATAAAAACAGACTTTTCGGTACCCTAGAGCAATCTTCCTCTGAATGCCCCTGACCACTCAATTCTTGACGGATCATGGACGCAAATAGTTCCACACAACGGTTTTGCTCTGTGCGACAGTATGCAAATAGTTCTTCATCGTGCATCATGAACATAATTTCGTACTGATATGGATTTTCCAAACCAAAACGGATAAATTCCAGCATCAAGTACTCCAGCCTGCTCAAGCCATCATCAGGCGTACCTGTTGCTGCTTGCAGTAGAATCCCACGCAATGTATTAAAATCTTCAATTACAATGGCATAGAACAGTTCAGCCTTCTCTTTAAAATGATAATATAACGAACCATGACTGTAACCCAGATGCTGGCCAATGCTGCGCATTGAAATCGCACGGTAGCCCTTGGTAATAAACAAGTGCCTGGCCGCTTCCAGAATCCGCCCTCTTGACAACTCCTGTTCTACTGCTCTTCTAGCCATATTATTTATTCCCCTTCAATAAAGTAAAGCTGCTCTCCCTCCGACACAAGCGATTGCCCCTGCGTCAAGTCTGTTATCCAGTTGCTGAAGGATTCCGCATCACCAGCCAGCGGCAGACAGGTTAAGGTAACTTTATCCGTAAACATTGTTTCTCCAGTGCGGATGCTGCGATTGCGTAATTCATTTTCCACTTTGCCCAACCAGGTATAATCCAATTCTACAAAAACTTCACGATGCAGCACACATGTAATTGCATCTCCTGCCTCGATTGCTGCAACAGCACCATCTGAATACGCGCGAATCAGACCGCCTGCTCCCAACAAAATCCCACCAAAGTAACGGGTAACAACAATAGCGACATTTTTTAGCTTCTGGTTGCGGATCACCTCCAAAATAGGCTTTCCAGCCGTACCACTCGGTTCTCCGTCATCCGATTGCTTTTGGATTTCGTCTCTTTCCCCAATCATGTAAGCAGAACAATTATGGGTAGCGTTCCAATGCTCTTTTTTGATGCGCTCTATGAAAGCAACTGCTTCTTCCTCAGTTTGAACAGGCTGAATATGGCCGATAAAACGGGATTTTCGGATCACAATTTCCTTGTTGCCGGCACCGCGTACGGTTCGGTATTGTTCCAACATACACGTATAACCTTCCTTACTTCATTTTACAAGAAAGCAGTCCCCCGCTTCTGGCAGCTGGTGAACTGCTTTCCTGTACTTTAATTGATGCTATACACTATAACACTTCTGACCGAAATCCTGTTTCGCATCAGAGATTACAGCACTCTTATTCAGACAATCTCGCTTCAAGCTCAGCTTTTTCTTTTTCGAAGCCTGGTTTGCCGAGCAGCGCAAACATGTTCTTCTTGTAAGCTTCTACGCCCGGTTGATCGAACGGATTTACACCCAACAGGTAGCCGCTGATGCCGCAAGCTTTTTCGAAGAAATAAGCAAGATAGCCGAAAGAGTAAGGGCTTAAGTCAGGAATATTTACAATCAAGTTCGGTACTTGTCCGTCTGTGTGAGCCAGCAATGTACCTTGGAATGCTTTTTTGTTTACAAAATCCACAGTTTTGCCTGCCAGGAAATTCAGTCCGTCCAGATCATCCTCATCTGCTTCGATGGTGATGTGACTTGGTACATTTTCTACTTGGATTACCGTTTCGAAAATGTTGCGGCTGCCTTCCTGAATGAATTGTCCCATGGAATGCAGGTCTGTCGAGAAATCAACAGAAGCAGGATAAATGCCTTTGTAATCCTTGCCTTCGCTTTCTCCGTACAACTGTTTCCACCACTCGGATACAAAATGAAGAGACGGCTCATAGTTTACGAGAATTTCAATTGCTTTACCTTTGCGGTACAAAGCGTTACGAACGGCTGCATATTGATAAGCTTCGTTCTCAGCTACATTCGGGTTGCTGTACTCTTTGGAAGCGTCTGCCGCCCCCTGCATCATTTCCTCGATGTTAATGCCTGCAGTAGCAATCGGCAACAAGCCTACTGCTGTCAGCACGGAGTAACGACCACCCACATCATCAGGAATAATGAAGGATTCGTAGCCTTCTTCGTTAGCCAGTTTTTTCAAAGCGCCACGTTCTTTATCCGTCGTTGCATAAATACGCTTGCGTGCTTCTTCTTTACCGTATTTTTTCTCCAGAGCTGCACGGAATACGCGGAATGCGATCGCCGGCTCTGTTGTCGTACCTGATTTGGAAATGACGTTCACAGAGAAGTCTTTACCTTCAATCAGTTCCAACAGATGATTCACATATGTAGAGCTGATGTTATTACCAGCAAAATAGATAGCTGGACCCTTGCGTTGATCTTTAGGCAGCGCATTATAGAAAGAATGCGACAGCATTTCGATCGCAGCACGTGCTCCAAGGTAAGAACCGCCGATACCGATTACGATCAGTACTTCGGAATCGCTTTGAATTTTAGCAGCAGCCTTTTGGATGCGCGCAAACTCTTCTTTATCATAATTAGTAGGCAGGTCAATCCAACCCAAAAAATCGGAACCTACACCGGTTTGGTTGTGCAGTTGCTCATGAGCCAACTTGATAGGCTCTGCAAAATAATCAATTTCGTGCTGACCTACAAAGGAGAGTGCTTTGGTGTAATCAAAAATAACTTTTTTAGACATGTTTGGAACCTCCTGTTTGGTATTACTAAGACCATGAATACGAACATAAGGACTTAGGAATAGGATACTTTAATTTGCTGGGCCTGACAAGCTTGCGTTACCTGTGTATCCTGTGCTTGACAGCCCTTCTTGTAGATAGGGTAGCATGCCCATGCTACAATTAACTGAGATCAACCTGTTTCAATATTCAATTCAAGCCGAACTCGCAATCTGCATCGGACGGCAACTTCCAACAAGAAAGGTGATTAGCAATGAAAAACATCGGATTTATCGGACTGGGCACCATGGGCGCCCCGATGGCATCCAATCTGCTAAAGCAGGGATTCGGAGTCACAGTTTATAATCGTACCGCTTCGCGCTGCGAACCACTGGCAGAGCAAGGTGCACGTACAGCTTCAACTCCTCGTGAAGCAGCTGAAGGTCAGCACTTGGTCATTACCATGGTCAGCGATGATCACTCCATTCGTGACATCTATTATGGCGATGACGGCGTGTTTGCCGGACTTACGGCTGGCATGACCGTGATGGACAACAGTACGATTTCACCTGAACTGGTCAAACAACTGGCCGCCGAAGCGGACAAGCTGGGCTGCTCCTTCATTGATGCTCCCGTAACAGGCAGTAAGCCTGCCGCTGTAGACGGCACACTCGTGTTCATGGTTGGCGGTAATGCAGAAGCCATTGCGGCACAATCAGATGTTTTTGATACGTTGGGCAAAAAGGTACTTCATATGGGACCTAATGGCAGCGGAGCCGTAGCCAAGCTCGCTCATAATACGATGGTTGGTATTCATAACCTCGCTCTGGCTGAAGGCTTTGCTATCGCAGCTAAATCCGGCATCCCGGCAGACAGCTTCCTTGAATTAGTACAACTCGGATCGGCAGGCAGCAAGGCCGCTGACCTGAAAGGGCGCAAAATCATTGAACATGATTTTAGCAACCAGTTCTCACTCGCCTTGATGCTTAAGGACTTGAAACTTGCTTCCTCACTAACAGACAGCCTGTCCGTCCCTGCACCTATGTTATCCATTGCCAAAAGCCTGTTTCAAGCCGGGCAAACACAAGGCTACGGCGATGAAGACCTATCCGCTGTCGTGAAGACATACGAAGCATGGATTGGCCGCACCATTGGTGGTCAACCTCTCGAATAAGTTGTACCTTTCTTTGTAACCATACGGCTGTGCTTGTGTACATATGGCATAGCTTTAGGGTAAGCACACTTGGCTTGAAAGCTGAGTGTGCTTACCCGTTTTGGCTTATTATTCGGGATAAGAACAGCAATAATCAGTTACACTTCGTACTTCCAGCTTAAATGATGACTTTGCAGGTACGTGAAAGGTTGCCGCCCCTTGTATTTCCAGCCATTCTTCAGTACCTGGAAGCAACACTCTCAAATCCCCTGCCAAAATCTCCATGATCTCACGGGAATCCGTGCCGAACTCATACGTTCCTGGCAGCATAATACCCAGTGTAACCTTACTGCCGTCACCCAGGATGACTGTACGGCTTGTAACCTGACCATCGTAATAAACGTTTGCTTTTTTAACTACGCTTACTCCATCAAACTGTGTCATTCGTTATCCCCTCATCTGCTCTCAATGGTTGAATGAATATTGGTGCATCATAACATAGATTTGATTCCAGCTTCAGTATGAAAATACACACTGTATCACCGTATCCTATAAATTGGAATTCAATAGTGATTTCATTGCAAAGCATCAACTGTATGAAACAAACAGCCGTAAGCCTTTCTCAGGTTACGACTGTCTGTTTTCGATGCTCCAGTGTTTTATTTCAACAAAGCTTTCACACGGCTAACAACATTCTCTACCGTAAAGCCGTATTCCTTAATTACGCGGTCGCCAGGTGCGGATGCACCGAACGTGCTGATACCGAGAATGTCGCCTTGGTCGCCAACATATTTTTCCCAGCCCAGTGGATACGCCATTTCTACAGCCAAACGAGCTTTCACTTCTGGCAGCAGAACGGAATCTTTGTATGCTTTGTCTTGTTTTTCGAACAGATCCCAGCTTGGGAAGCTGATAACACGTACTTGAATACCTTGTTCTGCCAGTGCTTCCTGAGCTTTAACAGCCAATTGCACTTCGGAGCCTGTAGCCAGTATTTGAGCAACCGGTTTGCCGTCTGTTGCATCTGCAACCACATAAGCACCGCGTTTGATACCTTCGCGTGCATGCTCAGCACTAGCAGCCAGGATTGGCAGGTTTTGACGAGTCAATACCAGAGCAACCGGGTTTTTCTTGTTTTCCAATGTATAAGCCCAAGCAGCAGAAGTTTCATTACCGTCCGCAGGACGAATTACTGTCAAGTTCGGGATAATACGAAGGGAAGCCAATTGTTCGATCGGCTCATGAGTCGGACCATCTTCACCTACAGCAATACTGTCGTGAGTCAGAACGTAGGTTACAGGCAATCCCATCAGAGCTGCCAGACGAACGGCTGGACGCAGATAGTCTGTAAATACGAAGAATGTACCGCCGAATACTTTTACACCTTGGTGCAACGCCATACCGTTCATCGCAGCAGCCATACCAAATTCACGGATACCGAAATAGATGTTACGGCCGGCGTAGTCTTCTGGCGTAAAGTTCGTCAGGTTGTTCAAATGTGTCATCGTGGAGCTCTCCAGATCGGCAGATCCGCCTGTCAGGAAAGGTACGTTTGGAGCCAATCCGTTCAGAGCATTACCAGAAGCTACACGAGTCGAAACGGCTTTGTCTCCAGTCGTGTATTTCGGAAGATCACGATCCCATCCTTCTGGAAGATCGCCGTTTACAGCTGTTTCGAACTGAGCTGCCAAATCAGGGTGAGCTGCTTTGTATTTCGCGAACTGTTCATCCCATGCTTTGTTCGCCGCGATACCGCGCTCTTTTACTTTAGCAAAATGCTCGCGAACCTCTTGTGGTACGTGGAAGTCCTCTTCGTATACCCATTTGTAGAATTCTTTAGTCAGCTTGGCTTCTTCTGATCCCAGCGGGGAACCATGAGTACCACCGTGTCCGCCTTTACCTTGTTTGTTCGGGCTTCCGTAGCCGATGACTGTTTTCACTTCAATCAGCGTAGGGCGTGTCGAGTCGCCTTGCGCTTCTTCAATGGCTTTTTGGATGGCTGGAAGGTCGTTACCATCTTCTACGCGCAGTACTTGCCAGTTGTAAGCTTCAAAGCGTTTGGCAACACTTTCGGAAGAGGACAGGTTAAGCTTGCCGTCCAGTGTAATATCATTGGAATCAAACAATACAATCAGCTTGCCCAGTTGTAAGCGACCAGCCAGCGAAGCAGCCTCGTGGGAAATACCTTCCATCAGATCGCCATCGCCGCAGATTGCATACGTGAAGTGATCTACAACTTTAAATTCGTCTTTATTATATGTTGCACCCAGTTGAGCTTCAGCCATTGCCATACCTACGGACATTGCGAGACCTTGTCCCAGAGGTCCAGTTGTAGCATCTACACCAGCAGTGTGCCCAAACTCAGGGTGGCCCGGTGTAAGGCTGCCCCATTGACGGAATTGTTTCAGTTCTTCCATAGGAAGATCATAGCCGCTCAGGTGTAGAAGGCTGTATAGCAACATGGAACCGTGTCCTGCGGACAATACAAAACGGTCACGGTTAACCCACGTAGGTTGATCCGGATTATGATTCATCGTTTTAGCAAAAAGTTGGTATCCCATTGGCGCGGAGCCCATCGGCATACCAGGATGTCCCGAGTTTGCTTTCTCGATGGCGTCAATTGCCAACGTACGAATAGTTGTGATGGACAAATTGTCGATCGTGGAGTTTTCATCCTTTTGAATCGCTTGATTCTGGTCAGTCATGGTTTGCCTCCTCATATTGTATAAAGTATGTCAATTGCATTCGGTCATACTCTCCAACACCACCGTCCGATATAGAAACGATGTCTATTGAAGTGAGTGAATCTGCTTGAATGTTTCAATATGACTTATACATTCTTAAGTATTGTACCATTTGCCGTGAAAGTTTGCCAGATCGTTTATAAAGATGATTGTGGAAATGTTGTACCGAGTCCTCATATAAATATACCCGTAATGTATTAACCTCATTTAAAAAATTATAAAATCACAAAAAATATTATGTACTGACCGTTTATAAGGCAAATAACTCACATAAAAAAACAAAGCCCGTTATGCAACGGGCTTTGTTCAACAAAAAAATATATACTCACAAAATTTTTTCTAAAATTTTAGGATTAGTTAAATACGACCGTTTTGTTCTCATGAACCAGAATACGATCCTCTGCATGCCACTTCACGGCTCTTGCCAAAACGACCCGCTCTATGGTGCGACCAATCCGTTTTAGCTCATTTACATCATCTCCATGACTTACACGCTGCACGTCCTGCTCAATGATCGGGCCGCCGTCCAATTCTTCAGTTACATAATGCGCTGTAGCACCAATAATTTTCACACCGCGATTATAGGCTTGGGCATATGGCTTCCCACCCACGAATGCGGGCAGAAAGGAATGATGGATATTGATAATCCGGTTGCGATAATGCTCAATAAACTTAGGCGAAATAATCTGCATGTAACGGGCCAAAATGATAACGTCAATGTCTTCGCCAATGACCTCTAGTTGACGGCGCTCCGCCTCCGGTTTGGTATCGGCGGTTACCGGAATATGGTGATACGGGATGCCAAATGATTCCACATACTCCTTCATATCCGGATGATTACTAACCACCAATGAAATATCCGCGTCCAGATCTCCTGCCTGCCATTGCCACAGCAGTTCTACCAGACAGTGATCTTCTTTGGAAACGAAAATAGCCAGTTTTTTCTTGCGGCTGACCGCAGAAATCGTCCACTCCATACGGAATTGCTCAGCAACAGCGGCAAAATCCTGCTCCAACTGTGGCTGGGTTGCACTCAAATTCGGCAGATCAAATTCAATCCGCATAAAAAACATACCGCCGGACGGGTCCATTGTATATTGGTCAGATTGAACGATATTGGCCCCATGCTCATACAAAAAACGGGACACGGCCGCTACAATACCTGGTCCGTCTGGACAAGATACAAGCATACGCGCGCGGTTTTCATGGGCTGATAGAGTGCTATTTGGCTGATGTTTTACGTGAATTTCCATGTGGCTATTAATCCCCCTTAGCTTATACCGTCACTGGCAAATGACTGCCGGCAAACCAGGCAATCAACCGTTGATTAATGTGTTCTTCGCTCAAATCTGGAAATAGTGCTGCTTCCGTTATCATGTCATACAGACGCTCCAACGGCTCACGTGGATCGGCTTTTCTTGCTTTGGCATCATTTTTCAGCAGAGCCCAGGTGTCCAGCACAAATTTACGGACATCCACATCCTGTTTTTTGAAAAACGAATGCAATTGCTCTACCTGACCCAAAAACTCATCCCCAAAGCGCTCCTTTACATTTCCGCGAAGCAGGGCAATTTCAACCTCATACATCGGACGCTGAGTTTTGGCTTCCTTCCCAATCCATGGCGTCTCCAAAATAAACGGACGTCCTTGAAGTGCTTCATGATGCACCACATTATGAATCGTCTGATAGCCAATCCAGCCTGATCCGATCGGAGTATGTCGGTCTTTATGAGCGCCAACTGGATTTTTACTGTCATTAATGTGAACAACTGCGATGCGATTCAAGCCGACAATACGGTCGAATTGCTCTAATACACCGTCCAGATCATTTACGATGTCATAACCCGCATCGTGAATGTGACAGGTATCCATACAAACTGTAAGACGCTCGTTATGCTCTACTTTATCTATAATGGAGGCAATCTCCTCAAAGCTACGACCCATTTCCGTTCCTTTGCCTGCCATCGTTTCAAGCGCAATGTTAACATCTGTCTCCTTCACGCCGTTTAGTACCTCGTTCAAACCATCAGCAATACGCCCAATTCCGTATTCTGCATCCTTATCGGTAAAAGCGCCTGGATGTAGCACGATATTTTTCACACCAATCGCGTGTGTGCGTCGAATTTCCTCCTGAAGAAAGCTGACCGCAAGCTCATAGGTATTTTCTTTGTAAGAGCCAAGGTTGATGATATACGGGGCATGCACCACGATATCTTCCATTCCCTTCTCAGCCATTAACTGCTTGCCTTCCTCCAAATACATGGACTCCATCGGCTTACGGCGCGTGTTTTGCGGTGCCCCCGTGTATATCATAAAGGAGCTGGACCCGTAAGAAGACGCTTCTTTTGTAGCGCTGAGCAGACCCTTGTCCGAGAAGGACACATGAGAACCAATTTTCAGCATGATTCTGATTCATCCCCTTATCCTGTTATGCTTGTCTTATTTTAATTTAATCATTTTAACGTGATTATTGAAATCAAACAACATAGCTTTTATGGCAGCTTTCTTAAATGACTCTATTAAGGGAACACGTAGATAAAGTACACATCCGAATATATGTTAGTCAAACGAGGGTAAATAAAATCATGGATTGACATCCTTAACCGTATAAAGGTACATTCATATGAAGTTTTTTTCTCGAAAAGGGTTATATTCTATAACAGATGTATTTTTTTGTGAATCGGAAGGAGAGCTGGCTCCATGAACATCATCGTATGTGGAGGAACTGGATTGGTGGGGAGTGCACTGGTCAAAAGCTTGCTAGACGACGGATACACTGTGAAAGTCGTTACCCGCAAGCCACTGGTAGGACACGAAGCGAGCCCCCGTTTGCAATATATGAGTTGGAACGAATTAAAACAAAAGCCTGAAGTACTGGAAGGCACCGATGCGGTCGTTAATTTAGCAGGCGAAACGCTGAATCAGCGCTGGACGGATAAATCCAAACAAAGAATTCTTCAATCTCGACTGCTATCTGTTGCACGGTTGGCTCAAGCATTGAATGCTCTACAAAAAAAGCCGAAAGTTATCATTCAGGCTTCGGCTGTTGCCGCCTATGGTACTTCCCTGACCGAAACATTCGATGAAACGAGCCCGCGTCGTTCGGGAGATTTTCTGTCTCAGGTGGTTGAGCAATGGGAGGAAGCCGCCAATGCCTATCCTTCTGATGCCCGTTTAATTAAGTTACGCATTAGCCTTGTGCTGGACAGAAAAAAAGGGGCATTCCCCCTCATGAAGATGCCTTATAGCTTCGGATTCGGCGGCAAAATAGGCAGTGGCCATCAATGGATGAGCTGGATTCATATTGAAGATATCGTTCGTCTGATCACGTACTGCATCCATACGACGGAAATCGTTGGGGCAGTGAATGCATCATCACCACATCCCTTGACGAACGACCAGTTTGGGAGGACAGTAGCTACGGTATATCACCGTCCGCACTGGTTTCCCGTCCCCAGCATTCTCGTTTCAAAGCTAGTTGGTGAGATGAGCACGCTTGTATTGGATGGTCAAAAGGTACTACCGCGCAAAGCGCTGGAGCACGGATTTAAGTTTAACTATCCTTCACTTAAGGACGCTCTTGAGGAACTCCATTCTTCCCAAAAACAGCATTGAATCTAAAAAGAGGAACTCCAGGCTGGTAGGTAGTGTCACTGCCAGCTTAGAGTTCTTTTTTAGTCCGACACAATCTCTCAAGCAGACTGCAAGTTTTTAAGATGCTCATTTATTCCTATGAATAGCCCCTATTACAAAGAAAGAAGCCCTGAACATAACAGGCCTCTTCTTGACATATATCCATATAACCTTTATTTATATGCATTGGAGGATTTAAAAGAGTCCAAGCGATAAGTATAAGATACCCCGGCGATTTTAAAAGTGTCTCCATCCTTCATTGTGTACTCCTTATAAGGCACCATAGGCTCTCCATTCAGAACAGTTCCGTTCGTCGAGGATAAATCCTTAACAATGTGGCTATGTTCTCCTGTAACTATACAAAGCTCAATATGAGAACGGGAGGCTCCATCCGTATGCTCCACAAACTGGACCAGTTGCGGGTCTCTCCCGATGATAAAGCTGCCTGCAACGAATTGGTCTGGCTGCAACCGGATGCGCTCGGTCCCTCCACTACCTGGTGGCTTGCGATCCAGGCAAGCAATCGGTGGTTGCTGAACAGGTGAAATCTGTATCTCTTGATCTGGACGAAGCAGCATCGTTTCCTGCTTAGATGCAGCATTTAGCAGCTCCGTTATCCCGGAGAGAGACTTATAATAAGCCTCACTGGTATCACTGGCTTCCAATTCATTTCCCCGCTCCGCACCTTTCCACGATGGCTCGTGTAAGTCATAATTTGCTGAAGTTTTCTCCCTGTCTTCCGTAACTCGGTCTCCCACGCTTTTAGATTCTGAGTTTGGAAAAGTCCATCTCCAGCTCTCCTGCCCTTGATCACTCAAATCGGAAGATCGCTTGTCTTGATGATGCTGTCCCGCTACAAATCCGGTCAGCTTATCTACCTGATAACGATCATTTTTCCGCTGCGCTGGGGAAGAAGTAGTTCCTAACCATTCCGAATCCAATACAGGTACTGAATCGCTGTACATATGAGATGAAGTTCTATTCCGCTCCCATTTCCCCGTCCAGCTTATATAAGCAACGGCGGCAAGTACCAAGGTCAGCACCACGGAAATGATCAACGGTACCGTCTCTGGATGATCCAGATAAATATAACGCCACACGATGGCCGAAGCGAGCAGACATCCAAGAGCAATGTACGTTTTATATTTTTGCAATCCAGGCTCCATATCTTCTACTTCGTTTTCTGTTACAAGCTCAGAATCCTCCTCTGGTTTCATGGACGGTTTGAGCCGATTGATCCGTTTAAGCTCCTGAATCTCCTGCAGAGTCTCCCGATGCTCTTGCCCGTATGTTCCGCCACGATCAGTATAGTTCCCCTGTGAGGTATGAGAGACATGAGAGGTATGAGCAGATATGAGAGGGTCGGCTGATGAAAAAGCTCGCCCCTCCATACTTTCTCCCTGCACGCTAGCACTCTCTGTACCGGCCTTCATTCCTTGTAATAACAGTTCCTTTAGCAATCCCAATTCAAATTCATTTCTATCACACAGATCCAGTAGGCGTTGTATATATTCTCCCTGAAAGTGGGCCACACGAGTCATTAAACGAATAACCATCTGCTTAAATTGACTGCCTGTTTGCCCTGCATACTGTACACTGCGTAAAGGAACATAGGTTAAACTGGCGGTTTTCCTAGTACCTGAACCACTTAGAAAAATATAATCCTCATGCAAAATAAACTGGCGGATATCTAACATATATTGCGGGCTGCGATGGAGGGCATCTGCCACTTCATAAAGAATCCGGTAGAAATCAGAAGTCGACACGCCCCCACCTTTCCATAACTGGGAAAGCATGCGTTGCCCCGAAATGTCGTAATGTAACTCAATCTGAAAATCGACTTCCTTTATTCTAAGTTCCAGCAGACCGGGAATCCGATTACCAGTCATCATTCCGCTCTGTACGGAATTTAAATCATCGGTCTTGAGCCCGTCTTCCTTGTTTAGAATCATAAATGTCCCGCCGTTCCGGGCAAAATCCCTACTTAAACCCAACAATTCATGACCTCCCTAACAATTTCCTATCTCCGTGAGGTAGCATGATCTCCCCCAGCGGACATGTCATGGCAAGAAGTAAAGATAAGCACTGATCGCTCCCGGAATGACTGCCGTCATAAAAGGAAACCTGAGGTGCGCTTCATTTCCACTGGTCAGCGCTTTGCCGCTGCGAAATAGAAAAAATCCTCCTAAATTAAAAGCCACGCGCCGCAGTCTCATGATGCTTTCCCTCTTCCATAGCAAAATTCCTATGCCAATAATACCTGCAAAAAAAATCGAATATAAAGCTGACTGCCATGCAAAAGCGGCACCTGTCCATGCTCCAATCAAGCCGAACAGCTTTACATCTCCTGCACCAACAGCTCCCATCCAGTACAAAATCAGCATGAACCCAAATCCGGTACCTAGTCCAGCAACAGCAAATAAAAAACCGTGCCACCCTCCAAACAGAGTATTGAACACCAAGCCTACCACTATGCCGGGCAATGTAAGCTTATTAGGGATTTTCATGCTACGTAAATCCGTAACTAACGCAATCGCGAGCAGAACTCCGCATACAATATACATCCACGTCAATGCGATCTTCCCCCTTTATAAAATAGAACTAGCAGACTACCAAATCACTTTCCATCGTAGTTATCCGTCCGTCTATGTCGAGTCGATCCTATCTATCCATCAGCTGACTTTTCCACGGTAAACGGAACTTCTATACGTTGACCGTCCTCCGTTTCAATCACAAAGCTCCATTGACCGGGTGTTGTATTCGTTCCCACAAACCAGTTCCATTCAATAATCCCGTCCGCATTGGCAGAGGTCCAGCCCAAGTGCTGAGCTGTGCTCTCACCCGACTTATAAAGTACAGAAAGGTTAGCAGTCGTCCCAGGCTCAACCTTGGCCTTGATCAAATTGTACACACCTTTCACAGCAGGTTCAGGCTTGACGAGCAAATGTATGGAATGCTGCGCATCCTTATCTCCTGTCGCATTTCCTGTACCTGCTCCTTCCCCTGTGTCGCCAATCCAAAGACGTTCCTCTGCCGCCGCCTGAAGCACAATGCTGCGATACAGAAAGGGGACCTTCATCGGCAGTTCATACGACAGCTCTACTCTAAAATAAGGGTCCTTAGTTCCTGTAAGAGCAGGTACATGTACGCTCGTTATATGAATACGGTCATACTCGAGAATGCTTTCCTCCATAAAAGGCTTTAGCATCGGCTTCAGAACAGGGTCAAGTGCAGCTTCCGTAAATCGCCCCCGCAGCTCCTCCATCGGCTTTTGACCGCCCTGAACAGCGCTTTCTACCCAATCACCAATTGGAGGTGGCAACTGGGCAGCGAATTGGCTTGCATATTCACTCACAGATAACTTGGGCAATTCATCCAGTGGTTCACGGACTGCATCTATTTTCGCGGACGCCGCCTCCACGGCTAGAGAAACTGGGTAGATTTTAGTCGAAACCTGCTTAACCGCTTCTGAAGCGGTGGTCTGCAAGGCTGTGGATACCAGCGTCATCTGAACCATATAAATGAGAAAAATAATAAAAAACAGAAACATTGGCAACACGAGTGACGCTTCTAAAACAATACTTCCTTGTTCACGCCGCTCCTGCCCACAAACCTGCCGTAAATACTGATTAATAGGAAAAATGCGCTGTTTTCGTGACATAGTACACACTTCCCTTAATACTCTCGCCTTCTTTTGAGGCGGTCCCGAGCATCTTCATTACCCCAGGTAGAAACCACAGCCTCATCCCATTCTTGACCTCACCCGTTGCATACGTTTGCCGCTCAGCAGGATTGACATCTGTATTCAGGCGGATCAGAGCAAGCATACGGGACATTTTTCGTTCATTATTGCTATGGAGCATCAGGAACAATCGCAAATGATCTTTGTATGTCATTCGAAATTTTAGAAAATCAGACAATGGCACGTCCCCCTTTTGTGCCAGCATAATCATATCTTCTATCGCTTTTTCTACTCCATATAACAAAGCTGCCGCCAAAACGACCAGCGGATTACCTTTTGAGCTGTTTTTAAC
The DNA here is from genome assembly GCF_011066115.1 of Paenibacillus sp. EKM212P. NCBI lineage: Bacteria > Bacillati > Bacillota > Bacilli > Caryophanales > Paenibacillaceae > Paenibacillus > Paenibacillus sp. EKM212P. The sequence continues at coordinate 951,072 of NZ_JAAMNR010000001.1, forward strand.
CAATCCCTCCATTGTTCGAATGGCGAGTCTCATAGCAAAAATTTCTCCATAGGCGGATGCCAGATTACCCGTCGGATTATGGAACCCATACAGGATGTACTCAACTTCCTGATTATTCACCTCCAGCTGATCTCCCAAAATCTGTGCAGCATTTCCCACATTTCCACCCGATCCGGCCAAACTGCCAAAACGGCTAAAATCCACATGATGGAAGTAAGAAAGCGCGTATTCATTCTGGTAAAACTCGTCTCCCAGTTGAGTCAGTAAATTGGATGCCGACCCGTATAGACCATCCATACTATCCATGGAAGCTCCCGCTGCATCATAGGTGTCATAGGACAAATCAGCGGATACAGATGGACTGGATGTAGACTGGTTAAACGAAATACTTTCATTGTAATACCGCTCCAAATTTCTGAATTGTTCTGCACTTTGTTTACCTTTGGAAAGAACCTCAATGATCCGATAGGCTTGTTTGAGCTTGTTTTTCGCCTCTTTTTCCATTTTCTTGCGTTCTTTGTCCGGTCCACGTCGCGTATCCATCATTTTGGCTTCACCGTCGAGTACATTCGCAGGTCCCGTCCAAGCATACGCACTCAAGTATTTATCTATCTCTTTGAGCGTTGAAGCGACTTCTTGCTTGAGCATGTCTGCATTCAAAAATGGATCTGTATAAAAAGATAATGTACGCATCATACTCGTTATTCTATTGTTAGCAGTATTTATAGAAGTCCGTTGCTTTTCAATTTCTGCTTCCCATTGCTCAAATTCCTTGTCTGGAATCAATAAATCCTCTGCTTTTTGCCGTGCGCTTCCTACCGACGGATCTGCGTTGGAGCCTGCTCCGCTTGGAGTAGGCGCTGCTGAAACCTCATCGTAGCCTGCATTGGCCGCCCTCTGCTTATATTGGGCAATGACTTTGCGCATCTCTTCATTAATCTGTTGGGCCTCATTTAACGGTTCCTTGGCTTCCAGAAGCAGCTTATCATGTTCTTCCCCAGCCTGAGCCATGATCTGACGCAGGCGATCAAGCGCTGCCCTCGCTCTACGTGCATATTTTTCCATCTGCATGATTTTAACGTCGTCCACACTCTTCTTATTGTCTTCATATACATGTACGTAATGCTTATATTGAGCGGCAATATCAGCTACAACCTCAAGCGGGTCCCATATATACTGATTGGGCATATAGGTGCCCTTCTGTTTAATAATCCGCTTACGAACCTCTTCCATATAAGCTCCTGCCTTACGCTGCTTCTCCAGCATGTCATCTAGTTTGGCCTCTCGTCTGTCGTACAGCTTTTGCAGCCGTTTCAGCAAATCTACCGTATGAGAAGCCTCTTTCATATTTTGAGAGAGCGGCTTTAGCTTTTCGAGCACTTCAAACGTAAAATCGACAGGTGCTTTATACTTCATCTCTTCACGGATCTGCTCGTTAAATATGGCATATTTACCAAGCTCCCTTTCCATTTGCAGGGAACTAGAATCCAGCTTCATATTCATAAGCGGTAGCGTTTCTGCGCGTGCCGTACGCCGCGCGCTGTCATTGAGTACTTTGACCATAATTTGTTCTCCGCCGCCTTCGCCATAAGCAAACAAACCGTACTCCTGTTGTAATGTCGGATCATAAGCAGACATCACTGAACGAACCGCCGCATGGGTCAGCCGTTCGGTCTGCACATGCAGTGCAGCAATTCTCGCGTAATCAATAAATACAGCAATAAAACCGAACATGACCGCCAAAATCAGAATTAAAAAGACCGTGACAGCACCTGATTCCCCGTCCTTTGTATTGTGTCCCTTACCAAACACCCGCTTCCTCCTTTCTAGTTACCCATTCCCATTACTTACTTCTCACTGACCGTTTTGACCATATTGCATCAATACTTTCCCTACAACTGCCGAATCTACCTTTTCACCTGATCCTCTGCCCATAAACTTCGCACCATAATAACGGACCAACTCCACCGTACGAATCCATTCTACAGGTTCGACCACGCCAGAACTCATTTCCCCTTGCAAATCTGTCTGATCTAAAAACTGATTCAGCAAAGGTACCTTCACTATCTTATTTAACTTTGTGGTTACCTTACGGTGAATCATACTGTTCTCATATGTCATCTGCCCCTGCATGCCCGCAGGCATATTATTTTCTGCATTGGACAGCTTTTGAGCAGGTAACGAGCCTCCCCCATTGCCGCCCGGCACCTGTACACTTTCCTGATTGTTGGCTCCGGTCCAGCCAAACAGGGCTCCCAGCATAACATCATCCTTCAAGCGCCAATAGAGAGAATCCCGTTGCCCTTGTGTAAATGCTCCCGTACGCGGGTCCTTGAAGCTGTTATCCCAACTGTAAGCGGCCCTTTCCGAAGCAGTAGCAGCGACCTGCACCAATATAGATTTTTGATATATGTACAGGCAAAAAAATAACATCACAAAAATGACCAGCAGTAGAATGGGAAAGACGAGGGAAGCTTCCAAGGAGAAGCTCCCGTCCTCTTTTTGTGCCAATTTGCGTAGCATTATGAATCCATAAAATCGTTACTTTTTTTATCCGCCTTTTTCAAAAGCCCTTCTACAATTTTCTTGATCTGATCCTTGAAAATAATTGCCACCGCAATCAGAATGGCAATGATCAGGATCATTTCTAACGTACCCAGACCATCCTCATCCTTGTACAATTTACGAATACTGCCTGTTACTAATGTCATCATCGTTGTATTCCTCCTACATATTCATCATCATTAAAGCCGGAGCGCCCACCAGCACAATTACCGTTAGCAGAATCAGCGCCATCGGGAATACTAGCTTAGATGAAGCCTGCTCCCCCCTTGTGCGGCTAATTGAAGTCCGCTTGCCCCATAACGTCTGGGATAACTCACGTAAAGCCATCACGAAATCGCTCCCGCCGCGCCTCATATTCAACAAAACTGTCGTCGTAAATACCGTCATTTCCTGAATACCACAACGTTTGCTCAGGTGCTCAAATGCCTGTTGAAAGGAAAAACCACTTTCCCATTCCGCCACCGTCTGCCTCAGTTCTCGATACAACGGATGTTCCGTATCCGCCCCTTTACGTTCCACGCAATGTAGCAATGCCCGTTGTACCGTCTCACCTGCACCTACTAAAAGCATCATTTTACTCAACAGTTCAGGCAGTTCCATTAAAATTTGCTGATCCCGCTTCTGTACTCTCCCATGCAAATCCTTGATCAACGCGATGGGTACCAGAATACCAAGTCCCAATCCGAGCACCAGCCCAGTCGCATCCCCGCCCAGCATAAGCGATATTAAAGCTCCACCAGCAGCCATCATATATCCGTAACCCAACATTTCTGCCAGAAAAAGCATCGTTTTTTCTCCGCTGTTGCGCATACCATACAGCTTCTGCACCGAACGCTGGAGCTTGAACATCAGCAAAGGCAGCCTGTGAGTAGCACGTGAAGCATGAATCATGTGTACAAATGGGACCGAAAGTCTTTGCAGCCGCAGTCCCTCCAGCTTCATATGGCGAAAATGCGCATACTTAGCACCATGCATCTGGTTCAGCACCACCCAACCTCCCACTTGCAGAACCAGCATGACCAGACAAACCAACATCACCACACCCATCTCTCCTTACACTTCAATCTTCATAATGTGGTTGATCCACACAAGACATCCACCAAGCACCAATAAACAAAAGGTTGATAAAATCATACCTGTACCGCTGTATAAGGGCATCATGTAATCACCCGCTGTCATCGTCATAAACAATACAAACAAAAAAGGCGCCGCAAACATAACCCTCGATTCAAAACGTTTTTGCGCAATCATTACACCGATCTCCTGCTGAATTTCCAACTTCTCACCAATGACATTTGAAGCTCGTCGTACGACTTCCACCAGATCACCTCCGGTTCGTTTGCAAGCCGCAAATACGTCCGCAAAATTCGTAATATCCTCCATCTGCGCCCGACGGGCCAAATCCTGCAAAGCAGACTCTACAGGCTGTCCGATTTCAAGACAGGCGGTAATGATATTAAATTCAAAAATCAGGTCGTGATCTCCATCTGGACTAAGCAATCTCAAATCCTCTACAGCCTCACGAAAACCATTCTCCACCGACCTGCCCGCTGAAAGAGAAGACGATAGTGAATATAAAGCCTGCTTGAATTGGATGCTTAGAGCAGACCTGCGTCGTTGCAGCAAAAATTGCCTAAAATAACGAGGCGTCACCACAGCCCCGGCAGCGCACAGCAATGATAATATCCATTGGTGATAAAATAGATAGCCGATCATCGCAAACAGCACGCCACTAAACAATATGCATAGACTTTTTTGTACTGACGATAATGTATACACCGTATAATCTGGCAGAGAAGGGACCTCACGTGATACTTGCTTGGCAGTCGTTTTTCCTAACTTCACGCTGATACTCCTCCCCTGTGCCAGCTTTCCGGATTGATCCCGGCCATTTGCAGCTTCAAAGTATGTTGCAGACCCTCGCCACAACGTTCCAGACCTCCTACGATTCGCCCCTTACTTTCTCCTCGTTCCTGAAAACGATAAAGGGGATTAAGCGTCACCTCACCATTTTCAAAACCAATCACTTCGCTAATTTCCAGCACTCGTCTGGATTTGTCGCGCATCCGTGACAGATGAACGAATATATCAATAGCTGAGCTGATCTGCTGCCGTACTACTCCAAGCGGAAGCTCTGCCCCTCCGAGCACCATCGTTTCCAGCCGGCTGACCATATCGCGGATATTATTCGCATGCCCAGTTGACAAACTTCCATCATGGCCAGTATTCATCGCTTGCAGCATATCCAGCGCCTCACTTCCCCGGACCTCACCCACCACAATGCGATTGGGCCGCATACGCAGGGAGGAGCGAATCAGATCACGAATTGTGATTTCTCCCTTTCCCTCGGTGTTCGCATTCCTTGTTTCCATGGAAACTAGATTAGGGACCGTCACAATTTGCAGCTCTGCTGAGTCTTCAATAGTAATAATCCGTTCAGACGACGGGATAAACTGGGATAATGCATTCAGAAAAGTTGTTTTACCAGAACCCGTTCCCCCGCTTATAAAAATGTTGTACTTGCTACGTACCAAGTCCTTGAGCATAGCAACGGTTTCTGCATCCAGCGCACCCATTCGTATCAAGTCATCCATCGTCATAGGACGCTCGGGAAACTTCCGTATTGTCATCGTCGGACCCTTGAGAGCAACTGGAGGCAGCACAATATTTACGCGTGACCCATCCTTTAACCGGGCATCCACAATGGGAGAAGCCTCATTCACAATTCGGTTCACCCCGGCTACAATCGTCTGGATTAAATCCTCCAGTCGCTCGCGGGACTCAAATTGATCGGGTACCTGCATCACCTCACCAGCCCGCTCCACAAAGATTTCCCGGTGACTGTTGATCATAATTTCCGTAACGGTCGGGTCGTCAATCAATGGCTGGAGTACATCTAGCCCACGGAAAGAGTTAAAAATCTTGCGGACAAGTGCGTGCTTCTCACGGGAAGTTAAGCCCGCCAGCTCTACATCGTGTAAAATTCGATTTTCAATATGCCGAACCAGATCGGCATCCTTTACCGAAGACGTTACGTCCAGCCCGTTTCGGATATCTGCTCGCAATGCCTTAAACCGTTCCTCATTCATGTTCATCAGCCCCTTTTAAGACCAGACGGCCGGCGGATGTGTTACACCGTCCACATTCAGCAGCTCGTGGCACAGATGACGAATTTCCCGCTGATAAATAGGTGAACTAAGCAGTAGCTCACGGTGCTGCATCTGCTTCCATGAAGGTATATAGGGTAACGCTCCGTTTAGCTCCATGAAGTCACGAGGTAACGAGTTGATCATAGTTCCCATATAGCGGTTCACCACAAAGCTGGTTTTGCATATCATATCTTCAAGCCCTTCAGGCTGCGTGGTTTCTAAAACATCCAGCCATAATCCGCACTTGTGCATGCTCATTAAATCGTCTGCCAGCAGCCAGATCAGCTTATGACTAGCTTCAAGCACAGCTTGAGCCCGGTCACCTTTTTCAGAATCGCCATCTACGATCACTACATCATACTGTCCGCTTTCGGCAACCGTTCGAATCAGTTCTTTCGCTTCATCACAAGTCATGTCCGTCAGTTCCTTACGATTATAGACAGGCTGAAAAGTATCCGCCTGAATTTCAGAGCGGCGAACACAATAGGCTGCCACGGATAATGGAATGCCCTCATTCCCCTCCGCCTTGAGATCATAGAGCAACCTGGATAGCCCCTCTCCTTCTGCTCTGCTAGCACTGCCTGAACCAGTGAACAACGAACTTGAATCCACCGTCTCCAGATTCAGATAGAATACCGAATATCCCTCATTCCCCAGCTGTTTGGACATATTGAGTGCGGCCGTTGTCTTGCCCAGTCCGCCGGAAGCTGCTACCATGCCGATAATCAGTCCACCTTCCCGGCTGTTTACACATTTCCGACCGTTCGACTTCTGTCTCGCCGTTTCCAAAATAAAACCGACCAGCTCAGATAAGGGCTGATATTTTAATAAAGGCTGTCCATATTCGCTCACTTGTTCTCCCTCATGCAATACCAAACAAGGAATATCAGCAGCTTCCCTATCTGTCCATAGATTCAAAAAAGCCGCTTCACCAACCACCACGTCCGGTCTTTTCATTCCGCTGGTTTCCATCATGTATTGATGAAATGCCTCCGGTTGCGAAAAAGCCGTTATTCTCAGCCTTCTGGCGTACTCGCTTCCGTGAACATAATTCAGCAGCGGCTCAATATAATCCCGGCCTTCTACAGCCAATACCACTTTCACTGGAACTATAACGCTCATCCCTTTCCCTAACACAACAACGCAAAAAAGCACCGTTCATCCATCCGTAAGTACATACGGTTGGTGAACGGTGCTTCCGTCACGTGCAATCTATTTACTGGTAGAATAGCATAGCGCTTATATTAGAGCAAGTATTTTTTGTGCAAGTATCTTCCAAAATCCTCGTACTAGGAGAAGGCGGGCAGTCTAGCCCCGCCTCCTACTATCTTCATCTTAGTAGAATTTGTGATGACGACGATGACAGTCATGATGGCGATGATGGCGATGATGGCGACGTTTCCGGCAATGACATTTCTTATCAAAATCTTCATGTTTCCAGTGATCACGTTTAAATTTAGGTTTAAACTTAATGACAGTCACCTTAATGATCTTCTTAAAGACACGTTTTTTTGGCTTTGGAAAATGACAATCATGCTTACGATGTTTATACATTCAAATTCGCCTCCATTTCTTTGAGATAGAATATACTATGGAAGCAGCGAACCATCGGTAACCAGCATATGACTATTTATGAATTTACTGGGCTAATTAATGATCTACCTCCAGCTTAATATCCGGATCATAATCCGCCACAATTAGAACATCCATATGACGTGCTTGACGGAGAATCCTTGGCACAACCGCAGACTTACCCCAACGGCTACTTCGGGAAGACTGCCCCACGATGAGCTGTGTACCTGAATATCCTTCCACCGGAGCAATCAAAATGTCGGCAATTTCGCGTCGGCTAGAAACAAGCCGTATCTCAAAGGTCCCCCCCAGTCGGTGGGTCAGCAACTTTAGTTGTTCCAGACGAGGGTTCAGTCTCTCAGGTATACGCTCACCGACATGAGCATAAGTCACAATCCACACAGCCTTCAGACGAAAGGCGATACGAAAACCACGGCGAATCAACCTTTCAGCATTTTCACTTAGCGTCACGCCTACGAAGATTACTTCCTCCCTGCGCCACGGTCCCCGAAGTGATTCATGTCGATCCCAGGATTCCAGCCGCTCATCTACGTCATCTGCCAATTCCCGCAAAGCAAGTTCACGCAGCGCAATCAGATTGCCCAGTTTAAAAAAGTGGCTAAGTGCCTGTTCCACCTTCGCAGGATCGTATATTTTGCCCTCACGCATGCGTTGCTGCAACGATTTAGGAGCCACATCCACAAGCTGTACTTCATCGGCCAGACGCATCATATGGTCGGGAACAGTCTCTCTCACTCGTATGCCAGTAATCTGTTCTACCGCATCATTCAGGCTCTCCAGATGCTGTACATTCATTGTGGATATCACAGAAATACCTTGTTCCAAAATGGTAAGCACATCCTCATAGCGCTTAGATCTCATACTTCCGGGCACGTTGGTATGTGCAAGCTCATCAATAAGCACCACCTCGGGATTACGCCTGAGAATGGCTTCGGTGTCCATCTCTTCCAAATGTGCGCCATGACGCTCAATGGACTGACGGGGAAGCATCTCCAGAGAGCCTACTTGTGCCAGTGTTTCTGCTCTTCCATGCGTTTCCAGCAGTCCGATAACTACATCGATCCCGCTCTCCAGCAGATCATTTCCCTCTCTCAGCATCGTGTATGTTTTGCCGACCCCCGGAGCAGCGCCAATATATACCTTGAGCTTGCCCCGCAGGATTTTGGCTGCCTCAGCCTGTGCTTCTTCAACGCTCAAACGATGATACGGATCATTATCTCCCTCCTCCTGTCTCATTGTTGGCAAGATCCGCTCACCCTCCTGCTCGGCCCGGTCCGCAATCAGCAGCAGATCCATATTTTTCATTCGTTTTAAAATCCCGTTCACCAGCGATCCTTTCATCAACTCCTGCCACGGAGTCTGCCGAGAATGCCCCATAACAATTCGGGTAACATTGTGCGTCACCGCATAATGAATCAGTTGACGAGGCAACCTTCTGCGAGAAAAAAGCGGAATTTCTTCAAATGTCGATCCGATCTTGTCAGCCAACTGCTCAATCGAACGCTTGAAGGCTGCTGATTCCTTGGACAGCCTGCGCTTCGAGCTGACAAAGGAGACCACTAGCATATCTCCACCCAACCGCTTGGCGACCTGTTCTCCCCTACGTACATAAATAGACCCATTCCAATGATATTGAACAGGTACCAAAATACGCTCTGCCGCTCCTGACGCCCCGTGCAAGCCTAACTCCTCTCGGTGCCGTTCCAGCGAATCGTTCACATCCTCTGCTACCAATCGCAGGGCTAGCTCACGCAATTTACCCAGATTTCCCCGGTGAAACATCTCAGGATTGGGCGTATGCATGTAGCCTTTCGCCAGCCGTTCCAAAATCATCTCCGGGGTGGCATCAATCAGACGAATTTCATCCGCCAGTTCCAGTGTATCAACTGGAACCGTATATTCCGCTTCAAAGCCTGTTAGCTGATATACCCACTCCGTAATTCCTTCGAGTTCATATACATTGACCGTCGTAATGACGCTAATTCCCTGCTCCAGCAAATACCGAATATCCTCCAGCCGTGTTGGAAATGGGGCGTCTTTCCGGTTATGATGTGCCAAATGGTCCACCAGTACCACCTCGGGATTTCGTGCCACCAAAGCTTCCACATTCAGATCCTTTTGCTCCTCACCATCTTTTATCCAATGAATACTAGGCACGCGCTCCAGCGTGCCGACCTGTTCCACAGTCACAGGCCGCTGCATGGTTGAGACCGCGCAAATTACAACATCAATACCTTCATGCTGCAACGATTGTCCCTCCTGCAACATATGATACGTCTTGCCCGAGCCACTGACCGCACCCATGTATATTTTGAGTCTGCCTCGATGCAGTTTGTTAATCGAATCCAGTATTTCCTCTGGTGATTTACGTTTGAAGCTCTCCACTTTCGTTCCTCCCCCAGCGTAACCGCTCATTCCGTTCATTCTTATATGGTTGTAATGAATGTACTCCCGTGTCCCAATCAATTCAAGATGATCAATCAAGCTTGCTCCAAAAAAAGCCGCGCAGGGCAGTATAAGCGCAAAAAAACGTGCATTCAGGTCTCTTATACCTGAATACACGCTATTTTGGGTAACTCATATGGGATCACTTCCTACAATCACTTGCTATCTTCGCCAACTTCGCCAACGATCCCCCGTTGTTGAAATAACTTTTGCCATACCACACCGTGAGACGGAGAAAAGAGAAAAGCCAAAAGCAGCAACACACCCGATACACACAGCATACATGCTGCAATAGAAGCATCCAATACACTTGCTGTGTAAAAGCCTACGACCGAACTGATGGCCCCAAATCCGACGCTGTATACAATCATACGAGACAACTTCTCCGTCAGCAGATAAGCGGTAAGCGGCGGCACAACGAGCATGCCAACCACCAGAATTGCGCCCACGCTCTCAAATGATGCCACCGTCGTTAGCGAGACAAGGCTCATCAGCAGATAATGAAAAAAAACAACTGGAATGCCTAATGAAGCTGCCAGGGCGGGGTCGAAGGAAGTGATTTTAAATTGCTTGAAAAAGCCCCCTATCACGAGCAAATTGATCAAAAACATCGCGCCCGTAATCCACACAGCCCTCGGACCGACATCGAAGCCGGCAATCTCGAACGTATTCCATGGCACATAAGCAATTTCCCCATACAAAACGTGATCCATATCCAGATGGGCATTGGAAGCAAACACACTGATCAGCAAAACACCGATAGCAAACAATGTCGTAAACACCACGCCAATGGCAGCATCACTTTGCAGACCGCTTTGTTGGAATAGCTGAATTAGGTACACCGTTAGAAGACCCAGCACAGCTGCACCAAACATCATCCACACCGAATCCCTCGATCCGCTGATGAGAAAGGCAATGACAATCCCCGGCAATACCGCATGACTGATTGCATCACCGATCATAGCCATTTTTCGAAGCACGAGAAAGCACCCAACGATACTACATCCCCCTGCCACTAACATTCCCGTCAAAATTACATAAAATGAACTCATAGGGCACGCTCCTCCCTTGGCTGTGTTCCGACTGTCTGCTCCAGATTTTTTCTGGCGTTCAACCGAACGATAGCCTTGGAGATCATCCCGCGCTGCGGCGCAAAAATCAAGCTCACTCCAAACACCACAGTCGCACACAAAACGCATAACGGTCCTGTAGGCAGATTTTGCCCCAGAGAGCTAATGAGCGTCCCACCAAGGCCTGCTATAGCACCAAACAAGCCTGATAGGCACACCATGACACCCAGCTTCTCTGTCCAGTATCTTGCCGACACGGCCGGGGTAATCAGCAGGGCAGCCATCATAATGACTCCCACGGCCTGAATGCCAGCAACCACCGCAATGACAATCAATAGCATCAACAACTTATCCAGCAACCCTGCCGGATAACCAAGTCCGCGGGCAAAGCCGGGATCAAAGCTGAGCAACTTAAATTCCTTGAAAAATAATATACATATTCCGATGAGTAGCACCGAAATTACCGCCATCGTATAGACATCAGACAATACCATTGCCGCAGCTTGACCAAATAGAAATTTATCCAATCCGCTTTGGTTTCCAGCGCCACTATGCTGAATTTCGGTCAACAACATAATGCCGAAGCCAAAAAATACCGACAGCACCGCTGCAATCGCGGAATCGCTTTTAATTCGTGAATACCGGGTTAATGCACTGATGGCAAAGGTCGCAACAATCCCTGCAATGGCGGCCCCAATCATAAATCCAAACACGGATTTTGTACCTGTGATCATAAAAGCCACACATACCCCCGGCAAAGCCGCATGTGCCAAAGCATCTCCCATGAGCGACTGCTTGCGCAAATACATAAAACTGCCAATCACTCCGCTGCTTAAACCGAGCAAAATACAGCCCAGCAAAATCCACTGCATATTCGGGTCGGTCAAAAGCGTTGCCAAGCTTGTCATACTGCTCACCTCACTCCGAGTATCGTGCCGGAATCCGGGCTTGTTTTGAGTATACTCAGACGCCCACCATACGTACGCTGCAGATTTTCCTCAGTAAAAATATCTATCGTCTCTCCAAACGCCATAAGATGCCCGTTCAACAGCATAACCTGATCAAAATAATCCGTGACTGTAGATAAATCATGATGAACGACAAGTACGGTTTTACCCTGCTGTTTCAGATCGTTGAGCAGCGAAATAATGGCTTTTTCTGTTGCAGCATCCACACCGACAAACGGTTCATCCATAAAATAAAGCTGAGCATCCTGCGCGAGTGCTCTGGCTAAAAAAACACGTTGTTGCTGACCGCCAGACAATTGACTAATCTGCCTGTCTGCATATTTACTCATTCCAACCTTGTCCAAACTCTCCATCGCAGCCTGACGATCTGCTGCACCCGGACGCTTAAACCAGCCCAATCTGCCATACCGTCCCATCATAACCACATCCAATGCGTTCGTCGGAAAATCCCAATCCACCGACTCCCGCTGTGGTACATAGCCAACCTTGAGCAGCTGTTGCTTATAGGGCTTGCCGTAGACCAGCACCTCGCCCCTAAGCTTTGGAATCAGTCCAAGCGCTGCCTTGATCAACGTAGATTTCCCAGCCCCATTCGGGCCGATAATACCAATCAGCTTGCCTTCCGGCACCTCAAAGGAAACATCGAACAAAACGGGCTTTTTTTGATAAGCTACCGATAAATCACGAACGACAAGTGGTGAATGCCCCATGTATCTTTGCCTCCTTATTTAAGAGCTTTAACAATCGTATTGACGTTATGCTTGACCATCCCAATATATGTTCCATCTTCTGTGCCCTCTTCACCCATGGCATCCGAATACAGCTCGCCACCAACCCTAATTGTATGGCCTTGCTGAGCGGCCCCCTGAATAACCGCATCTATGGCCTTTCTCGGAACACTAGATTCTACGAATATAGCCTTGATTTTATGCTCCACCAAATAATCTCGCAGCTTGGTCACATCTTGAGAACCCGCTTCTGACTCTGTGCTCATACCTTGAAGTCCTCTCACTTGAATGTGGTAGGCATCTCCGAAATAGCCGAAAGCATCATGTGCTGTGACAAGCACGCGCTGGGCTTCCGGTATACTGGCAATCTGCTCTCTCGTGTAATCATCCAGCTCTCGCAGCTCAGTAAGATAGGCTTCTGCGTTGGCCTTATATTCCTCCGCATGAACAGCGTCTAGCGCCGATAATTCATCTCTGACGGTTTTTACCGCAGACATCCAATTCTGTACGTTAAACCAGATATGCGGATCATGCTCAGATCCCATTTCCGGACTACCTGCACGCAACTGATCCTGTGCGATGTTTTTGGACACGGGTATGACGGGTTTTTGCTTGCTGATTTTCTCCAGAATGTCCTGCATTTTACCTTCCAGATGCAACCCGTTATAAAAAATAACATCGGCCTGATCCAGCTTGCGCATATCTCCCTGAGAAGCCTTGTACAAATGCGGGTCAACGCCTGACTTCATAATTCCCGTGACCTCCACATGATTACCGCCGACCTTGCCGACAATGTCAGAGATCATACCAATGGTAGCCGTAGCCTTTATTTTTTGTCCCGCCTCTCTTGCAGTTCCCTCTTCCTTCTTCTTAGCATCGGTACATGCAGTCGCTAGAACTAGAGCTAGAGACAATACTCCAACCGTCGCTACCCATCGCGGCAAAGCCTTCTTAAACTGCTTGTTCATGTTGTAAAATCCTCCTTTGAATATTCGTTTTGGGACAAACTATTTCCTTGGTTCAATTATTTTTTATCAATACTATATTTTAGAGTATACACTAAAGTTTTTACCTAGGGAAACATTTTTATAAAATATAATTCTTATGTATTTCGTTATACCGTTCGATTTTCGTTCTCCCAATGTGTAATATATAGAAGATATCCAATAGTAAAATTAAAGAACGTATTTAAAGAAGGGGCAGGTCATGAAGCAAACTGGATACAGTCCTTATCGGAACCAACGTCAGCAAAATCTAATACGAAAAATACTGTTCATTTTTATGCTAATGTGTTGTCTGCTTACCCTTACTTCCTGTGCTCGAGGTGACATCCATGTAGATGTTCATCTCGATCAAAGTGTAGATATGGATGCAACGTTAAGTGTAAACAACCAGACACTGATGATGTTGGACAATCCCGGGCTGCTAGATCGATTAGTCAAGCGTATTCAAAGCAACAATGTAGATGTACAGCCGCTAGCTGAACAGGGAAGAAAGGGATATCAAATCAAGGGGCATTATCAAGGAGATTGGAGCACAAACAAAAAAAATCCCAGTCAGGAATTAAATCTACCTGAGGGATTAGAAATAAAGCGCGCTGTGAGCCAACATTTTTTCACAACGAATATTGATCTTACCATGAAGCTCGATCTACCACGGATGCTTCCTGAAGAAGCTCAAGGACTGAGTGATAAATTTGAGCAAATGAATGTGTTTGCGCGCAAATTACTGGAGCGGCAGCTGGATCTTAACTTCAGCCTATCCTTACCCATCCAACCTGCTACCCATAATGCGGACCGTGTGTCGGAAGACGGAAAAACACTGTATTGGGACATTGCTCCTTTGGAATCTAACGAGCTAAAATTGTCTGTTAACGTACCCAATGTACGACATATCGTGTATGTAGCTGTTACGAGCCTGATACTGATCGTGATCGCTGTGATCTTACTAATTCGTAGACATCGCTCCAAAAAAGAAACTTAAAAAAGCAACTAAAAAAATCGTTGTCTAATTTCTGGTGGGGGGATCTGACATTGATCCTCTTCATCCTTGCCAAACCAACGATATCGGTTACGCGCCACCCAGTTATAGACTGCATTGCGCACAAAGCGGGGAACCAGGATGAACATATAGGCCAGTGGATATGGAAAACGAAGACGTTTGGCAATTCGCAAAGCTGCGGTTGACCTTGTATAATACGTACCGTCTTCAATCAGCACGAACGTATCCAGTTGATCTGTAGATAGTCCTCCTGCACGTAAAAGTTCTTGTCCTGCCTCGGATTGCAGGGAACCAAAATGAAATGTTCCCTTAGGGTCACGCTTGATAATAAAGCGGGCCGCTCCCTGACAAAAGTGGCATACCCCATCCACCAACACAATGGAATGATCTGAACGAGCATGATCAGACTGATTCATAAATGCATTTCACCTCCAAGGAAATCAGCGGCATGAATACCAGCAACGCAACCATATGAATATAAACAAAAAAACGCCGAAAGTATCCGACGCTTGTTTAGAAATGTATAGTCTTTACCTGTTCGAAAACTAGCTCAATGCTTTCTCAAACAGCTGTTTTGTATTAATTTGCTCTAAAAACTCCTCATGAAACTTATCCATACACTTGCAGATAAAATCCTTATGGCATACCGGGCAAGGCGTCGTTAGCAGTCGACTAATATTCGTCAAGGTCCACTCCGGATTACGTTGAGAAAAAACGCGGCACTCCGTTCCATCGGCCAAACTCATTTTAAACTCATAAAGCCCTTCTTTTTCGTTGCTGCCAGCCAGCGTGAAATTAACAATATTCGGTCTGTAAGACATCATATCACCCGTATTTTTCAAATTTGTTTCGTACCTGATGACCAGAATCACCTAAGCCATCTTAATGAATTTTGGCGATGATGTCAAATGGTCGCAACTCTCAGCGAATCAAGATCTATGTGCAAAAGCCACCGATAAATCGGCGGCCAGAGTGTAAAAGTTATAGAAATGCAGTCAAATGATATTAAGCTCGACATCAATGTTACCGCGTGTTGCTTTGGAATACGGACAAAAATCATGCGCTTGGCGTGCCAGATCTTCGGCCTGGGCGCGTTCAATACCGGGTATTTTCACATCCAGACGTACCGCCAGCTGGAAGCCGCCATCGCTTGGGTCCTTGCCGATAGATACATGGCTGGTGACCTCAACATTGTCCACCTTCACCTTAGCCTTTCGGGCCACATTAGCCAATGCGCTCTCATAGCAGGCACCATAGCCTGCTGCAAACAATTGCTCCGGATTCGTAGCTTCTCCACCTGCGCCACCCAGTTCCTTCGGTGTGCTGAGCTTATGCTTCAAAACCCCATCGGATGAAGCGACTGAACCGTCTCTTCCACCATGTACCGTTGCCGATGCTGTGTATAATGCTTCCATGATTTCATCTCTCCTTCTCTATATTATTTGCATTCCGTAGGAATCTATCGTCATGTTAATACATGATTTCCTTCTCGTATGTACTTTAAACGAACTACACAAAATGAATCATTTGAAGTATGTTTGTTAACCAGTATATTTACCGTTTAGTTCAACCTCACCTTGTTTACACTATATGTTATAAGCCCCTAACTTGAGGAGCCGTCAACATGTGTCTTGAAGGCTTACTCGCATCATTTTATTGTATCTGCTCAGACTTCCATGTCTGACACCCCTGTCGCACGCGAGCTCGTACGCTACTTGTTGGTGGGGGGTGGAGTCCATGTGATGGCCTATGCCAAAGCGTTGGAAAAGCTTACAGGCGTAGAAATGACCAAAATGCTTCCGATTCCGAACTTGGAGAATGAAGCCTTTTCTGAAACGCGTAAATTCGAAGAAAAAGGATTGCACCGGACTGTTTATCATTTCAGTCCGAATAACTACAAGGAAATTGATAAAATATGGAGCAGCGTTCACCCGGAAGATGGACAACAATTTAAAAAAATCCAAAACGACCAAGCTGCTCCCCTCAGAGCGATATAGCTTGGTTTTTTCTAGTGTTCAGCTTTATACGATGCCCATATTGCTTCAAAAATACGATTAACTTGCTTGACCACACAAAAGTTGCACTAGACAAAAACTATTGTAAGTGTACAATAGGGATAACACAATCGTTATGTCACTAATAATATATTTCAACATCAATAAAGAAGGTGAAGCGTATGAAAAATACAAAGGGTAACTTCGCGGAAATCGCTTCACTGTCGGAAGTGAATCGTTCCTTGAGCGTCCCGAAAGACGGAACCTGGTTTCGGAAGTTTCTTGCCTTTGCTGGACCCGGCTATATGGTCGCAGTCGGCTATATGGACCCCGGCAACTGGGCCACAGACATCGCTGGCGGATCGAAATTCGGCTACACGTTGCTTAGTGTCATTCTAATCTCCAACTTGATGGCCATCCTGCTTCAAGCCTTATCTGGCAAGCTCGGCATTGCCACAGGTAAAGACTTGGCTCAAATGTGCCGTGATGCTTACAGTCGTCCTGTCGCCATCGGCTTATGGCTCTTGTGCGAAATTGCTATTGCAGCCATGGATTTGGCCGAGGTCATCGGTTCAGCCATTGCGCTGAAGTTGCTGTTTGGTCTACCGTTACTATATGGAGTCATCATTACCGCATTTGACGTCATGCTTATTTTACTGCTGCAAAACAAAGGTTTTCGGGCATTGGAAACACTTGTCATTGTGCTGATGGCGACGATTGCCGGCTGTTTTGGGATTAATCTCATTTTGGCACAACCGGAATGGGGCGGCGTATTGGGCGGCTTTGTACCAGACTCGCAAATTTTGACGAATCCAAGCATGCTGTATATTGCCATCGGTATTATGGGCGCTACTGTAATGCCGCATAACCTGTATCTGCATTCTTCTATTGTACAAACTCGCAAATTTGAGCAGACTTCAGCAGGTAAACGGGAAGCTATTACATTTGCAACTTGGGATTCCAGTATAGCGCTGATGTTCGCATTATTTATTAATGCCGCCATCTTGATCGTGGCAGCTGCTGTATTCCATACGGCAGGAAGAACAGATGTAGCCGAAATTAGTGATGCCTATTATCTGCTTTCGCCACTACTGGGAACCACGCTGGCGAGCATACTATTTGGGGTGGCGTTACTCGCCTCAGGTCAAAATTCAACCGTTACAGGAACTTTAGCTGGACAAATCGTGATGGAGGGCTTTTTGAATCTTCGTCTTTCACCTTGGTTGCGTCGTCTGGTGACCCGCCTCATCGCGATCATTCCAGCGGTTATCGTCACTGCTATCGCAGGTGAAAAAGGTGCGGAGGAACTACTTGTGCTGAGCCAGGTCATCCTGTCCATCCAGCTTCCCTTTGCCATCATTCCATTACTTCTCTTTACCAGCGACAAAAAGATTATGGGTGAATTCGCAAATAAAATGTGGCAAAAAGTATTAACCTGGATCGTGACCGCTGTCATTATCATCTTGAATGTAGTGCTCATCATTCAAACGATTTCAGGATAATCGGTAGCCAAATATGAATATATTAAAAAGGTATCTCACTAGCCCCAATGGCAACGAGATACCTTTTTTTGTTCATCCTATTTTATTTGTCCTGTATACATAAAGAATACTCAACGCTTGGCAGGCTCTACCTGCATTTGCGCCTCAAGCGCGAGATTCAGCTTGAGCACGTTCACACGCGGCTCGCCGAATACCCCGGCGCTGCGGCCTTCTGTCTGCTCCTGCACCAGTGCTCTCAGTTGATCCTGCGGGATACCCGTCAAGCCGCTAATGCGCGGAATTTGCACCCGTGCCGCCTGTGGCGAGATGTGCGGGTCCAGACCGGAGCCGGAGTTCGTAATCAGGTCCACCGGAACCTGACTGACGGGTACATCCGGGTTATGCTTCTGCCAATCCGCAATAGAGTCCTTGACTCGCTGTATCAAGGCTGGATTCGATGGCGCGTAGTTGCTTGAGCCTGAACCAGCCCCATTGTAATCAACGCTCGATACCCGACCTTGAAAAAACGCCGAATCGGCAAAGGACTGCCCAATCAGTTCGGAGCCGACCACCCGCCCCTCCGCGTCACGAAGCATACTGCCGTTTGCTTGCTGTGGAAACAGAACCTGTGCTACTCCTGTACTGACTAGCGGATATGCCAAACCGCACAAGAGAATCATCAGCACTGAAGTTCGCAAAGCCACTCCAATAACTGCACTTCCTCGCATCTCTTGTCTCTCCGGTTGTCCTTTTGACACTGTCCCGGTCCCTGTACGTTTGTTATGACCTTGCCCGCCAGATTCGGCTTTTTCGTGCGCAGCAAATCTGCGTCCAGACATCATCCGATAAAAACCACTCATGTCGTTCACCCTTTCTGCGCTAAATCCACAAATGCACCAGCAAATCAATGGCTTTAATACCGACAAACGGTACGACCATACCGCCCAGACCGTAAATCAGCAAATTCCGTCCCAGCAGGCGATCCGAGCTCATCGGCTTATACTTCACGCCCTTCATGGCCAGCGGAATCAGAAGCGGAATAATAACCGCGTTAAAGATCAGCGCCGACAAAATAGCGGACAGCGGGGAGCCAAGCCCCATGACGTTCAAAGCGCCCATTTGTGGAATGGCCAGCATGAACATCGCCGGGATGATGGCAAAATATTTGGCAACATCGTTCGCAATGCTGAACGTTGTCAATGCTCCGCGCGTCATAAGCAGCTGCTTGCCGATCGCGACCACCTCAATAATTTTGGACGGATCGGAATCCAGGTCCACCATATTAGCTGCTTCTTTGGCCGCGACTGTGCCGCTATTCATGGCAAGACCGACATCCGCTTGCGCCAGCGCAGGTGCATCATTGGTACCGTCTCCGGTCATGGCAACCAGCTTACCCTGTTCCTGCTCACGTCGGATAACCGCGATTTTGTCCTCCGGCTTGCTCTCAGCTACAAAGTCGTCCACTCCCGCTTCCCGTGCAATTGTAGCTGCTGTCAACGGATTATCTCCGGTACACATGATCGTACGGATACCCATTTCCCGGAGCTGATCAAACCGTTCCTTCATGCCTGGCTTCACTGTATCTTTCAAATAAATAATGCCGTATATCTGATCATCCAGCGCGACTGCCAGCGGTGTACCTCCTTCTGAGGCTACCTGATTCGCTTTTTCCTCCAGATCGACTGGAACACTGCCGTTTTGCGATACGATCCATTGCCGAACAGAATCCACCGCGCCCTTGCGTACCTTTCGTCCATCGGCCAGATCCAGACCACTCATCCGTGTCTCCGCCTTGAATTCGATAAAGGTTCCACCTGCTGCCAAGGATGCATCCAACATATGCTCCTGTTTGCGCATCAACTCGAGAACCGAGCGGCCCTCTGGCGTCTCATCCTTCATAGAGCTAATCGCTGCCCACTTCACTAACTCTGCCTTCTCCACGCCCTCCACAGGCACGAATTCACTCGCCATTCGGTTACCGAAGGTGATTGTACCTGTTTTATCCAGAATCATCGTGTTGATATCCCCAGAAGCTTCTACCGCCTTGCCTGACATGGCCAGTACGTTAAACTGGGTGACCCGGTCCATACCGGCAATCCCGATGGCTGACAGCAGTCCTCCAATCGTAGTTGGGATCAGACAGACTAGCAACGAAATCAGCACAGGAACAGGCAAATCAATGTTAAAATGACGGGCAATCGGTGCTAGCGTAACCACCACAATTAAAAAGATAATCGTCAAGCTAATCAGCAAAGTGTTCAGTGCAATCTCATTCGGCGTTTTTTGCCGCTGTGCGCCTTCCACGAGCGAAATCATTTTATCAATAAATGTCTCGCCCGGCTCTGTCGTAATCCGCACCTTAATCCGGTCACTGACCACTCGCGTCCCGCCAGTTACCGAGCAAAAGTCACCACCCGATTCCTTGATGACCGGAGCCGATTCTCCCGTAATTGCAGATTCATCCACCGAAGCCAGACCTTCAATGACCTCACCATCGCTTGGAATCATTTCGCCCTGGGAGACAATAACCACGTCCCCCTTACGCAATTCGGTTGAGCTAACCACCTGAATGTCATTTCCGATGAGTTTGTTAGCTTGTGTATCCTGCTTGGATTTTTTTAAAGAGGCAGCTTGTGCCTTACCCCGCCCCTCCGCGAGCGCTTCGGCAAAATTAGCAAAAAGCAACGTAAACAACAGAATAACAAACACGGCCAGGTTAAAGCCCATTTCCTTGCCAGTTCCAAAATAACCGGGAACCAGTAACATGAGCAGCACGACCAATGTACCGATCTCCACGACGAACATGACAGGATTTTTCATCATAATCATCGGATTTAATTTTATAAAGCTATCCTTGATCGCATGCTTCAAGATGCTTCTGTCCAGCATGTGTTTGCGCTGTTCCTTCATGATCAAACACCCCGTTCATCCATTCTCATTTTCTTCTTCACATGGTCAAAAATTCAGCAACAGGTCCCAATACGATGACGGGTAAAAAGGTCAACGCACCAATCAGCAGCACGACCCCGATCAGAATAGCTCCAAATAACTTGTTGTCCGTACGTAGTGTCCCCGTCGTCACCGGAGTCGGTGCTTTGGCATTCAACGAAGCCGCCACAGCCAACAATGCAATCATAGATACATATCGTCCGAAGAACATAACCATCCCCGTTGTCATATTCCAGAATACGTTGTTATCCGAAAGACCTTCAAATCCCGAACCGTTATTTGCGGCAGATGACGCATATTCATAGAGCACCTGAGTCAACCCGTGATAGCCAGGGTTAGTGACCGCGTCGTATCCCCAATGACTCATAAACGCAAGCGCAGTTGGGGCGAGAATGAGAAACGGATGTACCAAAATGGCAATCGCGATCAGCTTCATTTCCTTGCCTTCAATTTTCCTTCCCATAAATTCCGGAGTTCTCCCGACCATCAGTCCGCATATAAACACACCCAGAATCGCATACATCAGCATATTCATCAGCCCAACACCCTTGCCGCCAAAAATGACGTTTAGCATCATTTCTCCCAAAGCAGCCATGCCACCCAGCGGGGTTAGTGTATCATGCATATTATTGACCGAACCTGTCGTTGCCGCTGTTGTGACCGCAGTGAATAAAGCCGATTGTCCAATGCCGAAACGAACCTCTTTCCCTTCCATGCTTCCCTGAGAAGCATCCACACCCAGTGTCTGGATTAACGGATTACCTGTCTTTTCAGACACGTACGTAATGGATAGAAAAATTAGAAACAATACCATCATGGAGCTAAAAATAATCCAGCCCTGCTTACGATTACGGGCAAACAATCCAAAGGTATACGGCAACGAAGCCGGCATTACCCACATTGCCAAAATTTCCAGCACGTTCGTCCAAGGACTTGGATTTTCAAAAGGATGCGCAGAGTTAGCTCCCGCATATCCGCCCCCGTTTGTCCCCAAATGCTTGATGGACTCCAGAGAAGCAATGGGTCCCATAGAAATTTGCTGTTGTGTTCCGCTCAGCGTCGTAAGATCCGCCGTAGGCTGTAGCGTCTGTGGTACCTTCAATCCAACCAGCACCAGCGTAAGCACAAAGGCCAGCGGCAGGAAAATTCTTATAATGGCTTTAATAAAATCTTGAAAGAAATTGCCCATCCCTTCACCGCGCCGCGTCAATCCCCTCATAAAAGCCGCAGCAACCGCAAAACCGGAAGCAGCCGAAGTGAACATCATCATCGTGACGAACGCCATCTGTGTCAGATACGTAAGCCCGCTTTCTCCACTATAATGTTGGAGATTCGTATTTGTCATAAAGCTGATTACCGTATTAAAAGCTAGTGATGCTTCCATATTACTGTTTCCAGCCGGATTACCGGGAAGCATTCCCTGTAAACGCAACAGCAAGTAGCTGATCGCCACAAGCACGACATTCGTTGCAATGAAACTCATAACATACGTAGTCCAACGCATGCTCTCCAGCTTCTTCAAGCCTACTATCTTATAAATCAGCTTTTCTGTTCCGCCAAAAATCCGATCCGTCCGATTGGGTTCATTTGAGAATACATGATACATATAGGTGCCCACTGGCTTTACCAAGAGCAGCAATATGACGATCACAATTCCAATTTGAAGCAGCTCCATCCTTTATTCCTCCTTCAAAATGCTCCTGCGTTTGGAACAACAGACCTGCTTCCAGAGCACCAATTGTGTGCACACGTTTGCGAAAACCTGCTACCTATGATGCTTAATATTCAGGTCTGTTGTTCCCGCCTGCTCTATCCCCTATAGCTGACTAGAACTTTTCAGGGTTCAGGAGTGCGTAGATTAAATACATAAACACAATAGCCGTAAGCCCAAGTATAACGATCATCCTCTTCGTCCTCCTTTAGAGGTCTGCGCATCACACCAGCGTACAAACAGCAGTATCACTCCATAACTCACAGCCATGACGAGCAGCATGTATATATCCATCATGTTTATACCCTCCGTATCGGTCCTCAGATCGCCATTCTTATTTCATCATAAAATCATAAAACAACTATGTTATAAGTGCTTATCCGTTCAGCAGAAAACCCACCTCTCCGTTCAATGTGTAGATCACATGGTCCGCTCCCAATCCCCGATAAATTCCTTGTGGATTACAGCCGTGCGTAATAACATAGATCGATTCCGATGTTAGTGGTCGACATATTTGTAGGAAACGGCAAGTCAGATTCAAGCTGTTCTCGAACAAATACACACTACCAATTTCTTTTTTTGGAAAATTCCATTTTCCCGCTTGCATGGTATTGATGCGGACAATGTGCTCCACACCCATTTTTTTGAGCTGTCGTTCCTCCTGGGCGCTATTCGTTAGAACTGCAAACGCCAATTTTTTGTAAATAAGCAATTTCACAAAACTTCTGCCCGCTTCATTCGGTGCAGTGACAATAATTAACCGACCTTCCATCAGTAGCTCCTCTCCCGGTATAAAAAGACAACAAAAAGAAGCCGAAGGAAAAAGGCTTTCCTCCGGCTTCTGACATATCCATGATAAAATAAACCATGGCTGCACACGGCGGTTTGTTGCCTCTCCCTGTACGCTTACGAGGTTAGCTGTCGGATTCGGACGTGAGAGTCGCCCTATTTCTGGCACTTGACCGGAAAATTCACCCCATGAGACACACGGCAAGCCGTACAGTCTCGATTGGTTCCCCCGCTTTTGCAACTGCAAAATTCAGCGCTATAGACATTTCGTTGTTGCTTCATTCAAGTTAATTTGAAATTACGTCTTGAATCATACACCCGCGCATGGAAGACTGTAAAGCTCAACTGCGGGGTTATAAATCGGCCTTTAGAGCATAGAAGATTAATAATAACGCTTACAATGCAACTATCCTTCTCACAACTCACTCAATCTCTGTTTTTCATCCCTTTTCGAAAATGACAAGCATGTCAATATTGGCGTAGGGTAGAGCATTTTTGGCCTTTTTTTGTAAAAAGAGAAGAAAATACGCTATATGTACCAGCTAAACACCGATTGAACCCGCTTTTATAAGAAGAAACACCTTAATTCGCTCCATTTGCAGTGCGATTTACTGTTTTGAACAAAATACGATTTTACAGCGGCTAAAGGCTTAATACAGCTTTTCCAGACTTGCAACCTTACTTTGAATTGCTTACAATTTAATTGCTGAATATTGAATAAGGAGAGATACTATGACCGTTTATGAATATGATGCGCAAACCCTGCAAGGGAAACCAATTCCGTTATCCACATATGAAGGGAATGTTCTGCTTATTGTGAACACAGCCAGCAAATGTGGGTTAACCCCCCAATACAAAGCGTTACAAGAGCTATATGACCAGTACCATGAACAGGGGCTCGAAATTTTGGGATTTCCCAGCAACCAATTCGCCAAACAAGAGCCAGGTTCCAGCGAGGAGATTTCCGAGTTTTGCCAGATCAATTATGGTGTTACCTTTCCGATGTTCGCCAAGACAGATGTCAATGGCGATCAAGCGCACCCCTTATTTCGCTACCTGACCCAAACAGCTCCGGGGGTATTAGGGTCCAAAGCGATCAAATGGAATTTTACTAAATTCTTAATTACACGAGAAGGTAACGTATTTAAGCGCTATGCACCGCAAACCACTCCAGATAAGCTGGCGGGAGATATAGAGAAGCTTTTGCAGCAAAACTGATATTCTTCTTTATCACAGTTATTAAACGACCTGTTGTCTACCGTTGCTTCTGTAGCTAAAGGATATAACGAAAAATGCTTAACAAAAAAAAGCATCCCTTCACGTAAACCGTGTCAGGATGCTTTTTTAACTGGGTCTTGCATATAATGCGGTCGAGAGGACTCGAACCTCCACGGGCGTACGCCCACTACCCCCTCAAGATAGCGTGTCTGCCATTCCACCACGACCGCAAATCATAATGTATTGAGGCAACAGATTTATTATACTCTCTCATCAACTATTTGTAAACAAAAATATAATAATTATTTTCAATGTTATTTTAACTAACATATATGAGCGATAAAAATATTTAATTTGACACAACTGCCACTTAAATGTAAATATATATTACATATATTTCGTTTTTTTCGTTATCTCCAAGTAAAGAGTGAAATAATATAACATAACGATTCACTTCGAGGAGGCGAACCGTCCTGCATAAAGGCAACCGCTTGCTGAACTATGCATTATTGTTGGACCCTTTCCTACCTGTTGGTGGCTTCACCCGTTTTAACGGACTGGAGAAACTATTCCGCAGCGGACATTTGAACAGTCTACAAGACCTGGAGCATTACATGCTGGATGATTTGTATCCTCAATTTACAACCGTTGACGGCATGGCTATCAAAAGTCTGTATGTCGCCATCCAGCAGAATGACGGTTGGCGAATCGCTCTCATTGATAAGATGCTGCATACCCAACGTCCCTCCTTGCAGCATGTGAGGGAGTTGCGTCTATCCGGTCAGCGTCTACTCAAGCTGGCTAAGGCTCTTTATCCTTGGCTTGAATTTGACCAGTTGGAATCCATACTCATTCAATACAATGCGGTTGGCACACTCGCTACCGTTCACACCTGGATTAACTTCCTCCTCGGAAACGATGCAGAACAGACCGTGCACGGCTATCTTAGTGCAGCGGTATCCTTCTGTGTGGAAGATGCCTTCAAACTACTCAATCCTCCTTACGAGGAAAGGAATCCTCTTATGGAGCGTATGACCAGCGAGCTGCTCTCCGCATGGAAGAAACTTAACGAACCTGAGCCAACTGCATTTCAGCGTCGCTTTCTTCACAGACATTGGTCCAGCTCCTACATCACTCTACCTCTTTATATGAGCCATAATAGCCAATTGGATGAACCTAGACTGTTTTCCTTCTCAGGTCTATTCAAACGCCTTCCAGCATCCCCCTGATGGGTCGTTTCGCCAATGTGGCAACATCACCAAAAACACTCTGTCCCTTTCTCAGGTGACAGAGTGTTTTTTATCCACATATAACCAAAATTCACACCATTAGCAGACTCTAGACGGATTATCAGAACCGCCTAGCACTTAATTAAGTAATTAATTCAACAAAATAACGCATTTACGATTGTAAAAACACGTATAAAAGTGTATCATAGTTTCAGATGGTTAATTCTAACATGTTTACTGATGATTATTATAACACACCAATTATTCCGCAATAATCCGTAAGGGGCGATTTCTCTTGAACAACAAAATGCCTGTTACCTCCTTCGGGTGGGCCATCAAACAACGGCTTGTCGAACTTCGACTGGATCAGAAAACATTTTGTGAGACACACAATATTCCGCCTTCACGCTTGTCCAATCTGATTCACGGCACCCGCAAAGCACAAAGGTACAGAAAACAAGTTGCTGCAATTCTGAACATCGACGATAACGATTATAAGGAGGCATCGCCACTCTAAACCCAACAAGCATTCCAGTTACATATAGGTCATTCCATATCACCAAGAAACCAAATAAACCCGTAAAGCGAACCCCTCCAGTTCGTTTACGGGTTTTCAACCCAGACGATCTTTAGCCAAAAAATTATTCCGGCTTTGTTTTACCCTTCTCACTTTTTTGCTTACGGTATTTCGCAAATTCAACATATTCTAAAATAAAATTCTGTTCTTCCGTCTCAAGATCTTCTGCCTGGCAATTCAGTGGCCCCATCACTCCAAAAAAATAAGCAGCCTTCTGCTCCTGAAGTACGCCTTCCCCTGGCTTAATCCCTTTCATTAACCAATCAAGCGATACATTAAAAAAGTCCGAAATCTGAATCAAATGGGTGGTACCCGGCGTTGTTTTACCTCTTCTCCAATCACCGAGATTCCCTGAACTGATTTTAAGTTTTTCGCAAAATGCCTTCTTGGTCATTCCGCGATCCTTAATCAAAGCTTCAATCCGCTGATAAATAGTTTGATCTCCCAAAATGTTTCCCCTCCGACACAGTAACTTTTTCTGAAATAATTTTCATTCTTCAGCCTTACTCATTAGTAATCCTCATCAAATCCTAAGCAACCATTATCCCATAGTAGAATTGCGCTGATTTTTCTCTTTACGAAAGCGGGTAAATTCAATATACTCAAGTATAAAATTTCTTTCCGCCTCACTTAGCGGTTCCTCCTGGCAATTCAGTTGCCCTGAAGCGTCAAAAAAATAAGGGTCTTGCGACTCCTTCAGCACCTCACCCTGTACATCTCGACCCAGCATAATCCAATCCAGACTGGCATCAAAAAAAGAAGCGATTTCAATGAGTTTATTCGTGCCCGGCGTCGTTTTTCCTCTTTTCCAATCCCCGAAGTTCCCTGTACTAATGCCTAACTGCTGGCAGAACGCCTTTTTCGTCATTCCCCGTTCCTTGATGAGTTCCTCAATGCGATGGTAAATAGATTGCATAGAAGTTCCTTCCTCCCTAGCAGGCTCTCAAATAACGATATCATGTTCTCTGTTCCCATTTCAAAGATCACGTATGCTAAAATTACCGAATTATGTATGTTGGTTTCCATTATACCACAACACGCAACAAAAACCGCCTGTTTTCCGAAGAAAGGGCGGTCTTTAAGCCAGTTCACTTACGCCAATCACGTAGTAGCGTTGTCGATTTTAAGTAAGATATGCTTCAATTCATTCAAAGTTTCACTCAGATGCAATAAATCTTCTTCTGGCAGATACACCAGTCTTTCTTGAATTTTATTGGAGAAGGTATGAAATACCTGTTCACAAAAAGCATCGCCTTCCTGTGTAATCGCCACATTCACGACTCTGCGATCCGAATCACACGACTGGCGGTCAGCCAACCCATGCTCCACCAGTTTGTCCAGAAGAGGAGTCATGTTCGGACGTGAGACATTGAGCTGTTTGGATAAATCAGATACCGTAGACAAGCGCACCTCACGCAGAAGCAGTAATACCTGAAAGTTATTAGGCGACAAGTGTAATGGTAAATCGAGCGGACCGTAGGTGAAAAATTTCTTCTTCACAATCGGAAACAAGCCCAAAATATTTTCTGATATATTTCCTAACAGTTGAGTGTCCATATTTTTCACCGTCACTTCATAAGTTTATACTTATCATTCTATAACATTATGGCATTATATTATACTATGGAATCATTATTTCATCATAATCATTACTTTATTACATCACTACACAAATAAAAAAAGCCTCTACCGCGAGAGACTTTTCCGTTTATTCCATTGATGCGGTCGAGAGGACTCGAACCTCCACGAGCGTACGCTCACTACCCCCTCAAGATAGCGTGTCTGCCATTCCACCACGACCGCATAACAAAATATAAATGGTGAGCCATGAAGGACTCGAACCTTCGACACCCTGATTAAAAGTCAGGTGCTCTACCAACTGAGCTAATGGCTCATGCTGTTCATCCAAGCTGTCCGCCATTAGACCAGACCTCAGGAATTTCCCTTAAGCATGCAACATGTAGTCTATAAAGACAACAATGACCCGTAGGGGATTCGAACCCCTGTTACCTCCGTGAAAGGGAGGTGTCTTAACCCCTTGACCAACGGGCCTTATTATTATGCGCCAACTTGGCGACAAGAAAGAGTATATCAAATAGAATAACGAATGGCAATACTTATTTTTAAAAATTTAAAATAAGCTGTTTTTTATAAATGTAAAATGCATATTTACTTACACAATATCATCTGAATCACTTAAATCCTGAAATACATCGATAAATGATTGCATTTTCACTTACATTTACTTATAATCACTTACGAGAGATACCGAATTAATTATATATTAGAGGAGCTTTCTATGTATCAGGAAGAACGAATGTTAAAAATCGTTGATTACTTACAGCTTCACAAGCGTATTTCGGTGGATGATATTTGTGATTTTTTTAATGTATCACGGGATACGGCCCGTCGAGACCTGGTAAAACTTGAGGAACATCAAAAAATTATTCGCACCCGCGGCGGCGCTATTCTCCCTTCACTCCATCACAATCCAATTGGAAATTATAACGAAAGACTGCTCACTCTATCTGCAGAAAAGCAAGCGATCGGACAGCTGGCCGCCAATATGATACGTAACAAGGATCACATCATATTGGATTCCTCTACGACTGTGCAGGCGTGTGCAGAAAAAATAAATATGCAGGAATGCTCAGTCATCACCAATTCTATTAATCAAGCTGACGTGCTATCCGGAAAAGACGGTGTCTCCATTCATCTCCTGGGAGGTCGCCTGCAAAAAGAACACCGCTACGTATATGGCTCCTCCGTCATCGCCACCTTGTCCCACTATTTTGTGGACAAAGCCTTTATTGGGGTTGGAGGTATAGCCTCCCATGGACTGAGTGTAATTCATGAAGAGGACGGTATGCTGATGCATCAAATGATGAAACAGGCAGATCAGGTGATCATCCTTGCGGACCATTCGAAATTCGGAATCAATTTTCCATATCGTTTTGCCGATCTGTCTGAAGTTAATATCGTGATTACCGACAGATTGCCAGAACCAGCGATGCTGGAAATTTTGCAACATTATGATGTTGAAGTTGTTGTACCCTCATAAAATATGAAACTGCTTAGCTAGAACTCAAGGTTTATCACAGAGATATCGAAAGACAGGAGTTGGAGAGAAATGAAACTGTTTGCGATTGATATGGATGGAACACTGCTGAACGAGGAAGGAAAAATAAGCAAAGTGAACGCGGAGGCTATACGCCAAGTACAGCAGCAAGGCGTTCAGGTGACAATTGCCACTGGTAGAGCCGCTTATGACGCCTGGACGAAGCTAGAGGAAGCAGAGCTTATAACTCCAGTCATTGGAGCAAACGGTGCAACCGTACACGATGTGCATCGTCGTCAGTTAACCTCTACTCCTATGGGCCGCAGTGAAACGTTTGAAGTGCTGAGTTGGCTGCATAACAACGACTTTTACTATGAGGTCATGACAGACCGCGCTATTTATTCTCCACAAAACGGACATCAGCTACTTGCTGTTGAAATGGACCGCTTGCTGAGTGCCAACCCGGATATTTCGCTGGATACTTTATTACATGCAGCTGAAAAACAATATGAACAGACTGGACATACCCGGATCGCTTCATATGAGGACATTCCACTGGATGTAGAGATTTATAACGTGCTCTGTTTCTCCTTTGATCAAGCCAAATTAGAGCGGGGCCGTGAGCGTTACCGAGGTTTTCAGGGCCTGAACATGGTCATCTCTTCAGACCGTAACTTTGAAGTCGAGCATAGGGATGCGTCTAAAGGTAATGCATTGCGTTATTTGGCGAATCATCTGAGCATTCCCATGCAGGAAGCCGTAGCGATTGGGGACAGCTACAATGATATCTCCATGCTGACGATGGCAGGAACAGGCATTGCCATGGGCAATGCAAAAGACGACATCAAGGCCGTCTGCTCCCAAGTGACTCTGACTAATGCGGAAGATGGCGTCGCTCATGCTCTGTTGAACATACTCAAGACAGTCGAGGCTGACACCGTGAAATAGAAGTCATTGGCTGCGTACAAGACAGGCTAACGCCGCTTCATGCTGTACGCAGCACGTCCCCTCTTCATTTAAACGATTTCAGTCCACCGTTATTCTCAAAGCAGATATAGACGAAAAGGACGCTCGCAAGCATCATTACAATGCATACGAGCGTCCTTTTTCTACTTAAAATACCAACGGAGAGAGAGGGATTCGAACCCTCGCACCGCTTTCGCAGCCTAACCCCTTAGCAGAGGGTCCCCTTATAGCCACTTGGGTACCTCTCCATGGCTCCCCGAACAGGACTCGAACCTGTGACAACTCGATTAACAGTCGAGTGCTCTACCAACTGAGCTATCAGGGAACATTACTGTAAATTATCTTACAGTATGGTTAATTTACCATGATTCAGGGGGTGCCGTCAAGTGCCAACAGGCGAAGCTTACCTCCACATTTCCCACAGCGATACCGCTGAGGATTCATCTTACGCTTGCGCATATACTCCTGCTGACAGGAAACGCATACTAGCTTGTAACGATAAGGCTGAGGCTTACGTTCTTTTCTTCCCGGCAGAGTCTGACAATGCCTGCTTCCTCCTACACGGGCCAGCCATGCTTTGAAGTCAGCATCTCGATGCTGATAGCCCATCCCGCGCAAATGCAAATGATAATGGCACAGCTCATGCTTAATAATTTTCTCCACCTCAGAACGTCCGTAAGCTGCGAGTTGATGTGGATTAATTTCAATATGATGACTTTTCATAAAATACCTACCACCTGTGGAAGACAAGCGCGCATTAAAGGTGGCTTGATGTCGAAACGGCACGCCGAAGCTCTCCAGCGAAATGCGCTCTACCCATTCTTGAAGCTCTTCATTACTCATAGAACGGCTCATTGAATGGTTCATTGAATTGCTCAGGGACTTGGACTCCATCCTAACGGTCTCTCCTCCTTTGCTCCTTACTGACAAGCATATTATAAAATAACAACCGAAGTCTAACCCCCAATTCATAAGCACACTTTAGGTACCCACCCCATATGCTAAACATACAGATGTAACGCAGAGGAGGAGATCGGCTTGCCTCAATGGCTCAGCAACCAGCTCATGCGGGCCTTTTACAAAAAGGACCGACGCCAAATTAAACTGTTGAACGATTGTTGGTTTTTTTATCATAAAGCACCTGGCGTGGAGTTCGATGCCAACAACGGGTAAAAGCTAAAGGCATCCAAAAATGAAAGCCGGAATCTCCGATACAGTTCGGAGATTCCGGCTTTTGTTAACCCTTCACAAGAAGGTTGTACAGCTTTATTTAAAGTATTATGCCTGCGATTGCGCCTCTGCAGGAGGTTTCATCGTCAGACCAACCCTGCCTTTTTTCAAATCAACATTCAACACCCACACCGTTACGTTATCACCGACAGATACGACATCCATCGGATGCTTTACGAAGCCACTGCGCAGCTGTGAAATATGAACCAACCCGTCACTTTTAATACCGATATCGACAAACGCACCAAAATCAATGACATTGCGGACCGTTCCCTGAAGCTCCATACCCGGTGCCAGATCCTCGATCTTCAGCACATCCTTGCGGAATACCGGCAACGGCAGCTCGTCACGTGGGTCACGGCCCGGACGCTGGAGGCTGTCCAGAATATCCTTCAGTGTCGGCACGCCGACTTCCAGCTTGGCGGCCAGTTCGTCAATGTTGGACACACTCAGTGCTTCCATTGCACTCTTAGTACCCAGATCGTGAGCGCTGATGTTCAGTTCCGCCAACAGGCGGTCTACGACAGCATACGATTCAGGGTGAATCGGTGTGCGGTCCAGTGGATTTTCTCCACCCGGTATACGGATAAAGCCTACAGATTGCTCGTAGGTTTTTGCACCAAGACGCGGCACCTTCTGCAACTGACGACGGTTGCTGAATTTTCCGTTTTCCTCACGGTACTTAACGATGTTTTTGGCAATCGTCGCGTTGATCCCTGCTACATAGGATAACAGCGCAGAGGAAGCCGTGTTCACATCCACACCGACATGGTTAACGGCTGATTCGACAACGTCCTTTAAGCTTTCATCCAGATGTTTCTGCGACACATCATGCTGGTATTGGCCTACACCAATAGCCTTCGGCTCAATCTTGACCAACTCAGCCAGCGGGTCCTGCACACGACGTGCGATGGAAGCCGCACTGCGCTCAGCCACGTCCAAATCGGGAAATTCCTCCTGTGCCAGCTTGGAGGCAGAATATACGCTCGCGCCCGCCTCATTGACGATCAGATACGCTAGACTGCTGTCACCAATGTCCGCGATGACTTCCGCTACGAATTGCTCTGTCTCGCGCGAAGCGGTTCCGTTACCAATGACAATCAATTCAATCCCGTATTTGGCAATCAGCTGCTTGAACTTTTCAGCAGCCTCGCGCTTCTTGTTGTTCGGCGGTGTCGGATACGTCACTGCCACTTCCAGCAGCTTGCCGGTGTCATCGACAACCGCCAGCTT
This sequence comes from Paenibacillus sp. EKM212P, assembly GCF_011066115.1. Classification (NCBI taxonomy): domain Bacteria; kingdom Bacillati; phylum Bacillota; class Bacilli; order Caryophanales; family Paenibacillaceae; genus Paenibacillus; species Paenibacillus sp. EKM212P. The sequence continues at coordinate 984,026 of NZ_JAAMNR010000001.1, forward strand.
ACAGCCTGTCCGATAGGCCGGATCGACACCGAGCACACGTCGGCCCTTGATCGGAGCCTGTAGCAACAGACTGCGCAAGTTGCCTGCAAAGATGGAGATGGCCTGCTGCTCGCCCTTCTCCGTCATTTCAGCGCGTACTTCACGCTCGATAGATGGCGCGATAAGTCTTTTATACGCATCCTCAATGACACTGCGCAGCAGCTCCTCCACGACAGACGATCCTTTAATCACTTGACCTGCCACGTAATTGTAGATGGAATCTGGCACTACCTCCAGACCAACCTTAAGAATGCCTTCCCGCTCTCCGCGATTAATCGCCAGAATACGGTGAGGTGGCATTTTCTTAGCGAGCTCACGATGGCTGTAGTAGTTCTCATACACGGATTCTTGCTCCGCGTCCTTCGCTTCGGAGGTCAACATACCATGGTCCAGCGTATATCGGCGTACCCATTGGCGAATAGCCGCATCATCCGCTATATTTTCAGCTAAAATATCCAAGGCTCCTTGGATGGCCGCCTCGGCGCTGTCCACTCCCAGTTCCGCATTTACATAAGACTCGGCTTCTTTCAGAGCATCGCCCTGCTTCGGCTGGCTCCAGATCCAGATGGAGAGCGGCTCCAGTCCCCGTTCCTTTGCTACACTGGCGCGGGTTTTGCGCTTTTGCCGATACGGACGGTACAGATCCTCCACTTCCTGAAGTTTAACCGCAGAGGTGATAGCAGCCTGCAGGTCTTCCGTCAGCTTGCCCTGCTCATCAATAATGCGGATGACCTCTACCTTACGATCCTCCAGATTACGCAAATACACCACACGATCTTCAATTTCACGCAGCTGATTTTCATCCAGCTCTCCTGTCATTTCCTTACGATAACGCGCGATAAAAGGAATTGTATTCCCTTCATCCAACAAACTGATCGTTGTCCGGATTTGCTTGAGTGCCAGCGACAGCTCTCTCGCCACTTGTTTGACAATCCGCTCTTGGCGTTCTGCTTCGTTCGGCTCCTGCCGGATTTCCGTCTTCGTTTCCTCGTTAGACAAACCTATCCCTTCTTCCTCACAGCTCTTGTCTTACACCATGTCTTTCATTATCACAAAAAATGATTCAAAGCGCCAGCAGGTGACGTTAAAGCAAGCCCTACCTGCATTTTTCATCGGACACACAAAAGGACAGCGCCCAAGCGCTGCCCTTTTCCCGTTTCACTCGTCGTTCCATCACGCTAAAAATCAATCAAACCGAGACTGATTTGTAGCGAATCGCTCACTTTGCGCATGGTTTCTTCATCTAAATGGGTGATTTTGTCGGTAAGCCTTTGCTTGTCGATCGTCCGAATTTGCTCCAGAAGAACAACAGAATCACGATCAAAGCCATGCGTCGCCGCGTCGATTTCCACGTGTGTAGGCAGCTTTGCCTTCTGAATCTGGGCGGTGATGGCTGCTACGATCACAGTAGGACTAAACCGGTTGCCGATATCATTTTGAATGATCAGCACAGGTCTGACGCCACCTTGCTCGGAACCGACTACGGGTGAAAGGTCTGCAAAAAAAACGTCGCCGCGCTTTACGATCAATATGGATTACACCCCGCTAACTGTACGGCCCAAGGTGCTGTTTGCATCTTCCTCCGCGTGAAAGGCTTCGGATGCCATGGTTAAGTTAATTTTAGCCATTTCCATGTATCCACGCTGCATAGCTTCACGAATGTAACGTTTTTTACGTTCGCCTACATACAGCTTCATGGCCTGCCTAATAAATTCACTGCGGTTGGAATTTTCCATAGCTACGATCCCGTCCACTTCCTGCAAGAGATGATCTGGCAAACTGATCATTATTCTTTTGGTGTTCTGCAAATTGGCCAACTTCTCTTCCACCCCCAAAACCTTGTCGCCATTGTACCATTATAACGTTATTCCCGGTAATTTATTCAAACGGAATACAAGAGAATGTATATGATATTCGTATATCATCTATGCTGCATTCCATTATAAACTACGCAGTTCGTTTTCGTACAGGCGTTTGATCCCCGAAATACAAGTGTCAGCGGAGCCTGATGCGTCTTTTGACAGTTATAGCGCTCTTTTCTTTCCTTTGTATCATATTTCGGGACGTTCTGCGAAAACTCCTGCTTTTATTCGGTAATTTGCGTTATGAAATTAATTCCAGCGGGTTGGAAGAAGCGAGTTCACTCGAACAACAGGAACATGACCTCGTGTGTATACACGCGGTACCCTGTCTGCGATCATGCAGATCACCTCATAGTGGATCGTACCAAGCTTGGATGCCAGCTCATCCGCCGCGATAGTTTCGCCGGACTGCTGACCGATGAGAACAACCTCTTCGCCGGTTTGGATTTCTTCCGCATCTTCTGCGAAAGATTGTAAGGATACCATACACTGGTCCATGCAAATCGTGCCGAGTACCGGGACGCGGCGACCGCGTATCAATACTTCGATCTTCCCACTCAGCATGCGGGAGTATCCATCCGCATAGCCGATTGGCAGTGTACCGATCCGTTCTTCACTGGAAGTCACATACCGGGTGCCATAGCTAACTCCCCAGCCGGGAGGAAGCGTCTTGGTATAAACCACCGCCGTCTTCAATGACAATACAGGCAGCAGTTCAATGGCTTGCCGGTTAACCTCATCAGACGGGTACAGACCGTATATACTGATACCAATCCGCACCATATTGGGGGAAAGAGAAGGGGTATCAATGGTAGCGGCGCTGTTGGCCGTATGTATAATGGGAATGGTGATACCTTGTTCCCTTAGCGCTTCCGCCACGCCCCGAAACCGATCATATTGTAGCAGTGTATAGCTTTTGTCTTCTTCATCCGCGCGGGCAAAATGGGTGTACATGCCTTCCAGCAGCACTTGCTCTAATTCATGAGCCTGCCGGACAAAAGCCATAGCCTCTTCTCCAGGCAGCAAACCCAGTCTTCCCATGCCGCTGTCTATTTTGATGTGCACCTTCAACTTGCGTTCGTTTCCTTGGCGGTCCAGTCTGCGGATACCCTCCAGCACTTCCTCACTGAACACTGTCAATGAGATATCATGATCCCAAGCCGTTTGTACAGCTTCCGGTGAGGTGTAACCAAGTACTAGAATTGGTAGCTGAACCCCTGCATGACGAAGCTCCAACGCTTCATCCAGAAAAGCGACGCTCAAATAATCCGCACCAAGGCGTTCCAATTCCTTTGAAATTTCCACGGCGCCGTGTCCGTAGGCATTAGCCTTGACACAGACCAGTATCAGCTTATCCGCTGGCAATGCCTTGCGAAAAGCTTCATAGTTGGCGCCAAGGTGATCCAGGTTGATTTCGGCCCGGGTCGATCTGTATTGTGCTTGCAAATCCAGTCACCTTCTTCAATTGTTAGCCTGTAACATAACCTTTTACCATTCGGAGTGTGGCAAAGTTCTTGCTTCCAAAGGTTAATGGTAATGTTCAAAAACGTGGCTGTCAAATGGCAGGAGAAGTTTGCCAGCATCCTCTACAATGAACACGACATACAAGCGGTGCACATCCTAGACCGCGAATGAACAAAAGACGGATACGGGCGGCAGCAGAGCATTTTTACACTCTAGACCGTCTGCATCCGTCTATAAAGTTTTATTTACCCGATTGATCCTGTATAGAAGCGGCAATTTGTATCATTTCGCTCAAAGGCAGGTCAGCACTGGTGATTCTGAACTCGATTCCGTCATTCATCCAGGTCATCGTCTGCTGTTCGCTTCCGGTCAGAACGGCAAAGCTTCCTCCAATATCAACCAGTTCGCCTGCGGCTAGTGCGACTGCCCGATCTTTTGGGCGCGCCTCCACAATGGTATAATTATACGTTCCACTATACCGCAGCATCACGGCATGTGTACCATTATCCTCCAGCTCCGGCGTATCCTTGATCTGTACTCCGGCTGGCGTGTAGGATGGTTCGATCAAGCCGAACTCACCCATCACTGCTTCTGCTGCATCTGTTCCCGCTGATGTTCCGTTTGCGGCATCCGATGTGCCTGGTGTTTGTTGCTGCGCATCTGCGTTGGCTGCTGCGTCTGGTTTGGAAGTATCATTTGTGGCAGTACCGTCCACCTTCGCTTCCCCTGACGGCTGCTGAACTGCATCCCCTGCTGTTCCCTGCTCTTGTCCGGGTTCGCCAGACGTCACGCCAGTCGTCCCATCTATCGCACCGGAAGGATCAAGCTGACCGCTGGGCTCCACTGCTCCGGAAGATGGCGCCCCTTCGCTACCCGTACTCGTCTTACCTGAAGCCATGTTCCGCTCCATATCAAAAGAGTCTTTGTCAAACTTCGTATCAAAAGCAAATTGATCGAATTTCAGATCAACAACTACCTTGGCATTCGCATCAGACACCTGTACCTGAGTCGGTGCATAGTCATTTTTGGACAGCCATATCTTTTGTCTCACCAGCGCATGGCTGTTGTAATTCGCTGCCACCTCAAACACATAGGATTTATCGTCGGTAGCCAACTGACGGGAGGCATCGCCGATAATGCTGCGAACCAACGTTTCATATAAATATACTTGACCCTGATTGTTTGGCCAGTCGCTTTTGAAACGGAAGCTTTTGTTCAGGCTGGGTGTCAGTACAAATACACCCTCATCATTACGAAGCACAATTTGCGTAACATCCTTTTTCTCGTTCGTCATGGCAATTCGGTAATAGGACGGCTTGCGGTAGGAAATATCCACCTTGTATTCCTGCGGCGTGTCGCCGGTATGCAGCGTCATCAAAGCTGTACCGTGGTAGCTGTTCAGGTCGCTCACCACGTCACTCAAATCTTTAACCACATCGTCCGCGCTCTTCTTGCCGCACCCGGCCAGCAGCAGCGTTACACACATGACCATGGCAAGCATCCATGAAATCCGGCGCATGTCATCAACCCCTTCAGCACATGTTTTAAATGAATTAGTACATGTCTATGAAGAACTTGTTCGATTTATGCAGACTGGCATGACAAGCTTGCGCGTATCCTAATGATTTCGTCTTTTTCTCTCCTTCTAGCGCAATATCATGATCTGCATTTTTAATGCTGTCGTACCCCACGTAACACAAAAATATAGCTCCAATGAGCCACATGATCACCTGTACAACAGATAATGACAAATCAATAAAATTTGAAGCCTGAAATGAGCTGAGAACACATGAGACTTATTTTGTACAAAATCGGATTTATTGACCAAGTTTGTCCATTGAGTATTGAGGGTTCAGCGCTTATCATTGCTTTTGTGATAATAATTCTCATTTACAAAATTCTGAATCATTCTATTATACGGAGGTTGTTATGGTCAACAAGAACTCGACAATCAACAAAAATTCTACTCGACAATACACTGCTCTGATCTACCTTTTCTTTCTTATGGGGGCATTGCTGCTGGGATGCGGTGCATCTGACAATCAGACTGCAAGCAGCAACACAACAGCATCTACAAAAACATCGGAAGCTACCACAACTCGTGACTACACAGACTATAAGGGACATACAGTGAAGATTCCTACGACTCCCCAACGCATTGCTTATTTTGGAGAAAACTACGGGGATTTATTGGTTTTAGGCGTACAAGCTGTAGGTACATCGACTTTTATGATTGAAGGCAAGGTTTATGAGAAGCAGGTTCAGAACGTGGCCGATCTGGGCTTTCCAATTAATTTGGAAAAAGCCTTGGAACTACAGCCTGACCTGATCATTACCGCCGATACGGATGAAAAGCAATACGCAGCGTTAACAAAAATTGCACCTACAATTATGTTCGATACCTTTGCCCCGTTAAACGAACGTTTGCTGCATCTCGGAGACATTGTGAACAAGAAAAAGGCTGCTGAAGATTGGCTTGCCCAATATAAAATAAAGGAAGCAGAGATGTGGACCAAGCTTCACGCAGAGGGTGTTAAGGCGGGGGAAACAGCTTCAGTCTTTACCTACTATCCAGGTGATCGTTTATTCGCAATGGGACGGACAGGACTGTCACAAATACTGTATGAAAAGAATGGTTTCAAACCTACCCCTCCTATCCAGAAAGCCCTGGATGAAGACAAAGGATTTGTGCAAATATCTCAGGAAGTGATCGGACAATACGCTGGAGACCGGATTTTCATACTAAGAACACCAAGTTCAGAAGCCCAACAATCCACCGAACAGTTAATGAAAAGCAAGCTGTGGCTCCAGCTCCCTGCTGTCCAACAGGGGCATGTGTACACTCAGGATATTGGCAAAACTGAAAGTGATGCTTCCACTCGAGAATGGCTGCTGGAGGAATTGCCCAAGCTCATCAAATAAAATTGGAGAAGCTTATCGACACTTGTTGATAGCTTCTTTTTTGTTGAACCTAAAGGAGGTATACTTATACATACATGATAACCATTCTCAATAAAAGGAGCAATACCGTGAACCAGTCTCCGTCGTCCGTATATCCTCCCCCGTTCAGTTCACTGCTTTTTCATTTTAAAGAAATTGCGTTGATTGGTGAGCCTACCTATGAATTATTATCACGTCCCAATTCATATCACTGTCTGCTTATGTTCGTCGGTGGGACAGGTATGGTGGACATTGGCTCAGAGCAGTATCTATTCCATACAGGTCATGGATATTGGCTAGCTCCAGGTGAATCCCATCAAATCGCTCCCCTGAATGGAACTGTGCCCGAATACTACAAAATCACGTTTGAGGTCATCGCTTTGCCGTCAGAACCACAAGCGGACATAGCCTTGGGTGAACACGCAGTACGTATGCCATCCCTATATCATGGACCTGTCCTGCCGAGACCGCGCGAATGCATCGTCTCCTCTTCTTCCTCCAAACTTATTCAGTTGACTGAAGAGCTATTTCATAGTACCCAACAAACGATACAGCCGCATAACCAGATATCTGTATTACGGCAGCAAATTATGTTTCAAAAGTTGCTCTTGCTGTGGCAGGAAGACCACACCCATATTGATCAAAATAATACCTCTAATCCGGCATTGCCAGCATCGGTAGAAGGCACTCTCTCATATATGGAAAACAACTATGAAAAGCCCATTACCGTCAAACAACTTGCCGAGCAGGCGAACGTTTCCATATGGCAATACTCACAAATGTTTCGTAAAATCACAGGCAAAAAGCCGCTGCATTACCTCACTGAGCTGCGCTTGAATCATGCCAAGCGGCTGCTGCTGGATTGCAAACGGCCTTTACGTGAAATTGCCCGTCAGGTTGGTTTCTCTGACGAATATTATTTTAATCGACGGTTTAGGCAAATGACCGGGATTCCCCCTGGCAAGTACGCGCTTTCTGTCTCCAGTTCTGTGCGCGTCAAGGATTGGACGGGTCACCATATTCATATTCCGCGCCGAGCAAGCCGCATCATCTATCATGGAGAAACGATGGGCGATCTATTGGCATTAGGGGCCAAAGCCATCGGTGGAAGTCTGCGACTCAGTGAATACAGCGTCTATAAACATCGTCTTGTGAATGTCGTCGATGTGGGCCTTCCCCTGGATATTCGCTTGACCAGCGCTCTTGATCCCGATCTAATTATCATCGCCAATTCGGATGAACAGGAATATGAGCGCATTGCCAGTATCGCTCCCACCGTCACCTTCAACTCCTTCGCCACGCTGGAGGAACGGATGCGTACACTTGGCGCCTGGCTCGGTAAGGAGCGGGAGGCCGAACGCTGGTTGTCTACCTTTACAGCCCGCAATCTGGCAATGTGGCAGCAGCTCGGTACGCAAATCACAGCCGGAGAAACGGCCTCCGTCTTCATCTTCGATCATGGTGATCGGCTCTTTGTCATGGGTATGTCTGGATTCTCGTCGGCCCTCTACCACCCACAGGGCTTTCAGCCCGTTGAGCCGATCCAAAAGGTGCTCGACGCGGAACAAGGCTTCGCAGAAATAGATCCGAACGAATTGCCTGATTACGCCGGGGACCGCATTTTTATGCTTGTCCCAACAGTTCCAGAATCCAAACGTACACTGGAACGTATGATCAGCAGCCCTCTCTGGCGCAGCCTTCCTGCTGTACGTCAAGGTCGGGTATATTTCGTAGAAGCTGACCGATGGAACTGGAGCGATGCCATGACCCGGCAAAAACTGCTTACTGCCCTGCCCAAACTGCTCGTCACTTCATCCTGATAAGCTGCCATTTTTCTAAAGATGCTACATTAGACCATGAATGCTTCCATCTGCCTCCAGCGACATATGCTCAGCTGCTGGGGATTTGGGTAATCCTGGCATCGTCATAGTATTGCCTGTTTCCACGACCACAAAGCCTGCCCCTGCGGACAAAGAAACGCTGGACACGTGAATGGTAAAGCCCTCCGGTGCACCTAGCAGAGAAGGTTGATCTGAGAAAGAATACGGTGTTTTGGCCATGCATACAGGCAGTTGTCCAAAACCAAGCTGCTCCATACCGGCCAACGCCCGTTTGGCCGCAGGAGTGTAAGCTACCTCTGCCGCACCATAAAGCTCCTTCGCAATGACACTAATTTTCGCTTGCAAATCAAGTGTATGCTCATACAATGGTGCAAAATGGGCTTTGTCCTCCTGGAGCAGGTTGAGCAGGCTTTGGGCCAGCTTTTCTCCCCCTTGGCTCCCCTGTGCCCACACCTGTGACAACTCTACGGGTACTCCCAGCTTGCGGCATTCCGAGAAAATCAGTTCCAGCTCGGCTTCGCTATCTGTTACAAAATGGTTGACCGCTACCAGTACTGGCACGCCAAACTTTTGTAAATTCCGTACATGCCGGTTCATGTTGGCTAATCCAAGTTGCAATTGTTCCAGATTTTCTGCGTCCAGCTCATTTTTAGCTACACCGCCGTTATATTTCAGCGCTTTGGCTGTTACGACCAACAGAGCCGCATCTGGCTGCAAACCGGATTGACGGCACTTGATGTCAAAAAACTTTTCCGCGCCCAGCTCGGCCCCGAATCCAGCCTCCGTGACGACCACCTCTCCCAGCTTCAGGGCCAGCTTCGTACCGATCAAACTACTGCATCCATGCGCAATATTCGCAAAAGGTCCACCATGCACAATAACTGGAGTTCCCTCCAACGTTTGCACCAGATTGGGTTTCAATGCTTCCCGCAGCAGCACAGCCATACCTTCCACCGCCTGGAGTTCCTCAGCTGTTACCGTTTCGCCATCTTCGTTATAACCAATCACCATCCGACCCAATCGCACTTTAAGATCGTCCATATCTTCACTTAAACATAATACTGCCATCACTTCTGAAGCCGAGGTAATCAGAAAGCCACTTTCTCTCACTGCTCCATTACCTGACCCCAATCCAGTCACAATATTTCGTAAACTCCGGTCGTTCATATCAACAGCGCGTTTCCACACGATCCGCTCCGGTTTCAATCGCAAAGCATTTCCATGAAATAAATGGTTATCGATCATCGCTGCCAGCAAATTATGCGCTGCCGAAATCGCGTGAATATCACCTGTAAAATGCAGGTTAATGTCTTCTGCCGGAACAATCTGGGCTTGTCCTCCCCCGGTTGCTCCTCCTTTCATACCGAAGCAAGGGCCAAGGGACGGCTCACGCAACGCAGCAACGGTTTTATGCCCCAGCGCATTCAGCGCCTGTGACAGCCCGATGGTTGTCAGCGTTTTTCCTTCTCCCGCCGGCGTGGGATTCATTGCCGTAACCAGCACCAGCTTTCCATTCGGGCGATCCTTTAACTGCTCCCACAGGGACGGATTCAGCTTCGCTTTATATTTTCCATACGTCTCCAGATGTTCTTCTTCAATGCCTGCTTCTTTGGCTATATCAATAATCCTCTTCATCTTTCGTTATGTACCCCCCGTTTTATAAGTCTGACCGATGGTGTCAAACCCTGTATCGTTTTATTTTACCAAAGTGTGCCGCTTATTGCGCTATGATTCATTTCATCGCAAGCGTTGCTATCATGTGAGTTATAAAAAAAAGAGCATTCCCCGCCCGCATGGACTTTGGTGGATGCTCTTTTGATACGTCTCGTTTAACAAACAGCTCTCAATTTAACCTGCAAAGTTAGCAGCGTAATTTTCAGCAATAAATCCCTTAGAAATCAGGATAGCTTGGGATTTCTTAGTAGCAGGACCATAGCCTTGGGACAGCAGATCATTAATATGTAAGCGGTTATAAATGAAGCAAAATACAAAGTTGGACGCCCCACTCGTAAGGATCGACACCAGAAAAATAATAACTGCCCACTTCCAATCCCCTCTAAACAACGCAGGGAAAAAACCGAAAAAGAGCGTAGTCCATGAAAAACCTACTTTGCGTTCCTTAATCATTCCAGTTTTATTTCTTAATTTAATCTTCATTTACCCCTTACCTCTCTTTATATAGTCTTTTAGAACTATATTAGATTATATAGGACAGAGGGAATAAATGGAACTCATTTCGTAAAATCATAAATTTCTCAAATACTCTCTAGTTTATAATGCTTTTCTAGCATTTCTTTAAAAACATCAACAGGGTACTTGTATTCTACAGTTTTGAAAACAATCCGGTTATTCCACTGGTTTTTTTCCAGCTCACACCCATGCTCCATATCCAGTTCCTTCATGATGAAAATAATCTCATCCAAGGTGCCCATTACACTATGACTATTCGTCGTCGTAGCCAGCATCTGCTCGCCTTCCTGTGTGTATGCCTTTACAATCTGTTCATCAAAGCCTTCACTGATCATTAATTCCTTCAAAGTTTGCACAAAAAGAACTGGCAGGTTGTTGTACTGCGATTTTTTGATCCCAAAAAGCGTGATGCTTAAGCGGGATATATCATGCATGAACACTATATTTTTTCTTCGATTAAGTAAAAACAAGCTGGCATGCCAACTATTTAAAGGCGGATAAATATCAACTTGAAGTGGTTCAGTCTCCCATTCCTTCAGCAGTTTTTGTGTTCCTCGTATAACAAACATCGTTGCTCTCCTTTATTGACGGTCCTGTACCGCAGCGTAATTCGACATACCTAATCTCTCATATGAGGAATGTCCCGGATATCATAACACCGTATTCCAAACATCGAATTATAAACTCTTTCAGTATAATATAGGAGAACTGTAACTGCTAGTAATTTGATTACATCTTGTGTTAGGGTTGAGTTGACCTCAGTAATCTCACTTACTTCTCATGAGCGGATTTAAATACTATCTTATGTGGTGGTTTAAACATCTTTGAATTTACGAAAAAGTCCAATATTCATCAATTTTAATAATCATATGTTGCAGTTAAAACCACTACTTCTACATCCCTATGCGGCCATTTAAGCAATTTCAATACATCTCTTGTTAACACAAATAGGCTGACAGGCGTCCCTACAGCCCGCTTTTTCATCGAATCAGGTTGTACTTCCCGTTTCCGATCGAAGCTACACGTTATCATGTATGTATGACGATGAGAGCTATAACTGCGCTTCACAGCAGCTCCATGTACGAACTGACGCCGGAAGGAAAGATTGACGTACATGGCACGTATGGAGGTTATTGTTACCAGGGCTATCGCCATAGCTTGTGCCATGGCTGGGCATCGGGTCCGACGGCATGGCTCTCCGAATACGTGTTGGATATCCGTCCGGTTAAGCCGGGCTGCAGGACCATAAGTGTTAAGCCGTAGCTTGGCGATCTGGAGTGGATGGAAGGCACCTTCATAACGCCACTTGGTATCGTAAAGGTGATACATGTGAATCTACCTGATGGAAAAGTACAATCGGATATCGTGGTACCAGATGGCGTAGTTCTTTGAACGTAGCAATTGTAAAATATTAAAATCATTAAAAAGGTGATGTCTGTAAATATACTGGACATCACCTTCTTTTATCTAGAGCTATCGTTAGATCAAATTACACAAATTCATTATTATCGTTTCTTTCATTTGGAAGATGTTAGAAATTTTATTTATCAGCAAGGTAGCCTAAATTGTATTTGTAAAGAGTACTGGAAGTTACAGGAAGCATAAACGTAACATCAGGTAAACTGCCGTCTGGTTTTCTTGGTGCAGATAATTGGGCCGTATCCAGACTTACAAAATCTTCTGCCGTGATTTCAAGTCCTCCGTTGATGGTCCAAGAATTATTAGATACATTTTCCGGCAAATTGTTGTCATTAATAATTGCCCGGCCCATAAAAGCGATGTTGTTATGTAAAACTTCTCTGTAACCGGGAATATTGGTTATGTCCGTTGGACTAACACGTTCCAGCATATCGAAATTGGCTCTACTATTATTATAGGCCGTGTTATTGGTCCAGGTAGCTGATTGTCCAGGCTGATGATTCGCATAAAAGCCACTAGCACCGTTATTCACAGCTAAAGAATATTTTACGGTATGAACGGGCAATGGATCTGGAATTCCCGTAATTCTGTACGCATATCCGCCGACTTTAAACCCATTTTTGTTGCCGATACCGTTCTGATTACCCTGATGATCAAATGACCAACAATGGTCATAAATCACTGGGCCTTTTGAACTAATACTGTCAAATCCGTCATCGCTGTTATTCCATGCACGAGAGTTAATGAAGGTAACAGCCCCTCCATGAGCACCAAAACCATCTGTATTACCAGCTGATATTTGTGTTGGTCCAATATTGTTATAAGAATCCGAATTAAGAACAGTTCCTGATCCATTTCCAGTATAGTAAAAACCAATGGCCTCATTATCATGAGCAGCCATATTCACGAAATCGGCTTGTCCTCTAATATTAAAAGCTTCTGATTGCGCTTGATCACCTACTTTAACTCCGATCACATCAAATCCTTTAAAAGTGATGCCCGTTACATTATCAGCCACAAAAAATGCTGCCACACGTAGATTCGTTGGTACATTTTTGAAATTAAACACAGGTCTTTCCCCAGGATAAGCCTCATAGGTAATCCCATTCTTATTAAAGGCATTTACATAATTATAATTACTATCGGTTTTTGCAATATCAAAATCATCATAAACTCCCTCACGAATATAGACTGTATCCCCAGACGAAGCTACTGATTGTGCTTGCATCAAGCTCTTAAATGGCTCACTTTTAGTTCCTGCATTTTTATCACTGCCAGTTGGAGAAACATAATAGCTTGTCGTACTTGTTGCTGTCTCTTCCTTCATATCTAGAGTGTTTTTAGTTGCATAAACAGAACTTGTCATAAACATGGCTACAAGCATGCAACAGATCATAAATAAACTTCCAAATTTCCTCATAAATCATTTCTCCTTTTGTCAATCAATTGTTTGATGCTGTGCTAACAACTACAAGGATCTTTAAATGAAAAACAAAATTACATGTAACCTAAATCATTGAATTTCCCCGCCTCTTCACGCCCAAGTTTATCCCTTCCAAAAGAACGGGATCATTTAGCTTATTTCTTGATCGTCATAGGTAAATCGATAGATGTTAAATCTAAAGTTTTCAGGGTTGGGTTTCAATAAATTCCAACTTACAATAGTATTGGAAACCGCTGCGTGCAGCCACGATTCCACGTCCTAAATTTTCCGTCATTCGGGATCTGCAGCAGCATTAACCGTGTTCGATGAAAAAGGTAGCGATATACTAAACTCATAACACTCAGGAACAACATGAGCTTGCGCAATTTTCTCTGCATATAAACTTTTCTTTTCATTAGTGAATTGTGGCTAATCTCCTGGTACAAAGAAGACCTCCTTCCATATTATTCCGGCGCATGAGTTTCATCGGCTCAAATTACAGAGATATGTATAACTCAATTACTAAATAATTCTTTTGTATTACATTTTTAGGTATAAAGTCATGTAATATAAAAATATATTTTTACAATATTATGGTTAAAATAGGCAAAAAATGAAAGTCTACTACATGAATCGAATTGATGAAAAATTGTCCGATCTTCCCTGGTTTGTAACGAGTTTATTGAAAGCAGGAAAAGAAAACTATCTCCCACAACACTTCTTAACTATTGCCATGATTACGTTATATTTTTTGATAGATTAGTTGCAGAAAACTTTCTTTCTTTTTTGGAGTACCAATTAGGAAATACTAAACTGACCATTAATCGCAAGTTGTCCTCACTGAAATCCTACCCCTTGTGGCTCTAGGAGATTTACTACTTCATACATTTATGCGGTTGGGAAAAACATACTTACTTTGGGTCTATAAAGGCACACAAACTTTTCCCCTGATCTAAGCCTCTTCCTTTACAAAAGCCAAATAAATACTATAGGACTCGCGTGCGCCTGAACGCGAATGATGCAAACGACTGATTACGTAACTCCCTGGGGCAATCCAGGGAGTTTTCATTTTCTCTTTGGATATTTTTTGTGGAAATCCCCTCCACTGCTCTATATAATTCAGGTACAGTTCGTCACGCGAGCTTAATCTAAAAATTAGGGGTGTTCCACACCTATGTCACAACATATTTTACTAATTGAAGACGATCTATCCATTGCCGAAATGATACTCAAAGCACTCAGCAAGGAAGGCTACAATTTAACTACCGCCTATGACGGGGAAGAAGGGCTTCTCGCCTTTGAACGTCATACCTATGAACTGGTACTGGTGGATTTGATGATGCCGAAGGTGGACGGTATGGAGGTGATCCGCCGGATCCGTACCCACAGCGCCGTGCCGATTCTGATTATGTCAGCCAAGGACAGCGACGTGGATAAAGCGCTTGGACTGGGCTTTGGGGCAGACGATTATGTTGCCAAACCTTTTTCAATGCTGGAAATGACAGCTCGTATTCAGTCCGCGATCCGCAGATCTACTACATATGCCCGTCAGCAACAACAGGAGGAACAGCCGCAAGCACAAGTTTTGACCTACGGCAGTCTGCGCATTGATTTTGATCATTTTACAGTCATACGCAATGAAAATGAAATTCAGCTAACAGCCAAAGAGTCCGATATTTTGAAGCTATTTGTAGCCAATCCGAACCGGGTATTTACAAAAGCACAATTATACGGATTTATTTGGAAAGACGATTATATGGGCGACGAGAACGTGATTAACGTCCATATTCGCCGCCTGCGTGAGAAAATCGAAGAAGATCCCTCTCATCCTGTCCACATTAAAACGCTATGGGGCATTGGCTACAAATGGGAGAATGGCTGATATGAACATCGAAAACATTTCTGAATGGATTGTCGGCCTCATCATGTCAGTCGTTATAGTATGGCTTTGGCGGGAGCGTATGGCCTATAAGCGCAAAATAAAGGATATCCGAACCCTACTAGAGCGGATTGTGACGGTGAATCATGCGGAAAAGCTGCTATATGTCACAGGTGACGTTGAACTGCAACGACTCATGACGGAAATTAACCGACTGCTGGACTTGAATCTCAGAGTGTCTGCAGATTACAACCGTAGCCAAATCGCCATGCGCAAAATGATTTCGAACATTTCCCACGATCTCAAGACCCCGCTTACGGTTGTGCTTGGATATGCCGAGATGCTGGATGGCGATCCGACTATTTTGCCGGAAGAACGTATAAAGCTGCTATCCAAAATTCATCAAAAGACAAGCGAAGCGATTGAGCTGATCGGAAGCTTTTTTAGCTTGGCGAAGCTGGAGGCTAATGATACGGATATTCCGTTGACTCGACTGGAAGTGGGAGAACTGTGCAGACGCAGCATTTTGGAGTTTTATGACCTGCTGACCGCACAGGGGTTTACTGTGCATATTGAAATCCCGGAGCACCCCATTCATGCCTTGGGGAACGAAGGAGCGATTGGGCGGGTGCTGAACAATCTGATCTCGAATGCCATTCGCTATGGGGCAGATGGACGGACGCTGGGTCTGGCTCTATTGGAACAGCAGGATACAGTGCGTATAGAGGTATGGGATCGTGGCAAAGGCATACAGGAATCTGAGCAAGATAAAGTTTTTGAACGCATGTACACACTGGAGGACTCCCGTAATAAGGCGGTACAAGGCAGCGGACTGGGCCTCACGATTGCCAAACGCCTGGTTGAAACGATGAACGGAGAAATTCAATTGACTAGTAGACCTTATGAGCGGACGGTCTTCTCTTTTACATTGAAGAAAATCAACTATTAATCGAACTCAGCATTTTGCATAATTCGATTTGTGCTCAACTTAATAAATTTGTAAGAATCACGAAAGAAAAATGAACATTTCGCCCTTTATCCTTGAATTATCAGCAGTATACGAAGGGAGAACACCCATGACTTACGTAATACGTACACATCAGTTGACCAAGGCCCTGAAGGGCAATGAAATTGTAGCGGGAGTCAGTATGAATGTGCGCAAGGGAGAAACCTATGGCTTTCTCGGCCCTAACGGGGCAGGCAAGACGACGATGATGAAAATGATTACAAATTTACTCAAGCCAACATCGGGTGAAATTGAATTATTCGGTGAGAAATTAACGCCAAAATCGTATCATCTGCTCGGACGGATGGGTTCGATTATTGAATACCCGATTTTTTAT
Source organism: Paenibacillus sp. EKM212P (assembly GCF_011066115.1). NCBI lineage: Bacteria > Bacillati > Bacillota > Bacilli > Caryophanales > Paenibacillaceae > Paenibacillus > Paenibacillus sp. EKM212P. The sequence goes on from NZ_JAAMNR010000001.1 coordinate 1,000,426, forward strand.
GACAGGCTGACGGCACAGCAAAATCTCGAACTTCATTGTGAATACATGGGCTACTACAATAAGCAGGCTGTTCGGGATGCCCTGGAATTAGTGAATTTGCGAAATGCGGATGACAAGCCGGTAAAGGATTTTTCGCTGGGAATGAAGCAACGTCTCGGGATTGCCCGCGCTATTGCGACTAAGCCAGAGCTACTCATTTTGGATGAACCCATTAATGGTCTGGACCCCGTGGGAATCAAGGAAATCCGCCAATTATTCCACATGCTATGCAAGGAATATGGGATGACTCTGCTCGTGTCCAGTCATATTTTAGCGGAAATAGAGCAGATTGCGGATACGGTAGGCGTGATTAATCACGGACGACTGATTGAGGAAGTATCGATGGAGCAGGTGCGGGAAACCAATACGGAATATATCGAATTTACGACCAACGATTGTAAAAAAGCGACCTACGTCCTCTCCCATCATCTGAATCTGAATAATATTAGGGTACTAAATGAACAGAGTATACGTATTTACGATTCAAATGTACCGCAGAAACAAATTACGAAAACGCTCATTTTAAATGATATAGAGGTGGATTCCATTCATCAGAAAAGCAGCACGCTGGAAGACTACTTTTTGCGCCTGTTAAACGGAGGTGATCTCCATGCTTAAATTGATGCAGTTGGAGCTGAAAAAATTTCATCTCGCGGGTTATATCCGATCAGCACTGATCGCCAATGCATGCATTCTTGGTCTGCTCTGTATTATCGCGCTGGACAGTCAAAGTGAAGGAATACCCGAATTCACACAGTACACTCAACTCTTGGATCTAATAGACAATTTTGTGAGAGCAACATTTATTGTATTTTCCTCCGTTTTGCTATGCCGCTTTATCGTCGGAGAATTTAAATCCAAATCGATTACGATCTTGTTTATGTATCCGATTCACCGTCAAAAGCTGATGATCGCCAAGCTCTTGGTTGTGCTGCTGTTTACGTTCTTGTCTATTATTATTTCGGAAATAATGATTACGGCTGCTATTCATCTGCTCAACCAGTTTGTCTTGATTGTACCGGATAACCTTACTCTTTCCATACTGGGCCAACAATCAGCACGGACGCTGATCAATGCCGTTGCTGCCAGCTTTATGGGATTGGTTCCGCTGTATATGGGGATGCGAAGATACTCTGTACCCACCACCATTGTGACCTCAATCCTGATTGTAGCATTGCTTTTCTCCAATAATAACGGCGCTACACTTAGCTCCATAGCCCCCGTGCAAATTGGCTTCTCTCTACTAGGAATGCTTGTGGCTTATGCGGCGATTCGACGTATTGAGTATAAGGATATTACCTCGTAATATGTAATTTCGTAGAGCGCTTTCAAAAAACAGATGAAAATCATTGTTAGATATACACACATTTTTCACTGGACTTCATTCTAAAACAGGTATATCCTATAGGAGAAATTAAAAACGGAATAAGGATCTTCGGGGTAGGGTGAGATTCCCAACCGGCGGTATGGCTCATGGAGCTAAGCCCGCGACTCTGTATCTGGCAACAGGATACGGACTGATTTGGTGAGATGCCAAAGCCGACGGTAAAGTCCGGATGGAAGAAGATCGAAATATCAACATGCCGCGAAGTGGATGAATACTGCGTTATTAGTTTTGCAGTAACTTCATTTAACTTGCATAAAGCGGCAAGTTTATTTGATCAACCCCCGTCTTGCATGGCCTTTCGCCATGGACGGGGGTTTTTGTGCCACCGGTCCTGTATTCGCAAGGAGCTAATTGAGTATGAGTCAATCTTCTACTGTACTAACATCCAAAAGTTTTGATCGTAGCTCCCACATGAAAAGCGGTTTTTGGCTGGTCGCAATTGGAGCAGCCTTGTGGGGCGCAGACCCGCTTTTTCGTATTATTTTGCTAAAGTCATTTACTTCAACACAAATTGTACTTATGGAGCATGTGCTGCTCTTCCTTGCTCTGACACCGATGCTGTGGAAACATCGTGAGGAACTCAAAGCGGTACGGCTTCGTCAAGTTTTCGCTATTTTATTCGTCTCGTGGGGCGGCTCGGCTCTGGCCAGCGTGATTTTCACTATGGCACTCAGCAATGGTGATTTGAATGCTGTACTCTTACTCCAGAAACTTCAACCCTTGGTCGCTATTGTTCTAGCCCGTATTATTTTGAAGGAAATGTTGCCGCGTCATTTTGGATTATTAATTGTCGTCGCTCTGTTCGGGACGTATCTTCTGACCTTCGGTTGGTCGCTCCCCTTCGGACATGTTCGTGATTTTGTTCAGGTTGGTAGTCTGCTTGCACTCGGTGCAGCAGTGCTGTGGGGCGGTTCGACAGTCATGGGAAGTTACTTGCTTCGTTCAATGAAATATGAAACAGTAACCTCCCTCCGCTTCATGGTGGCGCTCCCTCTGCTGATTGTCCTCACCTCTGTAGAGCATGCGCCATGGAATATGCCTGCCGGTACATGGGCGGGCGCAGCTGTGATTATCAATCTGCTATTGCAGGCATTGCTTCCGGGTCTTCTCAGCTTGCTGCTGTATTACAAAGGCTTAAGTACGACCAAAGCGTCTTATGCTACGATGGCAGAACTGAGCTTTCCCATGGTTGGTGTCGTGATTAACTGGATCGCCTTTCAGCAAATTGTCACTGTAGCGCAATTGACTGGTTTTATGCTCATCTGGATTACGCTCTTTATGATTTCACGTCAGCAAAAAAATTAACAGTTCAACGTCCCTTTCATGACTCACCCAAGCCAAATCGTGAAGATGCTTTTGCATCTCCGATTTGGCTTTTTTATGTATTCGTATTCATATAAAATATAGCACTTTAGACCTATCTTTCAGAAAAAGTGTCTAAAACATGTAATTATTCTTCGTTTCTCAAAGATTACATCTATAAAATTAGTCGGTTTCTGTCGAATAAAACAATGTAGTGATCATCAGACACAGAGGAGCAAGAGCTATGACTAAAACAAAACAAACAGTTCCGTGGTGGAACAGGTTTCTCAAGCAGTTTTATTTAATGAGGACAAGATTAATAATATCTTTTTTGGCTGTGTTATTGATTCCGAGCGTACTTATCGGGTACTTTTCCTATCAGGGGGCTACAACACAACTCAGTCAGCAAATGGGCGGTTCCGTATACACGAATCTGTATCTGATCCGGAGCAATGTCAATCAGTATGTAGCGCCCATTATGAAAGACCTGGACGTGCTTACCACCGAAATCAATTCTGATTCCATTGGTACCAACCAAGAGGCCCTTCAGAAAAAGTTGGATGTCATCGTCAAGGCTCATCCCGAGCTAGATGCCGCGCTTCTCGGTAATGCGAAAGGGCAATACATACGTTCACCGAAAAAACAGGAGGACGATTATGACCCCCGGGAGAGAAAATGGTACAAAAATGCGATGCTGGAAAAGGGTAAAGTATTCGTCGGTGTTCCAGTTGCCAGCGTCACGACAGGGAATTTAGTCGTTAATATATCGGGAACGCTGGAGGACGGTGAAGGAGCTGTTGCATTGGCTTTGAATCTGGACAAGATGGGTGAAAGTCTGCAGTCTGTTAAGATTGGTGAACGCGGAGGACTCATTATTGTTGATTCTGAACATAAAGTTGTATCTGGGACTGGAACAGCCTTTAACAAGACAGGCAAAAAACCGGCTGACGCCATAGAGGGACTTCCTGAAGTGGCGACAACCGTCGAAAATGATACTCCTTCCATGTCGCAAATTCAATTTATGAATCGAGATATGCTGGCCTTTACACTTAAGGACCCTCTCACCGGTTGGAGCATTGTCGCACTGTCGGATCTGGAGGATTACAGTGATGCAGCCCAACCGATTCTGAAGCAAAGCCTAATTGTGATTGTCATTTCCATACTTGCCGCTGCGATCATCATTGTGCTTATGGTCCGCTCGTTCTTAATTCCGCTGCGCAAGCTGCAAGCAGGAACACGCATCGTCCGTGACGGAAATCTGACCGAACGTGTTAACCTATCCAGCAAGGATGAGTTCGGCGAACTGGCACAGAATTTTGACCAGATGACTCATTCCTTGCATACGATGGTTTCCGAGGTCAATCAAACGTCCTCCCGACTTGCTTCCTCTTCTCTGATGATCAAGGAAAGCACAGAGCAAACGACGGAGTCCGTACAACACGTAGCGGAAACAGTTATGGAATCCGCAGAAAATGCAGCCACCAGCGCCGAGGCATCCGAGCAAACCGCTAATGCCGTTGAAGAAATGGCCAAGGGTGTCAGCACCATTGCCGAATCAGCAAGCTCCATCGTGGATTCAGCAGGACAAACCGAGCATGATGTAGCTCAAGGCAGTCAAATGATCAGCCATGTGCGGACACAAATGGACCGTATTCTGGAAGCTGTAAGCCAAACGGCTAGCCTGATGGATGAGCTATCCCAGCTCTCAGACGATGCGAAGCAGATGAATACAGCTATTGCCGCCATTGCCAAGCAAACCAATTTGTTGTCTCTGAACGCGTCTATTGAAGCTTCCAGAGCTGGCGAAGCCGGGCGTGGATTTGCCGTAGTCGCTATAGAGGTACGCAAGCTGTCTGAGCAATCCAAGGAAAGCGCAGATTCCATCAGTCAGATCATTACTCAGATGCTCGATTTGATTCAACGCTCCACCGCTACCATGAACGGTAATGTTCGTAACCAGGTAGGTGAAGGATTACGTATTAGCCAAGATGCAGAAGGTGCATTTACGAATATCGAACGCTCTACATCTCATATTGTGGAACAAATCCAAAGTGTGTCCGCTGCGGCTGAACAAATCTCAGCCAGTACAGAGGAAGTTTCGGCTACTGTCACCCATTTGGCAAGTCTGTCTCGCAATTCGGCGGACAGTTCGCAGACAACCTCTGCTGCCGCTCAGGAGCAAATGGCGGCCATGGAGGAAATCGCATCTTCGTCTCAGGAGTTGTCCAACATGGCCCAGGATTTGCAACAGCTGGTTAAGCGATTTAAGATTTAAGTTACACATCGTATCGTTGCAATTTCATGCAAGTAAGAATGAGCAGCAGTATATCTAATTACTAACAAAAGCCTTCGTCCGTATACTAATTACGGGCGAAGGCTTTTTCCATGTGAGTACTTGGGGTGATCTCTCTTGTTTACTTATAGGGTCATCTGACCGGTTAACTGACGGCGTCTATCTCCTTCGGGGTCGTGCTCCATTTTAATATCCTGATGGAAAATAGCTGTAGTCCGCTCTTCCCTGTCGTACATCGGCCAAGCCTCCTCGGACAGCACAGGCTTCCCATCACGTGCAAAAGCAACCCATGCCTGCTGCATAGCTTGAGCGAGCTTCTGCATCGACGGTTGAATCTCTAATCCAAGCTTACCTAGCAGCTCCAGATTATCAAAAACAAACGCAATTTCGGCACCGTGAACCGCTTGTCCAAAGGTAGGATGCCCCGGCAATGTCCAATCAAAACGATACATCCATACAGGCGCATGCGCCGACTGCGCAACAGCAAGAGCCAATGCAGGACGCCAAAAAAATAGATCAGTCAACATTTGTGCCTGTCCCTCAATCGTAACAGGAAATGGTTCTATCAGGTCGCCGATGTCTGACATGCCCGTCATCATTTCCAATGCCTGACTCGCTGTTGACTTGTTCATTAGATGGGATTCTTTTCGGATGAAATAGGCCCCCTCATGCAAGTTCGTTCCAATCAAAACGGATACCTGCTTTGCTGAACCTTGCGCGATTGCAGACAGCGGTTCATCTGGCAAGGTCACACCGTCCACGACGGGTTGATAGATCATCGCCATCCCTGGTCCGATGACTTCATGCGTCTTCGCCATAGCTAGCATCAGCGCATCTGTCGGCAGCGTAAACAATCGTTCTGGATTTTGAGTGTCCACACCCAGCTGCTGCAGATACACAGCCGTCACTTGTTCGGCCTGTGAGGTTGGCAATACCTGCGACGCACCGCTCTGCAAAATCACACGCTGGAACAGTCCCTCAGCTGCTGGCATCGCCAATAAAGCGGCAATACTCATCGCGCCTGCCGATTCACCGAACACCGTTACTTCGTCCGGGTTACCGCCAAAGGCAGAGATGTGATCCCTAACCCATTCCAGCGCAGCGATCTGATCCAGCAGTCCCGCATTAGAGGTCAGGCCATCTCCCTTTGGGGTCAGATGCAAAAATCCTAACGGCCCCAATCGATAATTGATCGTAACAACCACAACATCGCCATTCTTCGCCATGCGTTCCCCGTCATATAAAGGTATAATCCCGGACCCCGTGACAAAGGCACCGCCATGAATCCACACCATCACCGGACGTCCCTTCTCAGGAGCCTTCGAAGCAGGTCTCCAAATGTTCAGGTATAAGCAATCCTCTGACTGCTCAGGCGGTTCCACCAGATTTCCAGTCATACTTTCAGCGGATGGCATAGGTTGCGGACAGATTGGCCCAAAACTCGTCGCAGCCCGTACACCCTCCCAAGACTCCAAAGGCTGGGGCGCGTGAAAACGTAGTTTTCCAACAGGAGGCTGTGCATATGGGATACCTTTCCATACATGATATCCATTCCCCGTTTCCCCACGTAATTGACCTAAACGAGTATGTACTGTAATACTCTCCATCATGAAGCCTCCTTTATTTCGTATCTTCAACACAACGGTATAATATCAATCTTTACATATCTCTATTATACCCTTTGCACACGACCAAACCAAAAAATACCGGAAGCACTTTTGCGCTCCGGCATTTTTATAAACAAGATAGGGAAATAGCGATTAATCCCGAACTTCTTCTTTGGGAATCAGCTTGTAAATTTCTTCGCTTTCCATAGAGTCAATTAGTCGGTCTAGCCACTTGTAATAAGCGACGGCCTGCTTCATTTTCATACGATCCTGCTGAAGAATCGCCTTAAATTCCTCGTACTCTTCACCCTGATTCATCAATCTGTCCAGCTCATCAATGGCCTTGCGCAACACCAGTAAATTTGTTTCTACCGCTTTTCTCCATTTAATAGCGAAGAAATCAGTGAAGGTTTGATGCCAGTCATATTCGACTTCATACAAGTCTTTGCGTGAGCCCTTGCTCCATACCTTATTTACCATTTTCAGATCCAATAATGTTCGAACTCCTGTACTCATGCTCGTTTTGCTCATTTCCATTTCACGGCCCATCTCGTCCAGCGTCATCGGTTTATCCGCAAAGAAAAGCAAACCGTATAAATGCCCCGCAGACAAAGTGATCCCATACAGGTCCATGTTTTTACCTATAGCTTCTATAACACGTTTGCGAATTTTTTGCAGCGAAGCCTGCTGCTCATCACCTAACTGGTACAAGCTCATGCTTGCAACCTCCTAATTTTAGAGCATTTTGCACAACCTAGTATGAACGATTTACCCGTAAAAGATTAGCTTTGACGCAATGTATGAAATCTTTCAATAATAAATGAAATGTTTCAAAAACAAAGCTTCTGTCTATATTACAACAGCATGGATCGTTCAAAATCATAATTCGCAAAATTGCTAATGATAGTAAACTTTTAAAATTATGGATATACATAAATCTTTTTCTTATGGTTATATTTCATTGTCTATTTTAAAAAAAGCACTATCGGTTGTAAAGTTCCGAATGTTTGAGCATTCTATAGAACGAAGGAGCATATCAAAGGAAACTTTGTACAGTTTTTTCTGTACGTACTTTACGAACAGTTTTTTTGTTTGAAATGTAAGCAATGCTTCTGTTACAATTAATTTTGTCATTAACCGTTCAGGATGTTCAGAATTATGATTTTTATACTCAATCCTTAATGCAACAAGGGGTTAATACCAAGCAAAGTATAGAAAGAAGAGGTGTATGTATGACGATTTTGGAAGTCAAAAATGTCAGCAAACTCTTTGGTCCTCACGCAGAGCAAGGTGTTCCGCTCCTGGAGCAAGGCTGGGGCAAGGAAAAGTTGGCCAAAGAAAAACAGATTACTGTTGGTGTCAATAAGGCCAACATGGAAATTAAGCAAGGTGAAATTTTCGTAATTATGGGGCTATCGGGCAGTGGCAAGTCCACTTTGGTGCGAATGCTAAATCGCTTGATTGAGCCTACCTCCGGTGAAATTCTGGTCCACGGCAAAGATCTCCGTAAGATGAACAAAGAACAACTTCGCGAAGTTCGTCGAAAAACCATCAGCATGGTTTTTCAAAAATTCGCTCTGTTCCCACATCGGACTGTATTAGAAAATGTAGAATATGGTCTTGAAATTCAAAAGGTAGAAAAAGCACAGCGTCAGGAAAAGGCGCAACAAGCGCTGGAACTGGTTGGTCTTAAAAACTGGGGCGATAAAATGCCCGATGAATTGAGTGGCGGTATGCAGCAACGTGTCGGCCTGGCACGGGCGCTGGCTAATGACCCTGAAGTGCTCCTGATGGATGAAGCGTTCAGTGCATTGGACCCTCTCATTCGCCGTGACATGCAGGATGAGCTGTTGGAGCTTCAAGATAAAATGAAGAAAACAATTGTATTTATCACCCATGATCTGGATGAAGCGTTGCGGATTGGTGACCGGATTGCATTGATGCGAGACGGTGCGGTCGTACAAATCGGTACACCGGAAGAAATTATGATCCAACCGGCTAACTCTTATGTAGCCCGCTTCGTCGAGGATGTGGATCTGTCCAAGGTATTGACGGCTGCTCATGTCATGCTTCGTCCAGAAACCATCACCATGGATCGTGGTCCACGTGTGGCTCTGGAATTGATGCGGGAGCGTGGGATTTCCAATTTGTTCGTCATTGACCGCACTAAAAAGCTACTGGGTGTTATTAACGCCGAGGATGCTGTTCATGCACTGCGCAATAATTTGAAGATTGAAGATATTTTGATTACTGACGGACCGCAGGTTGCTGCCGAGACTGTCATTAATGATTTGTTTGAAATTACAAGCTCGTCCAAGGTGCCGCTGGCTGTAGTCGATGATAAGCAGAAGCTACTGGGCGTTATCGTCCGTGGAGCATTGCTCGGCGCACTTGGTGGAGATGTTACCACTATGAAGGAGGTGAATGCCCATGATACCGAAACTACCAATCGCTGAGTGGATTCAATCCATTGTCGACTGGATGGGTATTCATCTGGCTGGATTGTTTAATGTTATTTCTTCTATTATAGAAGCTGTAGTAGGCTTTTTCTCAGGTCTGTTCATGCTTCCGCACCCTCTGGTGTTCATCGTGATCATCGGGATTATCGCCTTTATGATCGGGCGAGTTCAGCTTACGCTATTTACTGTCATCGGCTTCCTGCTGATTGATAATCTCGGCTATTGGAGTGAAACAATGAATACGCTCGGACTGGTCATCACGTCTGCGCTCGTATCTATTGTTATCGGGATTCCCATCGGGATCTGGTGTGCATACAGTAAATCCGCATCACGCATTATCACGCCTTTACTTGATTTTATGCAGACGATGCCTGCGTTCGTGTACTTGCTCCCAGCGGTTACCTTTTTCAGCCTGGGTGTTGTGCCGGGTGTTATCGCATCTGTTATCTTTGCTATCCCCCCAACCATTCGCATGACCAATTTGGGGATTATGCAAGTATCAGGTGAGCTGATCGAAGCCTCAGATGCTTTCGGTTCAACATCTGCGCAAAAGCTGTTCAAAGTTCAGCTTCCACTGGCATTGCCTACCTTAATGGCTGGTATTAACCAGACGATTATGCTGTCACTGTCCATGGTTGTCATTGCTTCCATGATCGGTGCAGAAGGCATCGGTGCTGTTGTGTACCGTGCTGTGACACAGCTGCAAATCGGTAAAGGTTTTGAAGCCGGCTTAGCTGTTGTCGTTCTGGCTATCGTGCTTGATCGTTTTACGCAAAACCTGTTTAAACCTACGCAAAAAGGCAAAAGCCGCGTATCCAGCAAGCAAAAAGTTTGGATTACTTCTGCAGTTACAGCTGTCATTTTGATCGCTGGTGCATCCCAATATTTTGTTGGAACGGATCATTCCGCATCTGGCAAAGGTAACGCTGCTGCCAACCCGGTTGGCGAAGAAGTCGGTTACAAAATTATCGGTATTGATGCCGGGGCAGGCATTATGAAATCGACTGCCAAAGCAATTCAAGACTACAATTTGTCTGATTGGAGGCTGGTTGAAGGTTCCGGTGCAGCTATGACAGCCACACTGGACAAAGCCATTAAAGCGAAAAAACCGATCATTATTACAGGTTGGACTCCTCACTGGATGTTCAACAAGTATGATCTCAAATATTTGGAAGACCCTAAGAAGTCTTATGGTGAAGCCGAGGGTATTCATACGATTGCCCGTAAAGGCTTGCAGCAGGATGCTCCTATCGCTTATGAGTTTCTAAAACGTTTCAAATGGACACCGGAAGATATGGGTGAAATGATGGTTGCCATTCAAGCTGGAACCAGTCCTGAACAAGCTGCCCAGGATTGGGCGGAGAAACATGCCGACAAGGTTCAGGAATGGACCCATGGACTGCAACCTGTCAATGGCGACGCGTTCAAGCTGAGCTATGTAGCTTGGGATTCCGAAATTGCCAGTACGAATTTGCTAAGTTATATTTTGGAGAACAAACTCGGTTACAAAGTAACCGCACTGCAAGTGGAAGCAGGTCCTATGTGGACGGGTGTCGCTAGTGGTGATGTAGATGCCTCCCCGGCTGCATGGTTGCCGTTAACACATGCGGATTACTGGGCTAAATACAAGGATAAGCTCGACGATCTTGGGGCTAATATGAGCGGTGTTAAAACCGGATTGGTCGTTCCAGCTTACATGGATGTTAAATCGATTACTGATTTGCAGGATAACGGAGCCGAAGCGGCTCCGGCTTCCGCCACAACTGAGGACTTTGGCAAAGAGGTCGGCTACCGCATTGTCGGTACCGACCCTGGAGCCGGACTAATGAAGCTGACCGCTAAAGCTATGAATGACTATGGCTTATCCGACTGGAAGCTACTTGAAAGCTCTGGAGCTGCTATGACCGCTACACTGGATAAAGCTATCAAAGCCAAGCAGCCTATCGTCGTAACAGGTTGGACTCCTCACTGGATGTTTAACAAATATGATTTGAAATACTTGAAAGATCCTAAAAAAGCGTACGGTGATAAGGAAGAAATTCATACAATCGCCCGTAAAGGTTTGAAGCAGGATGCTCCTGTGGCTTATGAATTTCTAAGCCGCTTTAAGTGGACTGCTGAAGATATGGGTGAAGTGATGATCGCGATTCAGGACGGTACTGCCCCACAGCAGGCTGCCAAGAACTGGGCCGATAAACATCCTGACAAGGTTCAGGAATGGATCAAGGGCCTACAGCCCGTCAACGGTGATCCTTTGAAGCTAAGCTACGCTGCCTGGGATTCTGAAATTGCCAGCACGAACGTATTGAAATATGTATTGGAACAAAAATTGGGCTATAAAGTAACAGCTCTGCAAGTGGAAATCGGCCCGATGTGGACTGGCGTGGCCGGTGGAAGTGTAGATGCTACCGCAGCCGCTTGGCTTCCATTGACGCATGCTGATTATTGGGCTCAATACAAGGATAAGGTGGATGACATCGGAACCAGCATGACTGGCGTTATGTCCGGGCTTGTCGTTCCATCCTATGTGCCGATTGATTCTATCGAGGATCTTAATCCGCCGCAATAATATTTTTTCCGCTTTTAAACCATAAACAAGTAAAGGCAGATCAGGGTTTACTCCTGATCTGCCTTTTTATGATATCCATATTTAAAGTTGCTCTCAGCCTTTTAGCGTGAATCCTTCTTGAGCGGACACATCTGCATGCTGTCCTGTCGTCTGGTGCTGTCTAAAGAATAACGGATAAATCGCAAAGGACACCAGCAGACTCACACAACCAATAACGCCCAGAGCAATCATATCTTTGAAGATGTATGTGATATCCAGTCCTTTGAGCGTGATGTTCCGTACAGCATCCAGGTAATACGTCAGTGGCAATATCTCAGCAAGCCCCCGCAAGAAGCCGGGCATTGCCTCCAATGGCCACGTATAGCCTGACAGCATAAAGGAAGGAACCGCAATCAGCATCAGCGTTTGGGTTGCATCCACTCTGGTCTTGGAAAAGAGACTGAACAGGAAGCCTAATCCGCATAAGGCAAAGTTAAAGACCAGTGACACCAAAATTAACGGCAGTACCTGTCCCCTAAACGGAATATCGAAGCATAGAGCACTGATACTGAATACAGTCAGCACATTGAAAGCTCCCGCCGCATAATACGGTGCCAACTTGGCAATTGCCAGGCGCCAAGGGGTATTTTTCCATTCACCAAACCTCCCCCAAGTCCCTGCTTCCTTATCACGCGTGCAGGACAACGCAATACCAAGCAGCAAACACTGCTGAAGAGCCGCAGAGATAACCCCTAGTGGCATGAAAAGCTTATAATCATATACCGGGTTAAATAGCACTCTGGATCGGAACGGGATGGTAGTCAGCGTCGACGCGGCCTGATCGGCGTTCATTCCCTTTTGTTTCATGGAATTGATCGATACTCCAGCGCTCACGCTGCTAATGACCTGATTCGCAATCCGACTGGCGCTATTGGAATACATCATATTACTGCCGTCAATCAGCGTGAGCACGGGTGGATTCTCCCCATGCTTAAGCCGAGTTGTAAAGTTGTCAGGAATGACAATTCCGACCTTAGCTTCCCCGGTCTCTACCTGACGGACAGCATCTTCCTGATTGGTCGCTTGCCGTGTAACGGCAAATGAGTCAGTCGAATCAAACGCCTGGATGATTTGGCGACTGAGCTGCGAATTATCTCCATCGTACACTGTGACAGGCATCTCGGTAATTCGCTGATGTGAATACAGGAAGCCGAATAGTATCGTATACACAATCGGCGTAATCAGCAGAATAGCCATAAAGCGGCGGTCCCGGAAGATGCTCAGCCATTCCTCGCGAAACACATCGCGGATACGAAGTCTTTCCTGTGAATCCTGCATATTACTGCGCCCCTTTGCCTGTAAACAGAACCGTGGAGCCTGTTGGAACCGAAGCAGGAAGGTCTGGCAATGCTACTTTAACACCGAAGGAACGGACATCCTTGTCACCGGAGCTTTGGCTTGGTTTTTGAATGGCAAAGTCCGCAGCCGATTCTAACAGAATGACTTTACCCTTCAGCTCCTTGCCGCCTGACAGCAATTTAATTTGGACTGTATCCCCTGCTTGAAGACCGTTCAAAGACGTTTCAGGTACATAGAATTTAGCCCAACGTTGTGTCGAAGTTTCAATGGTATAGACCGGGAACCCTGCGCTAGCCATCTCACCTAAGCTAAGCGACTTGGATTTTACGATTCCATCCTCGGACGCACGCAGCGTAGTGTAGCTCAAATAGGTCTGAGCCTCTTGAAGCGCGGCTTCTGCTTGGGCTACCTGTGCATTGGCACCTGCAACCGCAGATTGTGCCTGCTCAACTGTGGATTGCGCCGCCTTCACAGCGGATTGTGCTTGCTCTATCGAAGCCTGAGCAGCTTTGACATCTTCCTGTTGCACTGCAACTTTGCCCGCTCCTGCCTGTGCTTCCTTCACCGCAGCCAAGGCTTGACGGTATTGAGCTTCAGCCGCCGTAATTTCCTCCTTGCGGCTTCCCTCCCGTGCCATATCTAATTTTTGCGACTCTGCATTATACTTGGCCACTGCCTGTTGATGTTCCAATGTCGCTTGATCCAAAGATGCCTGGGTTGCTGCTCCGGCTTCTTGAAGCTTTTTGGCACGCTCCAGATTTTTAACGGTCAGGTCCAGCGTTTCCTTGGCTATCTTCACAGATACTTGCAATTGCTCAAGCTCCTGCGGTCTTGCCCCGCTCTTGAGGGCATCCAGTTTTGCCTTGGCGGCGTTCGCAGCCGCTTTGGCCTGTTCAATCTGGCTGGAGGAAGCCTCAGCGGTTACACTGACCGCTGTCGTGCCTTGGCTCTTCTTGGCCTGAGCGGCGCTCACAGTAGCTTGTGCCTGGCCTACTCCCGCTTGAGCCTGCAATACACCGGCTTTTGCTTTGGAGACATTACTCTTAGCTGCCAGTAATGCCGCCTGTGCCTGCTTCACCTTATCTTCCAGCTCACGACTTTCCAGATGGGCTAACACCTGCCCCTTTTTCACCTGGTCGCCTTCTTTGACGAGCATCTGGTCAATCCGTCCTGCCATTTTAAAGCTGGCATTGAGGGTATCCGACTCCACATAAGCCGTAGGAATGGAAGAAGACTGATCCGCAGACAAGCTGCTCCCACCCCGTGGGAAAGCAGTCAAGGCATAAATTCCTACCGCGATTAAAATAATAAGTACGACGTAAATCGTATATTTTTTAGCTTTCATGTTTTCATCACTCCATCTGTCTATTAATGTTGCATGCCCAATGCATTACACACAAATACTTCAATACTTTCTCGAACCTCTTGCAGATTCATCGTTTCGCCCCAAACCATGGACCGCATCGGAGCGAAAATGTAAATCCCAAATAAGCAATTGGCTGTTGTTTTGGCATCCAGCTTACTTGAAATTTTCCCATATAACTTACCGGAATCGATCTCCGCCTCCATAAAATCAAAATAGTCTGCCAGCACCTGCCTAATATTAAAATGCTGTTCCTGTGAGACCCATCCCTTGCTAACCAGTAAACGGCAAAAATCCGGCTCTCTCCCAATGAACTCAATATGTACTTGGATCAGCTTGCGAACCCTCAATTCTACCTGATCCATAGGAACCTGAGCCATCGCTTCATGGATATCCTGCACAAATCGCTCCATCCCCATCTTCAAAATGTAAATGTACAATTCTTGCTTGTTTTTAAAATTGTAGTACAGGGTTCCTTTGGCTATGCCACAAACCTTAGCAATTTCTTCCATGTTTGTTTCGTTAAATCCTCGTTCGGAAAAAGCTTTAAGTGCGCCGTTAAAAATAATTTCCTTCGTTTGCTGTTTCATGCTTCCTCCTTTTTGAACTGACCGTCCAGTACAAAAATTATGTGTTCATTATAAGCCCATCTTTAGTTACCCAGCAATAGGAAAAATGAAAATAATTCATTTTAGACATTTCGTCTAAACGCTTATTCTAAAAAATAAAAATGCAAAAACGGATCGAATAAGTGAGGGGGTCACTCATTCGATCCGCTATGTCATAAAATCGGATGATAAGGGGGCCATTCTACAGATTATCAACCGATTTTAGGGGAAGGCCGACTATTTTTTCACCGTTTGATTGTATTGCGCAATTTTGCCTGTTATTTCTTGTGCAGCTTGATCCAATGCCTGTTTTGGCTGTTGCTGGCCACTCAGAACGGCCTCGATTGCACCTTCGACGATTTGGCGCGCTTCTGGGAATACGCCCATCACTGCGCCCTGTGTAGCGGTGGATTGTGCCGATGCGTGCAATTGGTCAACCGCCGTCTGGAATTGCGGATATTTTATCATATTGTCTTTGAGTACCTTCTCGTCATAGGCTGCTTTCGTGATCGGGAAGTACCCGGTATTTACACTCCATTGTGCCTGTACAGCTGGGGAAGCGACGAATTTAATGAACTCCCACGCTGCCTTCTGTTGGGCTTCAGGCTTGTTGTTCATAATGTACAAACTCGCGCCGCCTACAACCACGCCGCCTTCTTTAGCTTCATTGGCTCTTGGCAGGAATCCGGTGCCTACTTCAAATTTATCGCCAACCTGCTCCACAATATTACGCAGCGAAGCGGTGGAATCCAGCGTCATCGCAATTTGTCCTGCGGAAAAAGCCTTTGCCGTATCGTCCGAGTTACGTCCCAGATTGGATACAACCTTTTCATCGACCATTTTCTTCCACCACGTCAGCGTTTTTACACCGGCATCCGAATTCAGCATGGATTCCGTTGCCGCTTGGTCACGACCATTGCCATTATTCACATAATCCGCGTTCTGATTGGCAAACAGTTGCTCCATAAACCAGCCGTAGATGGCTATGGAAGCACCGGATTTACCATCCTTGCTCAAGGCTTTTGCAGCCTTTTCGAACTCATCATACGTTTTCGGAGGATTAGCTGGGTCAAGTCCTGCGGCTTTGAATGCATCCTTGTTATAGTATAGTATCGGGTTTGACGTATTGAACGGCATGGCGTTCAATTTACCATCAATCGTGTAGTAACGTGTAATATTTGGCTCTAACTGCGACAGATCGAACTTGTCTGCATCAATAAATTGTTGTACAGGTGTGATCATTTTGGAGTCGATCATGAATTTACTACCGATTTCGTATACTTGAATGATGTCCGGTCCGCTGTTGGAACCAAGCGACGCTTTCAGCTTGTTCAAGCTATCATCATATTTGCCTTGATATACTGGCTCTACCTGAATGTCCTTATGACTGGCGTTAAAATCAGCAGCGATCTGCTTGATTGCTTTTTCACCGTTACCGGACATCGAATGCCACCAAGTCAGCTTCACTGGAGAAGTCGCTGCTGCCCCATCACTACCATTACTCGGCTTCTCTGCAGCAGTATTATTGCTACAACCTGCTGCAACCACCATGGCAGTCAGAATAAGCAGGGTCAACGCACTTTTCAGACGAAAAAATCTCATAATCTCTCTTCTCTCCCTTTGATTAAATGATCTTGAATTGGCATTCTCTTGCGATATTCTTGTGTGTTGAAGCTCTGTATATAGGCTGCTTGCGCAGGTGTTGCTTTTCATTTGAAATATGTGATCAGCCTTTAAGCGCGCCCGCTGCCATTCCACGTACCAACTGCTTTAGTCCAAAGATCAGCAGGAGCAGAGACGGTAAAATGACAAGGGCCGTACCCGCAAATACCAAATTCCATGAAGTCGATTCCTGAAATTCGAGCATGGATATTCCGATCTGTACCGTACGCATATTTTCACTATTGGTGATCAGTAAAGGCCAGAGGTACGAATTGTACATATTCAGGAACGAATACACAGCCAATGTTCCAAGCGCAGGGCGCGATAATGGAAGCACATGGAACACAAAGTAACGGATATGTCCGCACCCATCCATACGAGCCGCCTCAAACAGTTCCTTGGGAAGCTGGAGAAAAAATTGCCTTAACAGGAATGTTCCGAATGCCGTCGCCAGAAAAGGAACCGTCAATCCTTGATATGAATCAAGCCAGTTCCAGCTTCGTACCGTCAGGTAGTTTGGAATAATGGTCACTTCCCAAGGGATCATCATCGTCGCTACAAACATGCTGAAGATGAAGTTTTTTCCCTTGAATTCCATTTTGGCAAAGGCGTAGGCCGCCAAGCTCGCTGTAATCAACTGCCCAATCATCGTCAGACCCGAAATGAGAAATGTATTTCCAATAAAGGCTGCAATCGGAACAATTTCAAACACTTCAGTGAAATTCGCCATATGAAAAGAATGTGGAAGGAAGTTTGGTGGATAAGCGCTTGCTTCCTCCGGCGACATGACTGCCATAAAAAACGTATATATAACCGGATACAAAATGAGAGCAGCTGCAATCGTAAGCAGTACATACAGCAATGTTGAATTCAGGTGTCGTTTCATTGGTAATGCACCTTTCTTTCCACCCATTTGAACTGAATCATCGTGAGCAGCAGAATGACGGCAAACAAGACAATGGCCTGCGCGCTCCCCGTTCCAAACCGGAAATTAACGAAAGCTTCCTGATAGATGGAATACACGAATACATTCGTACTGTTCACCGGACCGCCTTTGGTCAAAATGTTAATTTGAGCAAAAGACTGGAAGGCTCCAATGATGGAGACTACTGTTACAAAAAAGATCGTCGGTGATAACAGTGGCAGGGAGATACGCCAGAACGTGACGAGCGGTCCAGCTCCGTCCATTTTGGCACTTTCATACATGTCATCTGGAATCCCTTGAAGTCCGCTCGATAAGATAATGTAATTGAAGCCAAGATTCATCCAGATGGTCATCATGGCTACTGAGAACAGCGCCCAATCCGGGCTGGTCAGCCACGGAACCGGATTAATATGTAACAGGGAAAGCACATAGTTGAACATCCCCAGTGTCGGATGAAAAAGAAATTTCCAAATGACCGCAGATGAACCGACCGACAACACCATCGGCAGCGAAAAGGCAAACTGGAAGATACGCATTCCCCGCAATTTACTGTGTGTAAGTGCAGCCAGTACCAGCGCCAATAAAATACCTACTGGTACTGTTAACAGTGCAAACAGGAGTGTGACCTTAATCCCTTGTAGAAACAGCCCCGAGCTGAAAAGTGTAGTAAAATTATCTAACCCTACATAAGCTGCAACGTTTCCTGCGGGATCTGTAGAATGCAAGCTGAGATATACGGACTTGATCATCGGGTAAAACATAAATACAGCAAACAAAATAAGCGATGGAGCCAAAAAGGTATACGCCAGCGCGTTTTCGCGCAATCTTTGAATTTTTAGCGAACCCGTGCGTATGCGGGCTTTAGACGAAGTCTGTTGCTGACTCCTCGTCCCTAGTCCCATAGATTTGTTAAGCTCACCCAAAACGGAGCGCCCCTTTCTTTTCAAACCAACCTCAGTAAGTGTATCGTTTTGATGTAAAGGGAACATCAAGTGGACTGGAGTAAAATGTTAATGTTTTTTCTTTTTGTAAAAGCAACTCTCTATAGGTATAAGCACAAGGACATAGACTCCTACATATAATGCATCATTACAGGGTATGGAGGTTAGAGGCGAATGCCATACAACACCGTCAGTCCGCAAACGTTATATCAAGCTAGACCGGAATTACAGGCGGAACTCAAAAATATCCGCGATCATTTGCATTATCAATTAAGCCCCTACATGAATCACACGGTTAGGGTGCAAACGATGGATCATCAAGTATATGAAGGAACGATTATACACATCGATGCGGATCATTTGTATTTAAGAGTCCCTCAGCAATATCACTCACCCTTCTCAGGCACCACCACCCCTGATCGCTCCTATGCCTACAACAATGTCATTCTGCCGTTGGTGTTATATAATTTATTGGTTATAACTCTGTTGAGCTGACGCTCGATCCACATCTCTCTAATAAAAAGACAAAAAAACCTCCAAATTCTGTAAGGAGCCTTCTTGGCACATTACGAAGTTGGAGGTTTTAGTTATTTGTTTTTCATAATCATTAGTTCTCACAAGAGATACCTGCTTCTTGCTCTAGTACAGCTATAAACCTTTCTATACAATCTCCACTCGGCAGGTGGGTGAACACCTCGTTCACACCCTGATTGATCAGCGTGATGTTCCCCCTAGAATCCGACAAACCCTTATCCAGTTTAGCCAGTGAAATATGGTGATAATTGATGAACTTGACCCAAGGAGTACCCATAGTGCAGGAATAAAAGATGATTCGTTGGGATGTCACTGCCAGCATTCCATGATGCGATATCTTCTGGGAGCTCTGTTGCAAATCATACGTACACCCCATACATGATCGGATGTGTTCGCCCGCTTCTAACGTCAGACTAATAGCTCGCAACTCTTTTTCATTTGTTTGCATCCCGTCTCATCTCCTGTTCGAAGTTCAGGAACGAGTCGCAGCTCCTTGACCTCAGATCAGCTTTTGCGGCTTGTCCCGTCGACCTCTTCATTTTTCGTCAGATTAAGATTCTCACGAACTGGACAATGACCTACCTCAACTGCACATTGAAATCAAGGATGGATATGTACAACTTAACATGGGTACAGGATGTTATCAACAAGCAAGCTATCACTCTTTTTCAGCATAACTCCGCAATCTGCGCATTGCTGAAGAAGCAATTAGATCTAATTTTAAGTGATTGGAATTGATGAATTTCAGAAACGAGGAATGGTATACGCTTCTTCTTGGCAAGCTAATGTGAGAATACGTTAGAACGGAGAAGAAGCCTTATGAAATATAACCGTTTGCTGTGCGCTGGAATTGCTGTTTCTTTACTGTGTATCAGCTCTTGTCCCACTCCATCTACCAATGCACAAGCCCCATCATACGCCTCCCCTACTCCTACAAAGGGAAGGGCCTATTACGAAGAACGAGGCGACATTGTATGGGAAGTTCCTACCCATCGTAAGCTTATCGCTCTCACATTCGATGACGGACCGGACGAAAGCAATACGCCTGCCATTTTGGATTTGCTTAAAGAATACAATGCTAAAGCGACCTTTTTTGTCGTCGGCAGCCGTGTAGAAAAGCTTCCTGATATTGTGAAACGAGAACGAGCAGAAGGGCATGAAGTGGGCAATCATACCTTTTATCATTCATCTTTTCAGTATATTTCCCGTAACAAAGCTCTGTCAGAATTGGATCAAGGCCAAGCGAGCATCGTTCAAGCAACTGGCGCAGGAACACATCTTTTTAGACCCCCCGGCGGCTCCTACACCGATTCACTCGTCAAGCTCTCCAAGGAAAAGGGGTTGAAAATTATTTTATGGTCCTGGCATCAGGACACCCTGGATTGGCGAAAACCAGGTGTACACCGTATCGCTAATAGGGTGCTTCGCAACGCCCGTAATGGCGACATTGTCCTGATGCACGATTATGTACATCAAAGTACGCAAACCGTCGAAGCCCTGAAAATCATTTTACCGGAGCTCAAGAAGAAAGGGTTTACCTTCGTCACGGTATCCGAATTACTCTCTAATCGGGAGAAACCGGATGGGCTCATTGAAGTGAATAAGTAAAAGAGAGCAATAAAACTCCGTCAATTATTTGTTGACGGAGTTTTATACATGAGGATTTTGCGAAAACCCAATAAGGAACTGATAATTCTCCGAGCGATAATGTGTTGTTAACGAATGACTCAGAGAATGTACGGTAAGGCTGGCTTGAACTTTAAAGAAGCCTATTACATCATATTGCTATTTTCATTTGCTAGCTGTACCTTTCAGTCCAACGTTTTGGAGGCTAGCCATTGCATCATCGTTATTTTCTTTCCGTTAATCACCTTCGATACTTCGTTGTTATAAACGTAAATCCAAGACCAGTGGCCATTGTATTCATACGGTGTTTGGTCGCTCTTTTTGTACAAACCAGAGGTATCTACTACGTTATCAAATAACGACATATGAACATCCTTTGCTCCAGCATTCACTAAACGGTTGTAGGTCGGAACCGTATAATCGTTCGGCGGTACTACGGTGTCGGTTTTGGCAGCCACAAACCAGATCGGAAGGTCCTTCATTTCGTTAATCTGTTCATCGGTTATAAGGCTGTCCTTCAAGGCTTCACAGGCCACCACAGCGGCTGCAAAATAGTCTTTATAATCACGGATCATCAGCATAGTCATGTAACCGCCGTTGGAGTCTCCGCCAATGTAGATTCGATCTGTATCAATGTCTTTGTTCTTGGCCACGTACTCCTTAATTAAGGACATCAATGCTTGCTCGTATTTGGAGGTGCCGTCTCCGAAGCCTGTAAAACCATCCATCCAGTAGGTTGGAGTCTGAGGTGCCAGTACATAAGCCCCTTCAAAATAGGATTGAATATCTTTAGATGCAAAATTCGCTGCATTATTTCCGGAAATCGGAATCGTCGGATCTGTACCTCCCTCGCCCATACCATGTAGCCAGATCACCAAGGGATTTTTCACTTTGTCTTTTGACGGTGCATAGTCCGCATAGGTTAAAGTAATCCCGTCAAAAGTAGCTTTGCCGGTTGCAAATTGATCAACTAGCTTCCGTATCTGACCTGCGGAAGTATCAATTTTCAAGCCGGAAATCGTTCCTGATGTGGTTTTAATAGCTTTTTGCTGCGTGATTGTGTATTTGTTATCATTCCATGCGTTAAACCCGGAACCTGCCGCATCATAATGAATAGCTGAACTTAGTGTTAAGGCTGGGCCGATTTCCATTTCTAATACCACATAGCTTCCGGTTTTATTTACAGGGTTGCCACTTTTGTCCGATACATAGGCCTGGGTGACTTTCCGGTTGCCACTCTCAATAAAGGGATTTACCAGCCTGTTGTCGCTTCTTCCCACATGTACCTTAAATGTATCCTTTGTTATCGCCTCTTTAGGTACTGGCTTACCCAGGTTAACAATGACCTTCGTAATGGCTGCTCCCCAATCCTTAACCTCTGCAACTGTCTGGTATGAGGTGGGCTGTATCTTTACATCCTTGGCCCATGCACCGGAACTGAAAGCAAGGGCCGTACCGATAGCTAAAGTGAATAACATAGTTGTTTTAGTAGCCTTTTGAAACCGTTTAAACATGATGTCTTACCTCCCGGGTCCATTAATAAAACGCTTACATTATTTATTTTAATGATTTTTTTATTTGTATCCTGTCTTTTATTAGCCTATTTCAGGTCAATTACTGACTCCTTGCTCCAGAATACCTTTTGTTCTCTTTTCGATATTGATGCGGTGTTGCCTGATAAACCTTTTTAAATACCCTGGTAAAAGACTTCTCGTTCGGAAATCCATGCTCCAGCGCAATTTGTATGATGGAATGATCCGTATTCATGAGAACTCGAAAAGATCTCTCCAGACGGATGGCATTGATATATTGAAATAGGGTCATCCCTACATGCTTCACAAAAAAACGGGACAAATATTCGGGAGACAACCCAAAAACCTGAGCTATCGAATCCAAGGATAAACTTTGATCGTAATTCTTTTTGATATAATCGGTTATCAACGTCAGCCGCTCCAAATATTTATCGGAGTTAAAGCCACGGATAGATTCATGATCCATTTTAAAATGCATTAATAACAGATACACCAGTTTATAAGATAATGACGTTAAATGGATATGCGCTAAAGGGTCATTATGCCGGTTGAGATAAGCCACAAATAAGGTGTTTAACAAATCACGCAGCTCCGCAAAATGCAGTAATCTCTGCTCGTTAGTTTCAAAAATGGATATGCAGTCAAATGAAATCGGGTCACTGCCGTTAACATTTTTTCGAATAAATCCAGAAGGAATCAGAACGGTTATAGCCTCTCTTCCTTGTCCCTTAGCCACAGAGAAGGAATGAATAGCATTCGAATTAATGAGCACAATGTCTCCTTCTTTGGAGCTATAACTCGCGCCATCAATATAGATATTATCGATTTTTCCTGAAAGCACATAGGATATTTCGATGCTGTCGTGCCAATGCCTAGGTATGTACGCTGGTTCATTGGAGGAATGAATTATAATTTTTAATGGAAAATGATTGTCTGCCTGGACCAGCTCATATTTGTATTCCAAGTTTGTCGCTCCTCTCAGATGTGAACTCATAAATAGAAGAAAATGGCTTCAGCAAAGTGCCGAAACCACTTGTATTTAACCTTCCTTTCTCTATAAACAAAAAAACCTAAGTATAACAAAATACATAAGATCCTTAGATCTTAACATTTTGTTCCTTAGGTTTTGCCTGCGTAACAGTAACAATCCTAGTGCTATTCATTTAATTAAGCTAAGTATATAGCGAGTTGAAAATCATGTCAACGCTTTCATTTTAGAGCGTAATAAATGAAAAAACCTTTATAGCTACCGTGTAAGGCCAAATATAACATTCCATTTTGGATCATTAAAAAGGCTGATTATGAGAGTGTCCATAATCAGCCTTTTGTTTTATGCTTTGTGGTCAAACAGGGCTTCCCATACCGCCCATGTCAGGCATTGCAGCCTTTTCTGGTTCTGGCTTGTCAGCGATAACCGCTTCGGTAGTCAGGAACATTGCTGCTACGGAAGCAGCGTTTTGCAATGCATAACGAGTTACTTTTGCAGGGTCCACGATAAAGTGGCACTCTTACTATTAAATGATCGCAATGACCACTTCTTTTAATGATAATTTATAGTATATAAAGCAGTGATTGCTTGGTGTAAATGTTACTAATATAAAATCAATTATCATAAAAAAACAATATTTATAAAATATTCACTCCTAATTAATATTATTTACAGATAAGTATAGCGAAATTTGTATTTTGTTACATTAACGATTTTTTAAATTTTTCAGTGGATGCAATTTTTTTATGGTATGAGCCATTGAGATAATGAAGTGGCACTAATCCATCAAAAACCGTTCTCCACCTGACAAGAATGAAACGAATTATTAATTGTAGTAATTAAACCCTGATCAATATCACGTGCTATCAGATGGCTTATTGAACGTTCTGTTTGACTATTTTTTTTACTTGCGGTTACTCGAAATGAAAGACTCATTCTCCCTAACAGGGAATTATTGAAAGCACTATAAACTTTGATCTCAGCAGATGCATTCTCATCAATTAAATTATAAATAGAATCACTCATGTTGTTTATTACTGTTATATGCTGTCTCTTTCCAAAAGAAGACTGTAGTTCATAATAGCCAAAACAGCGAAGTAGGAGCCGCTTATTAATATCATAAATTTTTATTACATATTTATAGTTGCTTATTGGAAGAGGAAACACCAAATTCATTTCGTAATTGTTTTGTGGTTCTGGATTTGAATACAATTCTACAATAGGTAATGCCTTTTGAATAATCTCATCCATATCCACATCTTGGGTCACAAGAAAATTCATATCAAGTAATTGATTTGGTTTGGGCAAATATCCTTTACCTAAAGGGTCTTTATTGTTTTTGATTCTATTTAAATAAAAAACTAGAAAGGTCAAAAGGAAACTAAAAATCAACCACATTATAAAAAGAAAAATATTAGTAATATTATTGAAGTTAAAGGAGATAGGAAAAATATTATTAACTATTTCAAGACTAATTAACCAAATAATAATTGATAAATTGGATGTAACAAGTATAACCCAATAAATTGAATTTAATGTTAATCCTTTAGATACATACTGTTGATAATCAATTAGAGTTGCTTGATAATTCTCATACTCTAATCCGTAAGGTTTATAAATTTGTTTTAATGAAGAAGACGCATTAATTAATTTGTTGTCATAAACAAACCCAACAAAAATTGACAAGAATGATATAATTGAAACCACTCCTGAAAACAACCAACTGATTAGTTCAATTGTATCTCTGGAGTTTGGAGGATAGTTCATCCCACAAATTCCCTTGAAAATATAAATTGAGATAAAAACTAAAGAAACAAAATAAAGAAAAATGGAATACCATCTTTTAAGAAATACACGAACTAACATACTCAAGGACTCCTACTATATCTGATATGGTTGTAGTATCATTAAATGAGAGCGATGAATTTATATCTACACTAAAATACGTTTTATTTAACTCGTCATATAGGCTGATAGTTTGAGGATTTTCTTCATTTATGATTTTTAAAAACTCATTCTTAGATAGCCCAATAGCATCTATTGACACCCATTTTTCCAAGTTATCTTTAACTCTTACAAACTGAATATTTATAACTTTAAATTTGTGATTATTCGACGACAATTTATTAATAATTTTAGGATACAAGTCAACCTTCTCAAATTTCACTGAAAACAATCTTTTTAATCTTGACTCCACATACGAAATATTGCTTTCAGAATTACCAAACAAGAAAATAGTTAGTTGGTTTTTAAAATATATCATTGAGACAGACTTAGTGGATTTACTAATCAATTTTTCTTTATATTTTATTGGGTCAACCCAATTATATCGATGAATTTGATAGTTAGTACAATCAGATAACATTTCTATTTTTTCAAAGTTACTTACTGTTATTGAGTCTACTTTTATCGCACTATCAATTGAATATCCAATGCAGTCTCTTTCTAGAATCATAATGTAATTTCACCTACCAATCAGTTATTAGTGATAAGTCATTTTACTCTGATTCTAGCCACGAAGTAAGTAGTTGAATCAGTGAATCCTTCTCTGTAACGTCTAAATTTTCAAGTAAGACCTTGCTACTTTCAATCATGAGTGACAAGGCTTCTTTGGATAAGTCGTTCTTTTCAGTGTATTCTAATAAGTATCCCAACTGTGATATACTCGAAACTAAATTTTCTCGTAGTGTATCTTGAAATAGTTTTTCTTTATTCATAAATCGTTCGTAAATTTTTTCGAGTAATTTACTTATTTCTTTGTAATTAACAATACCTTGCTCACACATGAGGATGTATTCTTCTTGAATATGCCTCATAATTTGTTCTTTGAGATTTTCATCTGAGATATCAAGAACAACTATTTTAAGCAAATCGCTTCCCTTTAACTCGAAATTACACGAAAAAGTTCGTGCGCCTTGTACCATTGATGTCTTAAATTGAATGATGTCTCTCCCTAAAACTACATATTCGCATGCTAAATAAGAATTCAAAATATTCTTTCCATTTATTGTAACTTCTTTTATGTCGTCACTAGCTATTTTAAATTTCACATGGGAAAAACTAGACTCAATCCCCTTATTTTTCAGTCTATTAAAAACAAAATCTAAAAAAAGAGCGGTCAAATAACTTGCATTTTGTTCCCACGAAAGAGTGGTGTTTGAAGCTTTTATTCTATATGTTTGAATTGGTAATTTTAAAACCATACCAATAAATGTTTCAATGATACTATGAGTTTCATCGTCACCTGCGAAAATTGTAAGAATATTTTTTTCTAAATCAATATCAATACTTGATTTATAAACAGCAGATAAACTTTCTATATTTAGTTCACCATTCCTCCACGATTCTTCGTACTTTTTTAATATATAATCGATTTTTAATCTCCCACCAGTTGTATTAGCCATTTTTGTTGAAATGGTATAAATATCTCCAATAGGATGTACTTTATACTCAAAACTTCTAGAAAGTTCTTCAGGAGCCTTTCCTACAAAGAAATCTTTATTGGCTAATTTATGAGTAAACGCTGGCAATCCTTTTGTCTTTACATGAACCGCCATTTCAACTAAATCTTCAACCTCTTCCTCACTTACGATTGACTCTAATTCCATAAAATACGGATACAACTCTCTTTTACTCTTGATTTTTTTATCAGTAGGAAACACCCCTTTTTCTTTCATAAGTTGTTCCACATTTTCTCTATTTACTTTTCGAAAAAACTTTCTAAGTGCGCCGTTGATGTTCATCCTGTATTCCTCCAGAACTTTTAATTAGGCTAGGACAACTCTATTTTGCATTTTGAAGTTGTCCTGTATTTAATTTATGCTCTATATTTGATGTCACTTTAGACAAGAGACAGAAATGGTTATAATGACCTATTATATATCCTAGCATATTCCAATTGAATTGAGGTAAATAATTTTGGCGAAACAACGTAAGAAAGATCCGAATGGCAAAGTTAATGATTTGTCGAGCTTTAACCATATATTGTTACAACAAAAAGGGAAAGGTTGAGTAAATATAATTTGAATTTTATTTACTTACTAAGGAGGTTTATAGTGTTGAATGATGATCTGAAAAAAGTGGTTTCGAAAGAATTAATTATAGCTAGATGCCCTATTTGTGCTTCTACTGATAATTTGTACCACAGATGTAGAGAGTAGTCGTTTTATTTATATCGTTGGGTTCCCCTCCCAAGTTGACTCAAGAACTTTCTCCGCGGACATTCCGATACTAGGAACAAAATACTTCTCATTAAATTTTCGAGTTGCCTCAGCTTCTTCCGCTCTAATTTCAGCAATTCTTTTATTCTCTAATGGGATGACTAATAATTGTAGTTTCTCAGTGGCAACGACGTTCTTAGAATGGAGATATAATGCACTGTCTGATAATGTATCAAAGCCTTCCTGTAATGCAGAGTCAATCATACATGAAGTATATGTACGTAAGATAGATATAACTTTATCTGTCTTATCACTATTTGCCGTAAGCAGTTCTGTTACTTGAAAATATTCTTGAACTCTGATTGAAGAAAAATGCTCTTTCTTCAATAGTTCCTTTGCTACAAATTACTTTCTTTTCAATATTGTTAGTATTAGATGCATCTTAAATAATCTTATAATTTGGTATTTTTTCAGAAGTATTCATATTACTGCTACAAGCTGTTAACAACACAATCAAAAACATAAACATCATTTATACAAAATATCGCCTGTTTTAGATATTAATCCAGTTGAGCTACTCAGAGTTGAAGAAAAATCTTGATAAACAAATTTCAACAACAAAAAACCACTCCTTAATGAGATTATTAAGAAGTGGTCTTTGTATCATTTATAATTCATAACGTGACTGTTTCACAAATTAACGTCTAAATTAGACAAAAATCTGCTCTGCTGGACACATGATGCTGGGCTTAAAAGCCTTACATCATGCCGCCCATCTTTGATTTACTCTCGCAGAGGAACGTCGTAAAACTTATCTTCTATTGTATAGCTTGTTTGGGCTTATCTTCAGAAAGTTTTATTCGTCTACATCCGCCCTCATTCGCCGGAATTGTGATTTTTCATGTGATTTTTTGTGATTCAAATAACCATGTTTCCCCCCACATAATTCATTCTAATCAACAACTTCCTTACAATTGTATAATGGGGTATACAAAGTAGCAATGATATTTCTGAGAATTTAATTTTCTAAAATATTTCACCTTCTCTTGGCGGCATAGGTATGCTCTATCCCGCTCCCAACTCTCCAGAATGACGATATCTTGTAGTGTAGACTTATCCGGCCCCATAATATAGTTATTTTGCTCAAAAGCAAGCTACTAACTTTTATGCTTTCTGTACACCTCCGCGTCTTTATCTCCAGATCTAACATATTACGGCAACCTGCTGAAAAGTTGTAGACTGAACGGCGATGTTAAGCTAACGTGGCAGGTTAACCTAACAAGCAGACTGCCAATTACGTTTGAAAATACCCAAACGTGCTGCCGGGTTGACATTCAGAACTGGCCTTGTGAATCTGGTGGAGTTAAAGGGAGTGCTAGTTGTGTCTCATCTATTATTTTGAACAAGCATTGTATTGAAGAGCCAGCGAAAATTCCATCTGAAATACTGAGCTAGATGCCAATCTTCATAGCCATTTAATACACCTTCATTTAACCAGTAAGACTCTGGTTTTCCGCTCGTCGCAGCTTCAGACACATAAGCGATCGTTTTTTCTAAAAAGCGAATGACATCTAGGATTTTATCTGGAGTGGACACATCTCCATGCCCGGGAATGACAGTATCTACCTTCAGATCTCTTTGAATGCGTCTAAGGATGCGTATCCAAGCGAATGGATTACCGTATGGCATGACCGGAATCGTCTTGTTGGTTATTAAATCACCAGCAATCAAGGTTCGTTCTTCAGGCACGTAAATAACGGCATCGCTTAAAGAATGGCCGCCTCCGTAGGATAAAACTTCGACAGTGCGTTTTGCTCCTTTTATAACTAGTTTATCGTCAAAAGTTATCGTGGGTACCACCCTACGAAGGGAAGGGATAGCATCATACAGGGCTCTCTGCACGGAAAGATCATAACCGATTTCGGTTAACATGTGCGGATTTTTTTCTTGTGAACGTACTTGATGTAGGCTATTTATTAACTTCTGAATGTTTTGTTGCATTAGATCAATATTCACTTTACCCATTTCAGATAGCAAATCTCTTGTCCAAACGGTAGATATAAAATCACTTTCCATGAATTCCTGATTGCCGTTGACATGATCTCCATGGAAATGAGTATTGATCACATATTTAATTGGTTTATTCGTTAATTGTTCTGCGGTTTGACGTAACAAAGCACCAGAATGCGGTAGATTGGTCGTGTCCACAACAACGGTCAAATCCCCAATGTCAATAATCGCCGCATTCCCCAGCGAACCACTACCAGGTACCGAAATAGCACCCCAGATACCTTCCGCTGCTTGTTGAATCGTGAAATATTTGTTGTTCATTGTTTATGCCTCCATCAAATTTATGTTTCATGTATATCAATTAGCAACTTTAGCTTACAAGTTAGAGTTAACTAGAAATCAAGCACAAATTTTTGAAATGAAGTTAGAGGTGCAAATATCGACTTCGAGTCGACTTAAAGATGTATAATAGTTATAAATTTTGGTTTAGAAAAAAGGAGTGACATAAAAAACAATGCTTACTATAAGTCAAGTATCAGAAAGAACGGGGCTAACTCCTTATACGATTCGCTATTATGAAAAAATTGGAGTGCTACAGGAACCAAATCGAAGAAATGGAAGGACACGCATTTATACCGAAAGTGAGGTTTCATATATACAATGTTTAACTAGATTAAAAAAATTGGGATTGTCGCTTGAGGAGATTACGGAATTTACTCGTGACGGATGTGTACTGGATAAAATTCAAAAAGGGGAAGAAGTTGCTAATTTTACTCCTGCCTTACACATACGAATAGAAATTCTTGAAAAGCATCTGGTGGAACTGGAATCCAAGCGGCAGGAACTTGAGTGCATGATTTCCCTTGCTAACGAGAAGATAGCCCTATACCAAAAACTTACGAAAGACGATATAGTAATGTAGAAGACCTGGTTCACCACCAGCATATACGATGGCAACAGAATTGATTGAACTAACGGGAAACGTTAGTTCAATGAAATAGCGATAGTCTAGGGCTTTATTTTCCCGTCCTAGGCTACCATTGTTTCTTTTGTTGTAGTTAGCAAAACTTTATTTTCATCGAACATTTAAAAAGTGGATTCATAGGACCTTGAATGTCCGTCTGTAAACAATTTCTTTAATTAAAAAGCTCTGCCGACCAATTAAGGTTTGCAGAGCTTTTTTATTACTCGACTATTTATTTTTTCTGAATATGAACATCCCAATAAGTGCAACAACTATTATAGCGGGAATTCGCCATGGATTCGGTAGAAATTTTGTTAACCATAGGGCAGCGAATACTGTGGCTATTGTCAAATAGCCTAAGCGTTCAGATGGTTCAAATTTCTTTTTATTGAAGAACAAAATCAAATAGCCTATCGGTGGAGTTATGAGGATCATTAAAATTATGACCATTGGTCTTAAATACCACTTTCTTTTCATTCTTCCTCCGTCATTAATCGTTGTTAATCACAGTTATTAAAGGAATATAGCTCGATAGCTCTAGCAATAATATCAGCTAACCATCCCGACACCTAATTCTTCATATCTACTCTAAATTCAAACTGATCAATGAAAAAAGCTCTCCCGACCAATTAAGGGGATTAATTCACTTGCTGGCTTGAAAAAACACATAATTAACCTTCCTCACCAAATGGCTAAGGACAAGTTGTATAGCAGGGTAATTTAGAGGTTTCCAGGCTGTGAATCAGCTATTCCCCATGTTTCCCCATTAACTTTATAATCACTGCCTCTCCACTGAAGTGTGTAGTTTCCAGAACGCAAACCGTTGGTGATACCTTCATCAGTACTTTTCCAAATAACTGTGTCATGAGGAGCAATTACTAATGCTTCAATATATAGTTTGTTTGAACCGTTATGAGTTAAACTTACTTTTACTGGATGATTAGAGTGATTTTTCATACGAAGTTTAACATGCCCCCATCCCTTAGGGACATCAAAGGACTCTCCTACAGTTGCGCCTCCGCTCGATCTTTGATTAATTATGATGTTTTCGCTAGTTTTACTTGTTGAAGCTGAAGTAGCCCCTACCGTAATCGCCATGCTTAAAGACAAAACCGAGAACAGAAATATTCTTTTCTTCATCATTTTCCCCTTCTATTTTTTGATATGGTCTACCTTAAAGAGACTACCGTCTACAATCTGGTAGGTCCTTTCATATCTACTCTAATTCAAACTGATTCCGCATATAGTACGCTCCGGCAATCTTAATCGTATCGGGCGAAAACTTTTCTACTGTCCCTCCATAGTCTACAACCGATACCACGTCTTCTCCCAATGACTGAACAACGTATACTCTTACCTGGGTTAATGCAGCTGCAAATAGTTCGATATCTGAGTTTAACACTTTATATGTATGGTTCATGCTGATCACCTCGATAATTCATTCGGTGAACGGTGTGGTAATTCCTTCAATAAAAAATCCCCACCCACCAGTTAAGGTTAGCGGGGATTTGCACTGCTTACGTTTAAGCGCCCCCATGCTGTACTTGAGGCCGTATATCATGCGAGTGAACGGGTACAGTAACGATAAATAAAAAGCTAGCCGCGATGATCAACAGTACCATTTTTTTTAACATTGTTCATCCACACCTTTTCAATGAGATTTAAAAATGCTGCTTTGGTTTCAGGAACTGCATACTCCCGAAAATGTAAAAACAGCCCCATACAATTTATGAAGTAAGTCTCATTACTTAGTGTATGATAACTTACCATTGAATACATCAAATGTTTAAAACCATCATCGTAAAAGCTTCGATGTAAATAATAATGAGCTAACTCGTAACCACACCACGCAAAATAGTCTGGTACCACTTGTTGAGTATACATATCACTTGATGAGTGTTGCAATAATGATACCATGTCCGCTTCAAAGCGTTTAATTATATTACTAACATCGATATCATATCGGTTAGCCGCTATCATAATATTCAGCAGTTGGATGACCCTGTCTTCCTGAGTTGTATCCTCCGCCGTATCAATATATTCAACATAATCTTGTAGCACCTTAGTATCTCCGGATAAAAGCTTATTCACAATAACATTAGCTTTTGCCCAGTGCTTAAACAAGCCAATCCAGTGTTGGGTATCTTCATCTGTTTCTTTAACCCAATCTAAATTAGCATAGGCGTATGTATATTGTAGAGCTTGTTGATAATCGCCTTGGGCTTCATAGACACTTGCACACAGCAGGTCAGCATAGGAAATGTATACAAACAAAGGACGAGTCAGCTTATTAGTAGATTCATTACATTCTCGACTCTTGTGTTCATGTTTCAAATTATATTGAATTTCCGCTTTAGTCCTCATTATTTTTGCTACTTCCTCTACCTTGTCCCATTTACGCAAAGACCTGTACACGTTAGCCAAATCCTTCAGCGCGTCAAGCTGTTCTATTTCATCCAGACGTTCCACGAAGGGTTCAAATAGCGTTGCTGCCTTGAGATTCCGACTTTGATCGTCTCCAACTTGAATCGTGAATATACGATATTGACAGACTGCCAAACGCTCAGAATGTTGATATTTCTCCGCTTCAGCCACACCCTCATAGAGCAGTAGCGCAGCCTCATGTCGTCCCTGCGCCAACAATTCTTCTGCAATTTCAAATAGCTTGGGTGAATATAGTAGATTGTCCATGATAGCTCCCACCACTCGACGGATCGCATCCAGCTTGTCCAACTCCGCACAGCGAAACAAAAATGGCTCGATTCGCCTCATATTCGGGGGATGGTCGATAATGTAGTTTTCTATAAACAGATCGTAAAAATCCCCTTCTGGTAAACCCATAGCCTCAGTGATTAGGTCAAGCTGGTTAACAGACATTGACTTATTCCCTGTCACAATAGCACTTACTATTCCCCTATTCATGCCTGCAAGTTGTCCAAATTGCGCTATGCTCAAACCCTTTTGTTGTAAGTATCTATCTAATTCTGCTCGAATCGTAGGTGTATGCTTCATGCCATAGCCACCCTTCGCTTAAAAATCCCATAATTTTATAATCATTTACTATTTTTGTCCAGCAATTAACCAGTTGTCAATATCTTTTTTTGCGAATTATGTAGAAATACTGCGTTTGTCATAAGAGCACTCCTGTAAACAAAAAACACCCCACTGGCTTTAGCCAGCAGGGTGGGATTACAAACAGATTTTCAAAATTGAGCACAACCGGCTTACCCTTCCATTGCTCCAGCAGCTTCCACGTCACCTCGGGCGTTTTGTAGCTGACTGTTTGCTTGCTATCCGTCTCCCAAATTTTCTCTCCCAATAGCGCGGAAGGATAGTAGAAAAAGAAACCCGTTTCACTTTCGAGATGGGTTTCCCTGTGCGCTCATGTCCAGTTATGACGGTAAAGGTTTCAACTTCATTGCCTCCGGTTATTAGATTCTGCCGGGTCGATGGGAAAAATAAGGCGGATTCCCAGAGATTATATTTAAAAATTCGTATTAGTACTAGCCCGAACTCCGAGCTTTCCAGACATGGAACCAGAACCGCTACTTAAACTAACATAAAATTTCCCTGTGGACCATGCCTTGCTTTTATTTAATATTTCATCGAATGTTTTACCAGGTTTTACTGTTCCACTGTACTTTTCCGCACCAGATGCACTTCCCTGATTCACAGTAAAAGTTATAGTAGTGTCTCCTGTGTTTCTCAAGTACAATCTTACATATCCATATCCTGATTTAACGTCAAAATCAGCAGAATCATTAAATCCAGCTACTGGACGATCGACAATTTGTCCATCAGTAGCTTGTGGAGTAATGACATGGTCACCAGTAGTTGTTTTACCAGCATCTCGGGTCGCCGTAGTGGATGTATCTGCAGAATCATTTCCTGATACACCCCATGTTGTGACATGCACAATGTCGCCGTTAGCTCTCCATTGTATTTCATAATTTCCTGAGCGCAGCCCTTGTGAAAAAGAATTTACACTATCCCAGAACAATTTTTTATGAGCACCAATAGTCTTAACAATATATTGTTTTCCACTGTCTGTATGCACTAGGCTAAAGGTAATGGTTGAACCACCTCTATTTTTGGCAAAAATTTTAAGATGCCCGTATCCCGGATCTAATACAAAACGTGATACTGGGTCCTTTTTGTCGAAAATGTCATCAAAAACATCTCTTGATTTTTGAGGAGTTATGACTGGGTCACTAATAGTTGATTTACCAGCATTTTTGGTCGCAATACTGGATGTATTTGCAGAATCAGACGCATCTGAACTTGCACAGATCACACTCGGCACAACAACAGCCCCCAACAAACTAATAGATAAGGCTGATGAAAAAAAAATTTTTTTCTTTTTCACCAATATCATTTCTCCTTTGAGTTATAAACGAAGCAAGGAAAGCTTCAAACCGATGGCCTGAAGCTTTCCTTGCCTTGTTTGCAGTATAAGAAACTTCTCCAATCAAGCGAGCTACTAGTTAGCTCTTCTTATACAAAACTTTATAGCTTGGTTTAATTAAAGTTCATCTGGGTTAGTGGCTGATATAGCCCATGCTGAGGCGTCTACATAAGCTCCGCCGGCACGCCACTGTATTTCATATTTTCCTGAGCGCAATCCGCTTGAAAACCCATCTGTGCTATACCAATTAAATGTATCACCAGCACCCACATACTTGGTAAAATAATCTTTCCCACTGTCGACATGCTTTAAGGTAAAAGTAAGCGTAGCTTTGGTGTTGTTTCTTACACGAATCTTAACATGACCATATCCAGGATCTATGGAGAACTCTGTTAATGGCGACTTGCCGTCAAGGTTCACATTAAAAAGATCTTTTGTTCTAAAAAGACTTATATCATGATTACCAGGTGTTTTCACCTCATCGTGGGTCGCGTACGTCGATGTATTTGCGGAATTAGTTGCAGCATCTGAATCCGCAAAGATCGCACTGGGTACAGCAATAGCTCCTCCTAGCAAACCCAAAGATAAGGCTGACGCAATTAAATGTTTCTTCTTCATAATACTTCTATTCCTCCTTAATATATTAAACTACCACCTCATTCTACTAAAAGATTCCATGTTTCTAATTTCTTTTACAATAAAATCTTAATGTTGTTTAATAAATCCATATTTATGCATTAACTAACAAGATTATTATATGCTTTTACAACTCATCCTTTTGAAGCTTTATATCCAGCTCAATCAGACGATCCAAGTCCTGGACCGTCTGCATTTTTATATTTCCAGCTTGCAGGTCTTTGACCCACTGAGCTATGCCAGCCTTAACAATCTTCCGGTACTGCGCCTTGCTTTCAAGGATACCTTCTATGATTTCAATCTCGCGTTGTAATGCTGTGTTGTATTGTTCGTCTGCTGTTCCCATTGTCGTATCCCTCGGCTTCCCCATATACTGGAATGCGAGATAGCGGATGTCTGCAAAATGCCACGCGTGGCGGGCCGCTATCTCAGCCGGGGGGATACCCTGGATTGGGGGGGAGGACGTTAGCGCGTCCTCCTTTTCCTATGCTACGGGTTTAGCCCGATGCAACAGGACTGGCTCAATACCAGTACTCTCCAGGAATCGTTTTTTAATTACATCGCAGAAGATCGGGTCCAGTTCCAATGTCCGGCATGTCCGGTCCATCTGCTCACAGGTCATAAGCGTGGAGCCGCTGCCGCCAAAGAAATCGACAACCTCGTCACCACGCTGGCTGCTATTCTTAATTGGAATGGCCAACAGATCAAGAGGCTTTTGAGTAGGATGGACGTACTTGTTAACATCGCCCCTCGAAACCTCCATACTGTCTCCGGCAGAGGGTCCTCAACAGGTAGGCCATCCTTCCATACCGTTGTCTGTGTCCGATCACCGTACCAAGCAGGAGATTTGCCCTTCATATGGGTATAAAAGACTGGTTCATGTTTGAAACGATACTGCGCCCACCCGAAGGTGGCGGCGTTCTTCACCCAAACACATTGGGTCCTACTTACAATGCCTGCAGCATTCATGGCATCCTCAAACTCACGTTGATAGGAAGATGGATGAAATACATAGATTGCAGCCGTAGGGTGCATGATTACAGCGTAATTGGCAAAAACCGCATACAAAAAGCCCGCAAAGTCCTCAGCGGGCATATTGTCATTCATTATGGAGCCGCGACCATCAGCAGCCAAACGGGCAGAAGTGCTCTCTACCGCTACATTATAAGGCGGATCAGTAACGACCAGTGCTGCTTTGGCTCCGTCCATTAGAAGTGCTACATCATCAGGATTGGTCGCATCTCCACACACTAATCGATGCCGACCAAGCTGCCACACATCCCCGCGCCTGGTCTCCGGTTTCTTGATTTCATCTAGAGCACGCTGGACGTCAAAGTCATCATCGGTAACCGGAAGGTCCAAGGATTCATCCTGTGGCACAGCAAACTCTGCCGCCAGATCCTCGAACTCTTCCAAATCGAAACCGGACAGGGCCAGATCCGCTCCACTCATCTGCAGATCATCAAGCAGTCGATAAAGGGCTTCATCATCCCATCGGCCTGAAACTTTGTTTAATGCGAGATTGAGAAGCCTTTCCTGCTGATCGTCCAGGTCAACAACACTTACGGCCAGATCCGTATGCCCCAGCTCGTTGACCATGATCTTGTACCGCTGGTGGCCGCCGACCATGTTCCCGGTGCGCTCGTTCCAGATGATCGGATCGATGTAGCCGAATGTCTCAATTGACTGCTTCAGCTTTTCATATTCAACATCGCCCGGCTGAAGGTCAACACGAGGGTTATATGCTGCTGCGTTGATTTGTCCGATTGGTATTATTCTGATGTTCATACTCGCTACCCTCCAATAGTTTCGTGACAACAAAAAAGATCAGCCGATAAAGCTGATCTTGAATTATTTCAGTTTAATTATTATTTTTTCTTAGCGCATTCTCCAAATGATTGATCAAATCGCCATACCGTTCCTTGGCTGCATCATCCGCTTCAATATTTAAAATTCCGTTCAACCCCCAGACAATGGCATCTAAATGAACCGCCTGAACCTTTAGTGCTTCAAAATAACTTAAACCAGATCGTCTAATTAACGCATCGATTTTAGAAAGATCGTCGTAATCCAAACCCAATGTTTCTATATCAACTAGCTTCATTCTCTGAATCACCTCTTTTCCAAAAGTATCATACACAATTCTTGGAAATGGGACAACAAAGATTGAGTTGAGTTGGTTTCCACTATTCGGGTGGGTGGCTAACAGGCTGTCAGAGCGTGTGTATGCCCTCTCTTTGCTTTCTTTTATACTCCTTCCGCCATTCGTTCATGTAATAAAAAGCAAGCTCAGAATAGATAACATATTGTCGTATCAAGGCAAAAGAAAAAGCACCTCAATGGGTGCTTAACATTCTACCACGATGGTCGATGCCCACATAAGGAACCAGCAGGTCCGACCTCGTCAATGTTTTGTGTGTTATTTGAGAAAGAAACAAACTTACCGTCAATAATTCTTAAATAAGTCATATCTCCATAGTCTGGTTTTGCTTTATCTGTCTGAGAAGAAACATACGTAATATAGACATTACAAAGGCTGCGTCCACTACTCATTCTCATATCAACAGCTTGATTCAGGTAATTTTTAACCTGATCTGGATTTAAAAAATGTTGTGGCGGCCTACCTGCTTGGTAATACTGTACGCCCCCGGGGTAATAATACATTTATGTCACACTCCTCAGAAAGTTTTTGCTTCCTGATAGCCTATGCACAGAAGTGTAAAGTTGTGTAAGGCACAATATTTTAGAAGGTATTAATTCATTTTTTTCACACAGGCTGTACGGGAACAAAACTGCTTAACCCCATCCCACCTACCCCATACACAACCTTTACATTTTTTCGGCTGTTTTGGTGGGCCTTTCATGTATAACAAAATTCCTTTCTTCTGCTTCTTCTTCAAACCATTCAAACCTTTCAAGGCAATAAAAAAAGCCACCCAAATGAGTGACCTGTATCTGCCTATGTATTTACAGCACCAAATGAACTGATGCGCTTATTTAAAACCCGAAAAAAGAAACAGCGATTGGGTCTATTCCCGTAAGCGGGATGCAAAACGCTACGCTGTTGTATAAAAGCATTTGTACTTAGTTACTAAAGAGGAAGAACAAGACCATTTTACTGATCGCTAGAAATGGACGTCAAATAAGTTAAGCAGTAAATACACTCAGAAATCGAATTCAGATTATTCACTCTTTGAATTTCTCCCTTTCTCGCATCTATCCTGCTTTCTTAGTTGCAGAATTCCTTTGTTTAACCTGCAGAATCATTTCAATAAGCTGTTCCCTGTTAATCAAACGAACGTTATTGGATCTTGCCAGTCTGTATGCTTGCTCTGTGTAATCGCTATTTGTCACGACCCATGCTGAAGATGCACGGTAATGAGCTACCGCACCGTAAACCTCCTGAACCGCTTTAAGCCCAACATTTTTACTGTACCGTTTCGCCTGAACTACGATACGCTGACCGTTTTTTGTAAGAACCAGATCAGCACCGTAATCTCCAGAAGCTTGTGTAACCTCAGCTTTATATCCTTGAGCTCTGAACAGATGTCCTAAATATTTTTCGAATTGATGACCATCCATTTTATCAATTTCAGCAATCCCAGAATTACGTAGTCTTGTTGCAGCAGCCATTGTACGATAAAAAATAAATGCTATGACCATTGCTACTGCCACAAAAGATACAAAAACAGAGGCACCGATTGAACCCGTAACTGAGTAGATAAAGAAAAACGGGGCTATTAGTGCAATCCCTGCAATAGCCTCTTCAATAGAATTTTTCTGCTTTCTTCTCCGTCTTCTAGCCATTAATAATTCCCCCTTATTCTGTATATATCGTCAATAAAGTGATTGGAATTAATAGGTAGGAGGGAAGCACGCTGCGGAATTGAACCGCGCAAGGGTTCTGACCAGGCTGTCCATGTTTCCGCTGGTTAACTGGTTCCTTGCCGCCTGCGCGTGCCATAAAGCCCTGGAATGATCCAGGGAACAATGTTGGGTCATGCTTAATTATTTGAGGGCCAGAGCTGCTGCCTTTACGTGAGCTGGGATGGCAAATTCGTCCTTTTCCGTCAGAGTGCCATCAGCATGCACGGTTATTGCGAGCTGCTCGTACTCATCACCACTTGCTGGGATAACCGGATGACCGTATGCATGTTGGCCTTCAAATTTAATGGCGGTACCGTACTTACTCTTGGACTCTGCTGCTTCCTGCGTACTTTCGATGTGCAAGATTCTAAACCGATCCAAGTATGCGAACCCACCGGTTCTTACTGCGCTTGCTTCTGTAGACATGTTTGATTCCTCCGAATATGGTTTATTAGGAAAAATGGGTAACAAAAAAGGACCGGCGTATCAGCCAGTCCCTGGTCCGTTCCCTTCATTTCCACGCTCTCATAGTAGCATGGAAAACCCGTCATGTGATGCTCAACTTTTAGTCAATAAATGTTCATCCTATGCCCACTTTACAGTCAAAAAACATCGCTTCTATGAATAGAAGTTGCTAAGTAGACGACCAATGATACAGACAATCACTTCTGACTATAATTGCGTTCTGGTAAATCATTTTATTTTATAAAATGTAAAAACAAAAAAATTGAACTTTAATAAAAAACAGAATAAAGTTAGCGGAAACTACAATTTAAAACCAAAAACTCTTAATAATACGAAAAGAAGCACCCCGAAGGATGCTTCTTTTGAGGAAAGAGCTTTCACAGTTCCCTCAATTATTGATACAGAAGAGAGCTTTCGCAGTCTCCATGTATCATAGTATCAGTATCATCGACTTGCTCCAAAAATATACATGTCTTTTAGTACTAAGAAGAGCTTTCGCAGTTCTTATCAAGAAATTTGTGAAGAAGGCTTCCGCAATCACCACAATTATATGGTACCCTTTTATAGCAATGAAGTCAATAATTTATGGTATAATCTTCAGTCCAAATCTGTCCTTTTTATTGCATCCCCCATCATATGCTTGCTTTTCTATAACATCAAGCAAACCATAAGTTCTTTGCGACTTACCGGAAAGTTTTCGATTCCATGTGTTAGGTAATAAATCTGCAATTTGTAGCCCAATGACGTTGTCAGGCTTTAAGCTAAAATTTATCGTACTGAGACGTTTCTGGACAGTTTTATTACTATAAAATAGAGTACCCTGAGCCATAAGGTAATGAAAATGATGTTGTAATTGTTGATCTTTCTGGTCCGGATCAGAATTGGTCGATTCCAAGTAAATAGAACCCTTTGCATCATTGAGTTCAAGAAAGTGAACGAAATTTTCCATAATTAATTGAAGCGCGATAAAATACTTATCCCGACCATTTTCATATAATTTTTTGCAGTTATCTTCATGAATGCTAACTCCGAATATAGGAATATCATATGAATTAAACATATTAGTGATATCATTCCAAAACTCTTGAAGTTTTTGCTTGTCTTGAAATACCTTAAATGGTGTTGCTGTCTTATGCCTATTTATATCCATTTCATGAATTATCACCTTATCATCACCAAAAAACTTCTTTTTCAACTCATTAACATATGGTATTACTTTTTTTTCATAGTCTTCTTCAGCAATAGCAAGTCCCATTAAGCAAAAATGCTCAAAATGGCCACCAGTTAGAATTTCATCTAAATAAAGCGTATATCTCTTCATCTTTTTCTTTGACTCCCCTCGAATGCTTTCTATATTTAATAGAATTCAATTTCATTCCGCTTTAAATCACATGTAGCTAAATGGACATTAAGCTCTGCTTTTTTCAGTAATTCTTGAGCCTTAGGAATGTGCTCATTCAACCCAAACGTAAATGGAAGAACCATGTAAGTTCTAAATTCAGGATTTTGACTAAATAAACGTAGCTTTTCTATAACAAATCTGCTTTGATATGTGTCTTTTGTTTGTACTTCGTATATAATTGTCTCATAGGCATTAAAAGCGAAAATATCTGGGTGCTGTCCGTTTATAGGAAGTGGTCTACCATATGGCCAATCTATATGATCAGCTAACACAGAGTACCCACTATTAAGAAGTCTTTCAGAAATCAGTTTGATTATGTTCAAATGCTGATGCTCCTGCAAAGAATTCCTTTTCATATTTGTATTACTCCTCATATGTAATAATTGGATGATGTCTTGTGTTGATTATGATATTACAAGTTATCAACAATATCAACGGGAACAAACGTTCTATATTGTTGATAACTTCCACATATTATTATATCTATCCTCTATAGACTCTTTTGAGCTGATACTTCTTCGATTTTTTCATTTCCCTCTCTCCTTGTAATCAAAAAAAGCACCCACTCGAAATTAGGATTTCTCCATAAAATCGATTGATGCTTCTGTAAGTAATTGTTAATGATCTAACATTAATTAAACTTGATTATTACAACTTATAGGAGTAAAAAAGCATAATTCTTACTCTGCTCACTTAATTCCATCTTCTTTCACTCCATGCCAGTTCCTCCGGATAACCATACTCCAGTAATAATTGACGATAATCCTTACTCATAGGGTGCTGCTCCTTTCGTAGCTCTTTGGCGCATACTTATTGGATGGCGTGTCCTTCATGTCCAAACTCATCAACTCATGAACCACTCGCGTTTTCGGGATGCCAACCTGTCGGGCAATCTGTGACCGGGAAACACCTTGGCTATCCAGATCAAAGATTGTCTGACGCACCACTTCCGGCAGCGGTTTGTATAGTACCTCAATTAATGCATCAGGCCCTTTTTAACTTCATTTTTAGGATCAGGCTGCTTTGCCTCTTTTATGGAACCGCCTGGGCGGTATTGATTCTTGATCATCCCTTTTACCTCCCCGATATGATTAATCCTCAGACAAGCTTGCAAGTTTGGCATGTGCACTCTCGGTGTTTTCTAACCATTGAGCTGCAAAAATTTTGTCCTGATCGGATACTTTTGTGGATGCAATCATTTTTTTGATCTGTGCACGGTGTCCAGTTAAAGCAATTGTGACTATTCTTACAAATCAGAATTTAACTCGGGACGAGGTAGTAGACATCAATTCAGGTTTGATAAGTTCTCTTTCTAATAAAACTTCCGAAAACGAGAAGAAAATTACAAAGAATAATATTGAGTATAAAATTATGATGACCAAGTACGGAATTATTTTTAGAGCAAGCAGAGCTGAGTAATTCTAAATATAAGGAAAATTCTCAAACGTTTGGAGTTTTGGTACAATAAAATTAGTTCAACATTCACAGCTAAAGCCCTTCCGGGCTTTTCTTTTCACTATTAAAGCGAACATTTGTACCTATATAAGGAGATAGAATGTATGGCATCTTTCACTAAAATTAAAGCAAACAACAAACAGGGCTATAAGCGGATTTGTACAGTAGACGGCCTACCTAATCCTGTGACGGGGAAGCGCAAGCAGATACCTCGTAGGGGAGACACGCAGAAGGAAGCTCTTGCTCGTGCTCAAAAAGTTCTAGATGATCTTGTTAAACATGGCGTGGATGCCAAGAAAGTAAAAAAGCTCCCTTTCGAGGAAGTTGCATGGGATTGGCTTAAGACCTACTCTAAAGGGGAGGTCAAAGAAAGCACCGTCAGAGTCAGAAGCAAAGAAATTAAAATTTTGATGAGATACATTCCCAAAGTAAATATTGACAAGATAACGCATAAGCATATCAAAACATACTCAATGATCTCGATGATAAAAAATATGCCCGAACCACAATTGAAGGAGTACATGTCACTGCGAATATGATTATGAAATACGCAATAAAAAATAAAATGCGATTGGGCAATCCTTGCACCGGTGCAGTCATACCAGCCAAAATGCTGACTGTAGAAGAAATTGAAAATACGACCATTGAAGACGAATTTTTAGAAAATCCTGAAATAACGGAATTCCTTCAGGCAGTATACCTGCATGGCCTACCAATGGATTTAGAGCGTTTTTATCTTCTCGCCTTTTCAGGCATGCGCTCC
The DNA here is from genome assembly GCF_011066115.1 of Paenibacillus sp. EKM212P. NCBI lineage: Bacteria > Bacillati > Bacillota > Bacilli > Caryophanales > Paenibacillaceae > Paenibacillus > Paenibacillus sp. EKM212P. The sequence goes on from NZ_JAAMNR010000001.1 coordinate 1,043,726, forward strand.
GGTGAACTATGTGCCTTAAAATGGACAGATATTAATTTTGAAACGAATGAAATTCGAGTAACGAAGACTCTATATAATGAGCAAAACAATATGAAGCTATATAAACTCACTCCACCTAAAACTAAAGGATCTATCCGCACTTTCGACTTGGACGAAACCATTATGGACTTGCTTGCCGATTATAGAAATACGCAGCAAAAAATAGTTCAGGAAAACAGAAAAATGTATCCTGATTATCATGACAAGGATTTCGTATTCTGTCGTGACAATGGATATCCATTCATCCAAAAAAATATCTTGATTAGAATGGATAGAATCTTAAAGAAAACATCAATCAAAAAAGAAGCCACTCCCCATATCTTCAGACACACCCACATAAGCATGCTCTCAGAGGCTGGAGTAGACCTAAAAACGATTATGAAGCGCGTTGGACATGATGACCCAGAAACAACTCTAAAGATCTACACACACGTCACAGAAAAGATGAAAAAGGATGCTAATGAGAAAATAAGAATTCACTTTGCAGATATATTGAACTTCAATTTCACGAAAGATCATCTCCCTTTGCAAGAAATGTGATTTTTTCGTGATTTAACGAAGAAAGGCTCCCTCGCGGGAGCCCTTTAAATAGCGGTATTACAGGGTTTTGATACCCTTTGTTACATCATTCCACCCATGCCGCCCATGCCGCCCATGTCAGGCATTGCAGCCTTTTCTGGTTCTGGCTTGTCAGCGATAACCGCTTCGGTAGTCAGGAACATTGCTGCTACGGAAGCAGCGTTTTGCAAAGCATAACGAGTTACTTTCGCAGGGTCCACGATACCAGCTTCGATCATGTTTACCCAGTCGCCAGTAGCTGCGTTAAATCCTACGCCAACTTCTTCGCGTTTCAGACGCTCAACAATTACAGAGCCTTCTTCACCTGCGTTAGCAGCGATGGTGCGGATTGGAGCTTCCAGAGCGCGCAGCACGATGTTCACGCCTGTTTGCTCGTCGCCTTGCAGTTCAACAGCTGCAACTGCTTTGTATACGTTCAGGAGCGCTACACCACCACCGGATACGATACCTTCTTCAACCGCAGCACGGGTTGCGTTCAGGGCATCTTCGATGCGCAGTTTGCGTTCTTTCAATTCTGTTTCAGTTGCCGCACCGACTTTGATGACTGCTACGCCGCCGGACAGTTTAGCCAGACGCTCTTGCAGTTTCTCTTTGTCGAACTCGGAAGTGGTTTCTTCCAGTTGCGTACGGATTTGGCTAACACGAGCGTCGATGTCGGCTTTGTTTCCAGCACCGTCAACCACAATCGTATTTTCTTTAGTGATACGCACTTGACGTGCTGTACCCAGTTGGTCTACGGAAGCTGTTTTCAGGTCCAGACCCAGTTCTTCTGTAATCACTTGACCGCCTGTCAGGGCAGCGATATCTTGCAGCATTGCTTTACGACGGTCACCAAAGCCTGGAGCTTTAACAGCTACAGCGTTGAATGTACCACGCAGTTTGTTAACAACGAGCATAGCCAGTGCTTCGCCTTCGATGTCTTCAGCGATCAGAACGAGTGGCTTGCCTTGTTGTACGATTTTTTCAAGCAATGGCAGGATTTCTTGTGTGTTTGTGATTTTTTTGTCTGTGATCAGGATATACGGATTGTCCAGTACAGCTTCCATTTTGTCCGTATCTGTAATCATGTACGGGGAAATGTAGCCACGGTCAAATTGCATACCTTCAACCACTTCCAGCTCTGTTGCAAAACCGCGGGATTCTTCAACAGTGATTACACCGTCTTTGCCCACTTTTTCCATAGCTTCAGCGATCAGTTCGCCTACTTCGTCATCAGCAGCGGAAATACCGGCTACTTGAGCAATGGATTGTTTGCTTTCGATTGGTTTGGAGATGGCTTGCAGTTCAGCAACAGCCGCTTTAACCGCTTTGTCGATCCCTTTACGGATACCGATTGGGCTTGCGCCAGCAGTTACGTTTTTCAGGCCTTCTGTGATGAGGGCTTGAGCCAAAACAGTAGCAGTAGTCGTACCATCACCAGCTACATCGTTCGTTTTGGTTGCTACTTCTTTAACCAGTTGAGCGCCCATGTTTTCGAACGCGTCTTCCAGCTCGATTTCTTTTGCAATCGTTACACCGTCATTGGTAATGAGCGGGCTACCGAATTTTTTCTCCAGTACAACGTTACGGCCTTTCGGTCCGAGTGTTACTTTAACAGCGTTAGCCAATGCATCAACCCCGCGCAGCATGGAGCGGCGAGCGTCTTCACTGAATTTAATATCTTTAGCCATTTGTGATAAACCTCCCTATGGATTATGAATGATTTGTTTCAATTCCTATATTCAGGTCTTGTCCGGGTTCCGGTTAACCGATGATCGCGTGGATATCGCTTTCTTTCATAATCAAATATTCTTTACCTTCATATTTGATTTCCGTTCCAGCGTATTTAGAGAAAATGACACGGTCGCCTTCTTTTACTTCCAGAGGAATACGGGCACCGTCTTTCAATGCGCCTGCGCCAACCGCGATAATTTTGCCTTCTTGCGGCTTTTCCTTGGCAGAGTCAGGAAGTACGATCCCGAAGGAAGTCGTTGTCTCTTGCTCAATTGCTTCCACCAATACGCGTTCACCCAAAGGTTTGATCATGAAAAAATAGCCTCCTTATTAAGTGTTTTATCCTGTAATTTGGTTGTTATGTTGTATGTATTAGCACTCGACAGTCATCAGTGCTAACAACCAACTTTATGATACTCAACTTGGGATTGAATTTCAAGTCCCTAATGTATTTTTTATGGGAATTTTTATGGACAGCCCTTCCCGATTATATCCATCTATCTGAAAAATAACCGTTAACTCAAGGCTAATGGTTAGATTTAAGGCAGCTAAGCTGCTGCTGTTATGCTCTATAAATAGCCATGATATACAAATGCCATTCATTATCTGCAATTGCCATGTAGCGCGGACCCGAATAAATTGTTTACTGAGCCATTCAGGTCCCGCCTTATTATTCTGAAGCTACACGCAATTGGGCCTCACGTTCCTCCTGTGCACGCAGCTGTCTGCGGTACACGACCGAAGACAAATACACGCTCACTTCATATAGCACCAGCAACGGAATCGCCACCAAAAAATCGGAAATAAAGTCCGGCGGGGTAATGACAACCGCAACGAACACAAGCAGAAAATAAGAAATCTTCCGCCATTTGCGAAGCCGCATTGGTGTTAAAACATGAATCCCCGTCAGAAACATGATAAGCAGGGGGAGCTCAAACAGCAGCGCTACAGGTAGTACAATATTAAACATAAAGGTGAAATATTGTGCGATCCCGTACGTTTCCTGTAATCCCATACTTTTGGTGACCGACGATGTAAATTGAATCGCCATCGGGAAAATAATGAAATAAGCAAAAGCTGTCCCAATGATGAACAAAAGCAGCACATAAGGCACATACCGCAAAGTCGCACTTCGTTCTTGTGGTCTTAAGCCCGGGCTGACAAACTTCCACAGTTGGTAGCAAGCAAACGGTAGCGCCACCGCAATCCCGATGATCATGGCGATCTTCATGTAGATACCGATCCCGTCCCAAAAGGAAAACGCGTTTAACTGAAAAGCTTGCGCCGAACCGGAGCGAATAAGCCAGTCATAGACAGAACCCGCCGCGAACAGACCACCAGCCAGTGCCAATACAAATACAATTAGCACATAGATAATTCTGCGGCGAAGCTCTCCCAGATGTTCCATTAGCGGCATTTCATGCTCTGGTGGGGTCAAGTCCACTCCTCCTTTCTGAACGGAACGCAGCAGCGCCTCCTAAAAAATAAAGCCCTTCACTGAAGAAGAGGCTTTTGTTTATTGTACTAGATCAAGAATCGATCACTAAATCTATGACAAGCGTTTATCCTCAGGCTGAGGTTGAACTTCTGAAGACGTCGTTTGTGATGCTTTGACCACACTATCTTTGCTGTCTTTACGCTCAGTCCGTTCATCTTCTGATAAAATATCGCGTGCCCCGTTTTTAAACTCACGGAATGTACGCCCTACAGCTCGACCCAACTCAGGCAGCTTGTTCGGACCAAATAGCAGCAGCGCCAGAATAATTAACAAAATATAACCCGGTGCTCCAATATTGGGCATGTGTAGTAATCCTCCTTATGTTGACGGACAAAATAAGAATCTTTGTCCGTATACGGCCTTATAAATTCTTATAGGTATCATACCACACACGATGTGCTGCCTTCTACCGGAACTGGCCTGTCACCATAAGCAGCGCTTCTGGAAGTTGGTCCATTATCGCTGCCAAATTTTCATGCACACCTTTGGGCGTTCCTGGCAAATTGACGATCAGTGTACGTCCGCGTATTCCTACGATTCCACGGAATAGCATAGCCGCTGGATTTTTCTGCATCACGATCATTCTCATGGCTTCCGCCATGCCTGGCACTTCCCGTTCCACAACCCGCCTAGTCGCCTCCGGTGTCACATCACGGATCGCCAGCTCGGTTCCACCCGTAGTTAGTACCAGGTCTGCATGAAAATAATCGGTCATTTCGATTAAAGCTGCAATAATTTCATCCGGTTCATCGGGAACGATCCGGTATTCCACAATCTCTCCGCCCAGTTCTTCTTCGATGAGTTCCCGGATGACCTGTGCGCTTGTATCCTCACGCTCTCCCCTTGCCCCTTTATCACTGGCTGTTAGGATCGCCGTTTTCCACACCATAAGATCACCCTTCTCCTATCATGAAAGAATACTTTCTCTTCTGAAAATCAGAAACAGCCACGCTGCATCCTCCATCACATCACAGTACCCTCTCGGCGACAATGTTGTCTATGTCAAGGTTCCCGGTGGTCCTCCCTTTGAAAATCCCCATGCTTGCCACCTGTTTTGGATTGCAGCATGGTAGGGCCGATGATCATATCTTTTTGCAGCGCCTTGCACATATCATACACGGTTAACGCTGCGGCTGAAGCCGCTGTCAAAGCTTCCATTTCTACACCTGTCTTACCCTCGGTCTTCACTTCAACTTCAATATGAAGCACATCATGTCCATTATCGGAAAAAGTAATGTTCACGCCTGTCAGGGCCAGTGGATGACACATCGGTATCCAGTCTGACGTTTTTTTCGCGCCTTGAATCCCTGCGACCTGGGCCACAGCAAGAACATCACCCTTGCCGATTCTTCCTTCTTTTACAGCCGTCAATGTAGCCGGATTCATCGTAATCTGAGTCACGGCAACTGCTGTACGAATCGTAGACGTTTTACCCGAAATATCTACCATCCGAGCCCGTCCCTGTTCGTTAAAATGAGTAAAGGAATCCACGACTCCCTCACAGCTCCTTTCACATACCCAACTTTACTTCATTCATCATTTGTCAATAATCACAATCTAAGCGTCCATCCAGAGTAAACAGCACGTCCACTCGCAAATCCCTTGGCTCCATGGGCACCTGTGTCAGCAATTGTCCCGGCAACAGCAGCGAGACATAAAGCGGACCTACATGGCTGTTGTTACGCTTCTCTGCCTCTACCTGTACGGTAAAGCGGTCATAATAGCCTCCGCCGTAGCCGATCCTGCCCCCACGACGATCAAAGGCCAAGCCGGGCACAACAACCCAGTCAATTCCCGTCCACATTTCAGGCGACCATTCCTTGCATGTCAAAGCAGGCTCAGGGATGTTCCAGATGCCGGGTGCAATATCTCCGTACTGATCCATCTCCCTCAGCTCCATAGTCCGAGTTACCGGGTCCACTCTTGGGGCCAGGACACGATCTCCCTGTGACCAGCAGTGCTCAATGAGGGGAGTCGTCGAAATCTCGCTGCCAAAAGAGAGATAACTAAATAAGGTTAGCTTATCTCCGTTTCTGTCTATTCTAAGCTGCTCCCATGCCTCGATTGCATGCCGACAGGCCACAGCCGATGCCTTCTGCCTTGTCAGCGGGTCCATGGAGTCACGCGCTTCCCGTTGCTGCAAACGCAGCGCGTTCTTCACATTACAGACATCCATCACATCCGCCCTCCCGCACACTCGTCGATAATCTTTAAAACGTTACTATTGTCCCATTTGTCAGTAAGTGCTGTACGTTGCAAGTTTTTTTCATTCTTTTTCACTTCTCGTTTAAGTTTATCATTGTTTATACAAATTGACTACACGCGGCTCAAGGGTTTACAGGGTGAAATCAGTGCAATAGTGGGTAATTTCATGTAAACTGGAAGGAAGGTACCTGTGAAGAAAGCAGGTAGAACTGTGCAAAATGTAATGGAGGAACGATACGCTATGCTATTGCAAGTAACCGGAATTACTAAATCTTATGGAATTGAGCCCGTTCTGGACGGGATTAACCTTCAAATATTGGAACGTGAACGTATTGGACTCGTAGGTGTGAACGGTGCAGGCAAATCGACCCTGCTCAAAATCATTGCTGGTGAAATATCCTATGACAGTGGACAAATTTTCAAGGCGAAGGAGACCAGCATCGGTTATCTGGCGCAAAACAGCGGCTTGAATTCTGACCGTTCTATCTGGGGGGAAATGATGCTGGTGTTCACTCCCCTGATTGAAGCGGAACGGGAACTGCGGCAAATGGAACAGGACATCGCTGACCTGGCCAATGCTCAAAACGAAAAACGCTACGCAGATCTGCTGGAACGCTATGCACGTCGTTCAGACTGGTTCAAGGATCACGGTGGTTATGAAATGGAGACCCGTATTCGCAGCGTGCTGCACGGTATGGGCTTTGGTTCATTTGCACCTGAGACGCCCGTAGCTACTCTGAGCGGAGGACAGAAAACTCGGCTTGCGCTAGCGCGCATCCTACTGCTCGCACCAGATGTCCTTATGCTCGATGAGCCAACCAACTATCTGGATATTCAAACACTGACCTGGTTGGAGGATTATTTGCGCGGCTACTCCGGTTCTCTGCTGGTTGTATCACATGACCGTTATTTCCTGGACCGACTGGTAACGACGATTATTGAAATTGAACGCCATCGTTCTACTCGATATACAGGCAACTACAGCCGCTACATGGAGCTGAAGGCTGCCGAGTACGAAACGAATCTGAAGCATTACGAAAAGCAGCAAGGAGAAATTGCCCGTTTAGAAGCATTCGTACAACGTAATATCGTGCGGGCTTCCACGACCAAACGCGCTCAAAGTCGGCGCAAGCAGCTAGATAAAATGGAGCGTATGGATCGGCCCATGGGAGACTTGAAAAAGGCTCATTTTTCCTTTGAAACAGCCCATATGTCAGGTAAGGAAGTACTGGAGGTACGTGACCTCTCTGTGGGGTATGAAGGTAAAAAGCCTTTATTCCAGCACGCATCGTTCGACTTAAAACGTGGAGATACCGTGGCACTGATTGGTCCGAACGGGATCGGAAAATCGACGTTGCTCAAATGTCTGACCGGATCACTTAAACCTGCTGCTGGCTCCATCCACTGGGGCACGAAAATCAAAATCGGCCTGTATGACCAGGAGCAGACGAACCTGAACCCCGCCAATACCGTACTGGAGGAGTTGTGGAGCGAGTACCCTCATATGGAAGAAGCACGTATTCGTACAGTGCTGGGTAATTTCCTGTTTAGCGGTGACGATGTACTTAAGAAGGTAGCTGCATTAAGCGGAGGGGAAAAAGCCCGTGTATCTCTGGCCAAGCTCATGCTGCGCGAAGCCAACGTGTTAATTCTAGATGAGCCTACCAACCATCTGGATCTGTTTAGCAAGGAAGTGCTGGAAGCGGCTTTGATGGACTATGACGGTACGCTGTTGTTCATTTCCCATGACCGTTATTTCCTGAACAAAATGGCGGAACGTGTCATCGAGCTTCATCCTGGGGGGATAGAACATTTCCTGGGGAATTATGATGACTATGTAGCCAAAAAGCAGGAGTTAGAGGAAATTGCGCAGGAAGCTCTGGAGGCAAATCAGGCCACACGCGGCAAAACATCGGCTACCTCTGCATCCGTGACAGACGAGACCACATCCAAATCACGCGCCGCCACCTATGCGGCAGACAAACAAGCCAAAAGCGAGGAACGTAGCCGTCAACGCAAGCTGGAGGCATTGGAAAACCAGATCAAAACGCTGGAAGAACAAATTTTAGGGCTGGAGGAACAAATGACCCTGCCTGAGATTTATCAGGATTACACAGCGCTTCAGAATATTCAGGCACAACTCGACACCCATAAACAGGAATTGACTGAAACCTATACCTCTTGGGAAGAGCTGTTAGAAGAATAAAAACTACTGCATAAAATCTTAGCCTTAAAAATTTCACATTTTCCTCTTCTATATTTTTGTACACAAGATTATCCACAGCTTATGTGTATGAATGAGATTAAAAAATGGCCTTTTGGGCCATTTTTTTATTGATAAAAAGCCATTTTCAAATGAAAACCAAATTTATCCACCCTTTTATCCACATTATCCACAGATTTCACAAGAACTAAAGGTGTTACATATCCCCCAACTTGCTATCTCCAAAAAGTCTTAGCCTGCTTGCTTCGGACACGGTTATCCACATTCGAAGCGGTATATGTGGATAACTTTGTTCACAACTTGACAAATCACATCATTATTCGGGCAACATCAAAATTCCAGATTTTTTTGATGGATCATGAAAAATCGTGAACAATTGTGACGAATAATGGGAGTGAATGGGAGGCTGCCATTCATTTGCTCAAACTCCTGTATTTTATCCTCTTGAATTTATATTTTTATGATAGTTTTGGAGCGGACAAAAAAGACACGACTCAACTGTGCCGTGTCTTGCTCATTCTTCTTCAATTAAGTTTGGACAGACCATTCTTCCAGAGACAGCCCTGGATCAGCCTTCATATCCAATGAGGTAAATTCCCCGCGCTTCCATTTGGCGTAGGCCGCAGCGCCGATCATCGCTGCATTATCTGTGCAATATTTCATCGATGGTACAAGCAGCTCGATTCCTTCGCGCTCACAGCGCTCCCGCAATGCTGTACGCAGTCCACGATTAGCAGCCACACCGCCACAAAGCAGAAGCTGCTTCGCACCGTATTCACGCATGGCACGAATCGCCTTTTCCACCAGCACCTCGACGACCGACTCTTGAAAGCCTCTTGCGATCGCTCCCACATGAACGGTTTCTCCGCGCATTTTCGTCTGGTTAATTACATTCAGCACCGCAGATTTCAAACCGCTAAAGCTAAAATCATAAGAATCCGGCTCCAGCCATGCACGCGGCAAAGTAACCACTTCCTCCGATTCATGAGCCACACGATCCACATGCGGGCCACCCGGATACGGAAACCCAATCGCTCTCGCTACTTTGTCGTAGGCTTCCCCAACCGCATCATCTCTTGTACGACCAATGAGTTGAAAATGACCTTCGGACTCCATCAGCACCAGCTCTGTATGTCCTCCTGACACAACGAGAGCAATGCACGGATATACGATATCATGCTCCAGCTGATTGGCATAAATATGTCCCGCGATATGATGCGTCCCGATTAATGGCTTGCCGAACGCCAAGGCAGCACTCTTGGCAGCGACAATTCCAACCAACAATGCGCCAACCAGTCCTGGTCCTTGTGTCACGGCAACCGCCGAAATCTCACGAGGGGTAATTCCCGATGTTTGCATGGCCTCGTCCAGCATGTAGGTGATGCTCTCCACATGTTTGCGTGAAGCCACCTCTGGCACAACACCACCAAAGGCTTTGTGTGTTTCAATCTGACTGGAAATCAGATTTGAGAGCACCTCTGTGCCATTTTTCACGACGGAAACAGCCGTCTCATCACAACTCGTTTCCACTGCCAGTATATAGCAAGGCTCGCCGGAGGCGGAGCCTGTACCTGTTTTTTCCTCTTGCGTCATTGCTTCTGCACGCTTCCTTCCTGTTCACCGGATGCCCCATGCGCGGGAAGATCCGCCCACATGATCACGGCATCCTCGTTATTATCCGAATAATAGCCTTTGCGCACACCTGCGGGCTTAAAGCCTTTTTTCTCATACAAGCCCTGAGCGATCCGGTTCGTTACCCGCACCTCCAGCGTCATACGTTCCATCCCTAAATAAGAGGCCGTCTGCATCAGCTCATCCAACAGCTTGTCCCCAAGCTTGCGTCCGCGATAAGCCTCACGAATCGCAATATTCGTAATATGGGCCTCATCCATAATCGTCCACATGCCTGCGTAACCAATGGCTCGTCCATCTAGTTCCATAATCATATATTTAGCGAAATGATTCATCGTCAGCTCATTGCGGAATGCTTCCTCCGTCCACGGCAGCGTGAACGCTTCATGCTCAATCTCCAGCACATCGGGAATATCATCCAGTTGCATCAAGCGAAACTCAAGTTTCTCTTCCCGCTGTATGTTCTTTGCCATGTTGTTCACCGCTCTCTTCAGCGCTGACGAAGCAGATTGGCTTCCGCCTCAGCCAGCTGGGTATAATTAGGAACCAGCGTATGTAGCTCGTCATGTTCTTGACGAAGCAGCTTATCCGCCCCAAGGCGGCCAACCCATCTTCCCTCCAGCTCATAAGGTACGATACGTAGCTCGCTCCAAGCACGCAGGTGCTCGGCTGTTTCGGCGTGAACCGCCGTCTCACCGACTAGCCAAATGACTGGAGGACGCTCTTCAGAGGGCAAAGCCTCCAGCCGTTGCAGCAGGTCATCGGTCCAAGCAGTCATTAAGCGAATTGCATCTGGCTCTAGCCGTTGCGGACTCTCGACGTCGTCAACTGTATTCACGGCGAACAGCCCCGTGTAAACCTGACCACGGCGCGCATCCAGCACAGGCACAATCCAGTCTGCTGCCTGCGCTCCGGACGAACCGTTATTCACAGACTCATTTTTATCTTCTTGTCCCTTCATCTCGATGCCGCGATTCCAACCACCCCACGCCAAAGCATGCAAAGTGGATATGGACGTCACCGGAATACCCCAGGCCCAAGCGAGTGTTTTGGCTGCAGTCACCGCAATCCGGATACCGGTATAAGACCCCGGTCCAACACCAACTGCAATACCATCTACATCATCTCGTGTCAGCCCTTCTTCATTCAGCAGTCGTTCCAGCTCGGTAATCACATGCACGGAGTGATTACGTTCGCCATAGACGTTGCTTTCTCCCAGCAATTCTCTTCCGTTCATCAGAGCGGCCGCCATCACGGTCGTCGCTGTATCTAACGTCAAAAACCGCTCACGCGGCTTTACATTCACATCTGTATGCTCTCTTTGCATGGTTCAAACTCCATTCTCCCGCAAACTGCGGCACCATTGTTCATAAGGCTCGCCGTACCCGGTCAGGTGAATCAAGCGCTCCCCCACATCCGTTGTTTCTATATACATGTGAAGCCGCTGCTCCGGCAATATATCCGGTATAATACTACCCCATTCCACCAGACATACTCCTGTCCCGTAAAAATATTCGTCCAGCCCGAGATCCTCCGCCTCGTCCTGGGAAATCCGGTACACATCCATATGATACAAAGGCAATCGGCCCTCGTACTCCTTAATGAGGGTAAAGGTTGGACTATTAACGATACCAGGCACACCTAAATGGCCGGCAAAAGCTTTGGAAAAAGCAGTTTTGCCCGCTCCCAGATCTCCATCCAGCACAATCACCGTTCCGGGAACCGCTTTGGCTGCCAAAAAACCAGCCAATGACCCGGTCTGTGCCTCTGAGACAGAACGGAACGTAAACTGCTCCTGCGAAATTGTCATATATTTTAATCACCTTTCGTCCGAATCGGACCGTTCCAACTTGTTCTTTATTATATAGTTCACCTTATGTCGCCGCAAGGCATGAAGACATGCTATTGTAAGTTAGTGATACACACAGGGAGGGATTGAAACGATGGGGCAAACCGTTTTACTCATGATTGATGTTCAGCAGGCTATGTTCATGTATGATGAGAAGCTATATCGTGAGCAGGAAGTTGTAGCGCATTTGCAGCAGCTTTTGGACAAAGCCAGAGCTACAGGTACACCGGTGATTTTTGTACAGCATACCGATGAAGCGGATGAGGATTTCCGAGAAAACAGTGTAGGCTGGGCCATCGCCGACGTAGTGCGTCCTCTTCCTCATGAACGAATTGTCCGTAAATCATCCTGGGACAGCTTCTACCAAACCGAATTGGGCCATGTACTGAAGGAACTGGGGGCCGATCAACTCGTAATCGCGGGGATGCAGACCGAGTTTTGCCTCGACACGACTTGCCGAAGCGCCTATAGTCTGGGATACCAGAACAACGTACTCGTATTGGATGCGCATAGTACATTTGATAGCAAGGTGCTAAGCGGTGAACAAATCGTAGCTCATCATAATGGTATGCTTGGCAATCGTTTTGTGCGTTTACTTGCGACGGAAGATGTACATTTTTCGTGAGTTGTTGAAGTTTAATGTTCCAAGCCGATTGCTTTCAAGCAAGTCGGCTTCTTTTTTTGTTCATGCGAAAAAAGCGCACTTTCGGGTGACACTGTTAACAAGAAGCGAGCTAGCACAATATAACGAAGATCATGAATATTGAAAGGCAAAGCCGTCTTCAGAAAATTCTGGAGGCTTTTTTTATTACCCAGCGATGAGTTAGATGATATTGCGAGGAAAACTTTCTCACGTATGGATTGCAACTTTCATTTTTAACATAAAATTCAATTAATGATCATGATTTTCAGAAAAATTAAGAAATTAACAGAAAACGTTAGAATGGCCTAATTATTGTGGAGTATATGGCCCTATAAACATCTGTACATAGATATGTGTAAATATTTGGACATTGAGCAAAATCTGCATTAGAACTATGATGAAAATGGTTTTAATTTCCAATGAGAGAAGGCGATCGAACCGTCACACTCACTGTCTTAGGCACCATGATATGCCCGCATGCAAATGTATCTTGCAGTCGCTGCTTCTCGTAGGTTAAGAGCGGAAATTACGAATTGAAGTGCAATCATGGATGTATTGTGTTTTGAACACAGCGAAAGGAATGTGAGTTTTTAATGAAAAAAGTAGCTTTAGTAAGCCCGTTGAGAACAGCGGTAGGCTCTTTTAACAAAACCCTTGCGCCTCTATGCGCTTCCGAACTGGGGGCAACTGTGATGACAGCATGCCTTCAGCAAAGTAAATTAGAGCCTTCTTTGATTGATCAGATTTATTTGGGAAATGTTCTTCAGGCGGGCAATGGACAAAATCCTGCCAGACAGGCGGCATTAAAAGCCGGTATCCCTATTGATGTACCCGAAACAACGATAAACACGGTTTGCGGTTCAGGACTTCATGCCGTTGCTTTAGCTTACAATTCAATATTGGCTGAACAAGGCAACATCGTCTTGGCCGGAGGCATGGAGAGCATGTCGAACGCCCCTTACCTGCTAAGGAATGCAAGAAACGGCTACAAACTTGGCAACGGTGAGTTGGTAGACTCCCTAGTGGCCGACGGCCTTACGTGCCCGATCAACCATTACCATATGGGAATTACCGCAGAAAATGTTGCCGAGAAATATGGAATTTCAAGACTTGAACAGGACGAATTTGCCTATCAAAGCCAGCTAAAAGCCGTAGAAGCAAAAAACAAGAAGCTTTTTGAAGAGCAAATTGTTCCGGTCATGATCAAAACCAAAAAAGAAACTATTTCTTTCACAGAGGACGAACACATAAGAGGAAATACAACGCAAGAAAAACTTTCTCAATTAAAACCTGCGTTTAAGGAGAACGGGACGGTTACCGCCGGAAATGCTTCAGGAATCAATGATGGCGCGGCGGCCGTGCTTGTAGTGTCGGAAGACAAATGCAAGGAACATGCATTAAAGCCATTGGCATATATCAAGGGTTATTCACTTGTTGGCGTTGACCCTGCATATATGGGAATGGGGCCAGTGAAAGCCATTTCGACACTTCTTAAGCAGCAAGGTATATCCATCGATGCCATTGATCTTTTTGAAATTAATGAAGCGTTTGCCTCACAAGCATTAGCGGTAGTGAAAGAGCTAGGGGTCAGTCCGGAGAAGGTGAATGTCAATGGCGGCGCAATCGCGATCGGGCATCCTGTCGGTGCCAGCGGTGCTAGGATATTGACTACGTTGGTTCACGAAATGGTGCGAAGATCTTCACGCTACGGCATCGCCTCGTTATGCATCGGGACAGGAATGGGAATAGCCATGCTAGTTGAAAATGCGCTCATTTAAAGTGCGTGTTCAGGATGACTTTTAGAACTATCTCTTAAAAGGAAGGGAGATCGCTATGAATCAAAAAGATGTACTTTCACTCCAATCTATGCCTGCGGCTAGCGGCAGCTACGGGCGCCCACCATACCGCTTCATCAACCGGGAATTTTTTATCATTACCTATGAGACCGATCCTGCTGCGATTAGACAGGCGGTCCCAGAGCCTCTTGAGCCGGATGGAAGCAATACGGTCTCCTATGAATGGATCAAGATGCCCGATTCATCCGGTTTAGGATGCTATGAGGAAAGCGGTATTGTCATTCCGTGTACTTTTCAAGGAGAACCCTGCAATTTTGTCGCCCAAATGTATTTGGATAACGCGCCTGCTATTCTGGGGGGACGCGAAGTCTGGGGATTTCCGAAAAAATGGGCAAAGCCTCGCCTGAGCGTGGAGGAAACGGAGACGCTGACGGGTACATTGCATTATAATAACGTCCTGGTGGCCAGTGGAACTATGCCTTTCAAATATAACATTCTTGATGAAAAGGAAACGGCAAAAGCCATCGCAAAAACGCAAGTTAATTTAAAGCTAATTCCTGATGTTGACGGTACCCCCAAAATCGCTCAATTAGTAGCGTATAATCTCGAGAACATTACTGTAAAAGGCGCCTGGTCAGGGCCTGCCAGATTAAGCTTGATCCCCCATGTCAACGCTCCAGTGGCAGATTTGCCGGTTAAAGCTTATATTGGCGGGAAACATTTTATTGCTGATTTAACGCTTCCATATGGAAGAGTCCTCTACGACTATCTCCAATAAAGTTTGCTTTCCTAAAAATATATATATAAGGAGAAGGAACCATGAATAACAAAGTAATCTCCGCTGAAGAAGCAGTTAAGAAGGTCAAAGACGGAGACACGGTGATGGTCGGAGGTTTTCTGGCAGGAGGCTTTCCAGAGGACCTGGTTCGTGCGCTTGTCGACACCAATCCTGCCAGCAATCTTACGATTGTTTCCAATGACACAGGCACACCGGAATTATCTATCTATAGACTTGTTAAAAGCGGCAGAGTAAAGCGGATTTTTGCATCCTATATCGGCTCCAATCCGGAAACGGGAAGACTCCTGATGACGAAAGAAGCTGAGGTCCAACTCTTCCCGCAAGGCACGCTCGCTGAAAAAATACGCGCAGGAGGAGCCGGTTTGGGCGGGGTTTTAACACCTGTAGGTGTAGGCACCGTTGTAGAGGAAGGAAAACAGAAAATCAAAATTGATGAAAAGGAATACTTGCTCGAACTGCCGCTCAAAGCCGATGCGGCATTAATTAGAGCCCATAAGGCTGATGAAGCGGGGAATCTTGTCATCAACGGCTCTTCACGTAACTTCAATATGGTTATGGCTACAGCGGCAGAGTATGTAGTTGCTCAGGTAGACGAATACGTAAAGACGGGTGAAATTGACCCCAATCATGTCAACGTTCCCGGAATATTTGTCGACGCAATTGTAAAGGTGGGTGAAAACGCATGAATAACAGAGAATTTATTGCTCGAAGAATAGCCCAGGAATTCAAAAATGGTGAAGTTGTCAACCTTGGTGTCGGATTGCCTACAATGGTAGTGGACTATATCCCCGAGGACATTCATATTATGCTGCAGGCGGAGAACGGAATCCTCGGTGTAGGCCCCAAAGCGGCTCAGGGAAAAGAAAGGCTCGATTGTATCGATTCAGGCGGAAACTACGTTACAACTATGGAAGGAGCATGCTTTTTTGACAGTGCACTTTCATTTTCCATCATCCGCGGAGGGCATGTGGATATCACCGTGCTGGGCGCCCTGGAGGTCGATGAGAAAGGCAACCTTGCAAGCTGGATGATCCCAGGGAAAAAGGTGCCAGGCATGGGGGGAGCCATGGATTTGGTGGTCGGAGCCAAGAGAGTGATTGTAGCCATGGAGCATGTGAACAAAAATGGAGCTCCGAAAATACTGGAACAATGTAAACTGCCCCTGACCGCTGTAAATGTTGTAAAGACCATAGTAACCGAAAAGGCTGTCATCGATGTTATTCCGGGTCAAGGGCTGATGCTAAAAGAAATTGCTCCGGGTTTGTCGGTGGAAGATGTTCAATTAGCAACAGAGGCTAAACTGATGGTTTCACCACATTTGAGGGCCATAGCAGTATAAAGGTCATCATAGAAAGAAACCAGTTTCACCTTCAAATTAACTTGTCTGGCGTTTAACATGCCCCTCGACTGCATTTATTATTACAAATAAGGTTCGCTAATTGCTCATTGAGCAATTGCGAGCCTTTTAGGATTGGAGCGGGACCATTCAAGCAGCATTCTACGATGAAAGCCTATAGCTGTCCAAGATCTTTCTAAAGCTATACCCCATACTATGGAAAAAAATCTGTTTTGGTGCCCCTCTTCTATTGTTCTTCCAGACGATCCACACGGACGGTTTGGGTATTGGTGGGTCTGCTGCCTATCTGTACAGTGGCCATACCGTTCGCTTCGTCTACATGCTCAATCCAGATCGGTTTTCCATCCATTTGTACGGCAATGGTATCGGGCGAATCGTAAATCGCTTTTGCTCGTTCCACGTTCATGCTATTCTTCCCCTCCTGATTGTTGTTGTCTGCATTCATTCAGAAATATAGTTCACCTAGTCTTCATTTATAATCCGTTCAACGTCTAATGAAGGGATACTATGAGAAGGCGAAGTTGAAACTACAGCCTCCAAATCCACATGAGCCACAGCTATGGGAAAAGGCGGTTGGATTCCATGGGAAAGGGCAAACTCTGGCGGCAATGCATCCTGTTCGCCTCCCGCGGGTCCCCGAAAGGCGACATGGTTTTGACCCACACGATGCCTGATTTGCCGAGGAAAGGATTTTCCGGACATAAATTGTGTACCTCCTTTTGAATCGGATATGCCTTACTATGCACCAAAATTGCTGTAACCATGCGCAAGCAGAAGTAATTCGTAGCCTTCATTTGCACCTCATACAATCACTTGTACGAAGCATACTAAGTGAAAAATCATATTGCTCATATCACGGGTTGACCGGAAACGAAGGATGCAAAATGCGGATTTAAGAAAAGGGGGACTGGCGGTATGCATACGGTCTGGAAAGGCGCGATCAGCTTCGGGCTGGTTCATGTGCCCGTTAAAATGTTTTCAGCTACGGAGGATAAGGACATTTCCATGCGTTATATTCACAAGGAGTGTGGAAGCCCACTTAGCTATGTACGAAAGTGTCCAGTTTGTGACAAGGAGGTTGAGTGGGAGGAAATTGGAAAAGGCTACGAATATGAAAAAGGAAAATTTGTCATGTTCGACAAGGAGGAACTGGAGCAAGTTAGCGGACAAGCGGATAAAAATATTGTCATTTTGGATTTTGTGGATTTGCAGGAAATTGATCCGATTTACTTTCAGAAAACATATTATCTGTCCCCGGATCAAGCTGGCTCCAATGCGTATAAGTTGCTCATGAATGCTATGAAGGATACCGGGAAAATCGGGATTGCCCAAATCTCCATCCGCTCTAAAAGCAGCCTGGCGGCTATTCGGGTGTTGGATGAATGTTTAGCGGTGGAGACGATGTTTTACCCCGATGAAATTCGCCCCATTGCTCAAGTTCCTAACTTACCGGGGCAGGAGGAGGTTAAAGAGAAGGAGCTGACCATGGCAAAAATGCTGATCGAGCAGCTATCTACACCTTTTGATGCAGCGAAGTATACGGATCAGTACCGCGAGCGTCTGCTGGATCTCATTCAGCATAAAGTGGCTGGTGAAGAGGTGCGAATCGCCCCAGCACAGCCTCAGACCAACGTAGTAGATTTAATGGCCGCCCTTCAGGCCAGCATCGAAGCAGTGCAACCTGTCGTTACCGATCCCGGCCCTGCTGCGAAAAAACGCCCTGCGCGTAAACCAGCAGCCCCAACAGCACAGCAGGCTGTTGCAGGCGAGAACATCTCTCCGACTCCAGTCAAAAAGAAAAGAAGCACTGCCAAACGTAAAGAAACTTAAGCTGAGTTACAGAAAAGTCTGGCTAAGGGGTGGCGGTGAGACTGCTTTGATACGATAGTAGCTGACTGAACGCCCCCCGCTCCTCTTGTTCCAGTTGGCGGTAGTTCCCCTGCTGTATGACCTCGCCTTGATCCAGTACGACAATTTGATCCGCATGTCTGATGGTTGACAGGCGGTGAGCGATGACGATCAACGTCATTTGACCTTTCATCCGTTCCAGTGCTGCCTGAATTGCGGCTTCATGCTCACCATCCAGCGCACTTGTCGCTTCATCTAGTATAAGTACCGGAGGATGATGCAAGACAGCCCGTGCTAATACTAGCCGTTGACGTTCTCCTCCAGACAGACGAATTCCGCGATCTCCAATGACCGTGTCCAGTCCTTCGGGCAGTCTGGATACAAAGCTGTCTGCGGCTGCAAAATGTAACGCCTCCCATAGTTGCTGCTCACTAGCATCCTTATCTGCCAGCATCAAATTTTCGCGGACAGTCGCATGAAATAAAAATGGGTCTTGTGACACGTAGCCAAACGACTGCCGCCACTGGGGCAGCAATTCGTCGTCCAGAACAAGCCCGTCTATTGTAATCTGCCCCCCAGTTGGACGTAAAAAACCCATCAGGACATCGACCATTGTACTTTTACCTGCCCCCGATTTCCCTACAATGGCTGTCATTCCCCGGGCGGGTATGAACAAATTGATACGACGCAGCGCAGGCTCTGCTGCACCATCGTAGCGATAATCCAGATGGCTGCATTCGATCCCATGACGAAGGGACAGGGGTTGCCGTACAGCTGCAGATGATAGATTGAATACCGATGGATCGGAGAAAGCTTCGCACTCCTGTTGCACCTTGGTGACACTTTCAAAAGCGGAGATCATAGACATGATGTATTCCAGACTCGCTTGAATAAGAGCAAATCGGGGCCATAAGCGGGAAAATATAAGAATCAACACAATCAGTTTTTCAGATGTAACATGCAACCACTGCAACGATATAAATATGACACAAGCGACAAAAACAGCTGCCGCTGTACGATGAAAAAACTGTGTGGACGCATTTTGCCGGACAAATTGGGTCGTATTATCCTCCATTCGTTGTGTCAGGGAGCGAAACCAATGGATATTCGCCGCTTCCAACAGATTGCTTTTAATATCTTTCATGCCGTTCATGTGATCCGTAATTCCAGCAAAATAAACCTGCGACAGCTCAGTCGTACGATCACCTAATTGTTTGGCATTTCGAATGGAGCGGCGGAACACGACAAACAGCCCCAATCCACTCAGAAATACCAGTCCGGTTAAAGAGGGGGATAACCAAAAAGCCAGCGCAATCTGGATCAGCGTAAACATGACGGCTGTAGTCAGTTGAAGAAGCAAATTCGTTCCCTGACTGACACGCGCCAGCTCGGTCGTCATCACATGGCTAAAATCAGATTTACGCTGACGCAAATAAAAGGCCCACTGCGCCTTCATAAAGGAAGTGTACACGTCTATTCGAAGAGAACGCATAAAACGCTGCTGAATCCGCGAATTCAGGATGGACTGGTAACGCTGAAGCAAAGCCTGCCCTGTGAGCAGCACTACAAAAACCATCAACATCCCCGGCAACAGCCAGCTTTTAGGAACGAACGGCAAAAAATGATCCAATCCATCAGACAGAAATGGCATCCCTGAATGACCGACAAATACGCCGATGGCCGCCAGCATAGGAACAAGCATATAAATGCCAAAACCCTCCAGTAGGCTAACAATGATCATACATCCAATATTGAGAAATAACGCACCTCCGTTCACGCTATACAGCTTTGTCATATATAATCGCAGGTGAACCATAATGCACACTCCTTATCGAGTCAGTGCTTTGAAAATCGCCGCTTCAGCCAAAGAAATGGACGTAAAGGGATATACAAAAAATGCAGCTGGCGAGGCAGTGGAAAAACGGCCGAATCCCCCGTAGAAGGAAACAAACGGCTGATGAGGTACCTTAGTCTGTGTCTTGGCTCTTTTAAGGAAAGCAAGTAAGTGCGGCTGACCGGCTGATGGGCAGCCGCCTTATTTCTGGTCATGACTTGGCTGGAGGCGACAGCTGGAGTAATGGGGGCACAACTGCTAGCGGTGCTCATCGGGCTATGATCGTCGTTATTGGCATCTTCCGTGATGCTAGTAACGCCACGGGTGGTACGCATGGCTGCTTCGCCAGAGCTACCGCACAATGAAGGACCGCCATCCGGAGGGGCGGCCTCCGCTTGCTCCGCCAAAGCTCTGCTGTGCAACAGCTCTGATGGAGCAAGCCTACCTGTACCCGACCCGTGGGCAATCGGGTATGGTGCGGGAACGCTGGCCTGTATGAAGGCCAGCGCGCTCAGCGCGAGCCTGTGCGCCTGCCGGGTAGCCGATACCTGACGCATCGGCTCTGGTATCGGCGTACCCAACAACGCAGCGGCGAGCGCCCAGGCCTGCCCGCCAGCAGGCAGGCCCCCGTAGCGGCGCATCATCGGCAGTAGCGCCTCCCAATCGACAGCACATACCGCAAGCCTGTCGATGTCAACCAGCCAGCGCAGCCTGAACCAGCCGTGACGCGCACCATGCGCACTCAAGTACAGAAATTGATGCTCGCTGCCAAGCGTATACATACAGGACGTCATCGCAGTCCTGTTGTCGGCAGGTGCCAACGGTACCATCCGACTGGCTCCTGTAGCTTTACCCATTTGCCGACAGCTCCACAGCTCGTCAAAAGAGGGTTCCCCACCCCCATCCGGGTGAAGACGCCAATGCAACTCTATCTCTACCCGTTTTTGCGGATGGAGGTAGGATGCATGATGGTCCTTCCATTTCCAACTGCCAAGGACACGCACTTCTCCGCTCTTGGGCGCATATCCGGCTTCCTTCATCCAATGCTCAGCCTCATCCATATCGTCAGGGGCAATGAGTAAATCGATGTCCTTGGAGGTACGCAGAGAAACATCCCCGTACAATTGCTGTGCCAGAGCAGGACCCTTCAGCATAAGCACACGGATTCCATGAGTTATGAGCAGCCTGGTCAGACGCCCGGCTTCTGCTTGAAGATGGAGCATGCGAAGCGTGTTTCGATGATATTGCGCCTGAAGGTTTCGCAACAATTCTGCGGGAATGAACGGATGATTCAATGTTTTCAGTTGGAGATACACCGTAGGTACCACTCGATGGTGCTCGGTCAGACGTAAAAAGCGGACCCAATCCATCCCACGCAGCTGGGTAGCAGCAGTCTTATCCTGCCAATGAGAAAAGTCTTTCCCTAATAGAGAGAGTAACAACGTTAATTCCTGATCCTCATTCCAATTCGCAAGTTCCAAAACAGACTTGGTGGGCATGCATTCTTCTCCTTCGATTCTTTGGACTTCTTTTGTCTCATCGCGTTAAAGTAAAGAACTACCTTTATATGCTATTTTTTTGTATTTGTATCCTTAACTGCACGTCTCCCGAATATCCCCACCACCGTAAAGGCTTCCATCTCCCGTTTCCCCGTAACATAAATCGGTCCGCTACGTACCCATGCATGTGCGGCCAAGCGGCCAGCGGCATTTTTGGCTGTGCCCAGATACAGCGTGCAGTCCAGTTTTCTACGTCCCAGCAATGTCATTGCCGCAGCGGCTTGTACAAGACAACTACTGCGCCAAGGAGTATAACGGCTTGCCAGCTCCACAGCGTGTGAAATCTGCTGAATGGACTTCTCCTGCCCGACATCACACTGCCATGGAGTTTCTTCCATACATATGCCCCAAATCCTTGAGTAGTCCCCAAAAGAACGACGCTGGCGTAGCCTCGCCCATCCCAGCTCCAGCCAAGCTTCCGGCAACAATCTCCTGACCTCTGGAGACAGGAGAAGAAGCCGTTGTATCCGCATATTATACCGACTCCCGTAGAAGCTTTAACAGTCCTTCCCGCTCCAACTCAGCCACAAAGGTATGTACCTGCTGTCTGCACTGTTCCTCGTCCACCTCATATTCGTTCGTCAGGATTGTTACGATATCGCCAAGTGAAGGACCGGATTCTGCCAGTTCCCAGATTCGTCCTCCTGTGAAGCCTAAGTTGTAATATTTACCAGTGTTAATACTCATCATCACTTTTTCCCCGTCCATATCACTGACGTAGACCTCTTCACCGTAAATGACGCGATAATGGTCTTTAGCTGGATTAGTGGCTGCCATAACTCTTTTCCTCCTTACGAATGAGTTCAAGTACCCGTTGTACAACCTCGGACGCAGTAAAGACGGAATTATCCCTCAGCAGCTGCCAGCCCTCTACTTTACGAGCCATCCTAGCCGCTGTATCAAAAGACCATTCACTCAAACCCATTCGCGGAATAATCACCCTACGATATGTATGTTGTAGTAATGTATGCAAGCACTCCAGAACGTTCAAGGGCTGTTCCGTAACTGCCACTAACTCCCCTTCGCGCATCAACGCACGGATTGGTGAATCTGCCACTAGCTCAAATACGCCTCCTAAGGGCAGCGGATCGTTAAAAAATTCATCTACGGCGGGTACGGCATATTTATTCAGCTCATCTGCAAGCATACGCAGATCTCTGTAATGTGGCATTACAGAATTGCCATCCGTTAGGGACCGTATGTGATTTATTGTGCGTGCATGCTTGTTCTCCCGTAAAGCCTCCAGTTGGAGCAAGCTATCCAATCCCAACTTTTGCTGCGGATAAGCTGGATACACGATGGCTGAGGAAGCCGTAGCTTCTACAGCAATCACGTCATCACTAACCATCTGATAACCTGCCTGCCTAAAAGTAGCCGCCAGTGTCGATTTCCCCGTACCCGATTCACCCACAAATGCGTATGCCCTCCCCCCAATGACGACCGCACTTCCGTGAATAGGTAATATTCGTCTTTGCATCAGCAGAACACCCATGCACGTACCCAGCACAAATAGCCGCACGGTGTCAGGATCGGCCCCGGAGAATATGCTTACCTCGATTTCCTTGCCTTCCCTGACGGCATAAATGGCCGTGCCTGGTATTTGGAACATAAATCGTTCATCCAGCATCACAAAATTGGCCTGTTCCAGCTGACCACTCCATGCAGTCAAATCAGCCTGTCGAATGACTACATCCTCTACTGCTTCCGGTGCTGCCAGGAGCAGCTCAGGCAGATTCAGTTCACTGGCAATCCTGAGTCCAAAGGCTGTATATTTCGTCCAACTAACATTTGCACTCCTGTCATGCACGGTAGGACTCACTCCTCTGTCCTTAAAAATCCCGTCTTTATTTCTTGGGCAAAATCTCTAACCCGAAAGAAATAAAGACGGCTCTGTATTGAATACGAGTCCAATGGATTATGCTATTTTCGTTCATTCAATCGTTATCGGCCGAGCTGTCTGGCTTCCAGTCCAACATCGGCTGCATGTATAACCATCTATTAGCTTGGATTATAAATATCGGCATCGTGGTCGGACACCCAATCAATCTGTCTCCAGCCTTTCCCCGCCATGGTCTGGCTAATATCCAACACCTCTATCGTCGGTTCCTGCCATTCTTTTTTACTCATTTCATCACCTCCCCTCCAACGAATGACGAACTGTCCGCCCGGATCAATCTGAATCAGTTCAATCCACAGAGAAAACGGTACACGATCAGGCTATGCATTAGTAGTCGTATATTTGGATCAGACGCCTGTTCAGGGCGGGGATGGCGAAGTTTCGCCATAGCCGTCTTTATTAACTCAATATTGAGATATTCAGCCGCTCGTAAATCATGACACATCAGTTGAAGCTCCCCCATAAACTTATCCCAGCAAGGAAGCATACGATGTAGCCAATCGGCAGGCTGCACGCCGCGTACCCGCTGGTTCAACCGAACATCATCAGGTAGATGATCACGCATGGCTTTACGAATGAGGGCACGGTCCCGACCGTTTTGCACATACTGTTCAAAAGGCACCGATAAGCAAAAACGAATTACCCGGCTGTCCCCGGTCGGATCACGTTCCCATAGTCCATAACGTAGTGAAAGTTTGGTCGCGACCACACCATTTTTGTTGGCAATCGCCAAATTTGAGAACTTCTCTTTTCTCGTCTGATCGGCATTTTTTATCCAACCTGTTCCGCTCAATACAGGAATATCTTCTACATGCATCCGTTTGGCAAACTCCGGGTGAATCAGGGAAGGAACGGGACTTCGATTGCTACGCCGCAACCATGAATGAGATTCAAGTGAAGTCGCTTTTTTCAACATTACGGGGAGTAGATGTGACATGCGCCTGCCCGTAAGCTTGCTGTACCGCCACAATCCCTGAAAGGATTGCAACCAGTGCAAACGACGAAACTGCCGGGCATAATAGTCTAGTGCAGGGCCCCACGATACGGTAAAGTTGCCTCGTGCCCCGGTCAACAGTACACCGACATTGTGCTCCTGTGCTTTTTCGTAAAAACCTCTGATCCAGAAGGAGTTTTCAAAATATTTGTAGGGTGCTTCCATGAGTTCCAGCCAAATATCAATTTCTGAAAACGGACTTTTCCCCTCAAAATCCATATAATTCTCGTGAATGTTGCCCACATAGCGAGCCGTAGACTGAATATAGCTTCGTTCGTTCGCCAGCAATGTAGGCGGTGTCCAGTCTGTAAAATCTTGAACAGGCACATAGCTGTAGGCATGCAGCGGCTTTTGTTGCAAGTGCAGCGATGGCGCGGCAAAGCTGGCAACCGCTCCAGAATCCAGCCCTCCGCTTAAGGCAGCCCCTACAGCGCGATGCGTCCGTAGTCGGGCAGTGACCGCTTGTGTGAACACCTCGCGGAAAGCTTCTATGTACTCGCCCCCTGTTTTGAGCCGCAGTGGCTCTACCTCATCCAGACATGCATATTTATGAAGGGTACGCTTTCCCTCCTCCATAGTGAACCAATGTGCAGGAGGAAGCTGGTTGATATGCTTGTATGCGGTCGTTCCGATATCGACGGATTCCTGCATGGCGCGGATGGACAAAAATTCGGCCAGCCATGGCTCATACAATTCTTTTCGCAGAGAGGACAGGGCCAAAAGCGGAGCGACTACCGTGCTAAACGCGAATCCTCGGTCATGCTGATAGATGTACAACGTACGATTGCCTGTCATATCTCGAGCACCATATAATCGATGTTCCTTGGCATCCCAAATGACAAAGGCAAAATCACCTATCAGATAAGCGGCTGCATCCACTCCCCATTTGTCATATGCCAGCAAAATCAGCTCGCTGTCCGTCATATCTTGCCGCCGTTCCTGCTCAACTCCCAGCCGTTCAAACAGCTCGGAACGATTGTCAATAATTGCATCCGCCGTGATTGCCAAATCTCTTAGCTCATCATAGAAGGGAAGACGCTCATGAACAGATTCCGGGGTCACATGCTGGGCATGACAGCCCAAAAAAATAGAGCCTTCACACCAAGCGCATACGCGGTCAGCGGGATATTTCCGCAGGGCTTGCATCATTTTCCCGCCTTCTTCGGTGCATACGGACTCATGCCCAAAACTATAGATTCCGGCAATCGCACTCACGTTCTTCCCCCTTTTTCTTTTCCTATACTTGATAACGCTACAGACGCCAAGTGCCTGAGCTTACGGGCAAAGAGGCTCCGATATCGGAGACCTTGATGTGGGCGTTGATAGCTTTGGAGCTGAGCGATAAGACGGTTTCGCTCCTCATAGCTATGTGCCAACCTGTTTTCCAGTGATTGAATCCTCCGATCGTTCACGATCTGGTCCACATGAATCCTTGCCGGATCTTGAGGTGCAGTATGACGGGTTGCATTTATCACGAGTTCTCTGTTATCTGCATCCTGTTCTTCCAGCATCCGATAAGCCGCCTTCCATTCAAAGCCGCTTTGCTGGAGGAATTGTTGTGTACGTCGACTCAGCAGCTCTATATCCGGCTCATCTTCAAAGCGGACTCCAGTCATCTGTTCAGCCTGCTCCAGCGCTTCCGCGTAACCAAGCTGCCTAAACATGCGGGACCCAATGCTTCTGCAATACAGCTCAATTTCCGTTTTACTCAACAAATGTTGCCAGCTATGTACCGAATCCTGATGCGCCTGCTCATGCTCTCCTACGAAGGGATCGCCCGCTCCCATACTATAAAAAAGACTGGATTTGGGCGTATCCACAAAGTCTCCGTACTTTTCCATCCCCGGCTCATACTTGATCCCCAGAAAACCGCACAGCTTCTCGATCTCCATCGTTGGATTGGATACGAGCTGTTCATACCTAAGCGGGTATGCAAGTGGATGAGGTGTAGCAAAATAATGAGCATAACGGAATAAACCAACCGTAATATCCGTCATTTTCATATTAAAATGCGGGCTCCCCAGTTCTTCCAGCAGTTGAAAACGTCCATTCCGTAGCTGATTAACCTTTTTGAATGAGGCCACAATGGCCAAAGGATTCCGGATAAGCCACAGCCTGCGGGCATCTGGGAATAAACGGTCTATAAATTCCAGCACCGTATAGTAACGCGGGGATTTGTCGATAAGCATATCTGCTGTTGTTCCTTGAAGCAGACCATTATATATTTCAAGTGCATACGAACGGGAGGCCTGCTCCAATACGTCGGGGGGGACCATACCTTCGAAAAATTGCCGAATTATCCCTGTTCCTCCATATGGCCGTGCATGTGACTGAGGAAGATCATATAAACTGAGCAGAAACCACATTTCCTGCGTGGCAAACAGGCGGGAATGGTTTTGCAAAATGGCGGTAAGCAGCGAGCTTCCACTCCGAGGGACACTTAACAGGAATACCAGCCCTCCGCCTTGCTTTTCAATCAAGCAAACTCCTCCTCTACCTCTGCTCAAGACACTTTAATAGATACATATCGTATTTTTTATTATAAATTTATGATACATATTGTATCTTGTCAATCCCTTTGATGGATAAATTCAGCACTTCACGTTCATGTTAAACCATATGTAGATCTATAAGCTCAACAATCAGCCTGTAAATAAAGATTTTGCTGCATATTAGCCAAAGGAGGATAGCACTATGGGACAAGCTGTTAAAGGTACAATTACCATTGAAGGTCAGGAAATTCCTATCACAAACCCAGATAAACTGCTGTGGCCTGAAGCAGGCGTGACTAAGGCGCTATATCTTCGCAAGCTCGCGGTATTGGCTCCCTTCCTGCTCAAATATTGTCATCATCGTCTGCTGACCGTCATCCGCTGGCCACATGGGATTCATGGTGATTTTTTTTATCAGAAAAATGCCCCACGTCCTCGGCCAGACTATATTGAAACCGCTCTGCATGATGGTATTGAATATATCGTGCTCGGCAAATTGCCACAACTTCTCTGGCTTGGTAATCAAGCTGCGTTGGAATTCCACCCCTCTCTGCATGAAGCGGGAAGCAAGCTGCCCTGTGAATGGATGATAGACCTTGATCCATCCAGAGAGGTGGAGCCACGTATTATGGAGGCCGCCTCTATTGTCGGTGAAGTACTGGCTTCGCTTGGTATGGATTCCGTCCCCAAAACATCCGGGGCCACAGGTGTACAAATTATCGTTCCGATCCGTACAGGCATAACCTTCGACGAACTTCGCAGCATCGGGCTATTAGTCGGACAGTTTGTGACAGAAAAGCACCCGCATCTGTTCACACTCGAACGGTTAAAGAAGGATCGTGGAACAGCCATCTATTTTGATTATTTGCAGCATTATCAGGGGAAAACTCTGGCCGCTCCTTATACCCCGCGGGCACGCCCCGGCGCTACGGTCTCTACTCCGCTAACATGGGAAGAGGTACGGCAAGATGTATCACCACTTGACTACCATTTGCTGAATATTGAGGAACGACTAAACCAGGTAGGCGACTTGATCGACAAGGTTCCTCCCCAGCCCGTAGAAGAGGTCCTCAAGCATATGCGCACCAAGGCACACCGAACCTGATCCATGCTTGGAAGAACAAAAAAGGGGACGAACCCCGCAGCCATTAGGCTGAGAAATTGTCCCCTTGCGCTAGTGTATTCCTTTTTTCTTAAAACGTCCGCCCTTCACATCGTGAATGTTACCGATCGCCACGAAAGCGTGTGGGTCCCAATCTTCAACGATGCTCTTCAGCTTCGCTTCCTCCAGTCGGGTAATGACGACGAAAATCACTTTCTTGCTTTCGCCCGTAAAGCCGCCTTCACCTTCCAGATAAGTGACGCCCCGTCCAAGACGGTCTGTCAGGGCATCCCCGATATCACGGTATTTTTCACTAATAATCCAGACCGATTTGGACTGATCCAGACCTTCAATCGTAATATCAATCATTTTCATGGCGATATAATAAGCAATCATGGAATACAGGGCATTTGGCCAACCGAACACAAAACCTGCACTTCCCAGAATGAAGATATTAACGAACAGTACGATCTCACCGACCGAAAAAGGAGTTTTTTCACTGACGAGAATAGCTACGATCTCTGTCCCATCCAGCGAGCCGCCGGACCGAATCACAAGACCCACCCCAACACCGAGAATGACGCCCCCAAAAATAGCGCCGAGCAGCGGTTCGCCAGGAGTCAATGCACTTACATTGTGAAGTAACGCGGTTCCGATGGACATAACGACGATACCGAATAATGTGGATAAAGCGAAGGTTTTACCGATTTGTTTGTAGCCGATAACTAAAAATGGAAGGTTCAACAGGGTCAGGAAAATACCGAGCGGATAGCCAGTAATCTTGGAGGCCATGATGGAAATACCTGTAACGCCTCCGTCAATAACGCCGTTAGGAACCAGAAATATTTCCAATCCCACTGCCATCAGAGCTGCACCAACCACAATCATGGCTGCACGCTGAAACAGGCGTTTTACTTTGTTCTTCGGATTAGCTGGAATTTTGCTGATCTTGGTCAACTCTCCGGTCACATCTGTGATCTCAGACAGATTTTGAACTTCCTTGCTCACTACACTCATATATAAATCCCCCCGTTACAGTATGGTATATTGGACCGAAAAAGGGGCTGCTATCCGCAGTCCCCTCTCCTTTACCGCGCTTGTGTTATATGAATAGTATACCATAAAACTGCGATTTTGCGCAAAAAAGTTAGCAAAGAGCACATAAATCACAATAAAGAGGGATTATATCGATAAAAACGGCGAAAACCGCCTTTAAAGGAGTGGAGAGAGCATGCGAGTTAGAATTTCAGCTATTTTCTGAGATCGAGGCCGTCTGCGGAACACGTTCAAATCTATGCGTGAGGAGTTGGAAATGTCCTCTACAAAATCTGCCGAAAGCCGTTCCAGCGCTGAATTAGCAAAAACTATAGCGGTCAACTCAAAATTATAGAAAAAGCTGCGCATGTCCATATTGGCGGTCCCGACCGAACCGAGTAAATCATCGACAATCACCACTTTGGCGTGAATAAATCCTTTTCGATATTGGTAGAACTCCACCCCTGCCTCCAGCAATTCTTGCACATAGGATAAAGACGCCAGATGAACCAGCTTCGAATCGGACTGGTAGGGAATAATAATCTTCACATCTACGCCACTGACTGCTGCCAGCTTGAGCGCCTCATAAATCCCCAGATCGGGAATAAAATACGGCGTCGTAATCCAAATCCGCTTTTTGGCAACTGTGAGCGCTCCAAAACACATTTCCTGAATCGTATCCCAAACCTGATCGGGACCGCTGCTCAAAATCTGTACTTCCTCATCCCCGGTGCAGGTATGTGGAGGAAATAAATTCACATCCATCAATCTCTCCCCCGAGGCCAGCTTCCAGTCGCTAAGAAATGCATTTTGCAGAAAATAGACGCTATCTCCTTCAATCTGCAAGTGTGTATCCCTCCAAAATCCCACTTTGGGGTATTTTCCGAGATAATCGTCGCCTACATTGATCCCTCCTACAAATCCGATCATGCCGTCCACCACCACGATTTTCCTGTGATTGCGATAGTTAATCCGGCGGTCCAGCGTGGCGAAAAACGGAGGTAGAAAATAATGAAATTCTACTCCCGCCTCACTACAGGTACGAATAAAGGAATAGGGCAAATTGTAGCTTCCTACACCATCCACAACGAATCGTACCTTTACTCCCTCACGTGCCTTGCGGATCATGATCTCTTGAAACTTTCTTCCAATTTCGTCAGCCCGAAATATGTAAAACTCCACATGGATATGATGTTGCGCATTTTCCATCGCTGTCAGCATAGCCTCGAAGGTTTCTTCACCGTTCGTCAGCACACGTGTGCGATTACATCCAGTCAACGGGTTTTCCGACATACGAATTAACTGGTTAAACAGACGCTCCTGATGCTTGAAATGAGGATTATGCATTTGCTCCACATGTTCAATCACTTTGGATTGCGCCCACAGACGCTCGCGAAATTCACGAAACAGCTGCGATCCCCCTTTTCGAACCATTTTGCGCTTCTGATAATCCTGTGCAACAAAGTAGTACACGACAAAGCCAATGAGCGGGAAGCAAAACAAAATAAAGAGCCAGGCTACCGCTTTGGACGGCTTGCGAAATTCAAAGAGCAGGATCGTCCCGGTCTGAAAAATAAAAACAATTAAAACCAACAGCAACCACAGCATGTCTAAGCCTCCTTATATATCTTAGGATTTTGCAAAATCCTCATCTACGTTTTATACTAAGCTCCAATTTTTTTGACATGTTTGCCTCTTAAGCTGAATAGATAGTAACCAAGCACTATAGGAGCGATGTCCGGAAAGGAGCGATTATGAAAAAAGGAAGCCTAAATCGGCGGATGACCCTGCTTGTTATTCGGGATGCACAGCAACCGCCCAAGCAGCTACAATGCTCTACTGCCGCTGTCATTCTCGTCCCGACTCTTGTGATCGCCTCTATCTCTACACTCGTGATCGGGCTGCAAATCCGTTCTTCCCATATTATCTCCCAAATGGAAACGAATCTTGCTGTCCAGAGTTTGCAGATGGAGGTCACGGTAGCGGACAAGGATGCAGCCATTGGGCGACTACGGCAGGAAGTCATGGAGCTGACGAATCAAGCCACCAATATTCGTGAACGCCTTCAGCGCGTAACAGAGCTGGAACAACAAATGCAGCAATTCATTCGTAAACATGGAAACTCATCTGCCACAAGTAACCATAAAAAGACCATGACGCCGCTCTCCTGGGATGCTTCCGGCCATATTGGAGGTGAACTGATCGCAGTGCATGAAAATACTGCCCTCCTAACTCGCCAGGCAATGGATGATTTTCAGGAGATCGAATCTCTGTTGGACGCGGTGGAACGTACGGTTCCCCGCTCTATTCAGCAAGCAAATGCCGTACAGCAGAATCTGGAGCGCAAACAAGCCGCACAGCTACTCCAGACCCGTAGGCTGGCTCTTGCCGAACAAGGGAATCCCTCCGTTTGGCCTGTAGGTTCACGGCGAATGACCTCCAGCTTCGGCTATCGCAGCGACCCTTTTACGGGTAGATCTGCCTTTCATTCAGGCGTGGACATTGCCGGACAAACCGGTGATCCAGTCTATGCAGCAGGAGCAGGCACCGTCTTGGAGGCTGCTTCTAGCGGAGCCCGCGGCAAGTGCATCATCATCCAGCATCCTGACGGACTCCAGAGCTGGTATATGCACCTGAGCGGCATGCAGGTGGCTCCGGGAGATCGTGTCCACAAAGGACAGACCATCGGTCTGTTAGGAAGTACCGGGAGAAGCACGGGACCTCATCTTCATTTTCAGATCGTCAAGCATAACCAACCTGTCGATCCATTACTGTATGTACAATGAGGACTTTTCAAAATCCTTACAATAAAAGATTGGGGGAAAACCATCATGTTCAAGGAATCCAAAAAAAAGCTCTCCGCCCCAGCTATGGATACACTGCTCGCTAATGGCACCAGCTTTGAAGGTACAGTTGAGGCAGAGGCCAATATTCGGATTGACGGTCATTTTCAGGGCGATATCCGCAGCACTCGTACTGTCGTCATTGGAGAATCTGCTGTGGTACGTTCGGACATCATCGCACAAGACGTCATTCTTGCCGGTAAGGTGTTCGGCAGCATTACTACAGAAGGACGACTGACCATTACGCCGACAGGTGAACTGTACGGAAATACGGCGACCGCTGCATTGGTCATATCTGAAGGCGGTGTACTGGACGGCACAAGTCAAATGAACCGAACAAAGGATGTAGAGTTGTCAACTTCTACGGATGAGTCAAACGACGAAACCCAATCTAGTTTCAGCAAAAACAGGGAGGACAGCCAAGTCGATCTGCAATCCGAAGCAGGATAAAATCAGTATACACTCCATTCATTCCATAATATCCTCCACTCTGCGTTCCAAAAATAATTGGTACACCTTACGTATGACAATTTTTCCGCACATATACAATGGAATCACCAAAATGATACCCAGAATCCCGAGCAGGTCGCCACCAACCAACAGTAAAATAACGACAGTCAACGGATGAATATCCAGCTGCTTGCCAAAAACTATAGGTGACAGCCAATTATCCTGAATTTGCTGTGCAGCAATCACCACGACCAGCGACCAGAGCGCCATCGAAGGTGATTCGAGAAATCCAATAATAACTACAGGTATAGAAGCAGCCACTGCCCCCACATAGGGAATAAAATTAAGAAAAATCGAAATAACGGCGAGCAGCAAGGCATAAGGCAAACCTATAATTAAAAATCCAAGGAACATCATCACACCCAACGCGACATTGATCAGCACCCGACTCACGATAAAGCTGCTGAGCGCGCTATCGATATCTTCCATGACCTCCAACGCGTCTTTGTGATATTTTTTAGGAAAGAAGTTTAGCATTTTAGGGCCAAACTTGCTCCCTTCCTTCAGCATGTAATAGAGCAATATGGGAAAAGTAGCCAATACGATAAAAAAGTAGGATACGAACGATACCAGCTTTACCGAGTAATCAGACAGTGTCGAAAAAGCTTCGTTCAACGTATCTGACAGTTGTGACAGCGGGTCTTCACCCGGAGGCAGCACTTGTCTCAAGGATTGATTATGCCGCCATTGGCTCAATTGATCAACCAGACTTTTAATGAGCTTCGGCGCATTTTCAAATAAATTGGTTACTTGATCACGTAACGTAGGCCACACACCCCATGAGAAAACAAACAATAACACTCCAATGACCAAATAAATCAGCAAGATGGAGATAGATCGTTTGATTTTTCTACGTTCCATTACATCTACAATCGGCCTCAATAAATAATAGAGGAAAAAAGATAGCATCAACGGTACAACCAGCAAGCTGACCAAAGATACGAGAGGACTGAATATAAAGCTTACTTTGGTGCCCAAGTAAATGATGAGTAATAGCATGACAATACCAGTAGTCAGACGAAAAAAACGATTATTTTGCAGCATATCATGCGGCCCCCCTCTGTTCTGTTTCTCTCTACCTCTTTAAACGCAAAATGACCCTATTGATTGATTGTTGCTGAAAATAGTTTACAATATACCCCTTCACGCAGAATGTGTAGTAAAAAATGACATAGATACAGGATAAAATAGTCTTAAATGAGGATTTTGCAACATCCTGAAATAACAAAAGGACGTCCAAATGCTAGGCATTTGAACGTCCTTTTGTGTTACTCTATGGCACTTCCATTTAGGTCGAAACATCCCGTTTTACGAAAACCACCCAGGCAATGGCGATAAAAATCACATAATAGGCGGCCAGCACGGTGAGCGAAAAGGTTAGACTGGAACTTACCGTACCCGGCGGCATATCTAGATATTTTTTCAGATCCATATGCGTAAATAGTACGTATTTGGTCCATTCAAAACGATCTGTGCTGAACAAGCCAATAGAGTTATAGACTGTTTTGGTGAACATCATGAACAGCGACAGCCCAATCGCCAAGGCACTGGAACGGAAAACTGCGGATAGCATAAATGCAAAGGCCATCGTCACGAATAAGGCGATATAGCTATACAAGAAGTTCAGCGTTACATAAGATATCGGATCACTGAACAGCGGAACAGAACCCGCTGGTGCATCCTTGGATAACATCAGCCATGAGGACAGCGTAACCATCAAGATCAAAATGATCGTTCCGAGCAAACTGAACAAAATCACGGATATATACTTGGACAACAATATTTTGCTGCGAGTCCAAGGTCGGATGAGTAACAACTTAATCGTTCCCCAAGTAAATTCACCAGCCACCGAATCAGCGGCTACAATGACCGTAAACGTCGTATTGAGGAAAAATGTAAACAACGTCGTCAACGCAATTCCATCCCACACACTGACCTGATCGGAAACCAGGGAAATCAGCATCGGAATCGCAGCCGTGATGACCGCCAGCAGACCCAGCATAATCCATGTGCGCACACGCAGGTAAATTTTCAGATTTTCGTTATGTACCAACTTGAAAAAATCAGCCAATGAACCCGCCTCCCGTCACTTCCAAAAATTGATCTTCCAGCGTACGGGCAATCGGGCGAATCGCATATACTTTAATTCCGTTTGCAGCCAGCAGGCTGTTCATCTCTGCGATCTGTTCCCGCTCCAAGTGAAGCAGCAGTTGATTGCCTTCGACGCGCCCTGCTCCAGCAAGCGCATAAGCTTGCTCGGCATCATTTACCTCAAAAGCAATTTCTGCCGTCTGCACTTCCTCCCCTGTATTCTTCAGCTGCTTGATATCAACCAGCCGTCCGCTCTGAATAATGGCTACACGGTCGCACATCAGCTCCATCTCGGACAACAAATGGCTTGATACGAACACGGTAATTCCTTCCGTACGGGTCAATTGACGCAAATAATCTCGCAGTTCTCGAATACCCTGCGGGTCCAAGCCATTGGTCGGCTCGTCCAGCACGAGCAGCTTCGGTCGATGCAAAATTGCCTGAGCTACCCCAAGTCGCTGCCGCATCCCGAGCGAGTAGGTTTTTACTTTGTCATGAATTCGGTTTCCGAGTCCCACCAAACGAATCGCTTCATCCACGCGCTCTGGGGTCACCCCAGGAGACATTCGCGCAAAATGCTGCAAATTTTGATAGCCTGTCAAAAACTTGTACATCTCCGGGTTCTCAACAATTGCGCCGACATGGGAAACGGCCTTTTCAAAATCGGTATTAATGCTGTCTCCACAAATATGAATATCGCCCTTGCTGATCGAAATCAGGCCAACCATCATACGGATGGTAGTCGTTTTTCCCGCACCATTGGGTCCGAGGAAACCAAATACCTGTCCCGCCGGAACCTCCAGCGTCAGATCATCCACGATCGCTTTTGAGGAAATGATTTTACTCACACCCTCCATACGTATGACGGGAACCTGTCCTGTCGCTTGCTGCATACTATGAAACTCCTTCCATCCGGAGTGAAGCTGTTATCCATTTTACTTTACATTTCCGGTTTTGGAAGTATTGTACCATATTTAACCTTTTAGAAACACCACGCAACCTCTATTCCTTGTCCTTGTATATCCAAAGCACCCGCCATTTCTCATCTTCCTGTGTCACATAACAAGGCTGTACGATATCAAAATTACCGAATCGGGTCTTGTAATGCTGAGTGACCGTAATACGGTAAACCTTCCCTAACTCCTCTCCATTCGGATCGGTACGAATGTCATATTCAGCCTGCGGCTCCCCCAGTTCAAACGTGAACGTATCCGTCCCCATATCCTGCATAAAAACGTGCGCACGCTGCTGTACATACGTAGATTTCTCGAATTTCTTTTTCATTTGCGAATGAAAAAACTCCCATGATCCTCCGAAATTTCCCGATTGCTCCATAGTGTAGAACTCGTTCAGTGCTTCTACCGCTTGATCGCCCTCGCCTGTAGACATCACCCCACGCAGACCCAACCACAGCAGCCATAACAATCCACATATGATGGCAAAATATAATAGCTTACGGACGAACGCCGAAGCCGCTCTCCTTCTAAACAGCACACACTGCCCCTCCCTCTGTTCGACTATACCGAATTCTCTACAGATGTATGTGGGACAAGCCTTGTTTAGAAGTCTTTAGAAGAAAATTACGGGTGACCTCCCAAATAGGGCACTTACCTAAGGCGATATGGCCGTGGTAAGCATGTGCTTCTCCAGCACTCCATGGAGACGCTGGCGTTCCTGCTCCTCCACAATGTAATAATATACACCGTTAATTTTACGCCCATGTCCCTTCAGTTCAACGGTATCCGTCTGCTTGAGGGACGGACCGATCCGGGTCAGGAAAGTGGTCATATCGTCAAAGGTAATGTCTGTGCGAATCTGCTCCCCCGCTGCTTCCAATATCGGCTTTACCCTCAACAGCCCTTCCTTGCTGATGGACTGGGCCAGAATTTGCTTGAGTAGCTCCCGCTGACGGGCATTTCTTCCGAGATCCCCACGTGGATCATCGAATCGCATACGAGCGTAGGCCAACGCCTCAGCCCCGTTCAAGTTCAAATTACCCTGCGCAAAATGATGGCCCTCATATTGAAAATCAAGTGGATTATGAACCTCCACTCCCCCCATAAGGTCCACCATTTTCGCAAACCCTTCCATGTTCATCTGTACATAGTAATCTATCGGATGGTTCAAAAAATGCTCTACCGTACGGATCGACATATCTACGCCCCCAAAAGCAAAAGCGTGATTGATTTTGTCCTCACGCCCCCTGCCGATCAACTCTGTTCGCGTATCACGCGGAATGTTGAACATCAACATAGAGCCTTCGGCAGGGTTAACAGACAAAACGATCATCGTATCCGATCGTCCTGGATCGTGAGGCCGCCGATCTACGCCCAGCACCAGCACGGTGAACGGCTTGAACTGGGAGATGGCTGCCGGATTGGGTGTACTTGATCCAGTGTCTGTACCTACAGATCGCCCTGCTCCGCCCGTTGCAAGGGTAGAAACCGCCCCAGGCTGCACGATGCTGCGCGGATGATACATCGCATTCGCCGCTGTTTTAAAGGAATGATACACATAAGCGGTGTAGGCAGTAGCCCCTACGACCAATAACGCCGCAGCCCCCAATGTCACCTTCAGCCATCGTTTCATACGCAGCCTCCCCTTTACGGATTCACTACAGACGGATGACGATCTACATCCAGATTGTTCATCTGTGGCCTGCCGACAGAATAGTATGCAAAGGCGGATTGTCTGATTTGCTCTTCGCTGTACACATTGCGTCCGTCAATCATAATTGGATACTTCATAAGCTCATTCAGCTCACCCAACCCGATATCACCAAACTCTTCCCATTCCGTCAATAGACACAGTGCGTCACATCCCTCTGCCGCTTCTCGTGCGCTATCTGCCCACGTTACTTCCGAGCTGTCCAGCAGTCTGCGGAAGTTAGCCGTAGCGATCGGGTCATACGCACGAATTTGCGCCCCTGCCTCCAGCAGCGACTGCATGATATCCAGCGCCGGGGCATCTCTTACGTCATCTGTATTCGGTTTAAAGGCCAGTCCCCATATACCAATCGTAGCTCCCTCCAGATCACCCAGCGCCTCTTTCAGTTTACGAATCACGTTAAAACGTTGCCCCTGATTCACTTCCACCACAGATTTCAGCAGCTTGAATTCATAGTCCACGTTACCTGCAATTTGGATCAGAGCTTGTGTATCCTTGGGAAAACAGGAACCCCCATAGCCGATACCAGCAGACAAAAAGGAGGAACCGATCCGCTGATCCAGTCCCATACCGTGTGCCACGCGTGTAACGTCTGCGCCCACCTTTTCGCAAATATTTGCAATCTCATTAATAAACGAAATTTTGGTCGCCAAAAAAGCATTCGACGCGTACTTGATCATCTCCGCCGAACGGATATCCGTGGTTACGATATTTGTCGTCAACGGCTCGTGCAGTGTAGTCAGCACAGCGGACACATGCGGATCGGAAGCTCCGATGATGATTCGATCTGGCTGTAGGGTGTCTATGACTGCTGAGCCTTCGCGTAAAAATTCAGGAACCGAAGCCACACCAAACGAATAGTTTGTGCGGCTCGCAATCCAATTTTGAATACGTTCGTTCGTTCCGACAGGCACCGTGCTTTTGGTGACAATTACTTTGTAGCCATTCATGGCGTCTGCCACCTCGCCGGCGGCTTCTTCAATATAGGACAGGTTCGCTTCTCCGCCTGGCAGTGAAGGCGTGCCGACCGCCAAAATAACAATTTCGGCTGCCTCCACCGAAGTAGCCGTATCTGTTGTAAAGCTTAGTCGGCCTTGTTCTACATTATCTTTAATTAGAGCCTTTAATCCCGGTTCATAAATCGGCACCCCACCTGCACGCAGCTGATGAATTTTGTCCTCATTCTGATCTACACAGACGACGGTATTCCCGAGTGCGGCAAAACAGACCCCCGACACCAGCCCGACATACCCTGCACCAATTACACATAACTTCAAAGCAACTCCCCCTTTTACTTGCTGTCTCATTGCATCCTGCTTTTACCGACTTCACTTCTCTATATCTCTTCCTGCAAGCCGATTATGATAAAGCGTAAGCCGTTTGTTTTGCCGATAAGATTTTAGAAAACGGTATACATACATCGGATTGTTATAGGCATACCTCTTCCATAATCGCTTCGGTTCACAGATCAGACGGTACAGCCACTCCAGCCCCAGCTTTTGTATCGCTAGTGGCGGTCTACGAACCTTTCCAGTGATATAGTCAAAGGCCGCCCCTACTCCAATCATCACGCCATGAATGCGGTCTTTGTTTCGATGCATCCATATTTCCTGCTTCGGGCAGCCTAAGCTGACGAATATGATATGCGCGCCAGACGCATTGATTTCATCAATGATCCGATCCTCCTCATCTGGGTGAAGCTCACGAAATGGCGGCGAAAAGCTGCCCGCGATGCGGATTCCGGGGTAATCCTGTTCTACTCTTTCTTTTAAGCTATCCAGCGTATCCGGCGTACTGCCGTAAAAATATATACTTACCTTCGTCTGTGGCGCACGTTCGCACAACTTGAGCATCAGACTGGGACCATCTACCCGATCCTGACGCTCAAATCCGTACAGCTTGAGCGCCCATACCAACGGCATACCGTCCGGAGTACACAAATCGGCTTGAGTGAGCGCTTCGTGGAACTCGGAATGATTCCCGGCTGTGACAATGGAATGCGTGTTGCAAATACAAACATAGCCGTCCTTTCGTCCGACTGCCCATTGTTCCAGCATGTGTACCGTCTCCTGAAACGTAAGTGCTGCAATATCTGCATCCGCAATCCTTCCGACTCTATATTGGGGCAGCTGCTTCATAATCACGCTCCTCCATCGCCTCGCTATATATCGCCATCAGCTGCTTCACATTCACTTCTTCCGTATAGCGTGCAGCGTAGTTTTCCGACACCTTCTGTCTCATAGCTGCATAGTTTTCATAAGCTACTGCACAGCGAATCACAGTCTTTATATTTTCCAAATCATCATGTTGAAAATGGAAACCCGTCACCCCGTCCTCCACGACTTCCTCCAGTGCACCGAGCCGGCTGCATAATACCGGAGTTCCAACAGAAAAAGACTCTACAATGGTCATGGGAAATCCTTCATACCAAATGGAAGGCACCATGACATACATGGCCCGGCTCATGCAATCCAGTACCGTGTCTCCATCCTGCTTACCGAGAAACCGAACATCTTCCTGCGGATAAGCAGCGGTCAATTCAGCCTTTTCCGGACCATCCCCAATGATGACCAGTCTCAATCCCCCCCGATCTTCCAACTGTGACCAAGCTTGCAGCAGATTGCGAACCCCTTTTTCAGCTGAAATCCGTCCCACGAACAATAAATAACGATCATTCGGGTCATACTGGGTTTTCACTGTTTTATGATGGACAAAATTCGGCTTTACCGCGATACGATCCAGTGGAATACCGCTTTCGGCAAATTTGTCCCGTGCAAATTCCGTCAGCGCAATATAGCGACTTACCTTGTGCTGCCATGTGCCGATCAGATCGTTGAACTTAATCATCGCCGCTACCGGAATCGTCTGAAGCTGTGAACCTCGATAGCATCCATGACGGATGGAATGCAGCAGCGTGCCGTGCAGACATTTTTCACAAACCTTATTCCCTCGCATAAAAGTTGCCGCCGGACAAATCAGCCTGTAATTATGAAGTGTCTGGACAACCGGAATCCCCAGCCGTTCACAGGCATGATAGACCGAAGGGGATATAACCGGGAAAAAATTATGCACATGTACCACATCTGGCTTCACCTGTAAAAGCAGCTTCTTGATTCTTTTGAATTCCGGCAGGGACCATGCCGCCTCTACCGCCAGCTTTGCCATGTTCGCTAGCCCTCTGCTTTGAATGCTGTCGTTGTGCACATAGTAATGCTCTGTCTCTATTCCTCTGGAACGCAGCATAGCTGATTCTTGCTCGACAACCTTGTCTTCTCCCCCGCTTTGCTGATAAAAGTTATGGATGATCAGCACCTTGCTCAC
Source organism: Paenibacillus sp. EKM212P (assembly GCF_011066115.1). NCBI lineage: Bacteria > Bacillati > Bacillota > Bacilli > Caryophanales > Paenibacillaceae > Paenibacillus > Paenibacillus sp. EKM212P. The sequence goes on from NZ_JAAMNR010000001.1 coordinate 1,084,253, forward strand.
AGAAGGGCTCATCTGTCTGCTGACCTTTTGGCTCACGTGGTTGCCCCTCTTTCCTGCGTTGATTGCATAGCGTGGTTCGAACTCGTAGGTTTGATCCCTTGATGGCTTACTATTTCATCCGCAATGCGATCCCACGACATACGCTCGACCGTAAGGAAGGCCTTCTCCGCCATACTTCGTCTCAGCTCAGCATTATCCAGCAAATCGCCTATCCGACCAGACCATTCCTCTTCTGAAAAGCTTCTCAGCACCACTCCGCTCACTCCGTCCTCAATCAAGGTAACCGAGCCCCCGTTTACCGAAGAGATAATCGGGACGCGAAACAGCATGCTTTCCAGCAGCACCATACCGAAAATATCGTATTGGGTCGGAAACAGCATCACATCCGCCGCTCCGTAAACCTGCCACAGATGACGTTGCTCCACTCTTGAAAAATGTATAATACTGTCCGTTATTCCCAGTTCATGAGCATATGTCCAATAGCGGTCTGTGTCCGCCTTCCGTCCATCCCCGACCATTAACAAAAGGCAACTAGGATGCTTTTGGAGTACCCTTTTGAACGTAGTCAGCATAAAACGTATATTTCTCCGTTCCTCCAATACACCAACATACAGTAGCACCGGACGATCTCCGATTCGACGCAGCTCATTCGCGACCTCACGGTTTTCCTCACGTTCTCCGCTTATGTCTTCACTGTTGTTACTGGTTTCACTATCGAATGCTCTCTCTACTTTACTGCGATCCAGTCCGACCCCAATCGTAACCACGTTGTCAAAACCTTTATTCTCCAAATAGCGCTTAGCAAGATCGGATTTGACATAGGTACGGCGTAGAGATTTTGCTACCTTCGGAAGCAGCATAATATCGTACAGTTTGCGGATCAGCGCGTGCGTGTTATCTCGGTATGGGCCGTGATACAACGCCAGCTTATCAGGACATTTGCGGGAAAGCAGATAGGTCATGATCTGGTTGTATTCTGTAGTAATGACCAGACCATAGGCATCCAGAAAAGAATCTTTGAGAACATCTCTGTAGATGCTGTTGCTTAAGAACTTAAACCCGTGGAGCCAGATAATACGCAAGGTGCATCCTTCGTGACGGTAGACCTGTTCCAGATGGGTTTCTTTACGATCGTTGTAGTAAACAATATCGCAATCATAGCCTTTTCGAACGAGTGCTTTGCCCAAACCGACTTCCTGTAAATTGTATGAGTCCCCGTTCACTTTGCTGGCAAAATTGCGGAGATACAATATTTTTTGAATCATCATCAGGGCTCCTGCCATTTCATATTGGGTGAGTTATGGAGCACGGAGGGTTCAGAGAACGCTGCGCGTTCCATTTGATCTTCCGATCGCTGTTGCAGTGGGATTCCTGGATATATAAAACATTCCGAGGTAAGAATCCCACTGCAAAGGCGAACGCTAGCGCTTCTTCAGATTCAAATGGACCGCTCCGCTACTGACCGCCGGGTCTATAAAGTCACCCCATTTCAAAAAAGGGAACGCTGGGCATGAAGTGCCCCCCGCTGCGCGGATATACGCGAGCGAATGCACGCAGGCGTTGACTTCGTCGAACAGCTTGAGAGCTTGGTACGATTAGGGCAAGCTCTCAAGCCAGCATGGTAATATTGTCGCCGGGTTAACCAAGCAAGACGCCTTAACTAGACTTGATTGTTGCTTGTCGTGAGTGTTATCCACCAAACGCTGTCACCCTGACAGAGAACGGTACAGAGCATTAATTTCGCCGGCATGCATGCCCGGCGAGAAGTTCGCGGCGATAGGGCGAAGCTATCGCCAGACGGCTCTTACCTTTCCCACCCTAGAGGCTGGGGGAAATTCTTTTTTGGCGGCGGTGGGTAGCGGAGGGTAAGGGTTTGAATCTGGAGAAGCGTCAGCGTTCGCCTTTGACGTGGGATTCCGACCTCTTACAGGGCTTATTCAATCCAGGGAATCCCTCGTCAACAGCGATCGGAAGATCAAACCCGTCCCGAAGCGGCCTTCCATCCACAATAGTTGCTCCAGGATCAAACCCGCCCCGAAGCGGCCTTTCCCCTCCAACTTGAATGTTCACGCTGCCTTTCCTCCGTCATCTGCATATTAAAATGATCTGCCCCTTTGAGCTGGGCAGCTGCCATATCTGCCACTAGAGTCACACTCGATTCCATCGGCACAAAGCGGTATTTGTAGGCTGTAAGCCGATGATCCGTTTCGTGAAATAAAATATCCTGAGCGTAATTCCCCCATCGGTCCTTGGGCATCAAATCAATGGTCATGCTGGCATGCGCAGAGGGCAGCAGCATATTAGAGCCGTGGATACCGATTACTAATTGGCTGGCTGCGTATACCTCGCAGACCCGCAGCTCACTTTCTCGATCGAAGCGTGTGACACGCTCATCAGAAATCCATGCCGGGAAGCTCCCGGTACGCCCAAGTCCAGCGACTGTAAAACGATGATCTGGGAAGCTTTCTTTTAGCCTGCGGAACAGCCGTATGATTTTACTGCGCTGATGATAAATTAGCGGTTTTAGCCCACGTTTGAGCTGCGGAAATTTCTGTACCGCTCTTGCGATATGATGGCTGCCGCTCCACAAGCGATCTTCCCTCCATACGAAGGTAATGCGCGGCTCCGACTCACGCCCCTCGTCATAGCGGGAGACACCTGTAAACTGCTCAATATCAAACTGATTGGGATGTGAATATGCCGGGCTGACATACACCTCATCAAAACGCATCAGTTCCTCAATCATCCGATGATGTAGCACAGGATAAAAGTTACGTGCCCTGCTGAATGGCACATCAACCGTCCAAATTTCAGACACATATGCTGGCACCATCCACTCCAGCGACTTTTGCACAATGACGATAATTCCCAGGTCCGGGGATTGCTCGTATTCGCGTTGCACATTGAGCAGCTTGAGCAACGCATGACCATACAAATAATCCATAGTGTTGACGATGATTACACGTGTAGAAGCTTTCATTTTATGCACGGTCATGCCGACTGCTAAGTCATAGGAAGGATTCATCAACGATTGCCGCAAAGGCTCTCCGAGCCATTTTCTCGACTTCGCATCACCGGTCAGAATATAGTCAGGCATTTCTACACGATAAGGTGAATACGTGGCATGACCGACCCTCATGTCCTCGAGATATTCGCGTCCGCACCCCTCACACGCAGTACTGACACATACATGGATTCCCTGCCACAGCACCTCTCCACCACGTACCTTACCTCCACAATGCGGGCACTGTTCCTCATGCCGAACAAACGGTTTAATGGGTATCATGATTGTTCTCTCCAACTTTCGGTACTGTAATTTGAACACGCCAAAAGGTCAGGATGGACTTCATCATCCAACCCAAATTAGATTTAACTTCCTTAAACAGCAAATCTAATAGAAATACAGATATCGTAAAGGACAAGATCGTCGCCACTAACGACCCTCGGACACCAAGCAAAGGGATTAGCGCGTAATTGAAAGCGATATTCGTAACCGCCCCTACCACCGAGGTCAGCAGCGTGTATCTAAACAAATTTTCATTGGTAATAAACAAGCTTTTAGCAACACTGAAGTTGGTGAAAAACAGACGAATCGCAAACAGAGACAACAGCGAACCTGCTTCGGTAAATTCTCTCCCATACAGCACAACCACTACCCATTGGGACAGAAAAAATAAAGGTACCGAGGTCACAAGAAAGCATATAAACATCAGCCGATACACCTTGGACAATGTCTGTCTGTATTCGTCGCTTCCTTTCTGCTTTGAACGCGTCACCACCGGAGCATAAGCCGTCGTCAGAACGACCGGAATGAAGCCCAGCACTTCGATGAGTCGGAGTGCAACGGAGTATTGCCCGACCGCAGCATTCCCCAGCAGTTCACCGATAATGACTTGATCGATCCGTGCCTGTACATATACAGCGGAGGATGACAATATAAGCGGCCAACTGTGATTCATGATTCGCCGAGCTGTGGTTAAGCGGAACGTCCATCGGTTCACACGTCGTCCTTCCTTATGGAAGAAATACAGCAGCAGCAGGCTTCCCAACAGAAACTCTCCATGAGCACACAACGCTACCAACCATATCGGGACACCGGACAACAAAAGAATGATTTTGATGGTGGAGCCGAGAACAAAAGCGGTATTCTTGGCAACGACCGTGTATTTGGACAGCATCTGCGCACGAAACCAGTAGTCGATGATATCAAACAATTGAAATATCGAGGCCGTAGCCAGGATCAGATTGATCAACCGCACTGAACTATCTTCCGGTCTGAGCAGTGAAATGAAGGAATAGGACAGTACAATGGCTATCAGAGTACCTACCAATTTCAGCAGAACCGCCGTCCCCAATAGCTCATGCTCATCCTTGGGGTCTTTGACAAGATCGCGTACTAATATAGAATCAAAGCCAAGGGTCGTGAAAATCAGAAACATCCCGAAAAAGGATTCCGCATAATTCCACTTTCCCAGCTCCTCTGGTCCCAACACTCTCGCCATGATGATGCTGACTGCCAGGCCAAACACCATGCGAATCATTTTGTCACCGAACAGCCAGGATGTATTCACCAGCAAACTTCTGCGCGGTTTGGCGCGTTTTTTGACTAATGTCATAGGTTTTACTCCATCTTAAAAAATGACCTTTCGCACAGCCTTATAACCTGCTGTTCTGTCAATGCAGCTGCAATCATGTACAGCGAAGAGACCCCCCCGCCCAGGCGGGTGGCCTCTCCATCTCTTACACGACGACAGAAGCTTCAACTGCAGCCTGCCTTTTTACCCGCTCCAAGTCTGTATCCACCATCATATGAATGAGCTGCTCGAAGCCTACTTCCAATCGCCAACCCAGCTTTTCTTTCGCCTTGGCACAATCGCCGAGCAATAAATCTACCTCTGCCGGACGGACAAATTGAGGATCGATCACGACGTAATCCTCATAATTTAAACCTACATGGGAAAAGGCAATTTGCAGCAATTCACGTACAGAATGCATTTCTCCTGTGGAAATGACGTAATCATCTGGTTGATCCTGCTGAAGCATCAGCCACATCGCCTTTACATAATCGCCTGCAAAACCCCAGTCTCGCAGTGAATCCAAATTTCCCATGCGCAGCTCCTGCTGCAACCCTAGCTTGATACGAGCTACCGCATCCGACACTTTACGCGTTACAAATTCCAGTCCTCGGCGTGGCGATTCGTGATTGAACAGAATGCCAGAGCAAGCAAACATATCAAAGCTTTCGCGATAGTTCACTGTAATCCAATGGCCGTACACTTTGGCTACACCGTAGGGACTACGTGGGTAAAACGGAGTCGTTTCTGTCTGGGGTGTCTCCAGCACCTTACCGAACATCTCGCTGCTTGACGCCTGATAAAAGCGCGCTTCCGGTTTGGCAATTCGAACCGCCTCCAGCATATTGGTGACAGATAGCGCTGTAATCTGCCCTGTAGCCAACGGCTGCGGCCATGAGGCCGCTACGAAAGATTGAGCAGCCAAGTTGTAGACCTCATCCGGGTCGGACTGACGGACGGCTTCGATCAATGAAGCCAGATCGGTCATATCACCGGAAAGCCAATGGATGTCATTCTGGATATGCGCTACATTTTCAAAGTTCGGTGTGCTGGTTCGTCTGCGCACCCCGTACACCTCATAATCCTTGGACAGCAGCAACTCAGCCAGATAGGACCCGTCTTGTCCGGTAATCCCTGTGATCAGCGCTTTTTTCATTCCAATTCCCCCACCGTTTTTTTATTGTTCAACCAGATCCAGGCCTTGAAATGCCTGATACACAGACCTTAATCCCTCTTCTAGTGAAATACGCGCCGACCAGCCCAGCCCGGAAATTCGGGATACATCTACCAACTTACGCGGCGTTCCATCAGGAGCGGAGGTGTTAAAGGTAATTTCTCCCTCATAGCCGACTACATTCTTCACTCGTTCAGCCAGCTCACGAATGGAGATATCCTCACCTACGCCGATATTTACAATTTCATTTCCCTCATAATTGTTCATCAGGAACAGACAGGCTTCAGCCAGATCATCAGAATGAAGAAATTCTCGGCGCGGCGTACCAGATCCCCATACTTCTACAGTCGGAGATTGATTCAGCTTGGCTTCATGAAACTTACGGATGAGCGCAGGCAGCACATGAGAGGTCTGGAGATCAAAATTGTCGCCCGGACCGTATAAATTCGTCGGCATCACAGAAATAAACCGGGTTCCATACTGACGGTTGTAAGACTGACACATTTTAATCCCGGCAATTTTAGCAATCGCATAGGCCTCATTAGTAGGCTCCAGTTCACCCGTAAGCAGATATTCTTCTCGCAACGGCTGCGGAGCAAATTTAGGATAGATACAGGTAGAGCCGAGGAATAACAGCTTGCCTACATTCACCCGGTAAGCCGCATCAATCACATTCGTTTGTATAAGCAGATTGTCACGGATAAAATCAGCCGGATATTCGTTATTCGCCAAAATCCCACCAACCTTGGCCGCTGCCAGAAATACATAATCCACAGGCTCTGTTTCAAAAAAATGATCTACTGCCTCTTTATTGCGTAGATCCAGCTCACGGCTTGTGCGAGTAATAATATGACGGTAACCCGCATTCTGAAGCGCTCGGACAATAGCGGAACCCACCAGTCCGTTATGCCCTGCTACATATATGTTGGAATGAAGATCCATACTTATCCCCTACCTTCTTCGTGAAAATGAAAGACTTTAATACGCATCCTTGGAGCCTAGCAGCACACGAAATGTTTTCAGCATAATGATCATATCTGTGCGGAAACTGCGTCTGGATATGTACTCCAAATCCAGTTCTACCATCTGGTTAAAGCTTAGATGATTACGACCGCTGATCTGCCATAGACCGGTGCAGCCTGGTGTAACCGTCAGACGCAGCTTATCCCTCACTGTGTAATTATGGACTTCTCTTGGCAACGGGGGTCTGGGTCCTACCAGACTCATCTGCCCACGCAGTACATTGAACAGTTGTGGCAGCTCGTCGATGCTCGTTCTGCGAAGAAAGCGACCCACACGGGTAATTCGGGGATCGTCCCGCATTTTGAACATCGCACCCTCAATTTCATTTTCCACCAGCAGTGCAGACAATCTCGCTTCGGCATCAGACACCATGGAACGAAATTTGATCATGCGAAACGGACGCTCATTTTTCCCAATACGTACTTGATAAAATAACGCACTGCCTTTTGGGTCCTCCAGCTTAATCAGCAAAATGACAAGCAGAAATACCGGGCATAGTACGATGATTCCAATGAAAGACAATATAATATCCATGCTTCGCTTCACGAACGGGTATACGTTCCATCCTTGCCGCCGTTCAAGCCCATGAGCGACCGAATATACATCCACTGACGCGCCCAGCACTTCGGCATCGTTCGAGCGGGAAGAAGACACGTCTCATCACCTCGCTCCTTATTGATAATTATTATTTATACATTGTTAAAAGAATTTTATATACTCTCATTTTCCTCCTTTTTATTCATGTCAGATTGCGTTCCTCCATACCCCTCTCGGCGCGGGTATTCGAACGCTTCACATTATTAAGTACGACACCCAGAATGCGCGCCTTTACTCTTTCCAAATTCGCTTTTGCTTTCTTGACGACATCCTTTTTGACCTTCCCTGCCTGCACCACCAGAATGACTCCGTCACACATAGCGCTTATAATTAAGCCATCCGGAAAGGACAGCAACGGCGGCGTATCCATTAAGATCACGTCATAATGTTCTTTTAGCTCAACTAGCAGAGCATTCATTCTGCGGGAACTGAGCATCTCAGACGGATTGGGCGGGTTCGGCCCGGCTGTAATTGCATGCAGATGGTCAATCCCGGTTTCCTGAACCACATCCTGCCATGCCTGTTGATTGGCAAGTACCCGTGTCAGCCCTGTATGATTACGCAAACCAAACATATGGTGCAAGGAGGAGCGGCGCAGATCCATATCCATAATCAGCACCTTTTTCCCCTCTTGCGCATAGGTTACAGCCAAATTGCTAATCGTGACCGTTCTGCCTTCACCCGCCTGAGCGGACGCCACCATCATAACCTCAATCGGCTCGTCTATAGAAGAAAACTGGATGTTAGTGCGAAGCATGCGGTACTCCTCCGAAACGGAAGACTGAGCATGTAGGGATGTAACGAGCTGATTATTGATTAATCGCGGCATATTGCCCTTCACCTACCTGTTTAGGAGTTGTAGTCGAGCTGTCAGAGCGTTTATCTTCTTTTTTCATTTTCGTAATCAGGGATAAGGTAGGCAGACCGAGTTCTTTTTCAATATCCTCTTCATTCTTAAATGTATCATCCAGTACCTCCAGCAAAAACGCCAAGCCGATTCCCAACAATAAAGAGGTGGCAAAAGCAATAAATATCTGTATAGCGGGATTACTGTTGACGGGAACTGCTGGATCATTCAGACTGGCTTCGCTTAGGATGGTGACATTGTCCATTTTCATGATAGAGGGAATTTGCCGTTTGAATACTTTGGCTACCGCATTGACGGTTTTCACAGCCTTCGTATACGATAAATCGCGGATTGTTACATCCATGACCTGTGAATCACCAGCGGTGTTCACTCTTAATTTTTGCGCCAAAGCTGACGGAGTGACCTTAAGGTCGGGGAAGCTGGCGACCACCTGATCCATAATCGCCGAGGAGATCATAATTTGCTTATATGAGTTCGTTAAGGCTATATTCGTTTGAACTACACTGTAATCAACGACACCTGCACGATCCGGTCGTGGCGTCTGGTTGATAATGAGCTTTGCGGTAGCTTCATAAATCTGCGGGGTAAAATATACATTTTTTATGCCCACTACTGTACATACCAGCAGTACGATGCTACCAATCAACCACATTCTTTTACGGATCAAACGGATGTACTCTTTCAACTGCACAAGACCAGTCCTCCCTGATTGACTTGTTTTCGATGCAATAACGCTTGTACTGATCCTCTGCATAACGGGGAAAAGAACGATGCATGACCCTCTAATCTATAGTAAAATGTTGTATAATAGCGCATAGAAGGTCTAGCCAGCGAATAAGCACAAAATGCTCAATCATCGGTGGCCTCTTAGGGTATATAAACGAAGATATAAGTGAAAACTATGAAATAAAGATACGTTATGTAACTTACATAACTAATTTATGATACAAAACGTATCTTGTCAAGCGTAAAATTGCTTTTTTACCTTTCTTAACCTTGCCTTCAGGAGGAAAAACAGATGAATTATGGCACCCGCATCGCTGAATTACGAGAACATAAGGGATTAAAACAAGAGGAACTAGCGCAATCCCTCGGAATTACGCGGGCAGCTCTTTCTCACTATGAAAAAAATAGGCGCAAGCCAGATTTTGAGATCCTGACCAAGCTCGCTGATATTTTCGGGGTAACGATTGACTACTTGGTGGGACGTACGAGCCATCCGGCGGCAATATTGGATTCAGATGTGAGGGAATTTGTGGACCAGCTTGAACTGTCCGACGAGGATATTCTGCAACGTTTCAACCTGACCATTGACGGACGCACCTTGTCTGAGGAAGAAGCCAAACGTTTTATTGCATTTGTCCGAATGGAACGAATGTTGGAATAAAGAAAGCGGCCGATTGCTTCACGTCTCGCTCAAGTAAGACCAACCGTTGGAATTTACACGCGCTTGTCCTTCCGGTATATGGTTCCATCAGCGTCGCTTTCTAGCCATTCTGGCATCGTGAACCCACATTGGAGCAAAATGTCCCGGATGTCCAAGTCGATAGCGGCTTTGTCTACTTTCCGTACGTTGTTTTGAAAAAGAGGGTTGTTCACCCCTAATTCTGTCTCCTTGTTCATTCAGCATTAACCTCGCTTTATTATTCTTGGTCATCGGAAAGAGATTTCCCACAAAACCATGTATGTATAGTCATGAACAAAACTATTATATATGAATACATACCTGCAATGTTGTCGTCTTATGACGAGAATATAAAAGGATTTTCTTATTTTTTTCTTCATTATACGTAAAGTATTGGCAAATCAGAACGATTTTCCAACAAAAAAGAACCTGTCAGGTCCTATTTTCTCCTGATAGGTTCTTTTTTGTTTTATTTCGAAATGATGTTAGGTATTCGTTAACTCAGGTCCTATATACATTCCGATCTGTTATTAAGCGACCTCGGCTGCCTGGGAAACCTGAGTGCCTCCGGTCGCCCGGACTTTGTAGACATAGTGGCCTCCAGCTTTTACTGTGCGGTCTGTGTACGTGCTTCCCGCTACTTGCGAGGCAATCACCTGATAGGCCCCGTCGGTCCCGTCAGCACGCAGCACATCATAGGAAGATACGCCTTCTGCCTGAAGCCAATTAATTTTTACCGCCCCATCCTGAACAGAGGCAGCCTTCACCCCTGTTGGGGCTGAAGCTGCGGTCTGATCTGTGCTTTTTAATTCCAAAATATATTGTACCGCTTCGCCAGGACCCAGCTTTTCTTCAAAATCAAGGGCAGGAGAAGCCTTGAGCCCTGATATGGAACGCTGTGCCTGACTGTAAGTAGAACCCGCTCCAAAACGTTCACCCGTGTACAAACCGGATTTCGGCATCGTTACCCGTACACGAACGGTCTGCGGGGTAGCTTCGAAATTCACTAGATTCACCAGCAATTTGTCTGAAGTAGCGCCGCTACCTGCCAGCGGTTTAAGCTTGGACGTATCCACCGCACGAACATACACCATCTTATCCTTGGTATCCTCTGGATTCAGCACTGTATAAGTCAGAGGTTTTCCATGGGTGGCATAGGCTAAGCTCAAGCGTCTCATGATCTTAACGCGGGTGTCCTGTCCTTGCCCGAACGGATAAATTTCTGTGTTGGCCGGGTTATGACTTTGCAGATCGAAGCCTGTTTTAAACAGCGTATAATCTTTATAAAAAGCAGCGTGCTGGATAAACATATCGGCAAACCCAATTTGCGAACGCATAATCCGGTCGAATGCAGCTGCTTGTGGCTGACTAGCCCCGTAATCTGGATTGTCTCGATGCGTATCATTGGTACCGAACTCTGTGTTCAGCATCTTTTTCGCCAGTCCATTGCTCGAACCGCCGAAGGTTTTCAAATTTTGGACGAAGCTGCCCCCGCCCTCTTCATTATACGATTCACCATAGGCGTGTCCATTGGTCAGGTCGGTGACTTCCTCCAGCTGTTTACGTTGCGCCGGGTCCCGTTCCCATCCATCTGGGTCACCGCATTTTTGCGTACCACTAGTTTGATTTTTGCACGCCTTGGTAGAGTACGTTGGCCAGTAGGCCCAGCCCGGTGCTACGGTTTTGAGATGCGGTGCCAATTGCTTGCCTTCTGTATTCAACCACTTGGCCACAGCCAGGTTTACCGCCTTGGAGCGATTAAATAATCCAGGTTCGTTATCTACTTCATAATATTGAAGATAAGAACCGTATTTTTTTACATAATCGCGCAACTTTTGCTTGGCCGTCTCTGGCAGAGAACCATCTTTTTGCAGCTTAATATCACCTGTATATAAATACAAAGCAGACGATTGCATATTATACTGCTTTAACGTTTGATAGTAATCATCCACGTCTGTACATGCCTTGCCCACATTACTGGCACAGGTGACCCTCATGACGTTGCCACTATAAGCAATGCCCAGCCACTTGAGAACGTATGGTAAATGCTTAACTGCACCCTGATCATAATAAAATTCTTTATTGTTCACATTTGTTCCGGTCAGTATATATTTACCGTGTACCGGTTCGATCGCAGGTGAAGCTAACGTCTCCAAGCTCAAGTCATCCCAGGTCCACCACACATTTTTATCTTCTGCAGAGGAGCAGTATAGGCAGCGCGCTGTCTTTAGCTTGAGTACGTTAACACCGCTTTGCAATTGCTCTTTGGGGATATACAACTCGTAGTTGCTTTTGTAATTATATGCACTGCCCGTACCGGAAACCCCAGCGATTTGAATGATACCGGACAGCTGATAATTTGAAAATACAGCCAATTGCGGAACAGCTTTGCCCGCATCCAAAATCCGTACACGGAATATCACTCCATTGGGAGGAACTTGATCCAGCTTATACTGGAGCGACAGTTCAGGATTCGTGGACGCATTCAAGCCGGGAGGAATATCTCCACTGCTGAGCAATACCGGGGCCGCTGTATTCTCTGCTATGGACGTTGCAGACGATATTCCTTTAGCCGACGATTCGGTAGAAGCAGAGGCTGTAGGAATGTTGATATTGTCTCTACCAATCACTCCTCTAAATTCCGCTGAAGAATCATCCCTCTGTCCCAGCTTCCATACTGGACTGGCTGCCGCTACTTTATCCGTCGGCAGTTCTACGCTCCTTGAAGGCGTGTAAATCAACCAAGCGATCAGCGCTATAGCTACGACCCCCAGCAGCCCGGATAATACTGGCGTATACCTGTGGGTCAACCATTTTTTCATCATATGATCCACCCTCTCTCCTCAAAATTTTTGACCGGGAAAGAGAATCTATTAAGGAAGAAACAAAGCGTTACCGGGAATCACCGCTTTCGCTTCATGCTGACTTTCCCACATCAGACGTGCCATTGCGTCACCATATTCATCATAGTATTCAACTTTTAAATCTACCATTTTACCTGCTTGCAAGGTGATACTGCCCTTGCGCTCTGTCCAGCTTTGCTTAAACCAGCTATCAATAATTAGCTTGCCGTCTACCCATACCCGGATTCCATCATCAGATATCGTTGTAAACGTATAGGTCTCACTATATTGTGGCTTCATTTTACCTGTCCAGCGAACGGAGAACCGATCAGCGTTCACCCTTGCATCAGCTGTGGCAGCACGCCAGTTATAGTCCAGCTTGCTATCTGTACGGGTCAAAGCAGCACTACCATCCAGATTCATGTTGTTAAAATATTCACCCCGCAGCCCGTTCGCATAAACCATATCCGGAACAGAAGGAGGAGCCGGGATAGGCTCGCTTTGCCCCTCGTCCGGTAGGGTTGGTACATCTGTCCCGGGTTGTTGAACTGCTGCCAATCCATTTTTCACATCATCTCGCGTCAAGCTCCTCGAATCATTCATATAATCCTGAATTTGATCCGTTGTGTTATTCTCGGTCAGCATCTTTCCCCAAGTCATGGAATACACCCATTTGGGCTGAGCCTGTAATACCTCGGAGCTGGGCATCTCACCGTGTTCCCCAATGGCAATCGGCTTATCCCCTGCCAACCCGAGCAGACCTTCATAATGACTTTGTTCAAAATCATTGTTGTAAATGTCTACAGCCAAAATGTCTACTTTGTCATCCCCCGGATATTTAGGGGTATACGGGAAGGTATACGAATTAGGAGCATTCGGGCTCCATACCCACAGCAGATTGTCTAGTTGATGTGTGTTTACAAAACGGTCATACATGATATTCCATAGCTGATTGAAATTAGTTTTGTTTCCCCACCAGAACCAGTCACCATTCATTTCGTGATAAGGTCTCCATAAAACCGGAACACCCGCATCACGAAGCTGCTTTAGCGATACAGCGACCTTATCCAGATCGGCAATGAGGAGGTTATACTGCGCAGTGCCTGGCGTCACGTATTTATTGAACTCCGTCTGACTTACTTTCGCCTGCACATTGGCCCAAGTCAGTGGTCTACCCGGCAGCGCTTCATGAAAAGTCATCGTCACAATGCCTCCGGATCTGCTCCAGCGGATCGCGCTATCGACAACATTTTTACGTTGTGCTGCTTCCGAAGCGGCAGATTGACCTGAGATGGCTCCCATCTCATAGCCGTGCACACCCACATACGCCTGACTGATTTTTTGGACCTTGTTACTTAATTCATCCGGACTCTCCAAATAATCATGCTGACCGGTGATTATTTTTTTCCCCGAGATGCTGAGTAAATAGCTGTATAGTTCACGGGCCTGAGTAGAAGCGTCCGAATTAACAGGTTGTAATGCAGCGGCATTCGCCACAGACAGAGATTCACCAAAACCGACGGGCAACAAAGAAAAAAGCATAACTACGGGGAGTGCATGACGTATCAGTCGATACAGAGGAATAAAATTGAATCTCACTTTTTGCTCTTCCTTTCGGTAGCCAGGCTGCCATCCCTACGGAAGGCCCTTTAGCTTTGCGTACCTGCCTTTCGACAGGGCTGCGTTTATCGTTGGAAGGAGTTTGGATTCCTTCTTACCCTAAGTATCGACTTTCTTTTACCAAAATTTAATAGGTCATGTTCATGAATTTACAGGTTTTCGCCCAATTTCGACAGTTTGAGCTATGAATTTTCATAGATTCGTCTTTTTTTCGTTTTTACGAAAACAATTATGAGATAAATTGGTGACGGGAAATTTCATTCCAATCCATACAAAAGCGGACAATATCCTCTTCAACCAATTCAGAACCAGTCTGCACCTCAATAAAATCCACATCGGTCACAGCCAAAATGCTATGCTTCGTTCCTTCAGGAATGCGAACTACATCACCAGCTTTTACTTTGTGCAGCTTCTCATTCAAAATAATTTCCGCTTCACCGCTAATAATGGTCCAAATTTCACTCCGTTTGAAATGAAGCTGATAGCTGATATTTTTGCCTTTCCGTACGCGGATTCGTTTGGTCAATACCTCGTTACCCTCGTCATACTTAACATAATCCACAACCCGATACTGCCCCCAACGACGTTCTTCATACATTGGACGCTGATCATGAGCCTTGAGCACTTCCTTAATGCGAGGACTTTCAGCCTTATTGGTCACAAGAATACCATCCGGGCTAGCGGCTACAATCAGATCATTCGTTCCAATGATCGCCACAGGAATGTCTAACTCGTTAATAAGACTCGTATTGACGCAATCCTCCGTTACTACACCTCTGCCCACTTGTTGATTAGACATTTCTTCTGTGAGTGTATTCCAGGTACCCAAATCCTTCCAAAAACCATCGTACGGAAGAACTACGATATCCTTTTCCTTCTCGACTACTTCATAGTCAAAGCTGATTTTTTCCAGAGATGCGTATTGCTTTTGCATTTCTTCATAATTAAGCGGCAACCCCTTGGATGCCAAGATATCCAGCAAATAACTTAATTTGAATGCAAAAACCCCGCAGTTCCATAGAGCATTGCGTTCAATCAGACGCTCCGCCTGCTCCCGGTCGGGTTTCTCTTGAAAATGGCTCACTTCGCGGTAGCCAGTGCTACCTTGGGTGGCATCGTTTTTCGGAATAATGTAACCATATTTCTCTGAAGGATAGGAAGGGACAACCCCGATTAAAGCAAGCTTGCCTTCACTCTCCTGGAGTGTATGTTCCAGCTGGGCTACGGAAGCGAAGAAAGCATCCTCAACATAAGGATCTACAGGCAAAATAGCTATAATTTCATCAGGGGAAACACCAGCAATGGAATATAGATAAGTCGCTGTCAGCGCAATCGCAGGAAAGGTGTCTCTGCGTTCCGGCTCAACAATGATGCGCGTATTCGGCCCGACCTGACTCTGGATCATTTCGACCTGTGCTCTCCCTGTCGCAATAAACGAGGATTCTGATAATCCATTGTCTCCCAATTGTCTCCATACCCGCTGTACCATGGATTCCGAAATCCCCTCCGGGCTCTCCAGTACCTTCAAAAATTGTTTGGAACGGGAATCGTTGGACAAAGGCCATAATCTTTTACCGGAACCACCAGACAAAAGTACGAGCTTCATAACTCTCCACTTCCTCTCTATATTGGTTGGATGATCGTTCTGATGATGAGTTGTTGACTACCCGCTACGGTATGAATTTAATCTTATGATCGCTGTTGCCGTGGGATTCTTTGGATTGTATAAGACATTTAAATGTAAGAATACCACGTCAAAGGCGAACGCTCCGCTTCTCCAGATTCAAATCCATCCCTGCGCTACTCAAAAATGCATCATGCCGATCATACCGTTTATTGCAAAAGGCACGACCGGACATTATTAAGTCCGGTCAGCCTGTAAAATCTCACGCTTGGCGTTTACCTGCCTTGCTTCACAGGAGCGGCGCCGCGGTACAGCCGCATGGCGCTTTGATCGGAAGGAGCGGCATCAACCGCGCCGCTCCTTCTGATCTGCCCTTCTACTCCCCCCATAAGGTGGGAGTTTAAAAATTGTGACTCCACGGCGAAAAGCAGCGGAGCGGGCAGAATTGTTCTGAAGAAGCGTCAGCGTTTGCCTTTATCCCCGGATTTTAACCTTTGAATGTTTTATATAATCCAGAAAATCCGGGGGTAACAGCAATCGGAAGAACAATCTGCACGCGTAGCGCCTTCAGCGCCTCCAACACCGCCACAGTCACTTTTTAATCTGTCACTTTTAAACTTCCACTTTATCCCGATTCCACCCACTCATCCGCGGACGACCCACGGAGTAGTATTCCAGCCCGGAGCCTTGGATCTGTTCCTCAGCGAATACGTTACGACCGTCAATGAGAACCGGCTTGCGCAAAATGGAGGCCAGTTGTACGAGATCGACTTTTTTGAACTCTTCCCAATCGGTCAACAGGCACACAGCGTCGCTACCTTCAGCGGCTTGCTGTGGGGATGAGCACCACATAATATTCGGGTGATCCACGCGCTCCTTGAATTTATCCATCGCAATGGGATCATACAGTTTGACAATAGCGCCTGCCTGAATGAGCGTTTCTACGATTTCCAGTGCTGGAGCTTCGCGGATGTCATCTGTATTTGGCTTGAAGGCGAGGCCCCAAATGCCAATGGACACACCGTTCAGTTGACCCAGCGATTCGCGCAGCTTGGATACAATCATAAAGCGCTGGTCGGTATTCACCTCGACCACCGATTTCAACAACTTAAATTCATAGTCTACATTACCTGCAATTTGGATAAGCGCATTTGTGTCTTTTGGAAAGCAAGAGCCACCATACCCGATCCCTGCTTGTAGGAAAGAGGAGCCAATCCGTTTGTCCATACCCATACCGTCAGCCACACAGGTTACATCGGCACCAACCTTTTCGCAAATATTAGCGATTTCGTTAATGAACGAAATTTTAGTTGCCAGAAACGCATTGGACGCGTATTTGATCATTTCAGCACTACGGATATCCGTCACATAGATTTTATCCGTGAACACCTGATGCAGAGTGACCATGGTTTCACGCAATCCTGTATTGTCCAAACCAATAATGATGCGATCCGGATAAAGCGTATCATTGATGGCTGAACCTTCTCTCAGGAACTCCGGCGCGGAGACGATATCGAAAGACAAACTCGTGTGACGAGCCAACACGTCCTTAATCTTTTCGTTCGTTCCGACAGGTACAGTACTCTTGGTCATAATAATCTTATACCCGTTCATGGCTTTCCCAACATCAGCGGCCGCCTGTTCAATGTATGACAAATTCGCCTCGCCGTTAGCCAGAGAAGGGGTACCTACCGCCAAAATTACGATATCCGAGCGGCGTACCGCATCGGCCAAATCCGAGGTGAACTCCAACCGGCCTGCTTCCAGATTCAACGCGATCAATTCCTCAATACCCGGTTCATAAATCGGAGATTCTGCCCGGTTCAACATGTCGATTTTGTGCTGCTCCAGATCGACACAAATCACCTCATTACCTTTTTGCGCAAAACATACACCCGAGACGAGCCCAACGTATCCAGTACCGATTACAGCCAGCTTCATTCCGTTCATCCTCCTTTTAGAAAGTTCACATAGGCTTGTTCTACATACTTTTTTAATTGATCCTTGAAGTTTACTTCATCAAATTTGCGGGCATGGGTAATGATATCGTCCACATTCCACGCATGTTGCTCAACCTTTTCGACGGCCTCCAGCACATCCTCTACTTGATGCTTGCGGAAAAATACGCCGTTCACATGAGGAACAATCGTATCCAGCGCTCCCCCACCCTGAAAAGCGATGACAGGCCGTCCGGCCGCATTCGCCTCCAAAGGCGTAATACCGAAGTCCTCTTCACCCGGAAAAACGAGCGCTCGGCATTCTGCCATCAGCTTGTTAACCTCTTCATCCTCAAGCCTGCCGAGGAACTCAATGTTCGGGGCAGCCATACCTTCGAGTCGTTTACGGTCGGGTCCTTCACCCACAATGCGCAGCTTGAGACCGTTACGTTTGAATGCTTCGATCGCGAGATCAATGCGCTTGTAGGACACCAATCGGGATACGATCAGGTAATAGTCACCGATGTTTGTAGCGCGTTTAAAACGGGATGTATTAATAGGTGGGAAAATCACATCCGAATCCCTTTGGTAATAGTGCAAAATTCTTCGTTTAACAACCGAAGAGTTGGCGACAAACTGGTCTACGTTGCGAGAAGTTTTGGCATCCCATGTTTTCAACCGGTTCATGTACAGCTTGAGCATGTTTTTGAGCAGGTTGGATTTGGACTGCCGGGCCATATATGTATCGTAATCCCAGGCAAACCGCATCGGTGTGTGACAATAACAAATGTGAAACGTATGTTTGGGTACCTGGATGCTTTTCATAAATGCACTGCTGGAGCTTAAAACAATGTCGAAATCCCTAAAATCAAAATCACGGATAGCAATGGGATACAGCGGCAGCACTCCTTTGAAGTTGTCCTTCACTCCTGGGACTTTTTGTAGCCAAGTGGCTCTAATATCCGCATCCTTCAAGTTACGCGACAGGCGGTCGTCGCTGAACACCGTTGTGAAGATAGGAGCCTCCGGATACATATCGTGGAATACCTCTACTACCCTTTCCGCTCCGCCCATTTGGATTAAGTAATCGTGCGCTATCGCTATTTTCATCTGAATCATCCTTTAACGCGAATGTCGGTCAGACTCCTGCCAACAAACCCTTATAGTAATGAACTATATCCTTAACTGTGTTCTCGATGACAAAATGCTTCTTGACCCGTTCCATCCCTCTCTCACCCATCTGCTGACGTTCTTGTGGATGCTCCAACATCCAGCGGATGGCTGCTTCCAGCTTAGCCGGATCACCCGGTTCAATAAGCAGCCCGGTTTCATGGGGTACCACCGTTTCCTTGGGTCCACCCTCATTGGAGGCAATCACGGGGAGACCCGCAGCCATGCCTTCAATAATGACCTGACCGAATGGTTCTGGTGTAATAGAGGTATGAATCAGCAAATCACAACGCTGCATCAGGCCTTGAATGTCATCGACGTGTCCCAGCAGATTGACGTTAGCCAACCCGTATTCGCGCATCGTGGACTCTAATCGTTGCTTGTATTCCTCTTCTCCGAACAACGCATCTCCAGCCAGCCAGAATTTCACGCGCTGATCCGGTAAAAAGGAGCGTGCTGCTTCCAGTAAAATATGCTGTCCCTTCCATTCCGCCAATCTGCCGACCAATACGACGTTAAACGAGTCATCACCACGTACATGGGCAGCCGTGTCACGTGCTGTAATTGCTTTGGCAAAAGCGGAATAAACGACAAGCGTCTTTTTGTCCGGGGGTAACTCCAACGCACTCAGCGTGGACTTGGAATTAGCAATCACTCCGTTGGGCAAAAAGCGGGACATCAGCCGAATCCCTTTGGCCACAATCGGCTTCAGATACGGCGGACCGATGTGGTCACGGATATGCCAGATCAAGGGCAGCTTCGCCGATTTGGCGGCTACTGTACCATACAGTGCAGACTTGAGCGAGTTCGTGTGAACGCACACGACCTTTTCCTCACGCAGCAAGGGCGCAAGTTTTCTACCGTAAGCCAGCAAACGAAAAGCTGCTGCCGGTGCACCTAGATTCACGGCATTCCGTCCCCGATTGCGAATCGAATCGTCCAATGGAACGATGCGCACATCAATATCACGCTGCCGAAGCCGATCTGCTAAATCGCCCTCCTCTGCCAAAATAACGAGCGGGTCGATATGTTCCCCGATATTCGTCAGTATGTTGTACAAAGCGACTTCGCCGCCGCTCCATCTTGCCGTATGGTCAATATAAGCTACTCTCATCATTTCGCCGCCGCCTTTCTATCAAGGACCTGTCGGAACACCTCTTCCACCTGCTCCGCTACATGTCCCCATGTATATCTGCTCAGGACATGGTCCCGGCATTCCCTTGCATTCGGTAGAAGTTCACGATGATCCAGCACACGCAGCAACCCTTCAGCAATGGCTTCACTATCCGTTCCCTTGAACAAAAGCTCGGGACGGAATCCTCTTAAAATCTCCTTGTTGCCACCCACAGGAGTCGCCAGCACCGGCAGTCCCGAGGCCATCGCCTCCACTGTGATCAGACCGAAACCTTCCAGTGCCTGTGTGGGTACAACGAACAAATTCGATGCTTGGTGGTACAGTGGAAGCTCCTCATCCGACACATAACCGAGCAGCCTTACATGGTTATGAAGATTGTATTCCGCCACCTTGGAAGCCAATTCCTCCATCAAGGGGCCCTTTCCTCCAATCAGCAACACATGATCAGGATGACGCTCGGTTACTCGTCGCCATGCTTCCAGTAGCTGTAGTAGTCCCATTCGATTAACAAGACGACGAACGGTTAGCACAATCGTCGCATTTTGCGGCAAATTCAGGCGCTTCCGCACCGCTTCTTGATCCTCTGCCGGGTGGAACCTTTCTACATTCGCCGCACCAGGAATAATATGAATTTTGCTGAGTGGAACCTTATAGTGCTCATGCAAAATATCCCGAAAAGTTTCGCTGAGCACTATAAATTTATCCGCCAATCCGTAGGCTTTCATTTCAATGGATTTGGCCAACGTCGTTTTTAACAAATGCTTGAGGCCCTGTCCTTCAATCTTCATTTCCTCCGTCCACGGTCCGTGAAAGGTGGTAACTACCGGGATTCCTCTTTTTTTCGCCTCCAGCGCCGGTCCGACACCATAGGGAGCAAAATGGGAATACAGTACATCCGTCGGTTGCTTGTCGAACAGCTCTGCTGCATATTTTTGCATTAGCTCTCGACGCTTCCACATGGATTGCTGCTTGCTGCCAATCGAATGAATCCGAATACGGTCGGGCGCCTGCGGCTGCTCGTCACTACAGATTAGAGCATCCAGCGTATTGCGCTCTAACGTAAGCTGCTCACAGATGGATTTGAAATATGTGTTGAGGCCTCCTGGCTGCAAGGACGGCCAGCTCAGCCCCGTTGCCGCAATACGAAATCCGTTATTGTACGACATAGCTGGTTTCTCCTTTCTGCTCGGTATGTCCGTCATCCACGATTTCTATCTTTTTTCTCCGCTTGGTTAGCTCATAATGCTTGAAGCAGACGAGAAACTCATACATCACCCAGAATACTGCTACGGCAAAACCTGCCAATCCCTTGCGGTATAAGCCTTGGACAAAATACTTCTGCACAAAGCGGGCAGGAGGCCGCCACAACAGTCTGGTCATCCGAAAGGATCTTCCTTTGTTAAATGCCGTCTCTGCTTCCAGATCTGTATATTTGTTAAAACGAGTCATATGATCACTGATGCTGCGGAAGCCGTAGTGCCATAACACGCCCTCCAGATTGACAATCTGGGAGGAGGCTACATCCGGCATTTCATGAACAAGACTATTCGTAATGCCATAAATACGCCGATTGTACAAACGAACCAGGTATTCGCCTTTGTTCATCCATTTGCCGAGAAAATCTCCAATCCGGAATACGGAATATGCTTTGGCCGGATCGTGGAGCGTTTCCTTTACTTTCAACAAGTCTCCAAGCAACTCTGCATCCACTACTTCGTCCGTATCAATCAGGAATATCCAATCAAATTCCGCTTTTTCAACACCAAACATGCGCTGCTTGGCATAACCGGGCCACGGGTTAGAAAACACCCGACAGCCCAAGGATTCAGCTACCTGAATCGTATTGTCCTTGCTCCCTCCGTCAATGACGACGATATCGTCCGCAAAGGGCTTGCAGGATTTAATGGCGGCTGTGATTCGAGTGCCATCATCCTGAGCGATAATAACTACGGATATCCGGTTGTCCGCGGGAACGCTAGACATGTGGTTCATTAGCGGGTGCCTCCTTCTTTATCTAACCGTTAACTGGCTTTTTCCGGATGTAGTGCGACATCGTTGATCGGAGCCATTGAAAATCTTGTTTGGAAATAAGCAGTCTTGGAATCTTCATTTTTAGAACGAATTTAACATTACATAAAATGAAAATGAACCGTAGAATCCCCGAAGACAGCATTGCTATCCCTGCACCCGTCAATCCATATCTCGGCACGAGTATGGACAGCAATGGAATGACGAGCGACAATCCGACACCCTGTAGAATGGTAACCAGTTTGGGCTTACCCAACGCCATAAATTGTTGTGCCAGCACCATGGTCCCTCCACTGATAGCAACCTCAAGCACCAAGAACCGGAATACCGTGAGTGCTTGTTTAAACTCTTGACCATATAACAATGTAAATACGAACGGAGCAATCAGCATCAGCATCACCGCAGCCAAAAAGGTTGCCGTTGATGTCACTCGAAATGCCCGAAATGTTATGGCCACCGCCTCTTCCTTATTCAGACCAGAGGCTTTGGGAAACAGCACGACAATGATCGAGGTAGAAAATACATTCACCATCCTGGCCAAGCTGACCGCTACTGCATATAAACCGAGATCAGCGGGTCTGAGCAGACCCGCAATCAAAATCTGATCAATATAAGTGGAAACCTGCCCCATGAGATCATTTCCGTATGAACCCATACCGTAGGTAAAGAGATTTTTAAATTGCGTCCAGCTGTTCTTTACCTTTGGTTTGTACAGCCGAATCATTCGTATCGTGACACCGATATAAATCGGCAAGCCTGGCAGTAAATAGGCCAATGCCGAGGTGTACGGATTCATATTTCCGGTTAAGATCAGAATCGCCAGACCCAGCAGTGTACTCAGCGGTACCAGATACCGGAATAAATTGTACTGCTTATATTCCGAGCGAACTTGAAGCAATGCATTATTGATCTGTGAAATCGCTATGAGCGGACACATCATCATGGAGCACTGCGCGAAAAGTATGACCGATGAAGAAAAAGAACGCAGCCAATAAGGAATTAGAAAAACTCCGACGAGTGTCGCCAAGCCCCCGAACATGGTAGCCAGCAGCAAGGCCAGACCATACAGCTTGCCCGTTTCCTCCGGTTTCCTTTTCGCATTGTAAATCAATGCAGACGGGACACCGAAGCTCATGCAGAAGGCGAGAAATTGGGACCAGTTCACCATCGCTGTCTGTTCCCCGCGTCCAGTAGGACCTAGGAATCGTGCCGTTAGCACACCAGTCAGCATATTCACGACGAGAATCAGCATACTGAATATCATCGTTTTTACTGCTGCAGAGCTGTTATCCTTGCTTTTGGCAAACCGAATCACTGTGGACCATAGTGTCCGGACAGGTGCGGATAATGCTTGTAAGTTTTGCACAGCCTTTACCTTCTTTCCGCGATGACATCTTTTGCCCATAGTCCTATTCCGATCATCATCCAGATCAGATAGCCGCGCATACCGGGGAAACCATTATCTGATATGAGACTGGCTACAGCTCCGGCCCACGTAGCCAACGCCAGTCTGATATAAGGCTGACTGGCATCTCGTTCGGCAATACGGGCGAGAAGGCGCTTGATGATAACGAACAGACCACCGAAGAAAAAGAATGCCCCGAAAATACCGAAGGTGAGGAAAATGGCGATATATCCATTATCCATAATCCCAAGTTCGCCGAGATCGCCGCCGTTATCAAGCTTGGTTCCGATTCCTACACTCCCGATCCCCTGCCCGACCGGATTGCCAGCAATCGCCGGAAGCATCGTATGCAGTAAATCCAAACGTTCATTGTACGAATGATCCTGCTGAATATCCGTCAGCGTCTGCATGCGAGCCACCAAACCTTCTGCCCCTGGAAGTTTTGGAACAATGATGTAGAGAAGAAGGCCAACTATAGCTAGTTGAAACAAGGTTTTCCACTTTCCCTTGGAAGATGAACTGAGAATGTAAGCCAGCAACATGACGAAGGCAATTAGCCAGGCTGAACGTACCAGCGTGATTAAAAGACAAACGACCGTCAGCAGGATTCCGATCCATCCCAAAGTGCCGCGCCAACGTTTTTCCATTAGCATGGGTACAAGTGCCATCGCCAGGAAAATAGCGCAGGGACCGGGCGAGTTCATGGAAGAAAATACTCTGATTTGAAGTGGTTCTGGAACACCAATGGAATTCATTTCTACATGATTCATCCAAAATGCATCCCACGGAGGCACCGTCAAGTACTGGATAATGCCGTAAATTGCCACAAGAACAGCAATGTTGGCATATGAATACAGCAGTCGGTCCAGCTCCTTCGCCTTCATGGGCTTAATCGCAAGATAAGGCAACAGGATCAAAGGAACCACATAATTGGCTAAATCATAAGCAAAAACAATACCATTTTTGAATAACCCGACCACACTCCCGTAGGCCAATTCTATGCCGAAAAATACAGCAATTCGGGTCAAGGGTTTTTCCGCCTGATGAATGCCTCGCAACACAGGAATAATCAACATACTGCTTACCAGCAGCGGTGCCACGCTCAACAAGGAAACCGAGTGATATGTTCCCTCCATCCAATCCGCAATGCGGCGGATTTCCGGGCCTACTGCCCACACTGCCAGTGTGTAAGGAATCAGTAGCCGCGATTGCAGGATCGCCAGCAGGAAGGCCGGAAAAACGAGCGCCAGCAATATGGCTCCCTGCTGGCTCATGGTGGGATTCATCTTGGCGCTGACAAATCCGATGGCGAGTGGCAGCATACAAGCCAGCAATCCCATGCCGATCATGCTGATTCCACGCCGATTTCCTAGCCAAACGGAAATCTGCTGATCTGCCAACCGACTCATGTTTCTCACCCCTGACCTCCCTTCATCCGCTTCCGCTTGAACATCTCTTTAAACAGCAGAACGAGAAATTGGGAATCCTCAATCAAATATCTTTTCCACAATCGTTTAGGCTCCTGAGACAACCTCCAGAACCATTCAAATCCCGTCTTCTGCATCAGCTCCGGTGCTCTTTTCACATTTCCCGACAGGAAATCAAAGGTCGCTCCCACCCCAATCGAAATCGGAGCACGGTAAGTCTCATAATATCTGTAGATCCATTTTTCCTGTTTAGGTGCGCCTACACCTACAAAAACGATGTCCGGGCGAGCCTCTTGAAGCAGTTGGATAATGTGCCTATTCTCCTCCTCGTTTTTCTCAAAACCATAAGAAGGAGAGTAACAGCCCACCACATTCATGTTCGGATAAGATTCCTGGAGATTGAGCATAGCCTTCTCAGGAATACCGTCAGCTGCACCCAGAAAAAATAAACGATAGCCTCGATCCTCAAAAGCCTCTCCCAGCCGAGTGAACAAATCTGACCCGGACACCTTTTGTTTGAGGGGTTTTTTCAGTAACTTGGACGCCCATATGATAGGCATCCCATCGGCCACTACAGCTCCGGCATCCGAATACACCTTGCGGAATTCATCATCCTTGCGAAGCTTGATCACATGATCGACATTACAGGTCAAAATGTAGGAATGACGCTGATGTTCAATAGAAGTATCTATAAATTCGAGTAGATCATTAAAATCGTAATTATCAAAGTTGACATCGAACATGTTCACTCTGCTCATCGTATCACTTCTCTTTGCGAAAATCGGTTTGAGTAGATGTCTGGTATAACGCGTTCAAATACCAGCAAAATGGAATAATCATCTGAACCGTCGACAACGTATTATCTGAAAACGAGTAGATCAGAAAGCCTGCAATTAAGCTTGCAAAATAAGGTTTGATAGACTTGGCAAGCGACCGGTAAATGAGAGCGAACACGATCAGCAATGAAAGCATTAGTAGCCCGCAACCGATATATCCCGTGTCAAAATAAAAGCGTATATACTCGTTATGCGGTACAACAAAGCCATTGAATAATGTCCCGTCGTTCGCGACCGTTACCGCGCCAAGACCTCTCCCTGACCAAGGGTAATCATGTACTCTGTTCAAAAAATATTCCCATGCCTCCGAGCGTCCCGACAGGTCAATGCCTGTATCGGTCTCCCGTTCGAAGGAGCGTTTTTTTAAATTGTTCCATTGCAGGGCCACCGCCCCCAGAGCAACCAAAAACGATCCGGCCAGCGGTAGCAAATAATTGACTTTCCCCTTGAGGTACTGACGGGCAATATCAAACAGATACACAGCAAACATTAATAACAATGCCAGAATCGGTCCACGTGTACCGGTGGCGATCAGAATCAGAAAGTTCAGTGCCAACACAGTGTAATAAAAAGCGGCTTGCTTGGGTCTACGCTTGACCTCAATCAGAGAGACGGCAATTCCGAGAAAGGAGAGCATTGCCAGATGCGGCGGTATATTCGCTCCTTGTACTCTGACTGCGCCCGTAAATTCAACATCCGTAAACGAATGCAGCCCTAGAACCTGCAAACCCAGTCCAATGACCACACTAATAATGGGCAACAAACTGATCAGTCGGATATGCTTTTCTGCCACATCCTTTTTCCACTGGATCAGTAAAAAAAGGAAAGGGAGTGATAAACCGACGAACGCCTTGACGGCAATCGAGGTCGTTAACAAAGGCAGCCATGCTGAAAATCCAAATGTGATCCCCAGCATGATCACCAATGCCCAGACCGGATAGCTGAACTTGAGACGTATGCCATACACGAGCATACACGGCACCAGCAGAGCCAAAATGCCCAATTTGTACAATGACAAAATCTCAATACCGAACACGCCACCCTGATACAGAGAATCGACTGAGACTGCTGTACTTAGCAAAACAGCGTAGCTGATGCGCTCCGGATGATGTATGGAAACAGCCAGCAAGAGCAGTAAACATACCGCCGCAATACTGACCACCGGCTGATAGGTAGCCGCAATTCCTACAGCAAGAGCGCCCAGTAGAAAAATAAAAACATGCTGTATGGTGTTTATTCTAGTAGTCCAAGGATAGTTACTCATGTTCCATCTTTCACCCCGCAGCTGACTCGCTTTTCCGGTTGCGCAGTGTATCCAGCGTCCCACGGATACTTTCAAGCCTGCACCGGTTCAACAGCTTCCTGCCCTCACTACGCGCCAGCAGGGAATCCACAGTGATGTATAACACTTTGGCTGCCGTCTTCGCCATCAGCATCGCGTTGCCGCGCAGACCTACGGCCTGAGCAGCGTTAGACATGCCCTGACAATAGTAGCGGTTCATGATCCATTCTTTCGTTAACCGTGAGGCAGGCACAAAATGTTCCACAGACATGTGTGGATGATACATAATCGTCCCACCATTTTTACGGATTTGCTCGAATACCCACGATTCTTCACCAGATAGAAGGATATCTCCCTTTCTGCCTAGATGAAGCGGGAACATAACGGCGGCAAAAGCCGTTTTGCGCATCGCCATATTCGCTCCAAATGGATTCAGTCCCGACGGATATTCACGAACGGCTTTGCCCAGATCAATAATCGTGTAAGGCAGTTCAAGCGGGCCTGTCAGCCAACCCGGTCGTTCCGTCTCAAACATAGGGTCAATTTTCCCACCCATAGCCGTCAGCTCAGGATTGTTCCCGAATGCTGACATAATCGTTTGCAACCATGTAACACACGGAATTGCATCATCATCGAGAAAAGCAATGACTTCCGCTCTTGATAACGTAATGCCTGCATTACGAGCAGCAGACAGTCCTTGTTCGCGCTCATAATGATATCGAAGATGGATATTCTGACCATGGGCGACGGTGAACCTTTTGATCGTCGCTGCTGTATGATCAGTGGATCGGTTATCGACCACAATGATCTCAGCCAGTGCAAGGTCTTCCAGTTCCAGCAGGGACATTAACGTTTTCTCCAGCAGGTCCGCCCGGTTATAGGTGCAAATAACGACGGACACTGCGGGACATCGCTTGAATGCATCCATCAGTAAGCATCCTTGGAGAACAGCATTTTAACGCCTGTTTTCATGATGATTTTCAAATCGAGCCACGTATTGCGAACATGAATATACTTCAAATCCATTTGCACCATTTCTTCGAAGCCTACACTGTTACGTGCGCTCACCTGCCAGTAACCCGTACATCCCGGTGTTACAATCAGGCGTTGCTTATCATAATCGGAATATTGCTCGACCTCGCTGGGCAACGGCGGACGCGGACCGACTAAAGTCATGTCGCCGACCAACACGTTCCACAGCTGCGGAATCTCATCAATACTCGTCTTGCGCAGAAAACTGCCAATTTTCGTGATCCGAGGATCGTTTTTAATTTTGAACATGGCGCCGCTCACTTCATTCAGCTCCATCAAGTCCTTTTTCAGTTCCTCAGCATTGGACACCATTGAACGGAATTTATACATATCGAATAACTTCTCATTCTTGCCCACCCGAGTTTGCTTGAAAAACACGCTTCCCTTTGGGTCTTCGAGCTTAATCAAAACGCCTACCACTACAAAAAGCGGAAGCAAGACGATCAAGCCCACGAACGACAGCAGCATATCAAGGAGGCGTTTTGTGACCAGGTAGGACGTTTTATCCTGAATTTGTGTATTTCCGTATGGCATGTAAAACGCTTTACCTGACATGACAGCCTCGCCGTCCTCCGGTAAATTTTCCATGCTCATGCTGACGTACCCCCTCTCAACCTGCCGTGGTTGCTTTCTCGGTCTTTTTCAACCATTCATTCATGGCCTCCATAACCGGATACTTCAAATCATCGCTGGCAAGTGCAAATTCAAGTGTGGTTAGAATATATCCAAGACGTTCACCTACGTCATAACGTGTGCCTTCAAAATCATAGGCGTACACACGCTCACTCTGATTCAGCTTTTGGATCGCATCCGTCAACTGAATTTCGCCGCCAGCTCCTTTTTCTTGAAGATCAAGATATTTGAAAATTTTCGGCGAGAACACGTAGCGACCCATAATGGCCAAATCGGATGGCGCTGTGCCTGGAGCCGGTTTTTCAATAAAATTATTTACTCGGTACAAGCGTCCGTCCTGCTGATCCGGTTCAATGATGCCGTACCGGTTCGTAAATTCCTGCGGTACCCGCTGCACACCGATAACCGAATTTTGAGTTTCCTCATACTGATCCATCAGCTGGCGCAGGCAAGGCTTCTGACCTGTTACGATATCATCGCCCAGTAGCACACCAAACGGCTCGTCCCCGATAAAGCGTCTTGCGCACCATACCGCATGTCCAAGACCTTTGGGTTCTTTTTGGCGAATGTAGTGAATTTCCACTCCTGAAGAACGCTGTACTTCCTCCAGAAGCTTCAGCTTACCGTCCTCGAGCAGTTTGGATTCCAGCTCAAATGCGTTGTCAAAGTGGTCCTCAATGGCACGTTTGCCTTTACCCGTAACGATAATAATGTCCTCAATACCAGAAGCAATCGCTTCTTCCACGATATATTGAATCGTAGGCTTATTGATAATTGGAAGCATTTCCTTAGGCATCGCTTTTGTGGCAGGGAGGAAGCGCGTACCTAACCCTGCTGCTGGAATAATGGCCTTTTTCACTCTTTTCGTCATCGCACTCATTCTCCTTGCTTCATCGAATTTTGGTGTTGCTTACTTCACCTGATTCATCACAATTCCAACCAGCGTCGCACTGGCCTGCTCCATGAGTTGCTTTGTTTTACGTAGATCTTCCCGTTTGGTACGACCATGTCTAGCGACGAGAATCACACCATCCGTTAAGCCTGCAATCAGGCGAGCATCCGTATAATTCAGCGCCGGAGCCGAATCGAGTAAAATGATGTCATATTCACGTTTGAGCTCTTCCAGAAGCTCAGCCATACGTTCGCTACCGAGCAGATCTGCTGCGTTGTACAGGGTGTCTCCACTGGGAACAACCGATAGCTCCAGGCCACCATGTCTAACGATAGACTTGGAAGAAGCCCCACCGCGCAAATAAGCCGATAGACCTCCGGTATTCTCCATTCCGAATATCTCGTGCAGCGCTGGTTTATGCAGATTGCAATCCACCAGAGCCACCTTCTTGCCTTCTTGTGCAAAGGAAACTCCGATGTTGGCGAGCAGTGTTGTTTTACCCGCTCCGCTTTCCGGCGAGGTCAACAATAGAACCGTGCCACGGTCCTTTTGCCCAATCACCTGCTGCCGGATGTATGTACGGAGGGATCGAAATGATTCCGAGATATACGATGATGGATTACTTTCTGTAATCAACATGTCATTCAATCGCAGCATATTTACGCTCCCCTACCCGTTCTTTGGAATTTCCGGCTGCTCCATCGACGTCCTTCTTGCGAATGACTGGAATCGATGCAATTACCGGAATACCGATGTCCGCGTCCGCTTCTTTCTCCGAGCGCAGCGTACCGTTAATGCTTTCTAGGAACACAATCGTGCCCAATGCAATCATCAGCGATACGAGAAAACTAATCGCAATATTCATGAGCGGGTTCCCATTAATCGGGTCAGGATTGGCCTGAGGGTCCGCTTCATTTAAAATTTTCACATTATTTAATTCCATCAATCCCGGAACTGTCTGTACGAATTTCTGGGTTACCGCGTTTACAACCGCTGCGGCCTGTGGATAGCTCCCTGCCTCAAACGTCAAACCGATAACCTGACTTTTATCCGAGGATTTAATCTGCAGTTTCTCTGCCAACTTCTGCTGCGTCAAACCGAACTCGGGATGAGCCGCTACAACAGCGTCCATAATTTTAGGTGAAGTGAGAATTTGCTTGTAGCTTTCCACCAAATTAAGACTTGTGTTGACGTCGTTCAGATTGTTGCTCCCCTGCTTGGCGGAAATATGATTAACCAGCAGTTGGCTTGAAGCGGAATAGACTGGCTTCACGACATTGTCGCTCACAAAGTATGTTGTTACACATGAGAGAATGACAAAAATTGCGATCAGCCACAATCTTCTTTTGATCAGGACTAGATAATCCAAAATGGTTTTCTCCACAAAAATCCTCCCTCCTACACAATTTCTCTTCTTATTTTAAGTATGATCTAATTGTAACAATCCGTTGTGTGAACGACATGGAACCGAATGGCACTTTCTCCCTCACTACGGGGGGAGGGGAATGTATACTTTCGGATACGGCATGGTATACTTTTGTACCATGCTTTGTCGATTATGGAAAAAGAAATCGAAAAAAGCCTCAAAATCACAAAGCTTGGTGATTTTGAGGCTTTTCTTTCTACTCGCATATGAAAGTGCAGCGTAGCTTATAGAGTCAGCGCATCATTGTTGGCTCGTACTTCGCCAGACCGATGGCATTGGCATACAATGCTGCCTGCGTACGATCCGCTAGCCGCAGCTTGGCCAAGATCTGACTGACATGCTTTTTGACTGTGAACTCACTGATAAATAACCGGGATGCAATTTCACGATTGCAAGCTCCTTGTCCCAGCTCGACCAGCACTTCCTTTTCCTTTGGCGTCAGGTCGTCGGTCAGATTGCCCGCATCTTCACGCAGCTTGTTTTCGAGAATAGCCGGATCATAATATTTGCGTCCTTTGTTGACAAGATGAATCGCGTAAATTAGTTCCTCAGGCAATGCTTCCTTAAGCACATAACCGTCCACGGAAGCTTCCTCTGCTTTTAGAAAATCTTCACGTGTTGCGGAAGAAGTCAGCAAAATAAATTTGCTTCTGAAACCGCGTCCGCGCGCTATCTTGATAATATCCAGCCCCGATTCATCAGCTAGTTTCAAATCCAGCAGCACCAGATCCGGATCCGTTTCCTCGATCACCACAAGTGCTTCCTGTTGATTCTGGGCCTCTCCCGCAAACTGAACATTGGGCTGCATGGATATAACTGCAGCGAGTCCTTTCCGTACTAAAGGATGATCATCGACAATGACAATTTTCATGATTCGGCCTCCTGTCTACAGTTCAGGATTTGCATAATCCCTATGTATCCGATTGTTACCGCAGATTTTGTATTGCAGAATGTTCACACATTTTATTCGAGGATTTTGCAAAATCCTCATTCATAAGCATTTACCGGAATGGACAATCGGATCTGTGTTCCCTCTCCGATTCGACTTGAAATATCAAATTCGCCTCCCATCGATTGAGCTAAATATTCCATATTCATCATGCCCAGGCCCCCGCCTGCACTGACCGCCTCACCTCCTGCTACCATTCTCGCCGTCTCAAACCCTACTCCGTCGTCATGAATAGACAGTCTAATCACTTGGGGCGTCAATTTTAACTTCACATCAATTCGCTTGGCCAATCCATGACGGATTGCGTTCCCCGCCGCTTCGGAAATGATGCGGAACAAAGCCTTTTGGTACAAATACGGAAGTGAATAATGATCACCATGAATGTCAAAATCAATTTGTACATGGTTCAGCTTGGAGAGTGTATGCAGATGACTTTTCACCGTCCCTAACCAAGTTGAGCCTCCGCTTTTTTTCGAACTTAAACTATGAATCGCCCCTTTCAGCTCCCTAACCGCTTGGTTGGCTGATTGCTGAATTAGATCAATTTGCTCCTCCACCTGCTCCTTTGGCTGATGACACCAGGTTTGCCGGAGAGAATGCGTTGCGTACACAATACCAAAAAGACTTTGAGAAACATTGTCATGCATTTCATTTGCAATCCGGTTCTGCTCATTCGTCACAATCAGCTGATTTTCAATACGCTCCAGCTCATAGCGCTCCAAGAACACAGCGCTCAGCTCAGCCAAGAATATCAGTTGTTGCACGAGCCAGCGTCTTCCTGTCAGACTTTGATCCGGGCCCAGCTTGAGGCCAATCGTCGCTACAAAACGGGTCGTCATCGGTACGGTAATCATGAGGAAATCGCCCCATTCTGGCAGATGTCTAAAAAATGGTTCACGCTCTTCCCTGAATTCCTCCCGATAATTCCCCAGCTCCTCGAATAGCTGCTCCTCCTCCTCTACCGTCCAGCCTGTCTGGCTGCTTTCCGGTGCATCCTCCTCCTGACTATCCAGCCAGAAAAATGCACGGCTCTGCTTGGTTAGCTTGACCGTATAGTCCGAGATGACTTGACCGAGATTTAAAGCCTCATTGTGGCTGGTCGTCTCCATGATGTGGTAAATCGACTTGATATGATCCATCGTCTCATTGGCTTGTTCTTTAGCCACCTTCAGTTCGTCCTTCATGACGCCGATAACCTGCATTGCCATCGTAGTTGCGATCAGTACCAGAAACAAATTGATGTTCTGCAATATAAGATCCCACAAAAAATATTGACCTGGTGTAAAAAAGATATAACAAAATGTAAGCACCAAGCCGATATAAGAAAGGAGGAGTGTCCAACTGTATCTCATAGACAGATGAGCACAAGCCACCAGCATGGGGGTAATCACATACCATTTGAACGGGCTATCCATCCCTCCGGTTGGGAACAACAACAAAATGATCCCTGCTGTTTCTAGTGCAATGCTACATTTCAATACCATATCATGAAGTCTGTATTTACGGTAAATCCAAGTAAATGCTGTAACGGATAAAAATAGAAAACCAATCAGTAATAGCTTCTGCCACACGATTAATCTAGATGATTCGAACAGAAAAACAAGTGACGTTAAAGATAGTGATACATAACGGTATAAAAAAATCATTTGGTCTTCTGCTGACTTCCTCAACTTCATCCTGTCACCCTATTCTGTGTTTTGAAGGGACGATGGGCATATTAGGTTTGTTTGTGTTTGTGTACTCTAAAAAAATCATAACCAATCCAAAAATAAATAACAAGACATAAACTCTTACGTAAAC
Organism: Paenibacillus sp. EKM212P; assembly: GCF_011066115.1. Taxonomy (NCBI): domain Bacteria; kingdom Bacillati; phylum Bacillota; class Bacilli; order Caryophanales; family Paenibacillaceae; genus Paenibacillus; species Paenibacillus sp. EKM212P. The sequence goes on from NZ_JAAMNR010000001.1 coordinate 1,117,933, forward strand.
GGTTACATTCCAAAAAATTTGGTACTTTTTATAACATATTTACCGTTTCAGGAAAACATTTTGGGGGTAATGTCAGAATTTATGACGTTTGTCAAGGAAATAAATCACATTTTTGTAACCTAAAAAAGACTTGCTGGTACCACCGTGATTATAACAGCGGTATTCAGCGAGTCCTTTTTTAGTAAGTTTGGTAGTCTACATTTTAGCCCCCGGCACGCGCCAATTCACGCATATTGGCTTCAAATGCTGCCAACAGAGCTTCATCTCCGCTCAAACCAGTTGCCTCTTCTTTTTGGATCTGTTCAATCATACGCTTGTAATCCTTTGGAATCACTCGTACAAACTGCTGAATCGCAGTCTGCCAATCATCCAAAATACGTTGTCCCGCTTCACTACCCGTGTAAGTGACATGGCGTTGAATCAAGCCGCGCAAATCCGCTGCTTCTGCAGGATCTTCCACACCTTCCAGCAACACCATTTCCAGATTACAACGGCTCAGGAACGTCCCCTCAGGGTCATAGACATAGGCAATACCACCGGACATTCCGGCTCCAAAATTCCGTCCGGTTCCACCCAATACAGCTACACGTCCGCCCGTCATATATTCGCAACCATGATCACCAACGCCCTCAACTACAATACGTGCGCCGGAGTTCCGAACGGCAAAGCGCTCGCCTGCGATTCCGCTAATGTAAGCTTCACCGCTGGTCGCTCCATACAAGGCTGTATTTCCGATAATAATGTTTTCTTCTGCCTTAAAGGTCGCTTTGTGAGACTTTTTCACAATAATCTTACCGCCAGATAGCCCTTTACCGACATAGTCATTGCTATCGCCTTCCACGCTCAGCGTGATGCCTTTCGGAATAAATGCCCCGAAGCTCTGACCTGCCGATCCAATAAAGTTAAAGCGAATCGTATCCTCAGGCAGACCCGCCGCTCCATACTTACGGGTAACCTCGCTGCCCAGAATCGTTCCTACCGCCCGATTCACGTTTGTAATAGGTAAGGTGCCCTCAACAGGCGTTCCGTTCTCCAGCGCTTCCGCAGCCATCGGTACGAGCTGTTGCATGTCGAGTGTTTCTTCCAGACCGTGATTTTGGCGTTGTACGCGGTAACGTACACTACCTTCTTCCAACTCAGGAACATGCAACAGCAAGCTCAGGTCTACGCCCTTCTTCTTCCAGTGCGAATCGGCGTTCACGGTATCCAGACAATCCGTACGTCCAATCATTTCCTGAATCGTACGGAAGCCCAATTCCGCCATAATTTCACGGACATCTTCCGCGATGAAACGCATAAAATTCACCACATGGGCAGGATCGCCCATATAATTTTTGCGTAGCTCCGGATTCTGCGTAGCCACACCAACCGGACATGTATCCATTTGGCATACCCGCATCATAATACAACCCAACGCCACGAGCGGCGCTGTAGAGAAGCCGTATTCTTCCGCGCCCAACAGGGCAGCTACTACCAAATCGCGGCCAGACAGCATCTTGCCGTCTGTCTCCAATACCACGCGGTCGCGCAGGTTGTTTAGCATCAGCGTCTGATGCGTCTCCGCCAGACCCAGCTCCCAAGGCATACCCGCATGGCGGATGGAGCCTTGCGGGGAAGCGCCTGTACCACCGTCGTAACCGCTGACCAGAATAATGTCAGCACGGCCTTTTGCTACCCCTGTAGCGATCGTGCCTACGCCTACTTCTGACACCAGTTTCACGTTAATGTCAGCACGCGGATTAGCGTTTTTGAGATCATAGATGAGCTCTGCCAAATCCTCGATAGAATAAATATCGTGATGCGGCGGTGGTGAAATCAAACCTACTCCTGGCGTAGAACCACGTACCTCAGCGACCCAAGGGTATACCTTACGTCCTGGCAGTTGTCCACCTTCGCCCGGCTTAGCGCCTTGCGCCATTTTGATCTGAATTTCGTCAGCATTCACCAAGTAATTCGATGTTACACCGAATCGGCCCGACGCTACCTGCTTAATCGAACTGCGGCGAGAATCGCCATTGGCATCCGGTATGAAACGTGCAGGGTTCTCCCCACCTTCACCCGTATTGCTCTTGCCACCGATCCGATTCATCGCAATCGCCATATCTTCATGCGCTTCCTGACTGATCGAGCCAAAGGACATGGCTCCTGTCTTGAAGCGACGCATAATGGATGCAGCGGATTCCACTTCATCCAGCGGCACAGGCTCACCAGCAGGCTTCAATTGAAGCATGGAGCGAATCGTCAAATACTGTTCAGATTCACCCTGTACCAGCTTGGCGTACTTCTTGTAAAGCTCGTAGTCTCCCGAGCGTACCGACTGCTGGAGCAAATGCACCGTTTGCGGGTTAAACAAATGTTCTTCCCCATCGTTACGCCATTGATAGTCGCCGCCCGAATCCAGCACTTTGTCGTTGCCGTCCTTGTCAGTGAAAGCACGGTTATGATGAACCAGCGCTTCCGTAGTCACTTCCTCCAGACCAATACCGCCAATGCGGGAAGGTGTCCAGGTGAAATAACGGTCAACAAAATCCTGCTTCAGACCTACAGCCTCAAAAATTTGTGCTCCACGGTACGACTGAATCGTGGAAATACCCATTTTGGACAATATTTTAACGACACCCTTCGTTGCCGCTTTAATATAATTTTTAACTGCCTTTTCGTGCGAGATGCCGCGCAACAAGCCCTGCTGAATCATGACATCCAGCGTTTCAAAAGCCAGATACGGATTAACCGCGCTCACACCGTAGCCAAGCAGCACCGCATAATGGTGAATATCCCTTGGCTCCCCGGACTCCAGCAAAATGCTCACACGTGTGCGTGTACCCTGCTTAATCAGATGGTGATGCAGGCTGGAAACAGCTAGCAACGCCGGAATGGCCGCATTTTCCGCATCCACTCCACGGTCGGACAAAATCAGGATGTTATGACCTTTGTCAATGACACGGTCAGCCGCCTCAAACAATCCTTCCAGCGCCTTGCGTAAGCCCTCAGCGCCTTCCTTCGCTTCAAAGAAGATCGGAATTGTCATCGATTTGAAGCCAGGACGGTGTACGTGGCGAATTTTAGCAAACTCCTCATTCGACAACACCGGCGAATCCAAACGAATCTGACGACAGCTTTCCGGTTCTGGATGCAGCAAATTGCGCTCTGGTCCAATCGTAGTTGCGGTTGACGTTACAATCTCCTCACGAATGGCGTCAATCGGCGGGTTCGTGACTTGAGCAAACATTTGTTTAAAGTAATTGTACAAACGTTGCGGACGATCAGACAGCACCGCCAATGGTGCATCGTACCCCATTGAACCAATCGGTTCTGCACCTGTAAGTGCCATCGGCTCCAGAATTTTGCGCAGTTCTTCAAACGTATATCCAAAAGCGAGCTGAAGCTGATTTACATTTTCATGTTTAGGCTCCGGCTGTTCTAGTGCTTCCGGCAGCTCATCCAAATCAACCAAGTGCTCATCCAGCCATTGCTGATAAGGTTCCTCGGAAGCGATACGTTCCTTTAACTCTTCGTCAGAAACGATACGGCCTTCTTGAGTATCAACCAGCAGCATACGACCCGGACGGAGACGATCCTTATAGAGCACATTTTCAGGAGCAATATCCAATACACCCGCCTCTGAAGACAGTGCGATCAGATCGTCCTTGGTCACATAGTAACGTGCAGGACGCAGACCGTTGCGGTCGAGAATCGCCCCGATTTGGATACCATCTGTAAACGCCATCGCAGCAGGTCCGTCCCACGGCTCCATCATGGTGCTGTGATATTCATAAAATGCTCGTTTCTTCGGGTCCATGGTTTCATGCTTGTTCCAAGGTTCCGGCACCATCATCATGGCTACATGAGGAAGGGAACGTCCGCTCAGATACAGAAACTCTAGTGTATTATCAAACATAGCTGTATCTGAGCCATCTGGGTTAATGACTGGTTTTACCTTCTTGATATCTCCGCCAAACGCTTCGCTTTCAAACTGCGCCTGGCGAGCATGCATCCAGTTCACGTTGCCGCGCATAGTATTAATTTCGCCGTTGTGAATCATAAAACGATAAGGATGCGCACGGTCCCAGCTCGGGAACGTATTCGTGCTAAAACGGGAATGGACCAGCGCGATCGCCGATGTCACCCGCTCATCCTGCAAATCCAAATAAAATTTGCCTACCTGCTCGGTTGTGAGCATTCCTTTGTATACAACCTTGCGACATGACAAACTTGGAATATAGAACGACTCACCGTCCTTATCCTCTTGGTTATAGCGAATAGCAAGCTCTGCACGTTTGCGAATGACATACAGTTTCCGTTCGAAGTCCAGCTCTTCCTTCAAATCGCTACTGCGACCGATGAATACCTGACGCACGCCCGGTTTAGCTGCTTTTGCCGATTTACCCAGCATTTCGTCATAAGTTGGAACATCGCGAAAACCCAAACAATTTTGACCTTCGTCCACGATGATATCTCTTAGCTTCTGCTCATGCACCTCACGAACTTTTGGATCATTGGATACAAAAAGCATACCCACGCCATAATGTCCGGCCTTTGGCAATTTAAAGCCCAATCGCTCCGCTTCCTCTTGAAAAAACAGATGAGGGACCTGAATCATAATCCCTGCTCCGTCACCGGAGTTTGGTTCACTTCCCTGACCGCCCCGATGCTCCATATTCACGAGCATGGTCAAAGCCTGACTTACAATATCGTGCGATGGTTTTCCCTTGATGTGGGCAACAAAGCCCATGCCGCAGGCGTCTTTTTCGAATTGGGGATCATATAGTCCCTGTTTGGGTGGTAAACCTGTCTGTCTCATGGAACGCAACCTTTCTGTTATAAAGTCATGCTGGCCTGAAATACAGGCGGCCGAATAGAAGACAGTGGCGACAAGAGGTAACTCAAAGAACAACTACGAGGAATGGGGGACAAAACATGTGACGTATTCAAGGCGGTACGGTCCGCCGAATGCGTATGTTTTTCAATAATTATGCAATGGCTTGACTTGAAAAACACGTCGATTCCACTGATGAATCTAATTAGTTCTATCATTTTATCATTGACCTATCATGTTAGCAATTCAAAGTTTTTATGATTGTGATAATAAATCTTTTACATTACAGCTTCAACGTATCAATGCAAAAATATCTCATTTTTATGTATAAATATTCACTTTTAAAAAATAGCCTTTCCTATTCCTCTAAGGAACAGAAAAGGCTAACAAAGGAGATTTGATGAGTTATAGACCATCAAGTGTATTCCCGCAAATCAGATATCCGTATTAAAATTCGAGACTTTCGCCGGGCTTCAACGCTTTCCCTTCAATGCCTTCTTTGTGCAGACGATCACAGAAGCCGTCTCCGTCCTGCTCAATACCCGGGAACGTATTGTAATGCACTGGTATTACGCGACTTGCACGCAGCCATTTTGCTGCCAGCAGTGCATCCTCCGGTCCCATCGTATAACCATCTCCGATAGGCAATACCGCAGCATCGATGGAGTTAGTTTCGCCAATGAGACGCATATCGCCAAACAGGCCAGTATCCCCTGCATGGAAAAAGGTTTGGCCTCCCATGGTCAATAAAATCCCCGCCGGCTCTCCCATGTAAATGGGTTTTCCGTCCACCGTCAAAGATGAGCTGTGGAACGCAAGTGTGAATTTCACATGGAAACCGTTAAAGTGGTGCCCCCCACCCAGATTCATACCGTGAGCTTTGGCCCCCAAGGATGAACAATATTCGGCCAGTTCCGCGACCGCGATTACTGGGCAATCATTGCGCTTGGCAATTTCAACAGCATCTCCAAAATGATCGGCATGACCGTGTGTCAACAGCACGGCATCCACCTGAATATCCTCGGCCTGTACGGTTGCTTTAGGATTTCCCGTCAGAAAAGGATCAATAATAATCCGTTTCCCCTCTGCCTCTACCAGTACAACTGAATGTCCATAATATGTGATTTTCATATCATCTACGCCTCCTTTGTCACTTTCATTATTTTGGTTACTTTCCTTTACCTATTATACCTCTTTTGCATACTGGCTTCACCTGTACCCTAAAATCCGTTCACAAAGCTGAACCCTATTGTTTAGAAAGGGCTGTTATTTGTAGAAGGCTACCTTTATTTATAAAAGGTATGATGACCTATGGTTTTCACCTTGGTACGGGAATGATGAACTGTAAGGTCCTGGGCCAACGTAAGCGACAGGAAAAAACAGGTGTTATCAGGCACGGCTTTATGGCCGTTCAAAGCAGCAGTAACCGCACGAATGCTGTCCTGGTTGGGCTGAACACGACGAAGACGCCCGTTCGCGACCGGACTAAATTGCGCTTTTTGATAAATCACTGCCTGAATCGTATCGGGAAATGGGGCTGACCGCAGCCGGTTTAAGACAACGTTGGCAACTGCCACTTTGCCTTCGTACGGTTCGCCTTCTGCTTCTGCCATCACTATTTTTTGCAGCAGGAGCAGTTCTTTAGCGGAGACAGGATAGCTCCAGGTAGACAACGCCTTGTCATCCTGCGTGAGCATTTTTGTCTTCGTAAAGTAGATGGTTGTAGGAGGGGTTAGGATTGCGGACTTGCTATGCTGGACCTCAGGCTTTTTCTTGCCTGTAGCAACGTTATTCCGAGCTTGTTCCGCCTGCTTCATCTGGGAAGCGGGTAACGGAGTCGGCATGATTTCTTTCCAGCTTGATTGCCCATGAGCAGCGACAAAGATGGGGCTTGTCCTGTTTGACCCGTTATGGGTCCCCATCCTGTCGCCATATGTAGGAGACGAAGAGTTCCCTGACCAGCTCAGAGATTGCATAGGTGTATTTTTATGATTTTTCTGTGTTTGCTGAACCTCAGCGTAGAGGCCTATCCCCAATATACAAACAAGCAGCACACTCAATAGAGGTGCAAACCAACGATGTTCTTTAACGATTTCCATAATGTTCCTCCCGTTAACTTTAAGCACATTCCTCAGATATGTAACCCAAAATGCGCTTTTTGAATAACGCTGAAACACTATATCACTAAATTCGCTGATAGATCAAGGGTTTCGCCTTATTAATGGGAATGTTTGAATTATCTGGTACATTGGTTTTTGACCCAATCGGGTTGCATATAAAACAAATTCTGCCACTTCCCACGGCTCGCTGCTTCGGTCATTTGGCTGCCACACAGAAGCTGGAACGGGCTGTCCCCCTGTGTACGAACGTGCTACGGTGATATGAGGTCGATAAGGTCGCTCCTCGGGTTTAAAACCCAGCGGTTCGGTAGCCTGGAGTATGGACTGGTACAGTTGATCCAGTGAATCACGCTGCCCGGTCACTCCCCTCCACAGTACACGCGGAAATTCTTCACGGCCAAAAAAACCTGCTTCTCCAATGCCGAGTGTGAACGGGCCATGCTCAGTTGCAGCTTGAACTAAAACCTGCTCAAGTTTCGGTATAACCGAGGTCTCCACATCACCCAAAAACTGAAGTGTCACGTGGTAATCTCTGAAATCACTCCATTTGCGAAAAGTCAGGTCTTTTAAATCCTGCTCCACCCAATAATGTAACTTCTTCTTATGCTCATTCGGGAGAGCAATAGCTGTAAAAAGTCTTTGCGATTCATTTTTCATAACCTATACCTCTTTTTCTAATAGATATTTGTGGATATCTCAAAATGTAGCTGTTTGGTTTGTCCCTGATCAGGGTAAAGCCATTTGTTGTTATATATAGTGACACTGCGAGCTCGTTTTTACCCTTCTTATGCAATTTTTTCGGCAATCTGTTATTCTTGAAAGGATGGCTCGCCAGAATATATTGGAAACTCCAAGGGATCAAAAATCGAGGAGGCTATGAACTATGGGAAACATTTTAAGCTTACATCAACTTACGGAAGAGCAAAAAAAACAAGTTCGTGCAGCGGCTCCGGGCTACGAGTTGATTATTGGCAAAGCTCAAGAATTGGAGTCTAAGCAAATCCGGGAGGCCGAGGTTATTCTAGGCTGGTCCAAGCATATTGCCGAGGAGGCATTACATCCAGACAGCAAGCTGAAGTGGATACAAACCTGGTCGGCTGGGATTGATAAACTACCGCTTACCGAATTGGACAAGCGTAACATTTTACTCACGAATACCAGTGGTGTGCACGCCATTCCAATTACAGAGCAGATCTTTGGAATGCTGCTATCGCATACACGTTATTTACAGCAAGCAGCTCTCTTGCAGCGTCAGAAAACATGGCAGCCACCGAAAGGCCAACTGACGGAATTACTTGGTAAAACGCTGCTGATTACAGGCGTTGGCGAAATTGGCCGTGAAACAGCGCGGATTGCAGAAGCCTTTGGCATGCGGGTGATCGGAGTCCGACGTTCTGGCAAGGAAGCTCCCCATGTAGAGCACATGTATACTAACGAACAACTTCACGAAGCATTGGGAGCAGCGGATATTGTGGTAAATATATTGCCATTCACCAAGGAGACCCACCACTTCTTTGACGAAAAAGCATTTGCAGCTATGCGTAAGGGAGCCTTCTTCATTAATGTAGGTCGCGGTGGCACCGTTCATACGGATGCGCTTGTACACTCTTTGGAGCAAAAGCATATTGCCTTTGCCGGACTGGATGTATTCGAGGAAGAACCGCTACCTGCTTCACATCCGCTATGGAGTCTGGACCATGTCTTGATCACACCGCATATTGCAGGCGATACAGATAGATATGCCGAACGAGCGGTAGATATTTTTCTTACTAATTTGAATGCCTATGCCGCTGATCAGGAGTTACCGCTTAATTTGGTTAACTACAAAACTCAGTACTAAACACTACTTACAGATCCAGATTTCCCGACTCATACCTGTCTTATGTATGCGGCATTGCTCCGTAAGGGTCCAGCCTGACTCGGATAACAATGTTTCCATCGGCTCCGTGCTCACGACCACTGCCCACGCGGCCAAGCGTCTCAGACTGCGCAGCATTTTCTTTTGTTCATCAGCCGGGAGCACGGAGCACAGGTTATAGGGCATATCCAATATGGCCGCATCGTATGTGCCTTCGAGCATATTCATATCCCCGAGCTTCACTAGATCTTCTTCATAACCAAAATGGCGCAAATTCACTCGTGCCCCACGCACCGCCAACGGGTTGATGTCACAACCGCGAATATCCTTTCCCATACTCAATGCCTCAATCATTACATTACCCATACCACAACACGGGTCTAGCAGTTTCAATGAGCCTGACTTTCCCTTTGCGGCTGTTAGATCCGTTGCTGCCAAATTCACAAGTGCTCTGGCTACTAGAACAGGTAGTCCAGTAGAATAATTTTGCGGCTTCTGACGACGCTCCTGCCACGATCTGTCGCTATAGTGACACATGCCCAGTAGCCACCGTTCTCCTATCCGAACAACACCAAGGGTGACATCCGGTGTCTTCATTTGCGCCTGGCCATGAATGCGTGCACCAATTCGGCGTTCGATCCCGCGCCGCTCATCATAGTCGGCCTCATGGTTACCTTCTTTAAGGCACAATACCTTGAAAGTCTTTCCTTCCTCAAGTTGTAACATAGAAGCTGCTTCGCATAACTCTTCCAGTGTTCCCGCATCTGTCATTACATCCAGCCGAAGATGAATAAACGGGCTCGTCCCCGGCTCCAGCCGCCGATGGGACAACAGGATGGAGTCCTGCACGGGCGGCTGACCGAACAAGCATTTCAATTCCAAAAGACACAACTCACGCTCGGTTTCATGACACGCATAGGTATATATGTAGCTTGGTTTCATTTCTTCGATATTCGTTTTCTGTTTATTCATGTCATATCTCTTTTCATTTGGAATCAAGGCTAGAATTTACAGCCTCCGCTATTAGACGGTAGGAGTGCAGCCGCTGCTCATAATCGGGAATCGGTGTGACCAACAGAAACTCATCATTATCATATTTGATCTGCAAGCCGCGTAACCGTTCGGCAATATCCGACGGCGTTCCCACTAGCCAGCTGGCTCGCGTTGCCGGGTCGCCCAATGAAATCTGAGCAGCCCATTGCTGCGCCAGCTCATTCGTCAAGGCACATACTGCGCCTACAGCCACCATGGTACGTGGCTTGTCTATCCGATTGGATGGCTGAAAGCTGGAGCGGTAAATGCTTAACATTTCTTCTGTTTGCTGTTCACTCATAAACTGACCGAATACATAGCCTGTTGAATACCGGGCGGCATATTCGGCACTTTTTCGGTTTGTACCTAGCATCCACACTGCTGGCGGCTGTTCAGGCATCGGCCGGGCAAACACTGGCACCTGTTCATATTCGTATGTGCCTTCCAGCAAAGCCAATAGAGCCTCCATCGTCTGTGGCAGCTCCGTCACATGTTGAAGAAAATTACCGCTCAGTGCCATTGAAGCATGAGGTCCACCACCAGGTGCTCTCCCCAGGCCCAATTCCACTCTGCCAGGATATAGAGCGGCCAGCAGATGAAACCATTCCGCGACCTTGACTGGACTATAATGCGGAAGCAAAATAGCACCCGCACCCAGTTTGATTGTCTTCGTCACCGCCCCGATATGCGACAGCAGCACTTCTGGACTGGAGGAAGCCAGCCCCTCCATATCATGGTGCTCCGAGGTCCAGTAGCGTGTATATCCCCATGCTTCTGCCTGGCTCGCTAGTTCACCAGCTCGCTGAACCGCCTGCTCCGGACGGTTACCGGGCAGCAACGGCACCATATCGAGCACACCGAGATTCAACCTTTTTATAGATAAAGACCGAGATTGCATAGACACATTCCTCCCTCCTGCTATCCATTACAAACCAGTTCCTTCTACTATATAAGGGTAATTTAAAGGTCAATCCAGATCATAAATGGAACCCACCTTCAGACCGTATAACTCATTATAAATTTTTTCAGCAAAAGCATCGGTCATGCCTGCAATATAGTCTATGACCATATGCTCCCATGTCCAGATCGGTTTCGCCTTGGCTTGGTCGCGCTCATAGCGCTGGAGCCAGTCGCTTGGAATAATAGATTTGGACGTTTCCGGGTCCAGAAAAGCCAACCACAACCGTCTGAGCATCCACTCACTCCGTTTTTGCAGTCGCTGTACGCGCAGATCGCGGATCATCGTAACCCAAGCAAAGCTTTTCAACACACTCACAGTGCGCAGCATATCCAAATCTTCGCTTCCATCCCGTACGAAGGTCACCTTTTTCCAATTTCCATCATCAATTACACCCAAGCTGCTGACAAACAGGCTGACCCAGTATGCCTTCACTTCACGGCGGGTACGGGAATAATCGTGTTCACACATCGGCATCTTGCCATTCCACACCTTCAAAAATTCGCTCAGCACAGCCGCTACCTTCTGCTCAATCTGAGCCAGTTGCCAGCCTTGCCAGAAGCTATCCTCCAACGTGGTGATTTTCTCCGTAATCAGACGAATTAAATACGGATCATATAAGAAATGCTCGTGCACCTCGATTTTCCCAGCCTTAATCCCATCCTCCAGATCATGCGCAGAATAAGCGATATCGTCGCACAGGTCCATAAGCTGGGCTTCTAGCGTCTTTTTACCATCAGGGATACCCCAATCCTCGCGGATAGAACGTATGTATTCCCACTCATGCAGGTACAACCCTTTTTTGTTCAGAATCCCCGGGTATGGGTATTTGTTGATCCCCAGTAACACAGCGTCCGACAAATTCAAACCATCCACGTTCTCACGCTTCTCCAAAAACATAATCAGTCGGAAATTGTGCGCGTTCCCTTCAAAATGCTCATAAATTTGTCGCTCACGCGCATAGGCCTCCTGTCCACGCTTGGACTCCGGTGTGAAGCCTCCGGCGGAGGATATCTTTTCTACCTTTGTTTCAATCAGTTGATCCAAAATCCCGTCCAGCACCTCTTCTCCCTTGTGTCCGAACGGTGGATGCCCAAAGTCATGTGCAATGGAAGCACATTCTACCACCTCAGGGTCAATGATCAGTCCTGCGTTATCTGCCTGTTCCAGCTCTACTTCGGGATGGCGGCGCAGCAAGCTTCGTGATGCTTCACGCGCAATTTGCGCTACCTCCAAAGAATGCGTCAGTCGTGTGCGGTAATAATCGCCCGTGCCTGCGCCAAACACCTGTGATTTACCCTGCAACCGACGGAAAGTCGGTGAATGGATCAAACGGGAGTAGTCCCGTTCATATGCGGCCCGTGAAGCGTCGCTTCGTGTCTGTTCCGCAAATTGCCGATGCTCTCTCTTGTCCTGCCATGTCATAAAGCCCACTCCCTACGTACTCAATTGGAGTGATTATACATTTTTTTCGCGCCTCAGGAAAGCTCACATGACTTTCAGCTGTAAAAGTTACTTTTAGCGCACTACGCAGTCGGATGGTGCTTTCTACTCCAATACAAAAAATGTCATATAAAAAAGGTGGTCCCCAGCCATTTGCTTCAGGCCAGAGAACACCTCTTTACTCAACTTTTTATACCTCATCACTTTTGCTCTAACGCTTTGCCCTCGGGTCCAATACATCCCGCAGGCCGTCTCCCATCAGGTTAAATCCCAATACGGTCAGCATGATAGATACCCCCGGAAAAATAACTGTCCACGGCGCGTTCTGGATATATTGCCGCGAATCGGACAACATTTTACCCCACTCTGGCTCAGGAGGTTGTGCACCCAAGCCCAGAAATCCAAGCGCTGCCGCTTCAATGATGGCCGTTCCGATCCCCAACGTTCCCTGTACGATGATTGGTGTCAGGCTGTTAGGCAAAATATAGCGGAGGATGATTCGTGTATTATTGGCTCCAAGCGCTCTAGCAGAAGTGATATACTCCTCCGTTTTGACACTCAGCACCTTAGAGCGAACTAACCGTCCATACGTTGGCACATTGACAATGGCAATGGCGTACAACGCATTTTCCAATGAAGGCCCTAAAATGGCCACAATAGCAATGGCCAGCAAAATCCCCGGAAATGCCAGTAAAATGTCGAATAGCCGCGAAATGGCCATATCTGCCCATTTTCCGTAAAATCCTGCGATTAAACCTAAGGCTGTTCCTACAATCATTGAACCAATAACAGACAAGAAACCGACCCACAACGAGATTCTGGCTCCATACAGCGTGCGAGTCAGTAAATCTCGACCGAGATCATCCGTACCGAACCAATGCTCCGCAGAAGGAGGCTGCAAACGGCTCACCAAATTTTGCTCTTTATAGTCAAAAGGAGCAATCCACGACGCGATCAAAGCAATGATGACAAAGAAGATAATAATGCTCAGGCCGACGAACGCCATTTTATTGTGACGAAAAGCCCTCCATGCGTCTCTCCAAGGGCCAGTCACGACAGGCAAATGAGCCAATGTGCTGCGTGTCGTCGGTATGTTGTTGGGTTCCATTGAAAATTGTGACATCGGACAAGCTCCCCCTTGAACAATTGGCGACTTGATTACTGATAACGGATACGCCGGTCGAGCACCGCGTACAGCAAATCGACAATCAGATTAATGATGACGAACAGGAACGCTATGATCAGAATTCCGCTTTGAATAACCGGATAGTCACGCGAGCTGATCGCTTCAAAAATGTACCGTCCGATGCCAGGCCAGGCAAAAATGGTTTCTGTCAGTACCGCGCCTCCCAGTAGTGAGCCAGTCTGAAGACCGATGACAGTAAGTACGGGGATCGCAGCATTTTTAAGCGCATGTTTGTATACGACTTGAAAAGATGCCAGCCCCTTCGCCCGAGCTGTACGGATATAGTCCGCATCCATAACCTCCAGCATGCTGGAACGGGTAATGCGCGCAATGACCGCCATTGGAATCGTTCCAAGTGCGATACTGGGCAGGATCAAATGCTTGATGACGGTCCACACCTGATCCATACGTCCACCTATGAACGCATCAATCACGGCTAAATGTGTCACAGCTTCCACTGGATCACGGGAATTCATGCGTCCGATGGAAGGAAGCCAATGCAGTTTATTTGCAAAGATCCACTGCTCCATCAAGCCCAGCCAAAAAATCGGCATCGATACTCCGACCAGGGCAATGACCATACTGACATAGTCAAACCAGGAATTTCGCTTCCAGGCACTCACGATGCCGGCGTTCATTCCGACTACTACGGCAAAAAACATGCTTGCTACTGTCAACTCCAGCGTAGCCGCCAGATAAGGGACCATTTCCCGGGCAATCGGCTGCTTGGTGCGAATGGAATCGCCCAAGTCCCCTTGTGCCAGCTCACCTAAATAGGTCCCATATTGCTGTAACCACGGCTTATTCAGCCCCAATTGCTCACGTAGCGCCTGCTTGGACTGTTCCGTAGCCTTATCTCCCAGTATGGTTTCCGCGGGATCTCCCGGAATGGCATGAATAATGGAAAAAACGATGAGCGTCATGCCCAGTAATACAGGAATCAATATAGCCAGTCTTTTCACAATATATGAATTCATATCAGATTCACCGCCTACTTGCGTTTGGGCTATTCAAAATAAATATTTCCGTACGCTTCCATACCTGCCGGAGAAGGTACAAAACCCTTGAGGTTCGCTTTACCTGCCATCAGCGGGGTGCTATGAACCAATGGAATCCACGGGGCATCCTGTTTAATAATCACTTGTGCTTGTTTATACAGTTCCGCACGCTTGTCCTGATCGACCTCAACCTGCGCCTTCACCAATATTTTGTGGAGTTCCTCATTCACATAAAAACTACGGTTATTGCCTGGAATCGTATCCTTGTCCAGCAATGTATAAAGAAAATTATCCGGGTCACCATTGTCCCCGTTCCATCCCAGCATATACAGATCATCCTTTTCCCCCGCCTTAACATCATCCAGATACGTAGCCCATTCCGGGGATTGGATGTTTACTTTGACGCCTATTTTTTCAAAATCGGCTTGAATGGCCTCAGCCACCTTTTTGCCGTCAGGCATATAAGGACGAGATACGGGCATTGCATAGAAGGTTAACGGCTCGGGAAGCCCGTTAGGAAAGCCCGCTTCCGCTAGCAAAGATTTAGCCTTATCCAGATCATAGGCGTAGTCCTGAATACTATCGTTGTACCCCCATAACGTAGGTGGCATCGGATTGACCGCAGGCTTAGCCTGCCCTGCAAACAATGCATCAATAATAGCCTGCTTGTTCACTGCGTGATTCAGTGCCTGCCGCACCTTGGGATTATTGAATGTTTTTTTCTTTAAATTAAAGCCAATGTACGCCACATTAAAGGAGGGACGTTCAATTTTCACCAATTCGCTATTGCCGTCTAACTGCTTTGCATCATCCGGGTTCAAATCCTCCATCAGGTCAATTTCCCCGTTTTGCAGAGCATTAAATCGTGCGGTATTGTCGGGTATGGAACGAACAATGATCTTAGCCAGCTTCGGCTGCCCCTCTTTCCAATAGTTTGGATTCTTCTCCAGCGTGATGGTATCGTTCCGTTTCCATTCCTTAAATACAAAAGGCCCCGTGCCGACCGGATTACTCTTGAAATCAGCCTTTTTCTCCTGAATAGCCTTGGGACTTGAAATACTAAAGGATGGCATAGCGATATTTTGTAAAAACGGCGCCTGCGGCTTGTTTAGTGTAAACTGGACGCTGTTCGCATCTACCGCTTTAACCTCCTTAATCACCCTACTTCCTTCAGGACCGAACATAGAATCATAATAGTCAAACGAGTCACCTTCAAATTTGTATGGACTTTTCGGATCAGCCCAGCGGTCAAAGTTAAACACAACCGCTTCTGCGTTAAAGTCACTTCCGTCATGGAATTTCACACCCTGACGCAGCTTGAACGTATAGACCAGTCCATCCGGTGATACTTCCCAGCTCTCTGCAAGCCCCGGTTGGATCTCCGTTGTATTTTCCTTATATTCCAGCAGTGTGTCGAACACTTGCAATCCGATTTTTAGCGACTCGCTTTCAGTCACAATGGCAGGATCTAGCGCCACGGAATCTCCGCCGCGTCCATAAATGAGCGTGTCCTGCACGCCCTCTCCTGCTCCGCTTGGTGTTTTCCCTGCCTCTGGCTTTGCTCCTTCACCTGATCCCCCACAACCGGAAAGCGCCAAAACAGCTCCTAGCGCAAGCACCAGCAGAACGGTCCAGATTTTGTGTTTTGCATACTTTTTGCTCATGCAGCAAACCCCTTTCACACCTTATATATTGTTAATTCGTTGATACCGGATGAATGCCAATTCCTTTAGATTGACATGACAAGCTTGTCCTCAAGCTGTGGTCCCAAATTCCGAGTTCATCAAATAGGTGTAGTAGGACAGAAGTGTTCATAATCTAGTGGTGTAAGAGATGCTGTAGGGTAATGAATAGATGTGATGTAATAAATAGAAAGAGGAGTATGTCAGGTCGTGGTGAAAGTGTGATATATACTCACAAACAGTGAATACTATGCTCAAACAAAGTTGATTATTGGATACTTTACTATAAAATCTGGAAGCAGACAAGGGGGTTTTTCATACATTACCATATGTTTTTATACATCATGTCAATTAATATTACAAACCAATTTATACAATCATATCAAATAAATACTCCTGCTTAGGGTCTTCAACCTCCAAGCAGGAGCATGATCTTACCTCAAAAATGTATTCAGCACCAAACCTACAGATACGGCTTGGGCTCCTTTTACGATAGAGAAATGATCGCCAGGCACTTTATGCGTGAACATTTCCCCCTTACAATACAATTCCCATCCTTTATATCCTAATTCCCAGGTATGTTCTGAAATAAACAAACATACAGGGGCCTTTACAGCTCGATCCGGCTGGTAGACATGCTGCATTTTCACCCAATGATTCAACTTTTAAAGCGTTCGAGTTCAGCTTAATGTAGAAATCATGAAGAACATTACTTTACAATAAGTGCAGGCGGTTGCCTTTGAACCGCCTGTCAATTTACGTTTCAGGTGTATGGCTTGGTTCACATGAAAATAATCCCTTCCGGGCATATGATTTGCAAAAGGTCATTTATTTTTTTTAAACACATCCAGACGGTTCAGTACGACCAGTAAGCGATAAAAATCGTAACTGCTTGGCAGTTTCGCATCCACAATCGGGCTTGCCGGATTAAATGCAACAGCGGCAGCCATCGCTTCCTTCGCCCAGGTCGGTACAGGCATAGCCTGACGCGTCTCCAGTTCAGCTACCCGCTGATCCACCTTTTTAATATAAGCGCTTTGTTCATTCAACGTCTGCTTGAGCACATCTTTGCTGTTTTCAAGAGCGGCGATCTGCTGCTGCAGGGCCTTAAATGCCGCTTTTTCCTCTGCTGTCATTGGCTCATCCCCCTCTTCTCCTGCAAATGCTTGGCGTAGCTCGGCCTCTGTTCCGGCGTATACATTCAGGTCAACCGGCCCTTGAATTCCATCAACCCGTCCACTATCGCTGTATTGCCAAAAGTCCCAGTTCTTCCATGCTGTGGTGTCGCCGGGCACCCGTGTACTATAACGTGCAATCCACAGCTTATAACTACCCAATGGCGCTTTGAAATGGGCGGCAAAAGCATTCCCTGTATATACCATCGGCTTACGGCCGCTTACCCGTTCAAATTCTGTTAAAAATGCCAACGCAACCTCATGAATCACGGCCGAGCTAAGCCCTCCCGGATTATTTTCGTAATCCATTACCGCTGGCAAGTCCAGCGCTTTCGCACCACCCACCTGATCCAGCACCTCGGCGAAATGCCTGGCTTCCGCTTTTGCTGCATTTACAGTGGTTGCATCTACAAAATGGTAAGCTCCCAGCAGAATCCCGGCTGCCTTGATCCCTTTTGCATTCGTGATAAATGTCGGATCGACGTAACGCTGTCCTTGACTCGCTTTAATAAATGCAAACGATTTACCATCGGCTCGTACACGCTTCCAATCAATTGTTCCCTGATATCGGGACACGTCAATGCCTTCGGCAGCGTTAGGGCTGCGATTCTGCATAAGGCGTTCCCTCCTTATCATTCATAATGTTGTAGCTCACTTTGTCTCTGTTATCCATATGCTTGGACCATCCATACGGTCTGGGCTTTTCCACTTTTACACCGAAAAAAGGGCAAAAAGGTAGTCTGCCTATTTTGTAGTGGCCATCGGTGGCACTTTATGAAGCTTTATTTTCTTTGTCGGAAGGGTCGGTTGGCTTTATTTTTTCTCCACTCGACTTGGACTCAAAAATAGCTACCGCATTCCGCAAAATATCCGGCATCGGCACTCCCATTCTGCCCACATTTTCAATAATGGACAACAGCTCGTTCGCTAAATAAAAGAAAACGACGGCATCCCGGAAGTAATGTGCATCCCCGAGAATACCGTCGATTAGATGAGCTACCGTAATGAGCAAAAACACGGTAACCTTGCGAAAAATACCGTAATACCCCTGGCGGCTTTTGAGCTCCCCATTAATCCAGGCCGCTGCCCATCCGGTGAAAAAGTCGATCACGACCATCCACCACAGCAACGTCAACATTGTGGTCCACCCCCCAAAAAAATAACCGATCAAGGTCCCCGTGGAAAGCCCAAGCCAAATCTGATCGATCTTTTCATGCATGTTTGTTCCCCCTTTTGAACCTAGGTGTAAAATGAATGCCCTTGGACTGATCCAAGGGCATGAAAACAACAATTTTCATTTTGTTCCCTATACTGTTTTCTTACGGAAAATAGAATTATACCATTTAACCGTTTCTTCCTGTTCATTCGGAGCATCGGTTGATGACGAATTTTCTACGTTGCCCGCTATTAGATCAGAACGCTTGGATAAAATAATCTTCATTACTTGTTCACGTTGTTCTTCATTTAAAGCGTAGCTTCCCATGATCGTTGCTATATCGCCCTCTCCTCGCTCATAGCGGGTGATGCAAGCATGAGCACAAATACGCAATTGAGCCTCTGATAAAGCGGTCATAGTTATGACTTCACCTCGTTTATTTTTGTGTATTTCCAAGCATAAGCTGGGTCAGCGTCACTTCGAGATCTGCAATACGCTGCTTCAATTGATCTGTCTCACTTGGCTGTTGCTCTGCTTTTTGTGTCAGTTCCTTAATTGCTTCCTCACTCAATCCTTCACTCCAGAATGTCGTTGGGTCTCTTCGTTCTGGAGCCATGAATGTCTGAGCAAAATACACAGGTTCATCCCCACGTTCGTTTTCAGGCTTGTTTTGCCATTCATCATGCAGCTTCTGAAACGTTGCCTGAGCCTCCTTGCTAAGTTGCTCGTATGCGTTTTGTGCTTCTAACAGCTTTTGATTATATTCCGCTTCATAGGTCAGCCATCCTTGGATATCAAAACGAGGATGGTATAGACCAGGTGATACTGGAATTCCTACTGTATAACCAGTAAGGATTCTTTCTGAATTGGTTGCATCTATGATACTAGGGCTACTGTCAGTAAGCTGATAAGTGTCTGGCTGCTGATTTGTATCAGATAGCGTAGGCGAAGATGGAGTATAAAAAGGGACGACACCCAAAAAGGCATCGTCCACCAACTCGTCCTCCAGATAGAGGCCGTCTGTATTTACTTTAGGAACTGTTTTCATGTGCTTACCTCCTTATTGTTCTGCTAAAAAAGATATACCGTCAAACCAAGCCCCCCTATTGAACCAAGCGTTTTGCGTAACTACCACGCCTGATGCCTTAATAATAATTGTAGAGTTAAGCGCGTCGTTTGAACCGTCACTTGTTCTCACCCGTATCTCCATGTCTTTTTTGGGCCGATAGCCTGCGGACAGAGTAAAAAGGTGCGTGCCTGGCGGGGTCGCTCCGTCTCGAATACCACCTCTAAACAACACCAGACCTTCCGACAAACGCAAATATTGAACCTCACCTGCCCATCCATTAAGCAAAGTCGGCATAAGCCACGATGGGTTATCCTTGTCCGCTTTCTTATTCTCCAGCACTGACACCCGTGAGTTGGCTTGCTGCACGCTCTCCACTAAGTCAATCAAAATCGTCTTCTCGTTGACTGCGTATGTGCCTGTGAACGGTACGAGGGGCGAACGGTCAAGCATAAGGTATGTGACACTGTAAGCGGATTCTCTATCTTCATCTGATGCATATAGGAGTTGAGCCAAAGCGCCTGCATTTGTAACCCAGCCGTTGCTTTTAGACCACCTCATATCTAAAGCCCCATTTTTATACACCGATAGCATTTGCGTGGTACGATTTTTAAGCAAGCGAGCGCTAAAACTGGCGTTATTTATGTTCATCCTGTTGCCATAGGAAGTTACAGTTTCCGTATATACGTCAGCAGGTTCACGCAGCACAATCCCCGTACCTACTTCAACCTGATTATCGCCCTCGTTAAACGTAAGTTGACCCTCAGATGCGATAGGCTCAACAGTAGACGTAGCAAGTTGATATACGAGTTGGTACGGTGTAAGGCCGTTCAGTGTGTACGCTAAAGGCCCCTCGCTTGAGATTCGATTAAGGTCTTTAACTTCTCCGACATAGGAAGGAGTATGCCTAGCGTATGCCTGCTCGACCCACGCCTTTGTACCTGTACCATCGTACGTAGAACTAGCAGCCTGACCGGATATTTTCATTTTCCAGCCATTGAAATACGCCTTAATATCGTCTGCTGTCGGCGTGTAGTTGTCGCCCCATCCGCTGTCTGTGCTAGATATGGAAATGTCAAAAGCGTCTTTAGTTGCTTGGTTCCTAAAATAAGCATTGTCTGCTGAGGTCATACCGGAATTTTTGTTTAGTTTCTTACCGTCGTATTTTGTAACGTATAGCGCGTCCCAAGCGGATGTGACAGGTAGCCCAGCGGTACCCACAACCTTGTAGCCTGCATAAGATCCTGGTAAAAACCAGGTAAACGATCCATCCAATACAACGCGGTTCCACTTCTTGGACTTGAAGTATTGCCCGTCACGTTCGAACACCGTTTCCGCATTCAGCTCTGTAACTGGATCGGCGTACAGGTCTGTTTGCAATGCCAGTATGGAATCCTCGCGCGGTTTGAATGGTTTTGCTGTGCTACCGATGTTGAGCATAGGATTAGAGATAGTCACCACTGCCGTCGCTGCTCCTAACAAACGAACGTTAATGCTGGTTTCTCCGGTAGGTACGGTAAATGTGACGCTCAATACTCCCGATCCCGTTTTGTCAGCAAGTATAGCCGATTCTGGGTTATTCGTGACGGTTATCCGACCATTAGCATCGGATGATTCAACTGATAGGGTATATGTCTTGCCGGGGACTACTGGAGAAACATTGTGTATTAGCTTATTGTCAGAAGTAACTACAACACTTCGCATATCCGAAATTACGGGACTCCCTTGTTTTGCTGACCACTCGTAAAGCGTTGGTAGTAAGTTCTCGCCGTACCGTATCACATATGGATTACGTACAGGCATTACGCTGTCTACATATGGATATTTGGCAGCTACCTGTTCGGCGGTCATGCTATCCAGCGCAACATATTCTGAAGCGCTAACCTCATAGAGACGAATCGCGTCTGCATAAAAAGCTTGACCCGTTGCTGTGGAAATCGCTGATACTTCCAAGTTTATCGCAGTATCGTTTGCCGGTGCACATTTTGTATAGATTGTTACAAATTTACTCTTATCTATGGATTGCTTGAGCGCCTTATTACCACCCGTAGAAAAGTTTACATAAATATTGTTTGAAGCATTGATGTTTTTAACATCAGCCAGGGCGATATAGTATCTTCCGCCAGTAAGCTTTAACCCGCTACTGTACACGTTATACACGCCGGTGGCGTTCTTTGCAGTGACCTTGATTGATCCCATGCCCTGCGCCTTATTAGATGTATCAACTGCAAGATCGGCTTCCCAACCTAAAAGGCTACCGATTTGGTCACCTGAGCCTACGCGCCCCAACAAATTCACCAACATACGTCCGCTCAGGCCCGTCAGCGAAAACGGCGATGCCTTTTCCGCATGAACAATTTGCACCCCGGGTTCGAGAGTCACTGCCTTACGCTCTGTCGTATCCAGACGCTTCTTGATCTCATTTACACCATCATTCACATCACCTGCGAAATTGTCTACAGCGCGCCAGTTTTGGTCCAAATACTTCTCTAGGTCAAAATACGTGGTTTTGGGCGATGTGCGGTCAATTTGATTTAAACCAAGATTCGGTGTTTTTTCGCTTGCCATGTTATGCGCCACCTCCTAAATATCTATCCTGTGTTGTATGTTCATTTTCATAGAGGGTCATAGACTCAACTTCAGCAATGGTCAGGTAGCGTAATTTGTACTCCACCGCCATATGAGCGGGCTTGATCTCCTCAATGGCTGCTTTAAGATCCTCCACGTTGGGCGGAATCCCAATGGTATCGATAAATTTGACCGTAAATCCCCATTCGGCGGGTCGAAAAGTGACATCTACAGTGCCTCCGTCGTACGCTTCAGCTACATTTTTGACAAGCCGGCCGGAAAAGGTTCCTGCCCCTCGCAGCTTCGATTCCACCACAGCACGCCGTTGGTCCAATGGCTTCGCCAGGTCGGTTTCGATCCCCAGCTCCATTTCCCAGCGTTCCAACCCCCAAGTGGCGGTACGTACGAAAAACTGTCCCACCGTTGCATCCATTGCAAGATACAAAGCGTCCAATTCGCTTCCTTTAGCATCCATATCGGAACGCATCACACGTGAGGTTTCATAATAGGCAGGCAAATAGGAAAGCAGCTCGCGTCCCCGCTCGCTGCTCATTTGGCTCAATGTATCTCCCGCTATAGTTACTCGATTAACAAAAGTGTCACTACGGTTTGCACGTTTTCCCTGGTCTGGGTTATTCAATAAATCTTCAAAGCTGTTCGTTCCATTGTTACTCACTGACGCTCACCGTCCCCAGCACTGCCACCTGACCTGATCCAATCTCAATATTCTGATTGCTCTGTCCATTGATTTTCAGTTCAGAGAAATCAATAATAATCGGAATGTCCAGCAGCACAGCAGAAATCCGGGTGTAACGTACCAACGGGTCTTCCTTGTAAAAAGCAAGCTGCTTCAAATACGTCCGCACACCGCTCTCAATCAGCTTTTTGATTTCATCCAATGTGGACGGCTTCTCTTTGGTACGCTGTACCTTGACTGAGATGTTAATTTCCACTTCTGTCGCTGGCATGATCGTCACCACAGGACCCGCTGGTGCCAGCCCTTCTCCTTGCCCATCCTGCGTCGGATCAATATACTTTTGCACCGCAGCCACGATATCCGAGCTGGCTGCTCGTTTGTCCGTATCCAGTACATATAACCCTACGGTTCCAGGTCCTTTCCACAATGGAACAACCTCTACACCGCCTACTCCGGCAATTTCATTTGCCCACTGGGTATACTGCGCCTTGTTGCCGCTTGTGCCCTGGTTCCGCACCTTGGCATAAAAACGCTCCAGCAACAG
Organism: Paenibacillus sp. EKM212P; assembly: GCF_011066115.1. Classification (NCBI taxonomy): domain Bacteria; kingdom Bacillati; phylum Bacillota; class Bacilli; order Caryophanales; family Paenibacillaceae; genus Paenibacillus; species Paenibacillus sp. EKM212P. The sequence continues at coordinate 1,141,232 of NZ_JAAMNR010000001.1, forward strand.
CTGGTCGCTCTCAACGTCTGTGCCGCTTTTTGTTTCCTCGGTATTGATCACAGAGGCCACCCCGCTAACCGGGGTTGCCATCACTTGGATGACACCCGCAGGCACATTGCCGCTACGCCCGGGATTAACCGCCCGAATAGCTGCTTCCCCGGCACCTTGTTCATCCAGCGTGACCGATGCCGTGGTCGCATATTCAATGGAAGCTTCCCCGGATACATCATCTGCCGGGGTCGCCACCAACGTTCCCGCCGGGACAGTCGTTCCCGCTGTGCCCGTGAACGTGACCATACCTGAAGCGGCAACCGCTTCTCGCCGTGTCACCCCATGCTCTGCTGTTCGCAAATCCAGCTCCGGCGAGCGAAAATCCGGATTATCGCTGGCTGCGGTGCTGGCAAAGCCACGTCGCAGTAGCTCCTGCGCCCAGATTGCGGCTTCGGATAGCATAAAAGCCACTGGGGCCTGCGCATCCCAAATAAAAGAGCCCTCGGACTTATCCATGTCCGAAGGCACTTTTTCCAGCATCCGATTTAAAATTCCCTCTTCCGTCTGGTCTACCAAATATTCCGGCAAGTCTGCCATTAGATCACCACACTTTCCACAATTTCTGTTTCATCTCGCACGTTCGTAATCTGGCAGCTAAAATGGCACGCCTCACCTTCCCAGCGAAACGTGAATTGATCCACACTAGCCGTACGTGCATCTGCTAGTAACGCCTCCGTGACCATGCGTTTAATTTCACTTTCCTGCACACCGTGCCCATAACTGCTACCAATCAGCTCCTCCAGCTCGCTACCATAGTCAGGTGAATAGATCACATGCCGGTAGCGAGGAGTGCGAATGGCTTTTTCACACCACTGTACCCAGGCTTCTTTCTCGCCTGTAGTCACGATTTTACGGCTAGGGCTCATAACAAACTCTCCAGCTTGAAAATCAAACCGCCAGCTTCGCCCAAATACTGCGCGGTTATCCTCCAGTACATCCGGATCGGTCATATCCGTGTCTGTCCAGATCATATCATCTGTTTCGGGAAATAAATTAGCCACGTCCACTCACCACCTTGCACACGACCACCACATCGTTACCGCTATTCACCCGAACCGCAAGTACACGATCTCCGGGCTTGAGTCCTTCGTTCAAGCTGAGATTCACATCCTCCAGCTCGTCCTCCCCAATATAAAAGGAAGTTTTCAGCTCTTTGCCTTCCCAATTTTCCGATTCCACTGCGGTTGAGGTGCCTTTATACATATGACGTGGTACAGACAGCAGCCCCGGCAGCTCGGCGACCAGATAATCCTGAAGCTCATGTTTAAAATCGTCCAGCTTGAGTCCCGTGGAGGTGATCGTGCCTAGTACGGCGCCCACTCCACTCAGCGCTTGCCGGGTGTGTCCCGCCATAGACGATTGCATTACACTTACAAATGCGCCATAGGGGTCTTTACTCAAGAAAATACCTCCTTTTAACCATATCGAAGGAAGCGAGCTCTAAAGTCATATTTCCCGGGTTTCCCAAATCCCGACTGACCGAAGTAACAATTAACTTTAATCCTTGTAATATTACAGCTTCACCAGCACGTATGGTATTAATATCTGGTAAATTAACTGTAAAAGTTTCCTGGATTCCAGTTAGATGGCTTTTAGCAAGCTTACTGGCTCCGCCAGCTGCTTTCACTTGATCATCTTCCACCAGTTTTTGCAAAGTACCTAGCGCTTTAGTATCCCCTTCTGCTACAGCCAGCACCTTAGACGGCACCTCTTGTCCGCTTCCTACGTTTTCATTAGCTGTCATTACTTTGACTTTAGTTACGGCTCCCTCAAGTGTCCGCAACTGCGTAAGATCAATAAATCGATCTAACACATAGGGGGAAGGATTGCTACCGATTTTAAATAGCTCCAATCCAGCACTTGTCATGCGTAACTGGTACAAATCACCGCCCAATTTTGCTGTCTCTTTCAAATCAGCAAGCATCATGGAATATAGAGTCTGGGCACGATAAATACCTTTTCCTAACTGTACTTTCGTGTCGGGTATTGAGGGAATTTGAAACTTCCAATCCTTCGCGTATTTACGCAACCGTTGTGTGGCCGTTTGTCCTTTGGGAAATAAATATTCATCCTCGGATTTATCCAAATAAATCGTCCTGTCATATACCACCAGAGAGAAACGTTTTGTACCGCTGTTTGAGCTCTCTACTTCCCACACAACGGCAGGGTGGAGAAGTGGTACCTTTACATTTTTTCCAAATGGAATTCCACTGACACGAATAGGCATCCCTGGGGTAATCGACGGCATATCCTGAGAAGCAGCTACACGGATGCTGGCCTGATATGCAATTTGGTTTAGAGCATCTTTTAAAGTTATTTTTTCGACCAGAGGGGTAAGATCATATTTATCTTGAAGGATTACTTGGTAGCTCATGGCATCACCAGCTTTTGGCCCACTTTAATCTTATTCGGATTGTTGCCTATTATCTTTGTATTCATTTGATATATACTTTTCCATTTGGAACTGTCCCCCAATTCCAGCTTTGCTATTTTAGAAAGTGAATCTCCAGCTTTGACAGTATACGTCTTAGATTTGGTTTTAAGATTCGTACGTGGAAGGTTACTAGAGTTTACTTTTTTGGGGGAATCCCCTTTCCGCAACACTATTTTAGGTTCACGCCATGTACGCAAAGTAATTTCAAAGTATATATCTCCTGCCTCGCCTCCCCGAAAGGTCGTATTATGAGCAATGATAAAAACAGGAACATTAATTAGCGTATTCGTAATAATAAATTGATACGGCTTCTCTGCTTTTAACATTGCATTTAACTTGTTCATCGCTTCGTTAGGATCCGGAATATTTTTATAACGACAATAAGATGCATCATACACCTTGGGAAAAAAAGAAGAAAAGGTGATTTCTTTCACCTTTTCTCCTTGTGGAAAATCAAATTCTCCGTGTGTAAGCATCGTAACTGTCTCATATCCTTTTTGTCGTGAAATATTCACCTCTTCAGGATTAACCGGGAATTGAAATACATTTTTACCATTAATAAGAAAAAAGTCTATACTCATAGCCTCCCTCCTTTCTACTATGATAGATTTACGTTAGGCTAGTACAGCTTTACCTTTTTTAAGGGAACTATTGTCCCCTCCACCTCTATTAATAATTGCCTGTCGTACCTCATTTACAATCCGGTGTCCCACTTGAAGTGCCATTGTGTCGAAATCAATAGAATCTTCTTGAACTGTTACCTGTACTGCTCCCGGAGGCAATGTTACACTGATTTGGTTGTTCGTTTCTGTCTTGAAGTCTTTGAGAAAACCGGAGAAGCTACTCATTTGTTCATCTGTTATTTGCACGAGCTGCGGAGCTGGTTTTCCTCCACTCACCGTAGGAATCTGTGAACCACCTGGCCCCATGCCTTGAATTACCTTGGAGCGGTTTTGGGCATGCTGGATAAAAGATGGTAATGGCAGTCCTGGATCAACCGAAGGAAATCTTGACAGAGCTAATGAAGCCCCAGGTACAGTCGAAGCGGGATTATAAGATTGTGAGGCCTTAATTACAGAAACAGCAGGTTGTGTATTTTCAGGTTTATTTGAGTAACCAAACAAATTAGAGAAGTCACTTTTCAAACTTTCTGTTTGACTAGAAAACCAATTACTGACATCAGATGCTTTATTACTCATCCAATCTGTAGCTTGGGAAGCTTTTTCTCCAACCCAATCCTTCGCAACACTTGCTTTCTCGCCAATCCAATCCTTTGCACCAATAGCTTTTTCTCCAACCCAGTCCATTGCAGAAGTAGCTTTTTCTCCGGCCCAATCACTCATTTCAGAGAACTTTTGAGCTAACCATTCACCTGCTAAACTATCTACTATAACACTAGCAATTGCACCAATAAGACCACCAATTACGGTACCTATACCCGGAGCAATCATTGTACCAATAGCTGCACCAGCTGTGGTAAGACTACTTCCTAAAACTGCTGATGTAATAGCAGCCGGACGTTCTTCCGGCGAAGCAGTAGCAATGTCTACAATATCTAATACTATGCTAATTGGGCCAAGCAGCTTCTTGCCCCCCTTCATTGCTCCCTTGCCTATCTTTTTAAGCATATTTCCTGGATTTTCACCAAGTATTTTTTTACCGAAATCAAAGATTTTTCCAAGTGTCCCCTTATTTCCATTCGGTCCTCCTGGAACTCCTGGCTTATGAGGCTTAGAGCCAGGCTTTGGGGTAAAAATACGTTTTATCGTTTCCCACAGCTTAGGAAGTCCTTGTTTCTTTCCAGGATTTTTTTTGTTGTTCTTATTTTTGTTTTTGCTTTTACCATCAGGTCCATCTTGCTCAGCAATACTTTTCTTATTGTTTCCTTTTTTCCCACAGCAACAATCACAGATCACCTTAATTTTTGGAGAAACTCGAATAGGACCTGTTTTTACATTGATCTTAGGCGCATATTTTGGAGCTGCAACTCTAATATTCAATCTTGGTGGTTTTACCTTAATATCATAATTAAAGTTAAAGTCAAATTTAGGATCTTTTATTTCTATATTTGCAGTAACACTGATAGACTTGTTCACAATATTGGAAACATTTAAATTATTTCCCCTGTTGCCGCCCTTAGCTCTCTTCTTATTTGTACCGTCTTGATCAATGCCCGTTTTAGCACGTGCAACAATATAGGCATCCTTAAGACTTTTTAGCTTTCTGATAAGCGCTTCGAGCACTGGAGTCGCCTTATCAATCAGAAAGACTTTTGGCCTAATTCGTAGCCGACTAAGACGAATAGCTAGGCTGTAAATATTACCTAGATGCCTATGCATATACTTGAGTTCCGTATTTAGCTTAATCAAACTCTGATAACGGGTACGACCTAAGCGATCAGAAAGCCTTTGTATCTGCTCAATATAGCGACTTGTCGCTTTAAGTTCCCGGTTTGTAATGATTAAATCCTCTACATCTGTAACAATATTAACTCTATAGTTACTTGAACCTGCCATCTACTCACCTCCTTGCGTATCTATTATTGCTGTATTTGTTTTGACAATGCGTCCAGTTCCTCTTCTGCAAAAGCGATTAACATGGTTTTTTCCCCTCTGTTTAAGGACCAAAACTCTCCGGGACGGAGATGATGCCGTATCCACAGATGATACAGCACAGTCGTCATTCCGCCGGAGCGAATCAGTTTTTTAGATCATCAATTTCCACACCGAAGCCGGACAGTTCCAGAACTTTGTCACCTACCGCATCCAGTTCCCCTGCCAGAAGCATACGGCGAACAGCCTGTTCACCACCGGACAATTTAAGCCTGCTAGTAATTCGCGGATCACCCCATCCATTAATTTGCAGACCTTTTACCTCTAGACCAGCCGTAGCTTCAGAGATAAGCAATGCATTAAATGTTTCTGTATCTACTTTTTCATCCACACGGCCTTTAATGGTTTTACGAATTGTGCACCGTTCACGGATACTATCTACTTTGTTGGACGTCAAACCACGAAGTGTGAGAAGCATATCCAGGCGTTGAATTCGAACAGTTTCCTCAGGTAATTTGTCTGCAGCTTCAAAAAGACTATCTAAAATTTGTTCTTCTGACATATTTTCAGGCAAGCTCATAAGTCATTCTCCCTTATTGTTCATTTATTGTTCATTTGTATTTGGGGAATGGAATGCCTGGCAGCATCCCTTCCCCCATTTTCCAATTTAGTTTGCTACAATCGGATCTAGTAGCTCATAGCCTTCGAAGGTGAAGGTCGTTTCTTCTGGTACTTCTTCTCCCGCAGTCCAGTTAGCCAACTGAATCTTATCTGGCATGCAGCGAATCAAACGAACACGTTCATGTCCAAAAGATTCAGGATCGTCCAGCTTGGAAATAATATCGAATTTTTCAAAACCGCGACGGATCATATCAGAAGTTACTTTGTAACCACTCATCGTTCCAGTACCTTTTTTGGCTCCATTTTTATGCACTTTCCAGGTGTTACCAACCAAATTCAATTCTCTTTTATCAATTTCCACGCTAGCTTCGAGCTTGTTAATATGTGTCTGCCATACCCCATCAATATATGCCTGACCATACGTACCTAAAATGACTCTTGAAGCATCCAACATTTCTTTTTCCTCCTCAAAATAATCCATAATATAGTTCGGGATTTCATAAAATCCTCGTTGTTAACAAGCTACTTCATTTCTGCTGATTGCCTTCGAAATGCTTATGCACGTAAAATACCTATTTATTGCACGTAAAATGTGCCGAACAGCTGCTCCATCACGTCGGTGAGCTTCACGTTCCATTGCAGGAACACTTGATCCGGCTCCGGTTTGATGACTGGCGCATCGCCGTAGTAAGCCGGGTCGAGAATGACATCGTAGCCGTCTGCTTCGATGACGTTGCTCAGCGACAGCTGTGCCAGGTATTCTTTGATTGCACCGATAAGCGCCAGACGACCTTCCACCGTGTTGTTGATTTTGCCAATGTATGTCTCTTCGGCTGCACGCTGCAAGTCAGCGTTAATAGCGTCCATAACGCGGATGGAACGGATTTTCTTCCATGCGTTGTTTTGTCCGGCAGACGGGTTTACCAAGCTGTTAATCCCACGCAACGCTTTGACCTGACGTCCGTCGAAGAACAGCAGGAAGACACCATTACGGACAGCCTGCTCCTGCTCGGAACGTGTCCAGCGGCGGGTTACATCCTCAAATGGCGTAACCGCATATGTTGCCGATTGATTCAGACGTTGGCCTGCGATCAGTCCGGCTACATAAGCAGCCGTTTGGGCAGAACTGTAGTCCGTACCTGCCAGACGTACGCCTGTACCGACGTTCACGATGCCTTCATGGTTCAGTGCCAGGGAACGTGCAGAGGCCACGCTGACGGCTGTTTTGGACACATCGTCTGCCGCAGAACCGCCGAATACAGCGATTACGCCTTTACCTTCGTTGCGAACACGCTTGATCCAGGCAGCGAAGCTTTGCAGCAATGCCAGATCAGCTGCATAATCCAGAGCCAGGACATTAAACTCTTGTCCTTCAAGTGCTTCTTGCATCGCGATGTAATCGGCATTAACCAGCTTGCTATTGCCGCTGTTGCCGCCAGTGAGGTGTACGCCGCTGACATCCACCGGAATGCCGCCGTCACCGACAACCTCAGCCTTCACCCATACGTTTTCGCTGTTCTCGTTCATGGCCTTGGCAATAGAGGCAGCCGTACCGTCACTGCCTTTGTACGTACCGAGCAGCTTGGTTCCTTCATAAAGGCGCACCTCACGTGCTTGCTCATCACCCAAAGTTGGCTGTACAGTTACAGCAAAACCATTACCGCGGCTACCTGTATACAAAGCCTTCAGGCGCAGCACATCCGCTGGGGTCTCACCGCCGCTTTTCAGCGTCACAGATGCTTCAGCAGCTGTATCATCTGCCAAACGGTAGGCTAACAGCTTTTTCGGACCGCCCAGCAAAGCCAGATACAGCGTCGAATACGCGGTCGCACCGTCCAGACTGTCACCCGAAAAGATTTGGCTGATTGCCGTTTCACTGCCGATCTCTACAAACTCACGTACAGGGCCCCAATTCGCCTTAACGGGTACAACGACCGTACCACGCGACCCACCTTGAATCGCTGAAGCTGCTGCTGCCTGAAAATTCATATACAAACCCGGCAATACCGGTTTATTCGTGTTTTCCCATGTTCCGCCTGCCATAATTAGTCCACCTTCGCTTTCATAAATTGTTCGATTTTAGTGTGTGCTTCTGCTACTGTAAACAGCTTGTCCTGTGTGCCAAAAAAGGCGCCTGCCAGCACTTCTTCTTTCACGGAAAACAATTGTTCTGCGTGCTCCTTTAGCTCCTCCAGCGTATAGCGGGGGCCACTTGCTTCCTGCCCGGAATGTACCGGGGCCTTCTCATGGTTTTCCAAGGTCACTCGGACCACCTCATTTCAAAATAGGATGAATTTCCACTCTGCGAATCAACGCCGCTTCCTCAGCTGGGCGCATACGCCGCTGTACCAGCATCAGCCGAAGCTGACCATCTAAAATGGCATCTGCCTGCAAATCGGCTGAAGCTTCAGCTGTAGACATATAACGGCCCTTGTCCTGATCCAGAGGAAGCTGGATTTGAGCGGCAAAGCCCTCGATCAGTGCGGAAGCTGCGCGGTTTTCTTCAGTGGTGTCTGGGGCGGTAATATGCCCGATGAACCGTTTGCGCAGCTCATACATGGAGGCTCCCGCCATCCTAGTTTCGCAGCCGCTCATCCGCCACAGTACCGCGTGCCGTCCCGGCTGTGCGGGCCAAGCGTCGGCGTATACCGACCACGTTTCGCCCAGTTGCTTCTGCGTCCAGCGGACCAGCGCGGCCAGCCACTCTTCCGGCTGTGTAGCACTGTTTGCTGGAGCGGCTGAACCACTTTCCGTTTCAGGCACATACACGCCAAAACGCAGCGTTCTATAGGCCTTCCCCGTAACAGTGTCCAGCTTTTCTGCATCTCGCACGCCCAAATAGTGCGCGGTAAAAGCCGATGTGTCCTCACCTGCACCTGTCACTGGTTCCCGGTGCAGCCCGGCAATCAGGGCATTCGCCCATACATCAGCCTGCGCCAGTCCGGCTTGTCCTGCGTACAGCTTGATGCGAACAACCTGCCGATAGCCGGCCCAGGAAGACTTCCAGATTTCCTCGCCCAGCGCCATAACAGCATACGGCTCCTCTGCCGTCTGCGACGGTGGCTGAACATCGTATACACGCCCTTGCAGCGCTGGAATAATTTCAATGAGCTTTTGCTTAAAGGCTTGTCTCATCCTGCGGCATGCCACCTTTGCGTACCCTGCGTTCGCATGTTGTGGCTGTTCAGCCAGGCTTTTTTCCACTTCCGTGTTCTCAGCCGGCGTAACCTCGTACTCATGCATTGCAGCATCCCTTGCTTAGGCAACACGACTCCTCCTTTCTATTCAACGAATTCCCGGGAACCGACAGAGACGATCACCGCATGAAAAAACCGGCCCTAATGGCCGGCTAACGTTTGACTGTGTGTGTCTTCGGTATGTCCTCTTGTCTTGATTCCCGATGATATAATCTTACACCCTAATAACGAATGCGTTGCCGGGGAAATGGACGATAAAAGCAGAGACTAGGGATGAAGTTGGGAGGTTTTTTGAGAACATGTGTTCCCATCATGAAAAAAGGCCTTGATCCCTGTTATTACAGGAAATCAAAGCCTTTTAGGGAACGATTTTAAAATAGAAATGAGAACAAGTGGATAATTATTACATTAACCCAGTTTTCGATCCGCACCCTTCTGCAAGCCTGCCAGATTCAAAACGCCTTGGTCCGCCAGTGCAAGCGCCATTTTGTAAAAAGCACGCGTACGAAGCTTCGTATACGTATCCTTGCTGACTGGCGGGTCTAACACATAATTGTAAACCTTGTAATCAAACACATCGTCATCCTTTAAATAACGTTCACGGATGAGCAGCTGTTCGCGTTCATTCAAGCGACTCACTACCGCATCCACCATTTCGCAGTAGGCCAAGCGGGCGGCAGGAGCATCTACATTATATACGGCTGTCCGAGCCGTTGGATCGCTTGTCACATTCGTTGGTCCGTTCGGGCGATCCGTATAGCCAGCAGTAATAAAGCTCTCCCGATCCATAAAAGTAATCGTTTTATAAATTCGGTATTTCTCAAACACACCCTCCAATGCATTCTGCGTTTTGCGACGGTCCAATTCGGGTAAGTTATTTCTCATGTAAAGCAACACTCCTTATCTTATGCCTTTTGACAATGATGTATTTTTAAATGAGGATTTTGCACTTCGAAGCGACTGGAATCGAATTTTGCAAAATCCTGAAATAGAAAAACGCTCGTGTTTACAATTTGTTCCCCTTTTGTTCGTATCTTGAGTATAACATAACATTATTTAGGATAGGTATCCATCGTCAAAAAAAGCAGTATAGCTCCAAAAACAGGATATTCACTTCATTTTCCTATGCCTTTTGGCATATTACGTGCTTTTACTATTTACCTAATGGTATAATAAAACTAATATCTATGATTCTCTTGCAGAAAGGAGCCCCCATTGTGGAACAGCCAGCATTCGGAACTTACTTAAAGCAGCAGCGTGAGCACAAACAATGGAGCATCAACCAGTTGGCAGATGCTGCAGGTATTAGCAATTCACAAATTTCCCGCATTGAAAATGGTCTGCGCGGAATCCCCAAACCCTCCACTCTCCGCAAAATAGCGGACGCGCTTAGCGTATCCTATACCGAAATGATGAAGGCCGCCGGATATTGGGGAGACGATGATTCAATGGAGCAAAGTCCACATGAACTTTATCGTTCTACTGTGCCAGAATGGGCAACCTCCAAAGATCGCCGGGATTTTAAAAAAATGCTGGAGGAAGACGACGAATTAATGTTCGATGGCATTCCGCTGGATGAAAAAGATCGTCAACGGATCAAAGACGTGCTGACAGGTCTGTTCTGGGAAGCCAAGCAGATGAACAAACATAAAAAGCCCAAAGAGCCCCGAACGGGCAAAGATCAGGGATAGCAGGTGAGCGTATGAACGAACTCATTCACAAACTTGTCCGAAAATACCGTACCAACTGCCCCTTCGATATTGCGAAAGCCCTAGGTATCCATATCCGATACTGCGATCTAGGCCCCACAACCAAAGGGCTGTATTACCACAAGCTGCGTAGAAGATTTATCGTTATCCACAATGGCCTCACACCCGAATGGGAACGGTTCGTCTGTGCGCATGAATTGGGACATGACCGACTGCATAAAGGCATCAGCCGCTTTTTTATGGAGGAGCATTCCTACTTTTCCCCAGGAAAATTTGAACAGCAGGCCAATCGGTTTGCCGTGCTTTTGCTGAGTGAAGGAAAACCGCCACTAGCTGACGAAACGTTGGATCACTATTTACCCCGGATCGGGCTGCCCAAAGAGACTGCCCTTTTTTTTAACCATAAATTAGAACATTAGTTCTCATTCTGTGAGCTGCTGTTGATTACTTCCTCTATAATATAGGTAACTAGACGATGGATTTAACAACCGATATATCAAAAAATTTTAATGCTTTGATATAAAATAGAAGTTATTTTTACAATCATCTGATAAAATGTGGTCGTAAGCGGTTTCTCTAATTCATTCATTTTATGGGAGGTTGAAGGAACAACATGAACTCATGGAAAAAACTCTCGTCGATCCTGACGACTGCCGCGCTTTTACTTGGGTGTCTCGGTACAGCAGCAGCAGACCCAGCAACCAATGTGGGAACAGCGGGAACGGCAACGGCTCCAGTCAGCGGTAAACACATCACCATCCTACATACGAACGATACCCATGCCCACGTGGTCGCGAACGACAAGGAAATGGGATTCGCCAAGCTGGCGGGTATCATTGATCAGTACCGGGCTTCCAATCCCAATACACTGCTGCTAGATGACGGGGATACCGTTCATGGAACGACCTTCGCTACTTTGGTTAACGGCGAGAGCATTGTGAAAGTGATTAACAAGCTGCGCTATGATGCTATGGTTCCGGGTAACCACGAGTTTAATTATGGTTGGAAGCATCTTGTGGAGCTAAGTAAGGATATTCAGTTCCCTGTGCTCAGCGCCAATATTAAACAAACAGACGGAACACGTTTGTTCAAACCCTATGTTATTAAAGAAGTGGACGGCGTTAAAATCGGTATTATCGGTCTGACTACGCCAGAAACGGCATATAAGACGAATCCCAAAAATGTTGAGGGTATTCAATTCACCGATCCTGCGGCTGAGGCTAAAGCCGCTGTTGATGAAATCCGCAGCAAAGTAGATGTCGTTGTTGTTCTTGGTCACCTGGGGCAGGATGCGTCTAGCAAGGACACCAGCCTCAAGGTTGTTAAGGAAGTGCCTGGCATTGATATTTTCATCGATGGACACAGCCATACCGTACTGGAAAAGGGCTTGATCAGTGACAATGGTACATTGATCGCTAGCGCAGGTGAATACACCAAGTATTTGGGTGTTGTGGACTTATGGGTCGACGGCGGTAAGGTTACGCAAAAGCAAGCGAAGCTGATTGATTCGACTCAAGCAGTCGATGTTCAGCCCAACGCTGAGATTGCTGCATTGATCGCCTCCATTCAAAAGGACCAGGAACCTATTCTTAAAGAGGTTGTAACGCAAACGAGTGTGGATTTGGAAGGAGCACGCGAAAAGGTACGTGCAAGTGAAACCAATCTCGGTGACTTGCTCACCGATGCTATGCGTGACGTTTCGGGAGCAGACGTGGCTTTAACGAATGGTGGCGGCATCCGGGCTTCCATCAAGACGGGGACGGTAACCAAGGGAGACATCATCACTGTACTGCCCTTCGGCAACCAGATCGTTACCCTGAAAGTGAAGGGCTCTGACATTCAGGCCGCACTGGAAAATGGTACAGCCTCCTATCCAGGGCCAAGCGGAGGTTTCCCACAGGTATCAGGTATCACGTTCAAAATAGACACATCAGCAGCCAAAGGCAGCCGTGTTCATTCCATCCTGATCGGCGGAAAAACACTTGATCCTGAGGCAACATACACACTGGCCACCAATGATTTTACTGCCGTAGGTGGTGACCAATATACGATGTTCGCTAAATATCCACAAGCAGGTATGTTCGGCTCGCTTGATGAGGCGTTAATCCGTTATATGCAAAAGGTCGGCTCCGCTAGCCTGCAAGTACAAGCGGACGGTCGCATTCAAGAAGCCAAGGCTGACGGTAAAACTTCTGTCCCTGCCACACAAGCTGCGCCGTCTGCCTCAACCGCAACACCTGCACCTGTGCAGGAAAAGCCGCAACCCGTTCCTACACCGGCTGCGAAACCAGCACCCGCAAAACCGGCGCCGGCAAAGTCTCAAACAGCCAAGCCACAGCAGACATCAAATTCTGCACAAGTTACAAATAACCATGTATATGTTGTGAAATCCGGGGATACGCTGTATGACATTTCCCGCAAACATGGTACCACCTGGCAACAGCTTCAGCAGTTGAATAAGTTGAAGAATCCTCACCGCATTTATCCGGGACAAAAGTTAGACCTCCCGGCCTAATTCAATAGCTAGCAAAAGCAGCATCCGGAATCCTAGTGGTTTCGGATGCTGCTGTATGTCAGGCGTTTTTAGATATGCGATAGTCCAAGCTCATTTGGACATCGCATATTTTTTTTAAAAGCAAACCTTTTAACCGCTGACAAGTTGTGAACCGAGAGGTATGATGGAGAAGAGTCATTCGGGCAGAGAACATTCGTCCCGATACCCATCGGGATCAGTTATATGTGTGAAAGGAGTCCTGAAATGCAATACATTATTTACGATCTTGAATTTACTGTTAGCCGCAACGCCAGATATTCCTCCGAAATCATTGATATTGGTGCCGTCAAAGTTGTTCAGGGAGACGATGGCCTATACGTTGCGGATACGTTTCACAGTTTTGTAAGACCCTCGAATCGGCCTGTACTCTCTACAGATACCGTTCAGTTCACAGGTATTACTCAACGAGATATTGATGCCGCTCCACTATTTCCTGAAGCTGTGAAGGAATTCATAGCCTGGCTCGGTACGGATTCCCCTTATTATTTATGCGCATGGGGCCCGGATGACCGTCAGAAGCTGGTATCCCATTGTCGTACCCATCATGTAGATCTCGGATGGATTCATAATACAAATGATATACAGAAGCAGATTTCTCGTCTGTTTGGATCCAATGGAAAGTACCGTCAGTTGAGCTTGTCTCAGGCGCTGGAATTGTGCAACATTGACTTTGACGGTCAACAACACCGGGCACTGGATGATGCCGTGAACACTGCTCAGGTTTTCATGTACCATTTTGATCGTATTACATTAGTTCATAATGCTGCTGACGATGAGGAAAGCCGTGGATCGAAGCTCGTCTACTCCTCACCAGAAGAAGAACAGGAGCAGTACAGTCCTTTTGGCAATCTCGCCAACCTGTTTAAGGACCGTTAAGCGGATAGCTCCCCGGCCCGTTCCGGGGGATCTCCCCCTGTTATTCTTGATTTCCTGCCTTTTTATCGAAATAGAATGTCCCCCAGGTCCGCAGCATTTCTTGCATTCGTTTGCGGTACCGTAAAGGCTCCAGGATCTCGGCCTCAGCTCCATAGGAAGTGAGCCAATCCAAAAATTCACGGTCATGATTGACCGTCACCTCAAACAACAAACTTCCATCTGGCAAATCCCTAAGAAAAGGCTTGATGAACAGCTCCTCTTCTTTGACCCGATATACAGACTCGGCAGAAAAACGTACCACAAACCGGATATTCTGATTTCCTTTGGTCACCGACCAGGTCCCTTTAAAAAACATTTCCATTTCAGTTGTATTTTTTTGAAACGTATACGGCAAAATTCTCATGTTCCGAAATCGACTGATCCGAAAGGTTCTCATCGCGGATTGCTTGTGACAAAAACCAAGCATATAGAATCGCCGATCCTGCGGAACCAAACAATAAGGATCCACCTGAACGAGTGATACATCTTCATTTTGAGGTGAGCTGTATTCCGCTTCAATAGTCTGCTGCGTAAGACTCGCTAAAACAATCAGCCTGAGCAGATAGGGCTGGTTTTCCCGATCAAGTGTCGAGCCGAGCCGGACAATATTTTTCATTTCCTGCGCGAAGCTCGTCTGGTCCATCTTTTTTTTCTGACTAGAGGCCATCACTTTCTCATAAGCACTTTCAAAAGCTGGCGGTAAAAGAGGCTTTACCGTTTCCATAATCTCTCCCAGCTTAGTAAAAGCCTCTGCCTCTTCTTCCGTCCAATTCAAAGGATACAAAGCAAAATTGCTAATAAAAATGTACCCCTTGCCATGCCCCATATTCGTAATCGGTATATGCATAGCGCTTAGCGCCTCCATATCTCGGTATATGGTACGTTCTGATGTTTCACAACGTTCGGCAAGCTCTCTTGCCAATATCCCTGGATTTGCCTGAACAATAGTAATAATCCGCATTAAACGTATCAACCGATCAGTCAAGGAAGTCTCTCCTTTACAAAAAGATAGTAAATTAGACTCACTATATTACACAAATAAACTAGCATAATTGCCTATCTCAAAGTATCATTTTCAGTAAAACGAACATCTTCTAGTGATATCGCCTTATTAAAAAAGACTTTAGAACTATACGCTGTAAATGATACAAAAGTACCACTCCATTTATTACGTATAGCCAGAAGCAACTCGGCTTCCTGCAGGTAGTCCATATCATCGCTTCTTGCTGCACGTATAAGTAATTCATCTGCTTGTCTGGTAAGGATGAACGCCCCTTGCTCATATTCCCCTTTCTCGTACATACGCAATGCCTTTTTTACAATAGGGGACGTCTCATTCAGCTTTATGTATTTTTCCACCTTCGGGTTGGATGGAATGCTCAGCAGACCAAGATGATGCGTAAAATGGATGTAGAGCTGATCTGTCCGGATCAGCGTTCGCTTTTCCTGCGATGGCTTGCGCCAGCTCCACTCCATCATTCCAATCGTATGTCTTCCGGACGAGTGGGCCGGTATAGAAAACGTCAAAATAGCCTGTCTATATTTTCCCCGCCTTACATCACCACAGTGAACAAACATGCTATCTCCGTTTTCCGAGCGTTTAAAACCGAGCCTTACCCCTTCAGCTTTTAATAGACTTACCCCGTTTTCTGGAATGAACTGGAGTTGAAGGTCACATCCCGCTGCTTTCGGTATTAGATTTCCTTTTCTTTTGCGTATAGCTCCGTAGCCCCATTCTATCAGTAGATTTACTTGTTTGGACCCATTCGCAGATATAGACTCTTTGTCCCATGTGTACGTTACATTGAGCATTGACTTCACCACTGGTAAATTCCCCCTAAAAGAACATGTAACTCTAAATTAACAGTGTTATCTGACATTATATTGTCAGGGAACGTATGTTTGATTGTGAAAATTATACATGGGAATCTTTATGAAGGGGGACCTAGTTTGGTAAATAACATTTTAAACCATTTGAATTACATGAATGCGCAAAAATAGCCCGGCGTATGCCGGGCCATATCATAGTCTACTTCTATATTTAAACTTATGAGATTGTAGTTTCTGTTAAAGAAACATTCGTTTTTGTGCAAATATCAGATATAGGAGCAAAAGTAGTGCTATCTACGACGAGATCCTTTGATAACGGCTTTCCATTTACAGTGATTTTTAAAGTTTTATAGTTTTGTTCTCTCTCATTCATCTTGCAAAATCTCCTTTTATATCAATTTTTAATATATTTCAGTTCATATATTCAACTTAAACCCCTGATCAGGTGCGGATCGTTCTTTACTCGTATGCTGGGAAAAATGCCGGAATGTTGCCGCTTCCTTGATATACCCGTTTTAAGGTACACTTAAACTAATATATCGACTTTTTTTGAGGACATTTTCTTCATATTTATCGTCCGTTTATTCTAAAATCTGCATCCGAATCGTTATATTATACGTAACCATGTCATATGGGTAATGATCTATATCATCTAACATCTTGGTTTATCAAAAGGGGGAACATCTCTTGGCACGACCAACTTGTCGTTTTGCGTTGTACCGTCGCATTGTCTGCGCTGCTATAGCACTTTTGTTTATTTTTGGGATAACTCGTGTACCCGAAGTACATGCTGCTTATTGGGATGATGTGTACCAAGGCTTCGAGCAATTTTCGCGGTTGCCCGGTGATGTGTATCAGCTCAAGGAAAGCTACCGACAAACACAGGAGGATCTGGAGAAGGCCCGTAACAGCTTAGAAGCCTATCAAGAGCAAAACGCCCAATTACTGGAGCAAAACCGCAAGCTGACTGACACTGTCACAGAATTAAAAAATCTTCAAACCCAGCGCGATCAGGCTTCACACCGAAATAAAATGCTCATCATCACAGCTATAATTCTGCTGGCCGGTTATTTTATCGGTATCCGACTGTTGCGTTACGGGATGCGTCGACGTTCGGGAAGATACTAACTGCCTGAAAGGATGAAAGGTCTGAATGGACATACAAGCAGGACAACACCATGATGAAAGCGTCGGTTCGGTCGTAACGCTCGATCTGGCGGAAGGAGAAAAGCTGCACGTTCTGCATCCGCAGCAAATCATCGCATACCGCGGACCCAGCTCAGGCCGTAGTGATAAACTAATGAATATAAAGGGCATGTATCGCAAACACAAACTGATTCAGGCCGATTTCACAGGTGCTTGTCGCCTAATTGCCGCACTTCCACCTGGCTTTAGTCTAAAAATGATTAAGCTTGAAGGAAGCGATGATCTGTTATACGATTTTCGCAACCTGTTCTGGTACAGCTCCGGTATTCAAATGCGTACCAAGCTGCTAAGCATGAAAAACATGTTGTTTAGCCGCGATGTTATAAAAATGAAATTTGACGGTGTGGGTCAAATCGGTCTTTTGACACAGGGATTGGTATGTCAAGAACAGCTTCATCCGACAGAGCCGATCTATGTGGATGCGAGCAGCGTCATTGCCTATCCCGAAAACGCCAAACTGGAGTTGACCGTGTACGGCAACCATCTGGCCAGCCAGCATATGAACTATCATTTTAAAATGACCGGACAGGGTACCGTACTATTCCATGCCGGGGAACATCATCGGCGGCTCCAACAGGATATGAACGACGATGGCGTGATCAAGCGCTTTTTACGGGAAGTCATTCCATTTGGTGGAGTGTTTATCAAATAGCCCTGCCATGCTATAATGACAATGCTAAAGCCGTCTGTCCTCGTGGCAGATACTAATGAAGAAAATCCATGCGTCATGCATGGGAGAGGTTCGCGAACTCCCTCTATAAAAAACTAACGATGCTTTGTCCTCCGCAAGAAAAATGAATTCGCGGGGCAAGGCCTGTTTTTTGTTGAAGTCGGTTCAAGAACTCTCCTTCTTCCAAGTGACAAGACTCCGTGTCTTGCACCATTCCAAGAAGATCGAGAGGTTTTTTTATGTTTGCAAACGAAAAAGCAGTCGTCGTATTCAGCGGCGGCCAAGACAGCACAACCTGTTTATTTTGGGCAAAAAAACATTTTGCTGAAGTAGAAACCGTGACGTTCGATTACGGTCAACGCCACAAGCAGGAAATCGAAGTAGCCGCTGGAATCGCCCGTGAACTAGGTGTTCCGCAAACGGTACTGGATATGAGCCTGCTTAATCAACTAGCCCCTAATGCCCTCACACGCACCGACATTGACATTACACAACAGGAAGGCGAACTGCCTAGCACCTTTGTAGACGGTCGCAACCTTCTGTTCCTGAGCTTCGCGGGAGTTCTCGCCAAGCAAAAAGGAGCGCGCCACTTGATTACAGGCGTTTGTGAGACGGATTTCAGCGGCTATCCCGATTGCCGGGATTCTTTTATCAAATCGCTGAACGTCACACTGAACCTTTCGATGGACTATCCCTTTGTGATTCATACCCCGCTCATGTGGCTGAACAAGGCCGAAACCTGGCAGATGGCCGATGAGCTGAAAGCTTTTGAATTTGTAAGAACACGTACACTAACGTGCTATAACGGCGTCATTGGCGACGGCTGTGGCGAATGCCCTGCTTGCAAACTTCGCCGTGCTGGACTCGAGCAGTATCTCGCGGTGCGCGGTGCTTCCTCCCAAGGAGTTGAAGGTCATGCGTGAGCCAGGTACCTTTCGCATTGTCGACAAGCTCCAGCAGTTCGGGACAGACATTGAGCACTCTCAGCTGCGTTATCACCGCAAACGTGTACTAGTCAGCAAACAATTTACATTCGATGCAGCACATCATTTGCACTGCTACGAAGGCAAATGCAAAAATCTGCACGGTCATACCTATATCGTCGTGTTTGGCATAAGCGGTATACCGGGCGAAACGGGTCTAACGCTGGATTTTGGTGACATCAAAACGATCTGGAAAGAGCGGCTTGAGCCTTTTCTGGACCATCGTTACTTGAATGAGACGCTTCCTCCAATGAATACAACGGCGGAAAATATGGTCGTCTGGATCTTTGAACAAATGGAGTCAGCCTTGACCTCGGATGCATACTGCAACCGTGCCGCAGGTGGACGTACCGAGTTTGTACGGTTGTTCGAGACACCTACCAGCTACGCCGAGTTCCGACGGGAGTGGATGCTCGATGAGTAATACCGTGACGACTCACCAACCCATGACAGCCTCCCACGGGACCCAAATAGCCCCTATTCCCGTACTGGAGGTGTTTGGTCCCACCGTTCAGGGCGAAGGGATGGTCATTGGTCGTAAAACGATGTTTGTTCGTACCGCAGGCTGCGATTACCATTGCTCGTGGTGTGACTCCTCCTTTACCTGGGACGGCAGCGCCAAGGATCAGATCCGTCGTCTGAGTGCCACAGACATTTGGCAGGAGCTGAAGGCCATCGGTGGCGAACGGTTTTCGCATGTGACCCTTTCTGGAGGCAATCCTGCCCTGCTACCGCAGCTTGGGGAGCTAATCACCCTGCTGCGCAGCCAAGGCATTGCCACCGCTGTCGAAACCCAAGGGTCCCGCTGGCAGGAATGGCTGTACGATATCGATGAGGTAACCCTATCCCCGAAGCCGCCCAGCTCGGGTATGACGACCAACTGGGACGTGCTGGATGATATCGTCGCCCGTCTGTCGAACCGGAAGATGGCTGGTGAGCCCCGAGCTACGTCCAACGTCCCAACCGCAACAGGCTTGAAGGAACCCGCTAATGAATCTGCGCAGCTCTATACCGGAGCTTGCAGCTTGAAGGTCGTCATCTTCGATGACACCGATCTTGCCTACGCCCGCACCGTTCACGAGCGCTATCCACACGTACCATTGTTCCTTCAGACGGGTAATCCAGATGTAAACACGGAGAACACCGGACAGATTGCGGAGTCCCTACTCCATCGTTATGAATGGCTTATCGACCGTGTCATGGACGATTCCCGACTTAACGACGTAAGAGTACTCCCACAGCTCCACACCCTCGTATGGGGCAATAAACGCGGCGTATAACACTTATATGTAATATATTCCGTATGAGCTGTATGTGATACACAGCACTTCTATCCCAGCCCACAGGTAAACGAGCAGGGACTTTATGGTGTTGACGGCGGTCGGCAGCGAAGCGGAGGATTTGAAGCTGGAGAAGCGATTGCGTTCGCCTTTGAAATGGGATTCTAACCTATATCTTTCAAATCATCAGAAAGAATCCCATTTCAACAGCGATCGGAAGCTCAAATCCTTCGCGGAGCGACCTCCCCATCACCATAACTCCCTATTCCTTTTACCACTATACCAACTATAAGGAGCCTCATCCAATGACCGGAAGAACACCCGAAGAAATGACCGACGTTACCCTACTTGGCAATCAAGGCACACAATACACTTTCGCCTATGATCCCGCCATTCTTGAAAGCTTTGATAATAAACATCCGTATCGGGATTATTTTGTAAAGTTCAATTGCCCGGAGTTCACCAGCCTGTGCCCGATTACAGGACAGCCTGATTTTGCAACCATCTACATCAGCTACATTCCTGATATTAAAATGGTAGAAAGCAAATCCCTTAAGCTGTACCTGTTCAGCTTCCGTAACCACGGCGATTTCCATGAAGACTGCGTCAATATCATCATGAATGACTTGATTAAGCTGATGGACCCTCGCTACATTGAAGTATGGGGCAAATTCACGCCACGCGGAGGCATCTCTATCGACCCGTACACCAACTACGGCAAGCCAGGAACGAAGTATGAACAGATAGCGGAGCACCGTATGATGAACCATGATATGTACCCAGAAAAGATCGATAACCGTTAAGCTGATACTCCCCATCCTTAAACAGTGAAGTGCACCCCTAGAATACACGCTGGAATAACCTTCTGGTTTACCCCCATGTCTTTTAAAGGTGCACTTCAATTGTTATATAGCGAGCTAATTATGTTTTACTTAGTGACTTTCAACTGAGCACTGTCAGCTGTATAGATAACCTTCACTTTGTAATTGCTTGGTAAACCTACCGTTTCAATGGAAGAAAATGCGCCATTTCGTTTAGCAAAAGTTAAGACCGTAGCACCATTAGCCGGTACATATTTGTTAGAAAAATTCAGACGTAATTTTCCGTTGAGTATGGCTGTTCCCTTCATTTTGAGCACATCATTTTTACTGCGCAGGTTAAGCTCAAGTGTTCCCTTAGCAGATTGTCTGTAATTTCCGCCAATAATCAGCTTTCCAGAAGCATTTTTAAAAAAAGTTCCCCCGTTATTCGTAATTCCACCACTTCCGAAAGCCGTTTCCGAAGTTCCCTCCAAAGTACCTTGGTCGATCTGTGTACCGCCGGAATACGTATTGTTACCAATTAGCTTCAACGTACCTGTTCCCTTTTTAGTCAGCTTTCCAACACCAGAGATATTATTGCGCCAGCGATCCAATGCATTGAAACCGCCTTTGGAAGCGTCCATATTCACCGTCACATTATTGGCGAAAGCACCGTAGCCATCCGCAGCGGAAAACAAGTTCAATCGTCCCCATCCCTCAGCATCATCAAGTACAGGATAGCCGGAAGGAATCCCTGTAGTAGCCAAAACCCAACGACGTTGTGTGCTATCCAGGTAAGGCAAGCGTGTCTCCAACAGTACCTCAGCTCCCTTAGGCACTGTCATTGGCGTCGTAGTTGGATTAACCTGACTGAATCCGTATGTTAATCGTTGATTATAGTTTTTTTTGTTTGTGGCATAATTGCTGAACCGATCTGGAACTGTAACTTTTTGAGACAGCAGTTGTTTGCGAGCATCCTGATAAGCTGCTTTCTTCAAGCTGCTATTGGCTGGATCAGACAGGATAGCAGCAGCCATCGCCGTTGCCATGACACGTCCTCCCATAACATCAAGCGGGGAATGCATACCAGCAACAACACGGTTATTGCCCAGCTCCGAAGCTCGTGTCAGCAGTTCCTGATAACGCTCCGGCACGGCGTAGGCCATAGCAATAGAACTGAGATACGCAGCATTGGTATGACCGCTAGGAAAGCCGCCATCGCTAGTAGCATCAGCTTTGAGAGTGGGAATAAGGCTCGGAACAACTACTGAGTTATCGCTCCAGCGAAACGGGCGAGGATAGCTAAAATAAGACTTAGCCGGGTTCGTCGTAGAGTATTCCCCGCGCAAGGTATTTACCAGTTTTACGATGTTGCCGAGATTGGAGCTTGTACTCCCAGCATTCGTTCCCTCATCTTCGTATTTCTTAGTCAGAGCATCTGCCGGAATATCGTTGATCGTTGTCGTGGCACCTGCATTCTTTCGATATACATCAGTGAGCGAACCCAGCCCGTCGATCACACTGTAGCTCTGGTTTCTGCGATCATCCAAATAAGCTGCATCAGCCTCACTGGAAGTGCGGCGGGCAGCTATATCAATCACCTTTTGAATATTGGCGTCCAGCACGCTACTGTTTTGCTTGGTACCTGTATCCCAAGTAGCACCGGGAGTCCAAAGCTTATTAAATTCGGAGAGCAATCCGAGAGTCGGATTAGAGCTTTCCGTCTTATTTGCAGAACTATTATTTTTATAATGATCTACGAAGTATCCCCATGACGGTTCTGTTGGAGTTACCGTTGTTGGTAGGGTTGCCGCACTTGCATAACTTCCACCCAGGGAACCTAGAAGTAATGGTAAAGATAGTAATGCAACTGATAATGGTTTCCTTAGCGATTTCATTCTCAAATCAGATCCTCTCTTCTCTTGTGCTCTTCATACTTTCTCTACGGAGCTATTATCTATATAACAAGATGTATGACATAAAGAATCATATCTTAAGTTTGTTAAATCAAGAGCTTAGTTTTGTTAAATGAAAAAAAGGCATCCCAAGAGCCGTATATACGACTCTGGAGACACCTCGTTCAAACCGTTATAGAAAAACCAACTACCCTACAGCCATACTTCTATGACTTTGCCATTCACGAAAGCTACCGCCTTGAAATAAAGACTACGGTTGCCGTATACCCAGGCTTCGACTTGAGTTCCGTTTGAAGCAGCCCCCTTTTCTCTGACTGTTGGGTTTCCCCATGCGAACTGCACCTGCGTCGTATTCATGCCCAAGCTTACCTCATTATTTTTAATCTTGTTCCAGATGGCTTGCGACCATTGGTATTTCTTGTACGGATTGTAAGTCAGAAATTGATCGGAATCAGACAGCATTTGTGGAATGCGTGAAGCTCCGATGATGGAAAACGTGTCATAAGTTTCGCCATTGGCCCCCTGGAAAATAACTTCGTAAGATTTAACACCATTCGGGTCCGTGCTGACTTCGATATCTTTAACTGTTACCTTGCCAAATCGCTCTCCAGCGCTATAGAAGTTATTGACCCAATAGGTTTTTCCAATTAATTTGGACAGACTCCCCAGATCAATGGCTCTGATAATTTTTGCCGTTTCCGGCGTCTCAATGACCAGCTTGGTAGCGCCCACAGATAATTCTCCTTGCTGGCGGTCACGATTCCATTTGAATCCGCCCAACTTCAGATCGGTCAGTAATGTTCCCGGGAATACAACCTGTCCGTTAACCGTTTGAACCTTGCCCTTCAGTGCAACAGGTTTACCATTCACCATTGCGGTGGAACTCCCTTTTTGGAGTACGATATTGTTTTTACCCAGCTTGATCGTAAAGGTCTGGTTCGCCACGGTAACAGATCCACCCAGCGTCTTGAACACAGGCTGCACAGGCAAATACACATTACCGTTCAGTATAGCCGCCCCGGTCAAGGTTTGATCGGACGAAACCTTTAGTGTAAAAGAAGAGGGTATTCCTTCGGTCCTCAGAGCTACGGATGTGCTTCCAATGCCCCTTACTTTGAGTGTACCGGAACCATTCTGCTGTAGCTCGGCAACCTGCGGTTTCTAACTCCTGAGGATTGAGCCGTCACTTTTGGGTCGGAGTTATCATCCCAGATGGCTACCTTCCCGTCCTCAGTCCAGCCATAATAACCTTGGCTCTCGTTTTTGCTGCCTGTAATGCCTTTCAAATTCAATTTCTCAATAACCGGGCCATCTATACTCTTTCTCCATAAAGAACCATCATCCAGTATGTAGTTATTCCGGTCGATCACGTCTATAATTTTAGCGTTTTTCCAAGTGTTGTTTGTCGTTACATTTGCCGCTACTGCTGTTTCTCCATTGTTTAACGCAGTTCCCACCACCGCTCCACATACCAAAGATACTGCCAGCAAAATCTTCGTTGCTTTTCTCATCGTGGTTCCCCTTTTCTATCTATATTTCCATATCAATATTTTGCATAACTTCATTCCCAACGCTCAAAAATACATTATATAGACGAACTAGATCACTTCGATCTCTATATTGCTGATTTGAAAAGCGCTCTTGGGACTTATGCAAAATACTCACATATATATCGGTTTTGAGGATGGTAAATGTTTGAATTTGGATATGTCATTTTAGAAATTCTAACTAAATGAAGCAATGAAGAGTATCCAGCAGGATGGGCAAGCAGCAATGAGTAAAGGTGGCCTTTATCCCACTTTCAGCCATTTGCTGCAAACGGATCGCTTCCTATATCTTAAAATATACATACATATTCGGAGGTTGCCATGACTAGTAAATCTGCTACAAAAAATGAAACGGGCCAATCGCTCCCCCTCCCGGGTCCACAAGCGAAAGGCACCGTTTTTGCGATACTGATTGCGATCAGTTTCGTCCATCTGTTCAATGACTCGATTCAATCGGTCATTCCAGCGATCTTTCCGATCTTAAAGGAATCTATGAGCCTGAACTACACGCAGATCGGCTGGATTTCATTCGCGATCAATTTTACAGCTTCAATCATGCAGCCTGTGATTGGCTTGTTTTCGGACAAACGACCTACGCCCGCTATCCTTCCCATCGGCATGGGCTTTACGCTGACTGGCATGCTGTTGCTCGCCTATGCTGCCGATTATAAAGCGGTGCTGATCGCAGTCATTTTTGTGGGTCTGGGCTCGGCTGCCTTTCACCCTGAAGGCTCGCGCGTATCCCATATGGCGGCCGGGCCGCGTCGGGGATTGGCACAATCCATTTTTCAAGTTGGCGGCAATGCGGGCCAATCGCTGGCGCCGATGCTCACGAGTTGGATTTTTATCCCGTTAGGACAATTCGGTGCGATCTGGTTCACAGGTATTGCGGCAGCGGGAATTGTGGTGCAATCGTTCATCGCCCGCTGGTACGGTAATGTCCTGCGTACAGAAGGCATTGCACGCAAAAAAGCGGTGGCACGCCGCATGAAGCCCGAAGTGCGAAACCGCGTTATGTTTGCCATGGTTGTCCTCATTCTACTGGTATTCGTCCGTTCGTGGTACTCGACCTCGATCGGAAGCTACTATTCGTTTTACCTGATGGAAGTATTCAAAATGCCATTGGCTGATGCACAGCTTTACATTTTCCTGTTCCTCGGGGCTGGAGCGCTGGGCACCTTCTTTGGCGGTCCGCTCGCGGACCGTTTTGGTAAACGCAACATGATTTTTCTGTCCATGGTATTAGCTGCACCACTCGCGCTGGCACTACCTTATGCCAACCAATTCTGGACGGCGATCCTGCTGGCAATTATCGGATTTATTATGCTGTCTAGCTTTTCGGTTACAGTCGTATATGCACAGATGCTCGTGCCCGGCAAAATCGGGACCGTGTCCGGTCTCATTACGGGCCTCGCTTTTGGCCTTGGTGGTGTGGGCGCACTCGTGCTCGGCAACTGGATCGACAAGGTAGGCATCACTCACATCATGTTCCTGTGCGGCTTTTTTCCACTGCTCGGCATCTTAACCTTCCTGCTTCCTACAGATAAAACCCTGAACCGCTGGGCGGAAGAAAATGGAGCCGAAGTGTAACAGGCAAACGTGCAGCGGCCATCTTGGCCGCTGCACCCCTTTATACCCAACTAACGTAACTCCTCACTCTCTACTTCTGCCAAACGCATTAAAATCCGACGCTTCCGATACAGCATTTTCCCTGCTTCAGCTACGTCACTAATAGCGCTTCGGTTCGCAATGGAGCCAAACAAAATACCCGCAATCGGGACCATTTGAAGCAGCTTTTTCCATCCAAACTGGTCACGATAAGTGTTAATGACCTCTCTCCATCCCTGCATCTGGGAAAAAACCTGTGCCTGACGTGAAGGATCATCGAACAAAGCCAGCTCCTCTAATACAGCCTTTTTACCCACAATATCAGATGAAGCAAATTGCATACATTTAATAATAAAAATGCGTTCCTGCTTATCATGGGGATTAAAGCCATAACACAAGGCTATTTCCTGAAGCACTTTGAGTGACAAGCCGAGCAAAAGAGGAATATCCGCCGCAATCGTAAACACACCGCCAATTCCCGTTGTTGCTCCCTGAGCGGTAGCAAAGGTAATGCGAGCCGACGTCATATCGTCAGCAGTCCGATCCATGATTGTTAGCGGGAGCTCAGCCGCCTGCTTCAACTCCCACATAGGTTCGGCACTATGTTCCGAATCAGCGTTTTCCCCGGCACGAGGCAGGTCCTGCGTATCCGACACGGAATCTGCGCCATTTTGCTGAATTACATGTTCATGGGCCGTCTTGTTCAGCCTGTTCAGAACCGTTTCTTCCTTCACCAAATATTTGCCGCCGTTCTGAATGAAACTGCCCATCTCATTAAGCAGTTGCTCTAGCTTGTCTTTAATGATTTTGGGCGTCAGCCGATCAAGTAGCATAAAAGGCCATCTGCCGATTTTTTCCCAGAAAAAAATGTCCTTCTGTTCCTTTTCCCATTTTTCAATATTCTTCAGCTCATGACGCAATACGTCCTGGCTTTCCCGATATTCTGTAAGCTGCTTCATAACCGTAGACGTCTCCTTTTGACTATGCTAGTTTATGTATGGGTAATACGTAAGTAAGGCGAGTTCAGGTTTCTTTTTTTAGCAAACTAGATGATAAAGAAAGTTAAAAATCCATACAGATCGGAGTGTAATGATGAATAATCCCACATTCGCCTCACAGTCTTCTTCAACTGCTAATGTTGAGCTTGTCCCTTACCATTGTGAACATGATGCCATTTTACATACCTTCTACTTGCCTGAGGAGCAGAAGCAGTTTACTGGAATGCCGGATGAAATGCTGACACTGGCCAAGGAAGATCCGCACCGCCATCCTGTCGTGATTACGGCTACTAGAAGACCCGTTGGATTTTTCATTTTATACGATGGGGATGAATTAGCGGACTATACGAATACTGCTGAGGCACTGCTGCTGCGCGCGTTCTCTATTCATTACGCAGATCAGGGACAAGGATTCGCTAAGAAAGGGCTGCTTCTACTACCACAGTTCATCGCCAGACACTTCCCACATATTCGCGAGATTGTACTGGGCGTCAATGCCCGTAATCTGCCTGCCCAAAGTCTGTATCGCAAATGCGGCTTTATCGATGAAGGCAACACTAAAATGGGACAACACGGATTGCAGCATATTTTAAAAATGAGCCTATAACGTTGACCTCATAGCCCTCGCCCAAATAAAAAAGCTTTCGGCACAAACGCCGAAAGCTTTTATCGTTAAATCTCACCAATGGAAAAACTCAATTTGTAATTACCAAACTTCGTAAGCTCATCCAGCATGGTATTTAACTCTGCCTGTGATGACATGCGCAAGCGCATCCAATAACAGCCTTCCCCACTCACTCGATGGATTTCGACAATATAGGGATGCTCCCGTGCAAAAGCCTGGAAAGCACTGTGAGTTGTTCCTGAATTCAAAAAAACCGTAATAAAGGCATGAATCGTCTGCCCAATTTTCTCAGGGTTCCAGCGCAGCGTATAGCCCTCGATAATGCCCGCATCCTGCATTTTTCGAACACGCGCTCCTACTGCTTGGCCTGTCAAATGAACAAGCTGACCGATCTCCTTGTGCGATAAAGAGCTGTCTTCAATTAAATGATGAAGAATGCGCAGATCGGTGTCATCAGGTACGAATAGTTCCATAGTTATTTTTCCTTTCATGATGAAACGATAATACTGGTTTTCCTTTCAGCAGGCCGTAGCCTGTAGCTCCTTGCGTCAGATATGATTGTAACAGAAACAAAGAACCACCGAAAATACACTCTGTCCAAAAACATTCACTACCAAAGGAGCTTCCATAGATGAAAATCACACTAATCCGCAACGCAACCTTATGGATCGAATACGCTGGAGTAAAATTTCTGGTTGATCCGATGTTGAGTGATGCTGGCGCAAATCCGCCGGTTCCCAATACGGAAAATGCCCGCCGTAATCCGCTGGTTCCCTTGCCGCCGCAATGGCAGACACTCGGACAGCCTGACGTTGTGATCGTCACACATTTGCATCCTGATCATTGGGACCCGGCAGCAGTACGATGGTTGGACAAACAACTTCCCGTCTTCTGCCAGCCCGGAAATGAAGAACAAATTACTGCTGACGGTTTTACACAGGTTACTCCGATTTCGGTGGCTGGCTCCGTGGGAGAAATTGAGATCATCCGTACTACCGGGCATCACGGCACCGGAGAAATCGGGGAACAGATGGGACCCGTATCCGGCTTTGTGTTTCAGGCTCCCGGTGAACCTGTCGTCTATTTGGCCGGGGATACGATCTGGTGCAGTGAAGTCGCGGAAGCACTGGATAAATACCGTCCTGAGTGGACAATTGTGAACGCTGGAGGAGCACGGTTCACGGTAGGTGATCCCATTATTATGACTGCCCAAGATGTAACGGCTGTTGCGCAGCATGCCTCTTACACACAAATCGTGGCTGTCCATATGGAAGCAATCAACCATTGTTTACTAACTCGCTCAGAGCTTACGAAACACATCAACCGTGAAGGTTTGAAGGAACGCGTCCATATTCCGGCAGATGGAGCGACGGTTTCGGGATAAGTCAATAATCCAGAGTCACCGCTTGCGCCCATTTTGAATATATTGGATTTCAAAACGCCTAAAGAAGGGATTATCAATGAATTGTCAATATCCTTATTATGGTACAGAAACCCAATGTAAAGAAGTTCCGATTACCTTTCCTCCCCAGCATCAATATAGACAGCCGGGGTTGGAATACCTGATGGTTCCACGCCCTATTTATGATAATCCAAAGTATATCGGCACCGGAAAGCTTCTGGATCGGGTGGCTATTATTAGCGGCGGAGACAGCGGTATTGGTCGTGCGGTTGCTGTGGCTTTTGCCAAAGAAGGGGCCGATGTGGTCATTGCCTATCTCGATGAGCATCGAGATGCTATGGAAACCCGTGATGTCATTCATAAGCTCGGCAGACGTTGTTTGTTAATTCCGGGCGATCTAAGGCTAAAAAGCAACTGCTGTCTGGTTGTTCAAAAAACGATGGAAACCTTCGGTCGGATTGACATTCTGATTAACAACCTGGGTGTTCAGTTTGTGCGCGAATCGTATCTGGATATCAGCGAACAGCAGCTTCGTGATACGTTTGATACGAATATTATTTCCTTCTTCCATATGACTACAGAAGCACTGCCGTATATGCGGGCTGGGGCCAGCATCGTCAATACGGCATCGGTTACAGCCTATGTTGGTCAAAAAAATCTGATCGACTATTCAGCTACCAAAGGAGCCATTGTCAGCTTCACCCGCGCTCTGGCTAATAATCTGGTCGATCAGTGCATCCGCGTGAACGCCATTGCTCCCGGTCCGATCTGGACTCCGCTGAATGCCGCGACACAGTCGCCCGAAGCGATCCGCACCTTTGGCACCAATACGCCGATGAAGCGTGCCGGGCAGCCTTATGAATTGGCCCCCGCCTATGTGCTGCTGGCTTCGGATGATGGTTCCTACATTACAGGGCAAACGCTGCATGTCAATGGCGGACAAATGGTAACGGATTAGTTGCGTTGGCTGACAAGACCTAATAAATAAGACACCTCCGGCACCCACATTTTAAGTGGGACTGGAGGTGTCTTGTTTTACGATATCAAATCTGAGCTTAAGCTGATCTTTTGTTTTTGTTGTAAATATCGAAGGCAACTGCCAGCAGAAGTACTAAGCCCTTGATGCCTTGCTGCCAGTCAATACCCAGACCAATCAGAGACATGCCGTTATTCAGTACGCCCATGACCAAACCACCGATAATGGCTCCAAAAACGGTTCCGATCCCGCCAGATGCCGAAGCACCGCCGATAAAGCAAGCTGCGATGGCATCCAGCTCAAAGTTCGTACCTGCTCTCGGCGTAGCCGCGTTCAGACGTGCAGCAAAGATCAGACCGGAAATGGCGGCCAGCACGCCCATATTGACGAATACCCAGAACGTTACTTTTTTCGTTTTGACACCGGACAGACCCGCTGCCTTTTCATTTCCACCCAACGCATACACATGACGGCCCATAATCGTGCGGTTCATGACGAAGGAGTATACAACGATCAGTATGAACAGTAGCACGAGAATGTTAGGTATCCCCGCGTAGCTCGCGAGCATAAAGGTGAACAGATTGATAACCGCAGCTACCACAATCAACTTGAGTACAAATAACGTTTGTGACGGAACCTCAAATCCATATTTAAGCTGAGAACGGCGTTCGCGAAGTTCGTTCACGATAAACCATACCGTGAGTGCAATACCGACAATGATGGATACTAGGTTATAACCGGTAGATGAAAAATCCGGTAGGAAGCCTGAACTGATTTTCTGGAAGCCCCCCGGAAATGGAGAGATCGATTGACCTTCCAGCACGATCATGGTCAATCCACGGAAGAGCAGCATCCCCGCCAATGTAACGATAAATGCCGGAATCCGTACATAAGCGACCCAGAACCCTTGCCATGCGCCGATTAACGCCCCGACCAGCAAAGACGCAATCACAGCGATCCATGCTGGAAGCTGCCAGTCGACCATCATTATGGCGGCAACCGCACCGACAAAAGCGGCTATGGAGCCGACGGACAAATCTATATGCCCAGTGATGATAACCAGCACCATCCCGATGGCCAGCACGAGAATGTAGCTGTTTTGTAGAATCAGATTTGTAATATTAATCGGCTTCAACAGCAGGCCGCCTGTCAGCACCTCGAACAAAATCATAATGACGACCAGCGCAATCATCATGCCATATTGGCGGATGTTATTTTTAAATAGTTTAGTTATGGTTTCCATGCTTCACGCCTCCTGACTTGGTCATATATCTCATCAACGTTTCCTGCGACGCGTCCTCATGGCCAACTTCTCCAGTGATCCGCCCAGCATTCATGACATAAATCCGGTCACACAAGCCTAGTACCTCGGGCAGCTCGGACGAAATGACCAGCACTCCCTTGCCTTCAGCGGCAAGTCGATGAATAATCGTGTAAATTTCATATTTGGCGCCCACATCAATGCCACGTGTCGGTTCATCCAGAATCAGAATATCCGGTCCGGCAAAAATCCATTTGCTCAGCACCACCTTCTGCTGATTGCCGCCACTCAGATTACCCGTTTTCTGTAAAATGCTCGGCGCTTTGATGTTCATGCTTTTTTTCATTTCCTCTGCAACGACGACTTCCTCCTGCTCATTGACGACAGCGCCCTTCGTCAGCTTGTTCAGGCCGGTCAACGAAATATTACGCTTGATATCATCCATTAGAATGAGGCCATACTCCTTGCGATCCTCCGTTACATAGGCAAAGCCGTTGTTGATCGCGTCCGTAACCGTGTTGTTCTGGATCGGCTTGCCGTCTTTAATCAGCTGACCGGAAATGTTGCGTCCGTACGACTTGCCAAAAATGCTCATCGCCAGCTCGGTCCGTCCCGCCCCCATCAGCCCGGCAATACCGACAATTTCACCGCGACGAATATTCAAATTCACCTGATCCAGCACCTTGCGGTCTGCATGATGCTCGTGATACACCGTCCAATCCTTCACTTCCAAAACGACTTTGCCAATCTCGGCATGACGCTCTGGATAACGGCTGGTCAGATCACGTCCAACCATCCCGCTAATGATCCGATCCTCCGTGACCTCATCCTTTTTCATATCCAGTGTCTCAATCGTCTTCCCATCCCGCAAAATCGTAATTGAATCCGACACCTTTGCGACTTCATTCAGCTTGTGGGAGATGAGAATGCAGGAAATGCCCTGTCTTTTAAATTCCAGCATCAAATTAAGCAGATTTTCACTATCATCCTCATTCAACGCCGCTGTCGGTTCATCGAGAATAAGCAGCTTCACCTTTTTAGAGAGCGCTTTCGCAATTTCGACTAGTTGTTGCTTCCCAACCCCGATGTTCGTAACTAATGTATTGGGATTTTCACTCAAACCGACCTTGGACAGCAGATCGCGTGTACCCACAAAAGTCTCTTTCCAATCAATCACGCCGCCACTGGCGCGTTCGTTGCCCAGATAAATATTTTCCGCAATCGAGAGATACGGGATCAGCGCCAGCTCCTGATGGATAATGACAATGCCCAATTCCTCGCTCTGCTTGATATCCTTGAACTCACACGTTTTGCCCTGGAAAACAATATCCCCTTCATAGGTTCCATGCGGATATACACCGCTTAGTACCTTCATCAGCGTCGATTTACCCGCACCGTTCTCACCGCACAGGGAATGGATTTCGCCTTCCTTGACCTTGAGATTTACATTTTCCAATGCCTTCACGCCGGGAAAGGTTTTGGTAATTCCCTTCATTTCCAAAATGATTCCAGTCATGGGATACGCTCCTTTCGGTTGGATTCCTGCTGTTATTTCAGTCCGATTTGCTCTTTGGTGTAATAGTGACTGCCGACAATATCCTTTTCCACATTCGTCCGATCCACCGAGATTGGATCAAGTAAGTAAGCAGGGATGATCTTTTTACCGTTGTTATAGGATTCGGTGTCATTCACTTCCGCTTGCTTGCCCTGTAAAATGCTGTTGGCCATCACGACCGTTTGCTCAGCCAGCTTGCGAGTATCCTTAAATACAGTTTGCGTCTGCTCCCCAGCCACAATCGACTTAATGGAAGCCAGCTCCGCATCCTGCCCTGTAATGATCGGCAGCGGCTTGTTCGCTGATCCATATCCGACCCCTTTTAGGGATGAAATGATACCGATGCTAATGCCGTCATACGGGGATAGTACCGCGTCCAGATTGGCCCCTGAATAGTAGGCACTCAGCAGATTATCCATTCGGGACTGGGCCAAAGCTCCATCCCACCGCAGTGTAGCGATCTGCGCCATCGTCATCTGCTTGCTGCGCACGACCAGTTTACCGGAGTCAATATAAGGTTTCAGTACAGACATCGCACCATTAAAGAAGAAATAAGCGTTATTGTCATCCGGCGATCCGCCGAACAGCTCGATATTGAAAGGGCCTTTGCCTTCCTTGAGTCCCAGCTTTTTCTCAATATATGCCGCCTGTAGCACGCCCACCTTGAAGTTATCGAAAGTCGCATAATACGTTAAATACGGTGTGTTGCGAATCAGACGGTCATAAGAAATGACCTGAATGCCTCGGTCGTGTGCCTTCTGAATCACATCCGTAAGCGTGTTTCCGTCGACCGAAGCGATCACCATAACATTGACGCCCTTGGTGATCATATTTTCGATTTGGGAGATTTGGTTTTCCACCACGTCCTCGGCGTACTGTAAATCCGTTTTATAGCCTTGCTCCTGAAACAACCGGACCATATTTTCTCCGTCCCCTACCCAACGCTCGGACGATTTGGTCGGCATGGAAATGCCCACATAGCCTTTTTCCTTACTGCCCGTTCCACTCTCCGCCAAATTACAGGCCGAAAGCATCAGGGCCAAAACCAGAAGCCATACGACAACAGCTCCTTTTTTCATATGAAGTTCCCCTTTCCTCATGTGATGCGGGTCAATTTGAAGGTAAGTGCTGATTAAAGTTGAAACGAGATAGCGCTTACATAAGTGAGGCAACGAGTACCTCTCCTTTTTTTATGTGCAAACACATGGTATCATTCCAGCCCGGGAAAGGTCTTTGCTGGTTTTGAACTTTTTTTATAAAATTTTAACCTTTGTGGTGGGGAGGCTAGTCTAAAACTCTACATCTTTACTGACAGCGCATTAATTATAAGGTACGTCGGTGTTATCAACATTAGCAATACGGGACGCTTAAGAGAGACAAAAAAAGGGTAGCTCCAGTTTATCAAGCTACCTTTTTGAATGTGCATATCATTGAAATATTTTCACAGTTAACTCTTACCTTCATCTACATCAATTAAAAATACCCGCTCCTGGAATCCGCCCCGTGCCTCGGCTTTGTCCGCCCGCAGCTTGTCCAACTCTGCTGCATTCGCTCCATGTTCTTCTGCTAGTGCCCGGATGACTTCCAGCATATCCGCCAGTTCTTCCAGCGCATCCTGATCTTTGTCCGCCGCGAAATATTCCTCAGTCTCTTCACGAAGCTTCGTTCTCAGCTCCTGCTTATATTCCTCTGGGTCCAAAATGTGTGTCCGACATTCCTTGCCCTGAGACATAATGAGGTGCGGAATCCGATCCCGCACCAGTTTGTTGTATGTAGGCATATGAAATAACACCCTTTCTGATGTGGAAGCATTAGCCTGTATCCAACATCTCCCTTTTCGTCATTATATCATTAGCTCAAAAAGAACCGGGGATTATTGATAAAAGATCTAACGACTCATTAAATGGATTTTCTTTATAAATAGATGGATACCGCTTAGACGGATCAGCTACGATCCGCTGTGACAGAGACTCTAGAATAGAGTCCGTTTTATAAAGCAACTTGTCTACTTCCCCCAGCTTCATCGGCTCTTTAGATACATCATCTTCTCCCGAAACCAGATAATGTACCGTACCGATAAACAGCACCATATCTAAATTGGGCTCAGCATCTGTGTGAATTAAAGGGAATAGGTCAGTCATGGATCGAATGTACAATGGAATGATTTGGTTTCGATGAACATACATGGCCTTAGCCATAGAAAACATCGCTCGATCACAAAGAATGAGGCAGTTTTGAAACTGATTATGGTCGCGCATCATCTGTGCAAGCTTGATCTGGTATTCGGCAAGCTTTTGAAAATCCATCATGCAATTGAATATGTAGGTGTCGCTGTACTTAGGCAATTTGAAATCGGAATCACTATGTAGGGGACTTAAGGAGTAATGTTTCAAGGGGAATCAACTCCTGAATTAAAATTTCATAAACGAGGATTTTGCAAAAATCCCATAAGCGACTTCCAATGAACAAGATATAGATCGAAATGGTTTAGTTCGTCTATATCTTGCACTTCGGAGCGACTGGAATCGAATTTTGCAAAATCCTGAAACAATGTGAGCAACGTAGCACAATTATGTAACCATCAAGATGTATAATTTTCTAGCTACCGGACAAGCTTCATAATAAATATTACTATATAGTAGTTTTTAATTCAATTTACTTACTAACACTTATTAATTAGATGTAACTCTTTCTCTACACTTCTAACTAGAGGATTTTGCAAAATCCAATAAGCGACTTCCAATTAATAATATATAGATTGAGATGATCTAGTCCGTCTATATATTGCACTTTGGAGCGATTGGAATCGAATTTTGTGAAATTCTTACTATAGAGAGGTGTAATCATGTCAGAACTTTTAGAATTAGTCGGTACACGTATTCGAGATATTCGAAAGTCTAAAGGGCTTTCCCAAGAAGCTTTAGCCGAAAAAGCAGGATTCAATTCGAGTTATATTGGTTTCATTGAGCGTGCGGAGAGAAATATATCTTTGAAAAATCTGGAGAAAATAGCGAAGGCATTGAACGTGGGCGTCTATCAGTTGCTTACATATGTAAAGGACAATGATGAGCTTACCGAAGAAGATTCGAGTATAAAAACCATTTTGACTCTCCTAAGAACTCGTGAATCCAAAGATACTGAGCTGGCATTAAAGATTCTTACGGACATCTTTATTAGAATCGATGAACGATGAAACAAAAAAAGGAACTGCGCTTTGCAGTTCCCCACCAACCTCTTACGACAACGCCAACATCGCTTTCATATCTTCCTCTGCGGTAGTAATTAGCTTCAAGCCAAACATCTCCACCAGTACATCCAGTACGCCAGAAGAAATAAACTCAGGCGGTTTCGGTCCAATGCGAATATCCTGGATGCCAAGGCTGAACAAGCCTAGCAGGATGGCGACCGCTTTTTGCTCAAACCAGGACAGTACAATGCTGACAGGTAGCTCGTTCACCGTACAACCGAAAGCATCCGCTAATGCCAGAGCGATTTTCACAGTAGAACCCGAATTGTTGCATTGCCCCAAATCAATATAACGCGGAATGCCGGTATCTCCAACGGTGCCATAATCCACGTCATTAAAGCGGAATTTACCACAGGACGTGGTCAGAATGACCGTATCATTCGGCAAGGATGTAGCTAGCTCGCGGTAATAGTTGCCGCCTTTGCCCGGTGCGTCGCAGCCTGCAATGACAAAGAAACGACGGATATGTCCGTCTTTAACGGCCTGAATAATCTCAGGAGCCAGCCCGATAACCGTCTCATGATGATATCCCGTTGTAAGCACCTGCTCCGAATCTACATCTGCGGCTGGCAGGGCTAACGCACGCTCGATCAATGGTGAAAAGTCGTCGTCCATGATCTTGGCTACTCCCTCCAGCCCGGCTACTTCATAAGAGAAGAAGCGGTCTGCATACGTGCCTTTAATCGGCATAACACAGTTCGTCGTAGCCAGAATGGCGCCCGGGAACTCTTCGAACAGTCTGCGTTGATCGTACCAGGCCTTACCGATATTCCCCTTGAGATGTGCATATTTCTTCAATGCTGGATAACCGTGAGCAGGCAGCATTTCTGAGTGGGTATAGATGTTGATGCCCTTACCCTCCGTCTGGCGCAGTAATTCCTCCAGCGCATACAGATTATGCCCGGTCACGACGATGCACTGGCCTTCGATTTTATTCTGGCTGACTGTAATCGGCTGCGGAATGCCAAAACGATCCGTATGCGCACGATCCAGCACATCCATGATCCGTACAGCCGCATTTCCGACCTTCATCGCCATCTCCAAATGTTCTTGTACATTAAAGTTAGAATTGGTTAAGGTCATATATAACGCTTCATGCGTGATGCGATCTACCTCAGGATCGGTATAGCCCAACTGGCGAGCATGTGTCGCATAGGCAGCAATCCCTTTTAATGCAAAAATCATCGTATCCTGCAAGCTCGCTATCGTCTCATCCTTCCCGCACACCCCAACTACTTTACACCCGCCACTCGGCGTCTGTTCACACTGATAACAAAACATATCGTTTTCCTCCAAATATTTATAGATATTTGTTCGTTATCCCCAGCGTAACAAACCCCTGAATGCGTAGGTGTGATTACACACACATTTTTTTAGCATTTATCATAATAGAACAGTGTAGGACAATTCCACATGCCAATCATTCCTACTCCAGCGAATTTTCCTGAATTCCCCCGCCTTTACGGTACTGCACAGGAGACACACCCATAGTCTTTTTAAAAGCGGTGCTAAAATAGTGCTGACTGTCGTAACCCGTACGTTCTGCTATATCATAGATAGACAACGTCGTGGAATCCAGCAGCTGCACTGCTTTACGGATACGGGCACGCGTGACGAGGGTCACGAAACTGTCGTTAAGCTCTTTTTTGAGCACACGGCTGAGATATACGGCGGATACCTGTAGCCGCGAAGCAAGGGCTTCCAGTGTCAACTCCCGATCGGCGTAACCTTCCTGAATGAGCTGCCGGGCCCGACGTACGATGGGAGACAGCTGCGATTCGCCATACACTCGATCCCGACTCACCCGGTACGCGTCCATTGCGCCTTCCAGCCCACCCGCGTTGGACTCCACATGCGTATGAACCGCTATATTTAGGTAGCGTCCAATCGCCTGCTCCATGGAAGCGCCGATCGTCTCGGGTGCCTCCTGCCACAGGCATATGCCGATCAGTCCGTTCGCATCGCGGAACAACACATGCGGGCAGTCCTCCAGCAGTTCGCCAATAATATTTTCAGCGGCAAAAAGAAACAACTGGCGGTCATTCTCACGCATAATCGTCTGCCGGGCCTCTGCCGCAGGCCACCGTACCACACCGATCTGAGCAGGCGGTCGCGATGGAAGCCGTAAAAACGCCAACTGTTCCATGATGTCTTTTCCCGTGTGTTGCCCTTCCATCCATTCCAGGCAAAAACGCTGGCGCAGCAGCGGAATATTTCGTTCAATCTGTCCGGCGGCTTGTTCTACATAGGCGGCACGTTTGTGCTCTTCGTCCATTCGCTGACGAAGCCGCAACAGTGCAGCATGAAGCTGATCCGCATTTACCGGCTTCAAAATATAATCCTCTACGCCAAGTCGGACAGCCTCCTGCGCATAAGCAAATTCATCATGCCCGGAAATGATCAGACAGCGGCATTCCGGATGCTCTTCCCGCAGCCGCCGAATTAGTTCAATGCCGTCCATGAACGGCATATTCATATCGACCAGCACGATGTCGATGCTAAGCTGACCGACCAGCTCCAGCGCTTCTTCTCCGTCCTCCGCCTCTGCTGCAACCTCCATGCCGAGAGCCGCCCAATCTATGCAATCTCGTATCCCCTCACGAATGATCGGCTCATCATCTGCGATCAATACTTGGTAACGTTTTGCCGTCCCTATGGTCACTTCTGGTATGGCCTGGTCAATCAGACTCGCCGTTGTCGAGTTGTGTGTGGCCTTTGATTTCGTCATCCTGACCCTCTCCTTTTTCATAAGGCTTCTTCAGTTGCGCCATATCCAGCAGCAACGGATGAGTGATCGTCACGCAGGTACCTGTCCCTTCTTTGCTCTCCAGTACAATTCCATATTCCTCGCCAAAAGATAACCGGATACGCGCTTGTACATTCAGCATGCCATAGCTTCTGCCATGGGTACTAACTCCCTTTTGCTTCTGCTTTCCTTCCATCGCCTCCAGGGGGTTTTCCAGCCATTCACGCAGCTCACGCAGCCTTTCTGCCGTCATCCCTGCGCCATCGTCACGTACCGTCAGCAGCAGCTTGTCGCCCTCAGCTTTAGCTTCTATCCAAATCGTGCCTGGGCCTCGTCTGGCCTTGATGCCGTGATAAATCGCATTTTCCACTACAGGCTGAAGCATTAACTTCAACACGAACAGATCCTTTAGCTCGTCGGGAACATTCAATTCCCAGCGAAGTCGGTCACGATAGCGGGTTTGCTGGATTTGCATATAGCTCGATATATGCTCCATCTCGGAGCGCAGCGGAATAAAGTCATCCCCCTTGCTCAGCCCGAGACGGAACAATTTCGATAGCGCTCCTACCATGTCAGATACGTCGTCCGCCCCATTTTTCCGGGCCATCCAATGAATCGTATCTAGCGTATTGTATAGAAAATGGGGCTTAATATGCTCCTGAAGGCTGCGCAACTCGGCATCCCGTTTTTGCCGTTCCCTCAGTTCGCTAAGTGACATGAGACGGCGAATTTGCTCCAGCATTCGGTTAAAGCTCCGCCCCAGCATTCCAACTTCATCCCCACGGTCACTCCATTGGCGAACTGTAAGATCCCCTGTCTCTGCCGTCCGCATATAGGACATCAGCCGGAAAATTGGCTGCGCAATGGAACTCGACAATCGCAAGGATGCCGTTAAGCCAAATAGACATACAATGAAAACAAAACAGATGACATAGAACTGAATTTGCCGCACTTCCAGTGTAGATTCGCGTGCCGGGAATACCCCCACTGTTCTCCAGCCCGTGAATTCGGAAGCCCTGAACATGAACAGCAATTCTCTGCCCCCAGCTTCACGGGTAAACATCCCACTGTCACCTGCCCCGAACCATTGCGGCGGAATGCGCTCAATCAAAGGCATATCCGGCCTGTACACGCTGCGCCCCTCAGCATCTGTCACCATTAAATACCCGCTTTTGCCCAGGGTTACGTCTCTGGCAGCCTGCGATACAGCCCGCAGCTTGAGGTCAATCATAATCGCGCCTAGCACGCGTCCGGTTTCCGGATCTGTAACCGAACGAACGACGGAGACAATTTCACTGTCCTTGTACCGGACATGAGTGGTCACATTACGGTGGCTCGGCTGTCCTAGCACAGTGAATATGCCTGCATGCTGCGCCGCCTGTTGGTACCAGCCTTCTTCCGTCAGGCTACGCGTGCTTCGAGCGTACATTTCGTTGCTGATATAGTCGCCTTTTTCGTTCACGATCAGAATCCCTGCAATTTCAGGATATAACGTGGTATAGCCCTGCAAAAATTGCTTCATTTTATACAGAGTATCCTGCTCCTGTACAGAACTTAATGCCTGCTTGGAAGTGAGAGCCTGATTTTGCACCGAGTTCTGTGCCCGCTCCCCCTGGTTTTCCGGCGTTACGATACTCGCATGACCCGCGTGGCCGTCAGCCAGCGTCTTCCCTTTCCAGAACTCCCCGATATCGGGGTTAAAAGCAATCAGATACGTCATGTTTTGCAAATTTTCCATTTTGGTATCCAGCGCTTCGTTCACCTTGCCAATCAACTGCATCGTATGATCTTCCACCTGCCGCTCAATAATCCGTTCCACCGTCCAATTGACCAGTAGACCTAATCCCAGCGAAGGCACAATGCCAAACAACAGGAACAGCAGCATGAGCTGATAACGTAAAGGCATATTGCGCAAGCGTAACCGCGGTATCGTTTGGCGCACCCCTAATTGGATACGCTCCCAAAATTTATTTCGCATAATAATCATCTACATTCGCCCGGGTGACTACGGAAATCCCAGTATCTACCCGCACAGGCAGCGGAGTGTTGTCTCCAGTGGAAGAAGGGGCAGGAATCGTTAAATGATGATGCAGATGGAACAAATATTGAAGCGACCAATAACCCATATTCCATGTTCCCTGGGCAATCGTTGCCGAAATCGTCCCACCACGAATCATATCCAATGTCGCTTTATTCGTATCAAAAGAAATGATTTTCAGCGGATGGCTGTTTTTTTGGCTCAGTACCGCTTCACCCACACCTGCCCCTCCCGTTGCATCGGTCACAAAAATGCCCGCCAGTTTCGGATAAGCTTTCATCAGTCTCTGCGACTCATCCCGGGAGACCATCGCGTCTGCGCGGCCATCTGCGACTTCCACCACCTTCATCGCAGGATACTGCCGTTGAATGGTATCGCGAAAGCCACGCGAGCGTTCTTCATGATTTTGCTGTCCAGGCAGTGTCAGAACAGCGACCTGACCTTCTCGTCCCAACAGCTCTGCCATTTTATCCGCAGCGGTCACGCCCGCCTTATAATTATCCGTGCCCAAAAAAGAATACGCCCGACTCCCCGGCGCTTCGGCATCA
The DNA here is from genome assembly GCF_011066115.1 of Paenibacillus sp. EKM212P. NCBI lineage: Bacteria > Bacillati > Bacillota > Bacilli > Caryophanales > Paenibacillaceae > Paenibacillus > Paenibacillus sp. EKM212P. The sequence goes on from NZ_JAAMNR010000001.1 coordinate 1,182,492, forward strand.
AACAATACCACAGGAATGCCCGCATCCAGCGCCTTATTAATCACCGGAATCAGGGAGTGAGGATCAATCGCGGAAATCGCAATCCCTGCGGGTTTACGAGCAATCGCTTGCTCAATAACAGTTGTCTGCTCCTGCGCATCATAACGGGTAGCTCCCCGATACTCCACAGTCACCCCCAGCGCATCCCCGGCATCCTCGAAGCCCTTAAGTCCGCTTTTCCAATACTCCAAACCAGACTGGAACGTAATCATCATATAGGTTTCTCCGATGCTACCTCGTAGCCCCTTATCCTCCCAAGTGCCATTCAACGGGCCAGTTTGTTCATACCTGAACACATAGAGAGCAAAGGCCGCAATCAACAGCATATATACCAGCAGCGTTTTTTTCATCCTTCCTCTCCTCTTCCTGTGTGTATCCTTAAGTTATAAATTCACTTTAATTTATTCTGGTTTTACTTAGATTGTAAACGCAATCATATTAAATTGGAACTACTTCACTCTTCTTACTTTCAGGTGGCGTTAATCCTGCACTAATGTTTCTACGTTACAATACCTACAATTGTGCTAGGGAAAACATGTGCATATCTTGAGGAAAAGGAGTGATATGGATGAGCAAGCCGCGTATCGCGGAGTGGACAGAACTACGGGGCCTTGCCTACCTCGCTGTCGTGCTTCAGCATTGCATTGGCGAATATATTTATCGCAGCGACATCCAACAGCCAGATTCTGTTATGCTCGCGATGCTGTATCATTTGACACGTTTTGGCACACCGACGTTCGTTTTCCTGTCTGCGGCGCTGCTTTTTTATAACGGCAACAAACCGATTGGCTATCCTCGCTATATTGGCAGGCGGTTTCGAGATATTTATGTTCCTTTCCTTTGCTGGACTGTTATTTATTGGGTATGTACTCAAAACTGGTCAACGGTGCAGTGGGGAAATATTTATTTTTACAAAGGTATGTTCGAGGAAATGATCATCCCCGTCAGCGGATATCATCTATGGTTTGTAGTGATGATCTTTCAGTTTTATATTTTGTTTCCTTTATTTGCAAAAGCAGCCGGGAAGGTTCAAGCGTTTCTACGTCGTTACAGCACGAAAAGACGCAAACAGCTTGTTTTGGCTATTATGCTGATTGCCGCTACGGCTTATGCTTTGCTGTTACAATGGTCCTACTATGACATGTCTGCATGGAGCACTGGGTTGCCGTCCTTTTGGCAGACTCTGCTGGATTATCGCACCTATAACTTTGTCATGTACTTTTTCTATTTTATGCTGGGCGCAGTATGTGCTTACATGACAGACACGTGGCGTGGACTGGCCAAACAGACGTTGCCGTGGAATGTATTTGTGTTCATTGGTTTGTTCATGCTCATGGGTCACACGATGCTGATCCAGTCGGGCGATACGATCAATCTTAATATTTCCACCTATTTGAAGCCAAGCACCTTTGTGCTCATTGTGTCGCAGCTGCTTTTATTGTACGGACTGCTGCTCCATTTGCAAAAAGATGCGCGATCCGAGCCGTTTCGCCGTATGTTGAACTGGATCGGGCGTTATTCTTTTGGAGGATATCTGGCCCATGCACTCGTGCTGGCCTTCATATCCTACTACACCCGCCCGCTTGCACTGGGCGTTCATCATTTTACAGCTACGCTCATTACGTTTATCGTCGTGGCAAGTGTTTCTCTGGGCATCAGCTGGCTGTTTGCCCATCTGCCCGGCGGCAACTGGATTGTTGGCTCCAAAGGCAGACAGCGATTGAACTGGCATTCGTTTCGTTTCCGGTTCCTTTCCTCCAAACGCGCTTCCAAAAGCACGCAGGAGCTTGGCTAATAAAAAAAGGGATGCTACAGCACTAAAAAAGGACACTCCCGATTCATTCGGGAATGTCCTTTTTTAAGCTAAATTAAAAACAATTATCATATTACCTAAAGCTTTTATACAACAAGGATTCCAGACTAATGCGTTTATCATTTGATATTATTGAGGCCTCAACTAGAACCATCCTATCTATCAACTTCAATAAGAAGACGGAATGATTAATTAGCCTTGGTGATATTTACATACAGAGTCTCATCTTTCTTACTACTGTCTACAGTAGCACCCATAACTTCGGAAACAAATCTGAGTGGCACCATGACACGGTTAGGAGATATCGGCATTACAGGAGCGCTAGGCAGTATTTTCTGCTGTTCGTTCACATAAGCAACTTTGCTTCCAATTGTCAAGCGCACTGTCTTACCATCTTCCGAACGGATTGTAACCTCTTGCTTTTCTCTGTTCCAGTTTACAGTTTCACCTAGATTTTCTGATACAAATCTAATGGGAACATAAGTAGTATTCGTCGCTCTTTCAAAATAAGGATTAGCATCGGATGTAACCTCAACATTGTTGACTTTAATCACAAGATTATACAAGTATTTAGGAAGAGCGGCATTGGCCTGATCTACTGTCAAAAAGAAGATTAAGGAAAAAAGTAATGTGTTAACTGCCTTTTTTAACATAACGCATCAATCCTTTTCTAATCGAATTCATTGTTTGTAAAAAGTATACTTCTCTACATGATTTGAATCCTCGACATAATCAATTCGTCCACCATGATTCCAAACATTTTATTGCCTTAGTATGCCGTCCCCTCAAAAAGATGATTAACATTTTATGACATGAATATGTATTTTATTTTAAAATAAGTCATTATATAGAATAATAATAAACGTTACGCGGGAAAAGTCACAGTTTTGCATAACAAAGAAGGGAGAGGATGGACTGAACATGATATCGTCGTTGTTAATGATCTAGCCCTAAACATAGTGAGGCAGCTTCTTGGTCTGAAACATACGGTTGTACTGATTAATCAGTTCATCCAAAAGCATAGACTGCTCAAGTACACAAGCATGTCCGAAGCCATACTCTTCGTAAAGATCATGCAAGTGTTGTCTAGCATTTTCCATTTGTTGAATTAACGTTTCCGTTTCATCCCTGTTCATCCTGCATACCTCCTATTGAATCTTATTTTAAGGAGGGATGTACAAATACGTCATGATCTTTTTTGAACCGAAAAATTACAAAATAATACAAAAATAGACCAGCAATAAGCTGGTCCATAAAAAAAATCAAAAATTGTTTAAGCTGTACCAACATGTCCTTGAACTTGGATTGTATTAGAGCTTGGGATTCCAGTTGGAACTGGTAGTGCGAATACCAGTAAAAAGCTAGTTGTTGCCAAAACTAAAGCCATCTTCTTGATCATTTTTTTCCCACACCTCCTCATAAGAAGAATAAAATTGTGCCTGCATTTCAGGAGCAGCATACTCACTGAAACGGAAAAATAAGCCTGCACAATTAGAAATAAGTAGTGCGTGGTTAATTATACCAGCTTTTTTCAAAGCTTCTATTAAGCATTTAAATCCAGAAAGATATCTTTCTTTAAATAGGTTGTATTTAGCTAACTTATACCAGAATCGTGCAGTTTCTTCGAGTATAACTTGCTGCTCTGTTAATGTACTCGTATATGCTTGATTTCGATAAGCTGATATTTGGGGTTTAAAGTTCTGAAGAATATGATCAATGTCGATATTGTACCGATTAGCTACTTCTATAACGTTTAAAAGTTCCGCAAATATATGTTGTTCTCCTGATATATGGTCAACGTAATCTGGCAGCACGCTAATATCTCCAGACATAAGCTTATTAACACAGGTATTAATTTTTGCCCATTGCTCAAATTTACCTAGCCAATGGAGTGTATCTGGATCATTTTCCTTAACCCAGCTTAGATCGGCATAACCACGAAGATGTTCTAATGCCTGTTCATGATCTCCTTTTGCATCACAAGCATTAGCACACATCAGTTCGGCGTAAGCTATGTATACAAACAACGGCCTACTTAGTTTTTTTGGCGGCTTTGTTCCTTTTCGCTTAGAGTTATGAACCAAATTATATTGAATCTGTCCTAATTGACCCATTTGATGTGCAAATTCATACACCTTGTCCCACATACTTAAGGATCTGTACACGTTCGCCAAATCTTTTAAAGCATCTAATTGCTCTATCTCGTCTAAACGATCCACAAAAGGGGCAAATTCAATGGCAGCTTGAAGATTTATAGCTCTATCTTGTCCAATATTGATTTGGAACAAGCGATACTGGCAGATCGCCAATCGCTCTGAATGCTGCTGCTTCTCACTTTCAGCCACCTTTTTGTAAAGGTATGCCGCTGCTTCATTGTAACCGTCTTTGTATACATTTTCGGCAACTTCAAAGAGCGATGGCGGATAATTAGGGTTATCCAATAGCAAAATTACAACTCGCTGCAAGCAGTCCAGTCGTCCTAGCTCAATACATCGGTATAAGAAAGGGCTGATTTTTTTCCAGTTGAGCGGAGATTCTTCAATGCATTCTTCAATATAACGCTCGTAAAAATAATCCGGTGGTAAATTCATTCCCGCAGTAATACTATCCAGTTGGTGAACAGAAATAGATCGGTTACCAGTCACAATGCTACTAACTGTACCTACATTCAAATCAATCGTGTGACCAAACTTGGTCATCGTTAAGCCTTTTCGTTTCAAATAGGTTTGAATTTCTGCCTGTATCGTAGGTGTGATTTCCATGGATAAACCACCCTTTCAGCATTTTCATAGAATTTCAATTTCAATAAACAATATAGTTTGGAAACTAATAGTATAATTATTGATTTTCCTTCACGATAATACCATCTTTTGGAACAAACATAAATGATTTTACTTTATTGATTTTTATATTTTTATTAGGAGATCATTGGATGTTGGACAATGGAAGGAGAAGATCATTTGAAAAATACAGGTATGACACGTCCCTTGGATACGTTAGGCCGGATTGTTATCCCTAAGGAGTTGCGAACCTCTATGGGTATTCAAGCTGGTGAGTCCTTAGAATTTTATTTAGATGTTGAAACAGGTTTATTGAGTATGCGGAAGTATATTGGAGTCTGCTGTCACTTATGCTATTCGATTCAGGATTTAAGCTATTTCAGGGATTCATTTTTATGTAAAAAATGCATAAACGATCTGAAGGGAAATATAGGTGTGAGTCAATTACCTGTTCCCGTCGTAAAGAAACCTGCGTACAAAGAAAAAAATGCACATCGGTTGTCTTCACAACATTTAGTTGAAAATCTAAGAAAACTCATGCGCGAGCATCCAACAGCCAAGCAAGGCGAATATGCTGAATGGCTCGGCGTGTCCCAAGGCCGTATTTCCCAGCTTAAAAAGCTATTATAGGTATCGCTCAACTCTTATTCTAGCAAAGCTAAATAACCAGTCGCCGGTTGATTTCGTGCGACTGGTTATTTCAACTTTTCATTAGTAGGAAGGACTACAGGGGATAAATCATGATAGACCGACAGAGCTGACTGCTGTGACAAATATCGCTTACAAAACCTACCACTTTTGAGATGGTGTAGATACACGAAATAGTACACGAATGGAGAACTTATGAAAACGACAGGAAAGAATAGGAAATCTTCGCAGAAGCGATCAGCCTCAGTCTGTACCTGCATCAATCTGCGCCGTTCCTCGATGGCTGTTACGGGACTGTATGACCGGTATCTGGCCCCGAGCGGACTCAATATTAGCCAATTCTCGCTGCTCAAGCACTTAACTGCACTGGGCCCCGCAAGTGTAAGTGAATTGGCGCTGGAGATGCGGCTCGACCGGACCACGATTGTGCGCAATTTGAAAGCGCTGGAGCATAACGGGTATGTGGAGGATACATCTGCTGAGGGCTGTCGCAACCGCTGCCTTACTCTGACGGAGAGGGGAAGAACGGTATACAACGACGCAGCCGAGCTTTGGGAGGAGGCGCAACGTTTTTTGCAGGAGTCATTGGGAAACGAGAATCTGCAGATACTGACCTCACTCTTATCCAAGATTGAAAATTTGGATGGATATTAGACGGCTCCTCATCCAGGTGGAGTTGTGTTCAATTCGTGTATATACACGAAAAAGATCGAAATGTTTATTGCGGTATCAAGGGAAGCTTTACTGTGAACAATAACCACGGAGAGGGATGTGGATAGGATGGTTGAATCCGTATCGGATATGAGAGAAAACATCGCAGCCGAGATGAAAACCTATGTGAGCGAAGACAAAGGCAATGTTTGTGAAGAACTGCGGAGTCCTTATTACGAGGAGCCGATTATCCAATTTGCCGCGGCTAATGATCCTTTGTTTGAGGAGTACAAAAGAGTAGTGGGGCCCGATCACGCCACGCCGCAGGAAGCATTTGAACGTTCCTTTGGAACGGAGAGTTTTGATGGAGGCACCGTTATCAGCGTTGTGCTGCCGATCAGCGAGACGATCCGTAAGGCTAATCGTGCGCAAAAAGAAAGAGCCTCAAGGGAATGGGCGCTGCTGCGGACCTTTGGCGATGAATATTTTGTACAGTCTGCAAGGCGGCATTTGGCGGGATACTTAACAGGCTTGGTTACCGTGCGGTTGCACCGCTGGATACGGATTGGTACAGCATCCATGGCGCCGAGGGGGGACCGATCTCCAACTGGTCGGAGCGCCACATTGCATATGCTGCGGGTCTCGGCACCTTCAGTATCAATGACGGCTTCATCACCGAAAAAGGAATTGCCATCCGCCTGCTGTCCGTGGTGACCGATCTCAAGGTGCCGCCTGATGCCAGAATATCTTCAGCCACAGGACATACCGGTAACTGCCTGCTGTGCAGCAAGGGCATCTGCGGTGTGTGCATTACCCGCTGCCCTGTGCAGGCCATCAGCAAGGACGGCGGACATGACAAAATCGCCTGCATGAATTTTGTGTACGGACAGGCATCACGGGACTTTGCGGTTCTAAACGGCGGCGAGGCCAAATCGGGTGCTGGTTGCGGACTGTGCCAGACCAAGGTACCCTGCGAGAGCAGGAATCCGATGCGTACTGCCCGGTGAATATGGAAACCTTGAGGACCGCCATTCTCAAGGTTTTTTAGTGCAAAAAGATACATTTAGTTTTCGTTAGCCGAGGTTGAGGGCGTCCCTGCCTCATGTTTTAATTGAGCTTCATTCGAAGCCCCGGACTTACGATCGAATGTAATCGGGCCTTTACGGTTCACAAGCCGTTTCAGATCCACGGTCATTTCATTCTTCAATTTATCAATGAGCTGGTCTTCTTGGATGCCTTTGCTTTTAGCAACCTCGGCCAATGACTTCCCTTGTCCCAGTTCTTTCTCTAATTGGACAGGAGTGATGCCCAGCAGCTTGGCTACTTTCTCGTTGAGATGGTGATTCAAGCCGCCAGGCCGTTTGCCGTGTCTATGTCTGTGAACATGCCCGTGGTCGTCCTGTGGTTCAGCATTCCATTGGCGGGCTGCCCCTTGGATAGAGTCGTTGGGAGTGAGAGTTTGCAACGAATTACTCGGTTCCGTCCCGGAAGCTCCAGCTGCACCCGCAGTGCCATACATCATCACTCCTCCATACAGAATAGCAGCGGTCAATTTCCATTGTTTTTTCATGTTGCAGACCCTTCTTTCATCCTTTTTACAATAATATTTTCTTTTCCCACTATTTTTATTCATATTTTCACCTGTTAAGTAACCATAAGTGGGGAAAAAGAAATTATGAACATTGCTATCACAATTACACCCAACCTTCGATCTACACGCGCTCCTTGGGAACCCTATCCTGTAGAGTGAGCAAGAATGAATAACTATACTTTCTACAATATAACTTGAAATTTTTCAAGTTATATATTAAGGAAAATATGATAAAATCAAATTGTAAACGTTTACAATTTGATTTTTTGGAAAAGACATGTTGCATCAAGCTACTACAGAATGCACTGCATCATAGTGAGGCTACAGGAGAAAAGTCCAATGAAACAAAAAAATAAGGTTATTTTTATGGACATCCAAACGCACGAGCAAAACCATATCGGTCAGCGAGCACTTCAAAAAGTGGGAAGACATGGACAAGATGTATGAAGCTTCACTTACTGTAGAGGGATACCAAAGCAGTCGGAGTGCCAATGTAACTAGTAATACAATTACGATTGGCGGCAATAATGGCACCAGAAACCAAGAGATCGAGCTCGTTGTAACAGCCGATGACGGGACATGGGATGCTTATATTGACTATTTGGAGATCGACTAACCTTACTGTCTATTAAAATTGTTAGGAGGTAGAACCTTGTTTATAGCTAAAGCAGGAAAATGGACGGCGATTATGGCAATCACCTTGTCTTTATTCACAGGCTCGCTGGTGATCTCGAGCAACCAGGCGCTTGCGGCTGATTGCTCGAGCGGTTATGTAGCGTTAACCTTCGACGATGGTCCCAATCCCTCTAACACCAAAGCGCTGCTTAGTGCTCTGAAGCAAAACGGTTTACGCGCGACGCTCTTTAATCTTGGACAAAACGCGCAGAATAATCCTTCGCTTGTACGTGACCAGCAAGCAGCAGGCATGTGGATCGGTAATCATTCATGGTCACATCCGCATATGACACAACTGAGCACATCGCAGATGTCATCGGAAATTACACGCACGCAGCAAACGATACAGTCCATTACTGGCACGGCACCAAAGTTGTTCCGTCCTCCGTATGGCGAGACCAACGCAACTCTCAAATCCATTGAGACCCAAAACGGTCTTACCGAAGTATTGTGGAACGTTGACTCCCAAGACTGGAACGGCGCCTCCACCGCACAGATCGTAGCTGCTGCGGGCAAACTTAAAAACGGCGATGTGATCCTGATGCATGATCAGTACCAGACTACACTCCAAGCTATTCCACAAATTGCACAGAGCCTCAAAAACCGTAACCTTTGCTCTGGTATGATCTCACCAAGCAATGGCCGGGCGGTAGCGCCTGATGGCGGAAACGGCGAAACGCCGCCAAACAAAGGCACAAAAGTGGAAGCAGAGAATATGACCAAAGGCGGTCAGTATACTTCAAATATCAGCTCGCCGTTCAACGGAGTGGCTTTATACTCCAACAATGATTCAGTGAAATTCACACAGAATTTTACCAGCGGCACCCATAGTTTTTCACTCCGTGGTGCTTCAAATAATTCCAACATGGCCAAAGTTGACTTGAAAATTGGTGGACAAACGAAGGGTACCTTCTACTTCGGCGGGAGCAGTCCTGCGGTCTATACTTTAAACAATGTCAGCCATGGAACCGGAAATCAAGAGATTGAGCTTGTTGTAACAGCCGATAACGGGACATGGGATGCTTATATTGACTATTTAGAGATCATCTAATTTAAAAAAAACAAAATCCCGGCGGGATCTTCCCAGCCGGGATTTTTGTCGATATCCTTTTTACAACATTCTCAATGTAAAAATAACAAAATCTTGAAAATTGCAATCTGTTGTATAATGGCGGGTAACAACTAGAAGTCGCTATAAAAATATTCATAAGAGATGCAGGTGATGGCGATGGAATGGTATTTTGCATACAAAGACGAATTGGAAAAAGTATTTCGTCAAGCGGAGGAACGGACGTCCACGTTTCCAGCTCCCTTTCAGCAAGAGGGGTTGGACTATCTGGCGCGTTTTAATCCGTTGCGGGAAGACAGCACGCGTAATTACATATGCTATTTGCTTCCATTTTGGCTGCAAGAACTCACCGGACTCCCCCCCGAAACATGCCGCAAGCTGTCACTTGGCAACGTGTTCGTCATGGCCCACTATTTAATTCAAGATGATGTGATGGACACAGCAGCAGACAACCGTAAAACGCAACTCGCCTTAAGCCAGCTATTCTATACCGAGTGTCTAAGCGTATATCGGGACCTTTTTCCGGCAACCTCTCCTTTTTGGTCATATGCTCGAACGTATGTTGATGAATGGGCCGTTAGTGTGATATCCGAAGGAACAGAGGACTATTTTCAAGGAGAAAGAAATAAGGTCGCGCTGAAAGCAAGTCCATTAAAAATGGCCGGAACGGGTGCTTTACTGCTCGCAGGCCGTGCTGATCTGATCCAGACTATTACAAATATGACGGACTTGTCGCTACTCGTGCTTCAAATGTCGGATGATTGGGCGGATTGGTCAGAAGATTTGGTCGAACATAGCTATAACTGTCTTTTGTCCCATATCAGTGCCGAGCAGAAGACAGCTTACTGTGAAGGATTGGGACCCCAACAGATTCAGGAAGCGATTTATGTACGCGGTGCGCTCGCCAGCTATGTGAACATTGCCGATCAAGCAGTCCAACAGTTAGAGACCCTGGAGCCTTCTATCCACGGCCTAAGTAGCTTTGCACATTCTATCGCAACAGAACTGGGCGAAGTGGCGGCGGAAATTGAAGGCGGACGCTCGCATTTGAGAAGAGGCGGACTTGACTACTGGCTCTCCAAAAATATGAAATAATGCTAGATTTTTCTGAGCCTTTCGTGGTATACTGACTAGGTAAATATAACCAATTGAATGAGAGGGTGATTTTTGATGGCTACTGAAGTTCTTCAAACACAAGTCATTCAAAAAGCTTGGGAGGATGCCAGTTTCAGAGAGAAACTGATGACAGATCCCAAATCTGCAATTCGTGATGTGTTAGGAGTCGTAATCCCCGATCATATCCAAATCAAAACATTAGAGGAAACGCCTGATCAGTTTTTTCTGGTAATTCCTCCAGACCCCTCCGGCGTGCTCGCTGCATCCCAGAAACCTCGCTCGATGTGGTAGATTGGTTGTTCATGCTTATTTAATCTATATTCCTTAATCTCATGTGGGTGGGCTCAGCAAGCTTCCTCCGCTTTCTCCGAACGCAAAAAAGCCGGATATTATCCGGCTACGGGGAAGCGGATGGTCGCTTCTGTTCCCACCCCTTTTGCACTTGTAAAAGTTATTTTTCCATTCATCGTTTCAATAATCCGAAAAGTTACCATCATCCCCAAACCCGTGCCTTTTGTCTTATTCGAGAAATAAGGCTCACCTAGTCTGGATAAAGTCTGAGCATCCATCCCTTCACCATTATCCCGAATATGAATGACCGCCTCTCCGTTGTCCACATAAGCCCATATATGAATATGACCCTGGTCGCGCAGCGCTTCTATGCTATTTTTGATGATATTGATGAACGCCTGCTTGAACTTGGAGGAATTCCCGCGTACTTTGATTTCCTGGGGAATATCCAGTGAAATTTTCCCACCTTGCAAATTAGCCATTGGACTGATGATTCCTTCAATATGTTTGAATTCGTCCAATATGGTCAACGTTTTGGTTTGGTCAAACTCTGGCTTGGCAAAAGTCAGAAAATCAGTAATAATCGCAGAAGCTCGATCCAGCTCCTCCAGAGCGATATGTAGATAGTCTTTATTTTTACCATCCTCCTGCTTGCTCATCAACTGAAGAAATCCACGTGTAACCTGAAGGGGATTACGTACCTCATGAGCTACAGATGCAGCCAGATCGCTAATAATCTCCATTTTCTCCGAACGTTGAAGCTCATTATTGAACATTTCCAGTTCTCTGGAGTACCGAACCACCTGCTTGTGCTTTTCTGCCAGCCTTCTGCCCAATATCGCGATCAACGCCAGTACAAAACCGAACACGCCCCATTTCCACAAAAACATATTGTAGTGTCCGTCCAGAATGAAGAACCAGCTCAGTTCCCCGATAGAGATGACTGCAAAAAATGCAAAGCCTGTCGATAAAATGATCGCTTCATGATCACCCTTAAGTGCCATGCGAACCGAAGCAAATACCAGCAGTATCAATAAGGCGACGAGTAATATACCCAAGATGACTACACTAAAAAAATAATATATATCGTTCAACCGCTCCTGTGCTCCTAAATTCACAATCATCATGGTAAAGCAGAACAAAGAATATGCGGTTAACAACTTTCTGAATTTGCGAATCAGTATAATCGAATTGATATTTTGTTCAAAAAAGAAGGCTAATGAAGGCAGCAGAATAAATAGTGCCACATCAAAAAGTTGTAAGTACAGCTTGCCATAGCCACGATAGAATGTATACAAGAATGGTGAATACGTTACGATCATCAGACCAATAGACAATACAATCGCACTTAGGGACAGCCACATGGCCATACTCGGACGGAACAGGAAAAATGAGCAGATCAGTAGTACCAGGGCGATAAAGATAAACGTACTGCCCAGTACAATATCTAAAACATCCATTCTGACCAAGGTCCCCAACAAATCACGATAATCACCGGTCATCACATTGCCGATAATGCCCAGTCTATTCTTACTGCTTTCCGTCCATATGTATAATGTTTTACCGCTGTCTTCCGGCTTCAGCGGAATCAGAATACGATTATTCTCATAATTGTACCCACGGTAGGATTCGTAAAAATTGGTCCCATCTTTATACAGCGTAATATGCCTGCCATAAATATTTTCAAAAAGCACCGCTGGCGTTTCATCATTTAGCGAAGGTAACTTAATACGAATCCAAGCAGAGCCTATATTACCGGGCTGCCTAAGCAGTTGTGTATCATCTTCAATATTCATCCAGGCTTTGCTGGGATCCTTTACCTCATCTAAAGAGCCATCCTCGTTTACCGCTCCCCATCTCATATCCCAGGAGGGTATCTTATAATCCCTTTCCGGGGTCATTTTGGCCGCATAGGCGGAGTAGCCCAGCGACAACAACAACACAATGACCGCTAGCAGGGTGGCGACAGCTTTGGGCACATGCCTCATATTAAGCACCTCAAAGTTACATAGTAGGATTTACAATTTTGTATACGTTTTAACATTTTTTACGTCCTGAAATTATATTATTCTATACGATGATGTGCATACCTTCTTCATTAGTAGGGTATCATGTTCTTTTTACTCATTTTTTGTAAAATCTTCATATTGATTAATGATCATTTCCTGTTCGCGCCGCTCCTTCTGCTCTCTAAGCCCCAACCATGGTTCACAATCTTCATCCTCATAGATCGTCCAAATATCGGAAAATAAATAATCGCGTATTTCTACTATTTTTCCGGCCTGTCCGCCATCTGTCCAGTATAAGCCTTCCGGGCGCCGAATGAGGGTACGGGAAAATCCCGGGGTAGATGCCTTTTGACCTAGTCGGATACGACTAATCATCGGACCAAACATGTACCATTCCAATTCATATCCCTCCCTATCCTCTTTATCATATCACAGCAGTTACCAAAAAAACGCTAATTGAGAATGGGCATATCCCTATTCGCATGATTTTAACTTCCTACAGACACACTAACTCAAGGTTTAGCCGTTCTACTGTTTGGGTAAGGTCGGAATAAGCAACAAAAAGTAAAGGAGCTGAGCAATATGGCCAATCGTGATGATCGAGTTAATGAGCTACATGACAATGATTTTGAGCCTTCTCTGCAAAATGCAGAAACCAACTGGGAGAATCTAACCGAGGGCCCAGATACTCCTCTCGAAGACGTCCCAGATGCCGATGAACTGACACCGAACAGTCCTGTTGACCCTTCTGCTCCTGCCGAATTCCTACATGGTACCGATTTGCTGAATGGTACCGATGGGGACGAAGAAGAGCAACTGGACAGCGACGATATGCTGGATTAAACACTTCATTTTATCGGGTGAAAGAAAACGGTTACCCATTCTGCTATGCGGGTAATGAAGTGTATAACCGAAAGGAGTTGACTGATCTCCTATGTATAAAGATCCGATGTCTCAAGCCGATATGGAGTATAAGCGCTACAAAGCCTTGAATCCCGTGGAAGAGGATGACCGCAGGTCTGCGGACAAGACAACTACAGATGAAATCTCGGCCGAAGATAACCCACGAGGAGTCGCATCTGCGAAGCCCGAACCCAGGGATCAAGGAAAATGAAAGGACAGATAGAGAATGCAAAAAGGGTGCTACCTAAGCCACACAAATGATACACATGGCTTGAGTGCACCCTTTTTGTACTTCATATGTTTACAATGGCAGCAATGCTACTGTCGATTTGGCTTCCAATCCATCTATCATTTCGTTCCAGACAGCAGGCTTGTTCGGCAATACTGTATAGTAACGACGTAGGAAAGCTGCCACCAATTTGGCGCTCACTTCTTCCACGCTATCATCCTCAGGCATAAAGCCTAAATTCAGCCCTTCTACTGCTACACCATCGTTATTCCAGGACGGATGTACGTAGTACAGATCCAAACGCTTATAGCCCAGATGAGATAGCACCTCACGTCGCACGTACGGGTCCATTGGCTTGACACCACCAAAGGGATGCTCGTTGCCACGGTAAGGGTCATAGATTTCAGCAAACATCCCCTGCAACTGCTGTCCGCTGGCCTGAGCAAGCGCGTGCAAGTCATTCTGGCGTCGTGTCCAAAGAAAACGGCCAATGCCCAGTCCCGATTGTCCGATGATCGTAAAATCTGTCATAGCTACATTAAAGTCCTCATAATAACGATACTCTGTTGCACCAACTACCTTATCATCCTGTACCGCAACAAAGACACGAATACCCGGGTCTTCCAGCGGTTCCTTCCACAGACTGTACTCTAGCACTTCCTCTGGTGGAAATACTCTCTGCATTAGCTGATGCATGCTCGCAAACAAGGGGTCTTCAATATGAATAATGCGATGATATTCCATAGGATAGGACACGCTCCTCTACAATTAGTGATGGGTATGAAACGGATTTCGCCATTCCATGAGGGCAGCATAATTACGCGATTGTTCATCATCCAAATAATTCGGCAGGATACAAACGGGCACCCGTCCGCAACGAAGCAGAAAAGTTAATACCGGGTCCTTCAGCTCACCAGACACTACGGCATCCACATACGCTTCTGCGCTCAATTGGTCGGCATGATGCTGATAACCAGGCATACGCCCCGCGCCCAGCAAACGATCCAGTCTCCGTTCAATCACAAGATGATATAAGGAAAATATCAGCCATTTGCCCAGACCCAATCTGCGGTAAGCAGGACGTACCGCCAAATCAATCACATACAGCGCCTTGCCGTCCTCACAGTGCGTACGAATATAACCGTCATCCGCTACTTCATCCCATGTATGCTGGGGATGTTCGGGGTTATAATGCATCAGTAGGCTGGTTACCGAACCCGCCAGTTCCCCCTCAATTTCCACACACAGCGCTCCATCTGCAAAATGCTCTGTCTGGCTGGCAATCTGCTCCCGGCTCCATAACAGCTCCTGCGGATAAGGTGGGGGGAAGCTCTCCTGCTGAATACGCAGCAACCCCTCATAATCGGCTGTAGAATAATTACGAATCACCGCCCGTAGCGGTCGATCGCCGTCAAAGATGAACCATTCTTTGCGATACATGGCTTATTTCCTTTCATTAGCTCCAGTCTGTGTATAAATCTGTTCTACGGTCACGCCAGGTTGTAACCGAGCCCCGCTCGCGCACATCGTACAACAGCTGCAAATCGAGATCTGCTGTCACAATCATATCGTTGTTCAGTTCACCCTCCACCATAATGCCGCGTGGCGGAAAAGGAATGTCATTGGGTGTAATGACTGCGGCTTGTCCATAATTGGCACGCATAAAATCAACCGTAGACAAAGCGCCGACAGTCCCCGTTAAAACGACATACACCTGATTTTCAACTGCTCTGGCGTGGCTTGTATACCGTACCCGGTAAAATCCGTGACGATCGTCCGTACAGGAAGGACAGAAAATAATATCTGCTCCCTTGGTCTTCGCCATGCGAACGATTTCGGGAAATTCAATATCATAGCAGGTCAGCATCGCTATGGTGCCCTTGGACGTCTCAAACACATTCAGCCCCTCACCGGGAGCCATATTCCATTCATGCACCTCTGTCGGTGTAATGTGAATTTTGTCCTGAGTGGCCACACGCCCGTCCGGGTAAAACAAATGTGCCGTATTATATAAACGTTCGTTTCTCCTAACTACATGAGTGCCACCGATAATATGCATCCCGGTTCGACGTGCGAACGAAGTGAATAATTCAAGGTACCGGTCCGTAAAATCCGGCAGGTCGTTGATCGTCAAAGCTTTGCCTTCACTGTCACCAATCGACATAAGCTGGGTCGTAAAAAACTCGGGAAACAGAACAAATTCCGCGCCAAATTCCTCCGCTGTTTTGATATAATGCTCCAATTGCAGGGCAAATTGCTCGAATGAGTCAATCGTATGCAGGTGATATTGAACCGCCGATACTCTGATTTTGCTCATAATTCCTCCTCGGACATCACGTCTTTTAGATTGCAAGGGGGTCCCGTTGCTGTTCACATTATAACCGATTCAAAACGGTGCGAAAACTGAACCTGATAATCAGGGCTTGCCTTCTGCACCTACTTTGTTTAAAATAAGGTCAAATCTTTTGAATACCATGAACAAAGACATCGACGGAGACAAGTAGACGTTTAACGGATTCCCACAGAAAGGTACGAATTGCTGAGAGCGTACCGCAATCCCGCGTTGAAATTCACTCCCGAGTCGAGCCTTGAACCGACAGAAGGATTCATTCCTTTGTCCGCAGTAGAGGTTTCCGGAAGCCCCCGTTACGGGCATCAAGATCAGAAGTTACTGCCGTCGACTGAACGACGTTGACGATTCGTATGTATACTTCTGTAATTAGGGTGGTACCACGGCATTCGTCCCTTGCGGCGAATGCCTTTTTGTGTTATTTTCTGCAAAAAAAAGTCCATGGGCTAACAGAAAAAACAAATTTAAATTCGGGAAGGGTGTACTGTATGTCTACAAATGAAAATTCTTTGGAGCTGCTGCGTGAACAGCTCGATGCTACAAATTTGCAATTGCTGGAGTTGCTGTCCCAACGCGCTGAACTGGCGGGACAACTTGGAAAATTGAAGGAAGCTCAAGGGGTACCTGACTTTGATCCGGTACGCGAGCAACAAATGCTGGACAAGCTCATCGCGGCTAACCGTGGACCATTTGACGATGCTACGATTCGCCAGCTGTTCAAAAATATTTTCAAGGCTTCTTTGAACTATCAAAAAGAAGAACACAAAAAACATCTGATCGTCAGCCGCAAAAATCAACCAGATAGCACAGTTATCAAGGTTAAAGATACGCTGGTGGGCGGCAAAGCCTCCATTATGGTCGCAGGTCCCTGCTCGGTGGAAAGCTACCAGCAAACTCGCGAAGTAGGTGCGGCTCTCAAGGAAGCCGGTGTGCCGATTCTACGTGGTGGTGCGTTCAAACCA
This sequence comes from Paenibacillus sp. EKM212P, assembly GCF_011066115.1. Classification (NCBI taxonomy): domain Bacteria; kingdom Bacillati; phylum Bacillota; class Bacilli; order Caryophanales; family Paenibacillaceae; genus Paenibacillus; species Paenibacillus sp. EKM212P. Next base: position 1,199,618 of record NZ_JAAMNR010000001.1, read on the forward strand.
CGTACGTCCCCGTATGATTTCCAAGGACTGGGCGTAGAAGGATTGCAAATTCTCAAACGTGTAGGCGACGAGTTCGGGCTGGCTACAATCAGTGAAATTGTCGATCCAAGACATTTGGAGGAAGCGATCCAATACATCGATATTATCCAAATTGGTGCGCGCAACATGCACAACTTTGAATTGCTCAAAGCTGCTGGTGAAACCAGAACTCCGGTTCTGCTCAAGCGCGGACTGGCTGCCACAATGGAAGAGTTCCTTCATGCTGCTGAATACATCGTTTCCCGTGGTAACACGCAAGTCATGCTGATTGAACGCGGTATTCGTACGTACGAAAAATGGACGCGTAACACGCTGGATATTTCCGCTGTTCCGATTTTGAAAAAGGAAAGCCATCTGCCTGTATTGGTAGACGTGACTCACTCTACAGGACGTAAGGACATCCTGGCCCCTTGCGCCAAAGCTGCCCTAGCTGCTGGAGCTGACGGTATCATGGTGGAAGTTCACCCGAACCCAGCAGTCGCTTTGTCCGATGCTCAGCAACAGCTGAACATTCCTGAGTTCCACAACTTCCTGTCTGAAGTCAAAGAATCCGGTTTATTCAAAGCGTAAAACTAATTTCATGCCGGCATTCATAAACCGCTTTCATTTTCTCAGATAATGATGTAAAATTGGATCAGGATTGTGACTGATCATGCAGGCAAAACCTAAATGTATATATGCTCGACTTTTGTTGAGACATATATATGTTTAGGTTTTTTTTATGCCTAATTCTTGAATAAAAAGAATACCTACATGGTTATAATCCACAAAAAACATCATAGGAACGTTCAGAGAGGGGAACAGAAATGAGAGAAAGAAAAGGGTTAAGCATTTTTCTATTAGCCATGATATGTATTCTGATCATCAGTGGTTGCAGTGGTAAGGCGCCCGCCGTTGTGAAAGATGAAAGCGCTGCTCCAACAGAAAAACAAACGGAAAATAAAGAAAATAAAATTACCAAGGCCAGAACGGTGATCACTACCGATGGAGAAGTAGATGATATGAACTCTGTCATTCGCTTCCTTCTTTACTCCAATGAAATGGATTTGTCCGGGATTGTACTGACTAGCTCTGTATATCATTATGCAGGTGATGAAAAAGCTGGTATCAAGCCATTTAGATGGACCGGAACCCAATGGGTAACGGATATGATTGATGCCTACGGAGAGATTTATCCCAACTTAATTAAACATGCCGAGGGATATCCAAAGCCTGAATATATCAAGAGCGTTACCAAAATAGGTAACATTTCAAATAAAGGTGAAATGGACAAAGAAACGGAAGGCTCCAATTTCCTTAAAACGCTTTTCCTGGACGATGACAAAAGAGATTTATACGTACAAACTTGGGGTGGAACCAATACCACGGCCAGAGCTCTAAAGTCCATTGAAGACGAATATAAAAATACAGATCAATGGGAAACGATTCGAAAAAAAGTAAGTGATAAACTCGTACTGTACATCATTCTGGACCAGGACGATAGTTACAATAATTACATCGCTAAAAATTGGCCTGACATCAGAATTATTAATGATCAATCTAACTTCTGGCATTTCGCTTATGCTTGGAAAATGCACACAGAAGAAGTAAACAGCAAGTTGCACGGGGAATGGAATTTCAAAAATATTAAAGAGGGTCATGGCAAGTTGCTCAATATGTATGCCTTGATGGGCGATGGCAATATCATCAAAGGCGAGTTGGATGAAGAACAAAGAGGCAGTGAAGCCTACTTAAAGAAAAATCCACAATACGACAAGTATGACTTTATTTCTGAAGGAGATTCTCCATCCTTCTTCTATTTAATTGATAACGGATTGCGGAGTATGGAAAACCCAACCTATGGTGGTTGGGGAGGTCGTTTCGGTGTCGTTAACGATAAACTATTTAGAAATACCGTGTTAGATTATGATGTGCATACGAAAAAATTTGAAGCAGAATATTCTCTGATGCGTTGGTTTGATGATATTCAAAATGACTTTGCTGCTCGTGCAGATTGGGCTATTGCATCCGACTACAAAGATGCCAACCATAATCCAACATTGGCCATTAAAGAAGGAATAGACCTAACGGCAAGTCCAGGGGAGAAAATAACCCTGCATGCAGAAGGTGCAGATCCCGACGGTGATCAATTGACTTACAAATGGTGGAGATATTTTGAAGCCGACACGTATGAAGATTCTAAAGTCCAACCCGCTCAAGTTAAACCTGAAATGCTGGGTGATATGCAGCTCGGACTTCATCGAGAAGTAGCTAAAGGCGAGAAAGTAAACACGATTGACTTGCAAGGAAGTGACACAAATACAGCAAGTTTCACAGTTCCTGCAGATGCTAAGTCTGGAAATACGATTCATATCATCGCAGAGGTACAGGACAATGGTAAACATCCTTTAAAGCATTATCAACGTGTGATTATAACCGTAAAATAATAGAACACAACATCAATAAAATTAGGCTCATGGAATAACACTCCATGGGCCTGTTTATTTTTGCACATCGAACCTAGGACAATCTCTATACACGTTTAATGCTTTTTTCAGTCAAAGGAATATAATATCCTTTGCCATTCGGACCCATAGCAAATTTATTGCGAAGATGAATTAGATTAGGGCCGAATTTCTCCTCTAATTGTTCACGGAACTCATATAGGATTTCCATGATATAAATATCATGAATAATCACTTCAGTAATCGGCATCACCAGCCCCGGATGCAATGTCCATGCAGCGCGGCTGTCATCACCAAGTGAAAGTATGCCAGCTACGACCTCCCGGTCGTCTATGCTAAGTACAATCCACCGACCACCAATTTCAGACGTAATCTCCTCACTCATATCATGGCGGTAAACAGTAGCGAAATCAAAGTTAAGCTCCCCATACGCTACAATGATCACTTCAATTCCTTGTTGAGCGACTTGCTCTAAGGCATCTCGGAACACCTCGGCATCCTCTTTCCAAATTTCCAATAAAATTCGGTGTTTTGCTCCCTTTACCCCTTCATTTATGCGATTGATAATGGCTTCATACCCCGAAATATTCCAAATATTCTCTCTATTTTGAAATGATGCTGTGTACTGCTCCAAACTCTCTTGCGCCACATTGAAAATCTGCTCTGCTTTGCGTTTTCTCTGAGCAATCAATTCATGTGGCGGAAGCGGCACATATAGAGGGGTATTTTCTTGACTGACCATGATATCCCCACGGTTAACCATTCCAGACAAAACCTCGTAAATTTTGGATCTCGGTACCCCGGAATTCAATGAAACGGCGTATCCCGAAAGTGGAGAGCTTTCCAATAAGGTCACATAAGCCTTGGCTTCATATTCACTAAAATTCAAATCTCTTAGAATTTCTAATATATTTGGTTTTGGTTTCATGACGTCTTCTCCTCAATTCGTGTTCATCCTTACTATATCACTTCCCCTTGACAAAAACTGATATACACACTATCTTTTTAGTAACGTTTTTATAGTAGTCACTATAGTAGCAACTATTATATTTCACAGGGAACTACTTCAGGGAGGATTTAACTTGAACAAAGTCATAGCTCATCACAGCGAAAGCAACCGCATTTACTACGGTTCTACGATTCTAGCCCTATTGATCTGGAGTACATCGTTTATTGCCACCAAAGCAGCCTACACGACGTTTCCCCCTCTTACCTTGGGTCTATCCAGATTTATTATAGCTTCCGTTGTGCTAGGTATCGTTTTGCTGATTAAAAAAGAACATGTCAAAGTAAAGCCAAAAGATTTGGCTACGATTTCGTTTAGTGGTGTTTTGGGGATCACTCTCTACTTTTCAATGGAGAATATAGGGGTTAGCCTGACTACCGCTTCCAACGCAGCATTAATTGTTGCATCATATCCCGCAATTACGTCGCTGCTTGAACTTATTTTGTATAAAGTGAAAATATCCAAATATAAAATTTGCGGCATAGCACTGGCCATGATCGGGGTATATTTGTTGACTTCAGTTGGCGAAAGTTCGGATAGTAAGAATCAACTAATCGGAAATTTAATATTAATCGGGACGGGTTTTGCGTGGGCGTTTTACACTTTCATGACGCGCAAGGTTGTGGACAAATATCCGCCTGTGACGTTATCTTTTTATCAAACCGTTGCAGGGAGTATCTTTTTCATACCGTTGGCTCTATTAGAAAAGGATCGTTGGCAGGTTCCGACAACCGGATCGTTTATGTTGTTAGTATATCTGGGTGTATTCTGCTCCGTTATCGCATTTTTGCTCTACAATTACGGATTAATCAAGCTGTCACCGAGTAGTTCCGTTTCTCTGATGAATTTGGTTCCGATATTTGGAGTCTTATTTTCTGTGTTGCTTTTGCAAGAAACAATTACATGGCGCCAAATCATTGGCGGTTTGGTCGTTATTATCGGTGTTTTACTGAGTGCACATCAAACAAACCGTACCTAAAATGAAAGATTGCACACTAGTTATAAAAGTTAAGACAAGCATCGTTGTGATAAGTATCAGCGCTACAATATAAGGGCGAGTGACCTCACCAAAAGTTTCTCGCCCATCGGTTCCATTTATGCAGTTGGCTTTTTTTCTTTTATATAAAAAAGGTGGTTATATTGATTGATGAGGTTATCCATAATTACAGACTGTCTGAGCACACTGGCATGATTAAAACCATATTTTGCTTGCAAAATATACAGCTTTTGACGAGCTTTCTCAAGCTGTTGACACAAAATGTCGTCTCTTATCATAATATATCCCTCCTTGTCATATTATCAGTGTAGAGGGTTATGAATAAGTATACTAAAAGTAAAGGTTTGGGATAATTATCTAATAACACAAAAAAAGACCTGCTCTATGAACTCTAAGGTTGTCCTCTTCGACAATCCTGTGTGATTCGCTTATCCGGCAGAATGAATATCCTGATCCGTGACGTTCTTCTTGGCTGAAACCGGGAACACGTTTTTCCCCTTCACCCCTAGCAGCAACGCTGCAAGCAGCAGTATGCCACCGTTTAACACAAAGATCCAGCGGATCGGCATCCAGCTGCCAAGCATACCGCCAATCAACGGCCCTGCCATTGTCGCGAGTTGAGTGGCTGATTGGCTCAAGCTAAAGGCTCGTCCGCGAAACTCCGGCTTGGTGACCTCCACAGTCATCGCGTTGATAGCAGGCATGACGGACGCATAAAACAATCCATATCCAAACCGAAGCGCACCAAAACCAACAAAGTTGGTTATAAAAAATTGTAAGATATTCCCGATTCCCGAACCGATCAGCCCAATCAGCAGCACGTGTGCAAATCCGGTCCGTCCTCCAATCCGTCCCCATCGGGGAGCCATCAGCACCGCCGCGATGCCTACGGCTGAGAATACAATCCCGGAACTTAAAGACGCCTGGCTACGGTCAACTCCCATTTCAAGCACATACACCGTAATTAACGGTTCCAAGATCATGACGGAAAAGGTACTTAATCCTGCCAGAATAAGCAAAAAGCACAAAGGCCGATTAGCAATAGCCTCCTTGATATCATCACGAACATGCGAGCGGGTACTGGTTCCCTTGAAGCTGTCCTCTCTAGCGCCAAAGGTCGCGATTAACGCAGATACCAGTACAAGAGCCGCAGAGAAAAAAAAGGCATTCCGATTGCCATAATAATGGCTCACCACACCGCCAATTAACGGACCTATAATGCTGCCTGTTGCCCCAGCGGTCGCCATAATACCGAGTGCATAGCCGGTTTTCTCCTCAGGCGAACCTGTTCCGACCAGCGCAATCGCAGCAGGAATAAACCCGGATAGTAGGCCTTGAAACAACCGTACTCCTACGAACACATATGGATCTGTCACCAAAGCACATATCAGGTACAACACCGCCAGGCTAAAGCCTGAACGAATCAGCATCGGCTTACGTCCATACTTATCCGCAAGCGAACCCCAAAATGGGGCAATCAGCGCGCTGGCTAAAAAAGTGACTCCAAAGGCAATCCCCGACCACAGTTCCAGATGATCATTTACACCCATTTCCGTATTCAGAAATATAGGTAAAAACGGAATAGACACGGAATAGGCCATGCTGCAAAACAATACTCCAATCCACAAAATGACCAGATTTCGCTTCCAATATAGATGCATGATGCCACACGTCCCTTCTGCTCATTCCATTATTACCCTCTAAATTAGAAAAGTCTACCGCCCCCTCATCCTTCAATCGTGGAACAACCGTGAAGAAGCTGATATAATCGAATGGAATGGAGTTGATGACATGGCTAAGAAGAGAAATTCGTCTTCCCCTGCTCCTGCGGCTCAGGACAAACCTGCTACGTTAAAGGATCTGTTGAGTCAGGATGTGCTGAATAAACTTAAGGCTCAAGCCAATGAAGCCCAAGCAGAACAGGACAAGCGTAAAGAAGACGAACGGCAGCGTGCCGTCGAAGCAAAAAAAGCTGAACAGAAGAAGCTGGATAACAACTTTGAGCATCTGCTGAATAACAGCAATTTGGACTGGCACAAATACAAATAAGCCAAAACCATAACGGTTTTGGCCTATCTTTACGCTTTATGTTATAGCCAGTCACGAATATGTTGTACTGAGTACAACACCCCTACCCAAACCGGCAGACTGAACGCCATACCCCATATGAGACCTTTCGCCAGCTTTTTGTCTACCTCCATTATGATCCTGCCCCTTTCCTTGGGAATAGCAGCAGTATGGGTCAAGAATACGGCTTTCAAACCCGTATTTCCTTATCCCCAGCAAAAAAGGTATGATAGAAAATGGAAAAGTGTTCTGCGCTGCCCCCAAACTTTAAAATTAGGATGTTACACCATCCAACCTTTCAGGAGGAATATCAATGAACCGAAAAACGATACGCCCATGGTACACGCTGTGCCTACTGGCCATCATGCTCGTGCTGGTTGCTGGATGCGGTACAAAAGCGGCCGATGTGGAAGCTGCCAGCCGGACAAGCACTACAACTCCTGCTGCGACTAAAGACAAGAACAAGGCTGTTTCCCATCCGATTGTCACGATTGTCATGAATGATGGCAAGAAAATTAAGCTTGAGCTGTATCCGGAAGTAGCACCGAACACGGTTAACAATTTCATTTCTTTGGTGCAAAAGGGAGCCTATAACGGTACCATTTTCCACCGTGTTATCCCAGGCTTTATGATTCAGGGTGGTGATCCGCAAGGTAACGGTACAGGTGGCCCCGGCTACAGTATCAAAGGCGAATTCAAGAGCAATGGTGTTAACAATACACTCAAACATACACGTGGCGTATTATCCATGGCCCGCTCAGCGGATCTGGATTCGGCCGGATCGCAATTTTTCATCATGGTTGCCGATGCGGACTACCTCGACGGTCAATATGCCGCTTTCGGTAAAGTAACGTCCGGGTTGGATGTGGTCGATGCTATCGTCAATTCCAAGCGGGATAGCAATGACAAACCGATCCAACCGGCTACGATGAAAAAAGTCACTGTGGATACGCTGGGTAAAAAATATCCAGCTCCAGTCAAAGTAAAGTAATATCTGGATGATAACAACGGCCCTGTGCATATGCATGGGGTCTTTGTTTGGCTGCTGCCTCTGTGATGTAGTAAGAGTATATACACAAAAGGAAGCGTTTTCAATCATTATTTCTAAAGTTTTTTTTCGTTATAAAAGCCGCCAGCGTTCGACAAAAAAGCTACTGTATGAGCAGTAAATTCATCTAATTGGACTTGGTCTCGACTGAACGAATACCTTCCATCTCTTGAAGCAGTGACAGCAGTTCCTCCACTCCCTCTGACCGGGACAGCTTTAAGAGCATATGAATAACCAACTGCTCACCGTTATTGATGCGCTCGACGTGAAAGCTGTGAATCGTCAGCTTCTTGTGCTTCAGCAGTTCTTTGATCCGATTCAGTACGCCCGGCTCATTGTCGACCTGAACAACCACTTGTTGCGTGGACGGGGTGGCCATCTGATAAAAACGACTATGGAGCAAGGACTGAGCCGCTAAAATAAACAACGTTACACCTGCACCAAGCCCATACATCCCTGCACCTACGGCAATACCGATTCCGGCGGTAGTCCAGATGCCTGCGGCAGTGGTCAGTCCTTTAATTCTATTTTTTTGTGTAAAAATCATCCCTGCGCCGATAAAGCCCACTCCACTTATAACCTGTGCTGCTATTCTGGAAGGGTCCAGCGACAGGTTAGACCAGATGGCTTGATCCTGAAAACCATATTTGGATACCACCATCATGAGCGCTGCGCCAATACCGACAATGAAATGCGTGCGAATGCCCGCCTCCTTCATCCGACTTTTGCGCTCATAACCGATTAACGCGCCGCATAATCCTGCAAACATGACCCGAATCAGGTAATCCCAATCCCACATACTTTTTTCACTCCACTATAGTTTATGTTTTTAAAGATGTTGCCTCAAAGTATACAATTCAAAAATACTACGGCAAATGAGCCATTTATACAGCTGTTATTTTGTTATTACCCAAATTTTAAGGAACCCTCACTTCATCCTCTGGCAGATTGCGATGTGCCTTCCTTCCCTTGAGTAGCCATAGCTCCGGTGTATCCTGCACACCATCAAGGCGCAAGCTGAACGCCCCCGCTGGTAAATTGCGTACACGCAGCAATAGACGATTTCCGTCTGCTACGGCATCCACAAGCTCTAGCAACGTTAGTGAATCGTTCCTTAGGTGGCGGCTCAGGTCGCATGTTGTACCTGCTCTGTCCTCCCGGCTCCAAATACGCAGCTCATCTACAGAAGGCGTGGCAATTCGCTTGCTGAAAGAAATAACCACCTCATCTTCGGCTGAACGTTCCGCCCTAAGCGGTTTGGGCGGCTCATCGTACATGTAACCACCCAAATGGTATTCATAGGCGGTCCAGGCGTCGTAGTCGCCCTCCAGGGCGGTAGCCCCGAACCGCCGCGTCCACTGGCGGTCTCGAACCATCCGCGCGAGCGAACCGATATCCGCCTGCACCCCGAGGGGCAGGTTCGGATAAGCGGCACGAATCGACTGCGCGATGCGGGCGTAGCCGCGGACATACTGTGGCGGCAGACGGCGGCGCATCCAGTCCGGCCAATGGGTCTGGATTACGTGCATATCCGGGGCGACGCACCCGATCATGGCTACCGCGTCCAGACCCTGCCATTCCCGCAGCTGGCCTGGGACATCGCCGCGTCCGCTCACAGCGAGCGACCATGTCGCCACGCAGATGTCCGGCCGGACATCGCGCACACCGCCTGCGCCGTTCACCAGCTCGCTGATCAGGCCGTTCACGGCGTCCACACGCAGATCAACCCACTGCGCGTACAGGTTCGGAACCTTCCGGTAGTAATTCCGCGCATGCTTGTCGCGGAAATCAGGAATGTCCTCACCGCTACGCTCGCGAAAGGCACGCTGTGCATGCGGCCCAACATCCCCGTACACTCCACTGCGCAGCCCGTTCCATTCGGGGAAATAAGGCTCCGCCACCTCGAACCCGTCGAACGGAATGTCGGTGACGAGCCGGGCAGCGGCTTTCTTTTTCCATTCCACATACTCCTGAGCAAAATGCGAAAGCCGCTGAAATCCGTCGTTCGGTTCGCGCAGCAGCTCCATGCGCCATTCTCTCCACTCCGGCGGCAGCTGGGACACGCCAAAAGAACCGTTGCCTAGCACCATTGCCCACACCGCTATGCCTCTGCGTTGAAAAGCAGCAACAAGCGCTCCATCCACTTCATTTTCACGTACTACAAAATAATGAACGGTCTGGTAGCCCGCAAGGGCGATCTCATCTGCTATACTGTCCCGCGAACGGTTGGCGTAATAGGGAAACAACGGATCGATTTGAATACTGGAGCCGCTCAGTGCCCACGGTTTCATTTTTCCGGTCAGTGCTATAGCATCTGTCGATTCGGGTCGGTCATTTGCGTTATAGCTCAATTCGATCCACCTCCGTCACTCGGTCTTCTCCATACTTGTTCCTGCTATATATTTTTGCTACAAGTTCCTGCTGGTTCGCCTATGTTACCATATTTCGCAAATGGGATAAAATCCAGCTGTGACTGTTTCACCCTCAACGTCCAGAGGTATGGAATAACGAGTCAGGTTTAGTTTATGAACGGAATGGGAGGAATAGTCAATGGCAGAGCAGAGATTGCAAGGAAAGATAGCAGTGGTCAGTGGTGGAGGTTCAGGAATTGGCAAGGCGACCGCGATCCGTTTTGCAGAACAAGGCGCCAAGGTGGTCATGCTGGATCGGACACCCAAGCATGCAGAGGAGACCAAAGCAATCATCGAGCAGGCTGGCGGCGAGGCGCTTGTACTGGAATGTGATATATCCAAGCCGGATATGATTCAGCAGGGGTTCGCTAAAGTCGTGGAAACGTACGGAAAGCTGGATATTGTGTTCGCCAACGCAGGCATTAACGGCACCATGGCCCCTATCGAGACACTGGAACTGGAGGAATGGGACCGCACGATGAACATTAATCTTCGCGGCACCTTTGCTACCGTTAAATATGCCGTCCCGTACCTGAAAGAACGCGGTGGCAGCATTATCATTACCAGCTCCATCAACGGTAATCGAACCTTTTCGGGTATTGGATTCTCAGCCTACGCCTCCACCAAGGCAGCTCAGGTTGCTTTTATGAAAATGGCAGCGCTGGAGCTGGCACGTTACAAAATTCGGGTCAACGCGATATGCCCGGGAGCTATCGACACGCAAATTGACGATAACACGTACCCTTCGGAAGACTTGAAGCAGGTACAAATTCCAGTCGAATTTCCGAAGGGCGGAGAGCATCCGCTAGAGGATGCCCCTGGTGAGCCAGAGCAGGTTGCCAATCTGGTCCTGTTTCTCGCCTCAGACGAGTCATCTCATGTATCGGGTACGGAAATTTATGTAGACGGAGCAGAATCACTACTGCGTTAAGTATTAAGAATGGGGAACGTTATACCCATACTACTGTTTAGGCATTCTTAGCAGCCTTATCCCTAGTCATATACTTGTGGAATAGGCTGCTTTTGTATGGCTTTACAACGACTTTATGTCGACCTGTCAGCACTATGCACAGCTCCTTTACGCGAGCGGACATACAGCCTGCCTCCCGGAAGCACCTCGAACAACAGCATCAGAAGAGAAAAGAACAGCAGTGCAATGACTTCTTCAGCCATAATATACAGAGGATATGGCCCTAAAAAATCTAATATCGACGGTGTTGACGGCTTTCCGGCCAGAAACATGTAGTTAGCTCCGAGAGCATCGTCTACGATCCACACCATCAGCGCCAGGCCATTCAGAAAAAGCATCACTCCTCCCACACTCTTCCACGTCGGTCGGAGTCCTTCTATCCAGGTCATATACAAGGCTGCCAAAATAATAGCACTATGAGCTATGAAAAAATGGATAAAACGATAATGCGGAAATGCGTATGCCAAATTAGGCGTGAGTATGGCTTGAAGCGCCCCTCCAATTCCGGCCAAAAGGATGATCGGATATAACCAGCGGCTTCGAAAAATGAGCATCAGGATAGACAGCAACAGTGTCACACTGCACAGTTCTAATGGCAGTGAGGTCTGGACATCCCAAATATGCTGCATCACATACCAAATATTCAGAGTCACCTCTGACAGAATGAGGACTGTAATTAACAACCAGCGAATTCCCTCGCTTATAGGCTTGTTCGATCGAATCCATCCCCGAGTCAGCCACAGCATCAAAGTGCATACAATGAGTCCCAATATAGCCAACCCATGTGACGGAGTAAAAGCCTTGAACCCTTCTGGCGCGTTGGCATCGAACCAAGGCCCTGACCACGACCTATCCATAGCTAGCCCCCTTTGATCTCTTTCTCTCTTCGTTGCATTCTATTTTATACCCAATAGCCGATGATGTTCTAGCCGTGTTTCTTGCTTGTTCCATACCTTACCTTTATGATAAAAGATATTATATTCAAAGGAGAACCCTCATGGCCATTAATCGCCGATTAATTACAGATCAGGATTTCAGCGAGGCACTGGAACGTCATCTGCGTGTCCGGGTATTTCAGGATGACCAATTGATTGGCTCTGGCGGAATCATCATCCGTTTCGACGATCAAACCATTGTCGTGCAATCCAGCGTCAGTGATCTGGCTTACCACCCCAGAAAACAATGTGAGTTTTTTGAAATTAAAAAATAGCCACTACACACCGGGGAACCATTTTGCTGCGTTTTCCGGTGTATAGCGGCTATATTTTGTTTGTATATATCATGCCTCACATGATGGTTTCTGTTATAGTTGCATTCCACGTGTTTTCATCATGAGTTTATTCGTAAGCACTTTCAAATCCTCGGAAGAAGACGAAATTTCCTGCATAATTGCTGTCTCCTCATGAGCAGCCTTATAAATTTTATGAGCTCCTTCAGAGAAGGCCCCTGACATTTGCTGAATACGATGGATCTGCTCAAAGGTTTGATCTACCCGATTCGTCTGCTCCGTCACGGCTTCTTCCATTAATCGGATGCTCTCGACAAATTCACGTACAATAGCGTTCAAACGGTTCAGCGTCTGATCCACAGAGCTTGTCCGTTCCGCCTCAGCACTGACCAATGACGTTTGCTGATGCATCAACTGCACTGTCTCTACGATTTGTGACTGGACACGGCTAACGATGGCATTTATTTGCTGCACAGACTCCGTACTTTGGGCGGCAAGTGCGCGAATTTGGTGAGCCACTACCGCAAACCCGTTCCCTTCTTCTCCCGCACGCGCCGCTTCTATGGAAGCATTCAACGCCAGCAGATGGGTCTGTTCGGCAATATCCTTCACGGTGCTTGTAATCGCTTCAATTTGGGAAGCTTCTTTTTCCAGTCGTGCAATTACCTGCTGCGAACGACCATGTGATGCTGTCAGCTCTCCCATTCCATCCATCAGGGATGAAAATACAGTCTGCGTCGAATCTACTGAATGCTCCATATGGCCTGACAGTTCCAGCATATGCCCCGATTTGCTACGCATCATTTTAAAATCGCCCAGCATTCGGTCTGCTGTTTTAATAGATTGGGCAGATGCTTGCTTTTGCTGCTCCACACCATTCAAAATATCTTCTACCACCGAAGACATGGACTCAATTTGTGTGGTAGCCTGCACAATAGCCAAGCTCAGATTTTCCGCACTTTGCGAAGTTGTTCTGGTGCTGTACGAGATCTCATTGAACATATCTTTAATGTTCAGCATCATATGCCGAAATGCATCATACAGAACTTTGATTTCATCCTCCGAACGACGTTCAGGAATTACAACAGACAGATTCCCCGCCGAAGCTTCCTCTGCCGCCTTTGCCAACCTAACAATTGGCCGTGTGAGTAATTTTGAGATCAACCAGCCCAAAATGCCACTCCACAGGACACCCAATAACAGAATGATCGAAGTGTACACCCATTCTTGTGTACCTTGAGCAAGCCAGTCCTTGAGTACAAAAATAAAAAAAGCGCTTGTTCCATAGGTTATTGCAGAAATTGAGACAAATGCAGTAACCATTTTCGTACCTAGTGACATCTTCATGTACTGTAGCCCACCCCAAAAAACTCAAATTTGATTCCATTTTACCATAAAATTGCTACATTTCTAGTAGAATTTTTCACAGACAGATATATTTATGAGCATAAAGATACAGAGTCCTAAGTCCCCTATCCTAATTACAAAAAACAATATGTTACCAGGTAGCAGCTTGCATCTTAAAACGGACGAATCGCGCTGTCACAAGCTTTACAGGCCATTCGTCACATCTTAAGCGAGCTGTTACCGACAAAGTCAATTTCCATTATTAAAAATCATTGTCATTTTTCTGGTCAACGACTGCTTTCTTAATCGCTTCAATTGTGTCTATTTGGTGACTGTTTTTTTCCAGTACAGTAAACTCCCATACACCAATGGTCAGCTTTTCTCCTTGCTGGATATCAAAACGCTCTGAAAGCATCCATCCGCCAATCGTATATACGTCCCCGGCCTCAATATCCGTCTCCAAGCGCCGATTGACCTCATGAATGAGCGCCTGTGATTTGAGTATGTAACGATGATCATCTGTTTTTGTAATGAGTGGAGTTAACGCTGCGGGGGTTTCGGTGTCGGTATAGGAAGGAATGTCTCCAACAATCTCCTCCATAATGTCCTCTAGTGTGACAAGTCCAGATGTTCCACCATATTCGTCCACCAGCACCGCTACTGGAATACGTCGTTTTTGCATCTGAATCAGCAGATCCCGAGCCTGAACCGTCTCGATAACCTGAAGCACCGGATGAATATAAGAAGCCATCGTCGTATTCCCTGTGCTATGCCCACGTGCCAAATCATGCAGGGCTTCCTTGACGCGAATCATCCCGATAATACGATCCCGGTCTCCATGTTCAGCTACAGGTAGAAAATTATAAACTTTGTCCTCGATCAGCTCCATAAACTCGGCCACTGTTGCCTGGTGGGAGATGGAACGGATGTGGATGCGCGGTACCATAATCTCCTGCGCTGCACGGTCGTCAAAATCAAATACATTGTTCAGATATCGATATTCTGTCGGTGTAATTTCACCACTACGAAAGCCCTCAGATAACGCCAAACGAAGCTCAGCTTCACTGAGTGCTGCATCTTCTTCTGATACCTTTTTGAGCCCGAAGAGACCCGTAATGACACGCGATGAACGACTGAGCACCCAATTCAGGGGATAGGTCATTTTATAAAATATCGTGATCGGACGGGCAAAAAACAATGCCATGGGTTCAGCAATCTGTATGGCGAATGTTTTCGGTACCAGCTCCCCAATGACCACCTCGAAATAGGTCAAGATCAGAAAAGCCAGCAAAAAGGAGAGCACTCCCGTCAGACCAGCCGGAATATGAGCCAACACAAACAGGGGATGTAGCAGATGTTCAACAGTAGATTCCCCTAGCCAGCCTAACGCCATTGAGGTTAATGTGGTTCCGAGCTGACAAGCAGATAAATACTCGTCCAACCGAGACAGAATGTTTTTAACAGCTTTCGCATTTTTGTTGCCTTCAGAGGCCAACTGGTTGATGCGAGATACCCGCACACGAATGATGGAATACTCCGAGGCCACAAAAAAAGCAGTTAATGCGATAAGTAATATGACCAGAATGATATTTATCGTTTCCATAGCCCTCTCTTGCTCCGTTCATAACGAAGCAAGAAGCACCCCCTTTGACATTCATTTTTGGATGGAACCATAACATAAGTAATGATGTCCATAATCGTGTATTACCCAAAAATGACAAGGAGTAGACTATGTATGACCCTGTTAGCGAATCGCCAGCGGACTCTTTTGTACGATATCTATCCATTGATCAGCTATCAACTGATGCCCAACCGCTGTCGGATGAACCCCGTCATGCAGCCAATAGGAGGCGTCCGCCTGGGTAGCGGCTTCGTTCAACATGCTCTGGAGCGGCACAAATACGGCGCCATATTCGTCTGCAAGCTGACGTACAATACGCTGGTATCCCGTTATTTTTTCTTGCCAAATATCCCATCGCGCCTCGGTAGCTCCCGTTTTCAAAATAAACGGTTCACACAACACCAGCCCGATATCGGGCATCACTTCACGCGTTTCTTCTAGAAGGTGGCGATAGGCTCGTTCAAATCGGTCCGTCACCCCGGACGGCTCCTGCTCCACGATCCGCCAGGCATCGTTCACTCCGATTAGAATACTGAGCAGGTCCGGCTTCAGGCTAAACGTGTCCTCATTCCAGCGTGCATACAAATCCGAAACTCGATCCCCCGAAATTCCCCGGTTCACAAATTCTGGCTGCGTGGTAGCCAAACGGCTCCCCAACGCACCTGCGATCAGATACACATAGCTCTGACCCAGCCAATGGTTCGCGTCCTCATTTCGTCCCCTTCCTCCGTCTGTTATAGAATCTCCCTGAAAAAGAATACGTGCATGTTCTGTACTCGTCATCTTCCTAACTTCCTCCTTCGTATTTTCCAATAATACCCTTATCATACCTCGCATCTTCTAAATTATAAAGCGGTTTCAAAATATAGAAGAATTATAGATTTGCCATATAGCCGGATTCACTAGCTTAATTAGGGTAGGAATCCGGGGGCAAGGGCGATCAAGTCATTTCACACCGCTCGGTACTTACACACCTCACGAAAATTACAGCCTCCGCACGCTCTGCGTGAAGGAATCGGAGTGAAGAAAGACTCGGGCTTGGGGCGATTATAGTAATCGTCATCGAGACAGGACTTCATTTCATCGATGTATCGTCCGACATTACCAACCACTTTGTCGATATCCTCTTGTGCGGGACGATATGCCTCATGCTCTCCTGTCATCAAATACTCCACACGTACCTCGATCTTCTCCAAAGGAAGCTGATAGTGCTCCTGCACATAGGAAGCATACAAAAAAAGTTGGTCGGAAAAATCGCCTTCCTTGCCTGTTTTCCAATCCACGATGACCATGTCTCCATTGTCTCTACGATAGAGTAAATCCATTTTGACATACACTTTCGTCTCATGAAGGAGCATCGTATCCCACTTCTCCACTTCTACAATTCGGGCCTTTCCCTGTTGCAGTTCACGCCAAACCGCAGTACGGTACAAATTGTGTATCACCGCGTGCTGTCGCTCCTTAATAAGGGCGATCCGTTCTGGAAGCACCTCGTCGTCGTAATAAATCTCCGCCAGCATGACGTGATTTTTCGGATCTTGTAGCCATAGCTCACGGTGTAGCGATTCCTTGTAGCTGTTATTCAACATGTTCTTCATAGCTGTCTCGAGGTATGCTGTGCGCGGGATAGCCCCTTTTTCCATCCATCCACGTATGACTGATTCACACATTTGATGCGTAATATTCCCGAATAAAATATATAAGTTGCTCAGTTGCTTGAGCCGATACAATGTAACTTGCTCTTCAGTGCCCTGCGCCGAATTCCAGCCATTATGCGAGCCGTAATAATGATAATAGTATTTGCGTAAGCATTCATCGAACGTTTGAGCCCTTGATTGCGAATAGGACCAGGACGGGTATATAGCCATGACAGGCCCTCCTTCATTAAAACTATCATCTCTTTATTATAACGCAAACCCAAGCTGTATCGGCGATAAAAAGGACGAAGACTTTAACCCATGGGTTAAAGTCTTCTACTGACTGACTAGTTTGTAGACTCGCAATGAGTCCGTTCAACATGTATCAAATCACTAACATTAACAGCACCGTCCTCACGGACGTTGACAACAAGTACCGGAGTTCCCAGCATGCCGCTGATCCATTCCTTATAATCATCTACATGATCATTCGGAAGAATCGTCAAGATGACACCAGCAAAGCCACCACCATGTACTCTGCATGCGCTGCTATCTATTGACTTTAAATACATTTCTGTTAAAGCCAGTGCAACCGATACGTCTTGTTCCCGCGCAATCCCACTTCTATATACGTTTTGGAGCCATTTCCATGAGGAATTACCAGATTCGGTAACGAGCCTCAGGAAATCAGTAAAGCGCCCCTCCTCCAGTGATTTCACCTGTTCATCCACACGCCTATTTTCTTCAAAAAAATGCAAGGCCCGCAGTACTGCACGGTCTCCTGCTTTTTCCCTGACCATTTTAAGGTTGGCATATAGATCCTCCGGCAATAAGTCACGGCAAACCGAAGCGTCTAAAGACTGAGCCACTGCAAACATTTCGTTGGGCACCGCCGCATAATCGTCCGTTAAATCAGCATGATTTCCACCTGTATTTACAATAACGAGGGAATATCCGTTTTGTTCAAAATTCCAATGAACAGGATTTATGATCGGTTCCTTGGGATTTTCAAAGTCAATGGAAATCAAGCCGCCATACGCGCAAGCCATCTGATCGAGCAGCCCCGACGGCTTGTTCCAATAGCCATTTTCCGCATACTGACCAATTTTGGATTTAGCAACAGCATCTAACGCTCCCTCGTTATAAAAATGATTTAATATCGTACATATCAACATTTCAAAAGAAGCGGAAGAGCTTAAACCTGAAGCAGAGAACACATTGCTTGATATATAAGCTTGGAATCCCCCGATACGGTATCCGAATTCAAGTAGACCAGCGGCAATGCCACGGATCAGCAGCATCGTACTGTCATCCTCCGGTTTTGGCGACAAGTCGGTTAAATCGATGACGTACTTCGTCTTGTAGCCTTCAGAAAAGAATGTAATTACAGACTCCTCCACTTTAGAAGCTGCAGCGATGGTATCGAGTGTAATACTGCCTGCCAGCACCTTCCCGTGATTGTGGTCTGTATGATTTCCACCAATTTCGCAGCGCCCCGGAGCACTAAACAGTTCAATATCCCCTACACCAAAATGCTCCCGATACGCCTGTATAAGTGATTCATATCGAGTCGTTTGCTCAGAGATTTGCTGTTGACCGTACATTCGGGCAAGCACCATTTGTCCCTCTCTGGAATTCAATAGTTCCATATCTTTCATCGTATATCCCCCTAATTGTATGTGTTTTCCTATGCTGGAATGATACTATAATTATCTCAATTTTCCCTGTATAAAAGTATGGCACTTTTAAAATTTGTAAGCGCTTATTTTAATCGCTTTACTGAGCATTTT
Source organism: Paenibacillus sp. EKM212P (assembly GCF_011066115.1). Taxonomy (NCBI): domain Bacteria; kingdom Bacillati; phylum Bacillota; class Bacilli; order Caryophanales; family Paenibacillaceae; genus Paenibacillus; species Paenibacillus sp. EKM212P. Next base: position 1,218,223 of record NZ_JAAMNR010000001.1, read on the forward strand.
ACCAATATAACTAAAAAAGAACCAGCCCCTAATTGGGCCGGTTCCTTGAATTTCTTTTTAGTCGCGTTTCAGTACATATTCCCCATCATTATTACGAGTTACTGTGGCGCCAAGCGCCTCGGCAACTGATTTGAAAGGAACATACAATGTGCCATATTCATCCGTATATGGAGCTTGTGGCAGCGTCAATGTGCTTCCTTCCAATACAGCCTGTTTAGAGCCACTTTTCAGCTTAATCGTCTTACCTGTAATATCATCAATTACAGTAGTCTGTTTGGCAGCTGCATCCCATTTTAACTCGGAGTTCAGTTCGCTCGTCAGTTCACGCAATGGAATAAAGGCAGTACCACCACGATTCTCCAAGACGTAGTAATCGTCTTTAGGATCGAAAATGGTTTCTACTTTTGTAATTTCCAAATCATTTTTTAAAATGTTATAGATCGGAGAATTCGCTTCAAAATTGCGCAGCGTCGCTCCCGGAGTTAATTCAGCTTGTTTATTCAAGTCAATAACACCGTTAGAAATATCCACTTTATCAGCCGTCACACTACCATTGACGTTCCAGGATTGAGTTTCGGTCAGAATTGTGAAGGACTTCACCGGAAGACCGTCCACATCTGGCAAAGCAACCGTCAGGTCTGTCGCCGCTTTGCGAACATTTCCTTTTTCATCAAAATACATGTCGCTTTTCAGAACCGTGTTAGCACTCAGAACCGTTTTGATTTCAGGGGACTGTGCATACATGGTGCTAACGCCTACATCATACTGATCAACGGCCAGATCCAAATACTTTTTAACTTCGGTATAAGCCTCATTGACCATTTTTTCTTTGTTAGCACTCAGTTCCGTTGTTACTTTTTCACTACCTTCAATATTCATGCCGGAAGCAATCGTTTTAGTCATATCAATGGCTTGCCCGATCAGCTCTTTCAAGCCTGCTTCGTCCTTTGCCAGATTCGCCAGGAACGGTTTTACCAATGTTACCAGCTCATCACCACGAAGTTCAGCATGCAGATGGGTCAGTTTCACTTTGTCTTTCTCACCGTATACTTCCTCGGTTACAGACGTTGTAGAAATGGTAGAAGGGTTAGGCGCATGCTTGAGCATAAGTGCAGCGGCTGTTTTCGTCAGTTCTCTCACGTCTTTGGAATATACATATGGATCAAATCCAGCAGGCAGACCGCTCAAACTCTCTTGCGAGTTCAAAGATATGTAATAAGGTTTTTTGGCACCTTCCAGTTGAATAGCCAAACCTTGGCGGTCTAAAGCAAGTTCAAACGGCAAGTTATACTTATCGATGTGCAATGTACCTTTGGCAGAAGCAAGTTCCTCCGATTGTACTTTGGCTTCATCCACAGTGACGGAAATCGAATTAATCAAATCTACGATTTCCTTATCTCCTTGCGTGATTCCTTCTTTTGGAGTCAATTTAAGAGAGATTTTCTCCGTTGTCTGCTGGGATTTCACATCTAGTGTTCCCAATAAATTTTTACTTACATCAAATCCACCTACTGCCTGGCAACCTGTCAAAGCTACCATCAACAGAATAAGAGGGACGGCGATCCATTTTTTTATATTCATATTAATCCCCTTTCAAGATATTTCCGTAATCTCTTCTATTATCTCAGTGTTAACACGCATTGTAAATGAGTAGAATGGAAAATAGAACTAGTTATTTAGGATCAATTTTCAGCCTGAAGCATCCGGTAAGCCAGTAGTGCCATTTCCAGGCAACGACGTTTGTCAGGGTCTGCCAGATTTCCCTCTATGATTTCATTAATTTTATCCAGCCGATTATAAAGGGTCTGTCTGTGAATGTACAAAATTCCGGCGGTATCACGCTTGGAGCCATGGGATTGAAAATAGGCATCCAGTGTATCCAAAAGCTGCATATGGTGCTCACGATCATGCGCAATCAGCTCGCCTAAATGGTCCTCTACGAACTCTTGTAGAAATGGAATGCGGGGCACCGCCTTCAACAACTGATAGATTCCGATGCTGTCGTAAAATAACCGATCCTTCATGAGTGGGACGCTTCGTGCCACTTCAATGACCTTATATGCCTCTTCAAAACTGCGATCCGTCCCCGTCATGCGATGCCTTACCTTACCAAAGCCTGCATGAATGCGCACCTTATCAAGCTGTCCTGCGGCATAATTCTGAATATATTGAACAGTATGGGCAAGCACTTTTTTCATTTGCGCTGCGGAACGCAGTGTTAATTCCTCCTTGGCACAAAGGATGTAGCATTGACTTCCCTTCATCATCAGCAGGTTGTGCAACGTTTCTTTTTTCAACAATGAACGAAGCAGCACTAGCACATCCTGATTGATGGATTCCTTGCGTACCTGACTGGCATCCTTGTCCTGATGTTCTACCTCAATGACCCCTGCCCAAAATAAATACTGCCCCTTCGATAACAATCGCAGGCCCATCCGGGTCTGCGCCTGTTCTTCACTGGGAAGCTGTCCGCTCAGCACATCCTGAATCAATTCATTTTGATTACGCAGCAATCGGTCTTCAAGAAACTGTGTTCTCAGCACCAATGTAGCGGCTGCCTTGGCAGTGTAATCGAGTAGCAGCGACATTTCTTCCGTCGGCATTTCACTATGCAGCACCAAACCTACTGCGGAAAACACCTGACCAAAGCATACAACGGGCTGGAACAAGACGGCAGTGGATTCATTCAGGTGAAACAGCAGATGCCCCTCCCGATCGGCAGTCATACTAGATTCCACTTCATTAGCATAAAAATCTGCAATACGGTCCGCTAGATCCGGCTGGACGGAAGGTACGAATCGATTGGTGTCAATGGAAGACATGTAGATGACCTGCCGGGCTGCATAGTCATGAAGCACACGCAAGAGGGCGTTCATATCAGTGCTGCGCAGGGTCTCCTGCTGAAGCTGACGTGAAAATCGCTCCAGATCTTTTAGGAGTTCATGATGTCGGTTAATAAGTAGGGAATGAATATCTTGTGTAATTTCAACAAAACGCACTGGCTGCTCAAATACGATGACCGGGAAGTGATGTCGTTCCGCCAACTCCAGAATTTCAGAGGGGATTTCATGAATGCTCGTGCCCAGCTCCACACACAATCCCGCAGCTTCCGAGCGGATCAGTTGCTCCATATACTCGGCACGCTCTTCCCCCTTCCGGGTGAGCCACAGGCCGGTCGTCAAAATCAAGTCATGACGGCTCACAAACGGAGAAACATTTGTGATTTCTAGCACATGGACCCAACCCACAAGGCGATGTACGCCCTGTTCCCCCGCCGCCAGCTTCGCCCGCCGGAAAACGGGACGTTCCAGCACATCCGCAATGGTAAATGTTTTTTTACCGTTCATCGGCATTCTCCTTATGCTTATGTCTTTATGTCATTTTATATGACATATATTCATCAAAAAGTCGAGCCTTTAAGTCAGATAATCCGACAAAATGTATGATGTCAAGGAGCTTCACCCCTTGTAAACTGTACCTAATCTAACATGAATTGCATTTATCGGCTTGAGTCCATGTAACTAATCGGCAGGGCTGCGCAAAAATGATAGTGTAATTTTCTTAACAATTATTTTTAGGAGAGGTGAATGAAATGAAAATTGGGGTTCCGAAAGAGATTAAAAACAATGAAAATCGTGTCGCTCTAACGCCAGCAGGTGCAGCTCAAATGATTCAACACGGACATCACGTATTTGTGGAAAGCCGTGCAGGTGTTGAAAGCGGCTTTACGGATGGAGATTATGCCACTGCGGGTGCGACTCTTGTGCAGCAAGCTGCGGACGTGTGGTCCCAGGCGGATCTGATTATCAAGGTAAAAGAGCCGCTCTCCCCTGAATACGGATATTTTCGACCAGGATTGATTTTATTCACCTATCTACATTTGGCTGCCGAGCCAGCACTGGCCCGCGCTTTAACAGACAACGGCGTAACCGCCATTTCCTATGAGACGCTAGATGTTGAAGGCAGCCTCCCGCTGCTTACTCCGATGAGTGAGGTTGCCGGTCGAATGGCTGTACAAATTGGAGCACAACTGCTGGAAAAACCAAAGGGTGGCAAAGGCATTCTGCTGGCAGGTGTGCCGGGGGTAAAACGCGGTAAAGTGACCATTATTGGCGGAGGGGTGGTCGGCACCAATGCTGCCAAGGTCGCCATCGGTCTTGGGGCAGATGTGACACTGATCGACCTGAGCCTGCAAAGACTGCGCCAACTAGACGATATTTTTGGCAATCAGCTCCATACGCTGGTGTCCACCCCGTCCAACATTGCTGAAGCCGTGGCACAAAGTGATTTGCTGATCGGTGCTGTCCTGATCACTGGTGCCAAAGCTCCGCGGCTCGTAACGGAAGCCATGGTACAGACGATGCAGCCCGGCTCTGTGATTGTGGATGTGGCCATCGACCAGGGCGGCATAGTCGAGACGATTGACCATATCACCACACACGATCAGCCTACCTATGTGAAGCATGGCGTCATTCACTATGCGGTAGCAAACATGCCGGGCGCGGTACCGCAAACCTCAACGCTCGCTCTGACGAACGCGACGCTCCCCTTTGCTCTCCAGCTCGCAGATTTGGGTGTGCAGGAAGCGCTTCGCAGAAGCAAGCCACTGCTTAGCGGCACTAATGTCCTGAACGGACATATTACCTACGAAGCGGTCGCACGTGATCTGGGATATCCTTATGTTCCCGTGGAACAGGCATGGCAGGCGAAAGCCTTACAATAGAATAGAAACAGCTCAAAGAACCACACGCTCTTCCCAGCAGGGACTGAAGCGTGTGGTTCTTTTTGTGCTAGCTGTATTCACCGTGCTTACTGCATTTCAGACGATTTCTGACGAAAGGAACGTTTGGAGATGGCGATAAATATCTGTGATTTCTTCCAGCGACATGCGCACCAGTCCGCTAGACGAAGGTGCCACAAATTCATGCATCTCGGGAATGAGCGGTTCAGGCTGAAATCCCCAATTCACTTTGGATTTTTTACTGAATTCGGTGTACACGCCTTTGCCGACAAAGCAAGCAACCTTCGGGCGGTATTCCTTTAGCTTCTCGTATAGCTTCAGACGTCCTTCGGCGTATTCCTCGCGTGCAATATCCTCTACTCCCCTCGTGGGACGGGAAACAATGTTCGTAAAGCCGAAGCCCAGCTTCAGCAGCTCCCGATCTTCCGATGGATCGTACAAGCGAGGTGTCAAGCCTGCTCCCTCCAGTATGCGCCAAAATCGGTTGCGCGGATTCGCATAATGATGTCCTACCTCGCCTGATTTCAAGCTGGGATTAAAGCCGATGAATACAACGGATAATCCATAATCCAGATGATCATCTACCTCATGCAGTTCTGTCTCTCGCTCTGTCATGGGCCCTCCTTCCTCAAACCATATCCAGCGGCTGCCTCCGCGTTGGCGGAGGAAAAACTTCGTCTATTTGTTGAAGTTGTTCAGGAGTGAGCTGAATACTTGCTGCCGCTGCATTTTCTCGTACATGCGATTCCTGCACCGCCTTCGGAATTGCCCAGACATCACCGTCCCGTATGACCCAAGCGAGCGCAATTTGGGATGGAGTTACCCCGTGGCTGGCAGCAATGCCTACCATAACAGGATGCTCCAACAGCCCCCGTCGCAGGCGGCCACCTTGGGCAATCGGGCAATAGGCCATCACAGGCACCCCATGTGTACGGCTCCAAGGTAGAAGATCATATTCGATGCCCCGCGAAGCTGCGTGATACAGCACTTGGTTGACAGCGCAGGCTTCGCCTCCACTTAGGCTCCATAACTTCTCCATGTCGGACTTGTCCAGATTGGACACTCCCCAGCTGCGGATTTTGCCCTGCTCACGCAGTTTTTCCATACCTTGTATCGTCTCTTCCAGCGGAATATTCCCACGCCAATGCAACAGATACATGTCCACGTACTCCGTTCCCATTCGGGTTAGGCTCGCTTCGCACGCTTGAGCCAGTCCTTGACGGTCCGCATGATGAGGATACGCCTTGCTAACAAGATAGACATCATCCCGGCGACCCCGAATGGCCTCTCCGACGATCTCTTCTGCGCCGCCCTCCGCATACATTTCAGCCGTGTCCACCAGCGTCATGCCCAGCTCCAAGCCAAGTTGAAGCGAGCGCACTTCTTCCTGCCGGAGTGACGCTTTTTCACCCATATGCCACGTGCCCTGCCCGATTAGCGGCACATCACGACCGTCAGTCCAGGTAATCACACTTTTCTTATGTTGGCTCATATGCATTCCCTCCTTAGGAGCCTGATGCCACAGGCTTGTCAAATACATGGCTCTGCGTCCAATGCTGTCCACCATCCGAGGTGGTATACATGACTGGGGCCTGCTCTGAATCCGAGAAAATAGCCCAGCCTTCCTTGGCATTTGCCATCCCGATTTGCTGACCACCATAACCGTCAAAGCCTTGCTTGCCATTGTTCCACGTCTTGCCGCCGTCAGTCGTCCAGCCGATGGTATTGGGCTTGTCGCACGGTGCGCAGTAACCGCCCATCCATGCGGTATTGCTATTAACCGCATAGAGCATACCTGGTGCAGCCCCTTCATTTTTGGGAACCTGGTTGTCTTGCTGGCTAATACCTGGTGCCGGACCGCCGCCAGCAGTGGTATTCGCCAACACAGCACGCCAGCTTTGTCCACTATCGGCAGTATGCCAAAGCGAATACGACGTCTGATTCATCCCCGTATCGCCAACCAGCTCGATCCATGCGTTGCCACGTTCTACCGAACGAATAATGGCTCCATTTAGAGGCGCCTCCGTTGTCCGTGACATGACAGTAGTCCACTTTTGGCCCCCGTTAACCGTGTGTAAAATCTGAAACGAACGGTCTGTGTCCTGCGTAACTGCCCAGCCGTTTTGCTGATCATGGTAATATGGCTGTCCTACCAAGTGGCCAGGCACGGGGAGCGAAGACCAGCTTCGCCCACCATCCTTCGTATATTGGTTGCCACTGAACCCTTCCTTGGATGATACAAAGTGTAAAAAGCCCGCTTGCCCTTGCTCAGGTACAGTCCCGACAACCTCCCAGCGTTTGCCACCATCGCGAGTGGCCAGCAGCGATCCGCTGTCTGCCATAACAGCCCAAGCCTGCTGCCCGTTCAAGGCAAAAATCTGCTGAACCGTACCTTGGCCCTGATATTGCACATTCCACGTCGATCCGACTGAACCGGATGCAACCGCGTCCGTTCGGGCAATCCAGCCATTTCCGCCGATCCAGCCGGATTGGCCGTCGATCAAACGCAGCGCGGTAATATTGTCCATGCGGACCTTCGCTATCGTAGTGTCTATGGTTGCTTGTCCTCCTGTTTTCGGTGTATCTACAGTGGTTCCCGAACCATTCGCTTGTGCCGAGGCGGCACCCTTTTGCTCATTTTGAGCTGTTTGTCCTGTTTGCGAACTTGTTTGTGAGCCTGTTTCACACCCCGCTGTCACTATGGCTACGGCGAGTAAAAGCACCCAGACCGATGTTTTTTTCTTCATTTTCGTTCATCCCCTTATGTTGGTGATATACACGCTGTGCGGGTACTGTATTCACAGCAAAGCATATTCTATGTATTACCCTGCTGTCTTCGTTTCACTCTTAAGGTGAATATACGGAATGGACTGAATGCAAACCAGTGTTACAGGATTACGAGTTTACAGGAACAAAGCCGCCTTTTTCGATGGCCCGGGTTCCTGCTTCGCTTTGCAGCCATTCGAGTAATCGTTGCATCGAAGGGCTTGGTTTCTCGCCTTCCCGTGTGACCACGAACAGTTGAGCTGTGAATGGATATTGTTTCGAGCGAATGTGCTCTTTGTTCGGCTCCACTCCATCAATAGACAAAAATTTGACCTCTTGACGATTATGCATCACATTTGCAAAATAATAAAATGAATATCCGAGCGCGTTGTGATCCTTGTTAAAATCTGCGACTGCATTAATCATACCACCCATAATGCCAATTTGTAGTTCACGTGGCGGGTCAGCCATCTCATGGCCTGCCATCACTTTCTTTTGCATGTATGTCTGACTGCCTGAATTTTCTTCTCGCTGGTAAGCAATGATCGGCTGATCCTTGCCCCCTACATCATTCCAATTATGGATAGTCCCTTCATATATGCGACGAACCTGCTCCGAAGAAAGTCCCCTGACTGGATTGTCTTGATGTACGAGAAAAATAAATGCATCCCACCCAATGGGTGTGAGCTTCATTTGAATTCCCCGGCTTTTGGCCAGACGCAGTTCCTCATCGGAAGGACCGGCCACCAGAATCAGATCCGCCTTCTTTTCGATCAAATTGACATATGCCTGATGGGTCGTGTTGAATCTCAGCTCGTGCGCCGCTCGCGCCTTGCTCATTCCGGTCAGTTCATGCAGCATATCCTGTGCAAACGGAATGGCCGCCGTCGCCCCGTCAACTACCGGAAAATCCTTCTCCGCGATGTACGGACGTTGAGGAAGCATCAGTGTAATCGTTAGCACAATGACGAGCGCAGCAGATATCGCGGCAACAATCCATTGCCATCTATGATCCACCTTACCATTCTTGTCGGTTAGCGCTGGATAACGATTCACCCCAACTCCTACTACCATGCCAGCTATCGGCAGCAATGCTGCCAGTAGAAACCAAACTTCACCATGCTGTGTATATGGCCCCAATACCTCCAACACAGGCTCCGCCCAAGCGTGATAGAGTGAAAAGAGCTCCCACGCCCCTCCCACTTCAGCAGGTTGGCCACCAGACCCTTGTATTCCTACAATCCACAACCACAGCCCACATAATAATGATAATAGCCCAGTCAGCATCAGCGAAAGCTTGCCCATGCTAGACATACGCGCACTCAAGGCACCATAAGCTGCAAAAATGAGACCGATAATCCATGCATATAGAAGTAATATTACAAACACAGTTGTATCTGTGACACCTTCATGCCTCAGCAGAAGCTGCACTTGGGGTGCCACAACCATACTCCAAACTACATTAAACATGACTGAAAACAATCCAAACATAAACGTACCGCCCAGCCATGGCCAAAACCATGCTATCCGCACAGACTCATCCTTTTCCGGCTTGGTTATAACTCTCTTTGGATCAGACATGTACATCCCCCTATATCTAATGAATGAAATGAGACTGTAAGCCATTGCTTCTTCATTGTACAATTATGGTAAAGATTAGTATACGAGAGGAGGATAAAAATGTCCTTAACCGATCACCCGAATCATACATCTGATGTAACCTTGCTCCGAAAAGCACATGATGATCTATGGCATTCCTTACAGCACATTCCAAGCGATGAAGCACTCAAGCTACTTCACAGCTTTGCAACCCAGGTAGCGTTCTATCACGAGAAAAAGGACAAGGAGGCGGACTGTAAAAACTACTTCCGAACTCCCTTGCCCTATATAGCGATAGCCGTTGGTATTTCATTGCCAACCGCCATGTGGCTTCTGATATTGTTCTTACCCTAATGCTTATGGCAAAAAAAGGCCTCCCCCACGGGAAGGACCTTTTTGGTATCGAATCTTCTTTATATCGCTCTGGCATGGATCAAAAAACGGTGCTGCTTCACGTCCCAGTACCCATCACGTTGGATATCCAAATACAGACCATACAGCTGTTCTATATATTTCTCTGGCTGAAAGTCTGCAATCTGCCATTCAATGGCTTTTAAATAGTAGACAAGTGCTCCAATATCGTAAAACCGCTGTATTGGAAACTGTTCCCGCTGCTCTACGATTTCAAAACCATTGCTTTTCAAACCTGTAAGTGTCCGAGGAAGAGTCCAGTCCGCATACACGTAATCAGGTGCTCCCAAGCGGGCGTTAAGGCCTGCACAATCCAGGCCTCCCACCTGTTGAGTCAAAAACGTACCTCCTGGACGCATAATACGGCGCACTTCCGCTGGCGAAAATGACTCATGCTTGTTCAGCACAAGATCGAACCCGGCATCGCCAAACGGAAGGGAATCGTCATCATGTATAGCCATCACGCGCACACCCAGCGGCTCCAATCTTGCCTTGGCGATAGGAACGTTCGGTGCATATGCCTCTGTCGCACAAACGATCTCTGGAAAAGGACGTAACCGCGACAATAGCTCTCCCCCGCCTGTTCCCATATCCAGCATCGCTTTGGAGGAATGGATCAATGCAAAAGCCTTGCTGGCATAAGACCAGTCCAAAGGCTCGCTCGCCACTCGTCCTGTATCCAAAATGAATGAAAAATCCCATCCGGAAAATGGCTGCCTATGATGCTCCAACAACTGTAGAAATTCACGATCTTCTGTATATTTCATATTATTTTGCTCCTCCACTATTGGACTGGACATAATTGAACTCTTCTCTCTGTATGTTCTATGTTGTACCTCTCTGTGCCTTTATTATGTCAGCCCTAATGTGGAGGAGCTCTTACCCGTCGATAAGGTTGTTATATGTCGTGTCCGAACCATCCCATGTTCATCTACCTCCGTCCATATGCTATCCAAACCAGATACTGTCCTTCGTAAGAGCTTAAGGAACTGCTGGTAATGCCTTGGCAAGCTCCGGTGTCATATCGTTCGGAGTAAAATAGTAATAGCGTGTATGGGGATCTGAACTAAATAAAGGTTTGATCTTGACCTGAACCAGGTAAGTGCCTTTCGTCATATTTGGAGTATAGCTATTAGATCTACGCTTTTCCAGTACAGTGCTCCACAGCTTCGGGTCTTCAATCGTTATTGCTTTATGCTTCTGTTGGATGCTTTTAAATAGCTTATAGTCTTCAATATACTGATTGGGTTGATAAGGTTCAAGCTCTTCAGTAATAATAGGAACAGCCCGTATCGAAAAAATATCCTTGGCATCAATGATCACCTTATCCGCATGCCCCTTTTGCTCTAGCCAACCTGTAAGCTTGTGATATGAAGCCGGCCAATCAAATGAAAATTCACGAGTCCAACTCGGTTCGTTATTGGTAAAGGATGACTCTTTGTTTGTAATAGAAACACTCCCTAGGGGATATCGATGTGATTGCATTTCGCTATAACTCATATTTAATACTTCTTCTCTGAGTATATCTTCAAATTCACGTGCTTCTTTGGGATTGGTTAAAACCACTCGTCTTTCATTATCATCTACGGATTGGATATTAATCGTCTCTGCTTTTCCTTGCAGCTTATCCAACTTGTACCTCACCATTTTGTAAGGCTCTGCTTCCATCACTTTAGTCAGTTCTGTCCGGAAGGGCTTCTCCGGGAATGTATAGCGGCGAGTCATGGTGGAACCATCATCCAAACGGTAGACTATGACTGCCGATTCGACGGCCAGGTTTTTGGACAACGTTTTCTCGCCAGCTGCATGTGCACGTACAAGTTCACGATGTAAATTTAGCACAGAGGCGATATAAGCCCTGTCTTGGGAGTAATAAGCTTCTGTTTGTGCATCTCCCCCTAGAGGCTCCTCTTGCCCCACATAAACCTTTTCTACGGAGTGAGCTGTTGGAATCCGTCCCTCATAACCCAACCAACCTGAAATCGGGATATATAGTACCAGCCCCATGATCACACCGTAAACAACCATTTCCACCAAAGCACGAACACGCACAATTTGCCACGTCTTGCGGATGACCATCTCTACAACGATGTAGCCTAAAATAGCTCCAAGTGTATACCCAAAAATCGACCAATTTACTCCTCTTGTACCTGCATTATAAAAATAATCACCTAGTACTAGCATGGCGCATAGTATAACCCCTGCCTTGAACAAAGGCTGTAAGAAAGGAAATGCTATGGCCTGAGTCGCCTTTTCGACCAAGCGTATACGATACAAACCATAACTCAAGGCGACAAACAGCAGAGAGATACCTAAATAGGCAAGTAGCTCTATGTAGGAAAAGGCGCGCTGCGGCAAGTTCTCCATAATGCGTACAAACGGCGATAAGTTTTCCCAAACATTATTATTGCTACGAAACTCCGAACCGTTAATATATTGGACAACGGTTTCTCGCACCCGCACATAACCGTATAAATTACGTTCCAGAAAACGCCCCATCATCATGAATAGAAACTGAGGCAATAGCAGCAAAACATACACTACTACGGTCTGTAGCAACGATTGTCCCACACAAGTCCCTACAAACACGGTAAAGGTAAACAGGAAAATCGTAAGGACGGATACGACCAGAGCCCACGATCCAATATCATGGATATGGAAAATATAAGGCAGTTCGATTGACGTGTTAACCCAAGCAGTTACTCCCGCAGTCAGCCACACAGGTACAAGTAAAAGAATAAGACCGCTAATGAAATGTGCCGTTAATAGATGCTCTCTACGCAAAGGTAGGCTATGATACAAATCGGATGGCCCCTGTCGCTGAACAAAACGAAGCAGCATCACGCCTGCCAGCACCGGTACGGTCATTAAAATTAATTTTTGCAATTCATTACCCGAGTTTGTGCTATCGAACAAGCTTTTTAAAACCACTTGCGGTTGTTCATCACCAATGCTCATAAACAATGGCAGCGGTACTGTAAACAGCAATCCCGCCAAGTACAATAGACCGATCCAGCCATGCTGTCTCAAGCATTGGCGAATTACGCCGCCGCTACAGAAGAATCGGTTGGATGTCATAACCTGCGTCCTCCATTTCATAAATGAAAATTTCCTCAAGCGTCAGCGGCAACAAATCGAATACATACGGCTCATACGCTTCAATTGTCTCTGAAATCCGCTCTCGCTCACCCCGGATAATAAGCAGCAGAACACTGCCCCTCCGCTCCTTATGTACGACCGAAAGTTGGCCACAGATAGCTTCCTCATGCATGCTGTCCCGAAAAGCAACCTGCACCTTATGCGTATCAGATTTGAGGTCGTCGACCTCTTTTTCCAACAGCATCCGTCCTTGGTGCATAATGCCCACATGATCACACATGTCTTCAATCTCACGCAAATTATGAGATGAAATTACGACGGTCATCTCACGTGCAGCGGTTTCTTGGAACAAGAGATTTTTGATCATTCTACGCATCACGGGGTCCAGACCATCAATGGGTTCATCCAAAACCAGCAGCTCAGGCATACAGCTCAAGGCAAGCAAAAAAGCGGCTTGACGCTTCATCCCTTTGGAAAATCGGTGAAGTTTGCGCTTCGGGTCCAGCTTAAAAATACCTGTTAGCTGTGTGTAGCGTTCTTCACTCCAACTTGGATAAATAGAGCGGTAAAACCGGGCCATCTGACGAATTGTCGCTTGTGGGAAGAAATAGGGAGCATCCGGCAAAAACAGAATGTGCTGCTTGACTTCAGGCTGCTCATATACCGGCTGTCCACCGATTAACACCTTGCCAACATCGGGTCGGTAAATCCCGGCAATAATTTTGAGCAAGGTCGTTTTCCCAGCTCCGTTCGAGCCCAGCAGTCCAAAAATGGAGCCCTTCTTTACCGTAAGGGCTAGCTGATCAACAGCTTTTTCTTCTGTAAATGTCTTTGTGACTTCCCTTAATTCAATCAAGGGACATCCCCCTTTCCTTTGTTTGTGTAGCTTCCACGTATATGCCGTCCACTTCCTGCTGTGTAAAACCGAAATGGACAGCTTCGACCATTTGTTTTAACAATGCCGCCCGAATCTCATCTCGCTTGATTTGTTGCGGCTGCTGCTGGGTAGGCGTGACAAAGCTGCCTTTGCCTTGAACGGAATAGATATAGCCTTCACGTTCCAGCTCACGATACGCCTTCTGAATCGTATTCGGATTCACCGTAAGTTGAGCGGACAATGCCCTTACAGAAGGCAATTGCTCATCCTGCTGAAGCGATCCGTACACGATCATTTCCTTTACCCTGTCCATAAGCTGTTCGTAGATCGGCTTGCGGCTGCGGATATCCAGCTCGAACATGGACTTCCTCCTTCCAACACTGGCTCAATTTCAATTTATATAGGTTAACTGTTCTAACTGTACTATTAACGATAGTACAGTTAGAACAGTTTGTCAATCTTTTCTTTGGGTATTCCTTACAAAAATAACCGTGATGCATCATGCATCACGGTTATCGCTTTTTAGCCTTCCCTTGACTCATAAGGTTCATCACGGCTTATATTCGCAAGTGTTGAACCTTCCGGCAACTTAAGATTCAGCTGGAACCGGAACGTCGCTCCTCTGGCCTCATCGCTATCCACACCAATGGAACCCCCCATCAGCTTAACCAAGTTTTTACAGATGGACAATCCCAGTCCTGTCCCTCCATATTTTCGGTTCAGTGCCGGATGAAGCTGGGAAAAAGGCTGAAATAATAGATGCTGGCGGTCTGCTGGAATACCGATTCCAGTATCCGTTACACTGAACTCAATCAGGCATCTATTTTTACGACGGCTGTAAGCCTTTCTCTCCACAAAGATATTTACACGCCCTCGCTCCGTAAATTTGATCGCATTGCTCACCAAATTCACCAGCACCTGTCGAATACGCACATGATCACCGACCAGCATTCCCGGCATTTCCTGATCCACATGCCATTCCAGCTCAATGCCTTTTTCCATAGCCTGCGTCATGAATAGGTCAGCCACACTGCCGACCACATTATCTAGCACAAAGGGCTCGTGTAGCAAAGACATTTTGCCAGCTTCGATTTTGCTCAAATCCAGTATCTCATTCAATATCTGCATTAAAGCACCGCTGCTGCTGGTAATAATGTCTATATAGCTACGCTGCTCCTCATCCAATTCAGTATCTGCCAGTAACCCTGCCATGCCTATAATGCCGTTCATCGGTGTACGGAGCTCATGACTCATCACAGAGAGAAACTCTGACTTGGCCCGATCGGCGCGTTCGGCAGACTCCTTGGCCCGAATGATCTCCTTTTCATTCGTCCTGTCTACAAAAACCATCACAGCCCCTTTTCGCTCGCCATTATCCATCAAAGGACTGATTCGATAGGAGGCCAGAAAGCTGGACCCGTCTTTTTTCCAAAATACTGCTTCCTCAGCCTGATAAGAGGCTCCGCTTCGAATCGCTTGAAGAATAGAGGACTGTTCGTCTGGAAAATGACTACCAATTTCGTCAGCATGGCGGATCATATCTATGCATGCGCCATTCAGCGGATTGGCCGAACCTACACCGAACATCTCGACAGCTGCCGGGTTCATAAAGCGGACATGTCCTTCGTTACTTAAACCCACAATTCCTTCGGATACGGCATTCAAAATAAGCGAATGCTCATTACTAAGTTTTTCAATTTGAGCAATGTAGCTTTTGAGAGGGGTAACGTTTTCTATAATCCCGTAGCAGCCTACAATTTCCTCTTGCACGAAAATCGGGATATTCGTCATCTTAATGAATAGACGCTCCCCCTCCTTATGTATGAATTCCGATTCATAGGTTTGCGTCTCACCCTGCTTGGCCAGTTCCATATGACGCTTGATTTTGTCCTGTTCCTCAGAGGAAGCCATGATAAGTATGTCAGCCCCAAGCAGCTCATCCTTCGTATAACCCGTAAGCTCCACCAAGCTCGGATTCACACTCAAGATATGACCTTCCATATTCACGGCGCATATCCCAAGTGGATTATGCTGAAACAGTGACCTATAACGGTTTTCACTTTCGCGCAGACGCTGCTCCATTTCCCGGTGCTCTGTAACATCCTGGATCATACCAACCACTTGAACGGGCTTGCCTGCATGCTCGTCCATTTCAGCTTCCCAGATTGAACGCAGTACCTTTTGTTCCCCATTGGGCAATACAATCCGGTAAAAGGTTTCTTCGTGAACTCCCTTTAATATAACGTTGGTGATAATCTGTTTCATGCGCTCTGTATCTTCTGGATGAACAGCCGCCATGAGCGCGTCAATACTTGTTTCAACCGGCTTGACAAGATAACCAAAAATGCTACGAAATTCCTTGGAGAAATGCATAACATTGTTGACCAGATCCCAGTCCCATGAGCCGAACATCGCCAACTGCTGAGCTTTTGCCAAATTCTCCTCGCTCTTCTGGCGCTCTGTGATGTTGCGTCCGATGGACAGTACTCGCTTGATTCTGCCCTGTTCATCCCGAATAATGCGGTACGATACTTCCAGCCACAAATAGTGCCCATCCTTATGACGAACACGCCGCTTCATAATGCCTGTTTCCTTGAAGAGTCCATGTACACGCATATAATCGGCATCTTCAACATGGTAGAATTGGAGCCGCTTTTTGCCGAGCATTTCCTGCTTTGTATAGCCTAGGAGTTTTTCCACCGAAGGAGAAATATATTGGAGTATGCCGTCCGCCGTGCTATATGAGATAACATCCGGCGTATTTTCCGTAATCAGCATGTACAAATCCTCATTATCCGAGAGCACCTGCTCCATATCTTTTTTCTCCGTGATATCCATTGCATACGCAATCAAATAAGATTGTTCGGTAGCCTCATCATCAAATATGGTTAATTCCAGCGATAGCCAGACGGATGTTCCCCGTTTATGTTTCAAACGCAGCTCTGTCTTATAGACTTGATCTGTAGCCTTTAGCCAACCTGCGTAAGCCTCCCTCAACCCTTGCTGATCCTGAGCCTCTTTATATAAGAGATGGTAATATCGGATATCTAGTAATTCCTCCTGCTCATATCCGACCATTTTGCAAAAGGCGGGATTGACGTACAGGCACTTCCCCTCCCTCGACAAAATCACGATTCCTGTCGGGGCATGATTATACATATGTTCCAGCAAAGGCAGTCGTCGAGCAGCAGAAAACACAATGAATCTCCTCCTTTGTGGTCCGGCAGTTTTTCTAACTATACCTATTCTAACATGATATGGAATTTTTATAACGGTGAGTCCGCCTCTAGATGAATGCCCTTAAAACATGTATGCACAAAAGATTGCCGATGCAGGTTCATCGGCAATCTTCGAATTATTTTTTTATACCACCCGGCTAAGAAAATGACGCAAAAATCGCTCCGCATCGACTTTAAGTGCCACGTCAACCGTAGTCAGTGCTTGAGCTTCGTTCTCATTTTGCACCTCACGGGTGCGGCCAACCTCGGCGGAATCGTCCACCTCAACGGCAATGTGCATTGGACGCGTCTCCACAAAGCTGGAATCTATCGCTAATCCTACAGCCAGTGGATCATGCAAAGCACAGCCTGCAATACCAGGTCTGAAGTTGCGATAAGCTTCCATATAAAAGTCTGTCATATCTGCCATAAACGCACCCAGCTCGGTCCCTTGCTCACGCCATTTGTCCACATCCTGCTGTGGAAGCAGTGTTTGCATCGTGACGTCCAGCCCAACGAGCGTAAGCGGAAAGCCCGCTCCCAGCACATAGGCTGCGGCTTCTGGATCGGCGTAAATATTCGCTTCAGCCGTCGGAGTTACATTCCCTTTCACTGTGACCGCGCCGCCCATGATGATCAGGCGGTCAAGTAATTGGGGCAATTCGGGACAGCGATCCAATGCAATCGCAAGATTGGTCAGCGGTCCCACAGCTACCAGAGTAAGTTTGCCTTCATAGCGACGAGCCTGTCCGATTATAAAATCAGCGGCATCCCCAGACGCAGCCTGACGGGAGGGTACTCCTTTCAACTGATTGCCAATACCGTCTTCGCCGTGAATATGCCGGGAATAAGGTTTGAACAGCTCACGAGTATACGGCTTGTGAGCGCCAGACACGACCGGAGCCTCTACCCCCAGTTTTTCCAGCAGAATCAGTGAGTTACGTGTTGCCTCCTCCACCGAGATATTACCAAAGGTGGTTGTAATACCGAGTAGCTCCAATTCCGGCGAATGGACCGCGTACGCAATAGCAAGCGCGTCGTCAATGCCAGTATCTACATCTAAGATTAACTTTTTGCTCATGATGACCCTCCACAGTAGAACAGCATTCTTTTTTTCATTATACACAATTTCAATGCTTATTCCCTTGGTCATCAAATTCTTTATTCGAAGACGTAAAAAAGGCTACGACAGTTATGCCGTAACCTTCTTTTAATACTTTTCAATCATTCAAGGGCACATGTTCTGACCAAATCCTAAGGCTCGATTCCCCACACCAGCTTATCATTGTGGAACAACGTTGCTTTGTTCCATTCTGCATAAGAGGTTTTGGTTGGATCGAAGGAGTAATCATTGGATTCGTCCAGGTTGGACCAGTCGCTATTGTTCATGCGGATCTGAATATCACCTGTTTGCGCTCCGGCAGCAAGCGTACCGGCAGCAGGACTGAAACCAATTTCAATATAGTTGTCAGTAAAGGTACGCAGCACGTTATCATTACCTACTTGCGCATAGTCTACTGCAGATTGCAGCTCCTGGCTGCCATCTTTCGTGAAATAGTAACGGATTTTCAGCTCACTCAGCTTCACAGGTGTTGTTCCTTTATTTTTCAAGTTAAAGAAAGGCTTGACTGCGTTATTCGCTGGATCAGTGTCCCCGGCCCGATACATTACAACCAGATCTCCCGCTGGTTCTGTAGGATCTGTAGGGTCCGTCGGATCTGTCGGTGTACCTTTAGGTTCAGCACTTACCGCTGCGGAATCCTTACTTGTTCCTTTCGCATTCGTAGCACTTACAACATAGAAGTAAGTTGTTCCGTTCGTCAGTCCCTTATCCGTGTACTCTTTTTCCGTTACAAGAGGCGCAACGGCTGTAAAAGGACCTGCTTCGCTAGTGGCACGTTTGACCGTGTAGCTATCGGCACCAGTAGACGCATTCCAAGTCAGCGTTACTTGAGCATTACCAGCTACGGCCTTTAAGCCAGACGGTACAGCTGGAGCTGTAGGCGCTGGGTCCACACCACCAGTGGAAGGCACGATAGCAGGGTACGCATTTTGTACCAGCATCACAAACTGATCATGGAACCATGCTCCTGAAATAGGTGCATTCGGTAGAGCATCTGTTAATGTGCCATCCTTGGTTGTATAGGTAGGATCACACATACGGTCAAAACCTTTACCCTCATCGTTCGGAATGAGTGAGCTGGAACCATCGGAATCACCCGGAGGTTTCGCCCAGACATAGGCATCAATATGGCCAGCTGGAGCCGTTTGTGGCGGCGTTCCCATACCTGCTCCGCTGTTATTACACCAGTTACCACGGTGCGAGCGTTTGTCAACACGGCCTGAGTTTACATAGGAGTTAATATCATTGCCGACTGCGGAAGTCGGACGGTTAGGTCCTCCCCATCCATTACGGCCTGTATCAATTAACATACCGAGTGAGCTCGGCCAGCCTGCGCTGACAAAATCTCTATGCAATGACTCTGCAAAATCCGATTCATCGAAATTAGGATTCCATTCATAGTACTTGGACGATTTGATCGGTTGTCCGCCGATATTCAGATTTGGATCAGGCAAATTAGGTTCTGTCAGCGGTGAAGTGTTGGCTGTATTCGTGATAAAGCCATCTACACTGGCCAGACCTTTGCTAGTATCTTTGAAAATGGTTGTAAACAGGGATACCGTTGCTGAACGGTTGTTATCCCAACCTAACCAACCAGAGTGACCGATATCTACGTATTTGTACACATTCGGAATCTCGTTCAGCTTATTCATTGTGTACTTCACGCCAGCTTCATAAATCCCTGTAGACTTGGCTTGTGCACATTTCGGATCATCCAGATTAGTTACCAGATTTGGCAAACTATCTGGTTCAATGATCGTTACAATACGAATATCCTTATATTTGGGATTCGCAAAAATAGCAGCTATTTTGTCAATATAATCCTTTTTATAGGTTTCCAGACCTGCCTGGGTCAGTGGCAATTCACCATTGGAAGCCAAGGCATGACAATCCCGTCCGGGCAGATCATACACAATAAATTCCGCCGTAATCGGTGTGCTGCCTTTCTTTTGCGCCAATACTTGGTCCAAATGCGCTTCCAGGCCAAGCTTGCCTCCACCGCCGTTAATAGCAGCGATACGATCAAGCCATACGGCTGTCGGGAATGTTTTGACCGTTTGCATTTTTGCTTTCAGATTGGCATCCGTAATTTTTGCAATCGATGTGTCGACACTAGCCGCATAATCAGGGCTAATGTATTTTGTCGCCCCTTGGTAAGGATTGTCCACATGGGATTCTGCATGTATTTTATCCGTAAATCCTGCACCTGGTAGAAAGCTGCTTGCGACGAGTGATAGCGCAAAAGCATACTTCATGCTTTTACGAAGCACTTGCTTTGTTTTCAATTGCTTCACCTATCTTTCCGTGGATTTTGTTGAATCTTCCTATGTCGGCACCTGATTGTTACATGATTAAATGTGAGTTACGCCTACTCTCTCCAAAAAAAAGCGGCGTTCATAGTTGTAAAAGGTAAGCGCTTTCTATTTGTTCATGCGCTCACATTTTCCCCTTTTTGTCACCTCCTATGTTAGATTATAGTGAGCTGGAAATCTGCTGTAAATTGAATAAATTAAGGACTACATTATTAATTAGGCATATGAATTGCCACCCTAGTGGTTCATCGCGGCCCCTCTTTTTCTGAAGTCGGTTTCTTCATTTGTTGAACATCCCTGCTATAACAAGCTTTCGGGAGATTTAGGATCGACGGCAAAAGAGCAAATTCATAAAAAGTAAGACCGTATTCTTTAATTTCCGTCAGCCTAAATCGACAATGATAAACTTCAGCACGCCAACTATGCCAAATCGTCAGATCTATCGACAGCAAAAGGGTGTTTTCAGGCCCTCATGACCATGAAAACACCCTTTTATTGTAGTGAAGTCAATCTCTGCTCTTATTGTTCTACACTTTTTCGCGATCCTTGCCTTTGTCGGATTGCCCTGCATTTTTATTGGCGGCATCCCGATCCAGTTGCATTTCTTCAACCGTCTTCACCTTAAGTCGTGCTGCTCCCTCATAGGGTCGGGTTGGAATCAGATCGCCTGCAGCCAGACGTTGACGCGCCTCGGCAATCGCTGCTCCATATTGCGGCAGCCATGCTTCCTGCGCCACCAGCATCTCATCGACCATCTGCCAAATTTCTTTCGGATTACACACCGCGCCCACTAGCGGATCCATCATAAACGCTTGCCGCAGCAGCTTATCATCTCCGTGTACAGCCGCTTCAACAGCCAAACGCTGGACGGAAATACTTACATTGCAGACGGCAGCAAGACCGAGCGGAAGGTCTCCTACATGTGGCATGGAGATACCATTCCGATCCACGTATCCAGGCGCTTCAATAATCGCATCGTCCGGCAAATTGGAAATCACACCGTTATTAACGACATTAAAATGCCCCCGGTATACACGTCCGGTTTCCAGACCTTCGATAATGTATGAACCATGCTCTTCACCGCGATTTTCCGCCTTGTACTCCAATGGGTCTTCTTTCATCCAGTTAGGGAAATCTGTTTCAAACCAATTACGTCCTTCTGTACATACACGCAGATAGCCGCCTGTTTCTCCGTTGATCCAGCTGCCTAGATCAATCCAGTCCATAATTTCATTCGGACGCTTCCGGTACCAAGGTACATATTCACTTAGATGACCATTCGACTCTGTGCTGTAATAGCCAAAACGACGAAGCATGTCGATGCGTACCTTTTCGGTGCGGCTATATTCAGGATGTTTTTCAAAAGCCTCCAGCAGTCCAGCTGTCAGATCCTTGCCTTCATGTGACGCCTGAATGTACCACGTCTGGTGATTGATTCCGGCACACACAATGTCCACATCCTGCTTCTCCAGACCATACACCTCGGCAATTTGGTGATGCCCATGCTGGACGCCGTGACATAGACCGATTGTACGCACACCGCTGTATTTATTGCAGGCCCACGTCATCATCGCCATGGGGTTCGAGTAGTTCAGCAGCAATACATCCGGTGCACTTAGCTCGCGGATATCCTTGCAGATGGCCAGCATTTCAGCAATACCACGCTGTCCGTACATAATCCCTCCTGCACACAGGGTATCGCCCACGCATTGATCCACGCCATATTTCAGCGGAATATCCACATCGGTCGCAAAGGCTTCAAGACCGCCAACCCGGATAGTACAAATGACGTATTTGGCATCCTTTAAAGCTATCTTTCGGTCCGTAGAGGACTGTATTTGTATCGGTAAACCGTTCTCCCGAATATCCCGTTGGCACAGCTCAGTGACCATATCCAAATTGTGCTGACTGATGTCCGTAAAAGCCACTTCAATATCATTAAATTCCGGCACCGATAACAGATCTCGTAAAATTCCACGGGTAAAACCGATGCTTCCTGCTCCAATAAACGCTACTTTAAATGACACGGCATTCAACCTCCGGTAATTAGAATGGGTATATACCGTCATTGTAGCAATAGGTCCGTAGAAAGCGTTATCAAAATCATGACCAGTTTCGTATTTAGGTGTCAAAAATCCTAACTTTCGCATCAATAAATGCTGCTTGCCGTTGACGATAGCTGCCTACGCTTCTTTTATTGCTGTATAATGAATTAAGTCTCTAAATATTGACAAAGGAGCAAGACATGTCAAACCGTAAATGGACATTTATCCTTATCCCCGTCTTTCTGCTATTTGCCTGGCTGCTCTTTCAGTTCACTCTGTCTTCTTTTCAGATTCACCAATTTGCAGAGTTATTGAAGACGGTTTCTCCAAAAGACGGGGTTTCCGATACAAAAGTCGTACTGATATCACAGGAGTTGGATAATTATTACTGGCGGTCAATCGAACAAGGAGCCCGAAAGGAAGCGGAACAGTACGGTATGCGGCTCGATTATATCGGGCCGGACCGCATTAATCCGTCTGAGCAGGTCAAACTGCTGGATAAAGCGATCGCCAGTAAGGCGGATGCAATTCTGGTTCAAGGGATAAATGATCCAGAGTATCGCCGATTAATCGACAAAGCAGCCGGACTTGGCATCCCCGTCATCACGATCGATACGGATGAACCAGGCTCCCGTAGACTAGCTTACGTGGGAACGGATAACGAAGGAGCAGGAAAACGGATGGGCGCGCTGTTAGCGAAAGCCTCTGGAGAGCGTGGCGACATCGGAGTTATGATCAGTAGCGAGCGTGTCGAGAATCAGCGACTCAGGCTTGCTGGATTTCGTTCCGTGATCGGTCGCTATCCCAAGCTCCGCCTTGTGGAGATTCGCTCCTCAAATATTTCACGGCTTCAGGCAGCACAGCAAGCTCAGAACATGCTCACCCGGTATCCTCAGATCCGCTACATGGTCGGATTTAGTGCGCTGGACGGCCTTGGCATTCTGGAAGCCTCGGAGCGGCGCGGCGCGCGGAGTTTGCAGATTTTCGCTTTTGACGATATGACCGAGACGTTGGAAGCCATCAGAGATTGCAAAATTGAACTGACCATTGTTCAACAGCCAGAGGAAATGGGGGCTAAGGCCATAAAATTGCTGAATGATTATCTAAAGGGGAATGCCCCTCAGGAATTAACATACACCAGGATATATGAGATGCATGCGGACACTCCCGACAACATGACCGGAGATGACAGACGATGACGATCAGAACGAAGCTGCTTCTGTTCATCCCTCTTCTAGTTGTGTTCGCCAATATCATCGCTTATTTTGTATTCCAAAGCGGAAAGGTCGTACAACAGAGCTACGATGAAATGCTTGGCCGCATTCTCCTCATTGAGCAAACCTCCGAATCGGCGGAGAGCAACTTAAAGCTCCTATATGCCTATCTGCTTAATCCAAGAGGCGATAAGGCTGTGCAGGGTCCGACAGAATACCAATTAATGCAGTTGAAAGCCAGAATTCAGGAAGTCTCCGACTCGACCGACCCTTCTTTCGCCGAAGAGGACTACATGAATCTGTTGGCCACATTTCTTGAACAGAAACAAGCCGCAGTTCTGGATGCAAAGGCACAAGATCCTCAATCGGCTTTTGAACATTATATTGAAGCGGAAAAAACCGTCAGCTATATTCATGAGGAGGGTCAGCAACTGATCGATGCTGAACTGGCTTATTACCGGCCAATCATTGAGAACATCCGGAACAAGAATGAGCGAATGAACGGATGGGGAGTGGCGTTGTTCGGCATGAACGCGCTGATGGGGGTTTTGCTTGCAATCTGGGTCTCGCGCAGTATTACTGGCCCTGTCGGCAGACTTGTCGGACTGGCGAAACGAATCGCCACAGGTGATCTGAATATTAGGCCCCAACCGCGACGGGATGACGAGCTAGGCGTACTGTCGGACGCCATTTCGCAAATGTCCACCGATTTGAGCATCCTTATCGAGAAGGATAAACAGAGCCTGGAAATGCGGCGGCTTGTGAAGGAACTGGAGCTTCTGGCTCTGCAAAATCAAATTAACCCGCACTTTTTATTTAATACCTTAAATGTGCTCTCCAAGCTGGCGATCCTGGAAGGGGCGGAGAAAACCAGCGACCTGATCGTTTCGCTGTCCAATCTGCTACGGTACAGCCTGCAGAAGCTGGACAAACCCGTAACTCTCCAGGAGGAACTGGATCATATCCGCGAATACGTAACCATCCAGCAGGCGCGCTTCCGGGACAGGATTCGCTTTGATCTTCACTTTGACGCTTCCGTACTTCAGCAGCAAATTCCGGCCCTGACGATCCAGCCATTTATTGAAAACGCTTTTCTTCATGGTGTGGAAGATATGGAAAGCGGAGCCATTATCGTATTAACGCTGTCGAGAGCGAACGAAGATGTACAAATTGAAATTTCGGACAACGGAAAGGGCATGACGGAGGAAACCCGACTGTCCGTACTCCGTCTTAAAGGCGAAGCCGAAAGCGGCAGTTCAACAGGACTTGGAATGCAAAATGTGTTTAGGCGGCTGCACTTGTTCTACGGAAAGGAAGAAGAAATGGTTGAAATCAATAGCAATATCGGACGAGGTACTACCATAACCATACGAATTCCAGTCAAGAAGGAGAGTGAGCGAACTGATGTATCGGTTGTTGATCGCGGATGACGAGGCTTTGGAGAGGGAAGGACTGGAATTGACAGTGGAACGGGCGATGCCGGGGATATTCCGGTTTATTCATGCTGGCAACGGCCGCATGGCGATTGAATGCGCGGAAGAGCACCGTCCCCATATTGCCATTCTGGATATCAATATGCCCGGAATTGACGGGCTTGAAGCGCTTCGTGAATTAAAGGAGCGGCTTTCCGATACCCGATTCGTGCTCGTCACTGCCTACGATTATTTTGCCTATGCCCAGAAGGCGCTCTCTTTGGGCGTAAAAGAATATATTCTGAAGCCGGCAAAGCGAGAACTCATCATCGGCACTTTGAAACGACTGATTGAAGAAATTGAGTGCGAGAAGCGGGCACGTACGGAAGAATTGGAGCTTAGGCATAAAATCTCACAGTTAATGCCGCTCGCAGAAAATGAGCTGGCTTTAATGCTTATGGTCGACCAGACCGTGGATTCGAGCGCTTCCCAGCTATCAGAATGGCTGGACTTTCCTCTTGATCAGGGAAGCGCCATCATTGCCGCCTTTGACGGATATACGGACGAGCAGGATAAAAAGAAAATTTACGATCATTTCCGAAGCTATGTAAAAACGCATGGCCCGAATGCCATTGTAAGCTCTTTGATCGACCATCATGTAGCCACTTTTTTACGCAAGCCGCCTGCCACCAGCGAAAACGACTGGCGCCAGTTGGTTAAACACCTCGTTCAGCAGCTTTCCGAGCTTGCCCAGCAGCAACTTGGTATAAAGACAGCCATTGGAATCGGATCGCTGCATAGCGGCGAGGAAGGACTTCGCAAGTCCTATTTCGAAGCCGTTTTTGCCTCCACCCTACGCAAACGGGATGGAGGTTACTGCCACTTTGACGAACTGAAGTCATCAGAGGCTGGAAACGCTTCTTTGCTTGCCGTCAAAGCGGAGAATGGAATGCTTCAGCAGACGTACGTCATGTCAGCACTGCAACGGATACGCGAACAGCGAGAGGTTCAAACACTGACTATGCTGGGTAGGGCGAAAATGTATATCGAGGAACGGTTCAACGATGATCTTTCGCTGGAAGAAGTGGCTGATTTTGTCCATTTGAATCCTCACTACTTCAGCAAAATTTTCAAACAGGAATACGGAGAAACATTTATCGACTTTGTAACCCGGCTACGGATTGATAAAGCCATCTCTCTGATTAAGGCTGGCAACCTTACTCTTAAGGAAATCAGCTTTGAAGTGGGTTATAAGGACCCGAACTATTTTAGCCGCGTCTTTAAAAAGATAACGGGCGTTCCTCCCACTGAGTTTAAAGGCCAAAAATAGTGAGATTCATCCATGCCGACTATCGGCATGGATTTTTTTAAGCTCGAATGACAAGGTAATGCTAGGTTCAGCCCCTCTATCTCCGATTCGGGAACCGAAGCCAAAATCGTGCATGAAAAGGTCCGTTTATTGAAGACGATAACCGGCCTTTCTTTTATAAGCGCATGTTATACTTCTCCTCGAAGAACGGAATGAGGTTCCAGAGATCTGGAGGGGAGATGATCATATGGCAGTAATCATCAATAATGAAAGCGCTCAACAGAAAGCGCTTCAATCAGAAAAACCCAATATGCTTTTTGTGACGTTGGTATCCATCGTAGCTGCGCTCGGAGGCATCCTGTTCGGTTTTGATATCGCGGTTGTTTCGGGAGCAGTCGAATTCCTACAGCAGCGTTTTTCGCTGAGCGAATTTCAGGTTGGTTGGGCCGTTTCAAGTCTGATTGTCGGGAGTGTCACCGGAGCAGCTCTCTCCGGCTACATGAGTGAAAAGATCGGCAGAAAAAAGGTATTACTGGCCGCCGGATTTTTATTCGTCGTCGGCTCGATCTGCTCTGCGCTTCAAGACACGTTCACCGGGTATGTTATCTTTCGCATGATCGGCGGCATTGGCATAGGAATCACTTCCACCGTTTGTCCGGTGTACAACGCGGAGATCGCTCCCGCCAAATACCGAGGTCGTTTGGTTGCTTTAAATCAGTTGGCGATCGTAACAGGGATTTTCCTGGTTTATTTTCAGAATTCGTGGATCGTCAGCATGGGGGATGAAGCCTGGGGTGTCTCAACAGCCTGGCGCTGGATGTTCGGAGTGGGAGCCGTTCCCGGACTGATCTTTATGCTCTTGATGCTCTTCATACCCGAAAGCCCGCGATGGCTTATTAAACAAAATCGGCCTTATGAAGCGCTGCCGATTTTGCTGAAAATTCACGGTGAAGAAGCCGCTAAGCAGGAAGTGCTTGATATCAAGGAATCATTCAAAAATGAGAACGACTCATTGAAGCAATTGTTCGCTCCCGGTATTCGGGTCGCTCTCTTT
Source organism: Paenibacillus sp. EKM212P (assembly GCF_011066115.1). Classification (NCBI taxonomy): domain Bacteria; kingdom Bacillati; phylum Bacillota; class Bacilli; order Caryophanales; family Paenibacillaceae; genus Paenibacillus; species Paenibacillus sp. EKM212P. The sequence goes on from NZ_JAAMNR010000001.1 coordinate 1,245,403, forward strand.
ATCGGTGTTATGCTCGCCATTATGCAGCATATTACCGGCATTAATGCCATTTTGTATTACGCGCCGGTTATCTTTAAAGGAATGGGACTCGGTACGGACGCTTCTTTGACCCAGACCATTTGGATCGGGTTGATCAATGTGTTGTTCACCATCGTATCCGTATGGCTGATCGACAAAGCGGGACGAAAAGTCCTGCTGATCATCGGCACCTCATTGATGACCTGCTGTTTGGTTATTATTGGCGCCGCATTCAAAATGGGTTTGACCACCGGACCGCTCATACTCATCATGATATTGATCTACGTGGCCTCCTATGCTATATCGCTTGGGCCGATCGTATGGGTTATGATCTCGGAAATCTTTCCGAACCGCATTCGCGGCAAAGCGGTAGCCATCGCTTCGATGGCATTGTGGGCCGGCGATTATCTGGTATCGCAGGCATTCCCTCCTCTGCTGAGTTCAGCCGGCCCGTCCAATACTTTCTGGTTATTCGGAGCCATCTCGTTGTTCGTCGTAGTCTTTTTATGGCGCAAGGTTCCCGAAACCAAGGGGAGATCACTTGAACAGATGGAAAATATGTGGCTTGGGAAATGACCCAACTTTAGCCACGCCCTCTGAGTCACACCGACCTTAAATCGGTAATGGTTCAGAGGCTTCTTATTATCAGCTCCCATCCTCCTCCGCATAGTTCCTCACATTGCGCTCCACAGCTGAGCGGTATTCTACAGGCGTCTTGCCTGTGTGCTTTTTGAACAACATATGAAAATACTGCCTGCTGGCCACGCCTACATAATCGGCAATTTCTTGAATGGGGATGTCCGTTTGCTGAAGAAGCATACGGGCCTTGTCCATTCGCAGCATCGTTAAATACGCGGTGAGCGTTAGCCCAGTATGTTTTTTGAAAATACGGTGCAAATAACCTGGGTGCAGATTCACGGCTGCCGCCATGTCCTTAACCACAATATCTCGATCATAGTTCAGATGGAGAAATTCAATGCATCGTTTGATGTACATATCCGTTTGCTGCGTGTTGCTGCGCTCTGCCTCTTCCCGTAGACGTGCAATTCGTACTAGCAATTGCATAAAAAGCATCTCTGCCATTGCACCCGGCTGTTCTTTTCGTTGGTCTAGCTCCAGCACGAGACTTTTCAGCGCATAATATACTTCTTCCGGGTCCGATAGTACCAAATACGGGAACGGACGTGACATGAGCGTCGTGACCTCCTGCTCCTCTGCTGCCATTTGTCGGATAGACGGCCCTACCCTCACTCCCTCCGAAAAACCAAACTCTACATTTAGCATCCGGCACGGTTGTTCTCCTTCCACCACCAGTCGATGCGGTACACCTGCGTCTAGCATAATAAACTCGCCTTTACGCAGCGTGATGCTTTCTTCCACATTCTCTCCCGTTTGTACATCCACCCTGCAAAAGCCGGAAATCATGTACATAATTTCGGTAGAATGATGATCGTGGTAAGACATGGTATAGTCATGCCATTGCTTGTAATAGTAAGCAAAAAAACGGGGAATATAATCCCCGTCACGCAGCCGTGGCTCAAACAGACTTCCGTTCATCCCCGCACCTCCACAAAATAGATAAGGCTAACACGACAACGTATCTGCAACCGCTCTATTTTCACAGTTTAACAGACTGAGCCATGTACTTCTATTTCACTCCATCAGACGATCTGAAATCCTCTGGAATATGACAGGCGACTTCTGCCTAAAAGGTTGGGGATTTACCGCTTTCTGGACTTAAATACTGAATCAACATTCCCACAAATCGGTTAGCAATTTGTATATCCTCAAGTTCGTTATTCCAATCGTCCTTGGACGTCAGACTCATTTTCTGGAGTATACCCATCATAGACGTGAAGATAAAATGAGCGGTCTTTAAGGGTTCCGTATCAGACTTCAATGATCCATCTTGGAATCCAGCTTCCAGAGCATCCATCAGGAAATGTCGTTCCTTTCCCCTGCTAACAAAATTTTTGTACTGTTCTTTGAGTTCTTGATTTGAACCATAAGCTTCGTAATGCAGATCGAATAAAAGAATAAACTTGATGTATTCCGGATGTTGCCAAGCGTAATCAATCCATGCATCAAGCATCGAAGTAAGCATCTTCTTACCGCTCATTTCGGCTGAAGGCGCCCTTCTAACAAATTCGGTCATGCTCTCCAGGATTTCCATCTGAACCTCAAAGATCAGTTCGTTCATGGACTGAAAGTGCTTATAGAATGTGACCCGGCTTACACCAGCCACGTTGCATACATCCTTAACATTAACAATAAAGCGATGGCTGTCATGATCAAAGAGAGACGTATTAGCCTCATCTCTCCAAGTCTCTTGATGAGATAATCGAGCAGCCATATCTGCACAACGATGCCTATAATTGCACCAACCGTAATGATGCAATAAACAAATTCACATCAGAATGAAAAGTGGAAATGTAGCAGACTTAGGTAAGCTGCTCATGTTTGTAACCCCCTTCAACCATTTACACTATGTAACCCTTTACTATGTGTAAACTATACTAGTTGAAATAGGGTCTATTGTAAAAAAAATACAGACCTATTGAGCCTAGCTATTGGGCTCCTGTTTTGCAAACTCCTGTAACATGCCTCTTATTTGTTCTACCAATTTAGCAGGAGCTTTCTTGGGTGAACCCGTGTCAAACGGAGGCTGAGGATCGTATTCCAAAATCAGCTGGACTCCTTTACTCATGTCTTCTCCCAATTCCCAAGCTATTAACTGGAGTGCCATATCAATACCAGAGGAGACACCGGCTGCTGTAATCATTTTGCCCTGACGAACCACTCTCTCATCTGTTGGAATGGCTCCAAGAGATTGGAGCAGGTCTAAGGAACCCCAATGACTGGTGGCTACGGTTCCATTTAACAAGCCTGCGGCACTCAAAATCAAAGAGCCGTTACAAACCGACGTGGTCCATTTTGTAGTTTCATGTATTTGGCGAATCCAATTTAACGTTTCTTCGTCATTCATTGGGGTTTTATAATTTGGCGGACTGCATCCAGGAACAACAAGAATATCAGCTGAATTAACTTCAGAAAAACTGTAATCGGCATGCAAATAACCCATATTTGAGTCCAGCTTGATTAACCCTTTTTGCTTAGCGACAAACTTCACTTCACATTTCAGTGTAGCAGCAAACACATCGTATGGACCTATTGCATCTAACGCTGTAATTCCATCGAAAAGCATGATTGCGATTTTCATGATGCTCTCTCCTTTGAAGTGGGATTTTATTCTTGCACACCTATACTAACATACATATACGGGGTATGGGTATATTTGATGATGTAAACCTTTAATAGTACGTACCTGTAAAAAGGCATACTTAAAAAGGACTACCCCGGGGTAGCCCTTTTTAAGTATACCTGCAAAGCTGTTGATCGAGAGCCGACTTAAGAGCTTTGCTTTCTCAACTGACCATAATATAAATCACTGTAAAAGCCTTTGTGAGCCAGCAGTTCATCATGAGAACCCTGCTCCTCCAGACGGCCATCCTTCAAGACCAGAATCCGGTCAGCCTGACGAATGGTATTCAGCCGATGCGCGATGACGAAACTTGTTCGACCCTGCATAAGCCGCTCCAGTCCTTCTTGTATCTTCATCTCTGTAATGGTGTCAATGCTACTGGTTGCCTCGTCGAGTACAAGGATAGAAGGGTTGGCCAAAATAGCACGGGCAATAGCCAGCAGCTGTTTTTGCCCTTGACTGATGCCGCTTCCATTCACTTCCAGTACCTTGTCGTATCCGTCCTTCATCCGAATGATAAAGGAATGGGCGTTAGCCAGTTTCGATGCTTGTTCAACCTCCTCATCGGTGGCGTCCAGTCTGCCGAAGCGGATATTTTCACGAATTGTCCCCTGAAACAGGAAGGAGTCCTGTAGCACAAATGCCATACGGGAACGCAAGCTTTCACGCCGGATGGTAATAATGTCGCGCCCGTCCAGCGTAATCGTTCCCTTGTCGGGGCTATAGAATCTGGAAAGGAGCTGGATCAGTGTCGTTTTCCCTGCCCCGGTCGGGCCGACTAGTGCGATCATTTCACCAGGTTTGGCTTCAAAGGAAATACCTTCCAGCGTAGCGCTTCCCTCATCATAACCGAAGGAAACATCCGTAAACCGCACCGCCCCCTCCACATGCGCTACCTCCACTGCCCCGCGTTCATCCTTGGACTCTTCATCTTCATCCAATATTTCAAATACACGCTCAGCTCCGGCAATGGCAGACAGCAGGGTGTTCCACTGGTTAGCCAAATCGTTCAGCGGTCTGGTGAACTGGCGGGCATATTCTACGAATACAATAATTGTACCTATAGTAATGGAGCCGCGAATGGCCAAAATCCCACCGATCCCCGCTACAATAGCAAAGCTGAGATTATTCAGTCCGTTCATCAGCTTCGGTATGAAGCCTGAAATCGTTTGGGCCCAGAAACCCGACAGCCGAATACGGTCATTACGCTCGCCAAAACCATAGATGACTCTCTTCTCCTGCGAAAATGCTTTAATAATCTGCTGCCCGGACAGCGTTTCTTCGATGTATCCGTTCAGTTCGCCCACATTCTTCTGGCGTTCCTTATATAAGGGCCCGGTACGACGTGTGATCCAGCGCATCCCGGCAGCCATTAACGGTACCACGATAAAAGTCAGCAGGGTCATCAGCGGGCTTAACCACAGCATCACCGTGAGTGTACCGATTAGCGTCAATATGCTCGAAAAAATCTGAATCGCGGAGCTGTTCAGCGTAGAACTGACATTTTCGATATCATTGGTCAAACGGCTCATGATCTCTCCCTGCTGACGTTTGCCGTAGAAAGGAATCGGTAGTCGATGCAAATGTGAAAACAGATCGAAACGCATGCGGTACACCGTCTCTTGGGCAATCTCGATCATCCAGATATTTTGCAGCCAGGAGGTCAGCGAGTTGAGCAGATATACAGCTCCTAATCCGATAAGAAAATAAATCCACGTGCGTCCACCTGGACCTTCGAGAAAATCATCCACCGCTACGCCGACCAGATATGGACCCAGCAGAGCTAGCCCGGAGCTGAGCAGGACCATGAACAGTACCAGCATCAGTTTGGCCTTACGGCGAGCCAGATAAGCCCATATCCGTCCTAAGGTGCCAAACCAGTTCTTCGCTTTGGCCTTGTGGCGTCCTTCAGCTCCCGCTGGATTTCGCAGCACACCAGACGGCGGTGTAGGCTGACGGAACGGTTCAATGAGTTCCTTGAACATGCGACTCCTCCTTTCCATATTGTGATTCATAGATACGCCGATACAGATCCGAACTATCCATGAGATGCTCATGGCTTCCGCTTGCCATCAGGCGACCCTCATCCAGCAGTAAAATCTGATTTGCCGATGCGGTCGAGCTGATCTTCTGCGTAATGAGAAATGTCGTGCAGGACAGACCATCGAGTGCATTCAGTAGTGCTGCTTCTGTCCCTACATCCAGCGCACTTGTGCTGTCGTCCAAAATCAGCACTGCCGGCTGGCGTACCAGTGCGCGGGCAATCGAAAGCCGCTGTTTCTGTCCGCCAGACAGATTGACGCCACGCTGCCCGAGCATCGTGTCATAGCCTTGCGGCAAGCGTTCAATCATATTATGGATTTGCGCCATGCGTGCGGCTTCCTGAATTTGCTCCAGGCTCGCATTCTCCAGCCCCCAAGCAATATTATCCCGAATCGAGCCGGTGAATAGCAGTACCTCCTGAGGGACATAGCCAATCGCCTCTCGTAATATGGACGCGTCCAGTTCACGAGCGTCCTTTCCGTCAAAGCGCACATGACCTTCATCTTCTTCATACAGACGTGTAATCAACTGCACAAGTGAAGATTTTCCCGAGCCAGTGGCCCCCATAATAGCTATCCGCTCGCCCGGTCGCGCCCTAAAAGAGATATCCTTTAGTACAGCCAGATCACTGCCCGGATAATGAAAGCTCACCCGGTCCATTTCCACCCGCCCCTCAATCCGTGTATGATGTGTTGAAACAGACTCCAGTTCTTGCCTATCTTCATTAGATGTGTCCAATATCTCTCGAATCCGCCCGGTAGATGCAGTAGCTCGGGAAAATACAACAACGATACCTGATAAGGCAGACAAGGCTCCTATCGTCCGCAGTGAATAATTGACGACTGCAACCACCTGTCCTACACTGGCATCCCCAGTGGAAATTTGGCCGCGTCCGAACCAAAGTACTGCAATAATCCCTGCATTCATCGTAAACAAAATGAACGGCATCGTCGTTTCTGTCCAGCGTAGAGCGGACACCGTCCCTTTCATCAATTCGCCTCCATAATGGGCAAAACGTTCGATTTCATGCCGCATCCGCACAAAAACCCGGATGAGTCGGATGCCTGTCAGATTCTCCTGAATCACTCCGTTAACGTCATCCAAGCGTCGCTGGACACCTTTAAACAAAGTGACCGTTCGCCGCATCATCACCAGCACAAACACGAACAGCACCGGGGCCATAACCGCCAATAGCAGCCCAAGCCGGAAATGTACAACCAGTGCCATCACAATACTGCCGATGACTACAAGCGGAACCCGTGTCATAAACCGCAGGCTCATAAACACCGTATCCTGTACTTGCGTGACATCCCCGGTCAGACGCGTAATCAGCGACGAAGTGGCAAAACGTTTAAACACAGGATACGAAAAAGATTGCACTTTACGGTACAACTTTTCCCGCAAATCATAGCCGAAGCCCTGACTTGCATGTGAAGCAAAAAAAGAGCTGGATATCCCCGCCATAAAAGCGATAACGGCACTCCCCACCAGTACACTGCCCCATAACCAGACGACGGACAAATCCTGCTGTCGGATGCCCTCATCAATGATTTTAGAGATCAAATATGGCTGCGATAGCTCTACCGTCAATTCCAGCAACATCATCACGAGCGCTGCGATGGCTGGAACCCGATATTTTTTCAGAAAAGAAAACATCATTCCCACAAGCATTCCTCCAATTGCCCATAGCCGTCCTTCCAGATCAGCGTGTCATGGTTATAAGATTCGAACCTGTCTGCTGTAAAACCATATATACGCACTTTATACAGCACTATATTTTATTATACCCTTCTGAACGGCTGCGTTTAACCAGCAAATTGGGACTCCGGTTGTGAAATTAAAAGATATACAAGAAAGCGTTCCAGTCACGGTCACACTTACCGGACGGGAACGCCTTTTTGATTATTTCGGCAGCTCTGCCGGATAATACTGCAACCAGCGCTTTAAGTCCGCGCTATGGATGACACGCTTGGGATCTTCACCGACTAGGCGAAGCCGCTCCAGCACAAACTTGATTTCACCGGAGCCTGCCTCGATTCCTTCCTGCTCCAGCATATATTGAACTGCACTTCTGCCCGAATGCTTGCCGAGTACGAACGAATGGTCAGTGCCCAGCTCGGTTGGATCAAGGGTCTGATAGGCGGCACGCTCCTTTAGCAGACCGTTGATATGTATGCCGGATTCATGGGCGAATACCATGTCTCCCACAATTGGCTTGCCTTCAGGAATGATTCGGTTGGAGGCTTTGGACACCAGTGCAGCCAGCGGGTTCAGCAGTTCGGGACGGACGCTGCAGGTTCCTTGATATAGGTCCCTCCACGACATCACCACCTCCTCCAGCGCCGTATTGCCTGCCCTTTCCCCAAGTCCTGACACCGTGGTACTGGCCCAGACAGCTCCCGCCTGCAAAGCTGCCAGGGTATTGGCAAGCGCTAGGCCATAATCATTATGACAGTGAATCTCAAGCTCCACATCCTGCGGCACGCGTAATACAAGCCTGTCTATACGGGCAGCTATCGCAGCGGGATGGTAAACAGACAGCGTATCGGCATATCTGAAGCGCCGGATGCCATCCCTGTAGAGCTGATTCGCCAACTGCTCAAGGAACAGGTCATCTGCCCTTGAAGCATCCTCAAAGCCTACGGAAACAGTCAATCCTTTACACTGACCGTAATCGACAGACTTGCGGATCAGCTCTGTCACCTGCTCAGGATTCATACCCAGCTTGGCCTTCATCTGCACCGTCGACACGGGAACCGAAATATGGGCCCAGCCCACACCTGTCGATTCAGCTGCATCAATATCCGTGAACACCGCGCGATTCCAGGTCATTAGCTTCATCTGAAGTCCGAGAGCAGCAATCCTGGCAATAGACCCGCACTCTGCCTTTCCCATTGCCGGAATTCCGATCTCAGCCTGCTCCACCCCCGCTGAATCCAGCATGATGGCAATTTCAGTTTTCTCCTCGGCCGAAAAGGCAACGCCCGGAGCCTGTTCTCCGTCACGAAGTGTCGTATCACAAATATGCAACTGGCTCATCTATATCCCCTCCCGTTCCGCAGCAAGGACAACGCGGGTTGCGTTTGACCGCTATAGTGCAGCTACTCATATCCAGCACATTCATACGGTACATACGGTCAGTGAACAAATTGCCCGCATCTGTAATCCATTTGACCGCTTCCAGTGCAGCCATACAGCCAATTAAACCCGAGGTAGCTCCCAGAACCGGGAATCCCAGAGGCTCCCAAGGCTGTCCGCCTTCCGGGTAGAGACATTCCAGGCATGCCGTCCTACCGGGATCAATGGTCATCAATGATACTTCATAGGCGTACATGGCCGCTTCTATCATCGGTCTGCCATGTCGAACACATAGTCTGTTCAGCGCATATCTTTCCGGAAAGTCGTACCGTGCATCAATCACGATATCCGCCGCTTCTACCCATGGTCCAGAGGATTCTTCCGTGATTCTGTGGGCGTGGCCCTCAAGTTGGGTCTCTGGGTTAATACGATGCAAATGCTGCAATGCCGTCTCCATCCGTTCCTCCCCGATTCGTCCGCTGTCCATCAGCACCTGCCGGTTCATATCGGGTAGATGGATTAAGCCCTCATGGGCCAATATCAGCTTCCCCACTCCGGCAGCGGCTAGGTACATGGCCGCTGTTCCTCCCAATCCTCCGATGCCTGCGACCATAACAGTAGCTTGCTTTAGCTTGTTCTGACCTTCCACTCCCAGCAGCTTCAACTGGCGTCCGTATCTACTGTCTTCCAGCAGCTGTACCATTCGTCCACCCCTCCATGTGCGGCTCCCGCCTTTAAGATACTCGGTCCGCAGGATCTTGACACCATATCTGGTTGTTCTTCGGTTATTCTTCCTTACTGAAGACTCATGATCCGGCTTTGCCGCTGCCCTCCTCAGCATGCAGGATTTTGGCAAGCCACATGGGCGGATTGCGAGCCAGCATATTCTGGAGACGCTGGACCTGCTCCTCAATGGTGCTGCCGAAGGCCACCTTCACAGGCATAATGGTCCGTTTGGTAACCTGTGCGGCGGCTGAAGCGCCGATCTGTACCAGAAAGATCAAGGCACAATCCTCGATCAGGCCAATTCGGCTGGCGATCTTGCCCGCCTCGTTCTCATCGCTCCCCAGGGCTATCCGCCGATGCTCCAGGAACTGAACGCCTGAGTGCCGGATTTCGAATACAGTGAACATAGGACTCTGCCCAAAATGAGCATTCACAAGCACACCGTCTTCCGTCGCAAATGCAACCTTCATCCTCCCTTACCCCCTTCGGCAAGCAATACATTGCCTACTTTGTTCACCCACTCCATGGTTCCACGGTATCCGACGCTTACGGATGTGTGGGCGCCCAGCTCGTCATACACCGGCAAGCCTGCCGGCACGAATGAGGCGCCAGCCCGTGCCGCTCCCTTTCTTCCATGCGAATTGCTGATCCACAAATCAGCGCCCTGCGCGCTCTCCTCTGCATCATCCAGATCACCGATCCAGACTTCCCGTTCTGTCTTTTGCAGTGCGGGCGTGCTGCAGGGTGTTATTAGCCGTTTCAGTTCCACTCCCATCTCCTCCAGCCAGGCTGCGGTCGACAGCATATGATCCGGTTCTAGCGCCACTACAGCGGAAGCACCGGAATAATAGAAATGGGCATCCAGCATGCTGTCCAACAGATTTTCACGCTGCCAGCGGAAGCGAACAGGGGCTGGCTCGCGGCTGATTTTCTGCAGAAAATGTATGAACGCATCGCTCGCGGCCAAGCCAGACAGACCCGTGAACAAGTGGTAGGGAATGCCTGCGGCATGAGTCAGCCTGCGCGCCGGACGCTCCATGCTCGCGCCAATGGCAATGGTGCAGGAAGACTTCAGCATCTGGCAGGCTGAATCCAGGGGAGTCCCCCCTCTCGTCAAAGGGGAAAAACCTGTCAGCAGGTGACCGGACAAGGAAGTGGAGATATCGGGGAGTGTAATAACCTCTAGGCCGAAGGAAGCGATAATATCCTTGATTTCCATGACATCACCGGCAGTCAGATAAGAAGCCGGCAGCAGATTGACCTGCGTCCGGCGCTGTTTTTTGGGGGACTTGCCTCCGGCTAACCCGAGTACGGCATCCATTAGCGACTCTACTGTACTGCTGTAGCCCGTCTCCAGAGAGCCGTGAAAATCAGGCAGCGATACAGAAAACAGCAGACTGTCCTTCAATGCCCGTTCTCGCTTGAACGCCTTTACCCTAGACTGAAAATCAACGCCTGCCACCTCGGTGAGGGCCGTGCTGATAACGCCGATGACATCTGGATGGTGTTTGGACCAGATATGATCCAGCGCCTCCTCCAGATTCCGGTCTGCATCAAATATAACGTCCATCTCTTGCAGCGCAGAGGTCTGAACGGCAATCGGCTCTCGAAAATGGCGAGTCAGCAGCGCCTTGGAGAAGGCCGAGCAGCCCTGAGCGCCGTGCAGCAAAGGCATTGAGCGATACATCCCCTGCAGAGCCAGCACGCCACCCAAAGGCTGTCCTACCTTGAGCGGGTTGACACTGACAGGCTTCGTGGCGGATTTAATCGGCAAATTCCGTCTCCTCCTCCCATGGAGCCAATTTGGCGGTCAGTTCCCATACCGGATGCTGTAGCGTATGCACAAGCTGTTTCGCCAGAGATAACAGCCCGTCATAGCCCGCATAGGCTTTGTGCCGTTCTTGATTGATGTCCACAAAAGGAATTTGTTCCTTCAGCGCCATATACATGTTCCGGCCCCCGGCAATGACCATGTCTGCCTTGCGGCTCCGTACGGTCTTGAGAATCTGCCGGGCGCCGCCTTCCGGGATGTATTCCGCATCATCTCCGATACGGTCAGCAATCCGGGATACATCCTCGGCAGTGCTTTTGTTCGTGCCTACACCAACCACCTTAATGCCCAGCTCCTGCAAAGCCGTAATGACAGACCAGCTCTTTACACCCCCGGTATAGAGCACTGCCCGCTTTCCTTTCAGTTGCTTGCGGTAGGGCTCCAGCTCCAGCGATAGCCTCATTTCCTCCCGTGCGGCCAGCTTATCTACCCGTCGCTCCACATCACGATCTCCGGTCAGGTAAGCCATCTGCCGCAAGGAATAACTCGTCTCCTTTGCTCCATAAAATGAACCTTCAAAATAAGGAATGCCGTATTTACGCTCCATTTGGACTGCCAGACCCAGCAAAGCCCGGCTGCATACGACCATATTGGCCTTGGCACGATGCGCCCATCCCACCTCACGGAACCGACCGTCTCCGGTAATTCGGGACAGGATACTCATTCCCGCCTGCTGCATCAGCCGCTCGATATGCCACATCTCGCCGGCGATATTGTATTCCCCAATGAGATTGATATCATGGGAGGTTGTCTGTTCCGGCTCGGTGCTGCCGATAATATGCTGGAACAGCACGTCTCCGGCCAGCCGGGTCCCGAGATTCTTGCTGCCCACAAATCCCGGGCTGTTCACCGGAATGATCGGCGTTCCCAGCTGCTCCGATTCAGCCTTGCAAACTCCCTCGATATCTTCACCGGTGAGGGCTGTGACGCATGTGGTATAGACGAATACAGCGGGAGGAGCAAAGCGGCTGACGATGTAGCGGATCGATTCATGCAGCTTTTGTTCACTACCAAAAATGATGTCCTGTTCTCCAAGATCAGTAGTGAAGCCATACGCCGACAGCTCCGGGCCGCTGGACAGGCTGCCTCTGCTCTCCCAGCTATTGCCGAGACACGCAATCGGCCCGTGCACCAGATGAGCCGCATCTGCAATGGGGATCAGTGTAATCTGGGCCCCGTCAAAGGAGCAGCCACCCGAAGCCTCCCCCGGCACAGGCCGGGGACAGGGCGTGCTTTTGGGAATTTTGTTGCCGCAGGATACCTCCAGCCTTCCGTTAGACACAGCCGGCTCCATCCGCAAACCCCCTTATTTCAGATAGAATCCATTGAAATCACAAGCCAAGCTGTCAACTTCCATCTACGCGATACAGCAATTAGCGCACTAGATCAAAGCTATGATCCGGAGCCTGCTCCTCCATGACATCCAGTACGGTATTCACGAATTGGGTAAGCAGATTCAGCGCACCCTGGTAGCCGATAATCGGATAACGATGCAGATGATGCCTGTCGAAGATCGGAAAGCCCACACGGAGCAATGGAATTTTCGCTTCTTTCGCCGCGAACTTCAGGTGGGAGCTACCAATAGCCAGGTCTACTGGGTCCTGGAACAGCAGCGAACGCATATGCCACAAATCCTGACCGGAATGAACCGTGGCTTCTGCACCGTAAGGGCTGGACTTCAGCAGAAGCTCTGCTTCCTTCTCAAATTTCCGGTCCCCATTGGAGCACACAATATGCACCGGCTCCATGCCCAGCTCCAGACAAAAGCCAATCAGGCCGATGAGCATATCCGGGTCTCCCGCCATAGCTACTCGTTTGCCGTGCAGATAAGCATGCGAATCCATCATGGCATCCACAATTCGGGCGCGCTCCTGCTTCAATGCCTCGGGAATTTCTCTTCCAGACAGGCGGCTAATCTCCTCAAGCAACCGATCTGTAGCCCGGATGCCCAGCGGTGTGGAAATGGAGGACACCTGCTGCCCCCAGGTTTGCTTCATATAACCTAATGTTTTACGAAGAGAGTACTGCTGGATCGCCAACGTGCCGGCAGCATCTGCGGCCTTGGGCACATCCTCAAGCGGCGTTCCCCCGTAATAGTAGCTGTACTCTCCAGTAGCTCCTGAATCAAAATTACTGCTGTGGTCACCTAGAATGGTATACGTAACGCCGAACATCCCCAGTATGCGCCGCATTTCCGCAAAATTGCCCGTATATCCGTCAAACCCGAGCAGCACATTCAGCTTCAATTCATGACCAGGCTGTGGCGTCTGGCCTGACTTGTTATACAACGTCTCCAGCACAGAGCGCAGCATCGCGTCATAGCCTGTAATATGTGAACCGGAGAAGCTGGGGGTATTGGCAAAAGGAACCGGCATATCCTCGGGAAGGGCTCCCTCCTGACGGGCATTGGCCAGGAAGGCAGACAGATCATCCCCGATCACCTCTGCCATACAGGTCGTGCATACCGCAATCATCTCCGGCTGATACAAGGCAATGCAGTTCTCTATACCGTCAATGAGGTTGCGCATGCCGCCGAATACGGCGGCATCCTCGGTCATCGAGGTGGAGACGGCAGGAACAGGCTCTTTGAAGTGGCGGGCAAGATGGCTGCGGAAATAAGCCGTACAGCCCTGTGAGCCATGAATGAACGGGAGCGTTTTTTCGAAGCCCAGCGCAGCCATGACCGCTCCCAGCGGCTGACAAGCCTTGGCCGGGTTCACGACTACAGATGTACGAGCGAAATTCTTATCCTTGTATTCCTTGGTCTTGGTGTACTCTAGGGTGGCGGTAACCTCCTCTGGCGAGCAAGGGGCCTCGAAGGCCCGTTTCTCCTCACGCTGGCGCACATATTTATCCTGCCGAAACAGCTGATTGTGATCGACAATGTTCAGACGCTCGCTCATACCGGCACCTCCGCAGTCTGCCGGGACGGCAGCAGGCTCCATACTGGACTGTTTATGGTCATATCCATATCACGCGCAAAAATCTTAAAGCCGTCAAAACCATGATAAGGCCCGCTGTAATCCCAAGAGTGCATTTGACGGAAGGGAATGCCCATTTTGTGATACACGTATTTCTCCTTGACTCCGGCGCCCATTAAGTCAATATTCAGCCGCTGGGCCAATTCTTCCAGTTCATATGCCGTTGGATCATCGTACAAAACAGTGCCTTCCTTTACATCGGGAAACGTCTTTTCGTAATCATCCTTATGGGCAAATTCATAGCCTGTAGCCACAATTTCCATACCCAGATCCTCATAGGCACCAATGGTATGCCTTGCCCGCAGTCCGCCAATCAGAAGCATCACCTTTTTGCCTTCCAGACGTGGGCGGTATTTACGGATGACCGCCTCCATCTGCGGCATATATTGGGCGATGACCTGCTCACATTTTTCCTGAATCGTCTCGTCAAAGCGGGCAGCAATCGCTCTGAGGCTCTCCATCGTCTTCGTCGGGCCAAAGAAGTTATATTCCATCCAGGGAATTCCGTATTCCTGCTCCATCGTTGTGCACATATAATTCATGGAACGATGACAATGGATCAGATTGAGCTTGGATTTATGGGCAATCCCCAGCTCATTGATCGTACCATCACCCGACCACTGCGCTATGACCCGCAGTCCCATTTCCTCCAGCAAAATGCGTGAGGCCCAGGCATCACCGCCGATATTGTAGTCCCCGATAATGGAGACATCATAAGGCCCAGACTCCTTCAGCTCGCGGCGCCCCATCAGAAAATCGCGGATAGCATCATTGGCAATGTGATGGCCCAGAGACTGACTCACCCCACGAAAGCCTTCACAGCGTACAGGAATGACCGGAATGCCCAGCTCCTCTGTCATCTTCTTAGCCACGGCCCCGATATCATCACCAATCAGTCCGACCGGACATTCAGATTGTACGGAGATGCCTTTAGCCAGCGGGAACATCTCCTTAATTTCCCGGCAGATCACCTCCAACTTCTTATCTCCGCCGAACACGATATCCTTTTCCTGAAAATTGCTTGTAATCTGCATGGCGGTAAAATTATCGATGCCCAATACCCCATTCGCATAATTGCGTCGGGTACCCCAACTGTATTGCCCGCAGCCGATGGGACCATGGCTAATGTGCACCATGTCTTTAATCGGGCCCCATACCACACCCTTGGAGCCTGCATAAGCACAGCCCCTTGCTGTCATAACGCCGGGCCGTGATTTCATGTTGGACTTAATGGAACAGGTTCCGCAGTTCACAAGCTCCTCATCCGCGATCTCAAAATGCTTGGTCCGGTCCTTCTTGGCCTTCTTGGGATATACCTCCAGTATCTCCTCTACGATCTGCTTTCCCTTATCCACAATACTGCTCATTTGGCCTATTCCTCCCTCCTGCGAGCTACGCGTTCAGCTCCCCCCATCATCACACGTTGGTTCCGTCATTAAGCCTTCTAGCTGGAGCCTACTGCCCGGACGCCTCAGCTTTGTTAATTGCGGTTTCTTCATCCTCAATAATGCCGAATTCCATCAACAGATCCTCCAGATCTTCCATGGAAATGGGAGTCGGAACCGTTAGCATATCGTTATTCAAAATCTTACCTGCCAGCTCTTCATACTCCGCAGCCTGCTTATGTTCCGGGTTATATTGGGTAACGGTCATACGGCGCAGCTCAGCGTGCTGCACGACATTGTCACGCGGCAAAAAGTGGATCATCTGCGTGTTCAGTCTTCTTGCAAGCTCTGTAATCAATTCCGCTTCCAGGTCCGTATTCCGGCTGTTGCAGATTAAGCCGCCCAAACGCACCCCGCCGCTGTTGGCATACTTCAATATCCCGCGCGCAATATTGTTGGCAGCGTACATAGCCATCATCTCGCCTGAGCATACAATGTAGATTTCCTGAGCCTTCTTCTCCCGGATCGGCATGGCGAAGCCCCCGCATACAACGTCCCCCAGTACATCGTAGGAAACAAAATCCAGCCCTTCGTAGGCCCCCTCTTCCTCCAGAAAATTAATGGCTGTGATGATGCCGCGTCCTGCACAGCCGACACCAGGCTCTGGCCCGCCGCATTCCACGTTCAGAATGTCACCGAAGCCCTTTTGGACAACATCCTCCAGCTCCAAATCCTCTACCGTGCCCCTTTCAGCAGCCAGATGTAGCACTGTCTGTTGGGCCTTCGTATTCAGAATAAGACGGGTGGAGTCTGCCTTGGGATCACAGCCTACGATCATAATTTTTTGTTTGAATTTGGTCGCGAGCTGAGCCAGTGTATTCTGCGAGGTTGTCGATTTGCCGATACCGCCTTTACCGTAAAACGCAATTTGTCTCATATTTTCTCAGCCTCCAAAATGTTCAATGGGTAAATCCGAATGATTGCCCTTAACTCCCTTATTGCGCTTACTTCCCTTATTGCTCTGCACAGGATACATATAACGCAGAAATTTTACATATTCCAGAACGGATTCCTCAATATCCCCGCCGCATACAATAGGCAGCACGCCAGCATCCTGCAATGCCTCTTTGGGGGCTTCGCCTATGCCGGACGACAGCAGCAATGCACAGTCATGCACCATGGAAAGGATCTCCTTCATCGTCTCGACCTTGTCTCCATTGCAATCGGCTTTCCCATGGCAGTAGGATTGCACCTTACGAATGCCTATGAAATTTACGATAGTCCCGTCGCTTTCATAGATCATGAATTCCTTGGCACGACCGAAATGCTGATTCACCTTCCCTCCGCCACGACTGGCCACAGCGATTAGGACTGGCTTTGAGGTAAAGCTTGCTTCAGGCTTATCCTCCGATAACGGGCAGCTACATCCAACCCCGGTTGACGTTTTTTTGTGGTGCGATTGTCCCTCCTTGCGTTCCATTCTCACTCTCACCTTCTCATCCAGTTCTTTCTGAAATTGTGCCCTTGCCTCTTCATCCATGGGAGGAGCAGCCGCAATGTTCTCCCATGTAAAATCCTGATTGCGATCCTCGCCCAGCAGTCCAATCGCATCCGCTCTGCACTGACGGCAATGGCGCATAATGACAGCTCCCGCCTCAGCACATTGCTCCTGCAGCTGCCGGACCAGACGGGGACGGGGGGCCCGCATCCCTTCCTGCTCATACCAACTGCCGGGTGCGATGATGAGCGGCATAATGTTGTGCAGTACCGCGCCGTGCTCCTTGACCACCCTGGCTACCTCTGGCAGATGGGCATCATTGACTTCGGGAATCAGCACCGAGTTTACCTTGCACAATACGCCTCTCGAAGCCAGCATCTTCAAGCCTGCCAGCTGGCGGTCAATCAACAGCCGCGCGGCCTCCTCTCCTGCATAGCGTTTTCCTTCATCGTAGACCCATCCATAAATGTGGCTCCCCACCACTGGATCTACAGCATTGATCGTGATCGTGACATGCGAAATACCCAACTCTACAATCCTGTCGATATGCCTGATCAAGGTAAGGCCATTCGTGCTGAGACAGAATATGACATCCTTAACTGTCTCACGGACCCGGCGGAAGGTATCGAAGGTTGCCTCCGCATTGGCCAGCGGATCTCCAGGTCCCGCAATGCCGACAACGGACAGTTGCATCAGCTGTGCCGCTACGCCATAGGTCTTGCTCGCCGCCTGCTCCGGCGTGAGCAGTTCACTAACAACGCCGGGACGGCTTTCATTGACGCAATCGAATTTGCGGTTGCAATAATGGCACTGAATATTGCATGCCGGGGCTACTGGAAGATGAATGCGCGCAAAATAGCGATGTGCCTCTTCGTTATAACAGGGATGTCGTCTAAGGGTGTCCAATGCTAAGGGGGTTTCCGAGAGATCAGCTAAAGAGTCCATTCATTCCCTCCTCTCTACGTTATATTCCCTTACACAATTCTCTGTTTTTGTCTGGAATATAATTACATCTTAGAGACAGGGACAAATACAGTCAATTCGCTTCTCCATGAAATCCCTGACATTTATCCTCAATTCACATATGTGTCAAATTTTACGTCAAGTAATATATCGTACACTTTACATGTGTGCGGTTACATTTCATATTCTCAATAACATCAAGACGTAAAAAAAGAGAGTCCGTAGATACGGCTCTCCTATTGAGACAAGAAATTCAAATTGGCTCGATCCTTACATATTGGTAAAACGCCTGCCCTCCAAATACATTCACACCCACATGTCCCTCGGTAAACGTACCCTCTTCCAGGTCGATGACATGCTCACCGTCTACGTCAATGCGAATGCGCAGGCCCTCTGCCACGATTTTAATATGATGAAACATTTCCGGCAGAACGAATCTTGGAACCTTGGCAAGCACCTGCTGATCCTCGAAACGGCCGTCTTTTTTATAGAACAGACGAATCGATTTCATATTGAGGTCCAAATTCAGGTAATAGCCACTCGTTCCGTCAGCATTGGCGCGAAATATCAGTGATCCCGCACTTCCTTATTCCCCGAATCGGAAGCCGTAACAACAGCTTCTCCCGGGGCAACCGCCTCCATTAGCACGCTAACGTCCTCGGACGCAGTGATCTTGACAATCTCAGGATTGTTGGAGACCCAAATTACATCACGCCTTGAACAGATCCCGTTAACCTTCTACAAGCCATCCGTGCTGAGGTACTCCGCCACCTGTCTCTAGTGCCGCACCCGCTGCAGCAACCAAAGACCACTTGTAGCTCCTATTTTAGCTCCAGCTGCAACTATTGTAACGCAAACATCAAAATCTGAATTAGGATGACTGGCATGATACTGTAGAGCTAAGGCTGATAAGATCACACTTTATCAAAGTACCAGTGATGCGATGAATAGCTTTCTGCCGATAATAGGTAATCTCTACAACACAACGAACAATCAAAATATTGAAGTACGGCATAATTTAGTTCTTCTAATTGATCAGAGCTTAATACAGGTTGGAGAACATCGTTTTGGGTAATAAAACTCATTAATGCTCTTGCGATGCTCTGATAATATGAAAGCATTGTTCCATTTTTTTATTCATCCCAATAAACTGTCTGGGAAATTGTTCGGATTTTCGGAGTAAAACGAGCCAAATGAGTCCAGGAAATCCAAACAGATTTTTGAGTAAATACGAACAATTAAATTCAGGATTAATATGGAAATAAATAATATATTTAATACTATATTACTATTTTTTTGTCGAAACACTACAATAAGTGGAATCTTTTAGTATAATAAGGTGGTAGTTTTATACAAATATAGGGAGGAATAATCAGTGAAGAAAAAACATTTAATTGCGTCAGCCTTATCTTTAGGTTTACTAGGAGGAGCTATTGCCGTGCCCAGTGCGATCTTTGCGGATTCAGATGCTGTAACTGATTCTGCAAATACATCCACTACTGCACCCCAAGATGCTGGTACAACAACTACTAGCGACCATGTTATAACTCCTCAAAGCGTGGGAAATTCCTTTAACTTTACTGTAGGGGGAAGTGCAACTGCACCAGGCAGCTTCGAGGTTCCTAAGGGTTTCGGGTATGTTAAATTGCGCATTAGAAACTATGCAAATGCCCCAGTTGATTTTACTGTAGAACACAATGATTCTGGTAAAGCGTATGTTGACGGCCAGACAATCAGCAAAAACAGTGAAACTGTTTGGAGAAGTGCTGATGCTATGCGTTCCGGACGATATACAATTCAGTTCCGTGGTGGTTCAAACAAAGTTAATGTGGAAGTATGGGGCGTAGCCGGTTCATTGCCTTCGGACGCAAAATAATAGCTGATCAAAACAAAGAGAGCTTCAGACCTTCGTCGTCGGTCTGGAGCTTCTTTGTTTTATTTTTTTAGGTCATATCGTAGTTTGAATAAATCTTTTAGCATATCAGACAATACAAAAAATTAGCATTTATGTAAGAAAAAATTGACCACTGGACAGAAAATGACTATATTTGTATTATATTGTTATAATTTCTGGAACTCACATCTTGGTGTACATACTCCATATATTACGAAAAAAACTATGGGAGGAAGTTGGATGGAAGAAGTTTTGGAAGGGAAAGACGCTACTTATTTATTAACGGATCATCATAGATTGGATAAATGTATTGAATTACTTCATTTGCGGTTCTCTCAACATGCCTGGGAAGATATATTGGCCATAGCCGATCATTTGCACAGCCTTGCTGAGAAAATGTATAACGAAGCGCAAGAAGCAAGCTTGCAAAAATTGCCTTATCTCTTTAAGGCAGAACGGCCTTTGGTATTCTATTACGGGTTCAGCTATCTGGCCAAGGGAACGGCTCTTCAAAAACTCGGTTTGTACGATCAGGCCAGAGAGTATATTTTGAAGTATTCGGAATTAGGCTGGTTTTCGGGGTTGGACAAAATCGGCTGGGAAGAAGTCGATCGATTCAAATTTTTTGCTAAAGCAAATCTGTATACGAATGATTTGCTGTCTGGAAAATTGAGCGTGCTACCTGAGTATGTTCAATTTTTAGAAGATAATCCGGAAGAGTTATTGCCCGGACTCGTCACGATCATGGAGACAGCTTCGCTTCATTCGATTAATATAGATGATCTACTTGAAAAATTCTCAGAAAAAATCGAGGATTTTGGAAATCTCGAAGATACTACAAATAGAACTCACTATTTTAGATTCTTGTATCATCGGGCTATTTACTATGCTAAACATCAAAGGTATCAAGATTCTGTACAGCTTATTTTACTGTTTTTAACATCTTATAATATGATTAATGATGCGGACTTTAAAAAGTTTGTTGTACTATTTGAGGTTTATCGGCAGTATGCTTCAAATAAGCAAACAGAGCAGTATCAAAATCTTTGTAAGGAGCTGTTGAAGCATGAAGAAGGCGTTAGTATCTGTGATGGTGATATTCGCTCTCGTTAGTATTGTCCCCCTAAGTGGCTTTACCAGCAGCAACACAGGATCTTTTACAACTTTTTCACCAGAAAATCACGGTTGGAACTAAATGTGATTTTCTGTAATGAGAACCATCAGTGTTGGGGAAGTCCTCCTGACATTGATGGTTCTTTAATATTTGGGGTCATATGCGACCACTGACGCTTTTTCGCAATCGTTCCGTCCTCTCCGCTGCTTTCAACAGATCTGCTATTTTAGAGGTGGTCTAAAACCAGAAATGCCTACATGGATAGAGTCGTCTATACTCTTAAACTTTTGAATACAGAAAGGCAAGCCTCTAAAATTCAGAGGCTTGCCTTTTTTCTAAATCCATTAACTAATTTATATGCGGAAGTAGAATCTTAGGCTTCAGCTAGTCGTTTATAAATCCTCTGCTGGAACTACAGGAACTACTGGGACTGCTGCCTCTACTTCATCCGCTTCGTCACTGCTCTCTTCCTCCATCAAGGCTTTTGGCGTGTAGAGCTTGGGAATCGGCACATTCGCCCAATCCATATCGGATGCAAAATAAAAGCTCGTGTAGGACGGCTGGTTATACCCGGTATTTTGACGCGCCACATCCGTGCGATACTGCGGATCATGCATCAACGTGTACAATTTATGCGTCGTAGGTTCTGTGCTCAGATAGATACGGATTGCTGAGCTATCCGCTGTGCGGACGAGCATTTCCTCGCGCCAATCTCCGAAAATGTCGGCTACCAGCGATGGCGTTCCTTTCGTATAGTTGTTCGTTTTGGTTCCAGTAGCGGTCAACAATGTACCTCGTTTCCAATCCTCAATGGTTGGGGTTACATCAATTGCGCCGTTTACGATTTGTGTGGTCATATCAGCTGCCCATTTGATACTCATATTGGTGCCGGGCATCTTCGTATCCAGCTGTTTACCTGCTGCGGTCCACAGGCCTATGGCCCAGGTCTCCAGACCTCGCTGATCCGGGTCGATGTCACCGACCATTCCCCGACCTGTATCCTTGCCGGAATATGCGCCGTAAATGATTTCACCTGTTTTGGCATCCCGCAAAGAATAGCCATATGGAGCGTAAGTGCCGCCTTCATGTACCATAAAGATTTCTTTGCCGGGGCGATCCGGGTCAATATCGGTGACATGCAGCGCATCGCCATGGCCCAATCTGGCGGTTTGACCCGGAGTTGCGCTTTCAGGAGGCATGACATCAAATGAGCTGTACAACAGGTTGCCATCATGGTCAATCGTGGCAGAACCGTATACGATTTCGTCCTTGCCGTCACCATCCACATCCACCATGCTCAAAGAATGCGCTCCTTGTGTGGTCAAGGTGCCAAATTTCGGGTCCGTTCCATCACGTCCATGCGGACTATCGTTAAATGGATTGGTCATTGGTGCCCAGCCACTGTCTACCATCCAATGTTTTTGGAGATGGCGACCATCCCATGTGTAGGTAGCCAAGGTGGAACGCGTATAATAGCCCCGTGCAAATACAGCGTACGGCTTGCGCCCGTCCAAGTAAGCCACACCTGCCAGGAAGCGGTCTACACGGTTGGCGGGTTCAATTCGGGCCATAGCATAGTCACCCCACATGAGGCCATCGTCATGACGCTCCGGCTCATAGCGGATGGTATCCAGCTCAGCTCCCGTTTTCCCCTTGAAAATCGTCAAGTACTCCGGTCCATCAACAATAAAGCCCTCGAACTCTCTCAGCTTGTTTTTGTCGCTCCGTGATGGTGCATATACATCCATAAAGTAGTCTGTCAGGCTTTCCGCATCCTTTCGGGATAACGGATAACTGTACTTCGGAGCGATGCCAAAGCATTCCTCCAGCGTAGCAGGCCATTGTCCCTTGACCACTTCTTCATGCTTCGTCCAGTTCATGAACATGTTCACCACATGCTCATAATAATCCGAGCGACTCAAACGGTAATCGTCCTCATGTGTAATCCCTGCTTTGCGATCCTCGCGTGGCAGAGTAATATATTTTTCTTTTTTCGGCTTGCCCTTCTTATCAAAAGAAATCGTTTTGGTCCCTGGAGCCGTTTTGAACATCAGCTCGGCTTTACCATCGCCGTCAAAATCGTACACCATCATCTGTGTATAATGTGCACCTGATCGAATATTCACGCCCAAGTCGATCCGATACAACAGCTTGCCTTCGGCCGTATACGCATCGACATACGTATTTCCGGTATACCCCTTCTGAGATACATCCTTGGAGTTCGACGGGTCCCATTTTATAAAAAATTCATATTGCCCGTCTCCATCCACATCCCCCACACTCATGTCGTTGGCCGAATAGGTATAGGATTCACCCGCTGGTGTTACACCATCGGCAGGCTTTTGAAGAGGAAGTTCATAGTAACCCTGCTGCCATGGCTTCACTTTGGCGCTACGATCCTTTTCTTTGCCTTTTACGACTGAAGCTACTCTGTACACCGCATTTCCGGTTCCTTCCTTATCCACATAGTTGGTGCTGTCGGTCACCGTCGCGATCTTCTTACCGTCACGGTATACGTTAAAGTCCGCTCCTGTCAGCCCCGTTGGACCGTAACCGTTCACTTCTTGAGCCAATAACCGCCAGCTTAAAAATACCCCCTCCTGCGTCACCGCAGCTACCAGTCCGCGATCCAGCTTTTCCAGCTGAATGCTGCCGCTACGGTTCTGTTCTACTGCGATTACTGATTCCGCCTGCAGTGTGGGTTCGGACAAGTCTTCCGCAGCCACTCCTCCAGTCGCCCCCGTCATCGCCAGCATCGCTGCCAACGCGGCGGTCAAGCTTCCCTTTCGCCATGCGCCTTTCCCTCGAGCCATTCAGGTCGTCCTCCTCAATTGTATTGTGATGACAAGCTAATACCTGAAATGATTGCGCTTACATAAATTAAATTTCCTTACTATTATAGTTTTGCCGTTCCCCCAAACGCGTTTAAATATCCGAGGATTTCTCTACACAAATCCGTGTTGTTTACTCATTCCAAATAAAACAGCCCTCACCAAGCCTGTATGAAAACGGCATGTTAAGGGCTGAACACCGCCAAACTCCCCATGAAGGCAGGGGACTGCAAAAACACAAAAGGAAATATAAAAAAACGGACAGTGGATTGTTCCCATTGTCCGTTTTCGTATGTTCGCGCTAGCTATGGATTAGGATTCGTCCTGGTTACTACAAGCTAGTGAGGGACAAATGAACTGAAATCGTCCCTGCTTGACTGATCCGCATGATAAAATACTACATCCCCGTCCTGTAAATGAAAGATATGCCCGTACGGGTCTTTTATCTCTCGGCGGTAACCCTCCAGTTGCCACTGGTTCAGTAGCGGGCCATTTATATACTGTAAATGCGGATGCTCAGCGTCCCCCTGACGCAGTGACTCCACATTAAAGCGGACGACGATAAAGCCCGTTTTCTTGAATATATCTGTATGCTCGTTTAGCTCCTGACGGCGACTGACCTCGCGCAAATCCGTGCCTTTGGTGACTGCGTACACATCAGCAGGCAGGCTATATTCACCATACCAGCGCTGAATCGACGCATTAGCGCGATCTACGTTAACCCCATCCGGCAGTTCTGTCTTTGGACCGATTAAAGTACGCACAGCCGCAGGCAGCACCAGCCAGTCGTAGCGTCCAACCCAGGTCTTGCTGCGTGCAATACGGTGGGCATACAGGGAAACATAACGTTCCAGTGTCAACTGGCTTTGCTGTGCTTCACTCAGCTCATGCTTGTATTGGTAGGCTGCCGCGTCCTGCATTTCCTCCATCGGCACATTGCGTAGCCGTTCATTCAAAATAACATAGCGCTTTTCCCGATCCTCCGCCGATCCCAAACGGATAAATTTTCGACTGCCGGAATGTGTATACAGATCTACCTCTTCCCGCTGTAGCCCATCTTTGCTCACCCAATAGAACGATGGCGTGATGCGAATACCGTCCTTGGCGCTAAACATATTGCCTTTGGTCTTGAGGTCAAACTTGAAATGATAGCCTGTCTTGACCGCCACATTTGCATAACCTTCATATGGGTGACTGCCGGGACGAACAGGCAAGGTGAATGGCTCCGGGTTCCCTCTAGGCAACCCGTCAATATTGCCAAGCCCCGTCCAATAGGACAGGCCACTATGCGTCGAGCTTCCTTTTCGCTGCCGAAACACCCGCTCCCAATGGTAATCGGCAATATCCGTGATATGAAAATCGTACATCCGTCCTATGACCTCAATATTCACCACATCATTGGCAACATGATGGGCGATATCCGTGTTGGCATGGCGTTGTTCGGTGAACCCGTCCGGTGCATTTTCGGCAATGGTACGGAACTCAACTGTATAGTTGCCTTCATCCACCCATACGGGCAAATAAAAGTCTGTGTCGAGCTGCTGCACCGGAATGTCGATCCAGGTACCCCGCGGATAAAATTGCGTCTTCCCTTTGTCGTAGACATCGAACGGAAATCGCACCTGCTTGGTTCGTACATATTTGGCATACTCCCGATCACCATAGCCAGGAATATTTAAATGTGGGCCTGCTGTCGAGATCGTCACCCGGAAAGGGCGCTCCAAAATAAGCGCGGATCGTCCTTTCGTAGGTTTGGTTTTCTGGTTATGAGCAGCATCGTCCGACACACTAGACAGATTCACTACGGGAGTGTGGACAGTCACTGTATTGATCCCCTGTATCGGGAACGTTTTATCCGTACCTCCATTGATATTCCCTTTGAGAATGGCGTAAGTGATATCACCGCTGCTGGGCGTATTGGACTTATTTATCTTATGCTTATCAATCACATGATCCGGACTGTACAGCACATCCGGCCCAATCGCTCCGGAAGAGGGCATAACGCCTGGCCTAGGGCCATTCACCTTAACGCGCTCCGGATTCATAATGATCTTGTTTTCAAAGGTTAGAGTGTCGTTTTCCACTTCGATTTCCTTAACAGCCCCCTCTGCCTTGGATTTCAGTGCACTACGGTCATCAGGTACACTCGGCTTGCTGCTGCCACCGTTTTTGCTACGGCTACCGCCATCCACTGTCCCGGGTGCAGGGGGCGGATAAAAATTGCCCTGAGTCGCTGCAATATAGGAAGGGGGTGTATAGGATTGCGGACGCAAAGTGATTGTTTCATTAGGTAACGCATAATTTCGGAGCGTAGCCTCCTTAATGCCGTACACCTCCAAATTATCTATCGTCCAATATGAGTATGGACGGACGATTTGGTAAGT
Organism: Paenibacillus sp. EKM212P; assembly: GCF_011066115.1. Lineage (NCBI taxonomy): Bacteria > Bacillati > Bacillota > Bacilli > Caryophanales > Paenibacillaceae > Paenibacillus > Paenibacillus sp. EKM212P. The sequence continues at coordinate 1,271,411 of NZ_JAAMNR010000001.1, forward strand.
ATAGGTTCGCTTCACGGTCTCACTCCGCCGAGATTTTTTCTTAGGCCGCCAGGTCAATCGATATTCCCGTTTTACGTTCACCGTATATGTACACTGGCCTGTCATGTTCACAAACTTATGTTGAAAAAGGTATCTCTTCGCTTGCATATGACCGTATAGGCTTTCAGATGTAGGAATACCTTTGGATACGTCAAATTGTTCGCTACCACGCTGGTCTGCTTTGATAACGGCAGATACTGTCGGGTCCAGTTCGGCAGTTTCCAAGCGCAGACCTGGAACGGGGCGGGAGCAGACAACACCTTTTGTTGGCTGTTCATTATCTTGGCAATCTGAGGGTGCTCCCTCTTGGCTTTCTCCAGGCTTCGGACAGCCCTGAGTTTCTTTGTAATACAAATAAGCGGTAAACTGCTCAAAAGAACCGTCATAGGTAAATCCGGGTACAATTCCCGGCAATATATCTCCGCTTGGCGGTTTACCGGTCGTGCTTTTCTTATAACCCACATACTCATATTTCGGGTTGGTTGGCGGGGTAAAATCATACAGTTGATCAGCTTTTAGTTCATCTTCTATTGGTGTAAATACGTTGTTAAGTGATTTTCCATCAGTTGTAAAATGCTTGACGATTAGACTGCTCTCCAGTTCGATCTTGAACAGGATGGGCTGGTAGATGCGGTACGCTTCTACATTAGCAGCACAATTCGGGCAGGATTCATCCTTAATATCTTTTTCCGTGGTTATCGCATTGAGTCTAATATTCACCATGATCGGTATGATGGTAGTGTCTGTACCAATTCCCTGTTTCTGAAAAGGACGGATGTCATCTTCTTCAGTGCCATCGCTTATATAGTCTGCATACTCAATGTAATCATCAGATCGAGATTTTGAGAAATAATCTTTATAATAAGGATTGTTTTTGTTGGCCTCTGCTGCTGGATTGTACAAATTTGCTTCAACGCTTTTGATCTTGCGACCCGGAAAATTAAATTTGTATGTGAACTTCGCCTCACCGTGCATTCCTTTTCCAGGCTGTTTACCCCCGTCAGTGACCCAAGTTCCCGCGGTGTTCTTCCACATGTCGAAGTACATCATCCCGACAAAGTAGCGTTCATTTTTACTTGCAAAATAGGACAGTGGCGTAACTTCCGTATCTGCTGCTGCCTTGTTGATTGGAAAAGAAAAAGGTGGGAGCTGCAATAATAGCAGTACCCCCACCAGCAATACAGCCAGAATGCGTTGCGTCTTCTTCATGGCTTAATTACCTTTCCACGGGTTGATCATCATCGGAATATAACCATCGCCTTGCAAGCGGAATCCAATGTACTCAATGTCCTGCAATTTAAAAGTTTTATAGTCCTTTTCTCCATACAGATCAGCATCAGCATAAGAGTATATTTTGTAGTATATCATTTTCGTACCATCTCCATTATCTTGTGTCATTTCGTCCAATGGCGGGCGAAGATGCGCATCTTTCTTCTTGGTCAGGTAGAAAATACTCCCTGCTGTATTTGAGCTTGTTTTTACTCTCATCCGCAGGTAAGGAACACCTTTAGGAGTTGTGTAAGGTTCAATCGAATAAATATCCCGAAGCAGCTTGATCGGTAGATCAGATCGTTTAAAAATAACCACTTTCTCGTATGTCGTACCATCAACAACGTTCTTCATGAGGTTGGGAATTGTACTAATCGCCTTCTTATACGGCTCAATACTCACCGCCTGATGCCCCGTATCCTCCAGCGCAGCAATTTCCTTCTTCCCAATCCAGACCCAGCGGCTGACCTTATCCCACTCCACCGTTTGCCCCAGACCCTCACTTACCAACCGCAGCGGCACAAAAGTACGGTTTTGCTTCAAAATAATCTTTGTCTCATACGTTTTGGTCTGCCCATCCACGGTAGCGGTGTTTTGACCCACTGTCATGTTAACGGCATGTGCATCATTTTTAATCGATACAGCCAATTGACCGCCTGTTTTCTCCCAGCCTACCTTAGCCCCTAGCGCTTCGGATACAAAACGAATCGGAACCATCACATAATCGTTACTATCCTGAAAAGGTTTAGCATCTGGAAACTGTATTTTTTTCGCGTTTAACAAGACTTCAATGGGTTTGGTGCTGCTTGCCGCCTCCGTCGTTGGAATCGTACTTGTCGCGCCCCATAGCAACGTGACTGCGGTCAAACTCAACATCCATTTTTTCATACTCATCTCTCTATCCCCTTTGTCAGCTTAAACTTTAAACTATGTATATCATCTCTAATCTCATAAACTTATCGCATCCCCACTTTCGGAAAATACTGGATACAACTTATATATTATAGGGTTTCCCTATTACAAAATCTATAAGAAAAACTTCTAATACAAAGCATTCCAAACAAATAGACTCTATTGAGCAAGCCCTCCCCCTAATTCATAGAACTGACTCTTTAAAAAAGTTATATTTCCGCAAAATATCAACAAAAAAGGGCTGCCTCTCCCCTATGAAGGAAGAAACAGCCCGTGTGCTTCACGCGCAACAAAACTATGAATGTATCAGCTCATACCACCATATGGATTATTCCAGCATCATCCAATATTTCTTACATCATAAATCATACCGGACTAAAAATCAAACGTTACTTTTCTCTCACGAAACATTTCAAAGATCATTCATGTATACCTGAACTTCCAGCTTGATAGAGTTGCTCATACACGTCCTTGTTGACCATCCTCAGCCCAAACAATCTGCGAATACGCTGTCCCGGCTTGGCCTTGAAGGTCACCGTCGCTTGATCCTTCCCCTCCAGATATGCAGCCGGAATAGCGGCATTAATGTTGTAAAACTTATCAGCCTCATCAAAACCTTCACTAAAATGCTCAAGCAGATGACCGTTAATCAAAATATCAAAACCGCAGTTAGGCATTTCCAGCGTAGCTGTGTAGGTAATGACCAACAGCATCGGAGCAGATGGATCTGTATTTAAATCAAAAGAAAACCAGCCGTCAATTCCCGCATTCCGGTAAGGTCGGTTATTCACATATCCGGTGCGAGTCGAAGCATCTCCCTGGAAGTTATGATCCCGCTCTGGCTGCATTTCTCCGGGTTGAGCAAAATCAATCGTGCACTGCTCCAGAATCGCCAGCTTTTCGCGTGCCGCTGTGTATTCCTGTTCCGCCTCCTGCCAAGCTTCCTTCGTAAAAATGTCCCAGTATACGGAATACGTACGGTCATGCATTTTATACAGAGGAGACAATTCCACATCCCGGGGATGCCCTGCATTCAAGGTACAAAACGTATTCGTCTTGCCTTCCACGGGCTGTATCCAGGCATCTAGCTTTTCCGTTTGGGGAATGAATACGGGTGTGTACAGAAACTCCTTGGTTTTAGGATCTTCTAAGGGTCCCAGGTCGCCTGCCAGCACCAGCGGTCCATACATGACAGCCGCCCGACCCGGATTATCCGGCATCTGCTCCAGCCTCAGCGACATCGGAATCGTCACCTCTACAACATCACCGTCAACCCACGTTCTGGCGATAGAGATGAAGCTGCCCGGTTCCGATACGACCGATTGTTCCTTGCCATTTACACGAATGGTAATTCCTTGTTCAGCCCAATATGGATAGCGGATGAGTAACGTAAATGGAGCTGGTTGATCGCATTGAATCTCCAGCGTCGTATGATCCGTATCTGGATAGGAAGTGTTTTGTTTTAGCGTAACGCCTCTGTCCTTCCATTCCAGCGTGGAGGCAATGAACTGATTGACATACAGCTTATCGTGATCGTGAAAATAAATGCCGCTGCCGTAGCTCGCATGGTTTTCCATCCCTGTGCCGACACAGCACGTAAAATCATCAAATTTGCTTTCAAAATGCTTGTGTCCGCCCATCGCCAGCGACAGAAAATACGTTACGCCCCCGTGAACCGGGTCCTGCGAGGCCAAAATATGATTGAATAGACCTCGCTCATAAAAGTCCGCTTCCTTGGCGGAAGCATTCCATTGAAACAGATGATTGGTCAGCTTAAGCATGTTATAGGTATTGCACGTCTCCGTCGTATGAGGCCCGATGCGATCATTCAAGCCATCTGGCGCTCCAAAATATTCTCCAAAACTATTCCCGCCAATGACATACGAATGATGATCCACCACCCGCTCCCAAAAAAACTCCACCGTTACCCGGCGTTTCGTGTCATTCGTGAGCTCATATTCCTTGGCAAGCCCGATCAGCTTCGGAATCTGTGTATTGGCGTGAATGCCCTGCAAACAGTCTTCCTGCGAGCTAAGTGGGTCTAGCACCAGCTTGTGCCAGAAGCACTCAGCCAGCCACAAGTAGCGCTCTTCCCCGGTATCCGCATACAAGTCTGCCAATACCTCATTCATGCCCCCATATTCGCAAAACATCATCTGCTGCATCTGCTCATCGCTCATCGGCTTCAAAATTCCTTCGAGCCAGTCCGCCAGCTTGCGTTCTACACCTAATGCCTTATCACAGCCTGTCAAATGATACGCATCACGCAGGCCAGCGAATAACTTGTGTAGTGTATACAAGGGGGCCCATGCACCGTTTAGGTCAAAGCCCTTCGAGCGAATATTTCCAGCAGACACCTCTTCAAAAAGTTCCTTTCCCCCTGGAATACCGGATACATATCCGTCACCATGCGCCGCCTGACAAACGTCTAGTTCATCCGTAATGTAATGTGCGATTTCTTTAAAACGCTCATCGCCTGTTGAAGCATACATCATGGAGCAAGCGGACAAATAATGTCCCAGTGTATGACCGGAAATAGTCATCGCTTCCCAGCCTTCATATGGAGGCGCTTTGGGCGTAAGTCCGGCATATTCCCGAAAACGCGCCAGCAGGCGGTCTGGTTGAAGCTCCAACAGATAAGATCGGTTCAGCTCCATCGCCTGTTTGAAGGGACCTTCAACCAATACCACCTCGTTCAGTGCGAACGGCCTTGCTTTCATATGGGCTTTTGCTTTAAGAGTCACTTTCCGTTCCTCCTTCAAGGCGAATTTGGGATAAAAAACGCATATCAGACACAACGAGCCGTTACGCGCCACTGCCAGAGGTTTGCCCCCACTGCTGGTACAGCTGCGTTCTCGCCTCTGTAATGCCGGGATGAAACTGAATCAGCGCATGTTTTCGTGCAAAATGGACCTCACGGATCGCCTCCTGCACCCGCTGTTCTCCGCCTGTTCCGCCGAATCCAGCGGCATGGAGCATGGAAGCGGCGGCTAATCGACCTTGGGCCATCGCGACCAGCCCGCTTTCGATGCCGGTAATATTGCCGGCAACATACAACCCTTTGAGCGAGGTTTCCATTCGCTCACCATGCAGTGGAACATGCCCGCCTAGCTCAGGGCTGTACACGAATTTGCACCCGGCTACCGCCGCCAGCTCAGCGAGCGGGTACAAGCCGCCGCTCAGCGCCACGAAGTCGACGGGTTCGACGCGTTCGCTGCCGGGAATAGGCGAGCCGTCCGGTTTAACGTGGACCAGGGTCACGGATTCGACCCGGTCCTGCCCGTTGACGGACAGCACCGCCGTCCGCAACCGGATCGGGATATCCCACAGACGGAAACCTCTGTGGGGATAGCAGCACGCGATGAGTTTCTCCATCCGCATCGCAGCTGCCAGCTTGCCGCTGGCGCGCATCCAGGCGGCCGGGGCCAGCCCCGACAGCTGAAGCAGCAGCTTCGCGGAGGCTGTCGGATCTGCCGCCGCACCAGCCAGCGGATTAGCGCACGGCAGTGTAATCGCCGCCACCTTCACTCCGGCGACGGACAGCTCGCGAGCAATCGCCATCGACAATACGTTCATGCCTACGATGATGCCTCGCTCTCCCGGCTTGACGTAATGAACGTTGGTCATTACCTGCGCGGCCCCGATGGACATTACGCCTGGCAATGTCCATCCATCCAGCGGAACGGGAATTTCGGCAGCTCCAGTCGCCAGCAATACGTAATCCGCAGTGAACAATCCACAGGAAGTGGAAATTTCCCACGTTGTCGTATATTCCATGCCATGTACGGAAACGCCGCAGCGAATGTCCACCCCAAGCTCCACGCAACGGGTAATCAACTCATCCGAAACGTGTTTTCCAACCCACCAGCCTTGACTGCCTTCCTCATGATATTGCCCGGGCATGCGTCCACCCGGCTCTGTAAACTCATCCAGTACCGTGACTGGCAATCCTTGCTCAGCAGCCGATACCGCTGCGGACAATCCGGCGGGACCCGCCCCAATGACGATGAGATGCGCCATTTCATTCATGTCACAATTCTCCCTGTGATTTCATTCGAAAGCTGCCGTCCGGTTTCCACCACCATACCTTCCTCCAGCTTGGTCAGGCAGGAACGGACGGTACCGAACGGATGAACCGTCAGGCGGCATTCGTTACAATGCCCAATGGCGCAGTATACACCTCTGGCCGTACCGGATTCCTCATGCCTTCTCAGCAAACGGACACCGCTGGCCAGCAGTGCTGCTGCCAATGGCTCTCCAGCCAATCCCTGCATGGGACGACCGTCAAAAATAAAAGATACCTGCCGCCGTTCCGGCTTTGGTCCCAAAATAGGATGATTTACAATACGCATGTGGCTCATAAAGAACCTCCCTCTGCCAGCTGCCCAAACGTTACGGGACGCACGGGAGGCCTTTGGGATAACAGCTCTGCCTCCCGGCGGGCGGCAGGAACCTGATTGTAAAACCATGACTCCACCAACTGTCGGCATACCCTGCCCTGACATGCCCCCATCGTCACTCGTGTAGTCATTTTAAGCTGGCGCACGGTGTCCGCGCCCATGCGGCAGGCCTGCTCCATCTGTGCGATACTCACTTCTTCGCAGCGACATACGAGCAAATGACCTGATGCACTCCCAATCGTCTCACTTCGTCCCGTCGCCCGTTTACTCATAGCTAATCGCGCAGGTTTTAATCGCTGAATAAAAGTCCAGCGCCGCCTGGCCCTGCTCCCGAGTATGTGAGCTGGATTGCTTCAGACCGCCGAACGGAGCCTGGTATTCAACACCAGCCGTCTCCTGATTAACCCGGACCATACCAGCGTTCGCCTCATCCAGAAACCGATGAGCCAGCCGCAAATCGCGGGTGAATAGAGAGGCGCTTAACCCGTAAATAGAATCATTGCACAATCGAATCGCATCCTCGAAGTCGACTGCCTGCACCACACCCAGCATGGGTCCAAAAATCTCCTCCTGAATCAATGGATGGGACGAATCAAGTCCAGTCACCACCAGTGGGCGCACATAATACCCGTTCTCCGTCCCGGCGGTGGCTCCGCCTTCAGCCAAAATGTCGGCTTCCCGGCGGGCGAGTGATACATAGGACATGACCTTCTCATACTGACCTGCGGATGCCACAGGTCCAAGATACGCACTGGGGTCAAGCGCCGGAGCGATCTGAATTTTTTCCACCGCTTGGCGTAAGGCTTCCGTGAACGTCTCATAGACAGACTGTTCCACAATCACCCGACTGGTGGCCGTGCATTTTTGCCCGGCTGAACGGAAAGCTCCGCTGGCAATCATCGCCACCGCCTGTGCTACATCCGCGTCCTTCAGCACCACAGCGGCATTTTTACCGCCCATTTCGGTCTGGTACTTGATATTACGGCGTGCGCACCGTCCCGCAATGCCCAAACCTGTAGCAGTAGAACCCGTGAAGCTGACCGCATCCAGTACCGGATGCTCCAGTAAGGCATCGCCAATGCGGTTACCTTGCCCAATGACTAAGTTCAGTACACCGGGCGGAAGCTGCACCGCCTCGAATAGCTCGGCGACCCGTACTGCAGTTAATGAAGCATGTTCGGCAGGCTTCCAGATGACCGTGTTTCCGCACAAGAGTGCAGGGGCGATTTTCCATAGCGGAATAGCTACCGGAAAATTCCACGGCGTAATGACAGCCGTTACACCCAGCGGAATGCGCTTCGTGTATTGGAGCACTCCCGGCTCATTCGAAGGAATGACTGTACCGATGGAACGTACGCCCTCTGCCGCATAGTACCGGAGCAGATGGACACCTCGCATGACCTCTCCGCGCATCTCGGTAATCGGCTTGCCCATCTCACGGCTAGCCAGCTCAGCCAATTCAGGTAATGCTGCCTCTAGTAACCCGGCTGCTTTGAACAGATAAGCTCCCCTCGCTGCGGGACTTAGCGCGGCCCAGCCCGTCTGAGCCAGCCGTGCCGCATCCCCGGCCTGTGTAATATCGCCCTTTTCTGAAAAATGGACGACTCCCACCTCCTCCTTCAAGGCCGAAGGATTGTGAACCACCATTTCCTCGCCGGAAGGGCTCAGCCACTCACCGCCGATCCAATTTCGGCTCTCCATCGTCTTCACCTCCATTCAGGATGATACTTCGCTTGGACGAACCGCCACCTCAAATGCTTCGCGAATGCGGTCATAATCCGCCTGCGGCAGCGCAAGTCTGGGCGGACGTGTCGGACCGACCGGAAATCCAGCCAGCTCCATCATATATTTGATGGACTGTACCAATTGCGGGCTGGCATCATAGTGGAACAGCGGCAGCAGCCGGCGATACAACGCGGACGCTTCTGCCATATTTCCCGCCTGTGCAAGTCGGAACAGCTCTCCCCCTTCCTTGGGCAGCGCATTAGGTACCCCCGAAATCCAGCCTGTTGCGCCGAATAATGCCCCCTCCATCGCCAGGTTATCTACTCCGACCATGACCTCCAGCTCTGTCTGTTCCAAAATAGCGTGAATACGCCGTACATCACCGGAAAATTCCTTGACTGCTACGATATTTTCAATTCGCGACAAGTCCGCAAGAAAATCTGGAGTCAAGTCAACCTTGTAATCATGGGGGTTGTTGTACGCAATGATCGGCAAACCTACCTCCGACAATGCTTCATAATGGGCCGTTACCTCGTGAGGCAGTGGATTGTAATTAATGGGCGGCAGTGCCATGACACCCGCAGCCCCAACATCCTTCGCATGCTGAATCCAATGCACCGCCTGTTTGGTGGACGGAGCCGCCGAGCCGACAACAACCGGGACACGCCCTGCCGCAGCGTCAATTACGGTATGCACAACCTGCGACCGTTCCTCCGGGGACAAAGCCGCATATTCTCCCAGCGATCCCGTAGGAACCAGTCCGCTAATGCCGCTTGCAATCAGATGCTCGCACAGCTCGGTCAGACGCTTATAGTCTACCTCCAGCTCTGCCGTGAACGGTGTAACCAAGGCCACATATACACCTTCAAAACGTGCCATATGCTTACCAACCCTTTCCCATCTTTATTTTCATATTCAGCATTCGGGAATGATGCAAAATGCTCACATCAGCAAAAATCCTTCTCTAAGCGGGTCCTCGGGGTCCAACACAAATTGATGATGTCCCGTCACCCAAGCCGAGCCTGTAATTTGTGGAATGACTGCCGGATAAGGTCCGATCTGCGTCTCGCCCACGATTTCAGCCCGAAACATGGAACCTGTGATGCTTTCATGTATAAACGGCTCATTTAATCCCAGTTTTCCCTTGGCGTGCAGCACCGCTACCTTGGCCGACGTTCCTGTGCCACAAGGGGAACGATCGATACCTCCCGGTGGGATGACGACGACATTGCGACAATCGGCCTGTGGAGCCATAGGCTCCCCGTAAAATTCAATATGTGTCAACCCTTGAATAACCGGATTTTCAGGATGTACTACCTCAACAACCGCATTCACTGCTTCCCGAATCTGCACTGCTGTTCGTACAATTTTTGCCCCATTGCTCTGCTCCAGTGCAAGACCGATGGAAGCCGCCTCTACAATGCCGTAAAAGTTGCCTCCATACGCAATATCCAGCGTGACTTGACCGATACTCTCTACCTGGACCTTCACCTCATGGCGGTACACAAAAGAAGGGATGTTCGTGAACGTTACTTGTCGCACCTTGCCCGCATCCACCTCCAGCCGCACTTGAACCGGGCCTGCCGGAGTGTCCAGTAATATCGATTTTTTATCCGCGGCAATCAGCCCGCCTTCCATCAGCGCTGTACATACTCCAATCGTATCGTGACCACACATCGGTAAATAGCCGCCAGTCTCTATAAAGACCACACCGATATCTGCATCTGGATGACAAGGTTCTGTTAAAATGCAGCCCGACATCACCTCATGCCCTCGCGGCTCGAACATCAGCAAACGGCGAAAATCATCATGATGTGCTGCCATATAAGTCATTTTTTCCAGCATCGTATGACCTACCAGCTTAGGCGCGCCGTGAATAACCGTCCGCGTCGGATTGCCTCCCGTATGGGTATCAATTGTAGTAATTCTGCCCGGTACACTCATCCGGTTACCTCCCCGTGAATCTCATGGCTGGTAAAAGCCTCCCCAAATCGGTCATATCGCAGCGGCTCTACCGGAATGCAAGTGGATTCACCGCGTACCATTTCGGTCACCAGCTTACCGGTCACCGCCGCAAGACTAATGCCATCTCCCTCATGACCAGAAGCGATATACAGCCCCGGTACTTCGTCCACCGCTGATACAATTGGCAAATGATCAGGTGTCCATGGACGCAAGCCGGTATACGCCCGCATCAGCGGTACATTGGCTAAAGCAGGAAAAAAACGAATGGCTCTACGGGCGATTAAGCGAATCACCTGCTGATCGACACGTGTGTCCATACCGACAAACTGACGGCTGCTGCCAATCAGAATATTTTGGGATGCGGTTGGCTCGAATACCAGCGCTACACCGTATTTTTCATAAAGCTCATCCACACTCCGCTGACCGCCAAACTTGCTCATCAGATAGCCGAACTCCATTACCTTGCGGTTCCCCATGGAGGGCATTCGGGCAGACACCAGTATATGTCCTTTGCGCGGCATGATCGGAAGGTCCAAACCGAGTGAATGACCGATGCTGCGTGTCCACACACCTGCCGCCAATACCACTGCACCTGCATGGATAAGGCCATTGGGCGTCTCTACCCCGTGGACGTTTCCCCCTTCGTCCTTAAGGACAGATTGTATCGGTGTGCGGGGCAGTAGCCTCGCTCCCATAAGACGCGCGGCCCCGGCCAGTGCATACGTCATCAATACCGGATTCACAGTGGAATCTGTCGCACACTCCAGTCCGCCCGGCAAATCTTTCGCTAAATGCGGCCATTCCTCTCGCAAATCCTGCTGATCCAGCATGCGAAACGGAAGTCCTTCCTGCTGCTGACGGGCTACCCATTGCTCAGCCGCTTGCATCTCCTGATCGTTTTCACAGACCAGAATACTGCCAGGCGCACGATACTCAAACTCATCCTCCAGTTCCCTAGCCAGCTCTGCCACCAGCTCCTGCGATACCAACGACATTCGACTGTCAAACCCGGGCTCTTTATCGATTGCCAATATATTGCCATCACAACGGGACGAAGTGCCTCCAGCAATCTCCCCTCGCTCAGCCAGCACGACCTTCAACCCAGACTTAGCCGCATAATAAGCGATAGCTGTACCGATGATTCCGCCGCCTACAATGACCAGATCTGCGGCATCGTGTTTCACTCGCTTTTCCTCCCTTCGACCGTTTAATCTGTTTGAGAGGTATTCTTTACAGCTTAATCGTAAAGCTTTGTTTCACAGGCTTGCTCAGCTCATCATAATCCCGCAGCTGTACGGTGAACGTATACGTCTTGTTGCCTGCTCCGCTGCCTGCTGTTCCGCTAATCGTTCCTGTAAAACGGTCCAGCGTGAACCCTGCGGGCAGTTGACCGCCTGTCACCGTCCAATCGTAAAACGGAACCCCTCCCTTGGCCTCCAGCTTAGCCGTGTACGCTTTGCCTTTGACGGGTGCTGGCAATTCCTTCGTCATGATTTCTGGCGCGAGGAAAGGAGTCAGGTCCTTACGCAGCGGCCAGCCTGCTTTTTCTGCTACGAGTAGCGAAAGCTTCGTGTTCATCCAGCGCCGGGTCGGGAACAGATGGCGCCAGCCTCCATTTTGACCGCTCAATCTGTCGACTTCTGCAAGCTCTCCAGATAGATGATAGCTGTCATCCAATGCAGCCGGTCTGTGCTGATAAGCCATAATATCAGGGTCATTGCCCGCCGCTTCCTTCAGCGCTTTGACACCCGGGAATGTGTCGCTGAACACAATCGCATGACCGAATTCATGCATGATCAGCCCATGCACATCCGTCACTTTGGACAGATCGGATTGATACCATTCTTCATCGTCCACGGATGTGAATGGAATCGCATCATCATAGAAATCCAGAATCAAACTATAGGAACGGTTCAGGTTCCCCGGGACGGTCACACCGTTACGTGTATGATAATTGCCGTTCGTGGCTGGAAAGCCCGTAGAATAAGGCCCGTTCAGCCCTCTCATAAACACCCACATGCCTTTATAGGGTTTGTCATTCGTCACCTGTATTTCATTTTGCCAATCGTCTCCTGGCAGATGGTTTACCTCCGCGTTGGCAGGAACCTCATCGAACGGCGCCAGATCAAAGAAATAGAACCAGTCCTTCACCGCCAGCTCTGCGGCTTTTTTGGTAGCTGCATCATTGAAATAAGGCCTGATCGTATCGAATCTGTAGTCAAAATGGAGGGGGACGTTGGGCTCTTTATTATCGTCCTGATCCAGCACGCGAATCGAAATGGACTGAGTAGTCGTGTGACCATCATTTCCAGCAACGGACATAGACAGCGTATAGTTCTCTATTTCACCGTTTCCTCCAATCCGGTCAGGATGGATGGCTAGCCGGAAATCTTTTTCCTCCTGTGCATTGGCAAAAGTCAGCGTTTTGCTTGCACCTTGCGCCGACAACGTACTTGGCAGATCCATCATCAGCCGGGACGTGCCCTGCGCATTTAACGTAACCGTTAACGGAAAAGCGGCACTCGCTGGCGGCTTCACTTTAAGCTTCACATACGGGTTGGCTAGATACCCTTGCCAATCAACCAGATCTATACCATAATCGTTCACCGTCCGACTAAAGATGTCGATGACTTTTACATCCGACTCCGCTTCGGCATAAGCCGTCTGTTGCCCAGGAATAGCTGGTGTCAAAGCCACAATGAGAGAAGCCGCCAGCGTGGTCATCCATATTTTGGTGCATCTTTTATACGTGTTCATTCGATCCCTCCATCTCGTTTTTGGATGATTTACAAACTATGGATAGTTACCTATAGCGCCACTGCGTTTTATAGCAAAAGCAGATCCTTGGGTGAGGAGGTCAGAACCTTGACACCGTCATCTGTGATCAGCACATCGTCCTCAATCCGAACCCCGCCGAAGCCTGGAATATAAATGCCCGGTTCCACAGTAAGAACATGACCTGGTACGAGCACCGACTTACTTTCGCGGGACAGACGTACCTGCTCGTGAATTTCGAGACCAAAGCCGTGGCCCAGCCCGTGACCGAACTGCTCCCCATAGCCGTAAGAGGCAATCACATCCCGCCCCAGACTGTCTCCCTCCCGACCGCTTATGCCGGGGCGAAGTCCTGCAATCGTCTTCATATTTGCCTCCAGCACAATGGCATACAATTTCTCATGTCGTTCTGAGGGCTGGCCTACGAATACGGTACGCGTGATATCGGATAGATAACCACGCACATTTGCGCCAAAATCCATTGTGACGAACTCGTTCTGACCAATTTCCTTGTCACTGGCCAGTCCGTGCGGCAGCGCCGAACGCTCACCTGAAGCGACAATGAACGCAAAACCGCCTGATTCCGCGCCTGCGAGCCGAAGCTGATATTCCAGTTCCGCCGCAATCCGTCGCTCTGTAACCCCAGGCTGAATACAATTCAGCACCTCCGTGAAGGCAGCATCGGTAATACGCGCAGCTTCGCTAATGGTGCGAATCTCTTCATCGTCTTTCACATCGCGCAGCCGTTCAATGACATCCTCCGTTTGCACGTACTCCAACGAGCCCAGCGCGACTCGAAGCTGTCCCGACTGTTGAAGTGAGATATGTCGGCTCTCCAAACCCAGTCTGTGGACACCCAATTTACTTGTGAGATCGGCCACGGTTTGAAAGATTTGTGCCTCATGTCGAATCACTGAATATTCCACTGCCTGATCTGTTGCCTGCATCATATAGCGGAAATCCGTCACTAAAAAAGCCTCTTCCTGCGTAACAAGCGCAATTCCAGCGGAGCCTGTAAATCCGGTCATATATCTTCGATTAGGCCCATGTGTGATAAGTAGTGCATCTATCCCTAGAGCCGGGAATTCCGAGCGTAACCGGGCCAGTCTGCCAGGAACACCCTGTAACGGTTTTGTCTTTTGACTCTCTTCCTCTTTCACTCGTACGCCTCCTTATCCACATCTCTTTTCAGGGCATATGCCTTGGAACACACTCTCCACTTGCTTTGAACACATGTATGCTCTTCTCGCTGCCGCATTCCCGTAAGTCCTGCGCCCAATTCTCCGTCTCTTTTTCAAGCATATCAGCGCGTCCCAGCTTCCTTTTAGCCTTTAATCCCTGTCAATGTGATGCCTTCGATAAAATAGCGTTGTCCGATAAAAAATATCAGGACGATAGGAGCCAAAATCGTGCTGGAAGCCGCCATCAGGTAAGGCCAGTTGGTATTGTTCAATCCTCGGAAAGTCGCCAGCCCCAGCGCTAGCGTAAAATGCTTTTCGTCACTTAAGTAAATAATCGGGCCTAAAAAATCGTTCCACACATCAATAAATGTAAATATTCCGATCACAATTAATGCAGGCGAAGATAAAGGAATAATGACGCGCCATAGTACAGTCAGAGGCGTACCTCCGTCCATATAAGCCGCTTCGTCCAGATCGCGTGGGATCGTCAGCATGAATTGTCGCATCAAGAAGATGTTAAATGCCCCTCCACCGAACCATGCAGGAACAATCAGCGGCAGAAATGTATTCAGCCCGCCCAGCTCACGCCACATCACGAAAGTGGGAATCAGCGTCACCGCGTAAGGCAGCATCATCGACCCGATCAGCAGAGAAAAGATCAGATTACGTCCAGGCCAGCGCAGGCGGGCAAAGGTAAACGCCGATATAATCGAGGTCAACATCACTCCTGCCAGCACACATACCTCAATCATGAACGTATTCATAAAATACCTGCCGAACGGTACTGAAGTCAGCGCTTCCAGGTAATTGCTCCATTGAAAAGGAGAGGGTATCCACTCTGGTGGGAACACGAAAATTTGGGATGTTCCCATCAGTGAGCTGCGAATGAGCCATGCAAATGGCAACAGCATTAAAACACTGCCTATAATTAAAACGATATACAGTACAACACGGCTGATTGGGAATGGTTTGGAACGGGTGGCGGTAGCAGGACTTCGGGAGCGTTCAGGCTGTGGCAACGGATGTTGTGGTGTTTCTGAAGGATGGACAGAAGAAGTGACCTGATTCATGAACGTTCCCCTCCTTCATAGTGAACCCACTTTTTGGATGTGGAGAAAATCAGGACGGTTAGCACCATGATGACGAAAAATAAGATCCAGGCCAGCGCTGAGGCGTAGCCGATTTTAGTCTCCGTAAAGGCCGTACGCCACAAGTAGAACACATAGAACAGGGTTGAATTGTTAGGTCCCCCGTTGGTCATAACATACGCCTGATTGAAGGCCTGAAAGGTGCTGATTAAAGACATGACCAGATTGAAAAAGATGGTTGGTGTCATCGAAGGAATGGTAATGTGAAAAAATTTATGCCACCTATTGCCGCCGTCTACCTCAGCTGCTTCATACAGATGGGTGGGAACCGACTGAAGTCCCGCCAAAAAGATAATGACCGTGTTCCCGATCCCCCAGGTGCTCATCATGATTAGCGAGGGTATTGCAGTGTTCTCGTCATAAATCCATTTGCTCCCCGGCAGTCCAACGCTCTCCAGCAGCGAATTTAACAGACCAAAATCCGGGTTGAACATCCATAGCCACAGCATCGTGTTGGCAATACTCGGCACAATGGTAGGTAAATAATAAATCGTACGGAACACCGACAAACCCTTCACCTTTTGATTTAATAACAGCGCAATGATAAAAGCTGCCGCCAAGCCTAGAGGTACGCTGCCCAGTGCATAATATGTGGTCACGAACATGGATTGGGAAAAGGTAGCATCCTCGGTCAAAATGGTTCGATAATTGTCCAATCCGATAAAGGTCATCTGTCCGCCAATCGTCCAATCGGTTAAGCTGAATACGAACGAGGCCGCGATCGGTCCAATTGTAAATATCATTAATCCGAGGATGGCAGGAAGCGCGAATAGCAGACCCCAGTTTCGCTCCATGCGCATCATTCCTGATTTTGGTCGCTTCATGGGCTGTTCTCCTTTCGCAGCTGTCCCGCCGCATTATTCATCCGGGTATACCCCTTGAAGCAATGGCTGAATGATGGGCTCCAGTTCATCCAGCGCCTGCTGCGGCGTCTTCTTGTTCGTCCAAATCAGATCCAGCCCTGGGGTCAGCTTGGAACCGATATCAGGCCAGTTGCGAAGGGTCGAAGTTGACGGCTTGATCGCATAATCTCTGGCATACTCAATGCCAGCCTTTTGAAATTCCGGTGGATGTGCGGCATTATTGGTCCATGACTGGATGGCCTGCTCATCGGTATAATATTTTTCCTCGATAGGCATCCACAGACCGGACTTGAACAAATCCACCTTTTCGGGATTATTATGGTACAAATAAAATTCGAGCGCTTCCTTCGGGTGCTTGGTGCTCTGGAAAATGACCGTGGCTCCCGCAACGATCATCGTTTTGGGCTCTTTTAGCTTCGGCAGAACGCCGATACTCCATTGCAGTTGCTTGTTGTTCGAAAAATCGAGCAGGGACCATGTCCCGTCCACCACCATGGCGACCTTTCTTGTCTGAAGCCGAATCGTATTGGACGGCATGTCCTGCTGCTGGATCAAATCAGGAGAAACATGCTCCTTGAAAACCAGATCCTGCAACTTCTGAAATACCTCCACCGACTCAGGACTGTTCAGGGTGTACTTCTTGCCTGTTTTGTCAGTCAAACCTCCACCGTTGCTCGCTAAAAGCGGCCCCCAGGAGCTGCGGTCATTGCCGAAGGCAAAGCCGTATTGCACAATATTTTTCGGATCGAATCCACTGTCTCCCGGATGCTTGCCGTTCTGATCCTTGGTCAGCTTTTTGGAAATTTCCAGAAATTCATCCCATGCCCACGCTTTTTGAGGATCAGCCGGAGGGACGGGTACCCCTGCTTCTGTAAACAACTCCTTGTTGTAAAATAACTGCATCACTTCCAATGCGGTGTAATTTCCGATAGACTTGCCGGGTTCGCTGTAGAGATAGGAGGATTTGAGCTTGTTTTTTAATTCGGGATATTCGTCATAATAAGAGGATAAATCCAGGAGTCTGCCTTCACTTGCCCATTTCATCGTGAGGGAATCGCCCAGGTAGGCGATATCAGGAAGCTGATTGGCAGCCATTAACGTGTTAATTTTCGTCGTGTAATCACCAGGGACATGCTCGCCCTTCACCCGGATGTTCGGATGGGATGCATTAAAGCTTTGAATCATTTTTTCCATCGCCTGCTTCTCGTCATTGCTTCCCCAGTACATGAACTTGAGTTCGACCGCATTGGGATTAGCCGGTTCGCCAGCGTTACCACTGCAAGCCGTCAGCCCTGTCAACATCACCGTCATCACGAGAGCCATCCATGTCCGTAACCTTCGTTTCAGCAAATCAACCGGCCCCTTCCTGAACTGGTTTCTCCTTACAAGCCTATTATGCGCCGAGAGCCCAGAGCCGACCACCCAACGACTCCAGACTCTCTTTGTTTTGGTATGATTTTTTTAACAGCGCGTTTACAAAAATGTTTTACGAAACTCCGTCGGGGTCAGTCCGGTATGCTTTTTAAAGGCAATACTAAAATAGTTCGTATCTGTGAATCCCACTACCTCCGCTACCTCCGCCACCTTGCGATTCGGGTCCAGCAGCAGTTCTCGGGCTCGCTCAAAGCGAACACGCGTCTGGTAGTCGGCGAAGCTTTCACCTGTAACCTGCTTGAAACGGGCACTCAAATACTTGGGGCTCATATTCATATACTCTGCCAAACGGTTCAGCCCGCCATCCTCCTGAAGATGCTCGCGAATCCATTCCTTGGCCTGTTGGAATTTGCGTGGAATGCCCTTCTCGCGTGATTCTCGGACATGGCGACCCACTCGGACAAAATAGCGCGATACATAATCTATCATCTCGGGCCCATGTCGTAATCGGGAAAGCTCCAACAACGGGTCCTGCTCCTGCATGGACGTTTGTCCTACAGATGCATCACTCTGGACGATGCGCATGACGAACAGGACGAGCTGAGTGACAATCATTTTCACCTGCTTGACAGGCAAGCCCGCCAATTGTCCTGACCATTCCTGTAAAATCGCATGTACGGCAGCATCATTGCCCGCTCGAATTTCCGTAATCATCAGCAGTTCCTTCTCCAGTAATTGATTGCTGTTCGGCTCGGCCGCCTGAATGCTCTCATAGGGAATGATCTGGCTATAGCCCACCCACCCCCGATGCTCCGCCGCTTGCACAGCTTCCTCATACGCTTCGGGAAGTTGCTCCATCCGTTGTACGGGACGGCTAATCCCGATGGACACCCCCTGGCTCAATCGTTCCTGCACAGCCTGCCGAATCTGCTGTGCCGTCCGCTCCGCCGCCCTGCAAGATGCCGTCGCCAGCAACACAACACGCCGATCGCGGGAAACCGCTGCACTGTGTGCCTTCGCCCCGGCTGCTGCCGCAGCCTCCCCCGCCATTCCGGCGAATACATGGCTGCTTTTATGCATGGAACCGTGTGGCTTGCTAGTGGCGGTTGCCTCCTGCTGCGACGCCTCCTCCAGCTCGCAGCACAGCACGGTATAAGGCGGCCCACTCGTCTCGCCGAAAAATCCCAGCCCGTCCATCTCCCGAATGACCTCGGCTGCAGGACGCCGCTGCTGGAGCAAATCCAGCAGTAGATGCTCCCTGTACAATGGCTCCAATGAACGATGGCGGTGAATGGCTTCATCCTCGCTTCTTTGCCATTGCGCAATGCGATCTTCTGCCCGGCTCAATGCCGCTTCGAAATCCCCGCTGGTCACCGGCTTGAGCAAATAATCGACCGCTTGAAGCGAAACCGCCTGACGAATATATGTCATAGATTCGTAACCTGTCAGGAATAATAACGGGGTCTGCTGATCCTTTTCCCGAATGGTTTTTGCTACGTCCAGTCCACTCATATCCGGTAAATTAATATCCAGTAAAATCATGTCCGGTCGCTGCTCTGTATACAAACGTAATGCCGTTGCACCGTCCTCCGCCACATCACTGACTTCCACTGACAGGTCACTTTCCGCCACCATCAGCTTCAGTCCTTCCCGAATATGATATTCGTCGTCCACAATCAGCAGCCGGTACATGCCATCCTCCCCTTTCTTATTCGGTTCGAATGGGTGCCAGTAAGGTAACCGAGGTGTACTGATCCGGCTCGCTTGTCACGGACAGTCCATATTGCGGACCATAATGCCGAAGACGTTCATGCACATTCCGCAGCCCAAAGCCAATAGCACTCCCTCGTTCCGCATCCAGCGACTTCCGGATATCGTTCAGACGCTCGGCTCCAATACCGCCCCCATCATCACTGACCGTCAAACGCAACATATCCCCTTCCCTTGTACCGGATAACATGATATAGCCACGGTCGGTGCGCCCTTTTAAGCCGTGGTAAATAGCATTTTCGACGAGCGGCTGGAGGATTAGTTTGGGTACATAAAATCCGCAAATATCCTCCTCGACCTCACAAATCCACTCGAACGAATTCCTAAACCTGAACTGCTGCACCTTCACATAGGCGCTTACATGCTCGACTTCCTGTCCCAAACTGATTTGTTCTCGGCCATAACTTAGCGAAATGCGAAAACATTTACCAAAGGCACCGATTACCTCTGCCATATCCCGTTGCCCATTCGCCAAGGCCATTCCCTTCAGTGATTCTAGCGTGTTGTACAAAAAATGCGGATTAATCTGCGCCTGAAGCGCGCGGAACTCAGCCTGCTTACGCGACAGCAACGCTTCGTAGACCTGACCGTACAGTTCATGATTTTTTTGCATCATATGAAGAAAACGCTCCCCGATCTGCCCTACCTCATCCTTAGGATTAAAAACAACGGAAGTAGGAGCTTCGAAAGCTTGGGCTGAGCCTGTAGCGCTCACACTCCCATCGACCGCCATTAATCGGCTCAATTGCAGCAGGGGGCGACGAATCGTGTCACTCAGCCGATAAGACAGCATCCAGCCCAGCATCAGTGCAATCAAAAAAGTCCAGATGGTCCAGGCGCCGATTTTCCGCGCATCCTCGAACAGCACGGACTGATCGACTTTTTGCAGCAGCGTCCATTGTCCTTCATTTAACGGGCCGTAAGAGATCATCGTCTGGCGGCCGTTCCATGTTCTCCAGTCCTTCGTGAGCACGGGCCTATCCACAGCGGATTTGGCAATCTGCCGCAATAGCGCTTGATCCGCAACACCCTGCTCCGGCAATCGGTATACAGGCTCGCCCTCCTGATCCAGCACCCACATCTGGGTATTGCCATCTGTTTCATGAAAAGCAAGCCCCCGAAACAGACTGGCCTTGTCGATTTCCAGCAGCAAAAATCCGAGGGGTGCATAATCTCCAGTCGTTTTTCGGAGCAGTTTTCCCACATAGATGCGATCCTCCGCCATCCCGCGTCCTGATTCAAACGGCGAATGAGCCATCCACATCATGGGCCGCTCGGCCAGCAGGCGGCGATAGTACACACGTGCTTCCTCTAATGTAGGAAGGCCGCCAAAACGGACCGAAACATTCCCTTGATAGAGAGAATGCTTGAGCCCGCCATTGGCGGCATATATGAGAGAGGACGTGATATACGGCTTGGTCTGGGTTTGCGTACGGACAACCATACTGAGTGTTTCATCGTTCCGTAAATATTCATAATCATCTTCCGGCTTGGTCTCCAGCGTAGACTGCACATCAGGATTGCTGAGAATGGAATTGGTCAGATCATTCAAATCGGAGAGCGTCGCATTGACGTAATTTTCACTCATTTGCCGGGACTGCATAGCCAGTGCTTCCGACTTCTCACCAAGGGAATGGGCCGCGATCCGGTAAAAGGTAAAGGTCAGTACCACCATCGGAATGACGGTAAGTACCAGCGTCAGTACAATGAATTTCCCACGGATTGTAGGAATCCCGGCGAACTTTTGACGACCCCGGCCTCCCATTCAGCTACCTCCCTTACACATAGGCTGGGAGCCATGTCCCGTGGGCTGCAATCAGGTCATCACACAGAGAAACAATATCATCCATGGACAGCTCTGCGGACGTGTGCGGGTCCAACATAGCAGCGTGATAAATGTGCTCCTTTTTCCCGGTGATTGCAGCTTCAATCGTTAACAGCTGGGTATTAATATTCGTCCGGTTCAGCGCAGCGCATTGGGGTGGCAAATCCCCGACAAAGGTTGGCGTAACCCCGTTACGATTCACCAGACAAGGTACCTCCACACAGGCTTCCTTCGGCAGATTGGTAATTAAGCCTGTGTTCATCACATTGCCGCCAATGGCAAAAGGCTGATTCGTTTCGATCGCCTCAAATATATAAGAAGCATACTCGTTTGACCGTTCATGACGCAGATCCTGATTGCCCAAAAGCTCCTCACGCATCGTTTCCCATCGTTCAATTTGGCTCACACAGCGGCGCGGGTATTCATCCAAAGGAATATTGAAGCGCTCGATCAGCTCAGGGTATGCCCGTTTGATAAAATACGGATGATACTCCGCATTATGCTCGGACGATTCCGTAATGTAATAGCCGAATTTTAGCATCATTTCAAAGCGCACCATATCATGATGCTTTTCCTGCTGCTTAGCGGCGGCTCGTTTTTTAATCTCGGGATACAAATCTACACCATCCTTGCTCACTTCGAGCAGCCACGCCATATGATTGATGCCTGCGATTTTTGCCTTTACACCTTCCTGCTCCAGCCCGAGGCTTTTAAACAGCTCCGGTATACACGCCTGCACGCTATGACACAGCCCTACCGTACGGACACCGCCATAAACGTTCATCACATTCGTTAGCACTGCCATCGGATTCGTGTAGTTGAGAAACCATGCATCCGGGCACACCTCGCGTACATCTGCCGCAAAATCGAGCATCACCGGAATCGTACGTAAATTGCGGAAAATACCGCCAATACCAACCGTATCGGCAATCGTTTGGCGCAGGCCGTATTTTTTAGGAATTTCAAAATCCGTAATTGTACACGGATCATAGCCGCCTACCTGGATGGCATTTACCACATAGGTCGCCCCACGTAGTGCTTCCTTGCGATCAGTGTAGGAGCGAATCACACAGGTACTCCCTGTTGTTTTTTTCAAATTGGATAAAATATTTTCTGAATCTTTTAGCCTTACAGGGTCAATATCGAACAACGCCAGTTCAAAGCCCTGCAAAGCAGGCGTCAACATACAATCGCCAAGCACATTTTTAGCAAATACCGTACTGCCTGCACCCAGAAATGTAATCTTGCTCATACTTTTTCCCCCATTCACCTTTTTGTTCGCGGTTTTGCACCTCAAATGCAAGGATACCCACCGCCACTCTCCCCTTTATTAGGAGGAAAGTGACGATGGGAAAGGTTACTCATAACTATGCGTTGTTGCCTCCCATTCAGGATACCCCCGCTGATTTAGCGGAGCTAATAGGCCGAAGTGGTAAGGCAGATGTTACCGAGGGTGTCGTAGTTGACGAGGTTACTGAATTCTCCGGACTAACCGGTGTTACCGATGAATCCGCAGCCCCAGCCTCAATCACAGTTACCTTCGCAATTGCCTTTAACTCTGTCCCTTCTACTTTACCCTTCAACTCAAACGAACCTGGAGCAGCATATTGTGCAGGGTCTATATCCTCCCATTCCACAGCCACCCATTTGGTGGAGCCTTCTCCATACGTAGCTTCCACGACGCTTGGCAGTTCGGGTTTTTCACCTGCACGAGTCGTCACGTTTACTTCTTTTAAAGCCGTGATTTTCTCGGCTCCCGTTAGGTTTTGTGCTGTACCAGAGGCCAGTCCTGCCACCTCGGTTGCATTCAAAGCACGGCTGTAGATACGGAATTCATCCACCAGACCATTGAAGTACGGATCAGGGTACTGAGATTTGCCGATGAAATTATTTTTGGTCTGACCCAGACTGGTAGGATTCAAGGTCAGATTGGTATTGCGTCCCACTTCTTTTCCATCCACGTATAAAATACCTGTGGAACCCGAAAGCGTGACCGCAACATGCTTCCATACGCCTGTCGGCAGTACAGGGCCTTCAATCGTCTGCTCCTGTCCCTGCCCGTTGCCTTGGTTGGTAATGGCAAACAGCATGGTGTTTCCTGCTTTAGGCGTCAGGAACATATATTCATTCGTCCCGGAGCCGAAGTCAAAAATCCGCACATAATCGCTCAGGGTGTTCGCTTTAACCCAGCCGGATACGGTCAATTGCTGTGCCCGACTGACAATACCCGCCGGAAGCTGCACATAGCTGTCCTTGCCGTTCAGGCTGACAGCATTGCCTGTTTTACCCGCAGCCCATGCAGCCGTCCCCTTCACGGCAGCATCATTGCCGCTGTCTGATGAATCCGCAACTACAGAACCGCTTGTTTCATCAAACTTGTAAACTGCGAGCTGTTCAAGTAACGGAGCCGCCGGTTCAGCTACCACCGTTACTTTAGCCTCCGCTGACAACTGAGAATCGCTGGCTGTCAGCTTGAACACATACGTTCCCGGCTCGGAAACGTCCACCTTCGTGCGCAGCGATGTTTTGCTGCTGAATGTGACCTTCGCATCCTGTGGTCCTTCAACCAGACTCCACTCGTTTGTCACCTTTCCTTGCGGAAGCCCATCATCCGTAGCCGTGCCTTTCAGAATGATCTGATCCGGCAGCTTTACCTTCGAATCTTTGCCGGCATCCACGACAGGCGCCTTGTTCGGATCAGGTGTGGTCGGTGTCAGCTCTACCGTATAGGAGGATGCTGTACCAATCTCCAATTTAAGTTTGTTGGTGGTCGCATACGCATTAAACTTTCCTTGCGATTGACCGCCCACTTTAACCAGATACGTTCCTTTCTTCAAACCGTCAAATGTAACGTACGTGGAATGGGCTTGGCCCGGCGTTTGATTTTTCAGTTGGAACCATACATAATCCTTGGATGTTGCCAACTTGGCTTCTGTATATTGGTCCTTTTCCAGCTCGATATACAGCTTTTCCGTGATCAGATTGACCCGCTTGAACAGGCCGTCCAGTGGCTTGATCGTATACACGTTGCCGCTTTTGCTCACCTCTGCACCGTAGCCCGTCAATCCAAAAATAGGATCAATCGCGATATCAGCACTTAATGTTTTGAGCGCACCGAACAATCCGAGATCAGCCTCGCCGCTCATGCCGCGCCAGCCGTTAAAGAGCGGAACATTTTTACCGCCGCCAGTGCCGTTCGTGCCGTTATTGCCTTTTTCCGCTTGATACGTCCATGCGACCGCCCCGATGTTTTCAGGGTCCGAGCTGATTTGCCCGGAGTTAATCGCTCCGACATTGGCAATTTTAGCTGCATAGGACAACCGTTGTTGTTCCTCACGGTGATTGTCTTCATGATGGCGAATCCAGTCATCCATCGCATATCCAGCAAGCGAAGTCGTGTACTGGAAGTTAAACCAGTTTTCCCCGGTAATCGTCACCGGATCGGTGTAGTAGTACCATACGGGCATGTGACCGCGTGCCGCACGGGTTTTGGCATTAATTTTACTCATCATTTCCAGGGCTTTGCTTTGCTCTCCCTCTGTATCTATATTCTGTTTGGCTAACGTATATACAGCCTCTTCCCCTGTATTGTCATAGCTATATTCAGAACCGTAAGGATACTTTGTATTTTTAAAATTGTTATATTTGCGATCCATTTTTTCCTTGAGATCATTCGCTTCATCATCATAGCCTTCATCATGAAGTGCCTGAATAATATCCGGTGTGGTCAGTTCGCCCATCAAACCTGTTTCCCAGTTGTACGCGACTGGCCCTTCATACAATGCTTTGAAAATGTTATACGCCCGCAGCAAATAGGTTTCCTTTGGATGCTTGTAAGTGACAAGATCCGGGTATTCCTTAGCAATCTTGTACATGCTGAAATACGTGTTGTATACGTGCGGATACGCATACCCTCGATAGGTCGGTGTATCGTTAGGCTCTGGCATCAAGAAATCATGAATTAAATAATCCTCATGATGTCCGTTCATCAGATTCGTCCAGATCGCTGTCTCCAAATAATCGTCTACTGCCCGCACCTCTTTGGCGACTGGAGACAGTGTGTTTTTCTCAGCCAGGAACTGTCCGTGGGTCAGACCCCAATCATCCCCCCAGCCCCAATAGCCGTTAAAAATGTTGCGTTTGGATTTGGTATGCATCATCCAATCGTCAAATACCTTGTCGCGCAGATCACCCGGTACATTCCATTGGGTTTTGTCGACCATAAATGTAGCATGCCGTTGCAGCGCTTGATCAATCGGCTCGATGGCATAGAACTGTAACACCGTTTTGTTGCCGTTGCCGTATTCTACCGTTATGAAGTTCGGGCCCAGCTTAGTAAATTTCAGTTCATAAATGTAATGTCCTCCGGCCTTGCTATCCGTCTGCGGAATAGCCGTTCCGTCTGGATAGGTTACTTTGCTGATCGCCTGCTTGGAGCGCAGGTCCACCTTCGCCTTTTGATTCGTAGGCACGATCATACCCGGTACGACTGTTGTATCCACCAAGTTTTCTTGGTACAACGTATCTTTTACATCATGCTCGTCCTTCACCGCCAGAAACTTGAAACCATAGTTTTTGCTTTGACCGGGATTCAGGATTAGGCTTGTATTGGGCAAATACCCCCGGTTGGTGGACTTGATGACATTGGAATGAATATAAAATACATTGAGTCCTTCCAGCCATTTACCTTCGTTGGCCGGATTCCAGGCCCATTTGCTGCCCGGATGCTCCTCATCCCGCCAGTGATCCTGATACTCAAAGCCCGCACCCGTTGAGGAATCAGGAATCAGCAGCAGGGAAGAACCAATGCCGCTGGGACGCCCAGCTGTAATATAGGAGCTGTTATTGCCGACAAAGGAATGCGTCACCACTCTAGTTTCGTAGATCGCATCACCGTTGGTCCACTGCTCATTAAAAGGCAGAGGCAAACCGAAATCGCCAATCTCCAGTTTTTTTCCACTTGTATTCTGCACCTGTATATTCCACAGCACCGAACCATTCGACTCTGCCGAATACGTTTCAATGACTTTAAAATTGCGTATGCCTTCTGCGTTAGTAGAATTCTCGTACGTGACAGTGACACGGTTCCCACTGGTTGTGATCTTACGTGCGTCTGCCGACTTGTTGGTCCATGCCTTCGTCCAGCTGCCTTCATCCAATCGGTACGTGAACATCAGCTCCCCTAGCCACTGATGATCTGCGGTGTTCTGTTCAGGTGTTACCGTTGCGTTCATGACATACTCTGTCGGGAAAGCATCTCCCTTGATACGTATGGATGAAATTTCGCCATGCTCCCCTGTCTGAATCGTCAGCTTGTCATTGGATAGTTCATGGGCCTCTGCCGTATGCGTCCCAAACAACACAGACGCTGTGGTTAAAAACAAAAATGCCGCCAATATTCCCTTAAATTTCATCAACACGGCCTCCTTTTGGATCTCGGGGTCCTGATTTGTTTGCCAATCAGCTGAATTCTCTTCATTTCGCCGCAACCTCCTTGGAAATGTAAGCGCTACAACTCTATTGTACAAATCCTTGTCCATTGGTAAAATCAACATTTTCAACCGATTTATATAGGATTTCAACCTAATAGAGGGATACTGTTAGATCGGCAATCAACCAAGCAACGACAGATTTATCTGAATTAAGATTACAGAGGATGGAGAGAAAGAAATTTAGATAGAGAGCAAGGAGGCATTTTTAGATATATCGGGGTGTGATCAGATTATACAAACGGACACTTAAAATCGAGAATTTATTTTGAGTTGCTGTAGTGGTTAATCGATACGTTGGGTTTTCCAGATGCGAGGGTATTTATTAAGATAGATTCGCTCCTAAGGTAGAATTTGGAGTCTGCGTATGTAAAGAATTTTGGGGATAGGGTATGGGGTATTTGCTGCTTAGTGATTATTTCAGACATTTGATCCTCCCCGTGCCGTCATTCTTTAAAGTTCGATTATAGTCCATATTTATCTGTTAAATAGGTGGTAGTGAGAGGATTAGGCAAACATTTGGCACGAACGGGATAACGATCGCTTTGTCATCTGGTGCATAATAAAGATGTGAAGTGGGTGTCTGTTTGTACCGTGAAGGAAAGGTCCGTGCAATCGGCGTTAGTAACTTCCATGAGGATCGCCTGATCGATTTGATTATTCATAATGAAGTAATTCCTGCCGTGAATCAGGTTGAAACGCACCCATTCAACCAGCAAATCGAAAATGCAAAATTCATGAAAGAGAATAATGTTCAGATCGAATCCTGGGCGCCTTTTGCTGAAGGGAAAAATAACTTGTTCCAGAATGAAGTATTGGTATCCATAGCTGAAAAGTATAATAAATCCGTTGCTCAGGTGGTTTTACGCTGGTTGACACAAAGAGAAGTTGTTGTGATTCCAAAGTCTGTTCGTAAAGAAAGAATTATCGAAAACTTCAATATCTTTGACTTTGAGTTAAGCCAGGAGGATATGGAGTCGATTACTACGTTAGATACGAAACAGAGCCTGTTCTTTTCACATCGCGATCCTGACATGGTGAAATGGATCGGTACCCGTAAACTCGATATCTAACCATCTTTCAAAAGATCACCCGTAGGTTTTGATTACGCCAAAAGAACCAACAATTTAACATTAACGTTAAAAGTATGGAGTAGATGCCCTAAGGATATCTACTCCTCTTTTTCGTTTGCGGCATCAATGTATTTATTAAGCTAATTTGCTCGTTAGTTGAGAAAACGACAGCCACTCTATCGTCTGCCGTCTCCTCGTGGTTATTGAACTATCGTTGATATTGGCATTATTATCGAAAAATACTGCATTTCTTTCCCTCTATGCAACCTGCGTAATAACAAGGTGCGCGGAAACTGGTCTTGTTCCTCCAGCTAATGGAGTGATCGTGAGTGCCGCGGCATTGCCAGCAGGATTTCGCACTGTGAGTACTGAATTAATGACCGTTGTTTGCACAAGAGCCATTCCTACTATTTGAGAAGTACCTGTTGCACGCCCGACCACCGTATAAGCCAGATCAGCGCCGTTGAGTGTTAAAATGAGTTGACCCGGTTCGTTTACACCTACCTGAAACAAAACCTGATAAGTGCCAATTGTAGCCAAGTTAAAAGAGCTCGCATTTATACGGGTAATTGCAGTCCCACTGATTGGACCATCTTGCGGAAAACTTACGTCTGTATCGGGAGCAACAGTTGCTGCATTATCAGGAGGCATCAAGGCAAAGAAATCTGCAAAGCCTAATACTCCACCTGCCGGCCCTGCGGGTCCCGCTGGACCTGTTGCTCCTGCTGCTCCTACTGGTCCCGCTGGTCCTACCGGTCCTGCTGGTCCTACTGCTCCTGCTGGTCCTACTGCTCCTGCTGCTCCTGCTGGTCCTGCTGGTCCTACTGCTCCTGCTGGTCCTGCTGGTCCTGCTGGTCCTGTTGCTCCTGTTGGTCCTGCCAATCCAGCTGCACCAATTGCTCCTGCAATCCCTGCAAGTCCCTGTGGGCCAAGTGCTCCTGCAAGTCCTTCGGGGCCAAGTGCGCCTATCGCTCCTGCAATCCCTGCAAGTCCTTGGGGACCAAGTGCTCCTGCAAGTCCTTGGGGGCCAAGCGCCCCAAGTGCTCCTGCAATCCCTGCCAATCCTTGGGGGCCAAGTGCTCCTGCAAGTCCTTCGGGGCCAAGTGCGCCAATTGCTCCTGCAATCCCTGCCAATCCTTGGGGGCCGAGTGCTCCTGCAAGTCCTTCGGGGCCAAGTGCGCCTATCGCTCCTGCAAGCCCTGCCAATCCTTGGGGGCCAAGTGCTCCTGCAAGTCCTTCGGGACCAAGTGCGCCTATCGCTCCTGCAATCCCTGCCAATCCTTGGGGGCCAAGTGCTCCTACAAGTCCTTGAGGTCCAGCTTCTGCAATTGCTCCCGCAAGTCCTTGAAGTAATTGCTGACCTTTAGGTGGGGGACACGGTACCCGCACTATTTTTTTAATAACTAGAAGACGTCGTTTCTTTTTTTTTCCTTTTGGATGGCAAACAATTGCGGTTTTCTTTTTGCACGATTTTTTTTTATCCAGAAAACTCAACAGTTTCTTTTTTCTTTTCTTTTGGATGGCAAACAATTGTGGTTTTCTTTTTGCACGTTTTTTTTTATCCGGACAACTCAACAACGACACCTCCCTATAAATATGGTTCAGTGTACGTGAGTTGTTTATTTTAGGCATGGACGAATAGCCGGTTATTCGCTAGACTAAAATCCATTTTTAGAATATTGGGTGTTTAGTAGGGTGATGTTATACCACAAACCACAACAATCTTTCAGTATAATTACATAATTTAAATCGTCCTTCACTGCGTCAACCAAAATCACATTTGGTTCTTTTTTTGTACCTCACAGTGGCAGTGTGCTCCCTGTTCTAAATTCAAGTATCGTTCCCGTTAATTGAATCATTTCTGTGATAATACAACAGAGCGTTCGACTCCGTAATATTTTTCTCCTAGGCTCACTATCCTGAAACCAATCCTGCTCACCTCTTGATCCACCTTGTAGATTCTTCTGGTAAGCGCCTGGTCATCATCGGTCCATGATATTTGGTGCTGTTCGCGGGTTTTTGAGTGCAGGCAGTAGAATACCATCGATTAGCGCTGTGAAGAAAGGCTTGTCGAACGGTTTGCGCTGGATGAGTCCGCGAAAAGAAGCCATTGAAGTAATGACCTGGCAAGCCATCTCAATGTCCGCGTGAGCAGGAATTTCACCGCGGACGACGGCTCGGTTCATAAGCTCGCGGTTTACAACAACCCATGGCTCGAAAATCCCGGCTGTTCCTGCTTCGGCAAATTCCGGATGCTGCAAAAAGGAGCCTAGGCCCGCTAGGACTCGAAATTTGCGTTCTTCTTCCGCTATCGATTGCGGCTTCAAAAGCACGAGGAGATCTTCGCGTAAGGTTCCTGTATCAGGCAAGCTTTCGAGCTCAAGATGATTTCGATTCATCCATGCCAAGGCGTCTCGGACTAACTCCGCCTTGGAAGACCAGCGGCGGTAAACCGTCGCCTTCCCAGCCTTTGCTCGAGCCGCGACCATGTCCATTGTCATACCATCGAAACTCGTATCGGCGAGGATGTCGATTGCCGCCTCGAGGATTTTATCATCCCGCGTGTGATCTCTCTTGCGTCCCAATGTTTTCGCAGGCTTTTTTGCCACGACCTCAGTTAATTCGCCCCTCTCAGACATTTCCTTTTTTATTTTACTCATAAACTTAGCTCCTTTTAAAATATATATTCAGAAACTAATTAGTTCCGGAACTTTACAGTTTCGTTTTTGTGTGATTTAATATCATTATCCCACATCCAACGGGAAATATATAGATGGTGCCCCATACCAAAAAGGAGATTACAACCATGCAGGACAAACCCGTAGCCTTGATCACCGGTGCCAATAAAGGAATAGGTTTACAGATTGCGAAGGATCTAGCGGAACACGGCTTCACCGTGCTCGTTGGATCACGCAGCCTCGAAAATGGAGAAACTGCCTCCAAAAGCATCGGTTCGGATGCGCACGCTCTCCAGCTCGACGTTACCGATCAGGACTCCATTGTTGCTGCAGCAGAGCGTATTCGGAACGAATTTGGTCGTCTCGATGTACTTGTGAACAATGCGGGCATATCACACGCAGGTAAACCGGACGATCCGTTTCCGAGCAGTGGCGCGACGAGCGGTCTTTTGACCGTTGCTTCGCTCGAAGACATTCGTTCGGTTTATGAAACTAATGTTTTTGGTGTCATTGCTGTCACCCAGGCCATGTTGCCACTTTTACGTGAGGCTCCTGCAGCACGCATCGTCAACATGGGCAGCACCGGCGGCTCCCTTAGCTGGAACTCCATTCCGGAAAACTCACATCGTGCGATGTTTGGGGCCTATTCGGCATCAAAATCGGCT
Source organism: Paenibacillus sp. EKM212P (assembly GCF_011066115.1). Taxonomy (NCBI): domain Bacteria; kingdom Bacillati; phylum Bacillota; class Bacilli; order Caryophanales; family Paenibacillaceae; genus Paenibacillus; species Paenibacillus sp. EKM212P. Next base: position 1,302,562 of record NZ_JAAMNR010000001.1, read on the forward strand.
GTTCATGCGGTGACACTTGCCTTTGCCTTTGCGCTTGAATCGACAAACATCAAGGTCAATGCGGCCTGTCCAGGTTTTACATCGACTGCGCTCAATAATTTTGCTGGCACTCGTAGTGTTGAACAAGGGGCGCGTGAAGCAGTCCGGCTTGCGATGATTGGTGCGGACGGTCCAACAGGAACGTTCTCAGATGAGGATGGACCCATCGCGTGGTAATTATAATTTATACAATAATGGTTAGTAGCTTAAGGGGGATTTCATGATGCGTGTTTTCGTAACAGGAGCAACAGGTTACATCGGTTCCGCTGTCGTCCGTGAACTCATTGATGCGGGTCATCAGGTCGTCGGTCTTGTGCGCTCAGACAATAGCGCTGCGAAACTAAAAGAGGCCGGGGCCGAAGTGCACCGCGGTGACATTGACGATCTCGACAGCCTTCGTAGTGGTGCGGCTGCTGCGGATGGCATTATTCATCTGGCATTCAATCACGACTTCTCGAACTTCGCCAGGGCACTTGCAGCAGATCTGCACGCCGTCGAAGCGATGGGGGCGGCGCTGGAAGGGTCCGGGAAGCCGTTCGTGATCACCACGCACGCCAATGGAGTGACAGCAGAAAACGTAATGTTATTGCTGGCTGAGCGCGGAGTGCGGACAGCGATCGTAGAGCTTTGTCCTTCGGTACACGGTGAGGGTGACACAGGATTTGTGCCGAGACTGATCAACATTGCCAAAACGAAGGGCTTCTCAGCCTATGTGGAAGAGGGGAGCAACCGCTGGCCGGCTGTGCACCGCCTTGACGCCGCACATCTATACCGCCTTGCGTTAGAAAAGGCACCCGCCGGTTCACGACTAAATGGGGTCGCAGATGAAGGCGTGCCATTTCGCGACATCGCAAGTGTTATCGGTAAACACCTGAACGTGCCTGTAGTCAGCATTTCACGTGAAGAAGCAGACACCCACTTCGGCTTCCTCAGCACACTTGCAGCGCTCGATATCCCGAGATCAAGCGTTGCAACTCAGGAACTTCTGGGATGGCGGCCTGTGCAACCTGCACTGATCCACGACCTCGAACAGTCTCACTACTTCAACAACTGATTGGAGACGAGACCGAGAATCGATCATGGGCCGCTTAATAAAGCACTTGAGAAAAGCGAAGCAAGACATGGACTAACAACAACATGTATGAAATAGAAGTTTGGATATTAAAACAAGATCAACACGAGTGCATACCACACTAAGTGTTGTTATCTTCATTCGCAGCAAACTTTTCTGGCTAATCGTATTGTTAGGTCACTTCCAACAGGAAAATTTTTCATCTTCACTTATGGCATGGTTCACCGCGTTGGCTGAAGGGGCAAGTTTTCAAAAAAATAGTCTCCTTATCAGAGACTACCCACCATCTTCCTGTTTGTAATCATATGATAAGCGGTAGCTTTTCATCATTCTTTCAAAAAAGGGCCATCCTTTTGCGGGATAGCCCTTGCTTTAATTTCACATTTTTTTGTAAAGAGAATAAGGGGCTGGTTCCTCCATTTGCGCTTTTGCTTACTTTAATATTGTCCTTTAATTAAAAAAAACGAACCCCGAATTGTTCCAGCTAGTTTAGACTTCTGCCTAGCAAACTTAAACCTCCCTTCTAGCTCCTTTGGTACCTCCATCCCCTCAGAAAGCTTAAAACCAACGGCCCGCTTCTTAGGGTCATCCACCGTATACATGACGTTGATTGCAAGACCATCCTCATAAAAAACGTAGGTGAATTGGATATTTTCCACTTGAAAACGCGACGTTTCTAAAGGCTTAGCCGCAAACGCAATATCACGTTCTTCTATCAAAATTCGGTTCACATATTCAAGGCTCTCCTGGCTTTCGCTAGCTGGTACAACCGTAAACTCATGCTTGTATTTGTTCATAAAATAACGGGCCTCATTAGCACGTAAACCAGCAAGCGCTTCTGCTACAGGTGATGACTCTAAACCAACCGTAGATACATCTTTAAAATCAACGAGATACGACATTTTCATTCCTCCTCTTCTCTCTTTACGCCCTAACAGCTTCCGCATTTCACCAAAATCAAATTCATTCCTCAAGTTGTTGTAGAAACACACTTATAGCCAGACTTCAAATTAATTCTTTTATCTACCACATAGTATACCAAAATTGATTCAAGAGAAGATTTGAATGGCGAATTTGTTAGTTTGTTAAATAGTGTTCACATAGACTGGTATTCACAAACACCGCTTTAAATATTCGACCAGCGAGATAATACGATGTTGCCTATGGTTCCTCTAGGTCGGGAAATTAAGGACTCAGAGTATGTCCTAACAAAAAACTCTCGGCCTGTGCCCTGTACTCCATTAAGGAGGTTCAGATTCACAAGCCAAGACATTTGCATTCATGATGGTGGCCGTTAGTCCATGTTTGTTTGGGAAAGACCCTCTGCATGGAAGGGGGCGTACCCGCATATGTAAACCAAATAAGTACGATACCTATCTATCATGAAAATATAGATGCACGGTTGAAGAATTATATCGTGCCTGTAATTGCGCTAAACTTTGTAACGGTTATACACGAGCGTCAAATGAAAAAAAACGCCGGCGACGACAAGTTGTTGCGGCAGATGATCGCGGCTATGGACGAAGGCTTTCGCGTGGTTAGAGGCCTTACAATATCCGCTAACGCCGGCCGCGCAAGCTTCACTAATCCGCAAACGACCGGCGTTAATGCGCCTTTTTTATGAAAATTTATCATAGGATGCCGATCAGCCGACTGGTTAACGGATCCGTAGGGGAAATCGTAGCTTTGAGCTGCGTGTTTCACCTTTGGAAGGAACAGACCCGGGTCCCTACACCCAACTGGGACGAGTTGGAAAAGCGTTTTGAAGCCAAGGTCAACCGTTCATAACTCTTACCCGAGGAGTAATCAACCGAAGATGATTCTATTTCTACAAAGAAGACTTTGATCATTATAAAACAAGGGGCGTTCAGTTGCTTGAATCTCCGAAACTTAACGCGACAGCATGACACGTTTACCGGTCGATATATTCAAATTAAGCTGCAGTTCCAAACGCATTGGATCAGATGTCTCCTGAATACAAGGGTGTTTATCGGGGATCTTCATTGAAGGTACGAACATCCGTACAGCAACTATTTATCCAGCAGCAATAAATACAGAATTGTTGACTACCATCACAGATAAGAATACTTTAAAAGGTGCAACTGCATTGTATGAACAACATGGTATTTCACCTGATCGAGTTGCCAATGTTGTTGCGTTCGCGATTGATCAGCCAGAAGATACGAACGTTAATGAGTTTTCAATTGGACCAACAAGTCAACCTTGGTAAATTCATCTTCTAAAGCGCAAAAGTCTGTCGAGTTTCCCGACAGACTTTTGCGCTTTCTGTGTTGAGTTGGTGAAGTAAATTTAAAACTAACTTGCCCGTTAATTTAATAAAAAGAGCAGACTTGAAACGCCTGCTCAACATTGTGTGTTATTTAACTATCGTTCCTCGTTAGTTGTACGCCCTATCCATAGTGCATGTTAATAACGCAAAAGAACGGAGGAGATTGCCTTGGGGTTTCTACTGGTTGTCATGTCGATAGAAACAGTTTAAAAGTAAAAAAGGAGAGATGGCATAAAAATAAGCCATCTCTCCTTTTTCATCTATATAAAGCGGGTAATGGGAATCGGACCCACGCTACCAGCTTGGAAGGCTGAGTTTTACCATTGAGCTACATCCCGAAATAGATGCCGGTGAGAGGACTCGAACCTCCACGGTTTCCCTCACGATTTTGAGTCGCGCGCGTCTGCCAATTCCGCCACACCGGCTTATGAAGTTAATGGCGTCCCCTGAGAGATTCGAACTCCCGACCTTTTGATTCGTAGTCAAACGCTCTATCCAGCTGAGCTAAGGGGACTAATAAATGGAGCGGACGACGGGAATCGAACCCGCGACCCTCGCCTTGGCAAGGCGATGCTCTACCGCTGAGCCACGTCCGC